>JBEQCP010000014.1:0-38537 GCA_041639215.1 Pseudomonadota bacterium | reverse complement strand
CCACGCTCGGCGAGCGCGTCAAGGACGTCCGCGTCACCCACCGCCTCACCGACTCGCCCGCCTGCCTCGTCACCGGCGAAGGCGACATGAGCGCCAACCTCGAACGCCTGCTCAAGGCCGCCGGCCAGGCCGCGCCCACGGTGAAGCCCACGCTGGAGATCAACCCGACCCACGCCCTGGTCACGCGGCTCAACAGCGAGTCAGACGAAGACCGTTTCAAGGACTGGGCCAACCTGCTGTTCGAGCAGGCGCTGCTGGCCGAGGGTGGCCAGCTCGACGATCCGGCGAGCTTCGTGCGGCGGCTGAATGGGTTGTTGGCGATGTTGCCGAGCTAAGAAAGACAAAAGGCCGTTCGTGTTGATCGTAAGGTTGTCGAACGATCGAAACACGAATGACCTTAATCTGTTGTTCCAAGCGCGACTGAGAGATCTGTCGCGCTTTCTTTATTGTGCCTGTCTACGCTACGTTTTCGACCCTAAGGCGATACTGCCCTATGATCACCGGCAAGCGGGGGGGAAACAAATCCCCTATCAATACCCATGCGACGTTCCACGTACACAAAATGACCCACCCAAAGGCATTAGAAAACATGAAGGCCAAGACACTCAGCGCTCTTCAAGGCTGCACGGTTAAAGAGCGATGGCCTGTGTTTTCTTCCTATACAGGATATGTGTCTAAGCTAGCCGATGAGGCAGTCAAACAAAGAAAGGAATGGCTCACATCATCAAATGTGTACTCGATATTCCTGAGTGAGGTCACTTCAGCGCTAGCGACGCGCTTCCCAGAGGATGCTGGTCTGGAAGGAAGTCTTCCGGATCTTCTCGGCGCAAATTCAATCGCCTCTCTCGCGGAAAAGATTGTCTCGATTATCCTAAGTGTTCCCCGCGCCTACACCTTCTACTTCCCGCTACCCAACGTAGAAATATCTATCGAAGGCCAACTTCAACTCGGCGAAGGAATATCCCTCAGAAAATTCGGGGAAAACGAAGATATTCCTGGGGGTACAGCAGGAGGACTTCTTGGGCTTGGAAAGTATCTTGCTCGAAACAAGTCCTACTTGTGTGTCGACGAAGTCGGCTTCACATCGGGCGATAACGACGATATTGCGTTCAGTCACGCATTGTCAAAGTTCAAGGTAATAACACACCTGCTACTTCTTCGAGGAACGTTTTCAGAACGAACCATTTCACCAATTCTTCTTTACGGACTTGGTGGAAGAAGCCATTACGTTCCTAATCTTGTTGCGACCATATTCGATACTGAAAGGGCAAATGAGGTTCATGCGACTGCCTTGCTCCCTATCGGCATAAGTCGTCAGACTGACAAGCTGTGTTTGAACACAGAAAACAAGACCTTCCAAAAGGCAGAGTCCTTAGGTCATGACGCGGTAGCCGTTTATCTGCAATCAATGTCGAATCAGGCTGTTCTCCTGCTTAATCACAAGGGCCCAAGCTCCGTTCCGATTCGGAGCGCTATTGAGTGGGCGTATGAAGCATCCACTACAGACAATGACACCATCGCATTCTTACAGGTATGCATTGGCCTAGAGGCCATCCTCGGAGATGAGACTACTAGCGAATCGATCTCAGCAACATTGGCGGATCGATGTGCATATCTGCTCGGGAACGACATTCAAGGACGGCAAACGATCCGCGAAAATTTCAAAGAGCTGTATAAGCGCAGATCAAAGCTTGCACACGGAAGGGCTATTAGACTCGAACCCGACGAATGGGTGTACTTCAACTGGGGTAAAAGCATATTGAACCACCTTATCATGAAAGAAATGAAGCATTTGAATCTCGGAAAGGTTTCAGATTAAGGGAGCCAGCTCGAATATTTCTCATGCCCCTCTCCCATGAAGCAATAGGATCAGGTCTTGCAATCCAGCATGTTCATGCCATGAACGACCAAACCAAGCACTTCTCTGACAAGCTCGCCTACGAGATCGATTAGAAACTGTAGGGTAAGGTCTTGCAATTCAACACGTAATGCGGCCGGGTGAATCATCACGCTGAGGAGGCTATCTGCAGTGGACATCCCACGAATATTCAACATCACCGAAAGCGCTCACCGCATCCACAACCCGTTCACGCCCGAAAAGCTCACCACGCTCGGCGCGGCGCTGCGTCTGGAATCGGGGGCGCGAGTGCTCGACCTCGGCAGCGGTTCGGGGGAGATGCTGTGCACCTGGGCACGCGATCACGGCGTGGTCGGCACCGGCATCGACCTGAGCCAGCTGTTCACCGAGCAGGCGAAACGCCGTGCCGAGGCGCTTGGCGTGGCCGACCGCGTCACGTTCATGCACGGCGATGCTGCAGGCTACGTCTCCGACGAGAAGGTCGATGTGGCCGCCTGCGTCGGTGCCAGCTGGATCGCCGGGGGCATCGCCGGCACGGTCGAGCTTCTGGCGCGGAGCCTGCGCACGGGCGGGATCATCCTCATCGGCGAGCCCTACTGGCGGCAGTTGCCGCCGACGGAAGAAGTTGCCCAGGGGTGTCTTGCCAACGCCATCTCCGACTTTCTGACGCTGCCAGAATTTCTGGCGTCGTTCGGCCGCCTTGGCTATGACGTCGTTGAAATGGTTCTGGCTGACCAGGACAGCTGGGACAGATACGAGGCGGCCAAATGGCTCACCATGCGCCGATGGCTTGAAGCCAATCCCGACGACGAGTTGGCAAAGGAGGTTCGATCCCAACTGAGCTCGGGACCCGAGCGCTACGCCGCTTACACGCGTGAATACCTGGGCTGGGGCGTGTTCGCGCTGATGCCGCGGTGATGCCTTGGCACACAAAGCATTGGGGCAGGCCTGCATCCAAACGGGGGCATGACTAATGGGATCGACCGCGGTTTCCGTGACCTCACACAGCGTTTAGCGGTAGGCTCGAAGACTTCTGCCGCAACTCGCTAACCAACCAACAAACAAGAAGCCGATGCCCCGCCGCCTCCACCTCACCCGCTCCCACGCCATCCTGCGCATCAGGCGGCGACTCGAACACGACAGCTTCCCGCGCATCCAGATGAGTCTGATCGTCGGCCTCACCGGCGCGGCGGGGTTGCTGTTCTCCTTCATCCTGCTGCAGCTGGGCGTGACCCACATGGCGCTGCGCTATCCGCTGGCGCTGCTGATGGCGTATGGGGTGTTCCTCGTGCTGCTGTGGCTGTGGCTGCGCACGCAGGCCGAGGATTACGTGGACATTCCCGATCTGTCCGGGCTGGTGCCGGGCGGGCCGGGCGATTGCGCGCCGGCCTTCGGAGGCGGCGGCGGAAACTTCGGCGGGGGCGGCGCGAGCGGCTCGTTCGACGCGCCGGCCTCGTTCGCGCCGGTCGAGTCCGACGCCTCGCCGCTCTCGGAGGCCGCCAGCGCGGTGGGCGACGGCGCCGACGAACTGGCGATTCCGCTGCTCGTCGCCGCCTTCGCGCTCGGCCTCGCGCTGGCTTCGCTCTACGTGGTCTACGCCGCGCCGATCCTGTTCGCGGAACTGCTCGTCGACGGCGCGCTGTCCTACGCGCTCTACCGCCGGATCAAGGCGGCCGACTCGCCGCACTGGCTCGAATCCGCGGTGCGCCGCACCGCCCTGCCCTTTCTGCTGACCGGCGTCTTCGTCTCAGCCACCGGCGCGGCGATGGCGGCATATGCGCCGGGTGCGCAGTCGATCGGGCAGGTGATGCAGCACCCATCGGTCACTCGCTAGGGAATAAATCAGCATGGAGTTTTTTCGGGAAGTTCACCACCCAGGCCTCGCCCTCCCTGCGCTCAAGCAGGCGCTGACGATCCCTGATCTGCCTCAGTTGTGCGCCTCGATCAGCACGGCCACGGCGCACACGGACAACGACGGGGAGCTCTACTGCCTGTGGGGCGCGTTCAACTTGCGCCGCGACGAGATCCGCAACGGCGTGCGCTACGCGCTGCTCGACTGTCCCCACGCCCTGGCGTGGACGGTCACGCTGGACGAAGCACGGGCGCACGTGGTCATTCACTGCACGATCGACAAGACGCATCCGGACCCGGAGTTCGCGGAGTCGATCCACGCCTTCGTAGCGGACTGGGCAGATGGCGTGCGCGAGGGATTCGCTGCATATCTGGAGGGGGCCGCGTCGGAAATATGCGTCAACGGGAATCGTGATGGCCAGGTTCGAATCGATTTTTGACCTGAAACGATTCGCGTCCGGCCCCTTTGATTCCGCCTTTGATTCCTGATGACTACACGCCGCGCCGCAACCTGATGCAAAGCTCACCCCTGTCCCGCATGCTCGACGCCATGACCTGGGTGGACGTGGCGCTATGGACTGCGGTGCTCGTCTCGATCGTTGTCGGCGTCGTTTTGTTTCTGCGCGCCGAAAAGCGGCAATTCGACCAACGCGGTAAAGGGCGGGGGTGGACATGGATGCGGGTGCTGGCGCTGCCGATGCTGGCGGCGACGGCGGCGGTGATCGTGCTGCCGGCACGCAGTATCGCCGGCCCCGAGGCCTTGGCCGCGTTCTATATCGCGCTGTTCACGCTTGGGCCACTGGCCTGGTTCGGCCTGCATCGGCTGGCGGGCGCGCTGCAGTCGCCGCGCCTCACGCGGGGCGAAAGCGCACACTTGGCTGTCAGTGGGCTGGCGATCCTGGTCGTTCCGCTGTTGATCGTCGGGATGGCGCAGGGGCCGATTTTCTGGGCGTCGCACCAGGCGAAGGCGCGCGGTTTCGAACAGGCTGAGCAGGCGCCGCTGCCGCATACGCCGCTGCCGGTACAGCGCTTTCGCCTCAACGACGCGGGCGAGATCTTTACGCAGACGCTGCGCGCGCCGGCCGGTCTGCGCGTCGAACGCATCAGCGCACTGGTCGGCGGCCACTGGAGCGACACGGCGACGATGACGCACGCCTACCTGTGCCGCCAGGGCGACGATCTGCATCTGGTATGGCCTGTGGGGTCGACGCTGGTGCCGTTGCGCATCCATTGGCGCGACAGTCAGGATAGGCGCTACCAGGCCGAGTACCGGGTGGACGACGCGAGCCTGGCGACACTGCCCGCGCAGGCCTTCACGGTGGTCTGGCGCGATGACGGGATCGACCTGCCGGTGCCGCTGGCGCGCGAACTCGTCCAGCTCGGCTGGGGCAAGGCACCCGATGCGCTGCATTACCGTTCGCTGCACATGCTCCAGCCCGGCGAAACATTCAAAGACGATTGCGTGATGGCCGGCTACCGCCGCGTGGCCTGGCAACAGGAAGGCCCGATTGCCGGCGTGATCCTGCGATTCAACCCACCCTCCCCTGCCGCGCCCTGGCAGGCCGAGTTCCAAAGGGAATCAAAGCAGCGGAGCTCGAATATTCCTGAGTAAGCAGGACAGCCCGGAATTCGTTTCTGGTTCCCGGCGAACTTGGATGCGGCGGCATGGGTCAGCCTCACCCCCTGCACGCCGCAAGCCGCATCCCAACGCGCCCCCTGTACAAAAGCGAGGCATGTTCTGTAATGTCCCGGAATGCAGCGAGGCAGTCGCTGCGCGCGCCCCCTCCCCGGCGGGAGGGCTCCGCCTTTTCGCAATGCGCACGAACGCCCAGAAACCATGACCCCCTCCGACGACGGAATCAATGCCGACGCCAGCGTCTACAAGACCCTGCTGGAATCCACCCAGGCGATCCCCTGGAAGATCGACTGGAAGACGATGCGCTTTGCCTATATCGGGCCGCAGATCGAGGCCTTGCTCGGCTGGTCGCCCGACAGTTGGGTGAGCGCGGAGGACTGGGCGGCGCGGATGCATCCCGAGGACCGCGAGTGGGTGGTCAATTTCTGCGTGTCGCAATCGAAGGACGGCTGCGACCACGAGGCGGACTACCGCGCCTTGACGCAGGACGGCCGCTACGTGTGGATCCGCGACGTGGTGCACGTGGTGCGCAACGCCGACGGCGAGGTGGATTGCCTGGTGGGCTTCATGTTCGACATCAGCGAGCGCAAGGAAACCGAGCAGAAGCTGCTGGCGCTGCAGAAGGAACTGGAGACGCTGTCGTTCAGGGACGGCCTGACCGGGGTGGCGAACCGGCGCATGTTCGACTCGATCCTCGAAACGGAGTGGACGAGCGCGCGCCGCAACAGCCAGCCGCTGTCGCTGATCCTGATCGACATCGACTACTTCAAGCAGTACAACGACCACTACGGCCACATCCAGGGCGACGACTGCCTCAAGCGCGTGGGCCAGGTGCTGGGTTCGGCGGCGACGCGGGCGCGCGACCTAGTGGCGCGCTTCGGCGGCGAGGAATTCGCGCTGGTGTTGCCGGAAACCGACGCGGCGGCGGCACTGAAGGTGGCCGAGCGCTGCCGCAGCCTGATCTTCAAGGAGCAGATCCCGCACCCGACCTCGCCGGTCAGCCAGATTCTCACGGTGAGCCTCGGGCTGGGCACGATCATTCCGGGCCACACGGACCAGCCGCTGGCCTTCGTCGAGGCGGTGGACCGGCAGCTCTATCTGGCCAAGCAAGGCGGCAGGAACCGCGTCGCGGGGGGCTGTTAGGAAATCCTGAACAATTCCGTAATCGTCATTCCGGCGGACGCCGGAATCCAGTCAAATCAAGCAGCTGGACCCCGGCTTTTGCCGGGGTGACGACCTATCCGGGATTCCCTGGTGCCTTTGACAATCAACGCACACCGACACAAGACAGCAGCATGACCACGCTCTATTCCCTGATCGAATCCCCCTTCCACCCCGACCTCGGCACGCTGTACCAGCGACTGGGCATCACGGCGGAGCGCTTCACCAGCGCCCGCAACCTGCACCGCGCGCTGCAGAAGCAGAAGCCGGATTTCTTCGTCGGCGAATTCATCTACGGCTGGGGCAACAACTACGCCGGCGCGAACGTCTCGAACCTGGACGTGACGCTGCGCACGCTGCAGTGCCAGGCGCCGCAGGCGAAGGTGATCGTGTTCATCCATCCGCGCGAGGAAGAGCACATCGGCAAGCTGCTGGACCTGTTTCCGATTCATGCGGTGCTGAGCTACCCCATCGACGAGCAGGCGATGCAGGCGGCGTTGCAAATCCCGACCTGAGCCCGTCATCTGTCATTGCCCTTACCCAGACTCAGGGATAAATCGTTGTGCGCTATCAGGGAAAAATAACCGACTGGAGAGACGACCAAGGCTTCGGTTTCATCACGCCCAATGGCGGCGGCCCGCGCGTCTTTGTTCACATCAAGTCGTTTTCGAACCGGCAGCAGCGGCCCGCCGGCAGTGAAATCGTGACCTACGCACTCAGACACGACGCCAAGGGCCGGCCACAAGCGGAGAGCGTTGCGTTCGTCGGCACGCGCGTCCCCCCGTCCACCGCCCCACCCGGGCAGGGCAATGTCTCCATCCTGTTGACGCTGGTTTTTCTTGCCCTGGTTGCGGGATCGGCTGTCTCGGGCAAGCTGCCGGTCGAAGTCGCCGGGCTCTATCTGGCTGCTAGCCTGATCGCCTATCTCGCGTACGCCCTCGACAAGTCCGCCGCAAGAAGCGGCCAGTGGCGAACCAGGGAGAGCACCCTGCACCTGATCGGGCTGGCCGGCGGCTGGCCGGGTGCTTTGGCGGCGCAACGGCTGCTGCGCCACAAGAACAGGAAGCAGTCATTCCAGATCGTGTTCTGGGCCACGATCATTCTCAATTGCTGCGCGCTGGCGTGGTTCTACACGGCCTCAGGGGCCGGGTTTTTGCGTTCCATGCTTGGCCCAGCATGACGTTGGGACACCTAGCGGCATAGGGCCCCATCGCAGATCAGCGTGTTCCAGTCGTAGACAGCAGAATGTCCCGGCTCCCCGCGTGGGCGGGGAACGCCCTTGAGGACGATGAAGGTTGCGGCGTGAGCACCGTAGAGACCCGATGGAAAGGTCATCGGACCTTGCACGACATACGTCTTAAATAGCCCGACTGAAGCCACTTCTGGCTGCCCTCCTGCCACGTTCACGGGCGACAGGCCCTGTGATCGTCTTTGCGCCCTCTTCCACTCGATCAGATCGCTTTGCTGGGCCCGGCGCAATACGCCGTTCGACACCAGTTCGTCCAGGCCCGGCTGACCGGCGAGCGGCGCATTCACATCGCGGAAACTTTCGAAATCGGCAGGCCTGTCCTGGACTATCGTGGCGGGGATGCTCCCCTCGCCCATCACGAGTTGGCCGTCGGCCGCGGCGAAATAGGTTTGTGCAGCCCGGCCAAACACCTGCCGAACATGCGCATCCATGTTCTCGGCGCTGTCGCGCGAGAAATAGGAGGCGCCGCACGGCCCTTTTTCGTGGCTGCTCGAGTTCAGCACAGGGGTGCCCGGATTGAGGCCTGCAACGACTTGCCGGTGGTTGCCGGTTACAAACACCCCGGCAATGCGGGTGCGCGACTCTCTGCTGATTTTCCAGATGCTCGGCTCATAGGCGCCGAGTACGAGAACGACCGAACGACCGGGCATGTTGGCGACGACGTTGAAGCCCGTGGCTTCGTGGCCCGTCTGATCGATCTGGAAGCCCAGCTTGCGGCCGCCGTATTCCCCCCCTGCCAGCAGCACGTAGTCGGCAGGGAGACGCTCGATGAACTGGGTGCATGCATCGACCACGCGCGGTGGCTCCTGTGCCGGCGGGGTATCCGCAGGGATGGCGGGTGCAGCCGGCATCCTCGCTTCATTCGCTTGCGTGAGCGCAGCGGACTCGGACGCAACCGCAACCGCAGGCGCAGGCGCAATGGCAGCCACGGACGCCACGCTCCGCGCATCCGAAAACCGATTCCAGGACAACACCAGAACGACGAGTGCTCCCAGCGCCAGCAGGATGGGGAGAATCCTGGAAGGTTCATCCTGAACCAGCCAGTGCGCTGGAATCTCGGGCTCATAGCGCCCCCGGCTCCCTGTTCGGACTGCGGCGGGGGTTGCCGCGGAGCTCTGCGCCCTCGTGGGCGAGGCCTCCCCCGCCCCGTCCGGTGCAACTGCCGGCGCTGGGGAAACAACGGCGTCCTGCATGGGCGCAGGCGTTGCTGGCGCGCCCTGTTCTGCCGTCTCAGCAGGCCGCTGGGGGATTTCCGTGTGCGTCTCTTTTCTGGGCTTGGGCGGGATGGGCGCCAGCCACGCCACCGCCAGGAACACCCCACCGGCCAGCAGCACGGCAATGATGTTGGCGAGTTGCCCAAGCGATCCGAAATCGAACAGGATCAGCTTGACTGCCGACAGCACGAGCAAGGTCGAGCCCAGACCCCACAGGCTTCTGGAACTGATTCGCGTGCTCCACCAGCACATCCCGCCGCCGAGACTGGCCCACATCAGGGACGCCACCGCCGGCAGGGCCATGCGGGAGAGATCGGCCACGCTGAGGGTGCCGGGCGGCCCGAACCCGCGCAACAGCATCGCCTGAAGCACGAACGCACCGATTGCAACGGTCACGGCCCCGGCGACGTCACGGCGCTTTCCAGTAAGTGCCCAGGTCGCTAAAGCCAGGGCGGCCACGCCGGACAGTTCAAACAGCACGGGCCACAGGCCGCGCTCGATCCGGAAGAGCAGCAGCCAGGACATGACCAGCGCAATCGCCCAGAAATAAGTCCAGAGCGCGCTGTTCCACAGGGAAGCACGCCATTGGCACGACTTGCCCAGGTACACCATCGCCAGCACTGCAAGCACTCCCAGCGTCATCGTGAAGAAAGGTACGTACAGATCCAGCACTCCTCCCAGTTCCCAGGCCCAGGGAGCGAGCACGATGGGCATGGCGATAGCGAAGACCGCGGGCACGGGGTCATTCGCATCCCGGCCCTGATGGGCGCGCCATGCCATGGCGAACAGGGACAGCGGGGCCAAGAACGAAAATGCCCAGACCATGGCTTCCGCCGCATTGTGGGCAGCCCACCATGCCGTGACCACGGCAAGCGCCGCCAGACTGGCCATCCAGCCCATGCCCAGCCGCTTGCGTAGCGGCAGCATGGCGAGTCCGAACACCAGGGCGACGACCGCGGCATGAACGAGTTGCGGCAGGATATCGATTTGCAGGCGTGCGATCTCGATGACCATGACGAGCGCACCCCACACGCCGGCGAGAACGGCCAGGACATCCCCCAGAAGCAAGTCGCGTCGTCGCCCGACCATGCCGGCCACGACAAGGGCCACGACACCGATCAGGCGTTGCACGAACGGCAGGTTTGCGAACGCCTCGCTCACGGTTGGGTGCAACAGGGCCTGCTGGATATGGATCACTCCCATCAGCAGGACGAGGCCGCACAGCCGCAGCTCGGCATCCCTGCTCCATCCAAGGCGCGGCGCCACGACAAGGAGCAGCGTCGAAACGGCCAGTCCGAGCAAGGACCACGGGATATCCTCGAGATACAGGAAACCGGCGCCGAGCAGGAACAGGCAGGCCGTGATGGCGTGCTGCAAGGCCCCTTCCAGCCTGAAGCGATAGATCGCCCCGGCCGTCAAGGCCCATAAGACGGACAGCATAACGAAGCCTGTGGCACCGTCCTCCCGGCGATCTGGTGCGATCAGCAGCATCAATACGCCTGCGACGATCGGGAGTGCGATGGCGTAGCCGGTGTCGAAGCGTCTGATCCAGGCATGGCGAACTGCGTGGCGTTCGGCCAGCGGCATCGCCAGATGAACTGCCACCAGCGCAAGCAACAGCGGGCTCATGACATCGAAATACCGCGGCTGGTAGAACTCGCGCGTCCAACCGAAGAAGAGTGCGCCTGCCAGCGTGAACAGAAAGCTGAGGTGTATCAAGGCACGCCACCCTTTGAGGTAGACCAGCACGAACGTGAACAGGCTGGCGCCCAGGTAATAGCCATAGATGACAACCGGCCCGGGATTGCCGATGGTGAAGGCGGGTGCGATGAACGCGCCGAGCATCGCCAGGGCGGCGATGGACAAGGCGCCGGAATTGACCGCAAACACGCCGCCAGCGGCGGCGACTAGGATCAGCAGCGCAAGCGCGCTGGTACTGTTTACGTACCCGAAGAACCCGTAGGCGCTGTATGCGGTGAGATATGCAACGCCGAGGGCGGCCCCCGCGAATGCGAGGTGAAGCGCCCGCCTGTCGCATCTTTCCCGCAAATGAAACGACACGGACCCCAGCAATGCCGTTGCGGCGACGCCGCTTCCAATCTTGATTTCCGGGGGGAGTTGAACGTTAAGCAGGAAATAGCGGATCAGCGCGCCGATCCCGATGATCAGGAGTCCGGCGCCGACTTTGGCGGGCCAGTTGCCACTGACCAGCCAGGTAACCAGGTCGGGGCGTCTCAGCCTGAGTTGCGTCGAGTCGGTATTCGTTTCGAACGCCAGCAATACAAAAAACAGGCACGCGATCCCGAGAACGAACGCGAGCGCAGTCATTGTCAGACCTCCCTGATCCATCATCTCCCTCTTCCTTATGCTTGTTGTGCCGGACAAGCATATAGGCTGAGGCAAGCCCCTTGTCTATACAACTTTAGTCGTAGGGCGAGCAGTGCGTGAATTGACCAACGGAACCAGGCTCGACTTGCTGCCCTGCAGTGCACCATGGCATTACCGAGACGCGAATGCCCTTCCAGAATCCGACACGCCACCGACGGCCGCTGCCCTGGCTCTGTTCCGTATCGCGAGTGTTCAGGCCATCTCGACGACGGCCGGACTGCGGAGCGTGGCCTCCAGTTCCTGCGCCGAGACGGGCCGGCCGAAGAAGAAGCCCTGCAGTTCGTGGCAGCCCTGGTTTTCGAGGAAGTCGACCTGGGCCTGGTCCTCGACGCCTTCGGCCACCAGCTTCAGGTTGAGGCTGTGGGCGAGCGCCGAGATGGCGGCGGTGATCGCGGCATCCTTGCTGTTGGTGGTGAGCTCGCGGATGAAGGAACGGTCGATCTTCAGGTAATCGACGGGGAACTGCTTGAGGTAGGCGAGCGAGGAGTAGCCCGAACCGAAATCGTCGATCGACAGGCTGACACCGAGCGCCTTCAGCGCCTGCATGGTCTCGATCGAGCGCGCGGTGTTCTCGATGAACATGCTCTCGGTGAGCTCGAGTTCGAGATGGCGCGGGTCCAGCCCGGAGGCCTCGAGCGCACGGCGCACGGTGTCGGCCAGCCCGGGGTGGCGGAACTGCTTGCCCGAGATGTTGACCGACATGCGCGTCGGCGGCAGCCCGGCATCGATCCACGCCTGGGCCTGGCGCGTGGCTTCCATCAGCACCCACTCGCCGACGGCGTTGATGAGGCCGGTGTCTTCCAGCAGCGGGATGAAGGTGTTGGGCGGCACGATGCCCTTAACCGGATGGTTCCAGCGCAGCAGGGCTTCGACGCTGGTGAGCGCCCGGGTCGCGGTGTCGATCTTGGGCTGGTAGTGCAGCACGAACTCGCTGTTGTGCAGCGCGCGCTGCAGGTCGGTTTCCATCGACAGCCGTTCGGAAGCGACGGTGTTCATTTCCTGGGTGTAGAAAACATAGTGGTTGTGGCCGATTTCCTTGGCGCGGTACATCGCCGAGTCGGCTTCCTTGACCAGGGCTTCGATGTCGGTCTCCTGGCCGGAGAAGGTGGTGATGCCGATGCTCATGTTGACGATGACCTCGCAGTCGCCGAGCGGCACCGGGCTCTCCATCGTTTCCAGGATCCTCCGTGCGGCGAGCGCCGCGCACTCGACGCGATCGAGGTCTTCGAGGATCACGGTGAATTCGTCGCCGCTCAGGCGGAAGGCGAGATCGGTCTCGCGCAGGCATTTCTCGATGCGCGAGGCAGCCACGCGCAGCAGCTGGTCGCCGGCGTCGTGACCGAGGCTGTCGTTGATCAGCTTGAAGCGGTCGAGGTCGAGGAACATCAGGGCGCCGCGCTTGCCGTGCCGCCGCGCGCGGCCGATCGCCTCGGTGATGCGCTCATTGAAGCCGTTGCGGTTTGGCAGACCGGTGAGCGAATCGTGGAAGGCCTGGTGGCGGATGCGGTCCTCGTTCTGCTTGCGCTCCGCTTCCTGCGCGGTGAGGATGCGGTCGGCGCGGCGCACGATGAGGAACAGGAAGAGATACAGCAGCAGCAGCGCCGCGCTCACGCCCATGACGATCCAGGTTTGCGCCTTTCGCATTTTCGCGACCAGCGGCGTGACGTCGGTGTAGACCTCGAACACCGCCTTGACCGGACCGCCATCGGGCGCGCGGACCGGCATGTAGGTGGCGATCAGGTTGCGGTCCGAGATCACCTCCTCGATCGCATAGAATTCGTTGCGGAACACGATCTCGCTGCGAACCTCGCCGGCCCTGGCCGACAGGAAGCCTTCGTTGGCGCTCTTGTCGTCGCCGATCTGCTTGGCTTCGGTGGAGAACACGGTCATGCCGGCGAGGTTGTAGACCTTGACCTTGACGACGTTCATGCCCTTCGTCTGCGCATGCGTTGCCTGCTGGATCGCTGCCAGCTCCGGCCGCCGGCGCAGCGCCTCGGCCGTCAGGCCTCCGGAGGCGTCCACCAGGCCTTCGATCTGGTCCCACATCGCGTTGACGTAGCTGCGGGTCAGGTCGACGTTGGAGCGGGTCTGCTGGGCCAGCAGGATCTCCATCGCCAGCTGCCTCAGGAACAGCGACAGCGCCGCCACGATCACGACCATGCCGATCAGGCTGGCAATCGAGTAGTAGCGGCTCAGACGAAACATCGGGATTCCTCGGGCAGGGCTGCCCGGTATGGGCGGGGTTCGGCTTTTCGTTCAGTTGAATCGACGCCGGGGTACAAAACTTGAGCCCCGCCGTGTGGTTGAACATGGTAGATATGTCCCATCGCCGCCAGTCCCGGCAGAATGGCAAGGGTCGACTTCCCCTTTCTTTACCCCATGTACGCCCAGGGCTTTCCACCCATCGCCGACGCGCACGCCCGCGTCCTGATTCTCGGCAGCCTGCCGGGCCAGGAATCGCTGCGGCAACAGCAGTACTACGCCCAGCCGCGCAACGCGTTCTGGAAGATCATGGGCGCGCTCTTCGGCGCCGGTCCGGAATCGGCCTACACGGAACGCGCGCAGCGCCTGGTGCGCAACGGGATTGCGCTGTGGGACGTCTGCGCCGCTGCGCAGCGGCCGGGCAGCCTGGACGCCGCGATCGTGCACGCGAGCGTGGTGCCGAACGATTTCGCCGCCTTTCTCGCCGCGCATCCGCATATCGGCCTGATCGGCTTCAACGGCGGCAAGGCGGCGGCGCTCTACCGTCGGCTGGTGCTGCCCGGCCTGCCGACGGCACTCGCCGCAATCCGCTGCGAGACGCTGCCCTCCACCAGCCCGGCGCACGCAGCGATGCGCTTCGAGCAGAAGCTGGCGCGCTGGGCGGCCGTGCTGCGGACGTGAAGCAGTAGAATCGCGTCTTTCGGCCCCACGACGAGCGCGCCTCCACTTTTTCCGCCCGCCACCATGACCCAAACCCGATCTGTCCAACTCGGCGCCAGCCACTTCGATTCGAAAGCCCGCCAGTGGGACGACAACCCGGTGTTCCGCGAACGCGGCCTGAAGATCGCCGATGCCGTGCGCCGCGCGGTGCCGCTGAATCCAGGCATGCGCGCGCTCGACTACGGCTGCGGCACCGGGCTGCTGAGTTTCCCGCTCAAGGACGAACTGGGGGCGATCCTGATGGCGGACAGTTCGGCGGGGATGCTGGAGGTGGTGAACGAGAAGATCGCCGCGCTGGGGGTGACGAACATGACGACGGCGCAGCTCGACCTGCTCGCCGATCCGCGCCCGGCACAGACCTTAGATCTGATCGTCACCGCGATGACGCTGCACCACGTGCCCGACACCGACCGCATCCTGCGCGTCTTCCGCGATCTGCTGAATCCCGGCGGTTATCTGTGCATCGCCGATCTCGACAAGGAAGACGGCTCCTTCCACGGCATCGAGGTCGACGTGCACCACGGTTTCGACCGCACCGACCTGGCCCGGCGCGCTGAACAGGCGGGACTTGCCGACATCGGTTTCCAGACGGTGTTCAGCATCGCCAAAGCGCGCGAGACTGAAACCCGCGACTATCCGGTGTTCCTGATGACGGCCCGGCGCGGCGCCGCCTGATCCCCGCCTGCAGCGCGCCAGTCCCCGGCCCTGGCGCCCGGCGGCACTCCTCACACCGTATCGTTCGACACGAATGTACCAGTCGACAGTGGTACATCCATCAAGTTTGGCCGCCACTTGCCGTAATCAGGCAACCGGCAGGCATGTGCCGCCGGAGGCCTCATGGACAGGGGAAATTCATGCGCAACATGCAATCCTTGATCTCGAAGCACCGGATGGGTCGGCCAGCCGCCCCGTCCGCCGGGCAATCTCCCGCAGACTTGCAGACGGCACGGGTCGCAGCCACCGTCGATGCGCTGAACGCGCTGGAAAGCATCATTTCCTGCGCCAGCTTCGGCCACCCCGAGGCCCTCACGCACGATCGCATCACCGCCTATGCACTGGCGCTGATGCGGCTGCGCGAATGCGCCGGCCTGGCAGGACTGGAACGCCTGAAGAACGCATGCGACGCGCTCGCGGTCACGGTAGCCCGGCTGATCGAGGACCGCAGCGCGGCCTGCCGCACGCACTGCGAGGCACTGAGCCGTTTCGTGAGGCATGCGGAGGAAATGATCCGCATGGCCACCGAATGCAACCGGTATCACGCCCGGCCCCTGCCGGAATTTCAGGCCGCATCCGGCGTCCGCACGTCGGGCTAGGCGCGGCGCCGGGCACATGTGCCCGCGCAACGATTCACCCTGTCGCGGCGCTCCACTAGAATCGGGGCTTGTTCGATTGCCCTGCCTGGAGTGAGCGCCATGCCAACCATCCTTGTCGAAACCGCCCCCGACCCTGCCCGTCTCGAGCGCCTCGGCGTCGCGCACTGGCCGACCTGGGAAAAGGAAGTCTCGCAGTTTCCCTGGACGTATGCCGAGCAGGAAACCTGCTATCTCGTCGCAGGCCGCGTGATCGTCACGCCCGCCGGCGGCGCGCCGGTGGAAATCGCCCAGGGCGACCTGGTGACCTTTCCCGCCGGCCTCGCCTGCACCTGGCAGGTGGTGGCACCGCTGCGCAAGCACTACCGTTTCGGCTGACCGCCATGCGCCGCCCTACCCTCTACCACATCCCGGTCTGCCCTTTTTGCCAGCGCGTCGACATCCTGCTCACGCTGAAAGGCCGCCGCGACGATGTCGACTTCCGCGTGATCGACATCACCCGGCCGCGCCCCGACTGGCTGCTCGCCAGGACGCGCGGCACCACGGCGCTGCCGGTGCTGGAAACCGCCGACGGCCACGTCATCAAGGAAAGCCTGGTGATCATGCAGTACCTCGAGGACATCTACCCCGAGCCGCCGGTCGCGCAGCGCGATCCCTGGCGGCGTGCGGTGGAAAACATGCTGACGCGGATGGACGGTGACTTTTTCAGCCAGGGCTACGGCTGGCTGATGAACCGGGACCCGGCGCGCCGCGATGCACTGCGTGAAGCCATGCTGAACCAGTATGCGCAGCTGGACGACTTCCTGCTCGCCCACGCGAGCGGAAGCGGGCCTTTCCTGTTCGAGGCGTTCGGCTGGGCGGAAGCCGTGTTCACCCCCTTCTTCCAGCGTTTCTTCTTCCTCGAGTACTACGAGGATTTCACCTTGCCCGCTACGCCGCGCTTCGCCCGCGTGCGGCAGTGGATCGATGCCTGCGTGGCGCATCCGGCGGCGCAGCAGGCAACGCGCGAGGAAATCGTGAAGCTCTACTACGACTACTCGCAGGGCGCTGGCAACGGCGCGCTGCTGCCCGGACGCTCGAAATCGTCCTTCGCCTTCGAGCCCGACTGGCGCACGCGACCCTGGCCGCCACGCGACAAGTACGCGCACCGCGCAAGTGACGTCGAACTCGGCCTGTAGCACGCGCCATTTCCTGAGGGCGCGCCAGGCGCGCCGCCGGAAAGGACGCTGCTCGCAGCGGTCCGCTAGTCGGCCGCCTTGTCGTCAGCCTCGCTGATCGGCAGGGCCAGTTCGGCAGGATATTTGCGGCCGTCGATGGCCGTGAACATTCCATCCTGGGTCAGCCAGCCGTATACCAGCCAGGGAGCGCTGCGCTTCAATACCGCCCCGTCGGCGGGATGGATGTAATGGGTGGGAAACATGCGTCGCCTTCTCGTTCGCCCGGCACCGCTGGAGGGCGCTCGGGGCGATTCGTTCTTGGTGTGTCAGCGTACCGACCGGTACCCCCACTCTCTTTCCTTCTTGCTCAGCACCAGTTGCCAGAGCTGGCCCTGGCGCGCACGGAAGAAGCCGGCACAGCTCAGCAGGTAGTATTTCCACATGCGGTAGAAACGCTTGCTGTACCTGGACTCGAGGCGGGGCCAGGCCTGGTCAAAATTCTTCCACCAGGCCATCAGGGTGCGATCGTAGTCATGGCCGAAGTTGTGCCAGTCCTCGATGAGGAATCGCCCTTCGAGCGACGATGCGATTTCCCTGGCCGACGGCAGCTTGCCGTTCGGAAAGATGTAGCGGTCGATCCACGCATCCGTCCTGGGCGTGGAGACGGCGGTGCCGATGGTGTGCAGCAGGAAGAGGCCGTCATCCTTGAGCGTGCGTCCGACGGTATCGAAATAGGTCGCGTAGTTTTTCGGACCGACGTGCTCGAACATGCCGACGGAGACGACCTTGTCGAATTTCTCGCCGAGATCGCGATAGTCCATCAGCACGATCGACACCGGCAGCCCCGCACAACGCTCGCGCGCCAGCTTCTGCTGCTCCTTCGACACGGTGATGCCGACCACTTCGACCCCGTAGTGCTCCGCCGCATAGCGTGCCAGACCACCCCATCCACAGCCGATTTCAAGAAGACGCTCACCGCGCTGCAGTTCCAGCTTGCGACAGATGAGGTCGAGCTTCTTCTGCTGGGCGTCGGCCAGATCGGTGGCGTTGTGCCAGTAACCGCAGGAATAGCTCATGGTGGGATCGAGCATGGCCTCGAACACGTCGTTGCCGATGTCGTAGTGCTGTTCGCCGACCTGGAAGGCGCGGTGGTCGGCCTGCAGGTTGAACAGGCTGTGGCGCAGGATCTCGGTCAGCAGCCGCAGCCGTGACCATCCGCCGATCTTTTCTTCGGCATCGACGCCGTGCAGCTGATAGAAGAGCCGGTCGAGGCGCTCGCACTCCCACATGCCGTCCATGTAGGCCTCGCCGAATCCGAGCGATCCCCTGGTGAGAATGTGGCGATAGACACGTTCGTCGAGCACCTGGATGTCCCAGGGCGCGTCGCCGTTGATCGTGATGCCGGCCTCGGCTGCGAGGTCACGGATGAGCGCGGGCGGCGCCTGCAGTGCCGGGCCATCCGCCTCGGAATCGAGATGGAGTGTTTCTTCTCTTTGCATCAGTCTCCCCTGTTCTGAACAGCATTTTTTCGGGAGAGATTAGAGCCCTGACATATATTCGACAAACGATATTTTTATGCACTAAATATCGAATATTCAGATAGGCCAATCTGGTCGTGGAAACGCTGGCAGCGATCAGCGCCAGCCGTTGCGGGCCATGCCGGCCCGGGTCAGGCGAAAACGTACTTGATTCCGACGACCTGCCAATGTGCCGTTTCTTCAGCCAGCGCACGCTGGCTGAGCGGACGGTCATCGAGCCAGCCCGCAGGCAGGGTCAGGCGAAAACGCTTGCTGTCGGCTTCGACGCGCATCCCGGCGAGATGAGGCTCGGCGCGGCTGCGGCAGAGGATGACGGCCTGGCGCAGTGCCCAGGCCAGCAGGCGGTCGGTCTCCGTCACGGCACCGTCGGCGAAGGCCGACAGCTTCGTCAGCGCGCCGCGCTGGGCGCGCGCAAGCAGCGCGAGGCGTGCCTGTTCGGTGCGCGAGAAACCCGGCATGTCGGCGTTTTCCAGGATGTAGCCGGAATGGCGATGATAGCCGCCGTGCGACACCATGAGTCCGATCTCGTGCAGGCGCGCGGCCCAGTCGAGGAAGCGCGCATCGTTCTCGTCGCCGCCGCCGCTCGCTGCCAGCAGGGCGAGCGCGACACGCTGGACGCGCGCGGCTTGCCGGGTGTCGATGTGGTAGCGGCGCATGAATTCATCGACCGTCGCCTCGCGCATGTCCTGCTGGTGGAAGCGTCCCAGCAAGTCGTAGAGGATGCCTTCGCGCATCGCGGTCTCGGCGACGTCCATCTGCGCGATGCCGAGCTCGGCGAACAGCCCCGCCATGATGGCGAAACCGCCGGCGATGACCGGGCGGCGGTCGCGCGACAGGCCGGGCAGGTCGAGGGCATCGACGTGGCCCGCCTTGAGCAGCTGGCCACGCAACTGGGCGAGGCCGTCAACGGTGATCCCGCGCGCCGACCAGCCGTTCTGCTCGAGGATCTCGCGCAGCGCCCGTGCGGTGCCGGAGGAGCCGATCGCCTGCTGCCAGTTGTGCTTCGAGAACTCCCGTGCGATGCGCTCGACCTCGACGCGTGCGGCCGTCTCGGCCGCCTTGAGCGCGGCCTTGTCGATCTGGCCGTCGGCGAAGAAGCGCTGCGAGAAGTTGACGCAGCCCATGTGCAGGCTCTCGCGCTCGTGCGGTTTCAGGCCATGACCGATGATGAATTCGGTGGAGCCGCCGCCGATATCGACCACCAGCCTGCGGTCCGGCGAGACCGGCAGCGAATGCGCGACGCCCAGATAGATCAGCCGGGCTTCCTCGCGCCCGGCGACGATCTCGATCGGATGGCCGAGTGCGGCCTCGGCCCGCGGCAGGAATTCGTCCGCATTCTTGGCCACCCGCAGCGCCGAAGTGCCGACACAGCGGATCGCCTCCGGCGCCAGGCCGCGCAGGCGTTCGCCGAAGCGCTGCAGGCAGGCCAGTGCGTGTTCCTGCGTGGGCTTGTCGAGTCGCTTGCGGGCATCGAGTCCGCCTGCCAGGCGCACGGTTTCCTTCAGCGAATCGAGCGGGTACAGCTGGTCGCCCGCCACCCGGGCGACCTCCAGGCGAAACGAATTGGAGCCCAGGTCGACGGCGGCGAGGGTGTCGTACGTCTTCATGCAACTGCACCAAAAAACAGGTAGGCCATGCCGACGGCGGCCAGGATACCGGCGACGTCGGCGATCAGCCCGCAGGCGACGGCATGGCGCACGCGCTTGATCCCGACCGCGCCGAAATACACCGCCAGCACGTAGAAGGTCGTCTCGGTGCTGCCCTGCACGATGGAGGCGAGCCGGCCGGCGAAGGAATCGGCGCCGTGCGTCTGCATGGTGTCGATCATCATGGCGCGTGCGCCGCTGCCGGAGAACGGCTTCATCAGCGCGGTCGGCAGCGCGTCGACCCAGCGCGCGTCGAAGCCCAATGCCAGCACCGCGCCGCGGATGCCGCCCATCAGCAGTTCGAGCGCGCCGCTGGCGCGGAACACGGCGATCGCCACCAGCATGGCGACAAGATACGGGATGATGGTGACCGCGGTGTGAAAGCCTTCCTTGGCGCCTTCGACGAAGGCCTCGTAGGCGTTGACGCGGCGCCGCACAGCCATCAGCAGGAACAAAACGACGAGGCCGAACAGCAGCACGTTGCTGAGAATCGACGACTGCCGCGTCATCGCGGCGGCGTCGAGGCTGGAGAAATACGCGACCAGGCCGCCGATGAGCGCGGTGGCGCCGCCCAGGTACGCCAGCGTGACGCGGTTCCACAGGTGCAGGCGCTGGAAGAAGCCGGTGACGAAAAGGCCGATCAGGGTGCCGATGTAGGTGGTGATCAGCAGCGGCACGAAGACGTCGGTGGGGTCGGCGGCGCCGAGTTGCGCGCGGTAGGTGAAGATGGTGACCGGCAGCAGCGTGACCGACGCGGTGTTGATGACGAGGAACAGGATCTGCGCGTCGCTGGCGGTGTCCTTCGAGGGATTGAGCGTCTGCAGTTCCTGCATCGCCTTGATGCCAAGCGGCGTCGCCGCGTTGTCGAGGCCGAGCATGTTGGCGCCCATGTTCATGGTCATCGCGCCGAGCGCCGGATGGTTGGGCGGCACCTCGGGAAACAGGCGGCGAAACAGCGGCGCCAGGCCGCGGGTGAGGAGCTCCAGCATGCCGGCGCGCTCGCCGATCTTCATCACGCCGAGCCACAGCGCCATCACGCCGGTGAGGCCGAGCGCGATCTCGAATGCGGTCTTGCTGCTGTCGAACAGCGCCTTGACCAGGGCGGCGAAGACCTCGGCGTCACCGAGGAAAACCAGCTTGACGAGCGCGATCAGGAAGGCGACGACAAAGAAGCCGACCCACAGCGCGTTGAGCATGGGCGCAGGATCAGGAGAACCAGCTGGCGATGACGATCAGCAACCCGGCCGCGAGCCAGATCACCAGGCCGCGCCAGATCATGCTGACGGCGCTGTCGATGCAGTCGTGGTCGGGCGACTGGCCGCTGCCGAGTTCGGGGCGCCAGACGGTCTCGCCGCCGACGTTGACGGGCTGGCCCAGCTTGACGCCCATGGCGCCGGCGCCGGCGGCGATCACCACGCCCTCCTCCGCTTCCGGCCAGGCCGGGGCCTGGGTACGCCAGCAGTACATGGCGTCCTCGAAGTTGCCGGCAATGGCATAGGTGAGCGCGGTCAGCCGCGCCGGAATCCAGTTGACAAGATGGAACACGCGGCTGGCGCACAGCCCGAAGCGGCCGCGCGAAACCTCCCAGCGCCGCGACAGGATGGAGGCGGCACGGAACAGCACGGCGCCGACCGGGCCCAGCGGCACCAGCAGCACGAACCAGAACAGCACGCCGAACATCTGCCGGTGGCTTTCCGCCATCACCTGCTCGATGGTGATGCGCGCGATGTCGTCGGCGGAGAACTGGCTGGCGTCGCCGCCGCGCCAGGCGCCGAGTTGCTCGCGCGCGGCGTCGAGGTCGCCGGCGCGCAGCAGGCGCGCGATGCGCTCGGCGTCGTCGCTGTAATACTTGAAGCCGAGGGTGAAATACAGCACCGCCACGTTCCACGCCCAGCCCAGCGCCGGGCTGATGCCGTCGAGCAGCACGTAGACCAGCCACACCGCGATCAGCCACGGCAGCACCGCGAGCGTCCAGCCGATCGCGCCGTGGACGGGCTCACCGGCATTAAATTTCGCCTCGAGCCAGTGGATGAAGCGGGTGTAGTACTGGTAGTGCGGCAGCGGCTGCCTGAGCGGGCGCAGGTGCTCGAGGACGACGGCGGCAAGGACGGAAAAGAAGGCCATCAGCGGTTCATTTCCAGGGTGAAGGTGCCGATGCGGTTGACCTGTCCGCCCGGGCGATACAGCTCGACGGTCGGCATGACGAGGGATTTCCCGTTCGCCTCCAGGGTGTCGGCCAGCGCCTGGTAGGACTTGGACGGTGCCAGCAGCACCGCCGCCTGCACCCGGGCGGAATACACCGGGCGGCGCTCGATGCGGCCCTCGGTGAGGCCCTTGGGCAGGGGCGCATCCTCGGCCAGGACATAACCGAGCTGGGCACGCACCTTGCCGTGCGCGGCGCGCGGGTCGGTGAGGATGACGTTGATGGTGTCGCCCGCCGCCACCTTGGCGGCATTGAATTCGTCGAGCACCTTGCGCTGGGTCTTGCGCATGTTGCTGATCGGACCTTCGTAGTCGAGGTAGGCGTAGCGGTAGGGACCCGCCTCGATTTCGCTCACTTCGACCGCGTTGAAGCCGCCCCACCACCAGAAAACCGCCAGCAGCGGCAACACGAATGCCAGCAGGAACGCCGGCCACTGTTTCTTGAACACGCATGACCCCCTTGTTTCTACTATGGAAGATACCACAGGCAGGCGCCGCCCTGTCTGGCTCGCAGGCCCGTGAACATCAAGTTCGACGCGAACATGGCCGTTATGGCCGGTAACCATTGAACCCCGGGATGTCCCGGCCCGAACGGCATGCCATGCGCGCGACGACGCCCGAAAACGCCCCCTCAGCCACGATGAGAAAGCACGCCCCAGACAACCTGGCCACGCCCGATCCGGAGGGCACTTGCTGAATCAGCCTGCAGGCATGGATGGCGACGCATCGCCGGGCGCAGACGCATCGCATCCGACCGTCTCCCGGACCGATCAGCAGCTCGCCCTGCTGGAGACCAGTGTCGCGCGTCTGAACGACATCGTCCTGATCACCGAAGCCGACCCGCTCGACGAGCCGGGGCCGCGCATCGTGTTCGTCAACGACGCTTTCGAACGCCTCACCGGCTACCGGCGCGAGGAAGTGCTGGGCAAGTCGCCGCGTCTGCTGCAGGGGCCGCTGACCGACCGCGCCGAACTCGACCGCATCCGCCATGCGCTGGAAAGCCGCCGGCCGGTGCGCAGCGAGCTGATCAACTACACCAAGCTGGGCGAGCCCTTCTGGCTGGAGCTCGATATCGTCCCGGTGGCCGACGCCAGCGGCCGCTACACCCACTGCGTGGCGGTACAGCGCGACATCACCGAGCGCAAGGTGGCCGAACTCGAGCTCGACCGCCTCAACCGTGCGCTGCGCGTGCGCAGCGCCTGCAACGAGGCGCTGATCCGCGCCACCGACGAGGGCGAGCTGCTGCACGAGATCTGCCGCACCGCGGTCGAGGTCGGCGGCTACCGCATGGCCTGGGTGGGCTTTGCCCAGGATGACAGCGTGAAATCGGTGCGCCCGATGGCCTATGCCGGCAATGGCGCGAGCTATCTGCGCAATATCCGGCTGAGCTGGTCGGAGGACGAGGCCGCCGGCCGCGGCCCGGTCGGGCGCGCCTTGCGCAGCCGGCAGGTGGTGATCATCGAAGACCTGCAGCACGATCCCAGCTTCGCGCCCTGGCTCGATGCGGCGCTGCAGCATGGCTACCGCAGCCTGGTGGTACTGCCGTTGCACGATGCGCGGCGGACCTACGGTATCTTCGCCCTGTTCGCCCCTGAAGTCGCCCGCATCAGCGGCGACGAGATGCGCCTGCTGCAGGAACTGACCGACGACCTGGCGTTCGGCATCGCCACCCTGCGCCGCCGCCACGAGCAGGATCAGCTCCAGGATGCCGTGTTCAAGATTGCCGCCGGCGTGTCGGTGAGCTCGGGTACCGCATTCTTCGAGGAGCTGGTCAGCAACATGACCGAGGCGCTCGGCGCCGACGCCGGCGTCATCGCGCGCATCCTGCCGGGCGAACCGGCCGCTGCACGTACCGAGGTTGCCTACGTCGGCGGCCGGCTGGTCCCCAATTTCGAATATCCGCTCTCCGGCACGCCCTGCCAGCACCTCGCCTGCTCGCTCAACCATGTGATCCCCGCGCGCGTCAGCGAGCTGTTTCCCTGCACCGCCCACCTGAGCGCGCGCCCTGCGGAGGCCTACGTCGGCCATCGCCTGGACAATTCGGCCGGCCAGCCGATCGGCCAGTTGTTCGTGCTGTTCAGCCGGCCGGTGGAAGACGCCTCCTTCATCACCTCGACGCTGCAGATCTTCGCCACCCGCGTGGCGGCCGAGATCGAACGCCAGGCAAGCGACGCGCACATCCGCCAGCAGGCCTCGCTGCTCGACAAGGCGCAGGACGCCATCATGGTGCGCAGCCTCGACAATTCGATCCGCTACTGGAACAAGGGGGCGGAACGCATGTACGGCTGGACGCACGACGAGGTGATCGGACAGTCGACCGAAGCGCTGCTGTACGGCGACCCGACGGCCTACCGCGAGAACACCCGCAAGGTGCTGGCACAGGGCGAGTGGAGCGGCGAGCTGGTGCAGCAGCGCAAGGACGGCAGCACGATCATCGTCGAGGCGCACTGGACGCTGCTGCGCGACGAGCAGCAGGCGCCCGACGCCATCCTCGCGATCAACACCGACATCACCGAGCGCAAGTCCGCCGAGCGCGAAATCCAGCATCTGGCGTTCTACGATCACCTGACCGGACTGCCCAACCGTCAGCTGCTGCGCGACCGTCTGCAGCACGCGCTGGCGGTCGAGGCACGGCGCCGGCTGGTCGGTGCGCTGCTGTTCATCGACGTCGACAACTTCAAGACGCTCAACGACACGCTGGGACACGCCATCGGCGACCTGCTGCTGCAGAAGATCGGACGCCGCCTGCAACAGTGCATCCGCGAGGGCGACACCCTGGCGCGCCTGGGCGGCGACGAATTCGTGATCGTGCTCGAAAATCTGGCCGCCACGCCGGAGGACGCCGCCGCCTGCGCCACCGTGGTGGGCGACAAGATCCTCGCCAGCTTCGCTGGTCCCTTCCATCTGGCCGATTACGTGCACCACTGTACCTCGAGCGTCGGCATCACCCTGTTCAACGACCAGCCCGCCAGCCTCGACGAACTGCTGAAGCGGGCCGACCTCGCCATGTACCAGGCCAAGGCGCACGGCCGCAACGCGCTGCGTTTCTTCGACCCGGCGATGCAGGCGGTGGTCGCCGCACGCGCCGAACTCGAAACCGATCTGCGCGACGCGCTCAAGCGCCAGGCCTTCGAGCTGCACTACCAGGCGCAGGTCGACGCCTTCGGCCGCATCTGCGGCGCCGAAGCGCTGCTGCGCTGGCACCATGCCGCGCGCGGCTGGATTCCGCCAGACACCTTCATTCCGCTGGCCGAGGAGACCGGCCTCATCCTGCCGATCGGGCGCTGGGTGCTCGACGTCGCCTGCGCGCAGCTGGTCGCCTGGTCGGCGCTGCCGCACATGGCCGGGCTCGATCTGGCGGTGAACGTCAGCGCGCGCCAGTTCCGCCAGCCTGATTTCGTCGACCAGGTTCTGCAGGCGATCGACACGTGCGGCGCCGACCCGCGCCGGCTCAAGCTCGAGCTGACCGAGAGCCTGCTCGTCGACAACATGGACGAGACCATCGCCAAGATGGAGGCACTGAAGGCGCGCGGCATCGGCTTCTCGCTCGACGACTTCGGCACCGGCTATTCCTCGCTCGCCTACCTGAAGCGGCTGCCGCTGGACGAGATCAAGATCGACCAGTCCTTCGTGCGCGACGTACTGTCCGACCCCAACGACGCCTCGATCGCGCGCAGCATCCTCGCCCTCGGACAGAGCCTGAGCCTGACGGTGGTGGCCGAGGGCGTCGAGACCGACGCCCAGCACGCCTTCCTCGCCGAACACGGTTGCCACAGCTACCAGGGCTATCTGTTCAACCGGCCGCAGCCTGCGGGCATCTTCGAGGCCTGGACACAGACACAGCGCGTGGCTGCGCCACGAGTCGGCAATCCGGACGTCCTATAATCCGGCTACTGCCTGAAATCCTGCGATGATCGCCCGCCTCGCCTTCTTTCTGCTGCTCGCCCTGTCGCCCGTCCTCCATGCGGCGCTGCCGGCCATGGCTGCCGAAGCCACTGTGCCGATTCAGGCGGTGCGTCTCGGCCCGCACAGCTATTTCGTGCAGGGCCTGCCGGGCGCGGCTTCAGGCGAAAACCAGGGCTTCATGTCCAATGCCGGCTTCGTCGTCACGCGCGCGGGCGTGGTGGTGTTCGACGCGCTCGCCTCGCCGCCGTTGGCGGAAAAGCTCCTTGCGCAGATCCGCGCGATCACCCCGCTGCCGATCCGGCGCGTCGTGGTCAGCCATTACCACGCCGATCATTTCTACGGCCTGCAGGTGTTCAAGGCGCAAGGCGCCGAGATCTGGGCGCATCGCCTCGCCGAGGGCGCCACCCGCACCGAGGACGCCGCCTTGCGGCTGGCGCAACGCAAGGAAGCCCTGTTCCCCTGGGTCGACGAGCGCACCCGGCTGCTGGAAGCGGACCATTTCATCGAGGGCGACACCGACTTCGAACTGGGCGGCGTGCATTTCGCGCTGCGTCACGTCGGCCCGGCGCATTCGAGCGAGGACATCGCACTGCTGGTGCAGGAGGACGGCGTGCTGTTCGCCGGCGACCTGGTGTTCCGCGGCCGCGTGCCTTTCGTCGGCGACGCCGACAGCCGCGCCTGGATCGCCGCGCTCGACAAGCTGATCGCACTCAAGCCGAAAACCCTGATTCCCGGACACGGGGCACCGTCCCACACGCCCGAGGCCGATCTGGTCTTCACCCGCGACTACCTCACCTATCTGCGCGCCAGCATGGGCGCGGCAGCACGCGACCTGGTCCCCTTCGAGGACGCCTACGCGCAGACCGACTGGTCGAAATACCGCGACCTGCCGGCCTTCGAGGAAGCCAACCGGGTGAACGCCTACAACCAGTACCTGCGGCTGGAACAGGAAAGCGCCGAATGACGGCGCTTACCCAAGCCAGCCATAAAAAGCGATAATCGCAGGTTACTCAAACACACATAAAAATTTATCCACCCACTTCATGCTCTGCTCTTCCGAAGAACTCCTGCAAAAGAATCAGGCACTGTCGAACACGTGGCAACGTTATCAGACGGGGCCCAGCTTCGAGAGCTTCGTCGAGCTCGCGGTCTCGATCAACAGTTTCACCGAGTTCCTGATCGACAAGGGCATCACCGCCCTGCACCACGCCAGTCACCAGCTGGAGCAGGTGACGCTCGCCCTGTTCAACAAGGATGTGGGGCACCCGCTGCCGCAGGCGGCGCTGGACGATCTCAACGAACGCATGCAGTCGCTGGCGCGCATGACTCAGGCCCACGCCACGGCGAACGTCAGCCTGGAAGAGAGACGACTGGATCCGCAGCAGGCCGCCGGCCCCCTGCGGATGGGGCACACCTGGCTGATCGGCCATGACCAGTCCGCCTGGTCGGATCTGCAGGCGCAACTCGGCTATTTCGGCATGGCTGCGGAGTTCGTTTCCTGGAATCAGCCGCTGCCGGACAGCGCGGGCGGCGCCCCGCTGCTGCTGCTCGACATGCGCAGCTTGCCGGAATCCGAGTGGAGCACCCGCATCCAGGCGCTGCGACAGCAGTTCGCGATGGGCCAGCTGATCTGCCTCGGCGTGCGCTCCGACTTCGACCCGCTGCAGCAGGCGCTGCGCGGCGGCTGCGACAGCTGCCTGCTGGAAGACACGCCCTCGCATGCCATCGTCGAGCACATCATGCGGCTGAACGAGCGCGACGAGCAGGAAGCGTTCCGCGTGCTGATCGTCGAGGACTCGAAGACCGCGAGCCACCTGATCCGCCGCACCCTGGAGGAGAACCAGATCGTCTCGGAGGTCGTCAACGACCCCCGCCAGACGCTCGCCGCGCTGAAGCAGTTCAATCCCGACCTGATCCTGATGGACATGTACATGCCGAACTGCACCGGCGTCGAGGTCGCGCGCATCATCCGCCAGCACGACGAATTCCTCAGCATGCCCATCGTCTACCTGTCGGGCGAGACCAACGTCGCGCTGCAGGTCGACGCGATGCGGCTGGGCGGCGACCACTTCCTCACCAAGCCGTTCAACCCGGTGTTCCTCAACACCATCGTCAAGAGCAAGATCGAACGCTACCGCGCGCTGCGCCGCAGCATGTACCACGACAGCCTGACCGGCCTGCTCAACCATTCGAGCGGCAAGAACACGCTCGACATGATGCTCTCCGGCGTGTCGCACGAAGGCGGCTTCCTGTCGGTGGTGATGATGGATATCGACCACTTCAAGCAGGTCAACGACAGCTACGGCCATCCGGTCGGCGACCAGGTCATCCGCAGCCTGTCGTGGCTGCTGAAGCAGCGCCTGCGCAAGCACGACATCCTGTGCCGCTACGGCGGCGAGGAATTCCTCATTGCCCTGCCGCACACCGACGCCGACCAGGCCTGGGCAATCATGGACCGCATCCGCCAGGATTTCGGGCAGATCCGCCACCCTTTCCGCGACAGCCACTTCCTCGCCACCGCCAGCGGCGGCATCGCCACCTACCCGCTGCACCATACCGGCGACGCGCTGATCAAGGCCGCCGACGAGGCGCTCTACCAGGCCAAGCGAAACGGCCGCAACCGCATCGAGGTCAGCGACGCCTGAGACGGATCAGTAAAAGATCAGCTTCACGCCGATCAGGATCGTCACGATCTCGAACGACCGCTTGATCCACAGATTGCCCTTGCGGATCGCGAGATGGCTGCCGAGATAGCCGCCGAGGATCGAGCCGGCCAGCAGCGCCGGCATCCAGCTCCACGCCACCGTGCCTATCATGCCGAGCACCAGCGCTCCGGTGCCGTTCCATACCAGACCACAGAGAATCAGCGTGTACGCCACGGCACGGGTGTAGTCGAGGCCGAACCAGCGGATCAGCCAGATGGTGAGGAAGAGCCCGGTGCCGCTGGTGATCGAACCGTTGAGGAAGCCGACCACGAACAACCCGGCCATGCCTGCGGCAAGTCCCGCCCCCTGCCGGTTCTTCGGCGCGTGCTCCATGCCGAGCCTGGGCTTGAACACCGAATACAGGCCGAGGCCGAGGGTGAGGACGCCCAGCGCCAGCGTCGCCGCGCGCTCGGGAATCTGCAGGATGGTCACCGCGCCGAGCACCACGCCGGGCAGGCCGGCGCCGAGGATGATCAGCGAGAAGCGGCGTTCGAGGTGCGATTCCTTGAGGTGCCTGAGCGTCGCCCCCAACCCGAGCGCGACGCTGGCGACCTTGTGGGTGGCGAGCGCCACGCCGAACGGCAGGCCGAGAAAGATCAGCATCGGGAACTGGATCAGCCCGGCACCGCCGCCCGACAGCGCCGAGAAGAAATTCGCCGCGAGCGAGGCGACGAACAGGATGAACTGGTCGAGCACGCGTCAGGCAGTCACGCCGATTGCTGCCGGCAGCTTGGCATAAACCAGTTTCAGGCCCGCTTCGGCAACGGTCTTCAGCAGCTGGTCCGCCATCGCTTCGTCGGCGAAGCATTCCACCACCACCGGCAACTCGCCCGCCAGCTCGAAGAAACCGGCGTCGTGGCGGCCATGACGGCCGAAACCGGCGAGCGCACGGAACGCCGAACCACCGCCGATGCCGAGCGCCTGCGCGGCGTCGAGCAGCCATTCGTAGGTCAGCTTGCCGTGATGGCGGCTGGCTTCGGAGACAAAGATCTGCAGGCAGACGGTGTTCATCTGAAGAGCCTCAGCGTGTAGAACCCCAGCCCCGTGGCGAGGAAGGAGCCGGTCATGTGGAGAAACGCGATCAGGCCGCCGGTGAGCCACAGCCCGCGCATCAGCGCGCTGACGACTTCGGCGGAAAAGGTCGAGAAGGTGGTGAGCCCGCCCAAGAGGCCGGTGATGAGGAAGAGCCGCGCCTCGGGCGGCACGCCGGGATGCTCGGCAAACCACGCGATGGCCAGGCCGATGGCGTAGCCGCCGACGAGGTTGGCGGCCAGGGTACCGAGCGGCAGCGACGGCAACACCGGATTGAGCCACAGCCCCAGTCCCCAGCGCAGCCAGGCGCCGAGCGCGGCGCCGATACCGACGGCGAGAAAAGCGTTCATGGCTGGAATACGCGCGGGCGGATCATGCGCGCATTCTAGCCGAGGCCGGGCCGCTGCCGATTACATCGCGTCCTGGATGATCTCGGTGATCATCCGTTCGACCTCGGCGAGCGCCTTTGCGAGCGCCGGATTCGTCGTCGCAGGCGGCTTGCGGTAGGCGAGGTAGACCGTAGCGTCGCCAGGGACCGTATATACGGAAATGATATAGGGACACAGCGCGATCGCGTGGGGGTCGGCCTCCATCATCTGGCGCGAGACAGTGGCGCTGCAGAACTCGAACTGTTCGCCGGCCGTGTAGACCTGCTTCGTCGCGCCGATGTCCTTGCCGGTACGCTCGAGCATCTCGGCGATCAGGTTGGTGTGGTTGACCTTGAGGCCCTTGCCCTCGATCGCCATCTGCAGTGAATCGCGCACGTCCTGGTACGCTCCCTGGGCCTTGAATTGCACGGAATAGCCTTCCTCCGCCACCGCAGCGAGCGGCAGGCAGAGCAAGGCGAAAACGGCCAGCAGTCTTTTCATGACAGTCTCCTTGAATTCGGTGCGGCATTCTCGGCTGTTCGCAGGCGGGACGGCAATGGTCGTTTGCTACACTCGCCGCATGAAGACACGACTCAAGGCCGATGGCCGTTTCTGGCTGACCCTGGACGGCAGGAATTTCCTTGGCCGTGGCCGCATCGAGCTCTTGCAGCGCATCCGCGAAACCGGCTCGATCTCGAAGGCCGCCAAGGCGATGAAGATGAGCTACAAGGCGGCGTGGGATGCGGTCGACGCAATGAACACCGCCTGGCAGTCGCCGCTGGTGGACAGCGGTCCCGCCGGCAGCCGCCTGACCGACGACGCCGAGCGCCTGATCGCGGCCTTCCAGCAGGCCGAGGCCCGGCATGCTGCGTTCATGGCGGAATTGTCCGCCACCCTGCCCGCGCGCATTACCTAAGCTGTGACCGCCGCGCCGCAGCGAGGTTTCACGCCTGTGGCCGCGTCCTATAGAAGGTGAGCGGCGCAGCCTGCCGGACGACCGCCGGCTTCAGCTTGCCGACCACGTGCATCTCGCAGCGCTTGCAGTCGAAACGCAGGGTGAGCTTCTCGCTGCCGTTGACCAGCGTCAGCGGCGCGGCACGCACCGTGCCCTGCACGCCGGTCACGCCCTTGGCCTGCTTGGGGCACAGGGAAAGCGAATAGCGCACGCAGTGCTTGGTGATCATCAGCGAGACTTCGCCGGTTTCCTCGTGGCTCTCGTAGGCGGCCGCAACGATCTTGACGCCGTGCTTCGCGTAGAAGTCGCGCGCCTTGTGGTTGTAGACGTTGGCGAGATAGGAGAGCGTGTCCTCGGGATAGACCGCGGGCGGCTCGACCGGCTGGGCACGCGGCGGGCGCGCACAGGCCTGGGCGCGCACGGCCTCCAGCGCAATGACGGCGTCGCGGCGCAGCGTGTTGACGAAGGACGCCGGCAGGAACCAGGGCTGTGCAAGGTCGAGTTCGACCCCCCGTGCCTCGAAGATCGTGGTCCCCAGCTTGCCGAGATGGTCGCGCAGCGTGGCCTCGGATTTGGCGGCATCCTTCGCCGCTTCCCGGGCATGCGCGGCGGCAACGGTGGCGGCGTGGCCGTCCTCGTCGGTCGCCGTCAGCGCGAAGCCGTCGCCGGTCTCGGAAAGCCGCAGCCACACGCCGATGCGGCGCTCGCCGGACGGCTTGTCGAGCATGCGCATCCAGGCCATGTCGCGGTTGCGATTGACCGCCGTGCCGCGGCGCAGGTCCTTGAAGCTCGCCATCGGGTCCTTGGGAAACACGCGCCACACGCCCTCACCCACCTTGTCCGCGCGGTTGATCGCCAGCCCCGCGAGCTCCTTCTGCAGCGTGTAGTAGCAGAGGCCGTCGCCGTTGTTGAGCACGGTGGCGGGATCGTCGGTTTCGAGTTCGATCCACTTGTCGCCGAGCTTCGTCACATGGCCGAGCGAAAGGCCCGGGTTCTTCGGCGTATCGAAGGCGCCGATGTCGTCCTTGCGCCCCGCCACGAAGTAGTCGGTGAACTCGCGATTGAAGTTCTGGTTGGGGTCGGGCGTGAAGGAGAAGGTCGTGTGGCCGGACGACGAGCGCGCGAACTCGGGACGGCGCTCGATCAGTTCGTCGAGCAGTTTGCGGTAATGGGCGGTGATGTTCTTCACGTAGCCCATGTCCTTGTAGCGCCCCTCGATCTTGAAGCTGCGGATACCGGCGTCGACCAGCGCTTCAAGGTTGGCGCTCTGGTTGTTGTCCTTCATGGAAAGAACATGCTTGTCGTGCGCGACGATGCGCCCTTCCATGTCGGTGACCTGGTACGGCAGGCGGCAGGCCTGCGAGCAGTCGCCGCGGTTGGCGCTGCGCCCGGTGTGGGCGTGGCTGATGTAGCACTGCCCGCTGTAGGCGACGCACAACGCGCCGTGGACGAAGAATTCCAGGGTGGTTTCCGGCCGCGTGGCGGCGCGGATGGCGGCGATCTGAGCGAGATCGAGCTCGCGCGCCAGCACGATCTGGGAGAGGCCGACGTCCTGCAGGAACGCGGCCTTTTCCGGCGTGCGGATGTCGCACTGGGTGCTGGCATGCAGCTGGATCGGCGGCAGGTCGAGCTCCAGCAGGCCCATGTCCTGGATGATCAGCGCGTCGACGCCGGCGTCGTACAGCTGCCAGATCTGCCGGCGCGCCGGTTCCAGCTCGTCGTCGGCAAGAATGGTGTTGAGCGTGGCGAAAATACGTGCGTTGAAGCGGTGTGCATGCGCGACCAGCCGCGCGATGTCGGCGACGTCGTTGGACGCCGCGGCACGCGCGCCGAACGACGGCCCGCCGATGTACACCGCATCGGCGCCGTGGTTGACGGCCTCGATGCCGATGGCGACGTCGCGCGCGGGCGCGAGCAGTTCGATTTGATGGGGTTCCACGGGATGGCGTTCCGACCTGCAAAACGCCATTTTAGTCTGTTTACCGCATCGGGTCGCGGCTCGCCACCTGCAGGTAATCGCTCTGCCTGACGGCACGGAAGGCCAGGTTCAGCGTGATCTCGTCGCTGATGAGAAAGGCGTACTTGCGCATGTTGAAGTCCGAGCGCTTGACCGTGACGGTCGCGCGGGCACCGCAGGTCTCCACCTTGAAGGTCGCATCCTGGGCACACTGGAAGTTGCTCAGCGCCAGCGACACCGGTTTCGTCACCCCCTTGATCGTCAGCAGCCCGGACAGGCTGGGTTGCTCGCCAGCGAGTGTCATGCGGGTCGAGCGGAAGGTGATCGAAGGGTGATTGGCGGTGTCGAAGAAATCCGCGTTCTGGATCCTGGCGTTCAGCACGGACTGGCCCGTATTCACCGACGTGGCGTCGATGGTCACCTCGGCCGAACCGGTCCCGGCCGCATGGTCGAACACCATGCGGCCGCTGATGCGGTCGAAACGGTGGGTCAGGCTGGAAACGCCCAGCGTGCGATAGCTGAACAGCGACGCCGTCTGGCTGGCGTCGATGACATAGGTTTCGGGCGCCGCCTGGGCGGAGGCGGCACAGGCAACAAGCGCGGCGAACGTGGCAAGACGTTTCATGTGAGCTCCTGTGTGGATGAACACCCGGATATTTCCGCTGGCGGCATTCGGCCGCCGGCCCGGGCGTTGCGCACGCCGGGCGTGTGCTCACAGGTGCAACCGGCGTGCCACGCCGCCCCCGTTCAGCCACTCACATAAAAATCAACAAAAACAATCGGTTAATTGTCAGCCATTGCACACGATGAACAGGCGGCGGCAGAAAAACTGACGGAAATCCAACGGCTTGCGAGGATTTCCGGTCAGCCCCACGCCGCCGTGCCAGCCGGGAGCCTGGTTACCGGGCGGCCGGCTGTTCCTTCACCGCCTCGATCGCCAGGGTCAGCGTCACTTCGTCGCTGACGTAGGGGGCGTTCTTGCCCATGTTGAAGTCGGAGCGCTTGATCTGGGTGGTGGCATTGGCGCCGCACGCCTCGACTTTCAGCATCGGGTGCGGCTGGCACTTGAAATGGGTGACGGTCAGCGTCACCGGCTTCGTCACCCCCTTGATCGTCAGGTCGCCCACCACGCTCACCGGCTGGTCGTCCCGGAACGCCATCTTGTCGGACTTGAAGGTGATCGTGGGGTGGTTGGCGGTATCGAAGTAGTCGGCCGCCTGGATGTGCTCGTTGAACAGGGCGTAGCCGGTGTTGACCGACTTGGCGTCGATGGTCACCACGACCGAACCGGCCTTCGCGGCGCGGTCGAGCACGACCTTGCCGCTGGTCTTGTCGAACTTGTGGGTCTGGTTGGAGAAACCGAGGTGGTTGTAGCTGAAGTGCGGATAGGTGTGGCTGTTGTCGATGACGTAGGTGACGGGCGCGGCCTGGGCGGAAGCGGCAAAGGCGGCAAGTGCGACGGACATGGCAAGACGTTTCATGGTTCTCTCCTGGTGACGAATGGAACAGCGGTTAGTTGCCGGTGGCGGCAATGCGGAAGGTGACGCGGACTTCGTTGGCAACCGTGGCGACGTCGGCCCACATGCCTTCGCCGATGCCGAAGTCGAGGCGCCGGAGGATGAAGCTGCCGTCGAAGGTGGCGGCGGTTTTCCCCGGCGTGTAAATCACCGGCACCGCCATCTCGCGGCTGCGGCCCTTGAGCGTGAGCGTGCCGCGCAGTTCGTAGCGGTTGGCGCCGAGCGCGCGCACCTGGCTGGAAACGAAGACGGCCTTCGGATACGCGCTGCGGTTGAACCACAGCTTGCCGGCAGATTCGTCGTCGGCTTCGGGCGATCCGGCGTCGATGCTGGCGAGATCGATCTCGATCTGTGCGCGGGCGGCCTCGGGCCGGGCCGGGTCGAATTGAATCTGGCTCGTGAAACGCTTGAAGCCGCCTTGTATTGGCACGTTCATCTGACGGAATTCGAAGCCGATGCGGCTCTGCTTCGGCAGCACCGTGCGGTATTCGACGGCATGCGCCAGCGGCGCAGCCAGCGCCGCGGCCAGCATGAAGAGGATCGGATGCGATGTCATGTGTGCTCCTTTCTGCCCCAGCCCATGCGCTGCAGGAAAAGCTGGCGTTCGATGAAGTGATGCTGCAGCGCAGCCCCGACGTGCATGACGACCAGCGCAAGCAGCGTGAAGTTCAGGATCTTGTGTACCTCGGCGAGCAGATCGCCCAGCGCCTTGTCCCTGCCGACCAGATCCGGCAGCGGCAGCACGCCGAACCACACGGTCTGGAAGCCCTTGGCCGAGCTCATCAGCCAGCCCGACAGCGGGATCGCGATCATCAGGACGTACAGCAGGCCGTGCACGACGGCGCTGGCATGGCGCTGCCAGGCCGCCACGGCGTCCGGCAGTGGCGGCGGCGTGTGCGTCAGCCGCCAGCCGAGGCGGATCGCGACCAGCAAAAGCAGCGTGATGCCGATCCACTTGTGGTAGCTGTAGAGCTTCAGCTTGTCGGGCGACAGCGGCAACTCGTGCATGTAGACGCCGAGCGGGAAGGCCGCGAAGATCAGCAGCGCCACCAGCCAGTGCAGCACGACTGCCGGTTTCGAATAGCGTGTCACGGGTTTCATGCGTGCGCCTTTCTGAATCGTTGTTCCAGCCCGCGCAGGGCGGCCTGCCAGCGCGTGTGTTCGGCAGCGCTGGCGCCGGCGAAGCAGGCGGCCAGGTGCGCCATGTGCGCGGGAAAGGTTTTTTCGAACAGGGCTTCGCCGGATTGCGTCAGGCGGACGATCTGGCAGCGGCGGTCGCTGTCGTGCGCGGCACGCTCGACCCAGCCGCGCTCGGCCAGGCGGTCGACCACCCCGGTGAGCGTGCCCTTGGTGATCAGGGTCTTCTCGCCCAGCTCGGTGGCCGTCATCCCCGGCGTGTTGCCGAGAGTGGCGATGATGTCGAACTGCGGCGGCGTCAGCCCCAGCGCGCGGATGTGCGCGGCAGAATAGGCTTCGAAGGCCTGGAAGCATTGCACCAGGGCTTGTACGGTCGGCAGGAATTCGGCGGCTTGGCTCATGATCGGCTGATTTTGTTCTAACAAGAACCAATTTAGTTCGCATTAGAACCAATGTCAAGCACAATCCGGGGAACCTGCCGTTCTTCTGCACGTTCGAACGCACACACACCGCTCAAGATCACCCCATGTCCTCCGCGCCCCCACCCCTGCTGACGCTGTATTTCGACGGCGGTTGTCCGGTCTGCACCCGCGAGATCGGCTTCTACCGCCGTCGCCGCGGCGCCGAGCACATCCGCTGGATCAATCTCGCGCAATGCAGCGACGCCGAACTGGGGGCCGACCTGGGTCGCGCAGACGCGTATGCGCGCCTGCATGCGCGTACGCCGGACGGCACGCTGCTGTCGGGCGCGCGCGCCTTTGCCGCGCTGTGGCAGGCGCTGCCGGCGTTCCGCGCAGCCGGGCGTGTCGCCGCGTTGCCGGGCGTCGTGCATGCTCTGGAATGGAGCTATCGGATTTTCTTGCAGGTGCGCCGCCTGTGGCGCAAGGATGCGGCAGCGTGCCCGCTGCCGGGCGGCCGCCGCGAGGATTGAATCAGGACTGCTGCCAGCGCGCCGCCGCCGCATCGTCGCTGGCGCGCGCCTCGACCCAGCGGGTGCCCTCGGGCGTTTCTTCCTTCTTCCAGAACGGCGCCTGCGTCTTCAGGTAATCCATGATGAATTCGCAGGCGGCGAAGGCCTCTCCGCGGTGGCTGCCTGCCACCGCGACCAGCACGATGGGGTCGCCCGGCAGCAGGCGGCCGACGCGGTGGATCACCGTGACGTCGAGCAGCGTCCAGCGGGCGCATGCCTCGTCGACCAGTTTCGCCAGCGCCTTCTCGGTCATGCCCGGGTAGTGCTCGAGCGTCATCGCGGCGACGCCGCTGCCCTCGTTCATGTCGCGCGCGAGCCCGACGAAGCTCGCGATCGCGCCGATGTCGGTGCGCCTGGACCGCATCGCGTCGACTTCTGCACCCAGGTCGAAGGTATCTGTTTGCACGACGATCTTCATCATGAGGGCGTGTTCACACTAATTTCGCGTCCGCGTTGCCGCGGGAAAGCGATGGATGCAAGGCGCGTCGCGCCGGCAAGGGTCATCCCTTGCCAAGCGACGCAACGCCGCAGGCGCGCTTTCCCGCGGCAACCCGGAGGGACGGGCCGATTCGGGCGCATCCCTTTGTCGCGAGCCGCTTGCAGTGAACGACACTGCGGCGCGTCTCGCTTCGTGGGCTGCATCCCGAATCGGCCTCGTCGCGGGCGTGAAATTAGTGTGAACACGCCCTAACCCCCGGTCACCGGCGGAAAGATCGCGACCTCGGCGCCGTCGTGCAGCGCCGCGTCGAGCGCGACGAGATCCTGGTCGACCGCGACGCGGAACGCGCGCCCCGCTCCCAGTTCCTCGACCCACGCGCCGCCGCGCGCCTGCAATTGCGCGACGAGATCGGCCGCAGTGGCGCCGGCAAAGTCGAGCGTTTCCTCGGCGACACCGAGGCGCTCGCGCAGGCGGGCGAAGTACAGCACGCGCAGTTTCATGCCAGCAGCTCCGAGAAGGGAATGAAGCGCACCCAGCCGCCCGGCTGGATCGTCTGGCCGATTTCCAGGTCGATCAGACCGTCGGCCCAGGCGCACGAGGTCAGCACGCCCGAACTCTGGTTGGGGAACAGCGCAAGCTTGCCGTTCGGTTGCAGCCGGGCGCGCAGGAATTCGCGCCGCGCGCCGGGCCTGGTCCAGGCGAAATCGGCCTGCACGGCGAAGGCGCGATAGAGCACGTTCGTCGCGCCCATGCGCTTCAGCAGGAAGGGCCGCACGAACAGGCAGAAGGTGACGAAGGCCGATACCGGATTGCCCGGCAGGCCGATGAAGTCGGCCTCGCCTACCCGTCCGTAGACCAGCGGCTTGCCGGGCTTCATCGCCACTTTCCACATCTCGACGCGGCCGAGCTTCTCGACCGCCGCCTTGACGTAATCCGCCTCGCCCACCGAGACGCCGCCGCTGGTGACGACGACGTCTGCCTCGCGTGCTGCGCGCGCCAGCGCAGCCTCGGTCGCCTCCAGCGTGTCGGGCACGATGCCGAGGTCGACCAGTTCGCAGCCGAGACCCTGCACTAGCCCGCTGAGCGTATAGCGGTTGGAGTTGTAGATTTGCCCCGGCTGCAGGGAAGTGCCCGGCGTCACCAGTTCGTCGCCGGTGAAGAAGCACGCCACCTTCAGTTTCCGGTACACCGGCAATTCGGCCAGGCCGACCGAAGCGGCGAGACCCTTCTCGGCGGCGCCCAGCCGCGTGCCGGCGGCGAGCACCTCGGCGCCGGCACGGATGTCCTCGCCGGCGCGACGGATGTTCTCGCCGGCGCGCGGCACGATGTTGATGACGACCGAATCGCCTTCCGCAGCGCAGTATTCCTGCATCAGCACGGCGTCGGCGCCCGGCGGCACCGGCGCGCCAGTGAAGATGC
>JBEQCP010000013.1:0-64145 GCA_041639215.1 Pseudomonadota bacterium | reverse complement strand
GGGCAATCACCCCATAGGCCTCGAGCCGTTCGCGCATCGCCGTCGAGGGCACCACCACCGCATCGAGGGCGTTGCACTGGCTGCGCGACAGCCGCCGGGCCAGGCCGCGCAGCCACGCCGCCGGCAGGAAAGGCGCATAGTGGTGCAGGTATTCCTCGAACAGCGTGTGGTAGGTGGTGATGACAGGCTTGCCCAGGCGCCGGGCGGCCGACACCCCGGCATAGTGCGCGAGGAAGGGCGTCTGCACATGGATCAGGTCGCACGCCACGGCCTCGCGCCGCACCGCGGCACGCAGCGCCCGCCACGACGCCAGCCGGTCCTCGGGATCGCGCGGAACCGTCCGCCCCGGAACGCGCACGATCCCCTCGGCCTCGGGCTCGTCGCCGTAGCGCGGCGCCACCAGGCGTACCTCGACGCCTTCGGCCGCCAGCGCACGGCGGAAGGTCTCGATCGACGTGGAGACGCCGTTGACCCGCGGAAAATAAACGTCCGACACCATCAGCACGCGCATCAGGCGGCCTTCCTTCCCGTTGCGGCCAGCATGGGCAGGGGCAGGTCGAGCGGCAGGCCGTTGAGCTCGCCGTCCCAGTCGATCAGCTCCAGGCGCCCGTCCAGATGCTCGACGACTGCGGTGCAGGAATCGACCCAGTCGCCGCAATTCACATAGGTGAGGCCGCGGATTTCCTTGATCGCCGCCCAGTGGATATGGCCGCAGATCACGCCGTCGAGACCGCGGTCGTGCACGTTGCGGATCACCGAATCCTCGAAATCGAAAATGAATTCCAGCGCCTTCTTCACCTTGCGCTTGGCGTAGCCCGCAAGCGACCAGTAGCCGGGGCGCCCGAGCCGGCGGCGGATCCAGGAGCAGGTTCCGTTCGCACGCACCAGCGTGTTGTAGGCGATATCGCCGAGCACCGCGACCCACTTGTGATAGCGCGTGACCTGGTCGAACTCGTCGCCGTGGATGAGCAGGAAACGGCGGCCGTCCGCGGTTTCGTGCACGTATTCGTTCATCACCACGATGTCGCCGAAGGAGGTGCCGTGATATTCCCGCACCGCCTCGTCGTGATTGCCGGGGATGAACACCACCTGCTCGCCGTGCCTGGCACGGCGCAGGATCTTCTGGATCACCGTGTTCTGCGCCCGGCTCCAGTAGATGCCCCGGTTCATCGACCAGAAATCGATGATGTCGCCGATCAGGAAAAGATGGTCTGCCTCATGCTCGCGCAGGAAATCGAGCAGACGCTCGGCCTTGCAGCTCCGGGTGCCAAGGTGGATGTCGGACAGAAAGATCGAGCGCACGCGTGTCATGCGCGCATCCTGCCGCGCCAATTTGACAGGACGATGACTGCAATCGCAGCGAAACCTTCAAGCGGATTTCAGGATGCGCGACGCCCGCATGCGGATTTCGCAATGCCTGCGCCGCTGCCGCAGCGAGGGCGCGCGCATTCCGGCGGCACGCGCGAATCGCACCGTCTGCAGCCTGCTGCCCGGCCGGCTGCAAGACGGTTCGCCTCAGCCTTTCGATCAGTGCAGCTGGTGCTGGCCGACGCTCACCCGCTTGGCCTGCATGCCCTCGGCCGCGACCTCCTCGATGAACTTCACTGCGTCGCCCTCCTTCAACTGCCCGAGCGTGGTGTTCACCAGATTGTCGGCATTGAAGTACAACTCGTCGCCGCCGTTGCGGCGGATGAAGCCGTAGCCCTCGTCGGGGAAGATCCGCACCACCTGGCCGACGAATTCCGCCTGATGCAGCTTGATCTCGCCGTGCAGGCGGCGTGCGTAATCCTTGAGCTGACGCTTGGCCGCCTCGAAGCCGTCGCGCAACGCGACGTACACGTCCTCGTGGTCGTCACGGTTCACCACGATCTCGCTGCCCGGCACCCCGATGTCGATGCGCACGTTGAAGAGCTTGCCCTGATGCTTGTGCTGGTGCGGCATCTCGACCACCACCCGGCACGACATGATGGGTTCGAAGAAGGTCTCCAGCTTGTCTGCCTTGTCGCGGATGTGGGTCTCGAGCGCCTCGGAATGCTCGATGTTGCGAAACGTGATTTGCAGGGGCGTCTTCATCCTGTCTGTCCTCCGTGGGGGTGGGAATTTTCGGGCGCGGAATCGCAGCGCCTCTATCAATCTAGGCCACACCCGGTGGAACGGGAACCCTCAGCGGCTCAGCACGACCGGACAGGCGATTTCATCCAGCACGCGTTCCAGCCCGCCGTGCTGCAGAAAGCGCGCCCTGTCGGCCAGCACCAGGCAGGCCGCGCCCTCGCGCCGCACCGCCCCGACGAGCCGGGCGTCCGGCGGCCCGGGCAGCCAGGCACAGCGCCCCGTCCCTCCGCGCGCCTGCAGCGCAGCCAGGATATCCGTGCATGCCGCGCGGTAAGCCACCTCGTCCGCTGCCGCGACCAGCAGCACCAGCTCGGCGCCACTGCGACGCGCCAGGCGGATCGCCAGATCGAGGCTGGCCCCGGCGCGCGCGACCGCTTCGATCAGCACCAGCACCGGCCCGGCCGGTCGTGCGCGGGCTGCGCTCTGCACCGTTGCCATGGAGCCGGCGCCCGGCTGCCGGCCCAGCACCACCAGGTCGACCCCCTGCGCCTGCAGGCTCACCTCGGCCGCCATGCGCCCGCGCGCCACCTGGAAGGACCAGCGCAGCTGCAGCTGGCCGGCCGCCTCGGCCAGCCGGTGCCGCAAGGCAGCCTCCTCGCGCCGCCAGCTGTGCTCGATCTCGTCCTGCGACAGCGGCCGCAGCGCACCCGACAGCAGGCAGAATTCGCGCGCGAACGGCAGCGCCATCAGACGCTGCAGGTTGATGTCCTCGACGAACAGGCCGGCCAGCTCGGCGTCGAGCTCGACGGCCAGCGCGCCGGCTGTCGCCAGCGCGGCGAGACTGCGGGGCGAGGCGTCGAGCGCGACGAGGATGCGACCGCCGGCTGGCGGCTCAGGCGTCGCCGTATTCATGGCTGCTGCCGGACACGCGTCCGGACTTGCCGACACCGGGTTTCCTGTTGAACGCATGCCGCAGATCGGCGAAATGCCTGAGTCGCGCAGCCACGCGCTGGGCGAGGCTGCCCGCCTGTTCCGGCGTGCCGACGGGCATGCCGGTCAGCAATTCGAGCGCTTCGTCGACGCTCTCCACCGCCCAGATGTGGAAGCGGCCCGCCGCTGCCGCGTCGACCACGTCCTGCCGCAGCATCAGGTGGGAAACGTTGGCAGCCGGGATCAGCACACCCTGCTCGCCGGTCAGGCCACGCATGCTGCAGAGGTCGAAATAGCCCTCGATCTTGTCGTTGACCGCGCCGATCGCCTGCACCCGTCCGAACTGGTCGACCGATCCGGTGACCGCCAGCGCCTGGTGAATCGGCACGCCGGCAAGCGACGACAGCAGCGCGGCGAGTTCCGCCACCGACGCGCTGTCGCCTTCCACCTGGCCGTAGGTCTGCTCGAAGGTGAGGCTCGCCGACAGCGACAGCGGCTGTTCGGCCGCGTAGCGGCTGGCGAGGAAGGACGCCAGGATGAGCACGCCCTTGGAGTGAATCGCGCCGCCCAGCTTGACCTCGCGCTGGATGTCGACCAGCTCGCCCTCGCCCAGCCGGGTGGTGGCGGTGATGCGCGACGGTTGGGCAAAGGTGAAGTCGCCGAGCTGGAACACCGACAGGGCGTTGACCTGCCCGACCGCCTCGCCCGCGGTGTCGATGCGCAGGATGCCGCGCAGGATGGCCTCGTGCGAACGTTCGCGCAGACGGTCGGAGCGGCGGATCTGCGCGGCGATGGCGCGCTCGACGTCGGCGCGCGTCACCACTTCGCGCCGTTCGCTGGCTGCCCAGTAATCGGCCTGGCGCACCAGATCGGCCAGGCTCTCGACGTGGGTCGACAGCTTGTGCGCGTCCTCGGCGCGGCGCGCGCCGTGCTCGATCACCCGCCCTACCGCCTCGCGGTCGAACGGCCGCAGCGTGTCGCGACGCACCAGGGTTCCGATCAGCCGCGCATACAGCAGGTCGTTGTCGGGACTGCGCTCGACCTCATCCTCGAAGTCCGCCGCCACCTTGAACAGCTCGCCGAACTCGGGATCGTATTCGGCCAGCAGGTAATACAGCATGCGGTTGCCGAGCAGCACCACCTTGACATCGAGCGGGATCGGCTCCGGTTCCAGCGACACCGTGCTCACCAGGCTGACCATCTGGCCGAGCGACTCGATGCGCAGTTCGCGCGTCGCCAGCGCACGCTTGAGGCCCTCCCACGAGAACGGCTGCGACAGCAGCTTCAGCGCGTCCAGCAGCAGATAGCCGCCGTTGGCCTGATGCAGCGCACCCGGCTTGATCAGCAGAAAGTTGGTGATCAGCGCACCCAGTTGCGACACGTGCTCGATCCGCCCCAGCAGGTTCTGGTAGGTAGGGTGGTCCTCGTAGACCACCGGTGCGCCCTCCTCCGCCGTGCGGCCGACCAGCAGATTGACCAGGAAGCGGCTGAAATTGGGCAACTCGCTGGTCAGCGCGGCCAGCCCCGACAAACCTTCCTTCGGATGGCGGAACTCGTCGATGCTCTCGATGACGTTCTGCTGCACCTCGTTGAGATAGCTGCCGATCTCGGGAGTGTCCGCGTACGTCGCGCGCAGTTCGTCGATCAGGTGGCCGACCGCGAACAGCACCGCTTCCTCGTTGAGCTTGCGCACGCGCTCGATGCGCTCGCGCCGCCACTGATGCACCTGGCGGATGACCTTTTCCAGTTCCTCCTGCAGGCGGGCGATCTCCTGCTCGATGCGCGTCTTGTCCTCCGGCGGCAGCTTGTCGTAGTCGTCCGGCGCCAGCACCTCGTCGCCCCTGGCCGGTGCGAACGAGAAGCCGTTCGGCGTGCGCAGCAGCACGATGCCATGCTTGACCGCGTCGTCGCCGACCGCGCCGAAAGCCTGCGACTGGCGCTCGGCATAATCCTCGTCGATCTGCGACAGGCGCCGGCGGTAGTCCTCGCCCTCGAACACCGCCGGGATCGCGGCCTGCAACTCTGCCACCAGCTGCTGCATGTCGTCGCGCAGCCGCACCCCCATCCCCGCCGGCAGGCGGATCGCACGCGGTTTGTGCGGCTGGGTGAAATTGTGGACGTAGCACCAGTCGGCGGGCTTCGCCGCCTCGCCCTTGCGCTGGTCGAGCACCTGCCGGATCAGGGTGCGCTTGCCGCTGCCGGGCTGTCCCATGATGTAAAGGTTATAGCCGGCGTGGCGCATGCCGATGCCGAAGTGCGCCGCCTCGATCGCGCGCATCTGGCCGATGCCCTCGGCGAGGTCGTCGAGTTCGGCGGTGGTGGTGAAACCGAAGCGCGTGGTGTCGCAGCGGCGGATCAGACGGTCGGGCGAGAGGGGCGTAAGAGCGCTCATGGGCTTGCGGGTCAGTCGTCAGGTTGATGTCATGCAGGTCTCGCGGTCGCAATCGCCGCGCGCTGCATGCATGTCCGGCCTCGGCCGGTCACCCCTGCGGGGTCAGCGCGCGCTAGTGAAGTTCCTCGTCTTCGTCGTGATGGAAGACCAACTCGCCCAGATCGACCTTCACCGGCTCGCCCACCGGCTGTTCCCGCACTGGCTGCTCGCGTACCTCGACCGCCTGGAACATCCACTGCCCCTTGTCGAGCCAGCAGTAGCCGAACTGTTCCTTGAGGAAGCATTCCCTGGGTTCCATGGTGATTGCCTTTCGTTTCGACTGACCTCGATTCCAGTTTGGCACATATTTTTCGGTGCGACGGCCCGGGCAAGGGCAGAAGTCTGCTGCTATAAAAAAATCGGAGCCGTCATGCGACGGGCCGCATCAACCAACCAGGACAAGGCCATGATCCCCAATCCCATCGATGTCGACAGCCGCGTCAGTCCCAGGCTGTCGGCGCTCCTGTCAAGCCGCGTCAACAATCCGGAATGCGAACAGCCCGTCACCCTGATGGCGGTGCGCCGCTTCCTCGCCGACCTCTTGCCGGCCGATTTCCGCGAGGCCGAGCAGATCCACCATTTCGACGTCAGCGAATCGCTGCTCGACGAGATGGACGCGCTGATCGAGGAATACGGCCAGGGCGCGCTCGCCGTGGATTTCGTCCAGGCTTACGCCAGCGAGGCCCTCTCGCGCGTGATCGAGGCCATGCTCGACGACGAAAACCACGAAAATCCGCCCACCCTCGGCGAGCTCCGTGCCGCGCTGCTGGACGGCCTCGGCGCCCGTCTGGTCGGCGAAGGTGTGATGGACGACGACGAGGACGACACCCTGCTCGCCGAGGTCGACGCGCTGATCGAGCACCACGGCGCCAACGCCGTGGCCGAGGAATGCCTGCGCTATGACTGATCGCCGGGGAGGCTGTGCACCATGCTGAAAAAAACACGATCGCGCCGCACCCTGGCCCTGGTCCTGATCGCGCTGGGCGGCGTACTGATGGTCCTGGCGCCCGAGATCTGGGCCGGCGTCGTGCTGCTGGTACTGGGCGTGCTGCTCGAACTGGCAGGCGTCCTGCTGGAACGCCGCGCCTAGCCCCCACGTCCCGAGATGAAAGCAGGAATCCCGGATCGTCCCCCCGGACGAGGTCGAGATGACCACATGAGAAAAACACGTTTCGCCATCAGCGGTGCAGGAAAACCGGGGCACCCCCGTGCAGCGACCGTGGCCGCCACCCTAGACTGCCAGCTGGCTGGCGTCGTGTGGCGCACATCCCACTCGCACAGACCATGGACCAAGGGCCCTGCCGTCATCGCGGTCAGCGAGCGCGGTGCGGTCGACGCCGCGCTCATGCAGGACTGTGCGCTCGACGCAGCCTTTCTCGACAGGGACACCCGGGGGTTCGTGGCCGGTGCCCTGCAGGGCGCGCTGCGGCTGGCCGCCGAAAAAAAGTGGATGCAAGGAATGTTTGTCCGTATCGAAAGGAGCACGACATGAAAACCCGTTTCAACGGCTTTACCCCCGTCCGCCGCGACCGTCTGATCCAGGAGTCCCGGCACGACGCCTACAAGGCGAAGCACAAGCTGCAGGAACCCGCGGTCTGCCCGCAGTGCGGCGCCGTATTCCATGCCGGGCGCTGGCAATGGCTGCCGCGCCCGCCGCAGGCCCACGAAGAAACCTGCCCGGCCTGCCACCGTATCCAGGACGATTTCCCGGCTGGCTTCGTCGCCATCGGCGGCGCCTACTTCAAGGCCCACCACGACGAATTGATGCGCATGATCAAGAACGAGGAGGCGCGCGCCAAGGCCGAGCACCCGCTCAAACGCATCGTGAAGATCGAGGACCAGGACGACGGCACCCTCGTCACCACCACCGACATCCACCTCGCCCGTGGCATCGGCGAGGCACTGCACCATGCCTACCAGGGCGAGCTGGAATATCACTACAACGAGCAGGAAAACCTGCTGCGCGTGGTATGGCAACGGTGAGCCCGCGCGTGCTCCTGCGAAGCGTCCGCCTCAGGCCGGAACCGGCTTGAGGCGGGTGGCCGTTTTTCGCGGCTACAATCGCCGCATGCCCTTCCGACGGAGTGACATGCCTCGATCCGCCTTTCCGCCGTGCGTCGCAGCCTGCCCGCCGCGTAGCCACGGAAGCCGCCCGCGCCACCCGTCCACCGGGACGGCTTCATGAAGGCATTCTCGATCTCCACCCGCCTGCTGCTGAGCTATCTGCTGGTAGCCGTGCTGCCTCTGGCCGGCCTGGCGCTGGTCTATCTGGCCTCGTTCGAAACCTCGCTGCGCAAGACCCTGCTGGACAACATGGCCACCATCGCCGACAAGAAGGCGAGCCAGATCGACAGCTACGTGGCCGAACGCAAGGACGACGCCCTGCTGCTGAGCCGCCGCATGATCATCCGTACCGGTCTTGCTGAACTGGGCGAGGCATTCCGCGCCGGCGGTCTCGAGGCGCCCCCCTACCGGGACGCCGCCCGGCGCCTTGCCGCCCTCCTGGAGGATTCTGGCGCCGCCAGCGAGTTCTACGACCTGCTGCTGACCGATACCGCCGGCAACGTGCTGTTCTCGCTGCGGCGCGAGCCCGACCTCGGCACCAGCCTCCTGCACGGTCCCTATCGCAGCACCCAGCTGGCGCAGGGGTATGCACAGGCCATGCGCACGCACCAGCTCCAGCTCACCCGCTTCGCCCTCTACGCCCCGTCGGGCAATCGTCCCGCGGCGTTCCTTGTCGCACCGGTCGAGAACGGAGGTGAGGTGATCGGCGCCCTTGCCCTGCAGCTCGACGTGCGGCGGTTGATGACAGTGACCACCGACCGCATCGGTCTCGGCCAGTCCGGTGAAACCGTGCTGGCGCAGAAGGACGCGAACGAGGCCTTCTATACCGTGCCGCTGCGCCATGTCCGCGATGCCGCCTACCGTTACCGGGTCCCGCTCCACAAAGCGGCGCTGCCGATGCAGAAGGCCCTGGCCGGCGAGCAGAACCAGGGCATCATCCTCGACTACGCCGGCATCGAGTGCATCGCCGCGTGGCGTCACCTGCCCTCGCTCGACTGGGGCATGGTGGTGAAGATCGACACCCACGAGGCATTCGCGCCGGCGGCCCGCATGCGCCGCCTCACCTATCTCGCGCTGACCCTGTTCCTGCTGCTCTCGGGCGGCGCGGCCTATTTCCTGGGACGCGCGATCTCGCGCCCGATCCAGACCCTGACCGCTGTCGCCGACCGCATTGCCGCAGGCGATCTCGCGCAACGCGTGCCGCGGGACGGCGGCGGCGAACTCGGCCGGCTGGCACATGCCTTCAACCACATGGCCGACGCGCTGGCCGAATCCCGCCAGACCCTCGAAGCCAAGGTCGAGGCGCGCTCGCACGAATTGCGCGCCGTCACCAGCCTGCAGAACGCCATCCTCGACCGTGCCGGCGCCCTGGTCGTGCTACTCGACCGCGAAGGGCGCATCCGCCGCTTCAACCGCGCCTGCGAGGAATTGACCCAGTACAGCTTCGCCGAGGTCGAAGGCAAGTTCGTCTGGGACCTCTTCCTCACTCCGGAAGAGCGCGAAGTCGTGCACGCCGAGGCCTTCAGCGCGCTGGCACGCAATCCGCAAGCCCTGCGCGGCAGCTACACCAATTACTGGGTCGCGCGCGACGGCACGCAGCGCCTGGTCGAATGGTCGAACACGCTGCTGCTCGACGAGCATGGCGAGATGGAATTCATAGTCAGCGTCGGCATCGATGTAACGGAAAAGGCACAGACCGAAGCGGCGCTGCAGGAAAGCGCAGTCCGCCTCAATGAAGCCCAGCGCATCGCCCAGATCGGCAGCTGGGAGCTCGACCATGTCAGCGGCGGGCTCGAATGGTCGGACGAGATCTTCCGAATTTTCGAGATCGACCCGGCGCAGTTCGGCGCCTCCTACGAGGCCTTCCTCGGTCTCGTCCACCCGGACGACCGCGACAAGATCCACCAGGTGTTCACGACCTCGCTCGAGAACTGCACACCCTACGAGATCGTCCATCGCCTGTGCATGCCGGACGGCCGCATCAAGTGGGTGAGCGAGCGTTGTGAGACGCATTACGACGCACAGGGCCGGCCGCTGCGCTCCACCGGCACCGTGCAGGACATCACCGCGCGCAAGCAGAACGAGGAAGCCCTGCGCCTCTACGCCAACGTGTTCGAGCACAGCGGCGAGTCGATCATCATCACCGGCAGCGACAATCGCATCCTTGCGGTCAATCCGGCCTTCACCCGCCTGACCGGCTACACCCTCGACGACATCCGCGGCGAGGACCCGCACGTCCTCGCCTCCGGCCAGACCCCGGAGTCCACCTATCTCGCGATGTGGTCCGGGCTGGCGCACACAGGTTACTGGCAGGGCGAGATCATCGACCGGCGCAAGGACGGCAGCGTCTACCCGAAATGGATGTCGGTCTCGGCCGTGCGCGATCCCGACGGCCGCATCACCCACTACATCGCCAGTTTCACCGACATCACTGAGCGCAAGCAGGCCGAGGCGAAAATCAGCCAGCTGGCCTACCATGACACCCTTACCGGCCTGATCAACCGCTTCAGCCTGCAGGGGCAGCTCGACCAGGCGCTCGCCCTGGCGCGCCGCGAACAGCGCGCGCTGGCGGTGATCTTCCTCGATCTCGACCGTTTCAAGGCCATCAACGATTCGATGGGTCACGCCGTGGGCGACCAGTTGATCGTCGAGGTGGCGCGGCGTCTGCGCGCCAGCGTGCGCGAGAGCGACATCGTGGCGCGCCTCGGCGGCGACGAGTTCGTAGTGGTGCTCACTGAAGTGGACGACGCCAACGCCGCCGCCCACGTCGCCGACAAGATCCTGCATGCCGTCGCGCAGCGCTATCGCATCGCCGACCGCGAACTGCACTCGACCGCCAGCCTCGGCATCGCCTTCTTCCCGGACGACGGCGAGGACGGCGAGGCGCTGATGAAGAACGCCGACACCGCGATGTACCACGCCAAATCGCTCGGCCGCAACAACGTCCAGTTCTTCACCGCCGAGATGAACCAGGCCGCGGTGAAGCGCCTGATGCTGGACCACGACCTGCGCGATGCCGTCGACAACCGGCAGTTCGAACTGCACTACCAGCCGCAGCTCGACAACGACGGATGCGTCGTCGGCGTCGAAGCGCTGGTGCGCTGGCGCCATCCGCGCGACGGCCTGGTGTCGCCAGCGGTCTTCATTCCCGTCGCCGAGGAAACCGGCCTGATCCTGCCGCTGGGCGAATGGGTGCTCGACGAAGCCTGCCGCCAGCTGCGCGCCTGGCGCGACCACGGCATCGACGGCCTCACCATGGCGGTGAACCTGTCGGCACATCAGCTGCATTCGCCGCTGCTGCTGTCGCACGTCGCGCAGGCGCTGGTCCGGCACGGCCTCGCCGGTGCCGACCTCGAGCTCGAGGTCACCGAATCGGTCGCCATGCACGACCCCGACGCCAGCATCCGGCAGCTGCGCGCGCTGCGCGACCTCGGCGTACGCCTGTCGATCGACGATTTCGGCACCGGCTACTCATCGCTCAGCTACCTCAAGCTCCTGCCCATCCATACCCTCAAGCTCGACCAGTCCTTCGTCCGCGACATCGAGACCGACAGCAACGACGTCGCCATCTGCACCGCCACCATCGCGCTGGCGCACAGCCTCGGCCTCGCCGTCATCGCCGAGGGCGTCGAGACCGAAGCGCAGCGCCAGCTGCTCGCCGCGCACCGCTGCGACTTCATGCAGGGCTACCTGTTCAGCCGGCCGCTGCCGGCCGAGGCCGCGCTGGACTTCATGCGCAGGCGGCGTGCGGCCTGAACGGCTGCACGCCAGCAATCAAATGGGATATTGCTATCCTGAGAGTAAGGACGGACCCGATCAACAACGCATGCAGGAGGACAGATGGCCGCACTCACCCATGCCCAGCTCGAGCAGCTGGCCAGGAAACTGAACGCCGATTACCAGACCTTGCGGCGCAAGGTGCGCGAGGAACTGGAAAATGCCGGTGACCACCACCGCATCGACCTGCTCAACGAGGAGCCCGGCGACAGCGGCGACGAGTCGCTGGCCAATGCGCTGGCGGATTTCAACCTGACCATCCTGGATCGCCACATCGACGAGATACGGGATATCGAGGCTGCGCTGCAACGCGTGAAGCACGGTGAGTACGGCGTCTGCATCGACTGCGGCGACGACATCGCCTTCACCCGCCTGCAGGCCTACCCCACCGCCAAGCGCTGCATCGTCTGCCAGGAACAGCGCGAGAAGCACTACGCCCAGGAAGGCCACCCGAAACTGTAAGCGGAGGCAGGAGGTCTGCCTCCATCCCAACCACCGGAGCCATCATGAAAACCCCGCTTCAAATCACCTTCCGCGACATGCCCCCTTCCGACGCGCTCGACACCCACATCCGGGAAAAAGCCGACAAGCTCGAGCAGCTCTTCGCCGACATCATCAGTTGCCGCGTAGTCATCGAGCAGCCCGCCCGGCATCACCAGCAGGGCAGGCCGTTCAACGTCCGCATCGACCTCGGCGTCCCCGGCAAGGAGATCGTCGTCGACAAGCAGGCCAACGAGGACGCCTACGTCGCGCTGCGCGACGCCTTCGACGCCGCCAGACGGCAGCTGGAAGACTACGCGCGGCAGTTGTGAGGCGCCATGAACATGTTCAGGCGTTCGCATCAGGGGCTTCGACACGCTCAGCCCGAACAGGGAGCGGGATGCACGCCGCGCACCGTTCGCCGTGAGCCTGTCGAAGGGTCGGCTCGATCGATCTGAGCAATGCCATCCTGACCGGCCTACCCGCGAACCCCGGGCCGCGCCCATGAACACACCCACCCAGGCGGCAGAGGCTGCCCCCGAACTGATCCGCAGCCTGCACGACCCCGCCTGCTTCGATCATCCAGTCGGGCTGGTGCGGGTGATCGAGACCCACATTTCCTGGGTGCTCCTCACCGGCGAATTCGCCTACAAGATCAAGAAGCCGCTCGACCTCGGCTTCCTCGACTTTTCCAGCCTCGACAAACGCCTGCACGCCTGCTGCGACGAAGTGCAGCTCAACCGCCGGCTCGCGCCCGACATCTATCTCGACGTCGTTCCCATCACCGGCACCGCGGCCGCCCCGCGCGTCAATGGCAGCGGCGACACCTTCGAATACGCCGTGAAGATGCGCCAGTTCGATGCCGACGCCACGCTCGACCACCTCGACACTGCCGGTGGCCTCGGCGCGCAGCACGTCGACGTCATCGCCGCCAGCGTCGCCCGCTTCCATCGCGACGTCTGCGCCCGCGCCGCGCCCGACAGCCCGTGGGGCAGCCCGGAGGCGGTGTGGGCGCCGGTGGCGCAGAACTTCGCGCAAATCGCGCCGCGCCTCGACACAGCCGCCGACTGTACGACGCTCGATGCCCTCGCGCGCTGGAGCGAAACCGAGCACGCGCGGCTGGCCCCCCTGATGGCGCAGCGCAAGGCGGACGGCTTCGTGCGCGAATGCCACGGCGACCTGCACCTCGGCAACCTCGCCTGGATCGACGACCGGCTGCTGGTGTTCGACTGCATCGAATTCAATCCCGAATTGCGCTGGATCGACATCCAGTCCGAAATCGCCTTCTGCTGGATGGACCTGCAGCAGCGCGGCCACGCCGACCTCGCCTGGCTGCTACTGAACGGCTGGCTCGAAACCACCGGCGACTATGCCGGCCTCGCCCTGTTGCGCTACTACGCCGTCTACCGTGCGCTGGTGCGCGCCAAGGTCGCGGCGATCCGCAGCGCGCAAACCACCGGGGCCGAGCGCGATGCCGTCCTTGCCGAGGTGCGCGCGCTGCTCGCGCTCGCCACCACGCTGACCCGGCCTCAGGCCGTTCGCCTCGACATCACCCACGGCCTGTCGGGCTCGGGCAAGACCACGGTGACGCGCCGGCTGATGCAAATCCCCGGCGCCATCCGCCTGCGCTCCGACGTCGAGCGCAAGCGCCTGGCCGGGCTCGACGCGCTGGCGAAATCCGGCTCCCGGATCGGCGAGGCGCTCTATGCCACCGACGCCACCCACCGCACCTACGCGCACCTCGCCGCGCTCGCCGGCACCCTGCTCGACGCCGGCTGGCCGGTCATCGTCGACGCCACCTTCATCGCACGCTGGCAGCGCGATCGCCTGCGCGAAGTCGCACGCACGCGCGGCGCGGCATTCGGCATCCTCGATTTTCCGGTGCCCGTCGCCACGCTGCGCGAACGCATCGTCGCGCGCAGCCGCGCCGGCAACGACGCTTCCGAGGCCGACCTCGCGGTGCTGCAGCATCAACTCGACACGGAAGAGCCCCTCGGCACCGACGAGCAGCGCGAGAGCGTTCGCCACGACATGCCGTTGTGAGTTCTTGCGCAGCTGCAAGGGCACGCCCTATCAGCTTGATTCGATTCGGAAGATGTGCCTCGCGCCCCAGCCGGCGCGCCGCTGACAGCGCACCTTAACGGGCGTCGGCAAGCGACTGTTTCAAAAGGCTAGAGCTTGTTCGGACAGTTGAACATCCAGCGGATGCCGAAGCGGTCGACCAGGCTGCCGAAATAGCCGCCCCAGAACATCTCCTGCAGCGCCATCTCGACCTGCCCGCCGTCGGCCAGCGCGGCGAACAGGCGGTCGGTCTCGGCCCGGGTGTCGGGCTCGAGGTTGATGTAAACGTTGTTGCCCGGCGTCACGGCAAAGCCCATCGACTCGGACGCGTCGGTACCCATCAGCACGTGACCGGCCAGGATGGGCAGTTCGACGTGCATCACGAGGTCGCGGTCGGCCTCGGCAAGCGGCGGCTGCCCCTCGCACGGCGGCGCCTCGCCGAAGCGCGCGATCGGCATCGAGAATTCGGTACCGAACACGGAACGGTAGAACAGGAACGCCGCCTCGGTCGTACGCGGAAAGTTGAGATAGGTGCTGACGCGGGCCATGGCGCTTGCCTCCTGAACATGCGACGAAAACCGCTGGCCGGCGCGCGTGACCGGCGTCAGCCCGCCTTGCTCCGGCTGGCCCGCGGCCGCCAGGACGCCATCAAACCGATCAGCAGGAGACCGCCGCCCACCAGCGCGAGCGTCTGCGGTTCGGGCACCGCCGCCTGCGGCGCGAGGAAGCCGCGGATCTCGCCGCCGCCGAACACGCTCGTGTGGATGTTGAAGTAGGCCTGTCCGGCGTCGAGCCCGGCGACCAGGGCCGCCTCGGCGCCTGCCTCCGTGCCGCCGCCGAAGTTCGTGACGAAGGAAGCGCTATAACTCCCAAGGTCGGTCAGGTCGAAGGTCTGGTCGTACGTGCCGCTGGTCACGCCCAGCGGAAAGCCGGTCAGGCTGGGCGGCATCACCGCCACCCCGACGTTCCCGGGCGCCGGCGTGCAGCAATGGATGTGCGCGGCGGTGACGTTGCCCAGCAGATCCATGAAATCCGCCTGGACGCGCAGCGTATGGGCCAGCGCGTCGTAGGTCAGCAGCGCCGAGCCGCTGCCCGGCGAGGCGTTGGGCGGGTTCTCGGCGGCGCCGCTCAGTGTCGTGCTGTAGAGCATCGGCACGGCCTGCGCCGCGCCCCCGGCGAATGCTGCCGCCAGCATGAGCCCTTGCAGAAATGGCTTCATCGCACCCTCCCCCTTTTCATCGGCCGGGCATGGCCCAAGTCTTGATTTCTAGCACATGCTCGCGGCCAGAAAAGGCAAGATTCGGGATGCTGCCGTTCAGGGATTGCGACGGTTGATCAGGTTCACCACCACCCGCGTCAGCACGTCCTTTTCGTCCGGCCGGCTTTCGGCGATCAGCAGCGTCATCGCCACCAGCGCATTGTCGGCAATGCGCTTGCCGCCGTCGGCACGGTAGAGCGCCTGGTTCTTCTGCAGGAACCACAGGAACAGCGCCGCCGCGATACGCTTGTTGCCGTCGATAAAGTGGTGGTTCTTGACCAGGAAATACAGCAGGTGCGCCGCCTTTTCTTCCAGGCTGGGATAGACCTCCTGCCCGTCGAAAGTCTGCATCACGGCCGACAGCGAACCCTCCAGCCCCTCGTCCTTTTCCCTTCCGAACAGACCGGTGGCGCCGAAGCGCTCGCCCATGCGCGCAATCACCTGCCGCGCCTCGTCCAGCGCCAGCGCCGCCACCAGTCCGGGCGACACCTCGCCCAAGCGCACCCGCTGGTGGTCGTAATCGTCCAGCACCTCCAGCGCGTAGGCGTAGTCCGCCACCACTTCCAGCAACGCGGTCGCCTCGTCGCCGCTCAGCGCGCGGCGATGCGCCACGTCGGCGACCAGGCGCACCGCCTGGTTGAGTTCTTTCAAGCGTTGCGCGTGCACGGTATAGCCCTGCACCAGGTGCTGGCGCAGCACGTTGGTGGCCCAGATGCGGAACTGGGTGCCGCGCAGGGAATTCACCCGATAACCGACCGAGATGATCGCGTCCAGGTTGAAATACTCGACCTGATAGGTCTTGCCGTCAGCGGCAGTTGTTGCATTTTTTGCAACAACTGCCGAACGCTCCAACTCACCTTCCTTGAAGACATTGCGAAGATGGCGCGAGACCACGGATTTGTCCCGCTCGAACAAGTCAGCCAACTGATTGAGAGAAAGCCAAACCGACTCCCGCTCCAGTCGCACATCCAGCGCCGGCCCGCCATCGGCCGCCCGGTAGAGAATGACTTCACCCAGCCCTGTGCTCATCGCTCCCTTCCTTGCCCAACCCGCCATTCGTGAATGCCGCCGCCCGGCCGCGAATGCGTCTACAGGCTCTTGCCGCTGCGGATCACGCCGACCGCGATACCTTCGATGACCAGTTCCTGGCGTTTGAGATCGACTTCGATCGGCTGGAAATCGGGGTTCTCGGGGAGCAGCTGCACCATGTGGCCGCGCTTCTGCAAGCGCTTGACCGTGACTTCGTCGCCGATCCGCGCCACCACCACCTGCCCGGCCCGCGCCTCGGCGCTGCGGTGCACCGCGAGCAGATCGCCGTCGAGGATGCCGGCGTCCTTCATGCTCATGCCGCGCACCTTGAGGAAATAGTCCGCGCGCGGGGCGAACAGGGCGCTGTCGACCTGGACGTGGCGCTCGACGTTTTCCTGCGCCAGGATCGGACTGCCCGCCGCCACCTGGCCGACCACCGGCACCCCGCCGCCGCCCGCCAGCCGGATGCCGCGCGACATGCCCGGCACCAGCTCCAGCACGCCCTTCTTCGCCAGCCCCTTGAGATGCTGCTCGGCCGCGTTCGGCGAGCTGAAGCCGAAGCGCTCGCCGATCTCGGCGCGCGTCGGCGGCAGGCCGGTGGTCTCGATCCACTCGCGGATGAAGTCGAGGATTTCTTGCTGGCGGCGGGTCAGTTCTTGCATGGGCTCCCCTCGAATACTGTATGTATTTACAGTTGTATGTGTATACAGTATAAATACCGGAACCGGAAAACGCCAACGCCCGGTGAGCCCTTCGCCAAGCCGTTCATCCTGAGCCCACAGGCTCCGCTCGGGACAGGCCTGTCGAAGGATGAGCCAGTCGAAGGCCTGCACACACAGGAGACCAGCATGACGAAACTCGGAAAGATCAGCCCCCTCGCCTTCAGCCGCATGAAGCAGCGCGGCATCTCCATCGCCGCACTGAACGACCTGCTCAGCCGCGGCCAGATCGAGAGCCAGCCCGACGGCGCGCAGGTGGTCTACCTCGACAGCCCCGTCCCCGGCCCAAGCTGGGCCGGCCGGCCGCAACCCCGGCTCTATGCGGTGTTGGATGCGGCAGGCGACGTGCTGACGGTGGAAAAGCGGGTGCGGCTCAGAAGCTGAACCGAAAGCGGCCCTACTGCGGCGGCCGCGCGGCGGCGAGGTAAGCCGCGATCTCCTGCACCTCGGCCTCGCTCAGCTCGAAGCGATGCTTCCGCACCGAGCGGCTCGCCAGAAAAGCCGGCAGCTCCGCCAGCGGCGTGCGCAGGCCGGCGCCGCCGTCGCCATGGCAGCGGCTGCAGTTCGCCTCGAACAGCGCTTGCCCGCGCGCCACATCCTGCGCCGCCGCGGGCAGCGCGAGTCCGGTACAGAGCATCAGCAGCAGCAAGCGCGTCATCTTGAAGTGTCCTTGTTGTGGGAATGATTTCAATTTAGCCGCCCGCGCGACCGGGCGCCACGGGCTGACCCGAACGACTCGGCGCGCTGGCGGGTACTATTAGGCCTTTGCTTCGCGCTCGCACTGCCACCGTGTCGATACCCATTCCGGCGAATGCCTTCCCCGCCCAGTTTCCCGCCCGCGACGCGGCTTCGAAGCAGGCCGCCACCGCGCATCTGCGCGGCTGCATCGCGCGCCATCGGACGCTGATTCCCGGGCTGGCCGACGTCGACGCGCAGCTGCAGGGCGCAGACAGCCTCGATGCCTGCATCGCCCTTTACGAAACCGCCACCCTGCTGCTGGAACAGACGATGTGGTCGGACGCAGCCCGGTTTCATGCACTTCTGGCGGACTACCAGGCGCTCTACCGCGAACAGGAAGCGCTCATAGCCGCGCGCGGCGAAAATGGTCAAGGCAGCGACGACCGCCACGACTTCCTCCTCGCCATCCCCGTCGCCGACCGCCCGCCGCACCTGCGCGCCTGTCTCGAAAGCCTCTACCAGGTGTGCGTGGCATTCGACTACGGCGGCCACGCCTCCGGCAGCTGGGACAAGCTCACCGTCGTCGTCGCCGAAGACAGCCGCGACGAAGTCAACGTGCGCCGCCACCAGGCGCTGGTCGAGGACTACCGCCGGCGCGGCCTCAACGTCGTTCATTTCGGCCTCGCCGAGCAATACGACCTGCTGCACGCGCTGCCGCCGGCGCAGCGCGCGCGCCTGGGGCAGCTGCTCACCACCCAGCCGAAGGACCGCTTCTACCTCAAGGGCCAGGCCGCCAACCGCAACCTCGCCTACCTCAAGTTCCGGCAGCTCACCCGCAACCCGGCGCGCACGCTCTACTACCTCGTCGACAGCGACGAAAGCCTGTGCGTGAACCGGCAGACCGACGCCGGCGAGGAAATCGTCCACGCGCTGCCCTACTTCCACGCCGTCGACCGCATCTTCCGCAGCACCGACACCCTCATGCTCACCGGCAAGATGGTCGGCGACCCGCCGGTGTCGCCGGCGGTGATGGCGGCCAACTTCCTCGACGACGTCACCGCCTTCTTCGCGCGGCTGGCCACGCTGGGCAGCCACGACGCGTGCAGCTTCCACGGCGCGCAGGGCCCGGTCGCCGGCGACGCCGCCTACCACGACCACGCCAAACTATTCGGCTTCGACAACCAGGCGGCCAGCTACCCCTACGCCTGCCGCCTGCAGGGCGAACACGACCACGCCGCCTGCCTGGCCGATTTCACCCAGCGGCTCAACGCCTTCTTCTTCGGCGAGCACCTCACGCGCAAGACCTGGTTCAGCTACGGAAGCGGCTTGCGCGCGCTCAGCCCCGCGCGCACCGTCTACCCCGGCAACTACGTCGTCAACCACGCCGGGCTCAAGTACGTCATCCCCTTCGGCCATCTGCGCCTGCGCATGTCCGGCCCCACCGCCGGCCGCCTCATCGCCGCCGAGATCGGGCCGCGCTTCGCCTCCGCCAACCTGCCCAACCTGCACCGCCGCACCACCGAGGCCGGGCTCGCCGACGACTTTCGCCCCGGCGTGGAAGTGGGCCAGCAAAGCATTGATTTATCCAACGAATTCGAACGCCAGTTCTTCGGCGACCTGATGCTGTTTGCCACCGAAGCGCTGGTCAAGCGCGCCGACGTGAACCAGCCCTTCGCGCGCGACGCGGTCGAAACCGCCGTCGACCAGAAGGAAGCCGAGTTGCTGGCCCTGTATCAGCAGAAGCACGACGCCATCGTCGACAAGCAGCGCCAGTTGAACGCGCGCGTGTTCGAGGCCGGCCACTGGTGGCTGGATGCGCCCGCACTCGCCGACGCCCTGCAGCAGGTGCGCGCCTTCCTCGCCAACATCGAGCGCAACTTCGGCGAGCACGCACCCGCCTGGCAACAGATCCAGTCCCCGGATCACCGCGCCGAGCGGAAGACACAGATCGTCGAAGCGCTGCTGCACTACCGCGCCGAGCGCGACGCCTGGGACAGCCTGTTCTGAGCCCCCGCACGCATCCCCCGTCCCCGCTCGCCAAGCCGTGCAGGGGATGCCGGCTCGCGGCGTGATTCGATCTTTCCGCATGCCGGCCCCGCCCGCCATTTTCTGCCGCTGATCTACATTCAAGGGGACGCACATTCAGCAGAAGGAGCGAGCTCATGGACTTCCTCAATGGTCGTTTGCAGGCGTTTCTCGGCCCGACCGGCGCTGCGGGTGCACCCGACGACCTGGAGAAGGTCATCGTCGACTTCATCGATCAAAGCGAATACACGCTGGACATCGCGGTGCAGGAGCTCGACAACCCGCGCATCGCGGCCGCGATCGATCGCGCCGCCCGGCGCAAGCGCCCCGGCACGAACACCTTCGTGCAGGTGCGCCTGGTCACCGAAGGCGACTACCTCAAGGAAGACAAGCCCGTCGACCCGCCCGACAAGACGGTCAGCCTCGACACCAACCGCCAGCAGTTCGTGACCCTGCTGCGCGGCGCGGTGGACGGCAAGATCGACTTCAACCCGAAGATCTTCCACCACAAGTTCATCGTCCGCGACCAGGGGAAGGCGCACGAGGCCGTCCTGACCGGATCGGCCAACTTCACCACCACCGACACCCACCGCAATCTCAACCACGTCGTGATCTTTCACGACATCGGCGTGGCGGCCGCGTACCAGAGCGAGTTCGAGCAGCTGTGGGACGGCATCTTCGGCGAGCGGTCGCCCAGGCTCACCACGACCGACCCGCTCACGCTCGACATCGAGGGCAGCCCGGTGCAGATCCTGTTTTCTCCCGACAACAACCCCGAGCTCAGGATCGTCAACGAAATCCTCAAGGCGCAGGCCTCGGCGCATTTCATGATGTTCACCTTCGCGAAATCGACGACCATCGACGACGTGCTGCTCACCAGGCTGCAGGGCGGCGGCTTCGAAGTGGTGGGGGTGCTCGACGGCGGCCAGTCGGCACAAAAGTGGTCGCCGCACAAGGCGCTCATCAAGAAAGGCGCCCGGCTCCGGCGCGAGACGCTCCCCAACAACGGCAAGCTGCACCACAAGCTGCTCGTGCTGGATGACCGCACCGTGATCGGCGGAAGCTTCAATTACACCGGGCCGGCCAACCGTTACAACGACGAGAACCTGTTCCTGGTGCGCAACGCCGACGTGGCGGCGTTCTTCAAGGCCGAGGTGAAGCGCGTGTTCAAGAGCCGCACGCTGTCGGCGGCCTTCTAGGGAAACCCAGAACAAGTTGATTCCGCTCATGCCCTTCGACTTTGCTCAGGAGCGCATTCGACAAGCTCACCCCGAACGGAATCAACAATTTGCCGTTCGTCCGTTCGACAGGCTCACGACGCTGCCTGAGCCTGCGGAAGGGTCGCTGCGAAACAGCGGGGGCCACCGGCGTACCCCTTGCGGGTGCTGTCGAAGGACATGCCATATGCCCCGTTCGTCCTGAGCCTGTCGAAGGACACGCCATACGCCCCGTTCGTCCTGAGCCTGTCGAAGGACATGCCATATGCCCCGTTCGTCCTGAGCCTGTCGAAGGACGCGCCATGTGCCCCGCTCGTCCTGAGCCTGTCGAAGGACACGCCATATGCCCCGTTCGTCCTGAGCCTGTCGAAGGACACGCCATATGCCCCGTTCGTCCTGAGCCTGTCGAAGGACACGCCATGTGCCCCGCTCGTCCTGAGCCTGTCGAAGGACACGCTATACGCCCCGTTCGTCCTGAGCCTGTCGAAGGACACGCCATATGCCCCGCTCGTCCTGAGCCTGTCGAAGGACACGCTATACGCCCCGTTCGTCCTGAGCCTGTCGAAGGACACGCCATATGCCCCGCTCGTCCTGAGCCTGTCGAAGGACACGCCATGTGCCCCGCTCGTCCTGAGCCTGTCGAAGGTCACGCCATGTGCCCCGCTCGTCCTGAGCCTGTCGAAGGTCACGCCATGTGCCCCGCTCGTCCTGAGCCTGTCGAAGGACATGCCAGCACGCCTACAGCCATTCAAAGGCAAATCGAATCCGCCGCATTCAAGACCATCTGCTCCCGGCATTCCCGATACGCCGCCCGCGCCGCTTCCAGCACATCCTCCGGCACCGCCACCTGCGAGTAATCGCTGCGCGTGCGGTCGATGCTGCCGCTAAGCATCCTCCCTGACGTATCCCCCCGCCGCGCCTTGCCCGTGTGGCTGAACACCTCGTACTGCTCGGTGAGCGGCGACTCCAGCTCCAGCCACGCCGTCAGTTTCGGCAGCAGCGTTTCCGGCGCGCGCTGCAGCAGTTCCGCGTCGAAGTAGAAATACGGCCAATCCGTCGTGCGGCAAAACGCCGCAATCGCCCGCACCCGCTCCACGTAGTACTGCGCCGCCTGCACCGGCGAAGCGTACAGGTCCGGGTCCGGCTTCTGCGCAAAGAGATGCACGATGCTCCTGATCGTGTGCGCCGGCTCCGCCAGCGCAACCAGGATCTTGATGTCGGCCTGGCCCAGCCGCTCGGGCTTGAGCGCATAGTCGTTGTGCAGCAGCTTGTCGAAGAGATAGCGGCTGTTCGGCTTGAGCGCATCGCCCTGCTGGTACAGCTCAAGCTGCCGCTCCAGCGCGGCGGGTTCCTCGTAGCCGAGGTGCATTTCGTAGTAGCCGTTGATCTGCGGATGCGAGCCGAGGATGTGCCCCGCCAGGCTGGTGTAGGCGCGCATGTGGCTCAGCAGGAAGATGCGGGCGTAGCGATCGGACACGATGTCAAACATCCGGCCTCACCAGCGAGACCTCATCGTCGAAACTGCCGGATCACGGTAGAACTCACGACGCCTCATCCCGGTTCAATCCTTCGAGAATGATTTGCCGCAACGGGTTGTTGTCCGCACGGCGCACACAGGCGATGGAGGCCTCGATATAGGCATTGGTTTCGTCCGCCTCGCCGAGTACTCGGCTGTAGTCGATCGGGCCATAGCCGTTGGCGATGGCAATCAAGTCGAAAAACAGGCGGGTGATGCGGCCGTTCAGTTCGAGAAACGGGTGCAGCGCAATGAGCTCGCACTGGTAATGCGCCAGGCGTTCGGCGAGATCTTCCTTCGGCCAGTCGGCGGCGTGCCTGAGAAAATCTTCCTGCTCCAGTTGCCCGAACAGGCGCCGTGATTCGGCTTCCAGAAACGCGGCCCGGCAGAACAGGGAGCCACCCTTGCTCATGTCCACGCTGCAGTATTCGCCTGCCCAGTCGTAGAGGCTGGCCCAGGTACGTTGATGCAAAGACTTGAAATAGGCCTCGTCGAAGCGGGTATCGGCGTGCAGTTCAGAGATAAAAACCTGATAGGCCTGCTGCAACAAAGTCTGTTCGACTTCGTGGAGGAGGTCGGCTTCGGTTATTCCCAGACGGTTTCGCGGGATATCCGTGCCGGGAAGGTAGATGTCACTTTCCCGGAACTGATACTTGGACACGCTGCTGCTCCATCAGCGCTTTCGCCCGCGCCCGGATGTCAGCGGACTGGGCCGGCTTGCAGCCCTCGATCCGCATGGAGGTTTGCACGGCTTTGACCACTTTCCTGTTCAGGCTGGCTGTCGTCTTCATTCTTCCCCTCAATGAACTCGCCGATTGTGTAGCTGCGCTGATGCATACCGCCTCGTCAGGCGTCATCAAGGCTCAATTTTACCGGCAAACGGGACTCGCGCATCTCGCACCATTCCTATTCAGCCGCGCTCGCGATGCCGCCCCACCCACTGCATCGCCGCCGCGATCAGCACGATCGCGACGAACAAGGCATAAGGCGCGAACTGGTTCACCGCCGACGCCCAGTCATTGAGCTCGTTCAGCAGCAGCGCCCACACCCCGATCGCGACATAGGTCGCCACCAGCACCACCGCCAGGTTCAGCCAGGGGCGCAGGCCGATCAGAAACCCGATGATCGCCCCCACCACCGGCCCCGTCATCCAGAACGGCGCGAACACGAACACGAACAGGCCGGCGATGCCGAAATGCTGCACCACGCCGCCGCGCGACGCCGCCGCGCGCTGAATGCGCGTGAAGAATGGCTCCAGCGTGCGCAGTCTGATCAGGTGCCGCGTGCTCTGCACGAAGAGCGGGTAGATCACCAGCACCTGGATCGTCTCGATCAGGATGTTGAGCGGCACCACCTGGGCATGGCCGAACCCGCTCGCATAGCCGAAGGACATCCCCGCCTCGCGGCCGATGATCAGGTTCAGCCCCGTCATGATCGCGTAGGGAAGAATGCGGTCCGGATACAGATGCCACCCGATCCCGAACGCCAGCAGCATCAGGCCCGTGAGCGCCAGGCCGACGCCGAGCATGCGGCCTTCGGTGCTGGCGAAAAGGGTTTGGTCGATGTTGGGGCCTGGGGTCATGGGTATGTAGGGGAGACTTTACGCCAAGGCCGGATGCTATTCATCGGTTCATCAGACAACCCGAAGCCGACCCCATTAATTTAATTCGAGCTCACGTCGCTCTTCTTCGAGGGACTGCCCCGACAAATGTAACGGCTTGTCCCTTATTGGCGATCTCGTTCCGAGCTTCATAATCGATTTACCACGTACGCCCTAAATCGATCACCAACCTAAAACCGAATTTCTTTCGGGACGATCATTGGGCTCGGGGAAAATAAACAATTCTGGATCAATTAGGAAGATCTCTTCCCCTGCCAGAATGCCAAAGACCTTTGCGAAGACGTCGTCATCGTCGAGAACCCCCCTACTGTCCCGCAAGAACGAATTAATTCTTCCATTCATTCCTGTCACCCGAGCAACCTCAGTCTCATTAGGCTCCCGTGCGGCAAAACCAAGGTTGTCCAAATCCTTCAAAAGATGACGCCGTAGGTCCTCAAATCGCCGTATACGCTCAGTGCTCGCGGGTATACCTAGAACAAACGCAAGTCGCCTGCCCAGCAGTGACACATCCTCTCTGCGCCCAAGAATGCTCGGTGATGCGACACCACACCTTACGCGCACATCGTTCCATTCAGCACGCCTGCGACCGTACGTACCAAACAAAGCCGAACTGACTTTGTATCCGCGAGCGGCCCTTACGACCTGTGAGCCACGTCCAGTAGCTGCAGCTGTTATATAAAGAACTTGGTTGGACACTTGATGGCAAACTCCATCAATACCATACCAATGAACTGTGCCGCGGGCCCTTGCAGCATTTGGTCCGACAAGACAACTGGCAGCCCCAGTTGCTCCAGGCCAATTAAGAATTTGTCGGCCCACAGGGTGAAAATCGCCCCAGCAATACCAGAGAATCTCGCCCGCACATATCACAGCCGTGATGTTTTGGTAACAATGGGTTTGGGCATCGTAGCTGGTCACCCACGTATGGTCGACAGGCGAACCTCGTGGAACGAATGCAGGCACTGCCCATGCATATAACGGCATGATGAACCTCCAAGAATGACAAAGAACCCGCCTGAAGCTGGCCCGATGAATTCCAGCTAGCAGATGCTTCAGACGGGCCGCGTCCCCTTGCAGTCCGGATAGCGCGCGCACCCCCAGAACACCTGCCCCGCGTTGGCGCCCCGCTTCGCCTTGCGCTTCACCATCCGGCTCTGGCATTCGGGGCAAAAAGGCGCGCCGGTCGTCATCACGCTGAGCGGATCGCGGAAGAACTTCACGGGCACCGGCACCCCGGCAATCAGCGCATGCAGCGCCTTGCAGTCCACCAGTTCGATATTCCGGCCATTTGCAAATGCGCGGGCTTCGTCGGTGAACACCCCGGACGTCACGACGAACCCGCCCGTTGCACCCCGCGCCGCCATCACCCCATAGAGTTCGCGGACGATGTTCACCCCCACCTTGAGCGCCCGCCACTGCTTGCACTGCACCAGAAAGGTCTCGCCCTGCTTCTTCAGCACCAGATCGACGCCGCCATCGGCCCCGCCGCCGCCCTTCTCCGCCACCGAATAGCCCTTGCGCCGGAACGCCTCGCCTACCACCGCCTCGAACTGCTGCCAGCTCATGTCGTTGAGCGCACCGTGGTCGGGGCTGGCCGCCACCTGGGCATGCAAGGTCTGCCGCTTGAAGCGGCCGTAGGCAGATAACGCTGCGCCCAGCAGGAACACAAAGGGCAGCAGATACTGGCCCACCGATGCCAGCGACTTGAAAACACTCTGGCCGACGAAGACGCCCATCTTTCCGGGTTGGGCAACGGCCGTCACTTCGCTGAGGGCCACGCTGTGCAGCCAGAGATAGGAGGCAACCGCGAGCACGCCACCCACCCACCAGGGAAGCTTGCTAGTGATCTCCAGCAAATCTGCAACAAGGCTTTGTTTGCGGCAGGCCATGATTAATAAGAATTCAAAGACCAGACTTTTAATTCATGGCCGCATGGCAATTTACTGTTTGGCGAAGTCGATAACCGCTTGGGTTTGATTGAACGGCGCAACGACCACGCCTGCGTCTTCCAATTCATCCACCACTTCGCGCCGAGCCCTGCCACGCGCGGTGGAATCATCCGGACCGTTGACCGCGAATAGAACCTTCTCCGGCAGGAGATGCCGTTTTTTCAGCGCATTGATCCGCACCACCCACTGGCCGCCATGGTCGATGATCTTGGACGCTTCTGCATAGTCCAGGTTGAGCGGCTTGATGATCTTCTCGGGCTTGTCGTCCGGCCCGGCGACGAACGGAAACTGCGCGTGATACTCATCGTTGCCCACGCGCCCGGCGTGAAACTGGTTCAGCAGCTTTGCGTCACGCAGCCAGCCGCGTACCCCGCGTTCCAGAGCCTGCTCCTGGTATTCGCGGTTCACAAAATTGCGTTCGACGTAATATTCATACAGCGCCAGCATCCTGGCGCGCGGCTCCTCGGCCAGCACCACGCGGGATTCGCTGAAGCGCAGCATGGTTTCGCGGGGCTTGATGATCTCGCCCCACAGGCGCACGGCGCCGTCCCGGTCCAACGTCTTCAGGCGTCGGTCGGTCCCCATCTGCTTCAGCATAATGTCGATGCGCTGCAGCTCCTCGCGGAAGGTGCTCATGGACGCCCGGAAAACCTTGGCATCCATCTGCTCGAAGAAATTCGTCACCCGCGCATAGCGGTTACCCAGCAGCTTGAAGCCGAAGTAACGCGCATTCGGCGCGAACATGACCACGCCGACGTTGGCGAACTCGCCCGTCTCGACGAACGGCATGAAGCGAACAATGGCGTAATGGCAAGCGGTATTCATGGTTGCGGCAGTTGCCAGAAAGGTTCGATAAGCGCCCGGTCCAGCAGCACCTTTATTCTAGCCCGCGGAAACTCGACCGGAATGGTCTGCTCGGGATCGACAAACCCCCAAGACGCCGGGACATTATTGCAGGCTTCGTCCCAAATGCCGAGCGCCGCGGCAAAGCGCGCCGTGTAAGCCTCTCGGACAAGAAAGTCGCTGAACATGGCCGGAATATCGTCGGCAAACACGTGCAGCTTGAGGAAGGCCTGTTCCGAAAAATCCGGGTCGAACGCCAGGTTGTGGTCGATCACCACCAGCGCGCCGCCGTCCTCCGGGTTCCACAGAAGATTGGGGTTGCCGCCCATCGCCGTCAGGTTGCGGTCGCCGTTCCGCACCCACCAGTCGAAAGCGATCACGTCCCGGCGCAGCTCCAGCGGCACCCGTTCACGGTGGACATCGTTCAGTTCCACGGCATTGACCTTGCGCGAGGCAAACACCTCTCCCGCCCCCAGGTCGCGCAGCCAGCCGGTCAGGTCAGCCTCGATCAACTCGTCTGGCACCGTCGCGATCGCATACGGCGCAATCGGCAAACCGAACCGCTCGGCCAGCCGGGCGCACAGCCATTCGGCGATCAGCCCCGGCCGCGTCGCCGAGCGGCCCTTCACGAAATACACCTCGCCGTCGTCGCAGCGACAGATGTACGGTTCTGTGCGGCCCTGCTTCGAGCGTTCCAGCACCTCGACGATGGTCAGGCTCATGCGGCCTTCTCCAGAGCCGGGGCCAGCGCGTCGCGCAGCACGGCTTCGAGCAAGCAGCGGCTGTCGGCTTCGCGGGTGGCAAGTTGGGTTTCGAGTTGGTCGCACAGCGCCATCAGTTCATCGACCTTGGCGACGATGCGGTGTTGTTCGGCGAGGGGTGGCAGGGGTGCGTTTAATGAGCGAACGTTATCCAAATTCAATCCTGGCTTACCTGCCCCGTAGGCGCGCTCAACCAATTCGTCCCTCCCACCTGGCCCTGACATTAAGCACAGCAACAGCCACCGCGACAGGGATGTTGAGGTTGGCTTGAGAAGCGCCACATGCTGACTAACATACGCCTCGCCGAGATCACGATCCATCAGGGCCGGGTTCGTCACACCAGCACCAGTGATGACGACCAAGAGATCACCCTTCTGAACCTGTGTTCGCTTTCCCTCGCTATTGGCCGGTGGGTTTACACAAGCCAAGTCATCGAGACGGAGGCGGCCAAACCTGATGTTCTGGGCTCTAACAAATTTCGGCCCGCTGTCTGCGTAATACTCTGCCCAGCCACGCGATCCACTTGTGACAAGGTTGCATACGTCGTCAAAGCGTATTGCCTGCCAATTTGAAGGCAACTCAAATGCAATTTTTGGTTTGCCTGCATTAGATTTCGAGCGAGGAATTACCCCTTCCTGAACTAGCCTCGCCTTTTCCGTCTGAATCCGCTTCAACAGCTCCGTCGCTGGTTCGTCGTTTGGGTCTTGAGGGACGAGCCGGCCACGAACGGCGAGGCTGAGGATGGTCTGGCGCAGTTGTTTGATGTGTTCGGCGCGGGTGGTGAGACGCGGCAGGTGGTCAAGGTGAAAGTGGGCGGCCTGGCGCAGGGCGGCGGCGGTCTGGGCCTCGTCCTGGGCTTCACCTTCGTCGGCGGGAGCGGTGCCGATGCGGTGCAGGCTGGCCGCCACCAGCCGGTCGCGCCGCGCCTCGCGCTCGTTTTCCGCTGCCTCCAACTGGTCGCACAGCGCCATCAGTTCATCGACCTTGGCGACGATACGCTGTTGTTCGGCGAGGGGGGGCAAGGGAACAATAAATTGTTTAAGGTTACTGATATTGAAGCCTGGTTGAGCAGTCTTCTTGCTGACTGCCCACATCTTCTCCTTGAAGCCGCCGCTAAGAAAGTAGTAAATAATCCACCTAGGCAAAACGACCTCTTGGTCGACAGTCACTTTCCCAACGGAGGAGGTGGTGTTAGCTTTTGGGATTGATTCAGGAACAATGCAACATTTGCCAATCGTCGCACCTGTCTTTGCGATGAGAACATCCCCCGGCAGAAGTTCGCTTTTCAGATTCTGCTCGTGGACATCCTCTGGAATGTAAACCAGCCCGTTCGGCTCAAAAGTACCCCAACCCAAGTCAGCAACACGGATATATGGGATGCCAGAATCCTGATAGCAAGCTGGCTTGATTTGCCCGTGGTCACCATCGCCAATCGGGTATCTCGTGTTTGCTGCGAGTGCCTCCATAGGGGCATTTACCCAGCTTGCTGGTATCTGCTGATCTCCAATAACAGCGGGCACCTTACGTGCTCTCTGTAATATTTCCGCTGCAGGCTCATCGCTGGGGTCTTGTTCAACGAGTTTTCCCCTCATCGCCAAATCGAAGATAAAACCGCGCAGCCGCGCCACCGCATCCGGCGCTTCGCTAATGCGGTCGAAGTGCTTGAGCAGCGTGTCCGCATTCATCGCAGCAGCGCCTCGGCGAGGATGGCCTTCAACTGGTCGCGCAACGCGTCGGCCCGGGCCTCGTCGGCCTGCAGCTGGGCGAGCAGTTCTTCCGGGTCGCCGTGGTCCGCGGCGACGGTGTGGGGGTTCTTGAAGTCGAGGTTGTAGTTGCGCGCCTTGATCTCGTCGAGGCTGACCTTCCATGCGCGTTCGGTGGTCTGCCGGTTCTCGCGCCCTGCCCCGCCCCACCATGCCACGCAATCGCTCAGATGCTCGACCTTGATCGGCTTGGTCATCGAGTAGGCCTTCTGGCCAGCGGGCACCTGGTGCTCGTAGTACCAGACTTCCTGCGTCGGCTCGCCCTTCTCGAAGAACAGCAGGTTGGTGCCGATGCTGGCGTAGGGCTTGAACACGCTGTTGGGCAACCGCACGATGGTGTGCAGGTTGCACTCTTCGAGCAGGTGCTGCTTCAGCCGGGTTTTGACACCTTCGCCGAACAGCGAGCCGTCGGGCAGGACGATGGCGGCGCGGCCGCCAGGTTTCAGCAGGCGGATGAACAGCGCGAGGAACAGGTCGGCGGTTTCCTTGGTGCGGAAGTGGGCGGGGAAGTTGGACTCGATGCCGTCTTCCTCGCGCCCGCCGAAGGGCGGGTTGGTGAGGATGATGTCGACCCGGTCGGCCGCGCCGTAGCTGATGTAGGGCCGCGCCAGGGTGTTGTCATGGCGCACGAAGCTGGGGTCCTCGATGCCGTGCAGCAGCATGTTGGTGACGCAGAGCATGTGTGGCAGTTGCTTCTTTTCCACCGCGCGCAGACCGGCCTGCAGGGCTTGGTCGTCCTCCACCTTCTTCACGTAGCGGTCGCGCATGTGGCGGATGGCGCAGGTGAGAAAGCCGCCGGTGCCGCAGCTGGGATCGAACAGGATTTCGCCGGGATGGGGGTCGATGCGGTCGACCATGAAGGCGGTGACGGCGCGCGGGGTGTAGAACTCGCCTGCGTTGCCGGCGCTTTGCAGGTCGTTGAGCAGTTGTTCGTAGATGTCGCCAAAGTGCTTGCGCTCGGCCAGGTCGTTGAAGTCGATCTCGGTGATCTTGTTGACCACCTGCCGCATCAACTGGCCGGACTTCATGTAGTTGTAGGCGTCCTCGAACACGCTCTTCACCACACGCGCGCGGTTGGCCTGCGCGCCCTTGGCGGGCAGTTCCTTGAGTGCGGGGAACAGTTCGGTGTTGATGAAGGCAAGCAAGGCATCGCCGGTGATGCCCTCGGGGTCGGCCGCCCAGGCGCGCCACTGGAACCGCTCGGGGATCGGCGAGCGGTAGTTGTCCTGCATGACTTCCAGCTGCTGGTCCTGGTCGTCGATGATCTTGAGAAAGAACATCCAGCACAGCTGGGACAGGCGCTGGGCGTCGCCATCGACGCCGGCGTCCTTCCACATGATGTCCTGGATGGACTTGACGGTGTTTCTGACTGACATGGTTTAAGCGGTTTCCTGGTACAGCGCGGCTTGCAGTTCGTGAACGGCGTTCTCGAAATTGGCCTTGGTGCCGAATTGCTTGATGAGCTGGAACGGCGTGCCCATTTCATTGAAGGGCGGGATTTCGAGGATATGGACATTATCCAGCCCGCTGACGACGCCGTCGTCCTGGTATTTGGCCAGCAGGGCTTCGAGTATGGCTCGGGCCTCCTGACCGTATTTGGTGAACACGTCGCGCTTCTTCACGTTGTTGGCGCGCTCGCGGCGGGTGAGCGGCGGCTGGTCGAAGGCGATGTGGCAGATGAGGTCGAAGGGATCGAGGTCCTTGCCGGTTTCTTCCAGCAGGGGATCGAGCAACAGCCCCTCCTCGGCCAGTTCCTCGATGACGGCTTCCTTGCGTTCGGCGGATTTCCAGCGAGCCAGAAACTGGTCGAGGCTGGCGTAGTGGCTGCGGATGGCGCGGCGCGAATAATCGCGCAGGGATTCGGTGACGAGCTTGCCGTTTTCATCGAGGTATTCGATGCGCTCGGTGAGCACCTTCACCGGCTGGCCCTTGATGTAGTACTTGCCGGGCGGTTCCTCGGCGGTGAGCGGCAGGCTGATGTTCGGCCGGTCGATCACGATTTCGTCTTCGCTAGGGGCTGCCGGAATCGGATCGTCCTCATCCAGGGAAGGCGGGAGGTCATCGGGCGGGGTAACGGGATCGGCTTCGCCCGGTTCGTATATCTGCACCGGCTCGCCGTCGAAGTCGGGATCGGCGAAGTGGTTGGTGGCCTTGCGGAAGTCGACCAGGGTGAAGTAGTACTTGCGGGTGTCCTCGTGCACCCGTGTGCCCCGCCCGACAATCTGCTTGAACTCGGTCATCGAGCCCACGGCACGGTCGAGCACGATGAGGCGGCAGGTCTGCGCGTCGACGCCGGTGGACAGCAGGCGCGACGTGGTGACGATGACCGGATAGCGGGATTCCGGGTCGATGAAGTTGTCGAGCTGCTCCTGCCCGTCAACATCGTCACCGGTGATGCGCATGATGTAGTGGCCATTCTGCCGGACCAGATCGGAATTTTCGTTGACCAGTGCCTGGCGCATGCGAGCAGCGTGTTCGGTGTCGACGCAGAAGACGATGGTTTTCTGGAAGCGGTCGCCACTTTGCTTGAGATAGTCCGACACCCATTTGGCGACGCGCTGCGTGCGCTCGTCGATCACCAGAACCCGGTCGAAGTCCTTCTGGTTGTAGATGCGGTCCTCGATCTCGTTGCCCTGCTCGTCCACGGTGCCTTCTTCGGGCCGGTAGCCTTCCACGTCAACGTCCAGATGCACCTTGACGACTTTGTAGGGCGCCAGGAAGCCGTCATGAATGCCCTGCTTGAGCGAGTAGGAGTAAACCGGCCTGCCGAAGTAATCGATATTGGATGCGTACTCGGTTTCCTTGGGCGTGGCGGTGAGGCCGATCTGGGTCGCGCCGGAAAAATAATCGAGGATTTCGCGCCAGGCCGAATCGGCAACTGCACTGCCCCGGTGGCATTCGTCGATCACGATGAGGTCAAAGAAGTCTGCGGAAAACTCACGAAAGAGTTTTTGCCGCTCTTCCGGACCCGTGATGGCCTGATACAGGCCAAGATAGATTTCGTAAGCAGTATTAATGCGCCGTTTTTTATCAAGCGCCAGCGTGAGGTCGACTGTGCTGCCGTCCTCGCGCTCGATGGTTTTACTCCGCGTGCTGAGCTTGGCCATGGCCGCACCAAACGGCCGGAAATCGTTGACCATGGTCTGGTTGATGAGCACGTTGCGGTCGGCCAGATACAGGATGCGTTTCTTCTGCCCGGATTTCCACAGCCGCCAGATGATCTGGAAGGCGGTGTAGGTCTTGCCGGTACCGGTGGCCATCACCAGCAGGATGCGGTTCTGTCCCTTGGCGATGGCCTCCACGGTGGCATTGATCGCGTTGCGCTGGTAGTAGCGCGGCTCCTTTCCGCTGCCATCGTCGTAATACGGCTGCAGGACAACTTGCTCCTGCGCGGGGGCAAGCCCTTTGTAGGCGCGATATTTTGCCCACAGGGTCTCCGGGCTGGGGAAGGCGTCGAGCGCGAGTGTGGTTTCGAGCTGAGCGCTCTGTCCGCTGCGGTCTTGAAATACAAACCCATCGCCGTTGCTGGAAAAAACAAAAGGTATGTCGAGCGTTTGTGCGTAACCGAGCGCCTGCTGCATACCGTCGCCGACCGCATGGGCGTTGTCCTTGGCCTCGATCAGCGCAATCGGGAAGTGCTGGTAGTACAGAACATAGTCGGCGCGCTTGGCCTTGCCTCGCGTCACCAGCTTGCCGCGCACGATAATGCGGCCCTTGGTGAAATACACCTGGCGGCGAATTTGCGTGGCTTCATCCCAGCCGGCCTTGATGACGGCTGGTGTAATGAACTTAGCGCTGATGTCGTCTTCGCTGAGCGTTTTCTTGTTCATGTGGTTGATTGCTACCCCAGGGACTCCCCTTCCCTCTAGGTATCTCAACCAGATTTTCGCATAGCTCGATGGCTAATCGCGTTACCGCTCGCAGATCACCCCAGCGGCGAAGGCGGCTCCCAAATCCCGTCCCACGCCGCCTGCGCCGAAACACGCACCCGCTCGGGCAGCGTGAGCTTCCGCTGGTAGCTCACCTGCAGCACCCTGCCCTGCTTGGCGGCGGCGCGGATGATCTCGTCGCTGGTGGCGAGCTCGTCGACCAGCCCCAGCTCCAGCGCCTGGCTACCGAGCCAGGCTTCGCCGGTGCCCACCTTGTCCATGTCGAGCTGGGCGCGGCGTTCCTGCACGAATGCGCGGAAGCGGGTGTGAATTTCCTCCAGCTCTTCGCGCAGCTTGGCGCGGCCGTCGTCGGTGTTTTCGCCGAAGACGGTGACGGTGCGCTTGTATTGGCCGGCGGTGAACTGTTCCCAGTCGATGGCGCGCGCCTGCAGCCAGCGGTGAAAGTTGGGCAGCTGCGCGATGACGCCGATGGAGCCGATAAGGGCAAACGGCGAGGCGACGATCTTGTCCGCAGCGGCGGCCATGAGGTAGCCGCCGCTGGCGGCCACGCTGTCGACCATGGCGGTGAGCGGCAGCTGGGCGTCGCGCAGGCGCAGCAGCTGGGCGGCGGCGAGGCCGTAGCGGTTGACCATGCCGCCGGGGCTTTCCAGCCGCAGCAGCACGGCGTCGCCGGGCTGGGCCACTTGCAGGATGGCGGTGATTTCCTCGCGCAGCGCGGCCACGGCCGAGGCGCGGATGTCGCCCTTGAAGTCGATGAGATAGGTGCAGGGCTGGGCCTCGGCGTGCTGGCGCGCCTTGCGTTCGGCCTTGCGCTGCTTCAGCAGTTGCTTGTAGGCGGGCTTGGCCAGCCGCGCCGCCTCGATGCGGTCGCCCGCGGCTTCAAGCTGGCGGTTGATGTCGGTGACGGTGATTTCGCCCAGGTGCCTGGCCTTGCGGCGCGACAGCACCACCACCGCGGCGACGAGCGCGACGGCAGCCACGACGAGGGTGGCGGCCTGGGCGAGAAAGAGCGCGTAGTGGGAGAGGAAGTCGTTCATGCTGGGGTGTCCGGTGGTTCCTGGGGCTATGGTTGGGCCGCTAACGATACGGCTCGAAATCATTCTGCTCGCGCATCAGCAACTGCATGAGCCTGGGGTGGCATACCACCTGCGCCTTGGATCCGTCCGGCAGGATGTTGTTGATGTAGTGGTTCACCCGATCACGGGCAATTGCCTCGATCCGCATCAGCCCAGCGCCAGTGGACCAAGCGCTTTGACGCGATCGGCAACCCCCTGCGCCGCCCGAACCAGCGCTTGTACCAGCGCGTCGTCCACATCCAGGTCGCCTTCGTATTCGGCCAGATTGCGCTTCTTGTGTGCCTGATCGAGCACGCGCCATTGCGCTTTCTCAAGCGCGACCGTGTGTTCCAGACACTGGAATACCAGATAGCGGTTCTCGGATCGATAGCCGTGCCAGCGCAGCGCCGCCAGCGACAAGGCATGCGCCGCGTTGTAGGCCAGGTCGAAACGGCTTTCGAGCGAAAGCGCGGCATTCTCCACATCGCGCAGGCGCACCAGGCCCGAACGAACCAGGCCATCGAATTCAGCCTGCGCGGGCGGTTCGGCCTTGAGCTTGCCGATTTTGACCAGGTTATCCAGCGGCGAGGAGATCATCATGATCCTCCGTCAGCCGGATGGTTTCGCCGGCCAGCACCTTGGCAAGAAAAGGATTGTTGCTTGCCCTGCGGCGGCGGAATTCCGCGGCCGTGTAGACGGTCGGGCTGACCGGGCGGCCGAGCTGCTGCTCTGCCGGCGTCAGCACTTCGTAAACCTGCTCCAGCGTCAGCGCGTCCGACACCAGCAAGAGATCGATATCGCTATGAGCCGTGTCGCTGCCCTTGGCCACCGAGCCGTACACCAGGGCCAGCCGCACCAAGTCGCCGAGCGGCACCAGCGCCGCGCGCAACACCTCCGCCGGCCCCAGCGTCTTGGTCACGATGCCGCGCAGTTCCCCGAAAATCGGCGCCGCCGGGTTGGCCTGGTAATGCTTCTGGCTACCGAGCCGCGTCACCGTGACCAGCCCGCTTTCCACCAGCCGCTTCACCTCACGCTGCACCGCGCCCGACCCGGCGCCGACCAGGCCGATCAGTTCGTTGGTAAAGAAACTGCGTTCAGGCTGGCCGAACAGCAGCGCCAGCACGCGCTGCTGCGTCGCTGAAAACAAGGCATCGGCGATTCCGGTCCGTGCCGGCGCCGGTGTGCGCTTCGTGGCGTCGCCTGACTTGGACGACTTGGCTGGCTTTGTCATACCCATTTCGGGCATGTTAATACCCTTTTTGGGCATGAAGCAAGTGCGGCCACGTCGCGCCATCGCCACCTGCTGCGCGCCTGTCTCAATCGGCGCGGCCATGCAGACCTCGCGAGCAAGCGCGGTAAGCAAGACATGACGCCGGTCGCGGCACCCGCCCATGTGTCAAAGGCCGCCACCCCACGCGGGTTGGTCGCCTTGAACCGGCGTTCCCTCAGCCCTTGATCTCCGCCTCGACAAGCTGGGCCAGCAGCATCAACGACTCCTGCCAGCCCAGGTAGCACATCTCGGGCGGGATCGCTTCGGGCACGCCTTCCTGGGCGATGCTCAGCTCGGTTCCGCAGGACACCGGCTTCAGGGAGACGGTGGTCTGCATTTCGCCGGGCAGGTTCGGATCGTCGAATTGGTCGGTGTAGCGGATGCGTTCGTTCGGCACGAGTTCGAGATATTCGCCGCCGAACGAATGGCGCTGTCCGGTGCTGAAGTTGGTGAACGACATGCGGCTGCGGCCGCCCACCTTCGCCTCCAGGTGGTGGATCTTGGCGGTAAAGCCATGCGGCGGGAGCCACTTGACCAGGGCGTCGGGGTCGAGAAACGCGCGATAGATTCGTTCGGGTGGCGCGCGCAGCACGCGGTGCAGGCGGATGGTGCTGGTGGGCATGGCTGCTTCTCCTTATCGTGTGCGGGGTGCCGGCCGTGCGCCTGGATTACCCGCGGCCGGGCCGGCACCCCACTGAAGATGGCGGAAGGGAGTGGGAGTCGAACCCACCCGGGAGCGACTGACACCCCCAACCGGATTTGAAGTCCGGCCGCACCACCAGGAACGCTTCCCTTCCGTGTTGAAACTTGTGGTTCTGAGGTATTGAGTATGTGCCTCCTCGGCGAGATTTGGACAGGCTTCGGCGAGTGCCCATTCGACCAGTGCCCTTCGACGGGCTCAGGGCGAACGGAGCCAGCAAATTGCCGTTCGTCCTGAGCTTGTCGAAGGACTTGTCAGCACCCCTCGGAACGATCTATCTCAAATCCTGCATTCATCTCGTCGGAACATGCCCTTCGACAGCACCCGCAAGGGGTGCGCCGGTGTGTCCCCGCTGCTTCGCAGCGACCCTTCCGCAGGCTCAGGGCGAACGGAGCCAACAAATTGCCGTTCGTCCTGAGCCTGTCGAAGGACTTGTCAGCACCCACTTGGAACGATCTATCTCAAATCCTGCACTCATCTCCTCGGAACATGCCCTTCGACAGCACCCGCAAGGGGTACGCCGGTGGGTCCCCGCTGCTTCGCAGCGACCCTTCCGCAGGCTCAGGCTGCGTCGTGAGCCTGTCGAACGGGCGAACGGAGCCAGCAAATTGCCGTTCGTCCTGAGCCTGTCGAAGGACTTGTCAGCACCCCTCGGAACGATCTATCTCAAATCCTGCACTCATCTCGTCGGAACATGCCCTTCGACAAGCTCAGGGCGAACGGAACCAGCAAATTGCCGTTCGTCCTGAGCCTGTCGAAGGACTTGTCAGCACCCCTCGGAACGATCTATCCCAAATCCTGCATTCATCTTTTCGGAACATGCCCTTCGACAAGCTCAGGGCGAACGGAGCCAACAAATTGCCGTTCGTCCTGAGCCTGTCGAATGCTCTCCTGAGCAAAGTCGAAGGGCATGAACGGAATCAACTCGCTCAACGCTGCCTTTCAAACCCTGTGCGCGTCACCTCCGAACATGTCCGGGTTGCGCAGCCGGTGGGCCTCGCGCACGCGGCGGGTGTAGCCGACGCGGTCGAAGAATTCCAGCACCTGGATCGCGCGCTTGCGGCCGAGGCCGCTCGTGTCGCGGAATTCGGCGGCGCGGGTTTCGCCGCTGGCGTGTTCCAGTTGCTGCACCAGGTCGGCCAGCTGGGCGACGGTTTCGGGCAGGTAGAACAGGTCGCGCACGATCTGGAACAGGCGGCCCTGGCGCGCGAGCTTCTGCAGCAGGCGGCGCATCGCCGGTTCGTCGCGCCCTGCCCGCTTCGCCAGATCGCGCATCCAGGGCGGGTCGAGCGGCGATTCGGCAATCCATGTCCGGACACGCTGCCACAGCGCTTCGTCTTCGCGGCTGAGCGCGAGGGTGTGGGTCGGCAGGTGCAGCCAGGGGCCGCTCTTCTGCAGCACGCCGTCGGCGATCAGCGCATCGGCGAGCGCGGCGAACACGGGCACGGCGAGCCGGGGAAAGAACATGCGGCGCGCGCGGGCGGACTCGGGGCCCTGCTCGTCCGCAAAGCGCTCGTGGAAGCCCGCCAGGTCGGCGAGGAATTTGTCCTTGAGGCTCGCCCAGTGCGCGGCGGCAAAGGCCCAGTCCTCACGCCCGGCGTGGATGCGGATGGCGTCGGGCGGCAAGTGGTCGGCGAGGTCGCTGCGGTTCCAGTGCACGGCGCGGCGCGCGAGGTCGACGCCGCCCAGGTCGAGCAGGCGCGCGAGGCGCTGCGTGAGCTCGGGCGTGTCGAGCGCAGCGAGTTCGGCCAGGCGCAGCGGCGTCTTGCGCTTGCGCGCGGGGGCGTCGGGGTCGAGCACGATGCCGCCGCCGAGGGTGTGGCGCGCTTCGGCGTCGCGCACGATGAAGCGGTCGCCGGTGAGCGCGCCGAGCGGGTGGTCGGCGACAAGCTGCGCGAGCATGGATTCGCCGGGTGCGAGCGTGTCGCCCTGCAGCAGCGCCACACGCGCCATGACGTGGGCGGCGCCCAGGTGCAGGTGGACCGGCGCCCAGTGCGCGAGCGGCGGCGCCTGCGGCGCGAGCGCGAGGCGCACGTCGAAGCGCGCAGTCGGGGCGTGCAGCGGCGGCGCCACGATCCAGTCGCCGCGCGCGATCTCGTCCTTGGCCACACCCGCCAGATTCAACGCGCAGCGCTGGCCGGCCTGGCCGCGCTCGGCCGGCTGGTTCATCACGTGCAGGCCGCGCACGCGCACGGGTTTACCGGAGGGGGTGACGACCAGCGCGTCGCCGAGTTCGACCCGGCCGGCGAACACGGTGCCGGTGACGACGGTGCCGGTGCCCTTCAACGAAAAGCTGCGGTCGACCGCGAGGCGGAAGCCGCCCACCGCGTCGCTGCGTTGCCGGGCCTGCGCGGCGGCGTGCAGGTGGTCGCGCAGCGCATCGACGCCCTGCCCGCTCGCGGCCGACACCGGAAACACCGGGCTGCCGGCGAGCGCGGTGCCGGCGATCAGGTGCTGCAGATCGCGCTCGACCTCGGCAACGCGCACGGCGTCGACGCGGTCGGTCTTGGTCAGCGCCACGCATCCCTGGTTGATGCCGAGCAGGTCGAGGATGGCGAGGTGCTCGCGCGTCTGCGGCATGACGCCGTCGTCGGCCGCCACCACCAGCAGCGCGAAATCGACGCCGGCGGCGCCGGCGAGCATGGTGTGGATGAAGCGCTCGTGGCCGGGGACGTCGACGAAGCCGAGCACGCCGCCGTCGGGGGTCGCTTGATAGGCGTAGCCGAGCTCGATGGAAATGCCGCGCGCCTTCTCCTCGGCGAGGCGGTCGGTGTCGACGCCGGTGAGCGCGCGCACCAGCGTGGTCTTGCCGTGGTCGATGTGTCCGGCGGTGCCGACGATCATGAGGGCTCTGCGGTTGAAAGCAACGTAAAGGTAAAGCCACCGTTCGGGCTTGGTTTTCTCCCCCCCGCACCGTTCGCCCTGAGCCTGTCGAAGGGCATGTCCGAGTGGGCACAGGGCTTCGACAGGCTCAGCCCGAACGGTGCTTTGAATCCTGCCCGGAGCTCGCCTAAGTGGTGCTGTACCCATGCTGACATGCCCTTCGACAAACCTGTCCTGAGCAGCGTCGAATGGCACAGGCTGCGTCGTGAGCTTGTCGAACGGGCGAACGGCGTGATAGTCCGAAGGCTCAGCCCGAACGGGTGTTTGGAACCCCTCACGATTGCGCACCCCGTTCGTTTTCCATGAGCCGCTCCTGCGAAGTGATCCGGTACCTGAAGCCCGCGGCGTCGAGGCTGTCGAGCATGCCGGCGGCGGTCTCGGCCTGCGGGTACATCAGGAACGGCACGGTGACGCCGCGCGAGCCGGGCAGCGGCAGGTCGTGCGCGGTGTTGTAGGCGAGCCAGTTCATTTCCCAGGCGCCGAACAGGCGTTTGCGCACGTCGACGACCTTTTCGTCGGTGAGGCTCAGGTTGCCGGGCGGTTCCTCGAGCACGACCTTGCGCACGTCGGCGGGGTCGACCGGCACCCAGCCGTGGCCGGTGAGCCACACCTCGGCGCGGCAGTGCTGCGCGCGGCTGATGTCGCCGCTCTTGCCAAGGCTCTTGTAGCCGAAGCGCGAGTCGGCCACCCGGATGCCGTAGACGTCGCGCGCCGGCAGGCCGGCGGCGCGTGCCAGCCCGACGTAGAGCGCATTCAGGTCGGCGCATTTGCCGGAGAGGTCGCCGGTTTCGAGCATGAAGCGGATGTCGCCGAGCCCGCAGCCGCGCGTCTTCGGATTGCGGAAGGTGTTGTCGACGACCCATTCGTAGATCGCGCGGGCCCGGGCTTCTTCGCTGCGGGCGCCGCGGGTGATGTCGAGCGCGGTCTTCCTGACGATGCCGTCGGTGGGCAGTAATTGTGTGGCCCGGGTGTAGTGCTTGCGCTCGGCGCTCGACAAGGGCGCGGCCCGGCCGGCGCGTTTCAGGTCGACGGCGCGGTCGCGCGTGGCGATGCGGCTGGTGACTTCGATCACGGGCACTTCGCCCGGCGCCCATTCGGCGTAGAGCATCTCGGCGCCGGAGTCGGGATTGCGCACGAGCCGCGCGCTCAGCGCGTTGCCCTGCCACAGGTTGCCCATGGTGCGGATCCAGCCGTCTTCCTGCAGCGAAGGCAGCGGCACCCAGGCGCGGCTGGCGCCCTCGGGCTGCAGCACCTCGACCCGCGTGGTGACGTCGAACACGCGCCAGCCGCTCTCCGGACCGGGGTCGAACGCCGCCATACCTTGCCGTGCCGGCCACGTCACGCCGGCGGCGAGCGCCACCGAGGTCCACAGGAATTCGCGTCGCTGCATGGGACTCTCCTTCTCTCAGGAATGGGACCGGGCCAGCTGCGCGAGCTGTCCCGCAAAATCCGCCTCGTCGGCGACATCGAGGCAGCGCAGATCGAGGCGCAGCGCGCCGTCGGCGATGCGGCCGATCACCGGCAGCGGCAGGCCGCGCAGCGCGGCTTCAATCTCGTGCAGCACGCCGGTCTTGCGCGTGGCCGGGTGCACGGTCAGCGCCCAGCTCGCCAGCCGGTCGACCGGCAGCGAGCCGCTGCCGATCTGCGAGGCCGCCGGCGCGTCGGCGACGGCGACCGGCCAGCCGGCGAGCGCCTGCTGCAGGGCCGGCAAGAGGCGCACGGCCTGGGCGCGGATGTCGTCCTGCGGGCGCGTCAGCAGGCGCAGCGCGGCGAGCTTGTCGGGCAGGCGGTCGGGGTCGCGGTAGAGGCGCAGCACGGCCTCCAGTGCGGCGAGCGTGAGCTTGCCGAGGCGCAGCGCGCGCTTGAGCGGATTCTTGCGCAAGCGTGCGATCAGCTCGCGCCGCCCGACCAGGATGCCGGCCTGCGGCCCGCCCAGCAGCTTGTCGCCGCTGAAGCAGACGAGATCGGCGCCGGCGGCGAGCGAGTCCTGCGGCAGGGGTTCGTGCGGCAGGCCGTAGCGCGCCAGGTCGGCGAGCGTGCCGCTGCCGAGGTCGACGACGAAGGGCAGGCCGTGGGCATGGGCGAGCTCAGCGAGTTCGCGCTCGGGCACGCTGGCGGTGAATCCATGGATCGCGTAGTTGCTGGCGTGCACCTTCATCAGCAGCGCGGTGCGCGGGCCGATGGCGTCGGCGAAATCGCGCCGGTGGGTGCGGTTGGTGGTGCCGACCTCGACCAGCTTCGCCCCCGCGCGGCTCATGATGTCGGGCACGCGGAAGGCGCCGCCGATCTCGACCAGCTCGCCGCGCGAGACGATCACCTGCTTCTTCTGCGCCAGCGTGTTGAGCAGCAGGAACACCGCCGCGGCGTTGTTGTTGACCACGGTGGCGGCTTCAAAGCCGGTGAGCTCGCACAGCAGCCCGGCGACGAGATCGTCGCGCTCGCCGCGCCCGCCGCTGTCGAGGTCGTATTCGAGCGCGCAGGGATGGCGCGCGGCCATGACCAGCGCCTCGACCGCTTCCTCCGGCAGCGGCGCGCGGCCGAGGTTGGTGTGCAGCACGGTGCCGGTCAGATTGAACACCCGGCGCAGGCGCGGCGCGTGCTGCGCGGCGAGATGCGCGGCCAGGCGCGCCGCCAGCACGGCTTCGGTGAAATCGACGAGCTCGCCGCTGCGCGCCGCCTCGCGCGCCTCATCGAGCAGGCTGCGGGTGCCGGCGAGCACCGGCTCGCGGCCGTATTCGGCGATCAGGGGGGCGACCGCGTGCCAGTTGAGGACACGGTCGATCGAAGGCGGACGGAGCGGAGGGGCGCTATTCACGATAGACAATCCCTTTCGTTTGACGGACGGCTGCGTGCAGCCTCGAACCTTCTTTCTAGACCATTGCGCGCAGCACGGCAGCGCCGGAGGCGGCTTACTGCTTACTGCTTACTGCTTACTGCTTACTGCTTGCTGCTTACTGCTTACTGCTTACTGCTTACTGCTTACTGCTTACTGCTTGCTGCTTACTGCTTACTGCTTACTGCTTACTGCTTGCTCGTTACCTTTAGCTAGTTGCCGTTCGCCCTGAGCCTGCGGAAGGGTCGCTGCGAAGCAGCGGGCACCCACCGGCGTACCCTTGCGGGTGCTGTCGAAGGGCCTGCCCGCCCCCGCTCACCGCTCACCGCTCACCGCTCACCGCTCACCGCTCACCGCTCACCACTCACTCGTTGCCGTTCGCCCTGAGCCTGCGGAAGGGTCGCTGCGAAGCAGCGGGGACCCACCGGCGTACCCCTTGCGGGTGCTGTCGAAGGGCCTGCCCGCCCCGCTCACCGCTCACCGCTCACCGCTCACCGCTCACCGCTCACCGCTCACCACTCACCACTCACCACTCACCACTCACTCGTTGCCGTTCGCCCGTTCGACAAGCTCACGACGCAGCCTGAGCCCGTCGAAGGGCCTGCCCGCCCTCCGAGCCCGTCGAATCCCCTACGGATGCCCGTGAACGAGATACCAGTTGATGCCGCTGCGCGCGTAGCCCGCCTCGTCCATCAGCAGGTCGAGCGTGAGGCTGGCGAGGTCGTCGGCCACCGGGTCGGCCTGCGGGTCCTTGTCCTGGTGAATGACCTTGAGATAGGTCTGACACTCGGGGCAGCTTTCTGCGCGCACGACGGCGTCGCTGCCGTCCAGGTGGTAATGGGCGATGCCGCGGGTGTTGTCGCAGTTGCTGCACTTGGCGCGCACCACGTGCCATTCCGACCCGCACAGCACGCAATGCAGGTAGCGCAGGCCGTTCGCGGCGCCGCCGATGCGCACCACGGAGCTGACCGGATGCGAGCCGCATACCGGGCACAGGTTGGGCAGTTCGGGGCGGGCGACGTCGGCGGGGTCGAGCTGGCGCGCGAGATGCGCCCAGTGCACCTGCAGCGCGGCGCCGATCACCGGGACCACGGCCGGATCGAGATATTGCAGGGCGCCGTCGAGCAGCAGTCCGGCTTCCTCTTCCAGCCAGGCATCCTGCCCCTGCAGTACACGCTGCAGCGCCTCCTGTCCGGCAGGCGGCAAGCCGGGCAGGACGGTCTGCGCCAGTTGCCGCGCGGTGTCGCGCCAGCCCGCCGGACGCGGCAGGCCCGCTGGCGCCAGCGGCGGCATGCCGTATTCGCGGCACTGCGCCAGACGCCCGGCAGCCGGCATGCGCGCCGTCAGGCCGGCGGCAAGCGCCGCGTGCTGGGCGTGCGCGAGCTGCGCAATGAAGCGCAGATAGTCCGCCATCGCGTGGCCGGCGGCGAGCTGCTCCAGCCGCCGCGCCCGGGCGAGAAAAAGGTCGGCGGCCGGCAGCCGCAGTTCGGGGATGCTGCCGGCCGCCGCTTCGATCTGGCCGGGTTGCAGGAGCGAGATCGTCATGCGCGGTCGGGGCCTTTCCTGTGGAAGGGGTTCACTTGCCGGTCATTTCGCGGTACCAGCCGCGATGGTGGTGCCGCGCCCAGGCTTCGGACACGGTGCCGCGCGTCATCGCGCGCAGCGTGCCCTTGACCCAGATCACGGCGTAGACATGGACGACGATGCCTATGATGAGGACCCACGCCGACAGCGCATGCAGCACGACGGCGATGCGCAGCAGCCCGATCGGGAAAAACGGCGCGAACCACGGCTGCCAGATGACGATGCCCGAGAGCAGCAGCACCGGCATGCACACGACCATGACCCAGAACAGCATCTTCTGGCCGGCGTTGTACTTGCCGAGTTCGGGCAGGCCATGGTCGCGGTTGCACAGCACGTCCTTGATGCGCCTGCGCCATTCGCGGTCGGCCGGGATGAAGCGGTTGAGCTTCCAGAAGCGCGCCGCCATGGCGATGAAGAACAGGGTCATCACGACGCCGATGAAGGGATGCAGGATGCGCGCCCAGGGGCCGCCGCCGAACAGGTGGGTGAGGAAGAAGAAGGCCGGGTGGAACAGCGCCAGCCCGGACAGCGCGGCGAGGACGAAGGCGATCGCCACCACCCAGTGGTTGCCGCGCTCGCGTGCGGTATAGCGTTGGATCGAGGTGCTCATGACCGTTCCTCCTCTTCCTCGACTTCCTTGGGCCCGGCGCTGACGAAGTGGAAGAATCCCGCCAGCACGGCAAGCCCGATGCCGGCGCTCATCAGCGGCTTGGTGATGCCCTTCCACAGGCTGACCAGCGGGCTGATGCCAGGGTCATTCGGCAGGCCGGCGTAGAGCTCTGGCTGGTCGCCGTGCTGCAGCACGTACATCACGTGGGTGCCGCCGACGCCGGCCGGGTCGTACAGCGCCGCCTTCGAGTAGCCGCGTTCCTGCAGGTCTGCGATGCGGCCCTCGGCGTGGTGGATCATGTCTTCCTTGGAGCCGAACACGATCGCGCCGGTCGGGCAGGTCTTGACGCAGGCGGGTTCGAGGCCGACGGCGACGCGGTCGGAGCACAGCGTGCACTTGTAGGCCTTGTGGTCCTTCTTCGAGAAGCGCGGGATGTTGAACGGGCAGCCGGTGAGGCAGTAGCCGCAGCCGATGCAGTTCTCCTCGTGGAAGTCGACGATGCCGTTGGCGTACTTCACGATCGCGCCGGGCGACGGGCAGGCCTTGAGGCAGCCGGGGTCGGCGCAGTGCATGCAGCCGTCCTTGCGAATCAGCCATTCGAGCCGGCCTTCCTGCACCTCGACTTCGGAGAAGCGCATCACGGTCCACGACTGGTCGGTGAGGTCGCGCGGGTTGTCGTAGGTGCCGGCGGTGGTGCCGATTTCATCGCGCAGGTCGTTCCATTCCATGCACGCGACCTGGCAGGCCTTGCAGCCGATGCACTTGGAAATGTCGATCAGCTTGGCGACCGGAATGGCGCCGCGCGCCTGCGGCGACGGCGTGGTGGTGGCGGAACGGGCCGCGATGTCGAGAGACTGGAGTGCCATGATTCCCTCCTACACTTTCTCGACGTCGACCAGGAACGCCTTGAACTCCGGCGTCTGGGTGTTGGCGTCGCCCACGAAGGGGGTCAGGGTGTTGGTGAGGTAGCCGTTCTTCGCCACGCCGGTGAAGCCCCAGTGGATGGGAATGCCGACGGTGTGGGTCTTCCGGCCGCCGACGGTGAGCGTCATCAGGCGCTTGGTGACGACCGCGACCGCGACGATGAAGCCGCGGTTCGATTTCACCCGCACGTGGTCGCCGGCCTTGATGCCCTTCTCCTTCGCGAGTTCCTCGCCGATCTCGACGAACTGCTCGGGCTGGATGATGGCGTCGAGCCGCACGTGCTTGGTCCAGTAGTGGAAGTGCTCGGTGAGGCGGTAGGTGGTGGCGACGAAGGGGAACTTGTCGGGCTTGCCGAAGCTCGCCCAGTCGCCCTTGAACACCCGCGCGGCGGGACAGGCGCGCGCCTGCGGGTTGTTCGGGAACAGCGGGTTGGCGGCGAGCGGCGACTCGAAGGGCTCGTAGTGCTCGGGGAAAGGCCCGTCGTTCATCTTGTCGACGGCGAAGAAGCGCGCCACGCCCTCGGGGTTCATGATGAAGGGATTCATGCCCTCCTCCGGCGCCGAATCGATCTTGAAGTCGGGCACGTCGGAGCCGCTCCACTTGCGGGTTCCGGCGTCCCACGCGATCAGCTTGCGCGTGGGATCGTAGGGTTTGCCGGACGGATCGCAGGAGGCGCGGTTGTAGAGGATGCGGCGGTTCGCCGGCCAGGCGAACGACCAGTTGAGCGTCTGCCCGATACCGAAGGGGTCGGCGTTGTCGCGCCGTGCCATCAGGTTGCCCTTCTCGCTCCAGCAGCCGGAAAAGATCCAGCAGCCGCAGGCGGTCGAGCCGTCGTCGCGCAGTTCGGCGAAGCCGTTCAACTGCTCGCCGGCCTTGACCAGTACCTTCGCCGGATCCTTGGGATCGGTGACGTCAGCGAGCGCCTTGCCGGAAAATTCGCGGGCCAGCTCTTCCGGCGAGGGATAGCTCGGCACCTTGTACTTCCACGCGAGGTTGAGGATGGGATCGGGGAAGGCGCCGCCCTCTTTCTTGTATAGCTCGCGCATCCTGAGGAAGATGCCGGCCATGATCTCCTGGTCGGAGCGCGCCTCGCCGGGCGGCTCGGCGCCCTTCCAGTGCCATTGCAGCCAGCGCCCGGAGTTGACCAGGCTGCCGTCCTCCTCGGCGAAGCAGGTCGACGGCAGGCGGAACACCTCGGTCTGGATCTTGGCCGGGTCGACGTCGTTGTACTCGCCGTGGTTCTGCCAGAACTCGGCGGTCTCGGTCGCCAGCGGGTCGATGCTGACGAGGAACTTGAGCTTGGACAGCGCCCCCGACACCTTGACCTTGCACGGTGCCGACGCCAGCGGGTTGAAGCCCTGGCAGACGTAGCCGTTCACCTGGCCGTTGTTCATGTTCTCGAACACCTGCAGGATGTCGTAGGTCTTGTCGAGTTTGGGCAGCCAGTCGTAGCACCAGTGGTTGTCCGCGGTGGCGGCGTCGCCGAACCACGCCTTCATGGTGCTGACGTGGAACTTGCCGTAGTTCGACCAGTACGACAGCTGCCCCGGACGCAAGGGCTTGGTGGCGCGCTTGTCGATGTAGGCCTGGTAGTCCTGCTCGGCCTCGCCCGGCAGTGTCATGTAGCCCGGCAGCAGGTTGGACAGGAGACCCAGATCGGTGAGGCCCTGGATGTTGGAGTGGCCGCGCAGCGCGTTCATGCCGCCGCCGGCGACGCCGATGTTGCCGAGCAGCAGCTGCACCATCGCGCCGGTGCGGATCATCTGCGAGCCCTGCGAGTGCTGCGTCCAGCCGAGCGCGTACATGATGGTCATGGTCTTGTCGGCCGCCGCGGTGCCGGCGATCATTGCGCACACCTTGAGGAAGGCGTCCTGCGGCGTGCCGCAGATGGTGGAGACCATCTCCGGGGTGTAGCGGCTGTAGTGCGCCTTCATCAGCTGGTAGACGCAGCGCGGGTCCTGCAGCGTGGGATCGGTTTTCACGTAGCCGTCGTCGCCGATCTGGTAGCCCCAGGTGGATTTGTCGTACTTGCGCTTCTCGGCGTCGTAGCCGGAGAACAGGCCGTTGGCGAAGGCGTACTCGTCCTTCACCAGGAAGCTCATGTCGGTGTAGTTCTTCACGTATTCGTGATGAATCCTGTCGTGCGTGAGCAGGTAGTTGATGACGCCGGCGAGGAAGGCGATGTCGGAGCCGGCACGGATCGGCGCGTAGAAATCCGACACCGCAGCCGAGCGCGTGAAGCGCGGGTCGACCACGATGAGCCGCGCCTTGCGGTGCGCCTTCGCCTCGGTCACCCACTTGAAGCCGCAGGGGTGGGCCTCGGCGGCGTTGCCGCCCATGATCAGCACCAGGTCCGTGTTCTTGATGTCAACCCAATGGTTGGTCATCGCGCCGCGGCCGAACGTCGGGGCAAGACTTGCCACCGTCGGGCCGTGTCAGACACGCGCCTGATTGTCGAATGCGAGCATCCCCAGGCTGCGCACCACCTTGTGGGTGAGGTAGCCGGTTTCGTTGCTGGAAGCCGAGGCGGCGAGGAACCCGGTGGTGGTCCAGCGGTTCACCGTTTCGCCCTTGTCGTTGGTGGCGACGAAATGCTTGTCGCGGTCGGCCTTCATCAGGCGGGCGATGCGGTCGAAGGCCTCGTCCCACGAGATGCGTTTCCATTCCTTGCTGCCGGGGGCGCGGTACTCGGGGTACTTCAGGCGATTCGGGCTGTGCACGAAATCGAGCAGGCCGGCGCCCTTGGGGCACAGCGTGCCGCGGTTGACCGGGTGGTCGGGGTCGCCCTCGATGTGGATGATTTCAGCGTGCGCGTTCTTCGACCTGTCGCCCAGGCTGTACATCAGCAGACCGCAGCCGACCGAGCAATAGGGACAGGTGTTGCGGGTCTCGGTGGCGCGCGCGAGCTTGAACGCCCGCACCTCCGCCAGCGCCTCGCCGGGCGCGAAGCCCAGCGCTGCCAGGCTGGAACTGCCCACCCCCGCCGCGCAGATTCTGAAAAACTGTCTCCGGGTCACTTGCATGGCGTGCCTCCAGTTTTTATGAATCGAGCATAAAAAAACTATAGGCACAAAAACCCGCCAACCAAAACCATTTTATCGGCAGGGGGAGCGCGCTGTGCCCGAGGCGTCAGGTTTCGCCCGGCTGGGCCGGCGTCATTCCCACCCCCGCCGAGGTGAGGAAATCGCGCACGTGGCGCAACTCCTGCTTGCTGCAGGTGGGGCTGTTGTGCGGGCGGTGGATGAAGCCCTCGACGCCGTTCAGAACGACGCGGAAGCTGGCGCCGTGGTGCGGCTCGACTTTCGCGCCGAGGTGCGCCAGCATCGATTCGACCTCTCGCCAGTGGACGTTGGCGCCCACCGGCCCCTCGAACAGCGCGCGCAGCAGGATTTCGTGTTTGTGGCTCATCGCCGTCTCCCGGTCATGCACATGCTTCAGCATAGGAAGCGGGCCGCGCCGACGCGACCCCAGGGCGGGCCTAGCGTGCGCGCAGGAAGGCTTCGAGCGCACCGGGCGCCAGCGGCCGGCTGAACAGGTAGCCCTGCATCTCGTCGCAGCCGGCGCCGCGCAGGAAGTCGAGCTGTTCCTGGGTCTCGACGCCTTCGGCGATGATGCCGAGGCGCAGGCTGCGGGCGAGCTGGATGACGGCGCGCACGATGGCGGCGTTGTCGGGGTCGGTGTTGACCTCGTGCAGGAAGGACTGGTCGATTTTCAGGCGGTCGACGGCGAAGCGCTTGAGATAGGCGAGCGAGGAATAGCCGGTGCCGAAATCGTCGATCGCCAGCCGCACGCCCATGGCCTTGAGCTGGCGCACCGTCTCCAGGGTATTGTCGACATCCTGCAGCAGGATCGATTCGGTCAGCTCCAGTTCGAGCAGGCGCGGCGGCAGGCCGCTGCGCTCGAGCGCGCCGGCCACCGTCTCGATCAGGCCGGCGCGGCGGAACTGCAGCGCGGAAAGATTCACCGAGATGGTGAGCTCGTGCAGCCCGGCATTGCGCCAGGCCTGCGCCTGGCGGCAGGCCTGCTCCAGCACCCAGGCCCCGATCGGCACGATGAGTCCACTGTCTTCCGCCACCGGGATGAAGCGGCTCGGCGCCACCTCGCCCAGTTCCGGATTGTTCCAGCGCAGCAGCGCCTCGGCGCCGGTCACGCGGCCGCTGGCGGCGTCGAACTGCGGCTGGTAGTGCAGCTGCAGTTCGGCGCGGTAGAGCGCCTGGTGCAGGCGGTTCTGCAGCATCAGATGCTCGTGCGCCTGCAGGTTCATCTGCTCGTCGAAGAAGCGGTAGGTGTTGCGGCCGGCGTCCTTGGCGTTGTACATCGCGGTATCGGCCTTCTGCAGCAGGCTGTCGAAGTCGTTGCCGTCATCGGGGAACATCGCGATGCCGATGCTGCAGGTCGCGTTGAGCGCATGGCCGCCGACCTCGATCGGGTCGGCCAGGTGCTGCAGGATGCCGGTGGCGACCCGCTCGACCGCCTCGAGATCGGGGATGTCGTTGAGCAGCAGGATGAACTCGTCGCCGCCCTGGCGGCTGATGGTGTCGCTGTCGCGCGTGCTGTGCGACAGCCGCGTCACCACGGCCTGCAGCAGTTGATCGCCGGCGGCGTGGCCGAGGGTGTCGTTCACCACCTTGAAATGGTCGAGGTCGATGAACAGCATCGCCACACGCATCTGCGCGCGCCGGGCATGCGCGGCCGCCTGCTCGAAGCGGTCGCGCAGCAGGACGCGGTTGGGCAGCCCGGTGAGCACGTCGTGGTGGGCGAGGAACTCGATGCGCGCCTCGGCCTGGCGGCGCTCGGTGATGTCGCGGTCGACGCCCTGGAAGCCGACCAGCTGCCCGGCTTCGTCGAGCAGCGGCGAGGCGTTCGATTCGAAAGTGCGGTAGCTGCCGTCGCGGTGGCGCCAGCGCAGAACCACGTTGCGCCAGCCGCGCTGCGTGGCAATGGCATCCGCGAACGTCTCGCGGAGCAGCGACAAGTCGTCCGGATGCACCAGGCTGGGGTAATCCAGCGCCATGAACTCGTCCAGGCCGTAGCCCAGAATGGCGACGCCACGCGGGTTGCTGTAGATATGGCGCCCTTCGACATTGATTGACCAGATCCAGTCGGTGGAATGCTCGGCCATGGCGCGGAAGCGCGATTCGCTCTCGCGCAGCGCCTCCTCGACGCGACGGCGTTCGGTGATGTCCTGGCAGGCGCCGTACAGGCGATGTCCGCTTCCGAGCTCGTCCTCGACCACCAGCGAATAGGCGCGGATGTAGTGGACGGCGCCGTCCGGACCGAGGATGCGCAGCTCGCATTCGCTGCGCTGCCCCGGTGCGAGGTGGGAGATGTTGCGGTCGAATTCGGGCAGGTCGTCGGGATGCACGAACGCGCGCCAGCAACCCTGCTGCAGGATCTCGTCGAGGGTGTAACCGAAGATGCGGTCGAGCGAGGCGGTCGCCCAGTCGACGTTTAAGAATCCCTGCTCGTTCTGCAGGCAGGAATACAGCAGGTCGGTCGCCACGCTGGAGATCAGCCGGTAGCGCTCCTCGCTGCCGCGCAACGCGCGTTCCATGCGCTTGCGCTCGCTGATGTCGTGGAAGGTGACCACCGCACCCACCAGCTCGCCGTCGCGGTACATCGGATGCGACCAGTATTCGACCGGGAAGCTGGTGCCGTCCTTGCGCCAGTGGACCTCGGTATCGACATGGGTGGGCTTGCCCTCCAGGGTGGAGCAGCGGATGTGGCACTGCTCCTTGGGATAGGTGCTGCCATCCGGAAAGGTATGGTGGATCAGTTCGTGCATGCCCTGGCCCAGCATTTCCTCCTGTGTGTAGCCGAGCATGCGCAGGCAGGCCGGGTTGACGAAGGTGCAGATGCCCTGGGCGTCGACGCCGAAGATGGCCTCGGGCGAGGAATCGAGCAGCAGGCGGAAGCGTTCCTCGCTCGCGCGCAGCGCCGCCAGCGCGGCACGGCTGCCCATCGCGATCCCGAGGTCGGTGGCGAGCTTTTCGATCAGCACCACCTTTTCCAGGCCGAAGGCGTGTGCGTCCTGGCTGTAGACGTTGAGTGTGCCGATCACCTTGCCGTGCATGCGGATCGGCGCGGCCGCCGACGAGCGGTAACCCTGCTCGCGGGCACGCTCGCGCCACGGCGCGAAGCGCTGGTTGGTCTCGGTGTCGTTGTTGACCACGGTGGCGCCCAGGCGGATCGCGGTGCCGGTCGGCCCCTGCCCCTGCGGCGAGTCGTCGCAGCGGATGTCGGCGCGATCGAGGTAATCCTGCGAGAAGCCGGCCGTGGCCACCGGACGCACCGCGACGCCATCGTCGCTCACCAGGCCGATCCAGGCCATGCGGAACAGGCCTTCGCTCACCAGTTCATCGCAGATGCGTGCCATCAGCGCCTGCTCCGAGAGCTCTTCCATCAGCATCTCGTTCACGGCGGCAATCGTGCGCAGCAGCAGGTTGCGCCGCTGCATGACCAGCGCCTCGCGCTTCTGTTCGGTCACCTCGCGCAGGCTGCCCACCATGCGCAGCGGCTTGCCGTCGGCGTCGCGCTCGACCACTTCGCCACGGTTGCGCACCCAGATCGCGCTGCCGTCCGCATGCTGGATGCGGTGCTCGCGGTCGAAGGGCGCCTTGCCGTCGAGACAGGCCTGGATCGCCGCCATCACCGCCGCGCGGTCCTGCTCGTGCACGCGCGCCACGGCCGTCCGCCACTCATGCGCCGACTGGCGCTCGGGCAAGCCCATCAGCCGCGCCCACTGCGCGTTGTGGCGGATCTGGCCGAGCGGCAGGTCCCAGTTCCACACGCCTTCGCCGATCAACGCCAGCGCATAGGCCTGCTCGTCGCCGCCGGCCAGCCGCCCCTGGCGGCCCGCCTTGCGCACTGCGGCCGGGTCCTGGCCCGCCGCCAGCAGCGATTTCGCCGCGCTGCGCCGCCGCCGCGCCTCGCCCAGCGTGACCTCGGGATAGACCCCGAGCGCCAGCGTCTTGCGTTTGCCGTCGAAGCGGTAGTCGAGCCGCCAGTAGCGCGAGCCGTCCGGGCGCAGCAGCAGGTACATGCCGCCGCCGTCGGCCAGCTTGAGCGGCTTGGCGGCCGGCTCAGTCTGGCGGATGCGGCTTTCGGTGAGCGGAACGGCGACGCGGGCCATGACACGAGGAGAAAATTCGAAGTGCCCGCATCGTATCAGTCAGGTGCCGTCACGCGTACCGTCAATACGGTCCGGTTCGGGCTGGTACAAATGGCATGAAAACCCCACAAAATCAGCAACATTCCCCGCTCCCCCTCTGCCGATACCGCGCCCGCCGATCCGCACCCTGCCCGTGCTCAACTGCAGCCGCGCGCGGCCGCTCGCCCGGCCTAGCGTGGCACCACGCGCGCGCGCTCGCCGCTGCCTTCGACGCGCACCGCCATGCCTTCGCGCAGGCGGCCGTCCATCGGCTGCACGATGGTGACGCTGCCGCCGGTCTTCATGCTGACGGTCACGCGCTGGGCATCCTGCTTGCGGATCTTGCTCTCGGCATAGGTGCCGGCGACGCCGCCGAGCACGGCGCCGACCGCGGTGGCGGTCTTGCTGTCGCCCACGCCGGCACCGAGGATGCCGCCGGCCACCGCGCCCACGGCGGTGCCGACGCCCAGCTTGTAGTTGGCGTCGACCTCGAGGTTCTCCAGGGTGGCGATGGTGCCGTCGCGCTCCGTCTGGCTGGCGACCGTGCCGCTCGTCTCGCCGTATTTCGTCCCTCCCAGGCTACCCAGCTCGGCGCAGCCGCCCGCCAGGGCCATCGTCACCAGCACGCTTGCTGCATACGCCTTGTTCATGGCCCGACTCCTTGTACGATGTGGGCTGTGCAGTATAGGCAAGCGCCGTCGGGTGCGTCGGCGGGTTTGAACCTCCACTTGCCGCACGCGTCATTCCTGTTCAGTCATTCGAATCCATCCTTGCCCATGAACGAACTGGCACACGCCCTCGGCCTTTCCACGCTCGCCCAGCCCTGGCTCGGCGAAGTCCTGATCGTGGTCGCCACGGTCGTCGCCCTCAATCTCGCCGCCTACTACGCACTGCGCCAGATCGAGAAGATCGCGGCGCGCAGCGCCGCGATGTGGGACGACGCGCTGATCAAGGCGGCGCGCAAGCCGCTCACGCTGATCCTGTGGACGCTCGGCACGGTCTACGCGCTGAAGATCGTGGCGCGCCACAGCGGCGCGCAGTTGCCCGATTTCGTCGAGCCGGCGCGCGACGTGCTGGTCATTCTCGCCCTCGCCTGGTTCCTGCTGCGGCTGATCGGCAATGCTTCGCGCAGCGTGCTCGCCCGCAGCGCCACGGCAGACCGTGCGGTCGACCGCACCACGGTCGACGCGCTCTCCAAGCTGGGCCGCTTCAGCGTGGTGATCCTGGCCGGGCTGGTGATCCTGCAGCAGCTCGGCTTCAGCATCTCGGGCGTGCTCGCCTTCGGCGGCATCGGCGGCATCGCGGTGGGCTTCGCCGCCAAGGACATGCTCGCCAACTTCTTCGGCGGGCTCACCATCTATCTCGACCGCCCTTTCGTGGTCGGCGAATGGATCCGCTCGCCCGACAAGGCCATCGAGGGCACGGTGGAATACATCGGCTGGCGCCATACCCGGGTGCGGGCGTTCAACAAGAATCCGATCTACGTGCCGAACGCGCTGTTCACCCACATCGTGGTGGAGAACCCGACGCGCATGACCAACCGCCGCATCAAGGAGACGATCGGCATCCGCTACCAGGACCTCGACAAGATGGACGCGATCGTCGCCGACGTAAAGGCGATGCTGCAATCGCATCCCGAGATCGACACCGATGCGACGCTGATCGTGAACTTCAACCAGTTCGCCGCCTCGTCGCTGGATTTCTTCATCTACACCTTCACCCGCACCGTCGAATGGGTGCACTACCACGAGGTGAAGCAGGACGTGCTGCTGAAGATCGCCGCCATCATCCGCGGCCACGGTGCCGAGATCGCCTTCCCGACGCAGACGCTGCACGTCGATTCGATCGCCGGGCCGGCGCCGGCCGTGGCCGGATGAGGCGGCATCTCGCCGCCGCGCTGCTCGCGTTCGCTGCCCTGCCGGCCGCGGCGCAGGCGCCGCTCGCCACGCAGGTGGTCGGCGGCCAGCAGGTCTACGTGGTGCAGCCCGGCGACTTCCTGGCCGCCATCGGCGCGCGCTTCGGCGCCGACACTGCGCGGCTGGCGCGGGACAACGCGCTGCGCAACCCCGACCGCATCTTTCCCGGGCAGCGCCTCGTCGTCGACAACGCCCACATCGTCCCGGCCGGGCTCGACGACGGCGTGCTGATCAACATCCCGCAGCGCATGCTGTTCCTGCTGCGCGCCGGCGTGGTCGAAGCCGCCTACCCTGCCGGCCTCGGCCGGCCCGACTGGCCGACGCCGGAGGGCGAGTTCCGCATCGTCCAGCGCGAGACCGACAAGACCTGGATCGTGCCGCAATCGATCCAGGAGGAAATGCGCGCCGAGGGCAAGGATGTCGTGACCGAGGTGCCGCCCGGCCCCGACAACCCGCTCGGCGCGCACTGGCTGGGGCTGAGCCTGTGGGGCTGCGGCATCCACGGCACCATCGCGCCGTCGAGCGTGTACCATTTCCGCAGCCACGGCTGCATCCGCCTGCATCCCGACGACATCGCCGCGCTCTATGAAGCGGTCCGGCCCGGCACCCGCGGCCGCATCGCCTACCAGCCCGTGCTGCTGGCGCGCACCGCCGACGGCCGCCTGCTGCTCGAAGTGCACGCGGACATCTATGCACGCGGGATCGATGCGGCTGCGCAGCTGCGCGAACTGGCGACGGCGCACGCTCTCACCGCTGCCATCGACTGGACGGCAGCGGACGCGGCGCTCGCGGAACAGGCCGGCCTCGCACGCGAAATCGGCCGCGTGGCGAACGAACAGCCGAAGGAGACGCCATGAAGCCACGCATCGACCGCAGGACTTTCCTCAAGCTCGGCCTGCTCGCGCCCGCCCTGCCACGTCCCGCCGTGGCAAGCCTTGCGCCCGAGCGCCGGCTCGCGCTGCACAACCTGCACACGGAGGAAACGCTGGAACGCGCTTACTGGGCGCAGGGCAGCTACCTGGCCGACGCGCTCGCCGCCATCGATTACGTGCTGCGCGACCATCGCAGCGGCGAAGTCGCGGCGATCGACACCGCGCTCATCGACCTGCTGCATCGCCTGGAGACGCGCTTGCAGCCCGCCGGCCCGTTCGAGGTCATCTCGGCCTACCGTTCGCCGGCCAGCAACCAGCTGCTCAACGCCACCACCAGCGGCGTCGCCACCCGCAGCCTGCACATGCAGGGCAAGGCGATCGACGTGCGCCTGCCCGGCGTGGCGCTCGCCGACCTGCGCCAGGCGGCGCTGGAGCTGAAAGCAGGCGGCGTCGGCTACTACCCGGAGTCGAACTTCGTCCACCTCGATGTCGGCCGGGTGCGGCACTGGGGCGGCTGAGCGGCAGCGCATGGAAGCCTTCACCCTGCCCGACTACGCCGGCGGCAGCCTGGTCAACCTGATGAGTTCGATCGCTGCCGCGCTCGGCGCGCACAGCCCCTATGCGCCGCTGGCGGCGCTGCCGCCGGACGCGCTCGCCGAGGCGCGCCACGTCGTGCTGTGGGTGGTCGACGGCCTCGGCTTCGACTACCTGTCGCGGCACGCAGGCGCGCTGCGCCGCCATCTGCGCGGATCGATGACCTCGGTCTTCCCGTCGACGACGGCGAGCGCGATCCCCACCTTCCTCACCGGGCTCGCGCCGCAGCAGCACGGGCTGACCGGCTGGAACATGTATTTCCGCGAGATCGGCGCAGTCGTCGCGCCGCTGCCGTTCCGCGTCCGCACCGGCCGCCACGCGCTGCGCGAGGCCGGCGTGACGCCGGCGACGCTGTTCGGCCTGACGCCGCTGTTCGACCACCTGCCACTGCCCTGCCACGTGGTGAGCCCGCAGCAGATCGTGCATTCCGACTTCAACGTCGCACTGTCCGGCCGTGCGCAGCGCCACGGCTATGCCACGCTCGACGAACTGGTCGACACCGTCGCCGGCCTGCTGCGCGGCGAGGCGCGCAGCTACGTCCATGCCTACTGGCCGCAGCTCGACACCCTGGCGCACGAATTCGGCGTCGCCAGTGACGAGGTGGAAGCCGCCTACGCCGCGCTCGACGCCGCCTTCGCCCGCCTGCTCGACGCGGCGCGCGACAGCGTCGTCATCGTCACCGCCGACCACGGCTTCATCGACGCCGGCGATACGATCGACCTCGACGATCACCCCGCGCTGCGCGACACGCTCGTGCTGCCGCTGTGCGGCGAGCCGCGCGTCGCCTACGCCTACGTGCGCTCGGGGCGGGCGGACGAATTCGAGGATTACGTGAACGCACGGCTGGCCGACCGCGTGCAGTGCTTCAGGAGCGAAACGCTCCTGCAGCAGGGCTGGCTGGGTCCGGGCGCGCCGCATCCGGCGCTCGCCGGGCGGCTCGGGGACTACGTGCTGATCCCGCGTGGCAACGCGATCCTGCGCGACTGGCTCCAGGGCGAGCCGCGCTATACCCACATCGGCGTGCACGGCGGCACCAGCGCGGCGGAGATGACCGTGCCGCTCGTCGTCGCCGGCTGACGCTGCGCGAAAAAAAACCGGGCACCAGCCCGGCTCCTGTTCGCGGCGACGACAAGCGCTTACATGCGGCCCAGATCCTCGATGGCGTCCACCACCAGGCCGGTGCCGACGGCGATCATCAGGATGTCGGCAGCGACCCGCACGTATTTGTGGCCGGAAGGCGGCACACCGAGTTCGACCACCAGGCGCGGCGGCAGATCATGGTAGATCACGTCGTGCGGCAGGACGTGGCCGACCCGCCATTTCTTGGCCTGGCCGGGCGGCATGCAGCCGTTGCGCTTCTTGGCCAGCCCCGGCGGGCAGCGCCCGTGGCGGAAATCGCTCTCGTAGTAGGCGTGGATGACGCTGCGATCGCGGTCGCCGAAATGCACGCTGATCCGCACGTCGCCCCGATCGCTGCTGCGGTCATCGCGCCGATCGTCCCTGCGGTCGTCGCGCCGATCATCCCTGCGCTCGTCGCGCCGATCGTTGTCATGGGCGCCTTTCTCGGCCTTGCCCTGGCCGGCCCAGTCGGGCTTCTCGGCCAGCACCGGGCCGGTGGCGACGAGCCCAGTCACGAGCAGGGCGAGGGCGATTTTTCCTGGTAGGCGTGCGTGCATGTTTTCTCCCGGCATCGAGGTTGCGGATCGCGTGTCCATCTGTTGTCGACCTGCGGCACGCAGGACGAAGATAACCGAATCCCCCGCATCAGGCGAACGCTGGCTTGCCACACGCGCTCGCGCGGCGTGTACCTGCCTTCCCCGCGAGGCTCGGGTTCGCTTCTTCCGGCAACGCTCAGGGTTTGCGGCCCGGCTCGGCGCAGCGGATGATCGCGCGGCTGTCCTTCAGCTTCAGGCAGTGGCGCATGTCGGCCCCCTGACGCTGGACCGACGCGCGCGACGTCGTCCTTTCCCTCGCCTGTACCGGTTCCGCTGCAACGGCCGGCGCCACCGCAGCGGCAGGTTCCGTCGCCGGCGCGGCTTCCTGCGCCATCGCGCCGCCCGCGACAAACAGCAGCGGCAATACCGACCACCCAATGGTCATTCTCATGATGAACTCCTCTGTCGATCGTGCTTCAAGAATAGCCTGCTTTGCCCGAGGCGAAATCCGCCCGCTCGCAGCGCACGGCATCGCCCACCCGGATCGGTCCGCCGGTGACAATGCGCGCATTCATCCCGCCGTGCCCGCGCATCGCGTTGTAGCCACCCGGTCCCAACACGTCTTCCATGCGCGAGCAGGGATCGCAATGCCCGGTTACCTCCAGTACCACCGCGTCACCGATGCGCAGCACCAGCGGACAATCGCGGAACAGCGCGTGCGCCGCCAGCAGATTCAGGCCCGACACGACCAGGTTGCGCCGCAGCTGCGCGCCGTCGATCTGCGTCCGCCCGGTCAGCGCCGCCACCACCGGCAGGTGCTCGGCCTGGATCAACGTCACCTGCCGCTTGCCGCCTTCGACCCGGCCGTGCGACGGCTGCGCGTAATGGTCGCCCTGCAGTCCCCGCGCGGCGATCGCCTGGGCCGACTCGACCGCACGGACCTCGCCGCGGCGCGCAGGGCGCAGGTAGATCGCCTCGACGCGGCCAGGGTGGGGAAAGCGCGTCGTCAGCTCACGCAGGCTCGCTGCGTCGGCCTGCGCAGGGTTCGGCGCTGCCCGATACATCTCAGCGCGCCCGCGCCTTCGCCAGCCGGGCCTTGAGGTCGGCCATCACGGCCGCCGCGGCCTTTTCGCCTTCCAGGATGGCGAGATGGCGGTCCTCGAAGCTGGTGCTGCTCACTGCCGCCGTCCGCGGCCGGATCACGACGTCGGCGTCTTCCAGTTCGTGGCCGCTGATCGTGTGGCCCATGATCGCGAAGGTCTGCAGCAGCACGTCGAGCGTGCCGGCGAGCTTCTCGCGGCGACCGACGCTGGAGATGTCGACCGCGATCACGAAGTCCGCCCCCATGGCGCGCGCCGTCTGCGCCGGCACCGGCGAGGTGAGACCGCCGTCGACGTACTCGCGGCCGTTGATCTCCACCGGCTGGAACACGCCCGGCACCGCGCTCGACGCGCGCACCGCGATGCCGGTGTCGCCGCGGCGGAACAGCACGCGCTCGCCGCTCAAGAGGTCGGTGGCTACCACGCCGAACGGCTTTTGCAGCCGCTGGATCGGCAGCTGCTTCACCTGCTGGTTGATGAAGCCCTGCAGCGCTTCGCCCTTGAGCACCCCGCGGTTGGGCAGCGTCCAGTCCGCCACCATCTCCTCCTCCATGCCGAGCGCGAGCTTCTGCAGGTCGAAGCCGCTCATGCCGGCTGCGTAGAGCGCGCCTACCACCGAGCCGGCGCTGGTGCCCACCACGATGTCGGGCACGATGCCCTGCGCCTCCAGCGACTTGATCACGCCGATGTGCGCGAAACCGCGCGCCGCGCCGCCGCCCAGCACCAGCGCGACCTTGATCGGCGGCTTGGGCGGCGGGACGACGACCGGCCTGGCGGGCACGGGCGACGGCGGCGGGACAGCACAGGCGGCGAGCAGGGCAACGAGGAGAACCAGGAAGGAACGGCGCATGGCAAGGCGACTGCAAATGGAATGCCGCAATTATGAAGGCTGGCCTGATTGCGCAACAGCCCGACCGGTGCGGTACATCGAGCGTCCTGATTTTTCCTAAACTCAGATCGCGGGTGCATTCCACCGCGCAACCCGGGAGACAGCTGATGGACGACGTGATCAAGACCAAAATTCTGGCGCTGCTCGATCAGCACCGGATCATGACGATTGCCACCTTGCGCCCGGATGGCTGGCCGCAGGCGACGACCGTCGGCTACGTGAACGAAGGGCTCACCCTCTATTTCCTCTGCGGGCTCGACAGCCAGAAGGCGGCAAATCTGGCGCGGGACGACCGGGTGTCGCTCGCCATCGATCACGACACGCCGGACCTGATGGCGATCACCGGCCTGTCGATGGCGGCACACGCGCAGGCGGCCGTCGACCCGGGCGAAGCGAACCGGATCCTGCAGCTGTTTCCGCTGAAATACCCCGAAAAGATCGCACTCCCGATTCCGATGCCGACGGCGGAGGAGGTCCGCATATTCCGGGTGACGCCGACGGTCATTTCGGTGCTCGATTACTCCCTGGGCTTCGGCCACACGGATCTCGTCACCTGCTGAGCGCAGGGGGCGCAACGCCGCCCGTCTCCTGAATGCAGGCTTCCGCGACGGCAGCCTGCCCTCAGCCCTTGCCCGCTTCCTCGTCCAGCTTGCGCAGGTGCGCGAGCTTCTCGGCGATCTTGCTCTCGAGCCCGCGCGGCGTAGGCGCGTAGAACTGCTGTTCCTGCAGGTCGTCGGGGAAGTAGCGCTCGCCGGCGGCGTAGGCTTCGGGCTCGTCGTGGGCGTAGCGGTAGGCACGGCCGTAGCCGAGTTCCTTCATCAGTTTGGTAGGGGCGTTGCGCAGGTGGATGGGAACGTCGCTGGAGGGATTGGACTGCACGAAGGCACGCGCGCTGTTGTAGGCGACGTAGGCGGCGTTGCTCTTGGGCGCGCAGGCGAGATACAGGCAGGCCTGTGCGAGCGCGAGTTCGCCTTCGGGGGAACCCAATCTTTCGTAGGTTTCGACGGCGTCGAGCGCGAGCCGCAGCGCACGCGGGTCGGCCAGGCCGATGTCCTCGCTCGCCATGCGGATCAGGCGGCGTCCCAGATAGCGCGGATCGGCGCCGCCGTCGAGCATGCGCACCAGCCAGTAGAGCGAGGCGTCGGGGTCGCTGCCGCGCACGCTCTTGTGCAGCGCGGAAATCTGGTCGTAGAAGGCTTCGCCGCCCTTGTCGAAGCGGCGCAGCGATTGCGCCAGGGCATTTTCGACAAAAGCGGCGTCGACGTTCTTCACCTGCGCGGTGCGGGCGGCGGTGTCGAGCTGTTCCAGCAGGTTGAGGAGCTTCCTGGCATCGCCGTCGGCGTAGGCGGCCAGCAGCTTGTCGACGCCCTCGCCCAGCTTCAGCTCCGGCAATTCCTGCAGCGCGCGCTGCATCAGCTGGCCGAGCTCGTCGGGGGTGAGCGACTTCAGCACATAGACCTGGGCGCGCGACAAGAGCGCGCCAACGACTTCGAACGAGGGATTCTCGGTGGTGGCGCCGATGAAGGTGAACAGCCCGGATTCGACGTGCGGCAAAAAGGCATCCTGCTGCGACTTGTTGAAGCGGTGGACTTCGTCGACGAAGAGGATGGTGGCGCGGCCGAGGGTCTGGTTCATGCGCGCGCGCTCGACCGCCTCGCGGATGTCCTTGACGCCGGACAGCACGGCCGAGATCGCGATGAAATCGGCGCCGAAGGCCTGCGCGGTGAGCCTGGCCAGCGTGGTCTTGCCGACGCCCGGCGGCCCCCACAGGATCATCGAATGCAGCTTGCCGGAATCGAAGGCGAGCCTGAGCGGCTTGCCGGGGCCGAGCAGATGGGTCTGGCCGACGACGTCGGCGAGCGTATGCGGACGCAGGCGCTCGGCCAGCGGCGCGTGCGGATCGTCGCGCGCGGGCTCGGGAGCGTCGGTCTGGAACAGGTCGGGGGTGCTCATGTGCGCGGAATTATCCCCCAGAACCCGGGCGCCGTTGCGGGCTGCCGGGCGCGAACGCCGTCGTCATCGCGAGGCCGAAGGCCGCGGCGATCCAGCGTTGTGCGCCGAGCGGCCTGCTGGATGGCTTCGGCTGCGCCTCGCAATGGCGGATCACTCGCCGATGATGTCGGCACCCTTGGGTGGAGTGAAGCTGAAGCGCGCCGCCGGGATGGACGGATTGCGCACCATCCTGCCGAATTTGAGCAGGGTGCGCTGACCGAAGGTGTCGAACAGTTCCATCTGCATCAGGAGATCGCCCTTGAAACCCATGCGGATGCGCTCGAAGCTGGTGTCCCGGGTTTTGGGGGTGGCGTCGAGCCATTCGAGGCCATCGGCCTCGCCGGCGTTCTTCAGGGTGAAGTATTTCTCGATGGCATTGTCGCCGGCCAGCAGCGCGGCGGGCGTGCCGGCGATGACGTCGCCGAGGGGCTTGACGGTGACCTGCTCGAGGTCGACGTCGTACAGCCACAGCTTCGCGCCGTCGCCGACGATGATTTGTTCATACGGCTTGCGGTAGTCCCAGCGGAACTTGCCGGGGCGGGCGAAGGCCATTTTGCCGCTGGCCTGCTGGGTGACGCGGCCGCTGCGGTCGGAAACGGTCTGGGTGAAGTCGGCCTCGGCGGTCTTGGCGCCGGCGATGAAGGCCTTGAGGCGTTCGACGCCGCCGGCGTGGGCTGCGCCCGTAAGGAGAAGCGCGAACAACAGGACAGGAAGACGCATGGGCGAGGATTCCGGAAATAAAAAAAGTGCGCCACGCGGGCGCACTTGGCAGACCTTGCGGTGCTGCGAAAGTTTACTGCTTTTTGGTGCTGGCACCGAAGGACGAGTACCACGGGCACCAGCCGATGATGGCGGTGGCCAGCAGGAACACGCCGGCATAACCGGCCAGCAGCGTGGGGCCGGTGGGGGTCATCGCCCAGTACAGCAGGGTGGACGCGACAGCGACGCGTGCGATGCGATCATTGATACCGATATTGCTCATCTTCGTTCTCCTTGAGTCATTAGCAGATATCCGCCATGACAACCAGGGCCGTCGGCGCGCGGATGCCGGATCGGCACCTCGCATCGACGGCCCCTCCCCGATCAGCCGATCCTTGCTTCCTGTACCCAATCAACGGCACGATCAGCAGTGCCACGGCGTTGATTGTCTCGATCAGCGGGTTGAAGGCGGTTTCGGCAGTATTCTGGTACGAATCACCTACCGTCCACCTCTAGCGGCGTCTTATGCAGGTTTCTTGAGGCTTGCCGCCGTGATTTCCCTATCTTTGTGTCCTTTTTGTATCCCGGCCGCCACATGCCAGGGCCGCCGGGCGGGGCGCTGATGCCGGGGAACCGGGCCGCCTGGGGCCCCTGCCCATGCGGAGCCCGAAAAAAAAGTGCGCCCATCGGGCGCACTTTTCATGGGCAATACGCGCAGGGACTTATTTCGTCTTGCAGGTATTGATGCCGAACGGCATGTAGGCCGGGCAGCGCGCGAAGATCGCGGTCAGGATCAGCACGAAGCCGACCATGCCCGCGGGAACCATCCAGTCCTGGGCACCGGGCAGGTTCGACATTGCGTAATAGATCAGGCCGGCACCGACCACTGCACGGATGACGCGGTCCGCACCGCCAACGTTTTTAGCCATTCCTGTTTCCTCTCTTGGTTGATGATTGTTGTGCCGCCGGGGCTTGCGCCCCGGCACGGGCCTCCAAGCTTACCCGATCAGCGGCACGATCAGCAGTGCCACGATGTTGATGATCTTGATCAGCGGGTTGACGGCCGGGCCGGCGGTGTCCTTGTAGGGATCGCCGACGGTATCACCGGTAACGGCAGCCTTGTGCGCTTCTGAACCCTTGCCGCCGTGGTTGCCTTCCTCGATGTACTTCTTGGCGTTGTCCCAGGCGCCGCCGCCGGTGGTCATCGAGATGGCGACGAAGATGCCGGTGACGATGGTGCCGAGCAGCACGCCGCCGAGCGCCTTGGGCCCGAGGATGAGGCCAACCAGCACCGGCACCAGCACCGGCAGCAGCGACGGGATCATCATTTCCTTGATCGCGGCCTTGGTCAGCATGTCGACGCAGGTGCCATATTCGGGCTTGGCCTTGCCTTCCATGATGCCTGGGATCTCGCGGAACTGGCGGCGCACCTCGACCACCACCGAGCCGGCCGCGCGACCGACCGCTTCCATGCCCATGGCGCCGAACAGATACGGCACCATGCCGCCGATGAAGAGGCCGATGATGACCATGTGGTCGGACAGGTCGAACAGCGTGACACCGCCGGTCTTGGCTTCGAGCGCGTGGGTGTAGTCGGCGAACAGCACCAGCGCGGCGAGGCCGGCCGAACCGATCGCGTAGCCCTTGGTCACCGCCTTGGTGGTGTTGCCGACGGCGTCGAGCGGGTCGGTGATGTTGCGGATGTCGTCGGGCAGCTCGGCCATCTCGGCGATGCCGCCGGCGTTATCGGTGATCGGGCCGTAGGCGTCGAGGGCGACGATGATGCCGGTCATCGACAGCATCGCCGTGGCGGCGATGGCGATGCCGTACAGCCCGGCCAGTTCGTACGCACCCCAGATCGCCAGGCACACCGCCAGCACCGGCGCCGCCGTCGACTTCATCGACACGCCGAGGCCGGCGATGATGTTGGTGCCGTGGCCGGTGGTCGACGCCTGCGCGATGTGGCGCACCGGCGCGTACTCGGTCGCGGTGTAGTACTCGGTGATCACCACCATGGCGGCGGTGAGCGCGAGGCCGATCAGCGAGGCATAGAACAGGCTCATGCTGGAGACCATCTCGTTGCCGATCATGAGACCGTCGCCGAACATCTGCATGGTCACCACGTAGAAGGCCGGTACCGCCAGCACGCCGGCGACGAGCAGGCCGCGATACAGCGCGTTCATGATCTTGCCGCCCTCGCGCGCCTTGACGAAGAAGGTGCCGATGATCGATGCGATGATCGACACGCCCCCCAGCACCAGCGGGTAGACCACGGCGTTGGTCGCGTTCTCGCCCATCACCATCAGGCCGCCCAGCAGCATGGTGGCGATGATGGTGACCGCGTAGGTCTCGAAC
>JBEQCP010000012.1:0-70177 GCA_041639215.1 Pseudomonadota bacterium | reverse complement strand
GTCCTCGCCGGCGCGACGGATGTTCTCGCCGGCGCGCGGCACGATGTTGATGACGACCGAATCGCCTTCCGCAGCGCAGTATTCCTGCATCAGCACGGCGTCGGCGCCCGGCGGCACCGGCGCGCCGGTGAAGATGCGCGCGGCGCTGCCTGGCGTCAGCGGCTCGCCGACCGCGCCGGCGAGGATGCGCTGCGACACCGGCAGGCGCGTACCCGCTGCGGCGATATCGGCGACGCGCACGGCGTAGCCGTCCATCGCGCTGTTGTCCGCCGGCGGCACGGTGATCGCGGAGGTCTGCGGCACGGCGAGCACACGGCCCAGCGCGGCGGTGACGGCGACGGTTTCGGTGGCGGTCACGCCGCGCGCGCGCGCGAGCAGGGCATCAAGCAGTTGGTCGGCTGAGAGCATGGTCGAGGATGAAGTCGGTGAGTGGGGAAATCGCGTCGAGGTCGATGCGGGGAAAAGCATCGGGCGGCGCCACGTCGGACGCCACCGCCAGGATGTGGGGATCGTCAGGATACAGCCAGGGCTTGGCGGTCTCGGTACGGTGCACTTCCAGCTTGGGGATCGCCTCGCGCTTGTAGCCCTCGACCAGCACCAGGTCGCACGGCGGCAGCTTGGCCAGCAGTTCCTCCAGCGTCGGCGGCGTGTCACGATGCTCGGTCAACACCGCGGTGCGGTGGTCGGACGCCAGCAGCACCGCCGCCGCCCCCGCCTCGCGCGCGCGCCAGCTGTCCTTGCCGGGACGGTCGATGTCGAAGTCGTGGTGGGTGTGCTTGATCACCGCAACACTGAGGCCGCGTTCGGCAAGGCGCGGCAGCACGCGCTCGATCAGCGTGGTCTTGCCGCTGCCGCTGTAGCCTGCGATCCCGAACACTTTCATGTCTGCATTGCCAGTTCGTCCGAATGTGGTTATATTTTTTCATATACAACCCGTTCCTGCCAAGCACCCATCATGAACGCAGCCGCTCCGATCGAACCGCGTGGCCTCGTCGACCAGTTCGGCCGCCGCATCGACTACGTGCGGCTGTCGGTGACGGACCGCTGCGACCTGCGCTGCAGCTACTGCATGCCGGAAGGCTTTACGGGTTTCGAGGAGCCCGAGCACTGGCTGGACTTCGACGAAATCGAGCGCCTGATCGGCGCCTTCGCCCGACTGGGCGTAAGCCGCATCCGCCTCACCGGCGGCGAGCCGCTGCTGCGGCGCAACATCGCGGAACTCGCCGGCCGCATCGCCGCCCTGCCCGGCATCGAGGATCTCTCGCTGTCGACCAACGCCACCCAGCTCGACCGCCATGCCGCGGCGCTCAAGGCCGCAGGGGTGACGCGGCTCAACGTCAGCCTCGATTCGCTGCAGCAGGCGCGGGTGGAACAAATCAACGGCCGCGACGTGCTGGCGAAGGTCATGGCCGGGCTGGCCGCCGCGCAGGACGCCGGTTTCGCGCCGATCAAGCTCAACATGGTCGCCTTGCGCGGCAGCAATGACGACGAGATCGACGAGATGGTCGCGTTCTGCATGGACCGCGGCTTCGTGCTGCGGCTGATCGAGGCGATGCCGATGGGCGCCACCGGCCGCAACGCCGAATACCTCGATCTGCAACCGGTGAAGGAGCGCCTGCGCCGGCAGTTCGATCTGATCGAAACGACGCTCCCCGGCGCGGGCCCCGCGCGCTACCTCGGCACCCCCGACGGCCGCTTCAACGTCGGCTTCATCACGCCGATCTCGCAGCACTTCTGCCAGACCTGCAACCGCATCCGCATCGCGGTCGACGGCACCGCCTACATGTGCCTGGGGCAGGACGAGAAATTCGAATTCCGCCCGCTGCTGCGCGGCGGCTGCAGCGATGCCGAACTCGACGCCGCGATCCTCGACGCCATCAACCTCAAGCCGGAACGCCACGAATTCCGCGAAGCGCCGCACAAGATCCTGCGCTTCATGTCGATGACCGGCGGCTAGACACTGGCAGTACGGAAGCCGGCGAACGGATCGCGCCGCTCCGGCAGATAGAAGTTGCGGAAACCCGGCCGCTTCAGCGCCGCATCGGTCACCGGCCCGCCGCCGCGCAGTTCGCCATGGGTGTGGAACCAGGGCTGCGAATAGTCGCGGTAGGGATCGGCACTGAATCCCGGATACGGCACGAACGGATCGCGCAGCCACTCCCACGCCGCCCCCCAATGAAATCCCGGATGCGCGACAGCGCACAGCCACTGCGCCGCGGTCGGCAAGCGCCGCCCGCTCCATGCGGCATACGCCTCGGCTTCGTGGCGATTGACGTGCAGCATGGGCACATCGGCGGCGAGCGGCTGCCAGCGGTCGAAGCGGCGCACCTCCCAGCCGCCGTCGCCTTGCCGCCAGTAAAGGGGATGACGCACGCCGGTCATGGTGCGCCAGGCCCAGCCGGCACCCGACCACAGGTCTTGCCTCGCATAGCCACCGGCGTCGACAAAGGCAGCAAAGCCGCTCTCAGACACCGGGCTCACGTCGATGTCGAAGGCCGCGACCGGCACCGCGTGACGCCACTTCTCGTTGTCGAACACGAAGCCCGCGTCGGGCCCGCTGCCAAGCGTGACCTCGCCCGTGGCAAAGGCCAGCCGCGCCGGCGCGGGCATCGATACGCATTGCAGTGGAACCGGCGGCGCGTAGCCCAGATTCTGGAATGCCATCCACCACGCCTCGATGTGCATCAGCTCGTGGTAGAGGCTTAGCTCGGCGAAGTACGCAAGCTCAGGATCGAACGCACTGCGCAGCTGCGCCGCGATCCGCGCACCCACTTCAGCCGCGTAGGCGCCGACCGCGTCGGGCTGCAGCAGCGGCAGATCCCAGCGCGTGTCGTGCGGGACGTTCGAAGAATCGTAGAGTGCATCGGCCCCGGCGAGCAGGCTTTCCGCGCAGCTGCCGTCAGGGCGCGCACGCAGGCACCAGCGTTCCTGGAACCAGACGATGTGCCCGTATTCCCACAGCGGCGGGTTGAGATGCGCAGCACGCGGTCCCAGCCAGCCGTCCTCGGGCAGGCAGTCGATCAGCGCGCGCAGGCGGCCGCGCGCCTCATTCAGGCGATCGATGAGCTGATCTGCGGTAATTGCGCTGATGGGCCGTTTCGGGTTCATGTTGTATAAAGCACTGTAGCCCATACCTTGCGGGCGCCCAATCCATCAGACGAAGCCGAACCATGAACGATCCCCATCTCGCCGAATCCATCCGCCTGACCCAGTTCTCCCACGGCGGCGGCTGCGGCTGCAAGATCGCGCCTGCGGTGCTGCGCGACATCCTCGCCGACACGCCCTTCGCCTCGCACGTGTCGGCAGCGTTTCCCGACCTGCTGGTCGGCATCGAACACGGCGACGACGCCGCGGTGTACAAGCTCAACGACGAGCAGGCGATCGTCGCGACCACCGATTTCTTCATGCCCATCGTCGACGACCCGTTCGAATTCGGCCGCATCGCCGCGACCAACGCGCTGTCCGACGTCTACGCCATGGGCGGCAAGCCGCTGTTCGCGCTTGCCATCGTCGGCATGCCGATCGGCAAGCTGCCGAACGAGGTCATCCGCCAGATCCTCGCCGGCGGCGAGGCTGTGTGCAAGGCGGCCGGCATCCCGATCGCCGGCGGCCATTCGATCGACGCGCCGGAGCCGATCTACGGGCTGGTCGGCGTCGGCGTGGTCAACCCGCGCAAGGTCAAGCAGAACAGCGGCGGCGAGGCCGGCGACGTGCTGATCCTTGGCAAACCTTTGGGCGTCGGCATCTACAGCGCCGCGCTGAAGAAGGGTCTGTTGAGCGCCGAGCAGTACGCGGCGATGCTCGCCGCCACCACCCAGCTCAACACTGCCGGCGCCGAACTCGCCGACACCGCCGGCGTGCACGCGATGACCGACATCACCGGCTTCGGCCTGCTCGGCCATCTGCTCGAAATCACGCGCGCGTCCAGTGTTTCGGCGCAGGTCGAACTGTCCCGCCTGCCGCTGCTGCCGGGGGTCGACGCGCTCGCGCAGGCCGGCCACGTCACCGGCGCCAGCGGCCGCAACTGGGCGAGCTACGGCCATGAGGTGCAGCTCGCCGACGGCCTCACCGAGTGGCAGCGCGCCCTGCTGACCGATCCGCAGACCAGCGGCGGCCTGCTGGTGAGCTGCGCGCCGGATGCGCAGGACGCGGTGCTCGAAACTTTCCGCCGCCACGGCTTCGCTGACGCGACGCCCATTGGCCGGCTCGATGCCGGCCGCCACGTCACGGTCGCGCCCTAGGTGAGCTTCGCCTTCCAGGATTTTCCCGTCGCGCGCGACGACCTGCGCGCCGACGTGCTGGAAGGCCTCGCCGCCCGCCCCAAGGCGATCCCGCCGAAATACTTCTACGACGACGCCGGCTGCCGCCTGTTCGAGGCGATCTGCGCGCAGCCCGAATATGCGCTGTGCCGCACCGAACGGGCGCTGATGGCTGCTCGCCTGCCGGAGATCGCCGCTGCCGTCGGTGACGTGGACGCCATCGTCGAGCCAGGGGCCGGCGACTGTGCCAAGGTGCGGCGGCTGGTCGATGTCTTGCGCCCCACGCACCTCGTGGTGATGGACATCGCCGGCGCACCGCTGGCCGCCGCCGCACAGGCCGTCGCGCACGGCTATCCGGAGATCGCCGTCACCGCGCTGGCAATGGATTTCCTGCGCGACCTGGAAACGGCCGCCGACTGGCTGCCGGCCGGCCGCCGGCTCGTCTACTACCCCGGCTCCAGCATCGGCAATTTCCCGCCCGAGGCGGCGAGCGCGCTGCTCGCGCGCTTTCGCCGGCTGGCCGGCGACGACGGCCGGCTGCTGATCGGCTTCGATCTGAAGAAGGATCCGGCGCTGCTGCATGCCGCCTACAACGACGCCGCCGGCGTCACCGCCGCGTTCAACCTCAACCTGCTCGCGCGGCTCAACCGCGAACTCGGCGCCGATTTCGATCTGGCGCGCTTCCGCCACTACGCCTTCTACAATCCAGTGAAGGGCCGCATCGAGATGCACCTCGTGAGCCTCGCCGAACAGCACGTGCACGTCGCCGGCGAACGCTTCCACTTCGCGCTCGGCGAGACGCTGCACACCGAGCATTCGTACAAGTACCGCTGCGACGAATTCGCTGCGCTGGCCGCCAGCGCCGGCTGGCAACGGGCCGGCGAGTGGGTGCACGACGGCTTCGCGGTGCAGCTCTACCGCTAGAAACCGAGCTCGGGCAGCGCCTGCTTCAGGGCATCGAGGCAGCCGCCGTCGATCGCGGCGTCGCGCTCCTTCTCCATCATCGCGATCGCGTCGACGACCGGGATCGGCCCGCGGTACGGCCGCTCGGCGGTGATGGCGTCGAAGATGTCGGCCACGGTGATGATGCGCGTCTCCAGTGGGATCTGGTCGGCCGCAATGCCGCGCGGATAGCCCTTGCCGTCGAGCCGCTCGTGGTGCGCCGCGGCGACGAAGGCGAGTTCCGAGAAGATGTCCAGGCGCGAAAGGATCTGCTCCGAGTAGGCGGCGTGCGCCTGCACGTGCGCCCACTCGTCGGCTTCCAGCCGCCCCGGCTTGTCGAGCACGGCGTTGCTGACGCCGAGCTTGCCGATGTCATGCAGCAGCGCGCCGCGCCTGAGCCAGCGCACCCGCCCGGCCGGCAGGCCGAGCCGCGTCGCGACGGCCTCGGTGTAGGTCGCCACCCGCGCGCTGTGGCCGTAGGTGTAGTGGCTCTTGGCGTCGACCACCTGGGCGAAGGCCTCGGCGATGGTGTCGAGCCGGTCTTCGTCGATGCGCACGACCTTCGAGGCCGGCTCGATCGCGGCAATGCGCGGCTGCAGGCCGGCGTCGCTCAGGCCTACCCAGAATCCGGGCTGCTGCTGCGCCTGCAGGAAGGCGTCGACCACCGCGGGATCGAACCACGATCCCGCGCGCCCGCGCACCTCCTCGACCACCTGTGCCTGGCCTGCGGCCGAATGGAACACCTCGACCACCTGCGCCAGCAGCGCGATGCGCGACGCCAGCGGAATCGCCTCGCCAGCCAGCCGCGCAGGCTTGCCGCGGCCGTTCCAGTGCTCGTCGAGGCAGCGAATGCCGGCGGCGACTTCCTCGTCGAAGCCGAGCTGCAGCGAAATGTGCGCGCCGCGCTCGCAGCGCGTGGTGATCAGCTCGGTGGCAAATTCCTCGCCGTTCTGGGCGAGCTTGAGGATGCGGCTGACGCGCTCGTGCAGCGACTTGCCGACGCCGACGTGCGACAGCACGAAGCGGCCGAGGCGCAGCATGCTGTCGGTGTCGACCTGCTTGAAGTCGCGCTTCACCTGATGATCGTCGGTGCCGTAGAGCTCGAACAGGCGTGCGGCGTTGCTGCTGCAGCCGGCGTCCTTCAGCAGCAGCGTGTAGTAGAGGTGCGACAGCGCCTCGCTGTCCATCCCCAGCTGCTCGCCGACGTGCATGCCGATCCAGCAGCAGCGCAGGCTGTGGCCGGCGGGCAGGCCTTCGGTCAGGTCGAGCGCGTAGCTCAGCGCGCCGATGATGGCGGACAGCGACAGTTCCTGCCTGGCCGCCGCGGGCGGCATGTCGAACGGGCTCATGGCGGGCTTTCTCCGGGGGTCTACCCGATGTATCGGCATCCCGCGACGGCTCTGAACCGTTCTGCAAACAGGGGTTTTCAGGCTCCCCCTGTCCGGGTGCGGATGAGATGGTCAATCGACAGCTTGCCCGGCCCCGCCAGCAGCAGCGGCACCAGCATGGCCAGGTACATCAGCGGCAGCTTGTAGCCGTTGTCGCAGACGTTGTAGCCGTTACCCGCGTGCACCGCTGCCCACGCGACGACGTCGAGCACGATGAGCGCGAACGCCCAGAAGCGGGTGCCGAGCCCGATCGCCAGTGCGGCCGCGCCGACGAGCTCGGTCCAGGTGGCGAGCTGCCAGCTGAGCTCGACCGGTACCGCGCCGAAGGGGAACGGGAACGCATCCCGGATCTCGGCGAACCAGTTGTCGCCACGCCATTTCTCCAGTCCCGCCATGCCGAACTCGTAGGCCAGCAGCAGGCGGATGCCCAGCAGGCCGATCCACGCGCCGGCCTGGTCGAGGCTCTGCAGGCTTCGCAGCGCCAGGTTTGTCATACGCTTCATGCTCGTCTCCTCGAATGTCCGTTAACCCTGCTGTCGGCCGGGTCGCGCAATCCTTACAAGCCCGTAGAATTTCCGCATGGCCACACTTGAATCGCTCGTCTTCGACAACGGCTTCGCCCGCCTGCCCGAAGCCTATTACTCGCGCGTCTGCCCGACGCCGGTGCCCGATCCCTATCGGGTCGCCTGGAGCCCGGAGGCGGCCGCGCTGCTCGACCTCGATCCGGGCGAAATGAACCGCCACGAACTGATCGAGACGCTCGCCGGCAACCGCCTGCTGCCAGGCATGGACGCGCTCGCCGCGCTCTACGCCGGCCACCAGTTCGGCCACTACGTGCCGCAGTTGGGCGACGGCCGCGCGATCCTGCTGGGCGAAGTGAAGAATTCACGCGGCGAAGGCTGGGAAGTGCAGATCAAGGGCGCCGGCCGCACCCCCTACTCGCGCGGCGGCGATGGCCGCGCCGTGCTGCGTTCGAGCATCCGCGAATTCCTCTGTTCGGAAGCGATGCACGCGCTCGGCATTCCCACCACGCGCGCCTTGTGCATCGTCGGCAGCGACCATCCGGTCTACCGCGAGGACGAGGAAACCGCCGCGCTGGTGACGCGACTCGCGCCGAGCTTCGTGCGCTTCGGCTCATTCGAAGTCTTTTACTACCGCAACCAGGTCGAGCCGATCAAACACCTGGCCGACTACGTCATCGCGCGCTACTACCCTGCGCTCAAGGAACTGGCCGACCCCTACCCCGAGTTCCTGCGCCAGGTGACCCTGCGCACCGCCGAACTGATGGCGCAGTGGCAGGCGGTCGGTTTCTCGCACGGCGTGATGAACACCGACAACATGTCCATCCTCGGCCTCACGCTCGACTACGGCCCCTTCGGTTTCCTCGACGCGTTCGACCCCGGCTACGTCTGCAACCACTCCGACACCGGCGGCCGCTACGCCTTCGACCAGCAACCCGACGTCGCCGCGTGGAACCTGACCAAGCTCGCGCAGGCGCTGGTGCCGCTGATGTCGGTGGAAACCGCGTCGCAGGCGATCAGCGACTATCCGCAAGCGTTCGGCCGCGCCTACGTCGAACGCATGGCCGCCAAGCTCGGCCTCGCGCCGGGCGACGATACCGTGCCGCTGATCATGGACGCGCTGCAGCTCCTGGCGCAGAACCGCGTCGACTACACGATCTTCCTGCGCACGCTCTGCGCTTTCGACAGCAGCGAGGGGGCCGCCAACGCACCGCTGCGCGACCTCGTCCTCGACCGCGCCGCCTTCGACGCCTGGGCCGCGCGCTACGCCGCCGCGCTGCGCCGCCGGGGTTCGAACGACGTCGAGCGCGCCGCCGCCATGCGCCGCGTCAACCCCAAGTACATCCTGCGCAACCACCTCGCCGAGATCGCCATCCGCCGCGCCGCCGACCACCGCGACTACAGCGAAGTCGAGCGCCTGCATGCGCTGCTGATGCGCCCCTACGACGAGCAGCCCGAATTCGAGGCCTACGCCGCCGAGCCGCCTGACTGGGCACGGCAGATTGAGGTAAGCTGCTCTTCGTGAGCCGCCTGCCTCTCGTCGCCGCCCTCCTCTCCGCCGCGCTGCTCGCCGCCTGCAGCAGCCCCGCCATCCAGCGCAAGGATGGCAGCAGCAGCGCCCGCGGCTTCAGCGTCAAGGATCTCGCCAAGAGCGACATTGACAGCGTCGTCGAAATCCATCAGCAGGAAATTCTCGCTACCCTGAAAACGCTTGCACTCAAGCTCTACCGCCGCAACCCGCGCGAATGGCGCAACGCCGGCCACGCCAGCGCCGAGGCCGCCACCGACGCGCTGTTCGCCCCGCTCGGCCATTGGGACAACGCCGCGCTGAAAACCCTGCCCTGGCAAACCGCCCTGCTCGACCCGTGGCGCGCCGACTTTTCCGGCGACCGCGTCAAGGCGCTGATCGATGGCCTTGTCGTCATGCACATGGCCGCGTTCGACCACAGGACCGAGTTCTACGTGCTGTCCGAACTCGACGCGCAGAAACTCTACAACGCCGCGCGCAACACCGAAGCCGTGGTGTGGAAGCTCGCCAACGCGCGCAACGAACGCGGCGAACCCATCCTCGTCTCCAACAGCATGACGCCCGGCGAAGACGCCAACCTCAGCTTCGAGCGTGAATTCGGCAAGCTCATCGGCATCCAGGACACGCTCGCCCGGATCATCGAGGACAAGAGCAACCGCGCCATCCGCTTCGGCGTCGTCAACGTCGCCACCATGGCCTTCCTGCCGATCTGATGGACACCGATGCCTACGCGTATTGCGCGACCCTCACGCGCGACCAGTGGGCCTGGGAATTCCTGCGCCGCAACCCCGGTTACCGGCGCGACTACGCAGCCTTCATCACGATCTGGCGCGCGCTCGAAGCCGACTACGGCACGCCGCCGAATCGCGATTTCGCCAAATGGAAACAGGACCCGCGCGCCTACGGCCCGCTGCCCGGCGACGCCGAACTCGCCTCCCCCACCGGCGAATTGTGCGTGGTGGAAGACGAGCGCGTACTGCTCGAATGCTGGATGGGCGCGAAATGGGGCTTCTACAAGTTCCCGCTCGACCCCGAGCGCGTCGCGCCCGGCCCGGACGAGCTGTCCTGGCGCCCCCCGCCGCAGTCGGACGGCTCAGTCGAAGCACCCTGGCGCGTGGACCTCACGTTCGACCTCTCCCTGCCGCTGCCGCCGCAACTCGAAGCCGCGAAATTCCGCCTCGTCAGCCGCGCCGCTGAACTGCGGCGGCAAGGCTTCGCTGCGCCGAAGAGCGTGGCGAACCAACGCGAACGCTGGACGCGTATGCTGCGGCTGCTCGACGGCGACGAAGTGCCAGACGCCGACAGCGCAGAACTGCTGGACGAAGCGCGGGCGCTAGCTACAGGCGGCTATCGCGAGATCCTGCGGCTAGCGGAAGGCGATGCGAAATGAAGACTCGCGACTGCCTGATGGGGCAAAACTGCGTCAGCTTTTTCATGACGTAATATAGAGACCGATGTCACCGGCGTCGCTTACCGATCAATAAGTTAATAGCGCAGATGCTGCGTCTCTATATTAAAAAATGTCCGGACCCATGGGTCTCTTGAATAACTGTTAGGGCAGCCATGAAGGAATGGACCGGCATCGAGATTGAGCGTGCACGCCAGGGGCTTGAGCAGGCATCGGCCACTACATTAGGTCGCATGATCTTTGAATTCTCCCGCCTTGATATGAATCTCGGCCTAATGCTGGCATGGGCGCACGGGGGCTCACAGTTGGAAAAGCTCACAAAGATGGTCGCGGGTTACACGTTCCACAAGAAGCTGGACTTTCTTGCAGAACTCGCACAATCCAAATATCAGGCCAATCAAGAGGCAATTGACGCTCACGCCGTGTGGCTGGCAGAAGCGCATGAGGTGAGAAGCAACAGGAATGACCTCATTCACGGACGCTGGGGCGTAGATCACATGAATAATCAGGTCGTCAATATTGTTGGCCTCCCTACGGGTGAACAGATTGAACGGCGTTACACAATTCCGGAACTCAAAGCAGTCCTAGAACGCATGCAGCAGTTGCAGATGCAGTTGTCCACGTTGAGAGAGCAGTGGCCGGTATGAAGTGCCCTAACAATCGCTTCGAGTGGGACGCTCCAACAGCCGGCTTCGCCGCCTGTTTCCGCGCCCCTCAAGCTAAACGTTACAAACAAAAACCGGGGCACACGGCCCCGGTTTTCATTTCCACCCGGAAGCGCAACGCTTCCTGAACACAGCTCAGGCGAAATTCGCTTCCGCAAACTTCCAGTTCACCAGATTGTTGAGGAAGGTCTCGACGAACTTGGGACGCAGGTTGCGGTAGTCGATGTAGTAGGCGTGTTCCCACACGTCGACGCACAGCAGAGCCTTGTCGCCGGTGGTCAGCGGGGTGCCGGCGGCGCCCATGTTGACGATGTCGACCGAGCCGTCGGCCTTCTTCACCAGCCAGGTCCAGCCGGAACCGAAGTTGCCGACGGCGCTGGTCTGGAAGGCTTTCTTGAACTCGTCGAGCGAACCCCACTTCTTGTTGATGGCGTCAGCCAGGGCGCCGGACGGTGCGCCGCCGCCGTTGGGGGTGAGGCAGTTCCAGAAGAAGGTGTGATTCCACACCTGCGCGGCGTTGTTGTAGACGCCGCCGGCGGGGGCGGTCTTGACGATGTCCTCGAGCGACTTGTTCTCGAAGTCGGTGCCCTTGATCAGGTTGTTGAGGTTGGTGACGTAGGCCTGGTGGTGCTTGGCGTAGTGGTATTCGAAGGTTTCCTTGGACATGTGCGGCGCGAGGGCGTCCATGGCGAAGGGCAGTGCGGGCAAGGTGTGTTCCATAACTCTCTCCTGATATTGAACAAACGGTAATGATAGTGCCTATACCGAGCATTGCAGATGACGCAACGGCAACAGGGTTTCTGCCGCCGCAAAGAAAAAGGGCCGGCATGACCGACCCTGTTTCCCTGATTTGTTGGTCGGGGCGAGAAGATTCGAACTTCCGACCCCCTGCACCCCATGCAGGTGCGCTACCAGGCTGCGCTACGCCCCGACGAAGCCCAAGATTCTATCAGAGGAGGCGCGTCCGGCGGAAGCCTGTCAGCCCAATATTTTCAGGATCGCAGCGATTTCCTCGCGCAGCTTGCCGACATCGGGCGTGCTCGCGGGCGCCGTCTTCGGTGCTTCAGCTTCGGAAGCGGGCGCCGCCTCGGCATCGTGCTCGAGGCGCTGGCGCGCGCCGCTGATGGTGAAGCCCTCCTCGTACAGCAGCTCGCGGATGCGGCGGATCAGCAGGACTTCGTGGTGCTGGTAGTAGCGGCGGTTGCCGCGCCGCTTGACCGGGCGCAACTGGGTGAATTCCTGTTCCCAGTAGCGCAGCACGTGCGGCTTGACCGCACAAAGCTCGGAGACCTCACCGATGGTGAAGTAGCGCTTGGCCGGGATCGGCGGCAGTTCACTCCGCGCTGGGCGTTCCAACTTGGGCGCCTTCGACCTGGGACTTGAGCTTCTGGCTGGCGTGGAAGGTGACCACGCGGCGCGCGGAGATCGGCATTTCCTCGCCGGTCTTGGGATTGCGGCCGGGACGCTGCGGCTTTTCGCGGCACTGGAAGTTGCCGAAGCCGGACAGCTTGACGATGTCGCCCTTCTCGAGCGCCGAGCGGATTTCGTCGAAGAACGATTCGACGACGTCCTTCGCCTCGCGCTTGTTCAAACCCACTTTCTCGAACAGCAGTTCGGCCAGATCAGCTTTGGTCAGGGTGGACATGGTCGTGTGTTGTTGTCAGGTTCAGCTGGTGAAAAACAGATCAGGCCACGCGCCAATCGAATTGGCATGCGTCAAGCACGCAAACTGGCATTGCATTGACGAAGCGCGGCATCGACCAGCTTGTGCACGGCATCCTCCACTTCCTGATCCGTCAATGTGCGTTCAGTATCTTGCATAACTACCCGGATTGCAAGGCTTTTTTGGCTTTCTGCCACACCCTTGCCGCGGTAGTCGTCGAAGACGTCGATCGCGCGCACCTGGGCCGGCGCCGCCTCGCGCAGCACGGCCAGCAACTCGCCCGCAGGGGTATGCGTATCGAGCACGAAGGCGAGGTCGCGCCGCACCTGGGGAAAGCGCGACAGGCCGCCATGGCGCGGCAGCGCACGCTGCACGACGGCGTCGCGGTCGAGTTCGAACAGCATCGGCGCCGCCGGCAGGTCGAACGCCTGCACCAGACGCGGGTGCAGGGCACCGATCCAGCCGATGGCGCGACCGTCGGCCCACAACTCGGCACACTGTCCCGGATGCAGCGCGGGATGCACACCCCGGCGGGCATCGAGTGTGCGACCGAACAGGCGCTCCAGATCCCCCTTGAGATCGAAGAAGTCGATGCGGCGCGCCTTGTCGCCCCACTGCTCGGGCAGCGCTTCACCGTAGGCGAGTCCGCCCAGCTTCATCGGCTGCGTGTCGAGCGAGGCGTACACCCGCCCCAGCTCGAAGATGCGCACGCGATCCTGCTGGCGGTTGAGGTTGTGGCGCAGCGTTTCGAGCAGGCCGCCCCACAGCGTGGTGCGCATCGCCGACAGCTGGCTGGCGATGGGATTGGCGAGCGGCAACGGACGCGCGTCCGGGTCGAGCGCGTTTTCCCACGCCGGATCGACGAAGCTGTAGGTGACGACTTCCTGGTAATCGAGCCCCACCAGCATCTGGCGCAGTGCGTCATCGGCGAGCACTTTCTCGTCCTGCGGCAGCATGCGCGACGGCGCCGCCGGCGGCTGCGCCGGGATGTTGTCGTAGCCGAACAGGCGCACGGCCTCCTCGATCAGGTCTTCCTCGATCGCGAGGTCGAAGCGGAAGCTCGGCGGGGTGACGATCAGATTGTCTTCGTGGCGCTCGACTGCCGCGCCCAGCGCGACCAGGCCAGCCACCACCTGCTCGGGGTCGAGTGCAACGCCGGCGACGCGCTTGAGCCGCGCCAGACGCAGCGTGATCGGGTCGCGCACCGGCAGACCGGCCACGGACTCTGTGATCGGGCCGGGCTGGCCGCCGCAGATGTCGATGAGCAGTTGCGTCGCACGCTCCATCGCCTGGCGGGTGGCGCCGAAATCGACGCCGCGTTCGAAGCGATGCGAGGAATCGGTCGACAGGCCAAGCCGACGGGCACGGCCGGCGATCGCCGCCGGGGCGAAGAAGGCGGCTTCGAGCATGACGTCGACGCTGAATTTCTCGACGCTGGTCGGCTGTCCGCCCATGATGCCGGCGAGCGCGACCGGCCCGGCGGCGTCGGCGATCACCAGCATGTCGGGCGCGAGTTCGACGGTCTGGCCGTTCAGCAATTCCAGCGTTTCGCCGGCACGCGCCTGGCGCACCTCGATGCCGCCGTTCAGGCGCGACAGCGCGAAGGCGTGCATCGGCTGGCCAAGCTCGAGCAGCACGTAGTTGGTGATGTCGACCGGTGCCAGCAGCGGACGGATACCGCTGCGTTCCAGGCGCTCGGCCATCCAGCGCGGCGTCGGCGCCTGTGCGTCGATGCCGCGCACCACGCGTGCCAGATAGCGCGGGCAGGCCTCGGGCGCGGCGACCTGCACCGCCATCGTGTCGCCGATCGTCGGCTGGACTGCGCCTGCCTGGGGCAGGTTCACCGGCGCGCCGGTGATCGCGCCGATCTCGCGCGCCAGCCCCTGCATCGACAGGCAGTCGGCGCGGTTGGGCGTGAGCTTCAACGTGATCAGCGTGTCGTCGAGGTTGAGCCAGCTGCGGAAATCCTCGCCCACCGGCGCATCGTCCGGCAGCACCATGAGGCCGTCGGCCGCGCCTTCGAGGCCGAGTTCCCTGGTCGAACACAGCATGCCGAAGGATTCGACGCCGCGCACCTTGGCGACCTTGATCTCGATGCCGGGCAGCTTCGCGCCGGGGCGCGCGCACGGCACCTTGAGACCGGCCGCGGCGTTGGGCGCGCCGCACACGATGGTCACCGGCGCCGCCTCGCCGACGTCGACCTGGCACACGCGCAGGCGGTCGGCGTCGGGGTGCTTCTCGGCCGACAGGATCTCGGCCACCACCACGTTGTTGAACGGCGGCGCGGCCGGCTGCAGGGCTTCGACTTCGAGCCCCGCCATCGTCACGGCGTGGGCGAGTTGGGCGGTGTCGAGTGAGGGATTGACGAGGCTGCGCAGCCAGGCTTCGGAAAATTGCATGATCTAGGCGCCCTGATTAATTGAATTGCTTGAGGAAGCGCAGGTCGTTCTCGAAGAACAAGCGCAGGTCGTCGACGCCGTAGCGCAGCATCGCCAGGCGCTCGACGCCGAGGCCGAAGGCGAAGCCGACGAAGCGCTCCGTATCGATGTTCACGTGGCTGAACACGTTGGGATGCACCATGCCGCAGCCCAGCACTTCCAGCCAGCCGGTGTGCGAGCAGACGCGACACCCCTCCCCGCCGCACATGACGCAGCCGATGTCCATCTCGGCCGAAGGCTCGGTGAACGGGAAGAACGACGGACGGAAACGCACCGGCAGGTCGTCGCGCTCGAAGAAGTTGCGCATGAAGTCGGCCAGCACGCCTTTCAGGTCGGCAAAGGAGACGTTCTCGTCGACCCACAGGCCTTCGACCTGGTGGAACATCGGCGTGTGCGTCACGTCGGAATCGCAGCGGTAGACGCGGCCCGGCGCGATGATGCGCAGCGGCGGCTGGTGGCTTTGCATGTAGCGCACCTGGACCGGCGAGGTGTGGGTACGCAGCAGTTCGCCGCTCTGCAGATAGAAGGTGTCGTGCATCGCGCGCGCCGGATGGTCTTCCGGGATGTTGAGCGCGGTGAAATTGTAGAAATCGGTCTCGATCTCGGGACCGGTCGCGACCTCGAAGCCGATCGAATGGAACAGTGCCTGGATGCGCGAAAGCGTCTTCGACACCGGATGCAGGCCGCCGCGTGCGAGCCCGCGTCCGGGCAGCGTCACGTCGAGCGTCTCGGCCGCCAGCTGGCGATCGAGTTCGGCCTGCTGCAGCGCGTCGCGACGGTCCTTCAGCGCCGCCTCGACCGCCTGCTTGGCCTCGTTGATGCGGGCGCCGGCGGTCTTGCGTTCCTCGGCGGGCATCGCGCCCAGGCTTTTCAGCAGCTCGGTGAGCTGGCCGCTCTTGCCGAGATAGACCGCCTTGACCTGTTCCAGGGCCGGCAGATCGGCGCAGCCCAGGATGGCAGCAAGAGCTTCGGCGACGATTTCGTTCGGATTGCGCATGTGAGGTGTCTAGATCTGGAATTCATCCGCGAAGAACGCCAAGCAAAGTGAAGCGCGATCGATTCTTGCTTCGTGCACTTCGCATCCTTCGCGGACAAACTGGTTTTCAAACCACACCAACAAAAAAAGGCCTTGCGGCCTTTTCTTGTTGCTTCGGTGTTGCTTACGCAGCGAGCTTGGCCTTGACCTGATCGACGATCTTGGCAAAGGCGTCCTTGTCGAAGATCGCGATGTCGGACAGCACCTTGCGGTCGATGCCGATTTCGGCGCGCGACAGACCGTTCATGAACACGCTGTAGGTCAGGCCGTGCTGGCGGGCTGCCGCGTTGATACGGGCAATCCACAGCGCACGGAACTGGCGCTTGCGTTGACGGCGGTCGCGGTAGGCATACTGCCCCGCCTTCATCACCGCTTCGTTGGCGACACGGAATACGTTCTTGCGACGACCGCGATAGCCTTTGGCGGCGTCGAGGATTTTCTTGTGGCTGGCGCGGGCGGTTACGCCCCGTTTGACGCGTGGCATCTATCTCTCCTTATGCGTAGGGCAACATGCGTGCAACCGCTTTGTGGTTGCTAGCATTGACGGTTTCCATGCCGCGCAACTGGCGCTTACGCTTGGTGCTCTTCTTGGTGAGAATGTGACGCATGAACGCGTGCGAACGCTTGAATCCGCCGCCGCCCAGCGCGCGGAACCGCTTGGCGGCGCCGCTCTTGCTCTTCATCTTAGGCATGATGCTTCCTTTTATCTCATGCGGCCAGGTGATCCCGCGGCGCGGAATGCTTCAACTACCCGACTGCACGTATTGTGGCGTTATTGGCCCCCGGCTTGATCAACCTGGGCCCGAGAAACGCCGGTCTCGTAAACCTTACTTCTTCTTCGGTGCCAGCATCATCACCAGCTGACGGCCTTCCATCTTGGGGAACTGCTCGACCACCGCGAGTTCGGCAAGATCCGCCGAGACGCGCTTGAGCTGCTCCATGCCGATTTCCTGGTGGGCCATTTCGCGACCGCGAAAACGCAGCGTCACCTTGGTCTTGTCGCCGTCCTGCAAGAAACGCATCAGGTTGCGCAGCTTGATCTGGTAGTCGCCCTCGTCCGTACCCGGACGGAACTTCACTTCCTTGATCTGTACCTGCTTCTGCTTCAGCTTGGCCTCGTGCTGCTTCTTGCTTTCCTGGTACTTGAACTTGCCGTAGTCCATGATCTTGCACACGGGCGGTTGCGCCGTCGGTGCAATTTCCACCAGGTCCAGGTCCGCTTCTTCCGCCTGGCGCAGGGCATCGTAGAGTTTCACGATGCCAAGCTGTTCGCCTTCGGGACCGACCAAACGCATTTCAGGCGCGGTAATTTCGCCGTTGATGCGTGTCTGCTTCTTTTCTGTCGCGATGAGCCGTACTCCAAATCAAAAACCCGGCGCAGCGCGCCCGGGCAAAAAAGGTCAAACAATAAACAAAGAAGGCGCGGGATCCATCCCGGCGCCTTGTTTGACCGCGCTTACTGGCGCGCCAGCGTTTCCGCTTTCAGGCGCGCGATGAAGTCTTCCAAACCGAGCTGCCCCAGGTCCTGATTGCCGCGGGCGCGCACTGCGACCACTCCGGCTTCCATTTCCTTGTCGCCCACGACGACCTGATAAGGCAGCTTCTGCAAGCTATGTTCCCGGATTTTATAGGTAATTTTGTTATTACTCAAGTCCGACGCCGCACGGACGCCGGCCGCGCGCAGCGCCTGGGTCACTTGCTGCGCATACCCCTCCTGGCGCTCGCTGATGTTCATCACCATCACCTGCACCGGCGCCAGCCACAGCGGGAAGTTGCCGGCGTGATGCTCGATCAGGATGCCGATGAAGCGCTCCATCGAGCCGAGGATGGCACGATGCAGCATCACCGGGATCTTGCGGCTGTTGTCCTCGGCGACGAATTCGGCGCCCAGCCGCACCGGCAGGTTGAAGTCGAGCTGGATGGTGCCGCACTGCCACAGGCGGCCGAGCGTGTCCTTGAGCGTGAACTCGATCTTGGGGCCGTAGAACGCGCCCTCGCCCGGCTGCAGGTCGAAGGCGAGGCCGTTCTTCTCCAGCGCCGCGGCAAGCGCGGCTTCGGCCTTGTCCCAGCTCTCGTCCGAACCGACACGCTTGTCCGGCCGGGTCGACAGCTTGACCAGTACGTCGTTGAAGCCGAAATCGGCGTAGACCTTCTGCAACATGACGATGAAGTCGGCCACCTCCTGCTCGACCTGCTCTTCCATGCAGAAGATGTGCGCGTCGTCCTGGGTGAAGCCGCGCACGCGCATGATGCCGTGCAGCGCGCCCGAGGGCTCGTTGCGGTGGCAGGAGCCGAATTCGGCCAGCCTGAGCGGCAGGTCGCGGTAGGAATGCAGGCCGCTGTTGAAGATCTGCACGTGGCCCGGGCAGTTCATCGGCTTCACCGCGTAGTCGCGGTTCTCCGACGCGGTGGTGAACATGTTGTCGCGGTAGTTGTCCCAGTGGCCGGACTTCTCCCATAGCGTGCGATCCATCACCGCCGGCGTACGCACCTCCTGGTAGCCGTACTCGACGAACTTCTGCCGCATGTACTGCTCGATCTGCTGCCACACGATCCAGCCCTTGGGGTGCCAGAACACCATGCCCGGCGCCTCGTCCTGCATGTGCAGCAGGTCGAGTTGTTTGGACAACCGGCGATGGTCGCGCTTCTCGGCTTCTTCCAGGCGATGCAGGTAGGCCTCGAGGTCTTCCTTTTTCGCCCACGCGGTGCCGTAGATACGCTGCAGCATGGCGTTCTTGGAGTCGCCGCGCCAGTAGGCACCGGCCAGTTTCATCAGCTTGAACGCGCGCGGCAGCTTGCCGGTCGACGGCAGGTGCGGGCCACGGCAGACGTCGAACCAGTCGCCCTGGCGGTAGATGGAAAGCTCTTCGTCCTTGGGGATCACCTCGTCGATAATCTGCACCTTGTAGGTCTCGCCGAGGTCGGCGAACACCTTCATCGCGTCCTCGCGCGACCACACCTCACGCTGGATCGGCAGATCGCGCTTGACGATCTCGTCCATGCGTTTCTCGATCTTTTCCAGGTCTTCCGGCGTGAAGGGGGTCTCGCGCGCGAAGTCGTAGTAGAAACCGTCCTCGATCGCCGGGCCGATCGTCACCTGGGTGCCGGGATACAGCTCCTGCACCGCCTGCGCCATCACGTGCGCGGCGTCGTGGCGGATGAGATCGAGCGCTTCGGCATCCTTGGCGGTGACGATGGCGAGCGCCGCATCGTGGTCGATCAGGTGGCTGGTGTCGACCAGCTTGCCGTCGACCTTGCCGGCGAGGGCGGCCTTGGCAAGGCCGGCGCCGATGCTGGCTGCGACCTGCGCGACCGTGACCGGGGATTCGAACTGACGGACCGAACCATCGGGAAGCGTGACGTTGACCATTTTCTTCAGACTCCGGAAACGAAAAAAGCGCGGACCGGCCGCGCTTTTTGGGTATTACTTTTCAAGGATTGCAGAATATCTGCGAACTGCTGTGCGCCGGGTGCTTATCCAGTGACAGCCAGACTAGTTCGCGGTGACATTTCGCAACCCCCAGAGGTCATCCCGACCCGATGAATATTGGTAGGCGCGATTGGACTCGAACCAACGACCCCCACCATGTCAAGGTGGTGCTCTAACCAGCTGAGCTACGCGCCTAATGCGGGGCGCATCATAACCGAAACGGCGTGCGCGTGTCGAGAGGAAAACCTGTCATTCCGGATATTTCGGCGACTGTCTTCAGTCCACCATCACGCAACGCTGGCTCGCCCAGGTGCGCAAGCGTTCGAAATCTTCGGCACGGATCACGGAAAGTGGTCGGGTCTGCCCCAGTTCGCGCTCGATGTGCCCAGATGTCAGCGCCCCGCCTTCTGCCAGGGCGGCATACTGCGACGCCACGATGGCCTGTTCGATTTCGGCACCCGAATAGCCTTCGCTGAGTTCGACCAGGCGTGCCATGCCGAATCCAGCCGGGTCGAGGCCGCGCCGCTTGAGATGCAGGCCGAAAATGATTTCGCGCACCGGCGCGGCCGGCAGATCGACGAAAAAGAGTTCGTCGAAACGTCCCTTGCGCAGCAACTCCGGCGGCAGCCGGCTGACATCGTTGGCGGTGGCGACGACGAATACAGGGTTGTCGCGCTCGTTCATCCAGGTCAGCAAGGTCCCCAGAATGCGTTGCGAGACTCCGTCATCGGCATCCCCCGCCGACAAGCCTTTCTCGATTTCGTCCATCCACAAGAGGCACGGCGCCATGCGTGAGGCCTCGTTCAATGCCTGGCGGAGATTCTTTTCGGTTTCGCCGATGTATTTGTTGTAGAGCCCGGCGAAATCCAGCCGCAACAGCGGCACTTTCCAGCTTCCCGCCACCGCCTTGGCAACCAGGCTTTTGCCCGCCCCCTGCACACCGAGCAGAAGTATCCCCTTGGGAAGCGGCAGGCCCGGCGCAAGCGCGGGGTTCTGGAACACGGCCTGCCGCTGGCCGACCCAGGTCTTGAGGCGTCCGAAACCGCCGACATCGTCCAGGGTGACGTCGGGCAATTCCATTTCCAGCGCACTGGCCCGCTGGTCCTGCTTGAATCGCGCAATGCGCTTGACGTCGCCGAGGTTGAGCTCGCCATCCACGTTGATGGCCTGGCGAATCAGCCGCTGCGCTTCGTCTTCCCCCAGGCCGGCGAGTTGATGCACCAGAAGCGGCAGAATGTCACGGTCGATGCGCAGGCTGCGCCGCGTGTCGCGCTGCCAGCGGTCGAGTTCTTCCTTCAATAATGTGCGCACACGGTCGGCCGAAATCCCCGGCAGGGCCAGCCGCGCCGACATGCGCGCCAGTTCCGGCGGCAGGTCGAGCGCGGGGCTCACGAACAGCAGCGTGCGGTCGCGCCGGTAATGATCGAAAGCGATCTCGCGCACCAGACGCACATTCAGCGGGTTGGTGAAAAACGGATGCGCGTCCAGAAACACATACAGGCCGTTCTGCGGCGTGCTATCGACATGCTTCAGCGCATCGGTGAAGTCGCTGGTGTTGTATACCGCGCTCGTTTCGGTACTGCGCTTGAGCCCGTCCGCCAGGCTCCATACAAACAGTGGAACATCGCGTGTCCTGCACACTTCCTCCACACGCGCGAGCAGACGCGATTCCTCGTGGGTTTCACTGATCAGAATCGGGAAGCGCGCATCGAGTAGCGCGTTGAGGTCGTTGCTGAATTCCGGCATGTCGAGGGGCGGTCAGAATCGTGCTGGCTGGAAAGGCCGCAAGATTAGCCTGCGCACGCACTTCATGCCAGCGGCCAGCGCCGGATGACTTCGTAGTGCGCGCCGTCCGATTCAGTGACCGACTGCACCAGCACGAACGCGCTGATCCGCCAGCGCACCGAATTGCACACCGGCACCTCGCCTCCAAGCGATTTGCGCAGCAGCGTGACGTGCGGGACATGTGGGCGCGCATCGACCGGAAAGCTCTCGGCTTTCAGGGTGGCGTTCAGCGCAGCGACAAGATCGAAGTGCTGCGGCGGCGTTTCGCTCGCGCCGAACCAGCCGATGCGGTTGTGGCGCCAGTAGCCGGCCTGGTCGAGCAGCAAGTCGTAAGCATCGGCATGCACGGCATCGGCACAGGCAATCAGGGTATCCAGCTTGTCTGCCGGCGTGCTGCCGAGAAAGGCGAGGGTGATATGCAAGGTGTCGGCGCGCATGCGGTGGCCACCCCAGTGCTGGTGCAGCCATTTTCCGGTGCGGTTGAGCGCGTCGCGGGTGGCGTCGTCAGGCCACAGGGCGAAGAAAAGACGCAGCGTGCCCGGGCCGGCTTCATCCAGACCCGACTGGGCCAGGCGGGGTTCGGTCTGAACCGGTTCAGCCACGCACGATCAGGCACACCGCCTCGGCGGCGATGCCTTCGCCGCGTCCGGTGAAGCCGAGCTTCTCGGTGGTGGTCGCCTTGACGTTGACGCATCCGGAGTCGATGCCGAGGTCGGCCGCGATGTTCGCGGTCATCTGCGCGATGTGCGGCGCCATCTTCGGCGCCTGCGCGATGATGGTGGCGTCGACGTTGCCGGCACGCCAGCCGCGTTGCTTCAGTTGCTCGGCGACGCGGCGCAAGAGGATGCGGCTGTCGATGTCCTTGAATTCGGTACTGGTGTCGGGGAAGTGACGGCCGATGTCGCCCAGGCCCGCCGCGCCGAGGAGCGCGTCGCAGATCGCATGCAGCAGCACGTCGGCGTCGGAATGGCCGGCCAGTCCCAAGTGATAGGGAATCTCGACGCCGCCGATGATGCACTTGCGCGCTTCGACCAGCGCGTGGACGTCGAAGCCGTGGCCCACTCGGATGTCACTCATTCAGTTTCCTCAGGATCATGCTCGCCAGTTCCAGGTCCTGCGGGTAGGTGACCTTGAGGTTACGGCTGTCGGATTCGACCAGGCGAGGCTGCAGTCCCATCTGCTCGATCGCCGACGCCTCGTCGGTCATGTCGCTGCCGGCTGCGCGCAGCGCCTCGACCAGCGTGCCGTGACGGAACATCTGCGGCGTCTGCGCCTGCCACAGGCCGGCGCGCGGCACGGTGGCCTCGGCCCGTGCGCCTGAGATCGTGTCGGCGGCGGCGCGCTTCAGCGTGTCAGCCACCGGCACGGCGAGCAGGCCGCCGACCGGATCGTCAGCGACTTCATCCAGCAGCTTGCCCAGCATCTCGTCCGGCAGGCAGGGCCGCGCGGCGTCGTGCACCAGCACCCAGTCGTCGGCGTCGCAGACTTTGGCAATGGCGTCGAGACCGTTCAGCACGGTCTCGGCGCGGGTCTTGCCGCCGCAGCGCAGCACTTCGATGCGCTCTTCCCAGCCCTGCCATTCGTAGTTGTTCCAGCGCTTGTCGGTCGGCGACAGCACGATAAACAGCCTGGCGATGCGCGGCTCGCGCGCCAGCACCATCATCGCGTGCGCGATCATGGGGACCGAGTTGAGATCCATGTACTGCTTCTCGATCGCTCCCCCCATGCGGGAGCCGGAACCGGCGGCGGGAATCAGTGCATAGAACGTCATGCGTCGCCTCCGGGCGCCAGGACGTCGCGGTTGCCGTTCGACTGCATCGCCGACACGAGCCCCGCGCGTTCCATGTCCTCGATCATGCGCGCGGCGCGGTTGTAACCGATGCGCAGCTGGCGCTGCACCGAGGAGATCGAGGCGCGGCGCGATTTCAGCACGTAGGCGACGGCCTGGTCGTAGAGCGGGTCGGCTTCCGCGCCGGCCTCGCCATACTCGCCGCTGCCCTCGCCGCCCTCTTCCGGCGACTCGAGCACGCCTTCGATGTATTCGGGCTCGCCCAGCGACTTCAGATAGTCGACCACGCGATGCACCTCGTTGTCCGACACGAAAGCGCCGTGCACGCGCTGCGGCAGCCCGGTGCCGGGCGGCAGGTAGAGCATGTCGCCCTGCCCCAGCAGCGCCTCGGCACCCATCTGGTCCAGGATCGTGCGCGAGTCGATCTTGGACGATACCTGGAACGCGATGCGGGTCGGGATGTTGGCCTTGATCAGACCGGTGATGACGTCGACCGAGGGCCGCTGCGTGGCGAGGATCAGGTGGATGCCGGCAGCGCGTGCCTTTTGCGCCAGCCGCGCGATCAGCTCCTCGACCTTCTTGCCGACCACCATCATCAGATCGGCGAGCTCGTCGATCATCACCACGATCATCGGCATGGTGTCCAGCGGCTCGGGATTGTCCGGCGTCAGGCTGAACGGGTGCGTCAGCGGCGTGCCCGCCTTCTTCGCGTCGCGCACCTTCTGGTTGTAACCGGCGAGGTTGCGCACGCCGACCGCCGACATCAGCTTGTAGCGCCGCTCCATCTCGGCGACACACCAGTTGAGCGCGCTGGCGGCCTGCTTCATGTCGGTGACCACCGGCGCCAGCAGGTGCGGGATGCCTTCATAAATGGACAATTCCAGCATCTTGGGGTCGACCATGATCATGCGCACGGCGCTCGGGTCGGACTTGTACACCAGCGACAGGATCATCGCGTTGACGCCGACCGACTTGCCCGAGCCGGTGGTGCCGGCCACCAGCAGGTGTGGCATCTTGCCGAGGTCTGCAACCACCGGGTTGCCGGCGATGTCCTTGCCGAGCGTGACGGTCAAGGGGCTCGCGCTGTCGTGATAGGCCTGGGAGCCGAGGATTTCGGAGAGGCGCACGATCTGCCGCTTGGGATTGGGAATCTCCAGGCCCATGGTGTGCTTGCCGGGGATCGCCTCGACGACGCGGATGCTGATGACCGACAGCGTGCGCGCCAGGTCCTTGGCCAGGTTGACGATCTGGCTGCCCTTGACGCCCGTGGCCGGCTCGATTTCGTAACGGGTGATCACCGGGCCGGGCGAGGCCGACACCACTTTCACCTCGACGCCGAACTCGGCGAGCTTGCGCTCGATCATCAACGAGGTGTATTCCAGCGCCTCGGGGCTCGCGGTTTCCACCGCCTCGTCGGCCGGGTCGAGCAGGTGCAGCGGCGGCAGCGGCGAATCGGGCAGGTCGGAGAACAGCGGCGCCTGCTTCTCGGTGACAGCGCGTTCGGACTGCGGCACTTCCTTCACCACCGGCTCGATGCGGATCGGCGGCGCCTCCTCGAGCTTCTTCTTCACGACGGAAACCTTGGCCTCGCGTTTCTGCTGCGCCACCTCGCCGAGCTTGCGGTCGCGGTAGGCCTGCCAGGTCTCGATCGTCTTCCAGTAGCCGCGCTCGACCCATTCGCCGGTGCGCTCGGCCATGGACAGCCAGGACACGCCAGTGAACAGGCTGAAACCGACCGCCATCAGCAGCAGCAGGATCAGCGTGCCGCCAGTGAAGCCGAACAACGCGCCGGCCGCCGCACCGACGCCTGCCCCCAGCACGCCACCGTGCGCATCGGGCAGCTCGACCGCCCAGTGCCAGGTGCGCAGCCATTCGACGCCGGTGCCGGCGAGCAGCAGCAGGCCGAAGCCGCCGAGGCGGAACCAGCGCTGGCGCCCACCGGCCAGCGGCGTCTCGTCGAGATGGCGGAAGGTGTGAATGACGTAGGCAACCGCCAGCACCACCCACCACCACGCCGATACGCCGAACAGCATCAGCAGCAGGTCGGACATCCAGGCACCGGTACGCCCGCCGAGGTTATGCAACGCCTCGCCGTCGCCGGTCGTGGAAAAGCCCGGGTCGGCGACGTCGTGGGTGATCAGGATCGCCGCCAGCAGCAGTGCGGCAAACCCCACCAGCAGCGCGCGGGCTTCGCGCAGCAGGCGCTGCATGCGGGGGGGCAGAGAAGTCGACGAACGGGGTGCGGGACGCGCCATGTATGGGGGATCGCGGGGAACCAATCGGGCAAAAACGCCTCGATTATCGCGGATATTCCGGGATGACGCGAGACGATGTCGCGCCCGGGCTGCGGCTTGGGCCAGCGAAAGAATACCGGTCTGCCAGCATGGAATAGCCATCACCAAGATTGGTTAGAATAGCCCGCTTTCCCCTTCCACCTGCCGAAGCACAGACCATGAGCACCCAACACCACAAACTCGTCATTCTCGGTTCCGGCCCTGCCGGCTACTCCGCCGCCGTCTACGCCGCGCGTGCCAACCTCTCTCCCGTCGTCATCACCGGCATGCAGCAGGGCGGCCAGCTGATGACCACCACCGAAGTCGACAACTGGCCGGCCGACGTCGACGGCGTGCAGGGCCCCGAACTGATGGACCGTTTCCAGCGGCACGCGGAACGCTTCAAGACCGAGATCATCTTCGACCAGATCCACACCGCCAAGCTGACCGAGAAGCCCTTCACCCTGATCGGCGATTCCGGAACCTATACCTGCGATGCACTCATCATCGCCACCGGCGCTTCGGCGATGTACCTCGGCCTGCCGTCCGAGCAGGCCTTCATGGGCAAGGGCGTGTCGGGCTGCGCCACCTGCGACGGCTTTTTCTACAAGGGGCAGGACGTTGCGGTCATCGGCGGCGGCAACACCGCAGTCGAAGAGGCGCTGTATCTGGCCAACATCGCAAAGCACGTCACCCTGGTGCACCGCCGCGACACCTTCAAGGCCGAGAAGATCATGGTCGACCACCTGATGGAGAAGGTGAAGGAAGGCAAGATCAGCCTCGCACTCGACAGCACGCTGGACGAAGTACTCGGCGACAAGACCGGCGTCACCGGCATGCGCATCAAGAGCACCAAGGATGGCAGCACTAAAGATATCGCGCTGACCGGCGTTTTCATCGCCATCGGCCACAAGCCCAACACCGGCATCTTCGAAGGCCAGCTCGAACTCGAGGGCGGCTACATCGTCACCCGCTCGGGCCGCGCCGGCAACGCCACCGCCACCAGCATCGAGGGCGTGTTCGCCGCCGGCGACGTGCAGGACCACATCTACAAGCAGGCCGTCACCAGCGCCGGCTCCGGCTGCATGGCCGCGCTCGACGCCGAGCGCTACCTCGACGCACTCGGCAAGACCAAGTGAGCCAGGGCCTGTTCACCCTAATTTCGCGCCTGCGTTGTCGCGAAAAAGCGATGGATGCAAGACGTGTCGCGCAGGCAAGGGCCATCCCTTGCCAAGCGGCGCAACGCCGCAGACGCGCTTTCTCGCGGCAACCCGGAGGGGAGGGCCGATTCGGGCGCATTCCTTTGTCGCGGCTCACTTGCTGTGCCCGCACAGCGGCGTGCCCCGCTTCGCGGACTGCATCCCGAATCTGCCTCGCCGCAGGCGCGAAATTAGGGTGAACAGGCCCTAGACCATGAAGCGCAGCCGCAGCGCGCTCGCGCCCGCCTCGTTCGAGGCGCTGGCGCGCGTGCGCCGCACGCTGCGTGAGGCGGCTGCGCAGTCCACCGTATCCCACGCGCCGCCGCACAAACCCGCACCGCAGCCCGACGGCCCGCTGCTGTTCCGCCGCGCCGTCGCCGACGCGATTCCCCTGCCCCCGTCCGGTCGCGCCGATCTTGCGCGCCCGCGTCCCAAGCCCGTCGCGCGCCAACGCCGCGCCGACGAGCAGCAGGTCCTGATCGACGCGCTCTCCGACCCGTGGGACTGGGACGCCGCGGTCTCCACCGGCGAGGAACTCTTCTTCGCCCGCCCCGGCGTGCCGACCGCTGCGGTGCGCAAGCTGCGGCGCGGCGGCTGGGTCATCAAGGGCGAGCTCGACCTGCACGGCCACACCGGCGACGAAGCGCGTCTCGCGCTCGCGGCTTTTCTCAACCGCTGCATGGTCGAGGACCGCCGCTGCGTGCGCATCATCCACGGCAAGGGCCACGGTTCGAAAAACCGCCTGCCGGTGCTGAAGAACAAGGTGCGCCACTGGCTGACGCAGCGCGAGGACGTGCTCGCGTTCTGCCAGGCGCGCACCGTCGACGGCGGTGCCGGCGCCGTCATCGTCCTGCTGAAATCCTCCACCCGTTAACACGAGAAAGACATCGAAATGAGCGAGCCCACCATCAAGGACTTCGAACTGCCATCGACCGGCAACACCACGTTCAAGCTGTCCGACCACCGCGGCCAGAACGTCGTCGTCTACTTCTACCCCAAGGACAACACCTCCGGCTGCACCCTCGAAGGCCAGGAATTCCGCGACCTCTACCCCGACTTCGCCAAGGCCAACACCATCGTCGTCGGCGTCTCGCGCGACAGCCTGAAGTCGCACGAAGGCTTCAAGGCCGAGTACGGTTTCCCCTTCGACCTGCTGGCCGACACGGACGAAAAAGCGTGCGAACTGTTCAAGGTGATGAAGCTGAAGAACATGTACGGCAAGCAGGTGCGCGGCATCGAGCGCAGCACTTTCGTGTTCGACAAGGATGGCAAGCTGGTGAAGAGCTGGCGCGGACTGAAGGCGCCGGGGCATGCGGCGGAGGTGCTGGGGTTTGTGCAGACGCTTTGAGCGTTGGCTCGGCTAATATTCGCCCTGAGCTTGTCGAAGGGCTGGTCGTTGTAGTGGAGGTGTTCGCAGGACTGCTGACCATTGGCCGGGGGTAGCCCGGCAGGGCCGATTCTTGGCGTAGCTGTAATGGGAACAAGCAAAACCAGTTCGGCGATGATTGGACGTCCCTAATTTTTATTCGAGCTACCAAGTCGGGCGTTATGCTTCTCTACATATTTAGGCTGTAGGTGGCGAATATGATTGACGACCTCATTGATATTGCTGGCCTCGCAGCTGCAGACATAGCTATAGATAAAGCCGCTAAGAAGCGACGGTGGGTACGCGTTGCAAAGGTTGTAGGTGGTTTGTTGTTCTTGGCTATGCTTGCCATTGCAATCTATATCACGGTCAAGTTCTCGTAAACGCCACAGAGAAGCGCTGTAACACAAGGACTCCAGCCGCCGAGTCATCGCCACACTGGTTTTGACGTTCTTCCCCTTACAGACCCGCCGAAGATCAAGTGCGTCGGGTGGATCAGCGGCAAAGGTGTTTGAGCCCCGCTCACAAAATTAAATCAACCCTGCAAAAGCGGGGCGAGTTCTTTGCCGCCCGCCCGGCGCGCTTGATCTTCGGGGTTTCGGGGATGTCGGGGTCGCCTTCTTTTGGTTACTTTTCTTGGCGAGACAAGAAAAGTAACTTGCCGCCGGGCAACCCCCGGCCAACGGTCAGTGGTCCCGCAAAGCCAGTAACTACTCAGTGGTGCTTCGCGCCTAAACTCAACTGGATTGCTTCGCTTCGCTCGCAATGACAGGCAAAGCCTCAAGCGAAGCAAAAAACCGCTCTACGATTTCCAGCTTCCGCGTCCGCGTCATCGCCGGCAAGGCATTCAACAGCAAGCGCCCATACGGCTTGTCCGCCAGCCGCGTGTCGCAGATCATCAGCACGCCGCGGTCGGTCTCGGTGCGGATCAGCCGCCCCGCCCCCTGCTTCAGGCTGATCGCCGCATGCGGCAGCTGGTAGTCCATGAACGGCTTGCCGCCATTCTTTTCTGCCTGGGCGATGCGCGCGGCGACGACCGGATCGTCCGGCGGCTGGAACGGCAGCTTGTCGATGATGACCACCGACAGCACGTCGCCGGGCATGTCGACGCCCTCCCAGAAACTTTGACTCCCGAGCAGCACGGCGTTGCCGGCTTTCTGGAAACGTGCGAGGAGTTCGTTCTTCGGCGCGTCCCCCTGCACCAGCAGCGGGTAGTCCCAGCTGCGAAACTTGAAGGCATCGGTCAGCAGGCCGCGCGCCTTGTCGAGTGCGCGCAGGCTGGTGAAGAGGATGAAGGCGCGGCCCCCGCTGATTTCCAGCACCGGCAGCGCGGCCTCGACGACGGCTTCGGTGAAGCTTGGCGTATTCGGCGCCGGCAAACCCTGCGGCACGTAGAGCACGCCCTGACGCGGGTAGTCGAAGGGGCTGTCGACGCACAGGGTTTCCGCCACCTCGATGCCGAGCCGCGTCTTCAAATGGGTGAAGTCGCCGCCGACCGACAGCGTGGCCGAGGTGAGGATCCACGCCTGCGAGCGCTCGCCGAGTTTGGCGCCGAACAGGGCGCCGACCGACAGCGGTGTCGCGTGCAGCAGCAGCGAACTCAGCGTGGTTTCGAGCCAGCGCACGCGCGGCTGCGCGGGATCGTCGTCGCGCTGCCAGCTGGCAAGCGTCGCCTGCACGCTCTGCGCGCGTTCGAAGCAGTTCTTCAGATCGGCGTCGCGCTCGGCCTGCGTCTCCAGGAGCTTCGCCAGTTCGTCGAGCGCCGCGCCCATGGCCTTCAAGGCGTCCGGCCATTTCTCGTAGCGCGCGAGTTCCGCCGCGGTCGCCTTGAGCGGGTTCTGCGGGAACACCAGGCGCAGGTCGCGCGCGGCCTTGGCAAGATCCTCGGCGGCGCGACGCAGCGCCGGAAAGTCGCCTGCCTTCACCGCCGCGACACGCTTGGTGTCGCTGGCAAGATCGAGTAATTGTCCGACCGACAGCGTCTCGCCGAAGAACTGCGCGGCGGTCTCGGCGAGCTGGTGCGCCTCGTCGAGAATCACCGTGTTGCACGCGGGCAGCAGCTCGGCAACGCCTTCGTCCTTCAGCCACAGGTCGGCAAAGAAGAGATGGTGGTTGACCACCACCACCTCGGCGTCGAGCGCGTTCTTGCGTGCAGCCATGACGAAGCAGTCCTTGAAGTGGCTGCACTCGCTGCCGAGGCAGGTGTCACGGCTCGACACCGCGTAGTGCCAGGCATTGGCGTCCTCGGGTATGCCCTCGGCCTCGGCACGGTCGCCGCTCGCGCTGGTCTCGGCGAAGCGCGCGATCCTGGCCAGCCAGGCCGCGTCGTCGCGCTGGGTGAAGCGGCCGTCGGCGAGGTTGCGCTGCAGGTGGTGGTGGCAGACGTAGTTGGCGCGGCCTTTCAGCAACGCCACCTTGACCGGCGATTTCAGCGCGCGGCGCGCGGCCGGCAGGTCGCGATGGAACAGTTGGTCCTGCAGCGCCTTGGTGCCGGTGGAGATCACCACCTTGCCGCCCGACAGCAGGGCCGGGACCAGATAGGCCAGGGTCTTGCCGGTGCCGGTGCCGGCCTCGGCCAGCAGTACGCCGTTGTCGGCGATGGCCCGCTCGACCGCCTCGGCCATGGCCAGCTGCTGGGGACGCGCGCGCCATCCCGGCAGCACGGCGGCACATGCGCCTGCGGGCGAGAAAAGCTGTTTCAGATCAAACATGGTCGAGCCGCATTTCGGAGCCGAGTGTAACATTCGGCCGGAGCCGAGCCAGCGGCCCGGTTCAAGTTTTCCCGGCATCCTGCCGTTAGCTTTTCAGATACAGTCTATCCAGCCCCGCCATGCGCGCTTTCCTGCTTTGTCTGCTGCTATCGGTATTCCCTGCTGCTGCCCAGGCAGTGATCGTGCAGCAGGACATGCGCCCGGGCATTCCGGCCAGCGCCGAATATCTGATCGGCGAGCGCAGCAAACCTGCCGTGCTGCTGCTGCACGGTTTCCTGCAGACGCGCGACTTCTCCACCGTCGCCACCCTCGCCCGCGGCCTGCAGGATGCCGGCTATACGGTCCTGGTCCCCACGCTCAGCCTCAACATCCCCAACCGCTCCCGCAGCCTCGCGTGCGAAGCGGTGCATCACCACAGCCTCGACCAGGACGTGGACGAGATCGGCCGCTGGGTCGGCTGGCTGAAAACGCGTGGCCATGCCGCCATCGTCCTGCTCGGCCACAGTTTCGGCAGCATGCAGCTGCTGGCCTATCTCTCCGGCAAGCCCGACGCGGCGGTCAAAGGCTACATCGGCGCATCGCTGATCGAGGCCCAGATCGGGACGGGGCCCCGCCCTGCCCTGATCGCCCAGCTCGACAACCAGGCGCGCAGCGGACAGCGCAGGCTCGTCACGCATGCTCTGTCATTCTGCAGGAAATACGCCTCGACACCCGCGGGCCTGCTGTCCTACGTGCGCTGGGACCAGGCACGCGTGCTGGATGCGCTGAAGCGGTCCCCGGTCGAGGCAAGGCTCATCATGGGCGACGCGGATGAAATGCTGGGGCGCGGCTGGCTCAAGGCCTTGCAGCATGTGCAGACCCCGATGGTGATCGTGCGGGGCGCCAGCCATTTCATGGACGGCCAGCACGAGTTCGATCTGCTGGAGCACGTGCTGGATTTCCTTGAATCCGTCAGACCGGCGCCGCGATGAAATGGTCTGATCCCATCTCGATCAAGCACGTCGCGCTCGCGTTCATTACCGGGCTGTTCGTGCTGGTAAGCGTGATCGCCGGCTTCGCCGCCTACCAGACACACGCCGTCACCCACAGCCTGGAACAGCACAACCGGAACGCCGCGCGGTCGGAGCTGTCCGCCGCGGTGCAGCGGCTGCTGCACCAGACGGAAACCCAGGGCGACAGTCTGGCCCAGTGGGACGAAACCCGTCAGCAACTGGTGCTGCCCGAGTACTACACCTACTGGCGCGACCAGCGGGTCTACGAAAGCGGCATGCTGCCGCCCCGTTTCGTCCGGGCGGCACTGTATGACGCGTCGGGGACGCTGCTCGCCCCCAGCCCGGCGAAGATCAGACTGCCCGCCCGGTTGCCCGCCGGGATACAGCGGCATCAATCCAGCAGCTGGCTGGTCGATGAGGCCGGCACGGTCGTGCTCTACCACGCCTTTCCCGTCCACAACGACGAACGTCGGCAAACCCTGCTCGGCTACGGGCTGATCCGCCTCGACTTCATGCCGGCCCTGCTGAGCCAGGAAACGCTCCATTTCACCGACACCGGCAGCGTACGCTTCGCGCTCGGACCGGGCGAGTCCCTGACCGCATCCACCCTGCTGCAGCGCCTGCAGTTCAGCGCACGCCCCGATCCCGACCAGATGCGTTTCCAGACCATCCTGTCGCGTACCCTGCTCGCGCTGTTCGTGCTGCTGGTAGGCACGGCCCTGCTCGGTTATGTGGCGTACAACCGCCTGCTGGTACGACCGTTGCGGCGCCTGTCGCAGGACATCGATGCCATGCAGCACGGCCGCTTCAACACCCAGCCCTCGCGTTCGCAGGCGATGCGCATCAGCGAGCTCGAAAACATCCGCCGCTCGCTTTACGACTACCAGCTGCAACTGCGCGAGCTGCACGGCTCGCTCGAACACCAGAACCGGGAATTCCATTCGCAGGCACGCCAGGACGCGCTGACCGGCTGCCACAACCGGCGCGCCTACGAGGAAGACTGGGAGGCCTTCCGCAAGGAACTGAAGACGGCACCGCAGGGCGTGGCCTTCCTGCTGTTCGACTGCGACCGCTTCAAGGCGATCAACGACACCTACGGCCACGCCAAGGGCGACCGCGTGCTGTCCATCATCGCCGATGCACTGGTGATGGCGCTGCGCGCCAACGACCGGCTGTATCGCCTGGGCGGCGATGAATTCGCCACCTTCCTGTCGCGCACCACGCCGGCGCAGGCCAAGCAGATCGCGCAACGCTGCCAGAGCCTGCTCGATGCCTCCGCCTTCAGCGATCTGGGGATCAGCGAGCCGGTCGGCATCAGCATCGGCATCGCCTTCTGCGCGGCCGATAAGCTCGAGCACATCGACGAGCTGCCCAAGCAGGCCGACATCGCGATGTACACCGCCAAACAGCCGGGCCGCAATCGCATCGCGCTGTATGGCGAGGACACCGAACGCGCCACGCAGGCCCTGGTGGCCAGCCGCGAAACCAATGCCCTGTTCCAGGCCCTGACCACCCCGGGCATGATCGAAATGCATTACCAGTCGATCCATGGCCTGCCCGGGCGCAAGGTCGATTACTACGAAGCGCTGGCGCGCATCCGCTACAACGGCGACCTGATCATGCCGGATGCCTTCCTGCCCGTCATCGGCAACCGCCGCCTGGAAACCGAATTCGACCTCGCCGTGCTGAGCCAGGTCGACGCCGACCTCTCCTCGCAGCAGCTGCCACCCGGCGTCGGCGTCTCGATCAACCTGTCGGCGCAGAGCATCTCGCGCCCCGAAGTCGTCTCGCACCTGCTCGAACTGTCGCGCCACAACGCGCGCCACCCGCTGATGCTCGAGATCACCGAGACCTCGCTGATCACCCAGATGACCGAGGTGCGCACCTATCTCGAACTGCTGCGCACGGTGCACTACCGCATCGCGATGGACGATTTCGGCACCGGCTACTCGCCGTTGCGCTATCTGGTCGACCTGCCGGTGGACGTGGTGAAGTTCGACATCTCGCTCGTCAACAAGCTGGGGCAGGACAACCGCGCCGGCCAGGTGGTGGCGGATTTCGCCCGCATGATGAGCGACGCCGGCTATGTGCTGGTTGCCGAGGGGGTCGAAAGCGACACCGTGCTGCGCAAGGTCGAGAGCCTGGGCATCGCCCACGTGCAGGGCTACCTGCTGAGTCGCCCCCTGCCGCTGGCGCAACTGACCGCAAACCCGGCGCCCCGGGAAGCCGGCGCCACCTGCCAGGCGTGAGCCCGGCGTCTCAGTGCTTGCCCGATCGCCAGATCGAGAAAATGATCCACAGGCTGTTGAAGAACGCGATCAGGAAGCCCAGCAGGCCGAACAGGGGCAGGCCGAACAGCTGAGGCCCGCCTTCCACCGTCATGATGATGCTGGAGCCCACTACCAGCGAGGCGGTGAGGATGCCCATGGTCAGGCGGTTGCTGGCGCGATCGAGCTGATGCCCGAAATGGTCCAGCCGCTTGAGGTCGAGATCGACCTTCACCCGCCCGCGCCGCATGTCGCGCAGCAGATGGCGCAGGTCGCGCGGCAGGTCTGCCACCACTTCCAGCGCCTCGCGCACGCTCTTGCGTCCCCGTACCCATAGCGCCTGCGGCGTATAGCGCTGCTGGATGATGCGTTCGACGAACGGCGTCACGTGGTCGATCATGTGGAATTCGGGATCGAGCTGCTGCCCCAGCCCCTCCAGCGTGATCAGGGTCTTGAACAGCAGCGTCAGATCGGCCGGCAGCACCAGGTTGTTGTCGCGCATCAGCGCGGTGATGTCGTTCAGCAGGCCGCCGATCTTCACGTCCTTCAGCTGCAGGTCGTCGTAGCTCTGCAGCAGCTCGGCCACATCGTAGCCCAGGCGATCCTCGTCCAGCACCGAATCGCCGCTCCAGTCGAGCAGCACCTGCAGCAGGCCCTGCTCGTCCTTGCGTGCCAGGGCGTGCAGCAGGTCGACGATCTGGTTGCGGCGCGCGTTGGTCAGCATGCCCACCATGCCGAAATCGATCATGCCGATGCGGTTGTCGGGCAGGAACAGCACGTTGCCGGGGTGCGGATCGGCATGGAAGTAGCCGTGCTCCAGCACCATGCGCAGCACCGTGTCGGCCCCGCGCGCCGCCAGCAGCCTGGGGTCGAGCCCGTGCGCCTGCAGCCTGTCCGACGCCACGCCGGCGGTGCCGATGATCTGCTCCTGCACGTTGACGCGATCGTTGGTGAACGCCCAGTACACGCGGGGAATCTTGACCAGCGGGTCGTCGGCAAAATGGCGCGCGAACTGGTCGATGTTGCGCGCCTCCTTGGCCAGATCGAGTTCACGGCTGAGCGAGCGACGGAACTGCGACACGATGTGTACCGGGTCGTAGCGCCGCGAGTCCGGGATTTCACTTTCCACCAGCCTGGCGGCATGGTCGAGAATGCGCAGATCGGCGCGGATCACGCTTTCGATGCCGGGCCGGCGGATCTTCACCACCACCGGCGTGCCGTCCTTCAGCCGCGCCCGATGCACCTGGGCGATGGAGGCCGCCGCCATCGGCACCGGGTCGAACTCGGCGAACACCTCCGTCGGTTCGCCGCCGAGTGCGGCGACCAGATCCGGATGCAGGACTTCGTAGGATACCGCCGGCACCTGGCTGTGCAGTTTCTCGAATTCGGCGATCCAGTGCGGCGGGAACACGTCCACCCGGGTCGCCAGCACCTGGCCGAGTTTGACGAAGGTCGGCCCCAGCTCCTCGAGCGCCCGGCGGATGCGCACCGGCGCCTCGAGCTGGCTGATCTCGCTGGTGCTGTGCCAGTGCAGCACGCGGCCGGCACGTTCCAGCACGCCGCTGATGCCGAGCACGCGCACCAGGTCGCCCCAGCCGTAGCGAATCATCACCGAAGCGATCTCGTGCAGTCGCGGCAGGTCGCGCACGACCGAGATGGTTTCCCAGAGCATGGTTAGGGGTTGGAATCAGTCATGCCGAGAGTCTAGCCCGGATGGCGCATAAATCGATGCCCCTCGCCGGGCCGGCCGGGCGCACATCCGGCAGCGCGTCGGCTGCCGGACAGGGGAAGCACGTCAGGAGCGCAGGCGCTCGCTCTGCCGCTTGAGGGAATCGGACAGGGCCTCGAGGATGCCGGCCGCCACCTGCGACAGGCGTTCGGTAGCCGCTCCCGCCGATTCGCTGAGGCCGGCGCGCCCCGCGGCACTGGTGGTTTTCACGCCGCTCGCCAATTGCTGCAGCGCCTCGCGCACCTGCTCGCCGGTGCGGGTGCCGCTGTGCTTCAGGTGGTCGCTCAGGTAGCCGAGCTCCTCCTTGAGCTTGCCGCCGGACTGGCTGGCGGTCTGCTTCAGGGTGTCGACGATCTGGGCTTCGAGATCACGCAACTGCTCCAGGCTGGCCTTCAGCTCGTTGTCCTTGAAGGCCTTGCCCTGCGCCGCCGCCTCGCTCAGGGTGTAGGACGCCGTCTGCGCGGCGCTGCCGACCGCTTCGTCCAGACCTGCGATTGCCTGCTTGAGTCCATCCTTGATCTCGCCGCCGCGCGACGTGAGCCCGCTGCCCACCCCGGAGGTGACGGCAGTCACGATTTCGCGGATGTCGTTCAGGGCCACGCGACGCTCATGCAACGCTCGCGCAGTCAGGTCGCGCACGCGCTCGCGCAGGTCGGGCGCTGCCGCGGCAGCCGCCGCATCGTCGTGCAATTGCGCGAACTGCGGATTTTCGGAGATACTGGTTTCGCTGGAAGCGGATGTGTTTGCGTCACTCATGGTGCTGTCCTCGATTCAAGAATTCGCCGCGTGTGGCCGTTTTTCCTGTTTCAACTATAGAGCAGATTGCCATTCGATGAAGCCTGCCCTCCTGCTGCTGACGCTGCTGCTGACGTTCCCGGCACGCGCCGAGACGCCGCCCGAAGACATCCCGATCTACGCCGTCAGCCTGGTCGGCAGTCCCTATCGCCTGGGCGGCAATTCGCCGGAAACCGGGCTCGACTGCAGCGGCTTCGTCGGCCACGTGTTCAGGCAGACGGCCGGCATCGTGCTGCCGCGCGACAGCCGCGCGATCAGCGAGTCGACCCGGCCGCTCGCGCCCGACGAACTCCAGCCCGGCGATCTGGTCTTCTTCAACACCCTCGACCGCGCGTTCTCCCATGTCGGCATCTACCTCGGCGACGACCGCTTCGTGCATGCCTCCAGCAGCCGTACCGGCAGCGTCATGGTCTCCAGCCTTGGCGACCGCTACTGGCGCGAGCGCTTCGACGGCGCGCGCCGTGTCGTCCCCCCCGCTGACGCCACGCCCGAGATTGCCGCGCTGGAGTAAGCCCCTCGCCCGCTGGCTTCGACACGGCATGCTGGTCGCCGCCGCGTCGATCCCCGTCGCCCAGGCTGCCGCCGACCTGGATTTCGATGGTGCGGATGCCGTCAACGAAGGGCAGCTGCACTTTCTCGTCACGCCGCCGGCCAAGCCCGTCCATCATCACCAGAACCGCATCCGCATCGACGTCGCCAGCCTCGCGACCGGCTGGGTCGACCTGGCGCAATGCCACGACCGACTCGACGCCGTGCCGCGCGCCCAGATCACCTTCCGCGAAGGCTTTGTGCGCGATCTGCGGATCGATTCCGCCAGCGGCATCGACGAAGCCTGGGTCGAGGGCGCCAGCGTGCAGCTGCACAACGTCGCGCCGGGCGCCCGCCTTTGCCTGGCAGCACAGACCCGCGCCCTGCGCCACACCGGCAACGGCTACTACAGCCTCGCCAACGGCCCCTACATGCGCAAATTCCTCGACGGCTATTACCCGATGCGGGTGACGCTCGAGATCGACTATCCAGCCGAGGCGTTGCGCCTGATCGACATCAGCCCCGGCCAGCAGGCGGGACTCGATGTCACCGAGCGCGCGGGCGGTCTCCGCCTCGACGCCCTGTTCGAAGGCGAGCTCAGCCTCCTGATCCAGTTCGAGCGGCCCTGATTGCCTGCCCGCAAAAAATGTATTGATAACAGTTCTCATTGTCAGTACCATTACGGTCATCACGTCAACCCAAGGAAGCCCGACCATGAAACCGACCCTGCCCCGCCTGCTCGCCGCCCTCGCCTTCACCGCCGCCGCCCTGCCTGCGCTCGCCGAGGAAGTAGTGGTGTATTCCGCCCGCAACGAACAGCTGATCAAGCCGCTGTTCGACGCCTACACCCGCGATACCGGCGTGCAGGTCAAGTTCATCACCGACAAGGAAGGCCCGCTGATGGCGCGCCTGAAAGCCGAGGGCAGGAATACGCCGGCCGACATGCTGTTGACGGTGGACGCCGGCAACCTGTGGCAGGCCTCGGAAGAAGGCCTGCTGCGCCCGATCCAGTCGAAGATCCTGCAGGCCAACGTGCCGGCCCATCTGCGCGACCCCGACAACGAATGGTTCGGCCTGTCGGTGCGTGCCCGCACGATGGTCTACAACACCGGCAAGGTGAAGCCGGCCGACCTGTCGACCTACGAAGACCTGGCCAATCCGAAATGGAAGGGCCGCCTCTGCCTGCGCACCTCGAAGAAGGTATACAACCAGAGCCTGGTGGCGATGATGATCAAGGAATACGGCGAAGGCAAAACCGAGGACATGGTGCGCGGCTGGGTCGCCAACCTCGCCACCTCGCCCTTCCCCGACGACACCAAGGCGATGGAAGCCGTGGCCGCCGGCCAGTGCGACGTCACCGTCGTCAACACCTATTACTTCGGCCGCCTGATGGAGAAGACCCCGAGCCTGCCGCTGGCGATCTTCTGGCCGAACCAGGCCCTGAAGAACGCGTCTGCCGGCGTCCACGTCAACATCTCCGGCGCCGGCGTCACCCGCCATGCCAAGAACCCGGCCGGTGCGCAGAAGCTGATCGAATGGCTGTCGTCCGACAAGGCGCAGAACCTGTTCGCCGACGTCAACATGGAGTATCCGGTCAATCCGAAGGTGAAGCCGGACGCCAAGGTCGCCGCCTGGGGCAGCTTCAAGCAGAACCTCGTCAACGTGAAAGAGGCTGGCAGCCTGCAGGCCAAGGCCGTAAAATTGATGGATCGCGCCGACTACAAATAAGCATCCATCTTGTCGACCACCCTTGCCGACCCGGCAAAAACGCCCTCCGCGGGCGTTTTTGTTTTACCCGACACGCGTCCCCGCATCAGCGGCTGGACGCTGTTTGCGTTCACGGTCGCCGTCCTGGTGCTGGTGCCGGTCGCCGTCACCTTCTCCGCGTTCGCCCGGGTCGAGGGCGACATCCTCGCCCACCTGACCGAATTCGTATTGCCCGAACTGGTCGGCAACACGCTGTGGCTGGTGGCAGGCGTAGGCATCGGTGTTTCCGTGCTGGGCGTGTCGCTGGCCTGGCTCACGGCGATGTGCGAGTTTCCCGGCCGCCGCGTGTTCGACTGGGCACTGCTCCTGCCGCTGGCATTGCCCGCCTACGTCACCGCCTTCGTCGCGATCGGCCTGCTCGATTTCACCGGTCCGCTGCAGACCTGGCTGCGCGAGGGCTGGGGCCTCACCGGCCTGCCCGAGATCCGCTCGCGCGGCGGCGTCATCCTGGTGATGTCGCTGGCGCTCTATCCCTACGTCTACCTGATCGCGAAGAACGCCTTCGCCACGCAGGGTGCGATCGCGCTGGAGGCCGCACAGTCGCTCGGGCTATCGCGCACCCAGGGCTTCTTCCGGGTGGCGCTGCCGATGGCGCGGCCGTGGATCGCCGCCGGCCTGATGCTGGCGCTGATGGAGACGCTGGCCGACTTCGGCACCATGGCGATCTTCAACTACGACACCTTCACCACCGCCATCTACAAGGCGTGGTACAGCCTGTTCTCACTGGCGGCGGCGGCGCAGCTCGCCTCGATCCTGATCCTGTTCGTGCTGGTCGTGGTGGTGTTCGAGCAGCGTTCGCGCACGCAGATGCGCTACGGCGCAGTGGGCCGCAGCGCCGCGACGCGCCGTATCCGGCTATCGCCTGCGCTCGCCGCGCTGGCCTTCCTCTATGCCGGCACGGTGCTGGCGATCGCCTTCCTCATCCCGGTCACGCAGCTGGCGCTGTGGACGCGCGAGATCATCGAAACCGACCTCGACAGCCGCTACTGGGCGTTCGCCTGGCACTCGCTGCTGCTCGCCGGCATGGGCGCGCTGCTGGTGGTGGCGGTCGCGCTGCTGCTCGCCTACGCGGGGCGCCAGCGCCCAGGCCCCTTGATGACGTGGACGCAGCGGCTCGCCACGCTCGGCTACGCCTTCCCCGGCGCGGTGCTGGCCGTCGGCCTGTTCATTCCGGTGGCGGCGCTCGACAACTGGCTGATCGACCGCGGGCACGAATGGTTCGGTTTCGACGGCACCGAAATCCTCAAGGGCACGCTGCTGGTGATGCTGGCGGCCTATCTGGTGCGCTTTCTCGCGGTCGGCTTCGGCCCGATCGACAGCGGGTTGCATCGCATCACCCGCAACATCGACGAGGCCGCGAAGAACCTCGGCACCACCACCGCTGCGCTGCTCGGCCGCGTGCACCTGCCGATGTTGCGCGCCAGCCTGCTGACCGCCGCCACGCTGACCTTCGTCGACATCATGAAGGAAATGCCGATCACCCTGATGACCCGCCCGTTCGGCTGGGACACGCTGGCGGTTCGAGTGTTCGAGATGACCTCCGAGGGCGAGTGGGAACGCGCCGCGCTGCCTTCGCTCGCCATCGTCATCGCCGGTATCATCCCCATCATCCTCCTGACCTGGCGCGGAACGCGCCTGCATGACTGACCCCCCATGGCTGAACTGGTCCTCGATTCGGTTTCGCAGTCCTACGGCACCCGGCAGATCATCGCCGACCTCTCCTTCACCCTGCCCGAAGGCGCGATCGGCTGCCTGCTCGGCCCCTCGGGCTGCGGCAAGACCACCGCGCTGCGCTGCATCTCCGGCTTCGAGCCGATCCAGCATGGCGAAATCCGCATCGGCGGCGAAGTCGTCAGCCGCCCGGGCTGGATGCTCGCCGCCGAGAAGCGCCGTGTCGGCATGGTGTTCCAGGATTACGCGCTGTTCCCGCACCTGACCGTCTCCGACAACGTCGGCTTCGGCCTGCGCGGCGAATCGAAACCCGTACGTGCGGCGCGCATCACCGAACTGCTCGAACTCGTGGGCCTGGCAGGCCACGCCAACCAGTACCCGCACCAGCTCTCCGGCGGCCAGCAGCAGCGCGTGGCGCTGGCCCGTGCGCTGGCGCCGCGTCCGCGCCTGATCCTGATGGACGAGCCGTTCTCCAATCTCGACGTCGAGTTGCGCGAGCGTCTGTCGCTCGAGGTGCGCGACATCCTCAAGCGCGAGGCGACCACCGCGCTGATCGTCACCCACGACCAGCACGAGGCGTTTTCGCTCGCCGACTGGGTCGGCGTGATGCACCAGGGCCGCATCCAGCAGTGGGATACGCCGTACAACCTGTATCACGAGCCGGCCAACCGCTTCGTCGCCGATTTCGTCGGCCAGGGTGCGCTGGTGACCGGCGAAGTCATCAACGACCACCAGGTCGAGATCGAGCTCGGCGTACTGAACGGCCACATTCCTGTTGAATGCGATGCCAGCGGCTGCGACGAATGCGTGCGCAGCTGCCATGTCGACGTGCTGCTGCGCCCCGACGACATCGTCCACGACGACGACAGCCTGCTGCTGGCCGAGGTCGAGAACAAGGCCTTCCGCGGCGCCGAGTTCCTCTACACGCTGAAGCTGCCGAGCGGCCAGCGCGCGCTGTCGCTGGTGCCCTCGCACCACAATCACGCCATCGGCGAGAAGATCGGCATCAAGCTCGCCGTCGACCACGTCGTGGCATTCCGCCGCGAATAGATGCCGCAGGCCCCCATGGTGCCCTCGCCGCTGCGCGGCCTGCTGTTCAACGTGGGCCTCGGCTTCGCCGCCGCCCTGCTGCTGATGCTGGCGGTGATCGGGCTGGGCGTCACCCAGATGGCCCAGCTCAACACCGAGCTGGAGCGCGTGGTCTCGGTGAACAACGTCAAGACGCGCCTGGCCTCGCAGATGCGCGACGCCCTGCGCGACCGCGCGATGGTGATGCACAACATCGTGGTGTCGATCGATCCATGGGAAAAGGACACGCTGTTCCTGGAGTTCCAGCGCTACGGCGAAAGCTACGCCAAGGACCGCAGCCAGCTCGTATCCATGCTCGGAACGCCGGAGGAGAAGAAACTGATGGCCGAGCTCGACGCCATCACTTTCGCCAACCAGCCGGTCATGTTCAGCGTGGTCGAGGCGGCGCTCGACGAAAACAACTACGGTGCGCTGACGCTGCTGCAGGAACAGGCCATTCCGTTGCAGGACCGTCTGGTCGAGGCGCTCGACAACATGACGAGCCTGCAGCGCAAGGCCAACGAGACCGCACTCGGCAAGACCTTCTCCGCCTATCAGGCCACCCGCAACCTGATGCTGGTGCTCGGTATCTTCGCCACCCTGCTGGCCTCGCTGGTGGCAGTGCTGGTCAGTCGCCGCATGCTGACGCAGACGCGCCAGCTGGAAACCGAACGCAAGAAATACCAGACGCTGTTCGAGACCAACTCCGATGCCGTCGTGATTCTCGACGACAAGGGCTTCACCGATTGCAACCCCGCCACGCTGACGCTCTTCGGCATGGATTCGGTCGCCGCCTTCCTCGACACCCCCATCCCGATGCTCGGCACGCCGATCCAGGCGAACGGCATGACCGCCTACGATCACGCCCGGCAGGCCATCGCCCGTGCACGCAGCCTGGGCCATGCGGTGATGGACTGGCAGGGCCGGCGCCAGGACGGCTCGGTGTTCTCGGCCGAGATCGCACTGCACGCCATGCAGCTCGAAGGCCGGCCGGTGATCCAGGCGATCATGCGCGACGTCTCCGAACGTCGCGCCGCCGAAGCCGCCAAGGAGGCGGCACGGGAAGCCGCGCTGCAGATGGCGCATGCCAAGTCGCAGTTCGTCGCCAACGTCAGCCACGAGATCCGCACGCCGATGCACGGCATCCTCGGCATGAGCAGCCTGCTGCTGAAGACCCCGCTCGACGGCCAGCAGCGCGAATACGTCGCCACCCTGAAGAGCTCGGCCGAGAGCCTGCTGACCATCATCAACGACATCCTCGACTTCTCCAAGATCGAGGCCGGCAAGCTCGCCATCGAACAGGTCGCTTTCTCGCCGGCCGCGCTGATGCAGGGCGTCGCCGCCCTGTTCCAGGCACGCGCACTGGAGAAGAACCTGCGGTTCACGCTGTCGCTGCCCGACAATGCGCCCCCCGCGCTGCTGGGCGACCCCACGCGCATCCGCCAGATCCTGCTCAACCTGGTCGACAACGCCATCAAGTTCACCGAGCAGGGCGAGGTCGAGCTGCGCGCATGCTTCGAACCGGACGCGGACGGCATCGGCTGCCAGTTCCGGGTGAGCGACACCGGCATCGGCATGAGCGAGGCCACGCAGTCGCGGCTGTTCCAGGCCTTCTCGCAGGCCGATGCGTCGACCACGCGCCGTTACGGCGGCACCGGCCTCGGGCTCGCAGTCAGCAGCCAGCTCGCGGAACTGATGGGCGGCCAGCTGATGGTCGACAGCGAACCGGGCCAGGGCAGCACCTTCACCCTGTCGCTGCTGCTGCCGGCCAGCGACCTGCCGCTGGCCGAACTGCCGACACAGCCTGCCGTTCAGCTGCTGGGCCGCATCCTGGTGGTGGAGGACCACCCGGTGAACCAGAAAGTGCTGGCCCACCAGCTGCGCGAAATGGGACTTCAGCACACCCTTGCCGCCAGCGGCCGGCAGGCGCTGGACCTGCTGGCGCGCGACGACTTCGATCTCGTGCTGATGGACTGGCAGATGCCGGAGATGGACGGCCTCGAGGCGACCCGCCTGATCCGCCAGCTGCCGACGGACGCCTGCCACATTCCGGTCATTGCGCTGACCGCCAATGCCAGCGACGGTTTTCGCGAGGCTTGCCTCGCAGCCGGCGCCAGCGACTACCTCAGCAAGCCCTACTCCGAGGCCGCGCTGGCCGCGCTGCTCATGCAATGGCTGCCGAAGCCAGCGGCGGCCATGCCGCTGCTCGACCTTGCCGCCCTGCACGCGCGCTACCCCAACAATCCCGAGCTGGTGCGCGACCTCGAGGCGGTCTTCCGCAGCACGACCGACGCCAGCCTCGCCACGCTGAAGCAGGCGATCGACGCGCGCGACGCAACCGCCTGCCGCAAGGAAGCCCACGCCCTCAAGGGCGCCGCCGCCAGCGTGCAGGCGAACAGGGTGCGCGACGCCGCCGCGCGCATCGAGACCGAGGTGCAGGCCGGCGACTTCGAGGCCGCGGCGGCCGAACTCGCTGCTCTCGAAGGCCTCGTGCGCGCCCACGGCTGAAGCGCATTGACGCACGCGCATCGGCGCGTACGATGAAGGCATCGCCGTCCAGGAGTCACGCCATGATGCGCCTGCTCTCGTTCGCCCTCGCCTGGCTGTGCAGCCTGCCCATCCTCGCTGCCGAGCCGCCAGCCGCCCCCGCCCAGCCCATGCCGTCCAGCTGGATCGGCGTCACCCCGACGCCCTACGGTCCGATGCTGATCCAGCAGGGCCTGCCGCCGCCCTACCGCGACTACGAGATGAATCGCGTGCTCACCCCGGAGGAACGCAAGCGCTGGCTGCAGATGGCGATGCCGATGATGGCGAGCATGATGCAGATGGACGCGCGCGAGGTGATGAACCATTTCGCGGTCAAGCTCAAAGCCAGGCCTGGCATCAGCTTCGACGAGGTGGTGCAGTCGATGCTGCTGCGCGCCAACCAGGTCAACCTCAAGTTCGTCGGCAGCAACCTGATGTGGAAGGATTTCCAGGCCGTGCTCGGCGATACCGGTGCGCCGCGCGTCGAGGTGTTCAGCTTCTGCGACATCGCCGTCGGCCGCGAACTGCTCAAGGTCATCCCCGAAATGGTGGTGTTCCTGCCCTGCCGCATCGCGGTGATGGAAGACGCCGACAGGAACATCTGGGTGCTGATGCTGGACTGGGACATCACCTGGCTCGACCTCGCCGGCAAACAGACCGGCATGACGCCCGAACTGCGACAGGGCGTGCAGGCGATCCGAGACAAGATGGAAGACGTGATGCGCGCCGGCGCCCACGGCGAGCTATAAGCGCCACGCACCCCCGCCCAAAAAACCTGAATGCCCACGATCGTGGCGGGATGGCACCATACGCGATTCGCAACCACCCGCATCCCAAGGGCATGCCCTCTTCCCCGTTCGCCTCGCTGGCCGCACTGGAACAGAATTTTGCCGCTGGCCTCGGCACGATGCTGGACCAGCATCGCGGCCTCGGCGTCTACATTCTCGTGCTGGCCAACGCCGCCTACGACCCGGCGCTGTGGCCCCGCCTTGCCCCTGCGCTGGCCCGACGCCATGCCGAGCTCGTCGCCGACCTGACGACCACACTGCGGCATGGTGACTCGCTTGCCGAGCCCGACGACGACGTGATGGTGTTCCTCAAGCTGAACCTGATCGGTTTCGATCACCTCGGCCTCGCGGAAAGCCGCCGCGAGGGACCATGGCAGGTTGCGTTCAATCCGCTGCGCGCCCTGCGCCCGCCCCGCAGCAGCGGCCAGACCTTCGACGGCCTGCTACGCGCCTTCGACGCCGCTGGCTTCCACTTCAACAAACCCTTCCTGGCGAAGGAAGTCTTCTGGGAGGGCGAACTCGCCGGCAAGTCGGCGCGTCTGCTCTACAACAAGTTCCCGTTCGCCCGCCTGCACGGCCTGCTGGTGCCGGAACCGCAGAAGCAGATCCCGCAGTTCCTCACGCCCGAACTGCACGGCTGGGCCTGGCACCTGTGCGCGCACGCCGGCGTGCCCGGCGTTTGCCTCGGCTACAACAGCACCGGCGCGGGCGCCTCGGTCAACCACCTGCATTTCCAGAGCTTCGTCCAGGCCGAGCCGCTGCCCGTGCAGGATCCGCGCTTCGTCCACAACGGCGGCAACTTCGCTTACCCCCTGCCTTGCAGACGCTTCACCGAGCCCGCCGACGCCTGGTTCGAGATCGATCGCCTGCACGCGCAGGGCATCCCCTACAACCTGCTCTACGGCCGCAACTGCATGCAGCTCATTGCGCGCGTGCCGCAGGACAGCGACCGATTGAGTGCACAAAGCCGGGGCTACGGGTGGAGCGAGATGGCCGGCGCGGTCACGCTGTTCAGCCGGGAGGCGTATGCAAGTCTGAGTACGGCGGAATTTGAAGCGGAACTGGCGCGTTTCGCACGCTAAGTTGCAGCCGATCTAAACCTCGATCACCTGCCCCTGCATCAAAGCCTCCACACCCCAGCCCGGCGCGGCCGCACGCAGTTCCTCCATGATCGCCACCTCGTTGCCCGGCTTCAGGTGCGTGATCCATACCTCGGGTTCGACGCTGAGCGCTTGCAGCTCGGCAGCGAGCGAGTCGGGCCAGTGATGCTTCGACGCCTTGGCGATCTCGACCAGCTCATTCTCGAACGAGGTCTCGATGACGAGATGGCGCAAATCGGGGATGGCGTTGAGTGCGCGGATGAAATCGTCGCTGTGGGTGGTATCGCCACTGAAGACGAGGCTGCCCGCTTGCACGGCAACGTGCAGGCCGCACGCCGGCACCACGTGGTTGACCGGCAGCGGGCGGAAGGTGCGCCCCTTGAGCGTCAGTGCCTCGCCGAAGCCGAGCGCCTCGAAGCGCAGCCACGGCGTCTCCTTGCTGGGTATCTCGCGGAAGTCCGGCCACAGTTTCCAGTTGAACAGGTGGTCCGCCAGCACGTCGAGCACCTCGGGCAGCGCATGGACCGTGACCGGCGTGCCGCGCAGGTCGCCGACGCTGTCGAGCAGCAGTGGCAGGCCCAGCACGTGGTCGAGGTGGGCATGGGTGAGGAAGACGTGGTCGATCTTCAGCAATTGTTCGAAGTCGAGCGTGGTGAGGCCGGTGCCGGCGTCGATCAGCACGTCGTCGTCGACCAGCAGGCTGGTGGTGTGGCGGCCGCTGCCGATGCCGCCGCTGCAGCCCAATACGGTGAGTTTCATGTTTACTTGGTCGTGTAGACGAACACCCCGTCCCAGTCGGAAGGGGGGGGATCGTTGCGGAAATGCGCGATGCGCTCGAGGTAGATATCGTACAACGCGCGCGGGGTACGGGCGTTGAGGGCGGCGAGTGCAGCTTCGGCGGCGTTCCAGTCCTGCCTCTGGTAGGCGGCGAATGCCGCCTCGAACTCGGCCGCATTCTGGCGCACGGCATCGGCAAGAGCGTCCTTCGGCCCGAGCGGCTCGTAGATCGCGACCGGCGTCTCCTTGCCCTTGACGCGCACGACGTCGATCTTCATGAAGGCGTGCACCGGGTCGGCGTCGACGGTGGGCTGGGTGGCGAGGATGCCGACACCGTATTGCTTGGTGATGCCTTCGAGCCGCGAGCCGAGATTCACCGCGTCGCCCATCACCGTGTAGGACATGCGGAATTCCGAACCCATGTTGCCGACGCTCATGCGCCCGCTGTTGACGCCGATGCCGATCTTCACCTCGGGCCAGCCGCGCGCGGCGAATTCCTCGTTGAGTTGCGGCAGCGCGGCCTGCATGTCGAGCGCAGTGGCAACGGCACGCGCGGCATGGTCGCTCAAGTCGACCGGCGCGTTCCAGAACGCCATGATGGCGTCGCCGATGTACTTGTCGATGGTGCCCTGGTGCTGCTGGACGATGCGCGTCATCGTCGACAGATAGGCGTTGAGCACTTCGGCCAGCTCGGTCGGCGGCAGCTTCTCGGAGAAATTGGTGAAGCCGCGGATGTCGGAGAACAGCACGGTCATCTCGCGCGACTGCCCTTCCATGGTGTAGTGCGTCGGGTCCTGGCTCATCTCGGCGGCGAGTTCGGGTGGCACGTACTGGCCGAACAGACGGGTAATCTGGCGCTTGCTGCGCGTCGCGGCGAAGAAGCCGTACGCGGTGTTGAGCGCATAGAGGCCGGCCACCGCCAGCATCGGCGCCGCCATCGGCACCACCAGATGGCGTGCCCACGCCGCGGCGTAGGCGGCCAGCAATCCCCCCAGCAGGACGAGCGTCACCGCCAGTCCGACGGCCGGACCGAAGCGCAGCAGGACGACGGTCAGCAACGCGCCCAGCAGCAGCACCGCGGCCAGCCGCGCATCGTCCGCCCACGGCGGCGTGGCACGCGTGCTGCCGTCGAGCATGCCGGCGATCAGGTGGGCGTGGATCTCGACGCCCGGGAAGGTGCTGGAAAACGGCGTGACGCGCAGGTCGGCCAGACCCGGCGCGGTCGAGCCCACCAGCACGATGCGGCCTTCCAGCTGCGCCGGCGGCACCTTGCCTGCCAGCACCTGGGCGGCGGAAAAATACGGGAACGGCGAACCGGCGCGGTACGGCACGTGGACAGTGCCGTCGGCACTGAGCGGCACGCGGATGCCGCCGATTTCCAGCCAGGGCGAGACATACTGCCGTCCCAGCAGGCTGTGCGACTCGACGCCCGCCTTGGCCGGTTCGCCGCCGAACGCCACCCGCAGCGTGGACGCCGACAGTGACAGGTAATAGCCGGCACCGAACGGGCTGACGAGCGCCATCTGGCGCGCGGTACCGTCGTCGTCGGCACGCATGTTGAAAAAGCCGGCCCCCTGCGCAGCCTGCTGGAAAACCGCGAGATTGGCCCCATAGCCGACGGTCGGGATGCCAGGCGCAAGGGGCGCGAACGCCGTGGCCGGCAGCGACGGCGGCGGCAGCATGCCGGTCCTGGCATCGCCGTAGCCTGCGGGAATGAAGTAGTAGCCGAGCGACACCGGCTGCTCCGCCAGGGCCTGCGCGAAGCGGGCGTCGTAGTCGAGACGCGGCGCAAGCCGCTTAAGGGCGGACTGGAAATCGCGGCTGCCGGCCAGGTCGCGCTGCGCCAGCTGCCTGAGGGTGCCAAGGCCCGAACTCGTGTCCGGCTCGGCGAACACCACGTCGAAGCCGACTGCCGCGACGCCGTAGTCGCCGAACAGCCGGTCGACGAGTGCGCTCATGGTGTCGCGGCTCCACGGCCAGCGGCCCACGCGCTTCAGGCTGGCTTCGTCGATGTCGAGGATGGCAATGCGGTCGTCCGCGCCCGTCGGTGCGGTGCGTTTCAGCCAGGCATCATGCAGCCAGGCCTCGGCGCGCTGCATCGGCGCGATCGGGAAAAGCCCGCCGACGTGGGCCGCAATCAGCAGGACGAACAGCGCAGACAGCCCTGCCTGCACCAGCCTGGAAGACGCGCGCCTCACTGAATGCGGTAGAAGCGGCCGGGCAGATCCTTGCCGCGGACGGCATCGAGCCGTCCGCCGACGGCCTCGCCCAGCGCCGCCAGCCGGTCGGCCGGGTGCGGGTGCGTCTTGTAGAGCAGGCTGGTGCGATTGTCCTTGGCGGGCAGGCCCGCGATGTCCTGCAGCACGTCGGGCAGCCCCCAGGGGGTGTAGCCGGCGCGCGCAGCGAACACGATGCCGACCCGATCGGCCTCGAACTCGGCATTCTTGTCGAGGCCGCGCGCCATGATCTCGGCGCCGTTGCCGATCAGGTTCTGCACCGCCGGATCGCTATCCTGCACCTTGCTGCTGGCGGCCTGGCCGAGCGCGCCGATCAGGCTGGACTGCTTCAGCACCTTGAGGTGGTGCTTCTTCGTGACGTGGGCGATCTCGTGCGCCAGCACGCCGGCCAGTTCGGCCTCGTTGTTGAGCCGGCGATACAGGCCCTTGGTCACGAAGATGTAGCCGCCCGGGGCCGCAAAGGCATTGATGTCCTCGGTGTCGAGCACGCCGAAGCGCCAGGTGACATCCTTGCGTCCGCTCTGCAGCGCCACCCAGTTGCCGACCAGGTTGACGTAGCGCTGCAGCTTGTCGTCACGCACCAGCGGCACGGCCCCCAGCAGGTCGCCGGCGATCTGCTTGCCGATGCGCGCCTCTTCTTGCGGCGAGTAGTCGCCGAACAGGGCGAAGCCAAGCTGGCGGGCGTCGATCTTCTGCTTGGCTGGCGGGGGCGGGGGCGCCGCGCTCGTCGTCGCGGGAGCCTGCGTCGGCTGCGGGGCCGGTGCTGTCTGCGCCGGCTTGTCCTTGTTGAGTTCCTGGTTGATGCGCTCCTCGAGCAGCTTGCCGAGGTCGAGGCCGCTCGCCACGCCGCTGAATGCAGCCAGCGAGAGCGCCAGCACGGTCAGTTTGATCTTCATCAGTTGTTCTCCCACGGCGACGAGGATTGCGCAGACTGGGGGTCCGGCAAGCCCGGCACATTGGCGACTGCAAGCCCGGACTGGCCGGCGAAGCTGCGCGCCTGGGCCGGTGTCGCACTCCAGGCATCCATCCTTGCCAGTTCCTCGCCATTGAACTTGGCCTTCTTCAAATCCTCGTCGTTGAGGCCGCGCAGACCGGCGACGGCGACCACGCGGCTGGGGTCGGATTTGGTGGTGGCCGCCCCGACGACGTCGCCGAGGCCCGCACCGCCCAGGCCGCCCGCGCCGGCACGCACCGACAGGAGCCGGATCCAGCCGGTGGATTTGCCCGCGGTGACCTTGAGCCAGCCGCCCTGCTTGGCAAGGATGCTGACGGTGGCCCCCTTCGCTGCGCTGCCCGCCACCTTGGAAGTCGCGTTCGGCTGCATATAGAGCTTGTCGTTGCGCAGCACCGTGCCTTGGGCAGCCTGCGCAGCCCCCGCCGCAACGGACAACAGCAGCGCGGCCGCCGGAATCAGGAATGTTTTCATCGTGTGTCGTCTCCTTCTGACAGCAAAACTGTATGGCCTGCCACCCGATGGTGCAAGCTTTCGCGCTGGGCGCTTTGTGCCATCGATGGTACAAGCCACTTTTCTGGCGTTAAGATGCCGCGATGAATTTTCTCGCGGCCTCCATCGAATCGCTCGGCGCCAAGGTCGTCGGCTGGTTCACCGTCGCCTACGGCATATCTGCCTTTCTGGCGCAGGCCGCTCTCCTGCTGGTGGAACGCTCCACCTGGAACCGCGCCACTTTCGACGTGGTGGTGAAGCAGGTGTACTTCACCGCGGTGCAGATCCTGCACGTGTTCCTCGGCTACGCGCTGGTCATCTCGTGGCTGATCATCAGCATCATCCTGTCCACGGCGCGCGACTTCGGCCTCACCGAATTCGCCAGCGAGATGACCATCCGCGTGCTGGTGCTGGAACTGCTGCCCTTCCTCACCGCGCTCTTCATCGCCTTGCGCTCCGGCAGCGCGATCAATACCGAGGTCGCGCTGATGCAGGTCAACAACGAATTGGATGCGCTGGCGCACTGCAAGGTTCCGCCGATGCAGTTCGAGTTCCTGCCGCGCCTGATCGGTGGCGTCATCTCGGTCGTCACTCTCGCCGGACTGGCCGGGCTGCTCGCCCTGCTGATGGGCTACCTCGCCATCTACGGCCTGAACACGGCGGGCTTCGAGCCTTATACCCAAACCATCGCGAAAATATTCGATTTCCAGATCGTCGCCGGACTCGTCGTCAAATGCGCGTTGTTCGGGCTGGCGGTCACGCTGATCCCGGTGACCGCGGGCCTGGAAACGCCGAAGAAGCTGTTCATGGTGCCAGTTTCGGTGTTGCGCGGGATGATGCGGGTGTTCTTCGCCATCGTGGCGATCGAGGTGGTGTCATTAGCGCTCAAGTACATCTGACCGCGTTCGCCGATCGCGACGCACTGATCGCCGCGGTCGCGGCGCTGCCCGACGACGTCGCGCGCGTCTCGCACGAGCTGCCGCTCAGGGCCAACCTGTCGGCGCTCGACAACATCGCGCTGATCCCGATCTACCAGCGTCATTTCGGCGTCGACGAATCGAACCGCCAGGCCCTGCAGCTGCTCGAACAGCTCGGTCACGCCATCATCGCCCCGCTGCGCGATCCCGACATGACGCCGGCGCAGCGCTTCGTCACCAAGCTCGCGCGCGCCCTTATCCTGAGACGTACGCGCCTGGTGATCGACCGCCCGGGGGCCATGCTTTACGATGTGCCCTACCCTCTCTTCATCCGGCAACTGGCGGCACAGGCAGAGATGACGGGGACCTGGGAAATTTTCGACTTCAGCTGGAACCAGACTCTTTATCAGGAATGAACAAACTGCATTTCAAGGTCGGGCTGTTCACTGCCGCCTCGCTGCTGCTGGCCGGCGCCTTCGTCGTCTACCTGCTGCACGCGCGCGGCTTCTTCGAGGACACCTTCCGCCTGCAGCTGGCCGCGTCGAGCGCCGACGGTGTCGCGCCCGGGGTGCCGGTCGTGTTCTCCGGCATCGAGATCGGCCGCGTCACCACGCTGGGGCTGAACGACAGCGGCGGCATCGTCATCCGCACCGAGTTCCTCGAGCGCAACGCCAGGTGGCTGAAGGAAAACAGCACCTTCACGCTCGACAAGCCGCTGGTCGGCGGCGCCAGGATCCGCGTCGAGTCGCCCGACCTCGATGCGCCGGCACTGCCCGACAACTCGACCATGCTCCTGCTGAGTTCGGACATCAGCAAGGAGATCCCCGGACTGGTCGAGCGGGTGAAGGCGATCCTCGCCAACGTCGAGCATCTCACCCGCAAGGACGGCGAGATCAACGCCACGCTGGCCAACGTCAAGACCGTGACCGGACGCATGACCGGCGAATACGGCGTGCTCGAAGGCGTGCTCGGCAGCCCCGAGAAGGCGCGCGCGGTGACCGACTCGCTCGACAAGACCCGTGCCCTCATCACCAAGCTCGACAGCATGAGCGCCAAGACCGACCAGTGGTTGTTCGCGCAGGACGGCATGGCGGAGCAGACCCGTGCCTCGCTGGTCCAGGTGCGCGCCATGCTCGACGACGCGCAGGCCAGCCTGAAGAAGGCCGACGCCGTGATGGCCAATGCCGTCGACATTTCGGCCAACGTCAAGGACGGCACCCAGGACCTTGCCGCGCTGCGCGCCGAGATCGACGACGCCGTGCGCAAGGCCAACGCGCTGGTCAACGAGATCAACAAGAAATGGCCGTTCGCGCGCGACCCCGAGGTGAAGCTGCCATGAAGACCCTGCTCGCCCTTGCCAGCCTCGTCATGTTCACCGCCTGCGGCAGCGGCGGCCCGCCGCCGCCCGACTGGAAGAGCGACGCCGCCGACCTTGTCGCGCGCTACCAGAAGCATGCGCTGCTCGGCGAGAACACGCTGGCCGAGCGCTACTTCCAGCAGGCGGTCGCAGCCACCGGCGGCGCCGGCCGTGTCGCCGAGACCGCGCGCCTGTGGCTGGTGCGCTGCGCCACCCGCCGCGCCATGCTGGTCGACGATGCCTGCACCGAATACGCGGAACTGGCCGGCGTCGAAACGAGCCCGGCCGACCAGGCCTATTACCGCTTCCTCACGCTGCGCTGGGACGGCCTCGACGCCACGCTGCTGCCGGACCAGCACCGCGACCTGCTGCGCGCGCCGGCCGATCGACGCGCCGGCCTGCTGGAACGCATCGACGACCCGCTGGCGCGCCTGCTCGACGCCAGCCTGCTGGTGATGCGCCAGGAAGCCGCCGCCACCACGCTGTCAGTCGCGACCGAAACCGCCTCGGCGCAGGGCTGGCGCCAGCCGCTGCTGACCTATCTGAAACTGCAGCAGAAGCAGGCAGACGCACGCAACGACACCGTGGAGTCAGAGCGCCTCGCGCGACGCATTCGACTGGTCGAACAAAGCCTCGCCAAGCCGTGATCCGGCTCTGCCCGGACATACAAAAATCTAATCACCGAATAATTTAAATAAGCTTGCCTGCGGCTCGGGGCAGCTCCTAGCATCGTCCCCTTTCGTGATCCGGGGAAAATTTGAACATGCTCGCCTGGCTGTATGCGCCCTGGCCCTGGTACGTCTCGGGCCCGCTGATCGGGCTGATGGTCCCGCTCATGCTGTGGATCGGCAACCGCTCGTTCGGCATCTCCAACAACCTGCGCCACATGTGCGCGATCGCCCAGCCCAAGGCCGTCGGCGTCGATTTCTTCCATTACAACTGGCGCGAGCACAGCTGGAGCCTGGTGTTCGCCACGGGCGCCGTGCTTGGCGGCTTTCTCGCCGGCATCGTGTTCGCCAACCCGCTGCCGGTCGATCTCTCGGTCGCCGCGCTCACCATGTTCTCCTACTGGAACGTACCCATCGGCGCCGGCTTCCTGCCGCCGGTGCTGTTCGATTTCACCTGGCTCAGCGTGATCGTCATGTTCGCCGGCGGCGTGATGGTCGGCTTCGGCACCCGTTACGCTGCCGGCTGCACCTCGGGCCACGCCATCACCGGCCTGTCGACGCTGCAGCCGCAGTCCCTGTTCGCGGTGATGGGCATCTTCGCCGGCGGCCTGCTCTCCGCCCACTTCATCACCCCGCACCTGTTTTCCCTGTTCTGGTAAAGCCCATGCGATTTCTCCCCTATCTGCTCGCGGGGATCGCGTTCGGATTCGTCATGATCAAATCCGAAGCCGCGTCCTGGTACCGCATCATGGAAATGTTCCATTTCCAGTCCTTCCACATGTTCGGCATCATGATGAGCGCCATCGCCACCGGCCTCACCGGCGTGCTGCTGCTCAAGCGCTACGGCCACCTCACCACCCTCGACGGCGAAGCCATCGTCATCCCCAGCAAGGCACCCGGCCGCACCAACTACCTCTTCGGCGGCCTGATCTTCGGCCTCGGCTGGGGGGTCATCGGGCTGTGCCCGGGCCCCATCTTCTCGCTGGTCGGCATGGGCTCGATCGGCGCCCTGGCGGCGCTGGCTGGCGCGCTGCACGGGACATGGCTCTATGGCTGCATGAAAAAACGCCTGCCACATTGACAAGCCCGCGCCCGATGTTTACCGTGCTGGCTCGGAGAATTTTTCTTCGTCACTAAAAAACAAGCTGTAACCCGAATTTGAAAAGGAGGAGGTACCCCATGAAATACGCAACGATCGCGCTGGCCGCCCTGGCCGCATTCGCCGGCACCGCTCACGCGGCTGCTCCCATGATGTCCGCCGAGTGGACCGCCCAGGCCTGCGACGCCTGGAACAAGGACGCCACCCTGACCAACGGTCTGGGCGACAAGTGGATCAAGAACGACAAGGGCCGCGGCTACAAGATCATCCACCTGTATCGCACCGACTGCGGCGAAGCAACCCAGACCGAAATGAAGATCGTGGCCAAGGACGGCAAGGCCATGTGCGTCTACGGTGGCGCCGTGCAGAATCCCAAGATGGACTACGCCGTCGACTACACGATGCACGCCACCAGCGAGCGCTGGGAGGAAATGGGTGCAGGCGAATACGGCCCGATGAAGGCCATGATGTTCGGCCGCCTGAAGTTCGCCGGCCCGAAAGTGGAAGCCATGAGCGTGATGGGGCCGTTCGAGGCCTTCCTGCGCCTGCCGGGCAAGATCGCCGGCGACAAGGCCTGCCCTGCCAAGTAAGCCGCACGCAGCACAAAAAAAGCCGGGATCGCTCCCGGCTTTTTTGCGTCCGCGACGCCGGCTACATTCCTTTAATGGACCGTTCCGGTCTTGACATCGAGCGGACGGCCGTTGCGAATTTCCTCCGGCGTGGCCTCGCGGATGTCCATCACATTCACCAGGCAGGTCACGCTCTGCCCGGCCAGCGAAGGATTGCCGTCAACAGTCACCTTGCCGTCCTCGATCGAGGTGACGTAAAAAGGCTTGGTCTCGCCCGCTTCGTTCTCGAACAGCACCTCGGCGCCGACCCGGCGAAACTGCGGCGGCACGTTCTCGATGTCGTCGACGAACACCAGGCTCTCGTCGCGCAGGCCGTAGCCCTCCTCGGGCGACAGCGTGATCTCGACGCGATCGCCGATCTTGCAGCCGTCGACCGCCGATTCGATCGCCGGCAGGATGCCGCTGTTGGCGCCCTGCACATAGCCGACCGGGATGTCGTGCTGTTCGACGACCATGCCGCGCACGTCGAGAATGGAATAGGTGATGTATACGAGTTTGTTACGCGTCACGGTGGTCATGCTGTCTCATCCTGATTCTTGAAGAAGGCACCGCACCCCCATCAAGGTGGTGGCGCCCCGGTCCGCTTATGATACCTTCGAAGTCTGCACCACACATCGTTCGCCCATGAAACCGCTCAAGCACCTGCCCGCCTGGAAAACGCTGGAACAGCATCACAAGTCCATGCGCAATTTCGACATGCGCGCCGCATTCCGCGAGGATGCGCAACGCTTCGACGACCTGTCGCTGCGCTGCGGCAACCTGCTGCTCGACTACTCGAAGAACCGCGTCACCACCGAGACGATGCAGCATCTGATGCAGCTGGCGCGCGAGTCGGAACTGGAAGCAACGCGCGCTGCCATGTGCAGGGGCGAACGCATCAACTTCACTGAAAAACGCGCGGTACTGCACGTCGCCCTGCGCGCGCCGGTTCGTCCGCCGCTGATCGTCGAAGGCGTGGAGGTGGAAGCCGAAGTGGCCAAGGTTCTGGGCCGCATGCAGCGCTTCGTCGAGTCTATCCACAACGGCAGCTGGCTCGGCCATACCGGCAAGCCGATCCGCGACGTGGTGAACATCGGCATCGGCGGCTCGGACCTCGGGCCGGCAATGGTGTGTCACGCACTCGATCACTACGCGGTGGAAAACCTGCGGGTGCATTTCGTCTCCAACCTCGACCCTGCCCACCTGGCCGGCACGCTGAAGCAGCTCGACCCTGAGACGACACTCTTCATCGTTGCGTCGAAGACCTTCACCACCCTGGAGACGCTCGCCAACGCGAACTCGGCGAAGGCCTGGCTGCTCGCCGCGCTGCGCTCCCCCGAAGCAGTGGCACGCCACTTCGTGGCGCTGTCGACCAACCAGGCCGCCGTCGAAACCTTCGGCATCGACCCCGACAACATGTTCATCTTCTGGGACTGGGTCGGCGGGCGCTATTCACTGTGGTCGGCGATCGGCCTGTCGATCGCGCTGCAGATCGGCTGGGGCAACTTCCAGGCGCTGCTGGCCGGCGCGCACGCGATGGACGTCCACTTCAAGGAAGCGCCGCTGGAGGCCAACATGCCGGTCATCCTCGGCATGCTCGGCATCTGGTACGCCAACTTCTGGGGCACCGACACCTATGGCGTGTTCCCCTACGATCAGCGCCTGCGCCTGCTGGTACCGTTCCTGCAGCAGCTCGAGATGGAATCGAACGGCAAGAACGTCAATCGCGCCAACAAGCTGGTCAACTACAACACCGGCCCCATCGTCTGGGGGGCACCCGGCACCAACGGCCAGCATGCGTTCTTCGAGCTGGTGCACCAGGGGACGCGCCTGATCCCGACCGATTTCCTGGTCGCCGCGGTCAACCCCACGCCGCTCGCCGACCAGCACGAATGGCTATTGGCCAACTGCCTGGCGCAGACCGAGGCACTGCTGAAAGGCAAATCGCGCGCGGTGATCGAGGCTGAACTGATCGCCCAGGGCATGGGCCGCGAAGAGGCGCGTGCGCTGGCGCCGCACAAGGTCTTCCCCGGCAACCGCCCGAGCAACACCCTGCTCTATCAGAAGCTCGACCCGCACACGCTCGGCATGCTGATCGCGCTCTACGAGCACAAGGTGTTCGTGCAGGGCGTGATCTGGCAGATCAACAGCTTCGACCAGTGGGGCGTCGAGCTCGGCAAGCAGCTGGCGCCGCCGATCCGCGCCGCGCTGAGCTCGGTGCGCGTGATCGGCGAGCACGACGGCTCGACGCTGGGCCTGATCGCCGACATCCGCCGGCGGCGCGGCCTCAGTACCTGACTCGCACGCGATAGCTGAGCGTCGACTTGCCTTCGGCGGGCACGCTCACCTTCCATTCCGCGGTGCCGGACGCCACTTTGGCATGCGGATGCGATTCGGAGACCATAGTCCAGTCACCCGGCATCGGCTCACGCACGGTGACGGTGACCGTTTCCGCCTTAGCGTTCTTCAGCACGATTTCATACGCCGACTCGAACACGTAGTTGTAGCGACCGGTTCCGGACAGTTTCTGGAAGGCGGTCTGCTTGCGGTCGGCGGTAAGGTCGAAGGCCTCGCCCAGCTTCAGCCGAACCGTCTCGTTCTTCGGCGTGTGGTCGATGCGGTCCTCGCCGACGAACTGCGCATTGCCCTGGCCGTCCTTCTTGTAGACGCGGACAACGCCCCGCGGCAAAGGTATGCCGAGGCCATCGCCGCGATTGTCGAACTCGACGAACACGCCGACCTTGATCTTCTGCCCGAGGTCGCCATGCTGGCCGGAGTAGTAGTAGTCCGCGCCCTGCAGCAGGAATTCCTTGCGTACCGGCACCCGGCTCGCAGCCATCAGTGCGACCTGCTTGGTCTGGTTCTCCGCCAGCGTGGTGGGGCGCTGCAGGGTATAGAGGTGATATTCGAACAGCGCCTCCTGCTGCATCTCCGGCGCTTCGGCCGCCTTCGCCGCCATCGCCATCACGTCGCGCGACAGCGGCCGCGCCTCGCGCACCCGGTTGACGTCACCCGCCACCAGTTGCAGCCGGGCATCGGGATAGGCGGCTCCACTCTGGTTGGTCAGCGTCACCCAGCCGTTGAGATCGAGCCGATCGTCGCCGGCATTCAGTTCGGCCACGTAATCGGCACGCCACGACAACCCGCCGGTCAGGTAGGACAGTTCGAGGTTCTGCGCACCGGCCGTCTGATTGACGAGTGAAATCACCAGTGTGGGTTTGTCGCGCAGGGTCTCGGGCACGCCGGGGAAGGCCAGCCGCCCCGGCACACCGGTTTCGATGCGGTCGGCGAACCTGAGCACGACCCCGTCGTTGGTCGAAAGCACGATGGCGGTCTCGCGGGTTTCCGCGCCGGTGGCCGGGTTCGTCCTCACCACGACGACCTCGCGCCCGACGTATTTTTCGAGCAGCTTGCCGGGCGTCAGCAGGTCGAAGTCGAAGTTCTGTTCCTGCAGCCGGAAGCCGGCGGGATTCGACAGATTGCGCAACTGCGCCGTCTCGGGCCGCATCCGGGCCGACACCTCGCGCCACGCCAGCTGGTTGACGTCTCGCACCAGGCGGATGCGGCGCGCATCCTTCACCAGCGCGAGGTCGTCGTTGTAGATGGTGACCGCCACCCCCTGCTGGTCGGAGGCGGTGCTGACGATTTCATCCGGTGACGCGGCCCAGCCAGCTTGGACGGTGAACAGCAGCCCCGCGATCGCGGCAGGCAACAGGGTTTTCGCGCTCATGTCTATTGTCCCCTCCAGAAAATGGCCAGTCCGAATGATGACCGATCCGAGCGAAAAAGGGTTCGCAGCGCTAGAATGACCGGACAATTCGCGCAATCATCAACATGAGCTCAGACGACCCCCATCCCTCGCGCATAGTCGGCGGCGGCATCAATACCAGCGAATCCGTGCAACCCGTGGTCGTCACCCAGATGCTGGGCATCGGCAGCGACGGCCCGGTCCGCGAGGAAGTCCTGCGGGCGCGCTTCCTGTCCTTCGACCCGCTGTTCGACGCCGCCTCCAACCTGGTTGCCCATCAGCTGGTCCTGCGCGGCCGTACCGCAACGGCCGACGCACCGCCCGAGCTGCGGCAGATGGACGAGGACATGCTGCTGACGGGTCTGTATTCCCTGACCCAGGGCGGACTCAAAAGCGAATTGCCGCTGCTGGTGCAGATCAGCACCGGGGTGCTGTTCAGCGACATCCCCCAGCAACTCAACCATCGCCAGCTGATCTGGTGCGTGACGCTCGCCAACGAGCAACATCTGGCACGTGCACTGGCCCTGCAGGATGCCGGTCTGACCCTCTGCCCGACGCTGAGCCGCAGCAACGCCGTGGTGCAGGAAAGCGCCTCGGCCTGGCGCTATCTTGCCTGCCACGCCGACGACACGCCGCCCGCGGTCAATGCCCGCCTCGTCGTGGAAGGCGTGCGGCATGCCCACACCCAGGCACGCTGGCCCGCGAACGCCTGGTTCAAGGGCAGCTTCTTCACCGGCGACACCCAGCCCGCGCAGAATACCCACGAGCAGGCGATGCAGCTTGACCTGCTGGCCATCGCGCTGCGCCAGTCGGTCGACACGCTCGGCCAGTTCTTCAAACTCAACCCCGACATGGCACCGCGCCTGCTTGCCATCGCCAATTCCCAGGTCGGTGGCTTGAGCCGCCCCGCCGAATCGGCCGCCCATGCGCTCGTCATGCTGGGGGCACCACGCGCACGTCGGGTGGCGGCACTGCTTGCCCTGGCCGGCAAGGACCCCTCTGATGCTTCGCGGCACTACGCGATCACCGCCCTCACCCGGGCACTGTTCATGGGCAAGATCACCCGCCTCGGCGCGCCGGCAGAAAGCGCAGCCGCCGCCTTCGAGATCGGTCTCCTGTCGACCGCAACCCACGCCTTGTCGATGCCGGTGGAAGCGCTGATCCGCAAGCTGGGACTGTCGGCAACCAGTGCGCGCGCACTGAGCTCGCATCCCTCGCCCGAAGGCGCGTTGCTGCAGCTGACCCATGCCTGCGAAAACAATGACGTCGAAGCCCTCGCCACCTATGCGCAGCAACTGGACATTCCGCTGCACCAGATCTCGGTCGCCTACCTCGATGCCCTGATCGCCGCCTCGGCCCTCGACGCAGCCCTGCACTGACAGCGTAAAATGGCGGTTTTGCCTCGCGCAGCCGCCCGCCCATGCAGCCCACTCTCGTTTTCGACATTGAAACGATCCCCGACCTTGCCGGTTTCTCTGCAGTCAACGGCATCGCCGAATCCACCCTGCCCGCGGCCGAACTTGCCGAAATGGCACTGCTCGCACGTCGCCAGAAAACCGGCAGCGACTTCATGCCGCACCACCTGCACCGCATCGTCGCGATCTCCTGCGTGCTCAGGAGCGGCGACCAGCTGAAGGTATGGTCGCTCGGCGAACCAGGCAGCGACGAGGCCGAACTGATCCAACGCTTTTATGACGGCATCGAGCGCTACACCCCGCAACTGGTATCGTGGAACGGCGGTGGCTTCGACCTGCCGGTGCTGCACTACCGCAGCCTGATCCACGGCGTGACCGCTGCGCGCTACTGGGACTGGGGCGACGACGACAAGGAGTTCAAGTGGAACAATTACCTGTCGCGCTACCACACCCGCCACCTCGACCTGATGGACGTGCTGGCGATGTACCAGCCACGCGCCAACGCGCCGCTCGACGACATGGCCAAGCTGTGCGGCTTTCCCGGCAAGCTCGGGATGGATGGCTCGAAGGTGCTCGACGCCTTCCAGGCCGGTGAAATCGACGCCATCCGCAACTATTGCGAAACCGACGTCATGAACACCTGGCTGGTCTACCTGCGCTTCCAGAAAATGCGCGGCACGCTGAGCGACACCGCCTACGCAGCCGAGATCGAACTCGCGCGCAGCACCGTGCAGGCGCACCCCGCTCCACACTGGCAGGAATTTCTGGCGGCCTGGGCATGAATCAAGTCGTCGACATTCTTTCCCTCGACCACGAGGGCCACGGCGTCGCGCGCATCGACGGCAAGGTCACGTTCGTCGACGGTGCGCTGGCGGGCGAGCGCGCGGAAATCGCGATCTATCGCAAGCACGCCAAGTACAACTCGGCCAACGCGATCGCGATTCTCAAGCCCAGCGCGCAGCGCGCCGAGCCGAAGTGCCGCTATTTCGGCCGCTGCGGAGGCTGCTCGATGCAGCATCTGGAACCCAGCGCGCAGGTCGCGGCAAAGCAGCGCGTGCTGGAAGAGAATCTCGCCCGCATCGGCAAGGTCAAGCCCGAGGTCATCCTGCGCGCGCTGCACGGCCCGACCTGGGCCTACCGCCACCGCTCGCGGCTGTCGGTACGGCGAGTCGACAAGAAGGGCGGCGTGCTGGTCGGCTTCCACGAGAAGCGCTCGAGCTTCATCGCCGACATGGCGAGCTGCGAAGTGCTCACGCCGGATGTGTCGGCGCTGATCCAGCCACTGCGCACGCTCGTCTCCGGCCTCTCCAACTCCGACCGCATCCCGCAGATCGAGATCGCCGTCGGCGAGCACATCACGGTGCTGGTGTTCCGCCTGCTCGAACCGTGGGACGACGCCGATGCCGCGAAGGTGCGGGCGTTCGCCGACAGCCATCGCGTGCAGATCTGGGAGCAGAAGAAAGGCCCTGAAACTGCACGACCGTTCTGGCCCGATATCGCGCCCGAACTCTCCTACAGCCTGCCCGAATTCGGCCTCGTCATGCCGTTCAGGCCGACCGAATTCACCCAGGTCAACACCGCCATCAACCGTGCGCTGGTCAGCCGTGCGCTGCGCCTGCTCGACCCGCAGCCGGGCGAGCGCATCGCCGACCTGTTCTGCGGGCTCGGCAACTTCACCCTGCCGATCGCGCGCAGCGGCGCCGACGTGCTCGGCATCGAAGGCAGCGGCGAACTGGTCGCCCGTGCCCGCGAGAACGCCCTGCGCAACCGGCTGCCCAATGCCCATTTCGTGGTCGACAACCTGTTCGAGATGACGCCCGAGAAATTCGCCACGCTCGGACATTTCGACAAGCTGCTGATCGACCCGCCGCGCTCCGGCGCCATCGAGGTGGTCAAGTCGCTGCCCGACAGCGCCGCCCCGCAGCGCATTGTCTATGTCTCGTGCGACCCTGCCACGCTGGCACGCGACGCCGAGGTGCTGGTGCACGTGAAGGGCTACCGGCTGAAAGCGGCCGGGGTCGCCAACATGTTCCCGCATACCGCCCACGTCGAGTCGATCGCGCTTTTCGAGCGTTAATCCCTTAAAATCCCCGGTTTACGTCCCTAACCCCTAGTTCCTAGCCCCTAAAATGGCCCTCATCGTACAAAAATACGGCGGCACCTCGGTCGCCAACACCGAACGCATCCGCGCCGTTGCGGAACGCGTCGCCAAGTTCAAGATGCTCGGGCATCAGGTCGTCGTCGTGCTGTCCGCCATGTCGGGCGAGACCAACCGCCTGATCGCCCTGGCGAAGGACATCCAGGCCACCCCCGACCCGCGCGAACTCGACATGCTGGTGTCCACCGGCGAGCAGGTCACCATCGCGCTGCTGGCGATGGCGCTGAAGGATCTCGGCCTCAAGGCGAAGAGCTATACCGGCAGCCAGGTGCGCATCCTCACCGACAACGCGTTCACCAAGGCGCGCATCCTCAGCATCGACGAAGCCAACATGCGGCGCGACCTCGATTCCGGCCACGTGGTCGTGGTCGCAGGCTTCCAGGGCGTCGACGCCGACGGCAACATCACCACACTGGGGCGCGGCGGTTCGGACACCACCGGCGTGGCCCTGGCAGCGGCCTTGACAGCCGACGAGTGCCAGATCTACACCGACGTCGACGGCGTCTACACCACCGACCCGCGCATCGTGCCCGAGGCCAAGCGCCTCAAGACCATCACCTTCGAGGAAATGCTGGAAATGGCGAGCCTCGGCTCCAAGGTGCTGCAGATCCGCTCGGTCGAGTTCGCCGGCAAGTACAAGGTCAAACTGCGGGTGCTGTCCAGCTTTCAGGACGAAGGCGACGGCACGCTCATCACTTTCGAGGAAAACGAGAACATGGAACAACCCGTCATCTCCGGCATCGCCTTCAACCGCGACGAAGCGAAGATCACCGTGGTCGGCGTACCTGACCATCCCGGCATCGCCTACCAGATCCTCGGCCCGGTCGCCGACGCCAATATCGACGTCGACATGATCGTGCAGAACGTCGGCCACGCGAACACCACCGACTTCACCTTCACCGTGCACCGCAACGATTTCGCCAAGGCCATGGACATCGTCAAGGCCAGCGCTGCCGCCATCGGCGCGCGCGAGGTCACCGGTGACGACAAGATCGCCAAGGTCTCGATCGTCGGCGTCGGCATGCGCTCGCACGTCGGCGTCGCGCGCAAGATGTTCGAGACGCTGTCGAAGGAGAACATCAACCTGCAGATGATCTCGACTTCGGAAATCAAGATCTCGGTCGTGGTCGAGGACAAATACATGGAACTCGCGGTGCGCGCGCTGCACCAGGCCTTCGAACTCGACAAGGCCAGCGCGTAAGTTGGCTTTCCGCCGCGCATTCCGCTACAATGCGCGGCGGTTCGGAGACGTGGCCGAGAGGTTGAAGGTACTCCCCTGCTAAGGGAGCATGCGGGCTTAAACCTGCATCGAGGGTTCGAATCCCTCCGTCTCCGCCAAAACCAATATAAAAGTATGCCAATCACGCAAAACTGCGTATAATGCGCATCCTTCAAAGCGCCCGTAGCTCAGCTGGATAGAGTACTTGGCTACGAACCAAGGGGTCAGGAGTTCGAATCTCTTCGGGCGCACCATATATCGAAAGCCCGGTCATACGACCGGGCTTTTTTGTGTCCGCATGCTGGCCGTGCCGACCAGAGAAGCACGAGGCGTGCCCGCCCATTAAAGAAGACGGCGCGAGCACCGTTAACTTCGCTATCGAACCGATCATTCCGGGGCTGCGAGCCAAGTTTGCCGTAGGTTTATCTTGAATAAAGACATCGCGCTACAGGACACCGCGGAGGGCATCCTGCCCGACGGCCGCCCCCATGGCGCAGCGCCCTCTTCTGCCGGCCCGGCCGACAGTCTGCTCGAATGCCTGCTGGTGGTGGTACAGGCGCACGGCGGCACGCTGAGCCGCCAGGCTGCGATCGACGGCCTGCCGCTGGTCGACAACCGCCTGACCCCCTCCCTGTTCCGCCGTGCCGCCAAGCGCGCCGGCTTCGCCAGCAATATCGTGCGCCAGCCGCTCGACAAGCTGAACCCGGCTCTGTTCCCGGCCGTGCTGCTGCTCGACGGCGAGGAAGCGTGCGTCATGCTGGGCTGGCAGGACGATGGCCGGGCCGCGCGGGTGATCTTCCCCGAACTGGGCCAGGCCGAGGTTCGCTTGTCCCGCGAAGAACTGGCCGCCCGCTACGCCGGTCATGCCATCCTGGCACGCCCCGAATTCCGCTTCGACGCGCGCACCCCGGAAGTCGGCCGGGTCAAGCACCGCCACTGGTTCTGGGGCACGCTCGCCGACAACCGGCCGCTGTACCGCGACGTGCTGCTGGCGGCGTTCCTGATCAACGTGTTCGCATTGGCGCTACCGCTGTTCAGCATGAACGTGTACGACCGCGTGGTACCGAACCGCGCGATCGAGACGCTGTGGATGCTGTCGCTCGGCGTGGTCCTGGTGCTGGTGGCGGATGCGGTGCTGCGCACCATGCGCGGCTATTTCATCGATCTGGCCGGCAGTCGGGTGGACGTGCGGCTGTCCGCCTACATCATGGAGCGCGTGCTGGGGCTGCGCCTGGAAAACCGGCCGCTGTCCGCCGGCTCCTTCGCCGCCAACCTGCGTTCCTTCGAAACCATCCGCGACTTCATCACCTCGGCCACGGTCACCGCTTTCATCGACCTGCCCTTTGCGCTGATCTTTCTGGTGGTGATAGGCTGGATCTCGTGGCCGGTGATCCTGCCCATCCTGTTCGGCATGCTGCTGCTGGTGGCCTATGCGCTCACCATCCACAGCAAGATGCACGAACTGTCGGAGACAACCTACCGCGCCGGCGCGATGCGCAACGCGACGCTGGTCGAATCGCTGGTCGGGCTGGAAGCGATCAAGGCGCTCGGCGCCGAGAGCGTGATGCAGCGCAAGTGGGAATCGAGCGCCGCCTTCCTGTCGCGCGTGGGTGCACAGTTGCGACTGCTGTCGTCGTCGACCATCAACGGCGCGATGTGGGCGCAGCAGTTCGTCAACGTCGCCGTGGTGGTGGTCGGCGTCTACCTGATCTCGGACAACCAGCTCACGCTGGGCGGGCTGATCGCCTGCACCATGCTGGCGTCGCGCGCGATGGCGCCGATCGGCCAGGTGGCCGGGCTGCTCACCCAGTACCACAATGCGGCGACCGCGCTGAAGTCGCTCGACGACATCCTGCAGCAGCCGGTCGAGCGGCCGGAAGATTCGAACTTCGTGACGCGCCAGCATTTCAGCGGCGACATCGAATTCAAGGACGTCGACTTCAGCTATCCCGGGCAGGACATCGCGGCGCTGCGTGGCGTCTCGCTGAAGATCCGCGCCGGCGAGCATGTGGCGATCCTCGGCCGCGTCGGTTCCGGCAAGACCACGCTGGAAAAACTCATCCTCGGCCTCTACCGCCCCACCTCGGGCGCGGTGCTGGTCGACGGCGTCGATCTCCGACAGCTGGATCCGGCCGAGCTGCGCCGCAACATCGGCTACGTACCGCAGGATGTCATGCTGTTCTACGGCAGCCTGCGCGACAACCTCACCATCTCCGCGCCGGCGGCCGACGACGCCGCGGTGCTGCGCGCGGCCGAGGTGGGCGGCATCCTCGAATTCGTCAACAACCACCCGCGCGGCTTTGACATGACGGTGGGCGAGCGCGGCGAATCGCTCTCGGGCGGCCAACGCCAGGCAGTCGCCATCGCACGCGCCGCCATCAACGATCCGCCGATCCTGATGATGGACGAGCCGACCGGTTCGATGGACCACTCCAGCGAAGAGGAAGTCAAGCAGCGGCTGCGCAGCTTCGCCGCCGGCAAGACGCTGATCGTGGTGACTCACCGCACCTCGCTGCTCGACCTGGTCGAGCGCATCGTTGTGATCGACGCCGGCAAGATCGTGGCCGACGGGCCCAAGGCGCAGGTGGTCGAAGCCCTGCGCCAGGGCCGCATCGGGAAGGCCGCATGAAAGCCGGGCTCTTCACTTTCATCTCGCGCGTTGCCGACGGTTCGGCCGGCTGGTCGCGCCACGCGCGACCGCTGCTCGACCGTGCGTTCGCCCGCTGGATTCCGCCGCGTCCCGAGGAAACGCAAGGCTGGGCGGCCGACGCTGACTGGGCCCGGCTCGAGCAGGAGCCGCTGCGCGCGCGCTACCTGCTCAGGGTGATCGGTGCCCTCCTGATCGTTTTCCTGCTATGGGCCGCGCTCGCCAGCGTCGACGAGGTCGCGCGCGGCAGCGGCAAGGTCATTCCCTCGCGCCAGGTACAGGTGGTACAGGCGGTCGACGGCGGCGTGGTTGCCGAGATCCTGGTGCGCGAAGGCCAGGCAGTCGAGGCAGGACAACTGCTGTTCCGCATCGACGAAACGCGTTTTGTGTCCTCGCTGCGGGAAAACCGCGTGCAGTATCTGGCGCTGGTCGCCAAGGCCGCGCGCCTGCGCGCGCTGGCCGAGAACACGCCGTTCGTGCTGCCGCCCGAGATTGCCAAGGAAGACCCCGCACTGGTCGAGGAAGAACGCGGCATGTACGACGCGCGTCGGCGTGAACTGGAAGCCCAGCTCAGCATTGCGCGCCAGCAGCTGGCACAGCGCCAGCAGGAACTGGTCGAGATACGCTCGCGCCGCGAACAGGCCGCGCAGAGCTACGACCTCACCGCGCGCGAACTCGCGATGACGCGCCCGCTTGCCGCCTCGGGCGCGGTGTCCGACGTCGAGCTGCTGCGGCTCGAGCGCGACGTCAGCCGCTATCGCGGCGAACGCGACCAGGCCGGCGCACAGATCGTGCGCCTGCAGTCCGCCATCGCGGAAGCCTCGCGCAAGGTGCAGGAGCAGGAAATCAGCTTCCGCAACGAAATGCGCAACGAACTGGCCGAGACCACGGCCAAGCTGAACAGCCTGTCCGAAGGCAGCACCGCGCTGTCCGACCGCGTCCAGCACGCCAGCGTGAAGTCGCCGGTGAAGGGCACGGTCAAGCGCCTGCTGGTGACGACCGTCGGCGGCGTGTTGCAGCCGGGCAAGGAAATCGTCGAGATCGTGCCGACCGACGACGCCCTGTTGCTCGAGGCGCGCATCTCGCCCAAGGATATTGCCTTCCTGCATCCAGGCCAGAAGGCGACGGTGCGCTTCACCGCTTACGACTACGCCATTTACGGCGGGCTCGAGGCAGTGGTCGACCACATCGGCGCCGACACCGTTGCCGACGAGGACGGCAACGCCTTCTATGTGGTGCGCGTACGCACGCTGAAATCCTCGCTCGGCGAAGCGTTGCCGATCATCCCCGGCATGGTGGCGGAGGTCGACGTCATGACCGGCCGCAAGAGCGTTCTGGCCTACCTGTTGAAGCCGGTGATCCGCGCCAAATCCCATGCCTTCACGGAGCGCTGAACGAATGAAGCGCCCCGTTTTCATCACCGCGCGGCCGCAGCCGATTCCCCGCTGGCTGGAGGCTTTCCCGGATGCGCAGGTGGTACGCGACGCGGGCACGGACACCGATTTCGGCGCGCTCGCCGACGCCTCGGTGGTCTGGTTGCACGTGGCCGGCGAGCAAGCCGATGTGGCGGCTCGCGTCAGGAGTGTCCGACTCGTGGCGAGCAGCGTACCGATCGTGGTGCTCTCCAATGTACCGGAAGACGAACAGGGCCTCGCCGCGCTCGCCGCCGGCGCGTCCGGCTATTGCAGCGCACTGACCCTGCCCGCGGTGCTGCGCCAGGTCGCCGGCGTCGTCGAGCACTGCGGGGTGTGGGTCGGCCCGCAGCTGATGCAGCGCCTGATGCAGGGTCTGGCGGCACGCAGTGGCGACGCCGAAGCGCCTGCGCTCGGCACCCTGAGCCAGCGCGAACGCCAGGTCGCCGAGGCGGCCGCACGCGGCGCCACCAACAAGGAAATCGCGCGCGCGCTGAACATCACCGAGCGCACCGTCAAGGCGCACCTCAGCGCCGCCTATGAAAAACTCGGCGTGCGCGACCGCATGCAGCTCGCCCTGATTGTCAACGGTGTCGAGAACCCGACACCCACGCTGCTGAAAATTCCCGCCTGACTGTACTTCGGTCCAATACGGAAACCGGAGCGCAAGCCGTTAAGTCTTGCAGATGGCCCCGAATGGGGCAGCCGCAACCCTTTTGAAGAAGACCACCACCATGGACACCACCGTCACCACGCCCCAGGCTGTCGCCACCGTCATCGCCGTCGAGGGCCAAGCCTTCGCCCGCGACCCGTCCGGCCAGATGCGCCCCCTCAAGGCCGGCGACGTCCTGCTCGAAGGCGACACTGTCGTCACCCTGGCGGGCGGGCAAGTCCAGCTGGCCTTCGTCGACGGCCACATGCTGACGCTGCTGCCCAACGAAAGCTTCAGGTTCACCGCCGAAACCTCGCCCACCTCCCGCCCCGACGTCGCCGAAGCTGCGCTACCGGCCGGCGAAGCCGAACGCATCATCCAGGCCCTGGAGCGCGGCGAGGACATCGATGCCCAGCTCGAAGATACTGCAGCCGGCCTCGAAGGGGGTGCCGGCGGCGTTGGCAACGGATTCGTACGCCTGCTGCGGATTGTCGAGGGCGTCGACCTGACCCAGCTTGTGCTCGAATCCGGCCGGTCGGCCGGACTGAGCGCCACAGATGACCAGGCCAGCCTTGCAGGTGAATCCACCAATGCTGTCGCTCCGACCGGAGCCACCGCCAATACGGCACCGCAGGCTGCTCCGGATACGGTCACGGTGAATGAAGACGCGACCATCACCCTCAATGTGCTGGCCAACGACAGTGACGTGGACGGTAATCCTCTAACCGTCATCACGGCCACTGCAGCCAACGGCACGGTCTCGATCAACCCCGACGGGACGCTGAGCTATACGCCGAATCCGAATTACAACGGTCCCGACAGCATCACCTACACAATCAGCGACGGGCAAGGAGGAACTGCTACCACGACAGTGGACGTAACCGTCGTCCCGGTCAACGACGCTGCGGTGATCTCCAGCGGCACCGGTTCGGTGACCGAGGATACGGCACTGACGACCGGCGGCACCCTGACGGTGACCGATGCCGATGCCGGTCAGGCTTCCTTCGTGGCCCAGCCTGCAACGGCAGGGGTCTACGGTACCTTCTCGATCGATGCCGCCGGCAACTGGAATTACTCGCTCGACAACGCTTCGGTCCAGTCCCTCGGCGCAGGCCAGACTCTGACCGAGACCTTCTCCGTCGCTTCGCTCGATGGAACGACTTCGTCCGTGACGGTGACCATCAACGGCACCAACGATGCCGCAGTGATCAGCTCGGGTACGGGTTCGGTGACCGAGGATACGGCACTGACGACCGGCGGCACGCTGACGGTGACCGACGCCGACGCCGGCCAGGCCAGCTTCGTGGCACAGCCGGCGACTGCGGGGACCTACGGTACCTTCACTCTGGGCACGAATGGGGTCTGGAGCTACAGCCTTAACAATGCCAGCGTTCAGTCTCTCGGTGCAGGCCAGACGCTGACCGAGACCTTCTCCGTCGCCAGCATCGACGGTACGACCAATTCGGTGACCGTGACCATCAATGGCACCAACGATGCCGCAGTGATCAGCTCGGGCACCGGCTCGGTGACCGAGGATACGGCACTGACGACCGGCGGCACGCTGACGGTGACCGATGCCGACGCCGGTCAGGCCAGCTTCGTGGCCCAGCCGGCGACTGCGGGGACCTACGGTACCTTCGCCATCAACAGTGCGGGGGTCTGGAGCTATAGCCTTAACAATGCCAGCGTTCAGTCCCTCGGCGCAGGTCAGACGCTGACCGAGACCTTCAGCGTCGCCAGCATCGACGGTACGACCAATTCGGTGACCGTGACCATCAATGGCACCAACGATGCCGCAGTGATCAGCTCGGGTACGGGTTCGGTGACCGAGGATTCGGCACTGACGACCGGCGGCACGCTGACGGTGACCGATGCCGACGCCGGCCAGGCCAGCTTCGTGGCACAGCCTGCGACGGCAGGGGCCTACGGTACCTTCACTCTGGGCACGAATGGGGTCTGGAGCTACAGCCTTAACAATGCCAGCGTCCAGTCTCTCGGCGCAGGCCAGACGCTGACTGAAACCTTCACGGTCGCCAGCGTGGATGGCACGACCAATTCGGTCACGGTCACGATCAACGGAACCAACGACGCTGCAGTGCTCAGCTCGGGTACGGGCAGTGTCACGGAAGACACCACCCTCTCCACCGGCGGCACCTTGACGGTGACCGATGCCGACGCCGGCCAGGC
>JBEQCP010000011.1:0-84740 GCA_041639215.1 Pseudomonadota bacterium | reverse complement strand
CCCTACACGACGCTCTTCCGATCTGATGCGATGATCGACACGCCCCCCAGCACCAGCGGGTAGACCACGGCGTTGGTCGCGTTCTCGCCCATCACCATCAGGCCGCCCAGCAGCATGGTGGCGATGATGGTGACCGCGTAGGTCTCGAACAGGTCGGCCGCCATGCCGGCGCAGTCGCCGACGTTGTCGCCGACGTTGTCGGCGATCACCGCCGGGTTGCGCGGATCGTCCTCGGGAATGCCGGCTTCGACCTTGCCCACCAGGTCGGCGCCGACGTCGGCGCCCTTGGTGAAGATGCCGCCGCCGAGACGCGCGAAGATCGAGATCAGCGAACCGCCGAAGCCGAGGCCCACCAGCGCGTGCACCGCATCGCTGGAGCTGGCGCCGCCGGCGGTGAGGATGGCGTAGTAACCGGCCACGCCGAGCAGGCCCAGACCCACCACCAGCATGCCGGTGATGGCGCCGCCCTTGAAGGCGATGTTGAGCGCGGCGTTGAGGCCGTTGTGCGCGGCCTGCGCAGTGCGGACGTTGGCACGCACCGACACGTTCATGCCGATGAAACCGGCGGCGCCGGAGAGCACGGCACCGATGGCGAAGCCGATCGCGGTCTGCATGGAAAGGAAGGCGGCGATGATCACGAACAGCACGACGCCGACGATGCCGATGGTGGTGTACTGACGCTTGAGATAGGCCTGCGCACCCTCCTGCACCGCAGCCGAAATCGCCTGCATGCGTTCGCTGCCGGCGGGCTGGGCGAGAATCCAGCGACTGGAAATGATTCCGTACAGGATGGCCACACCTGCGCACAGCAAGGCCAGCATGATTGCACTACTCATCCGACTCCTCCATTCCTTCTTGTGTTGAATTTCAATAAAAAACGGCGACTGATGCCGCCGTCATGCTTACTGCCTCCCTGTCGCCAGCCCGCCCTCGAAACGCGTACCCGGCTCGAATCCGAAGATCCGGTCGAGTTCGAGTTCGCGGATGAGCTGATCGACCGCCGCCTGGCCATGCTCGCGCTGCACTTCGGACAGAATCAGCTTCGCCGAATTGCCGTTGTAGAAGCCGCCAAAGTCCGCCTGCACCTTGAGCAGTTGCCGCGCGCGGTCGAGTGTCATTTGTTGTTATGTCCCCTGTACCAATCCCCTTTGATTCTTACAGCTTGAACGCAGGCAGCTTCTTCGCCACCGCCACGTTCTTCAGCGTGACGTAGACCGGCAGGCCGTCCTTGTACTTCGGATAGTCCTCACCCTGGATCAGCGGCGTGAGGTAACGCTTGCACTTGTCGGTGATGCCGAAGCCGTCCTTGGTGATGAAGTCGCGCGGCATGAACTTCTCGACGTTGGCGACCTTGGACAGCGGCGCCATGCCGATCTTGTACTTGTAGGGCTTGTCGGACAGGCGGTCGACCGTCGGCATCACCGAATTGTGGCCCTTGATCGCGAGTTCGACCGCCTTCTTGCCGAGTTCGTACGCCTGCTTGACGTCGGTCTTGGAAGCGATGTGGCGCGCGGCGCGCTGCAGATAGTCGGCGACGGCCCAGTGGAACTTGTGGCCGAGCGCGTCCTTGATCATGTTGGCGACCACCGGCGCGGCGCCGCCCAGCTGCGCGTGACCGAAGGCGTCGCGGGTGCCCTGCTCGGCGAGGAACTTGCCGTCCGGGTAGTGGCAGCCTTCGGAGACGACGACGGTGCAGAAGCCGTATTCCTTGACCTTCTTGTCGACCGCGGCGAGGAATTTCTTCTGGTCGAATTCGATTTCCGGGAACAGGATGACGACCGGGATGCCCTGGTCCTCGACCAGGCCGCCGGCGGCAGCGATCCAGCCGGCATGGCGGCCCATGACCTCGATGACAAAGACCTTGGTCGATGTCTTGGCCATCGAGCGCACGTCGTAGCTGGCTTCCAGCGTCGACACCGCGATGTACTTGGCGACCGAGCCGAAGCCCGGGCAGCAGTCGGTGATCGGCAGATCATTGTCGACGGTCTTCGGCACGTGGATCGCCTGGATCGGATAGCCCATCGCTTCGGACAGCTGGCTGACCTTGAAGCAGGTGTCGGCCGAGTCACCGCCGCCGTTGTAGAAGAAGTAGCCGATGTTGTGCGCCTTGAAGACTTCGATCAGGCGCTCGTATTCGCGCTTGTTGGCTTCCAGCGACTTCAGCTTGAAGCGGCACGAGCCGAACGCGCCCGACGGCGTGTTGCGCAGCGCGGCGATGGCGGCGGCGGATTCCTTGGTGGTGTCGATCAGGTCTTCGGTCAGGGCGCCGATGATGCCGTTGCGGCCGGCGTAGACCTTGCCGATCTTGTCCTTGTGCTTGCGCGCGGTTTCGATCACGCCGCAGGCCGAGGCGTTGATGACCGCGGTGACGCCGCCGGACTGCGCGTAGAAGGCGTTCATTTTTTTCGCCATGGTGTTGTCTCCTCGTTATTTCTCGTTTGCTCAAAACAAAAAGCCAGCGCTGTTCTAATCAAAACTGGCGCTGGCTTGAACTCAACTGTTGCCGGACGTCTCCCCCTCGGCGAGCCGCTTGGCTTCCTCGTCGGCCTGCATTTTCAGCAGGGTGGTGACGCAGTCGCCGATGTCGTCGTATTCCTCGCGTCCCGTCGCGAAACGGTCGCGGATGCGCCAGAAGAACATGCTGCGATAGCGCGAATCGCCGGTCTTCGACAGCACGAAGTGGCAGCCGTGCTCGCTCCAGTAGAGGCCCGGGCACAGCGTCAGCTCGCGGTCGTCGATGTGCAGGCGGATCTCGGTCTCGACGTCCTGCACTTCGACCTCGCGGCCGTAGCGCTCCTTCACCGCCTGCTGGACGACCCAGCGCTCGGTGTCGGTCATCGGGGCGATCTTCGCCGGCATCGTGTCCTCAGCCCAGCGCCTTGAAGACGGCGTCGCGGATCTCGTCGACCTTGCCGATGCCGGGGATCTTCACGTACTTGGGCGCGCCGGCTTCGCCGCGTGCGGCCCAGTCGCCGTAGTACTTCACCAGCGGCTCGGTCTGCGCGTGGTAGACGTCGAGGCGCTTCTTCACGGTGGCCTCGGTATCGTCGTCGCGCTGGATCAGGTCCTCGCCGGTGATGTCGTCCTTGCCCTCGATGCGCGGCGGATTGAACACGACGTGGTAGGTGCGCCCCGACGCCACGTGCACGCGGCGGCCGGACATGCGCTTGATGATCTCCGCGTCGGGCACGTCGATCTCGACCACGTAGTCGATCGGCACGCCGGCGGCCTTCATCGCCTCGGCCTGCGGGATGGTGCGCGGGAAGCCGTCGAAGAGGTAACCGTTCTTGCAGTCGGGCTCGGTCAGGCGGGCCTTGACCATGCCGATGATGATGTCGTCGGAGACCAGGCCGCCGGCGTCCATGATCGCCTTGGCCTTCATGCCGAGCTCGGTGCCGGCCTTGATCTGGGCGCGCAGCATGTCGCCGGTCGAAATCTGCGGAATGCCGTATTTTTCCTTGATGTAATTGGCTTGCGTACCCTTGCCCGCGCCGGGGCCGCCCAACAGAATCAAACGCATTACGAGTCTCCCTTGTTGTGAATGTGGTCAAACGAACCGCGTTAGCCTAAGGCAAGCGCGGCCCGAGCAACACTCAAAATTTTTTATTGGGGGATTTAAGAGGCTACAAATCCGCTTTTAACAGCGCGCGGACGCGCGCCAGGTCTTCCGGCGTGTCGACGCCGGGCGCCGGTGCCGAGGGAGTGAGCCCGAGGCTGATGCGATGGCCGTGCCACAGCACGCGCAGCTGCTCGAGCATCTCGTGGCGCTCGAGCGGCGACGGCGCCAGCATCGCGTAGGTGCGCAGAAAGCCGGCACGGTAGGCATAGAGCCCGATGTGGCGCAGCGCGCCGAGCTCGTGCGGCATCGGCTGCTGCGCGGCGAAGGCGTCGCGCGGCCACGGGATCGGTGCACGGCTGAAGTACACGGCATAGCCGGCCTCGTCGGCGACGACCTTGACGACGTTGGGATTGACGAAGTCGGCATGATCATGGATCGGATGCGCCAGCGTCGCCATCACCGCGTCGTCGTGCACCACCAGCTGGCGCGCCACTTCGCGGATCAGCGCAGGATCGATCAGGGGCTCGTCGCCCTGCACGTTGACGACCAGCGCGTCGTCCGGCCAGCCGAGCGTCTCGGCGACCTCGACCAGGCGCTCGGTGCCGGACTGATGGTCGGGCGAGGTCATCAGCGCCGCGTAGCCGGCGGCCTCGACCGCCTGTTGCACGCGCACGTCGTCGGTGGCGACCACCACCGACTCGGCACCGGCCTCGAGCGCGCGCTCGAGCACGTGCAGCACCATCGGCTTGCCGCCGATGTCGGCCAGCGGCTTGCCCGGCAGTCGGGTCGACGCGTAGCGCGCGGGAATGACGACGCGGAAATGCACGGCCCGGCTCAGGATTTGTTGTGGATTTCGTCGGGGTTCAGCGTGCGCGCCTCTTCCGGCAGCATCACCGGGATGTCGTCGCGGATGGGATAGGCCAGGCGACAGGCATGGCATACCAGTTCCTGCGCAGGTTTCTTCCACTCGAGCGGCCCCTTGCAGACGGGGCAGACGAGAATTTCAAGTAGCTTCGGGTTCATTGGCAAGGGTCCTGAATTGCGCGGGCACATCGGCCGGTTCCGGCTGCCGCGACTTGCTCTGGTAAAGGTGGATGTCGGCGACCGACAGCAGGGTCATCAGGTCGTGGCCGTCGCGCGGCGCCTGGGCGACGCCGAGGCTCACCGCCATCGGCAGGCCGTTGCCCTTGCTCCACGACTCGGTACGCGCCTCGATGCGGTCGAAGATCTGGCGGATGGCCGTATCGTCGCGCTGCGGCAGGATGGCGACGAATTCGTCGCCGCCCCAGCGACCGCATACGCCCATTTCGGCCGACTCGCTGAAGATCAGTGCGAATTCTGCCAGCACGCGGTCGCCCACGCCATGGCCGTAGCGGTCGTTGACTGCCTTGAACTGGTTGAGATCGGCGAACAGGACGGTGGCCGGCTGGCCTTCCTTGGCCCGCTCGAACAGGCTGTCGGCGGCGGCCAGCAGACCGTGGCGGTTGAGCAGTCCGGTCAGGGCGTCGAAGCGGCTGCGGTAGTCGAGCTGGCGGCGCTGTTCCTCGATGCGCCCCATGAGAATGTAGGCATACAGCGCCAGCGTGATCCAGAACACGCCGAAGAAGACGTCGCCGGCGCTGACCTCGAAGCCGCCGAGGCGATAGCGGAAGGCGAAGGCGATCGCCATGCCGATGAAGGCGCCGCCGAGCACTTCGGCGAACAGCCGCATGCCGTAGCGCATGCCGTTGCCGAGCAGCACCATGAGAAAGGCCAGCGCCGAGGGCGGGATCGGGTTGGGATCGTGGATGACGCACAGGGTGACGAGCATGAGGTCGGCCGTCATCGCACTGCGGATCCTGAACAGCGTGATGCCCTGCAAGGCCTGCCGGAAAAACCAGCTGTTGAGAAAGAAATAGAAGGCCAGCACGACCAGCAGCTGCTCGATGCCGAGGAGGCCGGGCAGCACGCTTTCGAGGGTGGAAAAATAGATGACCGCCAGCGAGAAGAACAGATAGCGGGTAAAGAACTGGGTGACGATTTCGGAGCGGTCGGGTACCCAGAACCCGGTGTCGTCGCCTTCGCTTTCCCAGCGGCAGGGGTGACGACGTTCGCCCCAGTCAGAACATTGCATTCCCATCCGTCCCTCCCTCGATATGCACGCGCGGCTTGTCGTCGTTATAGCCCTAGGCGTGCATCCAGCCAGTCCGTGAATCCTGCTGCGGGGGCGACGTCCAGTTCGACCGCCCACCAGTCCTCTCCTGCGAAGGGGAGGCATTTTACCGCGTCTTTCTCGGTCATCAGCACGGCGCCGTCGGCGGGCAGGTCGTGTGGCCGAAAAACATGATGATCGGCAAAGGCGCGCGGCGTGAAGCGCAGGCCATGCGCGGCGAGCAGGTCGAAGAAGCCCTGCGGCCGGCCGATGCCGGTGGCGGCAAGCCAGTCGCGTGGCGGCAGGTCGGCGAGCGGCACGCGCTGCAGCGGCGCGCGCAGGCGGTACGCCCGCCCGGCCGCGTAGTCGACGCGCCAGGTCGCCGGCGGCAGGTCGCGGCGCGGCGCGGTATTGCCACGCACCACCTGCACCACTGCGTCGACCGTGCCGAGCCGGCCCCGCGGCTCACGCAGCGGCCCGGCCGGCAGCGGCCAGCCGTTGCCCAGGCCGCTCGCCGCGTCGACGACGGCAATCTCGATGTCGCGCTTGAGGCGGTAATGCTGCAGGCCGTCGTCGGAAACGATGACATCGACGCCGGGATGCCGCGCCAGCAGGGTGCGTGCCGCCGCCACGCGGTCGCGCCCCACCACCACCGGCGCGCCGGTCTTGTGATGGATCAGCACGGGTTCGTCGCCTGCCTCCGCCGTCGGCGTACCGGGCTGCACGTCGACGCAGCCGGCGGCCGTCCCCCCGTAGCCGCGGCTGACCACGCCCGGCTGCCGCCCCTGCGCACGCAGGCGCTCGACCAGCCAGATCACCAACGGGGTCTTGCCGCTGCCTCCCGCAGTGATATTGCCGACCACGATCACCGGGACGCCTGCCGCGAACGCAGGCAGCCAGCCGCGACGGTAGCCCAGGCGGCGCAGACCGGAGAAAACGGCAAAGAGGAGCGCGAGCGGCAGGAGCAGCAGCGTGAACACGCCGGTGCGTGCCCACAGCCGCTGGATGGAAAACATGGACGCGCCCCTTACGGAGCAGCTGCAGTCTGGGTGGCGAAGGTGATGCGCGACAGTCCGACCCGGCGCGCCGCTTCCATCACGTTCACCACCGACTGGTGCGCGGCCCGCGCATCGGCGTTGATCACCACCACGGCATCGGCCTGGCTGGCAGCGGCCTTCTGCAGCATGGCGGCGAGCTCGTCGACCGACACCTCGCCGACCGGTGTGCTGTCGATCTGGTAGCGGCCGTTCTCGGCCACCGCCACCTCGATCTGCTTCGGCTGCGCCGGCGTCTGCTCGGCGCTGCTGGTGGGCAGGTTGATCTTGAGTTCGGCGAAGCGCGCGTAGGTGGTCGTCACCGCGAGGAAGATCACGACGACGAGCAGGATGTCGATGAACGGAATCAGGTTGATTTCCGGGTAGTCCTCGCGGCGGCCCTTGCGAAAATTCATGGCTGACTTATTTCCGGTCACCGTGGACGATCTCGACCAGCTTGATCGCCTGCTGCTCCATGTCGACCACCAGCGATTCCACCTTGGCCCGGTAATAGCGATAGAAGATCATCGCCGGGATCGCCACGATCAGGCCGAAGGCGGTGTTGTAGAGCGCGATGGAAATGCCGTGGGCGAGCTGGCCGGGATTGGTGCCGCCGCCGCTCTGCGCGCCGAAGATCTCGATCATGCCGATGACGGTGCCGAGCAGGCCGAGCAGCGGGGCCATGCTGGCGATGGTGCCGAGCGAGGTAAGGAAGCGGTCGAGTTCGTGGGTGACGGCGCGACCGGCCTCCTCGATCGATTCCTTCATCACTTCGCGCGAGTTGTGGGCGTTTCTCAGGGCGGTGGCGAAGACGCGCCCCAGCGGCGAGTTGTCGGCCAGGTGGGTAACGAATTCCTGGGTGACGCCGCGTTCCTGGAACACCTTGATCGTTTCCAGCAGCAGGCCGGCGGGCGCCACTTCCTGGGTACGCAGACTGTAGGCACGCTCGATGATGATGGCGACGGCGACGACCGACGCCAGGATCAGCGGCCAGACCGGCCAACCGGCCGCCTCGATGATGGCAAGCACTGGATACGACTCCACGAAGAAGAAAACAACAGGCGAAATGTAGCGCCCGCGTCAGGGTTTCGGCAAGCATTCATTTGTTGCGGCGGGCTTTCCGGCCCAGCGAATGAGTTCTCCACAATTGGTGTGGATAAGTCTGTGAGAAACATCCTGCCGGACTCCCTAACTGCCCGTCTGCAAAGGAAAATGCCCAGCGGCACAAAAAGTGATCAACGAGCCAAATCTTTAAATTTCAAAGAGTTACAAAAACACATTCAGCGTCAATAGGGTTTTGAAGTTTTTTTTATCGAAATCTGAAGCCTGTGCATGAAGCGTGCCGGACGCGAACCCGCTATCCTCCGCCCCATGGACTGGATCGACGACGCCCCCGCCCCGCCCGAACTGCCCGTGCTGACCGTCAGCGAGCTCAACCGCATGGCGCGCCGCGCGCTGGAATCGCAGCTGCCGCTGCTGTGGGTGGAAGGCGAGGTATCCAACTTCACCCGCGCCGCCTCGGGCCACTGGTATTTCTCGCTGAAGGATGCCAACGCCCAGGTGCGCTGCGTGATGTTCCGCGGCCGCAACCAGTTCGCCGACTTCACTCCGGCCAACGGCGATCATGTCGAAATCCGCGCCCTGCCCTCGCTGTACGAAGCGCGCGGCGAGTTCCAGCTGGGCGCCGAGTCGATCCGCCGCGCCGGTGCGGGGCGGCTGTATGAAGCCTTTCTCAGGCTGAAGGCCAAGCTGGATGCCGAAGGCCTGTTCGACCCGGCAAGGAAGCGCGCCCTGCCCCGCTTTCCGCGCGCAATCGGCGTCGTCACCTCGCCGCAGGCGGCGGCGCTGCACGACGTGCTGACCGCGCTGGCGCGCCGCATGCCGGGCCTGCCGGTGATCGTCTACCCCACGCCGGTGCAGGGCACGACAGCCGGCGCGCAGATCGCAGCGGCGATCCGCAGCGCCGGCGCGCGCGCCGAGTGCGACGTGCTGCTGGTATGCCGCGGCGGCGGTTCGCTGGAAGACCTGTGGGCGTTCAACGACGAGGCGGTGGCACGCGCGATCGCAGCCAGCCCGGTGCCGGTGGTGAGCGGCATCGGCCACGAAACCGATTTCACCCTGGCCGACTTCGCCGCCGACCTGCGCGCGCCGACGCCAACCGCCGCCGCCGAACTCGCCAGCCCTGTGCGCCTGGAACTGCTGCAAGGGCTGGAGCACCAGGCCCGCCAGCTGCAGCATCACCTGCTGCGCCGGCAGCAGACCGAAATGCAGCGCCTGGATTACCTGGCGCGGCGACTGCTGCATCCTGCCGAGCAGCTGCGCCGCCAGCACAGCGGACTCGACCAGCTGGCGCAGCGGCTCGGCAGCGCCGCCCGCGGCCGCCTGGCACGCGAACAGCTGCGCGTCGCGCAACTGAACCAGCGGCTGGCGACGCCGCGCCATGCGCTCCAGCGCGAGCAGCAGCGGCTCGACGCCCTGGCCGGCCGCACCCGGCGTGGCCTGGAAAACGGCTTTGCGCAGCGCCGGCTCACTCTGGCGCGTCTTTCCAGCAGCCTCGTCCATCTCGACCCGGAGGGCGTGCTGGCGCGCGGCTACAGCATCGTGCAGCGGGTCGACGGCCAGGTGGTGCAGGATGCAGCGTCGCTCGCCGCGGGCGACGCCCTCGATCTCCGCTTTCACCGCGGCCGGGCGCGCGCCCGTGTCGAGTCGTTCAAACCCGACTGATCCGCCCCGCAGGCGCGGGGTTCAACCGGCCAGCAGATGTGCGCGCACCCGTTCGACGGCCTGCGCTTCCAGATCCTCAGCCAGACAATCCAGCGCCACCGCGTCGGGCCACGAGCGCAGCCAGGTAAGCTGGCGCTTGGCGAGCTGGCGGGTGGCGGCAATGCCCTGCTCACGCAGCGTTTTCATGTCGATGTCGCCGTCGAGATAAGCCCACGCCTGGCGGTAGCCGACCGCGCGCATCGAGGGCAGGTCGGGCTTCAGCGCCGGGTTGCGGCGCAGGATTTCCAGTTCGATGAGCAGACCTTCGGCGAGCATGGCGTCGAAGCGCGCGGCGATACGCTGGTGCAGCACTGCGCGGTCGGACGGGATCAGGGCGAGCTGCAGCACGCGATACGGCAGTTCGGATTCCACGCGGTCGAGCAGCGCCGACATCGGCGTGCCGGTCAAACGGAAGATTTCCAGCGCACGGCCGATGCGCTGCGAATCGTTCGGTGCCAGCCGCGCCGCAGTCGTCGGGTCGACCTGCGCCAGCGCGGCGTGCAGCGCCGGCCAGCCGCGCGCCGCCGCCTCGGCCTCCAGTTCCCGCCTCACTGCCGCATCGGCGCGCGGCAGGTCGTCCAGGCCCTGCAGCAACGCGCGGAAGTACAACATGGTGCCACCGACCAGGAAAGGCACCTTGCCGCGCGCCGTGATGTCGGCCATCAGGCGCAGCGCGTCGTCACGGAAGGCCGCTGCCGAGTAGGTTTCCTCGGGATCGCGGATGTCGAGCAGATGGTGCGGCGCGCGCGCCAGCGTGGCGGCGTCGGGCTTGGCGGTGCCGATGTCCATGCCGCGGTACACCAGCGCCGAGTCGACGCTGATGATCTCGAGCGGAAAACGCTCGACCAGGCTGACCGCGAGCGCAGTCTTGCCCGACGCGGTCGGGCCCATGAGGAATACGGCGGGAGGCAGGACGTGTGACATGGCGGCCGATTATGCCGCAGCCGCCCAGGCAGCCGGCAATCCGGACCGGGAAATAAAAAACGGCGGGGAGATCCCCGCCGTTGCGGCGACTGCGCTCCGGATCAGGCCGCGGCGTACTGCGCCTTGGCCTTGCGCGCGGCCTCGATTTCCTCGGGGCCGTAGGCCTTGCCGGACCACAGCATTTCGTAGGCGATTTCCTCGTTGCCGTTTTCGCACAGGTCGAGCACCTTCTGGAACAGCGGCTGGAAGGTTTCGGAGCGGTGCGACTTCTCGTGTTCATCGAAGGTGGTCCAGAAAGTCACGATCAGTGCTTCCTTGCCCTTCATCGGGCTTTCGACCGCCTGGCCGATGGTCGAGCCTTCGTTCGACACCTGGCCGGAGTTCAGCGCGACGAAGCCGCCGATGAAGCCGGTGTCGGAATGATAGGTCTTGACGTTCTCGCACAGGAACGCCACCCGTTCCTGCAGGTCGTCGACCGTGTATTCGGGCTTGAGAATCACCCGGTTGATGGTCACGATGCCGTCATTGGGAAAATTTGCAATCAATCCACTCATGGTTCTCTCCTGTCAGGAAAAGTTTGAACAGGACTCCAAGTCTATTTACCTGAGTGAATTAGTCAACTACTTTATTCAATACATTTATTGAGACATTTTTGTATTTTATTAATCGATTTCTAATATTATTTAATAATCAATATTATATTATTGATTGTTAATGTTGTTTATATGTAGCGTTTCTGTTCGGTGCGCTTGCCGGGACGCTTCTTCATGATCACCACCCCCTTGGCAACGTCGATGTCTGGGACAGGAATGTTCTCGTACAGCGGGTTGAGCGGCTTCAGCATCCAGCCGTCGTCGCGCTTCACGATCTGGCGGAAGATGTACTCGTCGTTGACGTAGGCGACCACATAGGAGCCGTCCTTCACCAGTCCGGACGGTTCGACGACGATGATTTCGCCCTCCTCGAACTCCGGCATCATCGAATCGCCCAGCACCATCAGGGCATAGGGTTCGGAGCCGGCGCAGTTGCTGGCCTCGTTGATCTCCTGGATGGGAATGGTCTTGCGCGGGGTGGATTCGCTCATGATGGTCTCGATAAAGCCTGACAAATTAGCTCAAGCTTATATACAAAACCGCCGGCCGCAAAGTCAGCGGCCGCGCATGAACATGGCGTCGAGCTCGGCAAGACCGATCTGGAACCAGGTCGGGCGGCCGTGGTTGCACTGGCCGGACCGCTCGGTGGCTTCCATTTCGCGCAGCAGCGCGTTCATCTCGGGCAGCGTGAGACGGCGATTGGCGCGCACCGCGCCGTGGCAGGCGAGCGTCGCCAGCAGTTCGTTGCGGCGCTCGGCAAGCAGCCTTGCCACCCCGAATTCGGCGACTTCGGCCAGCACCGCACGGGTGAGCTCGACCGGATCGGCGTCCTTCAGCAGCCACGGCACCGAGCGCACCGCCACCGACGTGGGCGAGGTGACCGACAGCTCGAAGCCGATGCCGGCAAGGGCATCGAGATGCGGACTGATCTCGGCGACATCGCGCGCGTCGACCGTCAGCGCGACCGGGATCAAAAGCGTCTGCGCCGGCACCGCGCGCGTGTCGAGCGCGGCCTTGAGCTTCTCGTAGACGACCCGTTCGTGTGCGGCGTGCATGTCGACCAGTACCAGCCCCTGCGCGTTCTGCGCCAGCACGTAGACGCCGTGCAGCTGGCCCAGCGCGTAGCCGAGCGGCGGCGCGTCGCCCTCGCCCACCCCGGACAAGGGCTGCACCGCTGGCGCAACGACGCCCCCTGAATCCTGGCCACTGAATCCTGCTTCCTGGGCCGCAGACGCCGCCAGCGGCGCATAGTACGCCATCGCCTCGTTCACCTGCAGCGACATCGCCGCCTGCTGCGGCGGCGTCCATGCAGACTGCACGGGAACCGGCCCGGATGGCGCCGCCCCTGCGTCCGCCCTCACCGGCGCCGCCAGCATGCGTTCGACCGCATGGAACAGGAACTGGTGCACGCCGCGGCTGTCGCGGAAGCGGATCTCGGTCTTGGCCGGATGCACGTTGACGTCGACCGTCTCCGGCGGCAGTTCGAGAAACAGGCAGTAGGCCGGATTCAACTGGTGATGCAGGACGTCACGATAGGCTTCCTTCAGCGCATGGACGATCAGCTTGTCGCGCACGTAGCGGCCGTTGACGAAGACGTGCTGGCCGTCGCGGCTGGCCGTCGCCGCGGCGGGCCGCACTACCCAGCCGGCAAGCCTGAGCGGCCCGGCAGCGGCCTCGACCGCGACGCTGCTGGCTTCGAACGCGTCGCCCAGCACGTGGCGCACCCGCGCCACCGCGGATTCGGCGGCGAGGCGCAGCTGCACACGGCCGTTGTGGGTCAGGGTGAACGCGACCTGGGGATGTGCCAGTGCCAGCCGCCGCACGGTCTCGGCGCAGTGCGCGTATTCGGTGGCCTCGGTCTTGAGGAACTTGCGCCGCGCCGGGGTGTTGAAGAACAGGTCCTGGATGTCGATCGTCGTTCCCGGGCTGCGCGCGGCCGGGGTGGGTCCGTCGAGGCGACCGCCTTCGGCCTGGATCGCCCAGGCGTGCCCGGCCTCCGCCGCCCGGCTCGTGAGTTGCACCCGCGCGATCGCCGCGATCGAGGCTAGCGCCTCGCCGCGAAAGCCCAGGCTCGCCACCTGCTCGAGGTCGGCCAGACTGGCGATCTTGCTGGTGGCGTGGCGCGTCAGCGCCAGCGCAAGCTCGTCCTGCGGGATGCCGCTGCCGTTGTCGGCGACGCGGATGCGCTTGATGCCGCCCTGCTCCAGTTCGACCTGGATCTCGGTGGCGCCGGCGTCGAGGCTGTTTTCGAGTATTTCCTTCAGCGCTGACGCCGGGCGCTCGACCACCTCGCCGGCAGCGATCTGCGAGATCAGGACGTCTGGCAGGACTCGGATGCTCATGCGCTTTCCGGCAACACCAGGCCGCGGCGCGCCGCCATCGCGCGCCCCAGGCGCGCAAGGTCGTCCGCTCGCAGGCTTTGCCGTGCCAGCGGCAGCACGTGAGCGTTTTCGAATTCCAGGTGGCTGCGGTTGAGGGCGACGAAACGCTGCGTGAGCGCCGCGTCCAGATCGGCCGCGCGACCTGCGGCAATCTGCGCGAGTTGAATTCGGAGGTGGCGCCACAGCAGGGCCAGTTCCTCGTGCTCGTGGGTCAGCAGTTCGACCAGGTCACAGGCACCGGCCGCATTCGCCTGTTCCAGCAACGGGAACAGGTTGCGCTCCTCGTCGTCGTGATGGTGCATACCGGCCGTATCGAAATAGGTCAGCACCGCGCGCGCCGCTTGCTGCGCCTGTGCATCGGCACCATGTTCGGGCAGATGCGCGAGCAGTTTGTCGAGTGTCTCGCATTGCCGCACGATGCGGCCGTGACAGGCCTCAAGCACGTCGAGCGGCCGGTCGAACCCCGGGGCCGCCGCGCCCAGCAGGCTGACGGTCATGGATTGCGCGTCAGACGCGACGGCGCCGTGATCGGATGCGTGTCGAAGTAGCGTTTCACGCCGTCCACGATCGCATCCACCAGCTTGTCCTGGTAGTCGGGATCGTTGAGGCGCTTTTCCTCTTCGGGGTTGGAAATGAACGCGGTCTCGATCAGGATCGACGGGATGTCGGGCGCCTTCAGCACGGCGAAACCGGCCTGCTCGACGTAGGACTTGTGCAGCGTGTTGACGCCGCCGATCTCCTTCAGCACCGCGTGGCCGAGTTTGAGGCTGTCGTTGATGGTGGCGGTCTGCGACAAGTCGATCAGGGTGCGCTTGAGGAAGGGATCCTTGACATCGATGTTGATGCCGCCGACGAGGTCGGCCTCGTTCTCGCGCTTGGCGAGCCAGCGCGCAGCCACCGAGGTGGCGCCGTTCTCCGACAGCGCGAACACCGACGAGCCGCGCGCGTGCGGCTTGATGAAGGCGTCGGCGTGGATCGACATGAAGAGGTCAGCTTTCAGCGCGCGCGCCTTGGTCACGCGCTGGCCGAGCGGCACGAAATAGTCGCCGTCACGGACCAGCACGGCACGCATGTTTTCCCGGGCGTCGATCTTCTGCTTGAGTTTCTTCGCCAGTGCGAGCGTGATGTCCTTCTCGCGTGAGCCATTGGCGCCGATGGCACCGGGGTCCTCGCCGCCGTGGCCGGCGTCGATCGCCACCGTGATCAGCCGCGCGTATTGCGGCACCGCGGGCTTCGCTGCCGACGGTTTGTCGTCCTGCTGGGCTTTTTGCGGCTCGGCCGCGGCGATCGCGGCCGCTGCCGGCTGTGCTGGATAGAGGTCGATCACCAGCCGATGGCCATACTGGCCCAATGGCTGCAGCTGGAACACCGAGGGCTTGATTGCGGCCTTGAGATCGAGCACCAGGCGCATCACGCCCGGGCGATTCTTGCCGACGCGGATCGCGCCGATGTAGGGGTCATCCGTGGTCAGCTGGCCGGCGAGCGCGTCGAGCGCGGCACCCGCCTCGACGCCTTCGAGATCGACCACCAGCCGCTCGGGATTCGACAGCATGAAGTACTTGTGCGCAACCGGCTGCGCCGCCTCCAGCGTGATCCGCGTGTAGTCGGGCGATGGCCACAGGCGGGTGGCGGACAGCTGCAGCGCCTGGGCCCAGCCCGACGCCAGCACACTGCACAGCAGGAAGAGTTTCAGCAGGACGTGCACCATGCCTCCAGGTATTCGGCTCCACGCGGGCTTGCGGCCACGCACTCGATCTCGCGCGCCTCGTCCGCGATGGCCAGCCGGACGATCACGTCGGGCGCCGGGAGCCAGCCGGCGGCCTTCTCCGGCCATTCGATCAGGCTCACCGCCCGGCCGTCGCCGACGTCGCGAAATCCGGCGTCCAGCCATTCGCGCGGGTCATGCATACGATATAGGTCAAAATGATACAACTCAAACACCGGCAGGCTGTAGGTTTCTGCCAGCGTATAGGTCGGACTCTTCACCCGGCCGTTGTATCCGAGTGCGCGCAGGATGCCGCGCACCAGGGTCGTTTTGCCGGCGCCGAGGTCGCCCTCGAGGTAGAAGGTCATGCCCGGCTTGAGTTCCCGCGCCAGTTGCGCGCCGAACGCCAGCGTCGCCGCCTCGTCGGGCAGATGGCGGCGGCAGCGCACGGTATCATCGGTCGTATGCATGAGCAGGATTCAAATCGTCTGGCAGAACAGATCAGGCAATGGGGGCGCGAGCTCGGCTTTGCCGCGGTCGGCATCGCCGACGGCGACCTCTCCGCAGCCGAGCCCGGCCTGCTGGCCTGGCTCGATCAAGGGTTTCACGGCGAGATGGATTATATGGCGGCGCACGGCACCAAGCGCAGTCGACCGGCCGAACTGGTTCCGGGAACGCTGCGCATCATCAGCGCGCGACTGGACTATTTTCCGCCTGCCGCGGCCGACCCGCATGCGGTGCTGAGCGATGCCGAAGCCGCCTACGTCTCGCGCTACGCGCTGGGCCGCGACTACCACAAGGTCTTGCGCAACCGCCTGCAGGCACTGGCCGACAAAATCAGCGCGGCGGTCGGCGAACACCATTACCGTGTCTTCACCGACAGCGCGCCGGTGCTGGAAGTCGAGCTCGCGACGAAATCCGGCCTCGGCTGGCGCGGCAAACACACGCTGCTGCTCAACCGCCAGCACGGCTCGTGGTTCTTCCTCGGCGAGATCTACACCGACCTGCCGCTGCCAGTGGACACGCCCGAGGCCGGCCACTGCGGCACTTGCCAAGCCTGTCTCGACGTCTGCCCGACGCAGGCGATCGTCGCACCCTACACCCTCGACGCGCGGCGCTGCATTTCCTATCTCACGATCGAACTCAAAGGCAGCATCCCGGTCGAGTTGCGCCCGCTTCTGGGCAACCGCATCTATGGCTGCGACGACTGCCAGCTGGTGTGTCCGTGGAACCGCTTCGCGCAGACTGCGGCGCTGCCGGATTTCGGAGTCAGGAACGGACTCGACAGTGCCCGGCTGGTCGAACTGTTCGCATGGAGCGAAGTCGACTTCAACGACCGGCTGGCCGGCTCGCCGATCCGCCGCATCGGACACGAACGCTGGCTGAGGAATATTGCGGTCGCGCTGGGCAATGCACCGCCCTCGCCTGAAATCAAGACAGCGCTCGGCACGCGGCTGAACCATCCGTCAGAACGGGTACGCGAGCACGTTGCCTGGGCGCTCGCACGCCAGACCGGCGCCTAAAACGACCGCAATTCCTGACGGGCGTGGCGGATCACCGACGCCCCCGAGCTCAGCGCCAGTCCCGCCAGCACCAGCGCCACCGCGATGTCGGGCCAGCCATGCGCCGTCGCCCACACGCCGCCCGCCGCGCCCATCACCGCGAGATTGCCGAGCGCGTCGTTGCGCGAGCACAGCCACACCGAGCGCGCCTGCGCGTCGCCGCCGCGATGCGCATACAGCAGCGCGGCGACGCCGACGTTGACCGCGAGCGCCAAGAGGCTCACCCAGCCCATGATGAAAGGCTCCGGAACCACGCCCGCGACCCACTGCCAGGCCGACTTGGCGAGCACGAAGACGCCGTAGCCGACCATCAGCCAGCCCTTCCACAGCGCGGTGCGCGAGCGCCACACCGGCGCCAGGCCGAGCACGAACAGGGCGACGCCGTAGTTGCCGGCGTCGCCGAGGAAATCGATCGCGTCGGCGAGCAGCGACACCGACTGCGCGGCGAAGCTCGCCGCCAGTTCGACGCCGAACATCGCCGCATTGAGCACCAGCGCGATCCACAGCGCGCGCCGGTAGCGCGGATCGGGCGGTGCTGCTTCGCATGCCGAATCACAGCCACAACCGCTCATGACGGCTGCCGCGTCGCGCGGCCCTGCAGGTAGAATGCGCGTGTCTTCATCCCGCCATCCTGCCACGCATGTCCACGAACGCACATTCCCCCATCGGCGTATTCGATTCCGGCATCGGCGGACTGACCGTGGTGCGCGCGCTGATGGAGCGCCTGCCCTTCGAAAACATCGTCTATTTCGGCGACACCGCGCGCGTGCCCTACGGTGTGAAGTCGGTCGAGACGATCGCCCACTTCACCACCCAGATCGCGCAGTTCCTGCTGGAGAAGGACGTCAAGCTGCTGGTCATCGCGTGCAACACCATGGCCGCGGTGGCGGCGCAGGTGGTGAAGGACCTGTCGCCGGTGCCGGTGCTCGACGTGATCGACGCCGGCGCGGTATCGGCGCGCGGCGGCAGGAAGATCGGCGTCATCGGCACCCCCACCACCATCAACAGCAACGCCTACGCCCGCGCAATCCACGACTACGCGCCCGACTCGCGCATCCATTCGCAAGCCTGCCCGCTGTTCGTGCCGCTGGTCGAGGAAGGCTGGCTCGATCACGAGGTCACCCGGCTGACCGCGCAGGAATACATGAAGCCGCTGCTCGCCGAGCACATCGACACCCTGGTGCTCGGCTGCACCCACTACCCGCTGCTGAAACCGCTGCTGCGCGAAGTCGCCGGTGACGGCGTGAACCTCGTCGATTCCGCCGAGGCGATGGCCGAGCAGGTCGCCGCGGTGCTTAGTGAAAAGAAACTGGCCAACACCGGCCCCGGCCAGCCGCGCTACGACTTCTACGTCACCGACGTGCCGCTGCGCTTCCAGACCATCGGCGAGCGCTTCCTCGGCCGCACGCTCAACAACGTCCACGTGGTGAAGTGGTAGGCGGATTCAGCGGCCCGCATCGAAGCGCAGCCGGCCATACGTTTCACGCGTCAGCGTCACGCTCGCCACGGCGCCCAGCGCGCTGACACCCAGCCACAGGAAAGCCGCCTGGTAGGCGGCTGCGTCGTAGAGACGCGCACCTTCGCTCATCGCGCCCTGCCAGTTGCGGTCGAGGATCCAGCCGATCGCGCTCTGCTGGATCGCGGCAAAGCCCAGCACCGCCATGTTGACCACGCCGGCCACCGTGCCCGCCGCGCCCGGGTGGGTCGCCTCGCGCACGAAGGCAAAGCCGATGATGAGGCCGCCGGCGAAAAAGCCGATCACGGCGAACAGCAGGTAGCGGGCCGCGGGTGAGATATCCGGCAGCAGCAGGAAGCACGCCCAGCCTGCGGCATGCACCAGTGCCGCCCCCAGATAAGGCAGTTTGCGTCGCCCCAGGCGGTCCGACAGCGCACCCAGCAACGGCCCGCCGACGGCGAAGCCGAACAGCATGGCGGTGGTGAAGCCAGCCGCCTCGCTGCGCGTCATGCCGTGCACCTGCACCAGGTAGGGCACCCCCCACAGACCCGCGAAGGTCAGCACCGGCGCGGCGATGAGGCCGCCAGCGAAGAACAGGAACCAGGTGTCGCGTTCCGACACGACCCGCTTCAGCGCACGCCACGGCGACATCGTGCCGTTGGCGAGCGCCTCCGGATGCGCATGGCTGGCATAGCCGCGCTCGCCGGGGTCGTCGCGCACCCACAGCCACACCGCGGCGGCGAGCGCGAGTGTCACCACGGCGCTTACCAGCATCGCCATGCGCCAGCCGACGGCCGCCACCGCCTCGGACAGCGGCACCCCGGCGAGGATGCCGCCGAGGTTGCCGATCAGCAGCGACACCCCGGTCACGGTGGCGAAGCGGTTGGCGGGAAACCAGTGGCCGGCGAGCTTCATGCAGGCGACAAAGGCGACCGCGACCGACGCGCCGACCAGACCGCGGCCGAGCGTGGCGAGCCACAGGCTTTCAGCCAGGGCGAAGAGAACGATGCCGAGCGCGGCGGCGACCGCTGCCGCAGCGCCGACCCGGCGCGGGCCCACCGCGTCGGCGAGCAAGCCGCTGGGGATCTGCATCGCGGCATAGGTATAGAAGTAGACGGCGGAAAGATTGCCGAGCAGCGTGGCGGCGATGGCAAAGTCGCGCATCAGTTCGTCGACCATCACCGCCGGCGCGACGCGCTGGAAGAAGCCGACGAAATAGAGGCTGGCGAGCAGCCCCCAGGTCAGCCAAGCCAGCGAGGCGGGCGGCAGGCGATTCGGTTCGTTCACGTCGAGCAGCCTGCCCGCGGATCAGCCGAAGGTCAGCCCCATCGCCTCGCGCACGTCGCGCATGGTGTCGCGCGCCAGTTCCTGTGCCTTCTCGCAGCCGTCGGCGAGGATATTGCGCACCTGGTCGGGGTTGTCCTCGTAGTACTGCGCACGTTCGCGGATCGGCGCGAGTTCGGCGAGCACGGCGTCGATCACCGGCTGCTTGCACTCGATGCAGCCGATGCCGGCGCTGGTGCAGCCGGCGTTGACCCACTGCCGCACGCCGTCGTCGGAATACACCTGGTGGAACTGCCATACCGGGCAGTTGGCCGGGTTGCCCGGGTCGGTGCGGCGCACCCGCGCCGGATCGGTCGGCATGGTGCGGATCTGCTTCGTCACCATGTCCGGATCGTCGCGCAGCGCGATCGTGTTGTTGTACGACTTCGACATCTTCTGGCCGTCGAGCCCCGGCATCTTCGACGCCTCGGTCAGCAGCGCCTCGGGCTCGGCGAGAATCATCTTGCCCGAGCCCTCGAGGTAGCCGAACAGGCGCTCGCGATCGCCCATCGACAGGTTCTGCGCGTCGTTCAGCAGCGCCCGCGCCGATTCCAGCGCCTCCTCGTCGCCCTTCTCCTGGTAGGCGGTGCGGCATTCCTCGTAGACGCGCGCCTTCTTCGAGCCGAGCTTCTTCACCGCCGCCCGCGCCTTGTCCTCGAAGCCGGGCTCGCGGCCGTACATGTGGTTGAAGCGGCGCGCCAGTTCGCGGGTGAATTCGATGTGCGGAATCTGGTCCTCGCCCACCGGCACCAGGTTGGCGCGGTAGATCAGGATGTCCGAGCTCATCAGCAGCGGATAGCCGAGGAAGCCGTAGGTCGAGAGGTCCTTGCTGGAGAGTTTCTCCTGCTGGTCCTTGTAGGTCGGTACGCGTTCCAGCCAGCCGAGCGGCGTCATCATCGACAGCAAGAGGTGCAGCTCGGCGTGCTCGATCACGCGCGACTGCACGAAGAGGGTCGCCTGCGCCGGGTCGACGCCGGCGGCGAGCCAGTCGATCACCATGTCGCGCGCGTTGGCCTCGATCACTTCCGGGCTGTCGTAGTGCGTCGTCAGCGCGTGCCAGTCGGCGACGAAGAACAGGCACTGGTATTCGTTCTGCAGGCGCAGCCAGTTTTTCAGCACGCCGTGATAGTGGCCGAGGTGAAGGCGCCCGGTGGGGCGCATGCCGGAGAGAACGCGGTCGGAGTACATTTTTGGTGAGTGGTGAATGGTAAGTGGTGAGTGGTCAGGCGAGCACGACCTGGATCAGGTTGACCAGCTGGGCGGGATCGAGGCCGGTGACGAGCGCGGTCAGCCCGACGAACAGGCTGATCAGCGGCCACAGGATGATGCCGAGTATGCCGGTGAACATGAGGCCGAGCAAAATGAACAGACCGTAGGGCTCGATGCGCGAGAACTGGAGCGCCTGCTTCATCGGCAGCAGGCTGACGGCGACGCGGCCGCCGTCGAGCGGCGGCAGCGGGATCAGGTTCAAGGCCATCAGGATGACGTTGATGAACACGCCGGCGGCGCCCATCAGCATCAACGGCGCGGTGGCGAAGCCGCTGCCGAGCGCGTGACCCGTCTGGATCATCAGCGCCCAGAACACCGCCATGACGAAGTTCATGCCGGGTCCGGCGAGCGCCACCCACAGCATGTCCTGCTTGGGCCTGCGCAGGCGGCCAAAGTTGACCGGCACCGGCTTCGCCCAGCCGAACAGGATCGCGCCTCCGCCCAGCAGCTTGCTGGTCAGCAGGATCAGCAGCGGCACGAGGATGGTGCCGACCGGGTCGATGTGCTTGATCGGGTTGGCGGTGATGCGTCCGGCCGCCGCCGCGGTCATGTCGCCAAAGTAGCGCGCGACGTAGCCGTGCGCGGCTTCGTGCAGGGTGATGGCGAAGATCACCGGCAAGGCGAACACGGCGATCTTCTGGATCAGCGTCAGTTCCATGCGATCAGGGCTCGAAGCCCGCGGCATCGCCCTTGCCGTAGCGCAGCACGGCCGGGGTATCGCCAGTGAGGTCGACCACCGTGGTCGGGGTCAGACCGCAGGCACCGCCGTCGATGACGAGGTCGACCAGGTGTTCGAGGCGCTCGCGGATCTCCCACGGTTCGGTGAGCGGCACGTCTTCGCCGAACAGCAGCAGCGTCGACGACAGCAGGGGCTCGCCGAGTTCGTCGAGCAGCGCCTGCACGATGGGGTGCGCCGGCACCCTCAAGCCGATGGTGTCGTGTTTCTTGTGCAATAGGCGCTTCGGCACCTCGCGCGTGCCGCGCAGGATGAAGGTATAGGCCCCCGGGGTGTGGGCCTTCAACAGGCGGAACTGGCCGTTGTCGACCTGGGCGTAGCGGCCGAGCTCGGAGAGGTCGCGGCACACCAGCGTGAGGTCGTGGCCGGTGTCGAGACCGCGCACCGACAGCAGGCGCATCGCCGCCTCCTTGTTGCCGATCTGGCAGCCGAGCGCGTAGCACGAGTCGGTGGGGTAGACGATCACGCCGCCGCGCTTGAGGATGTCGACCGCCTGCTGGACCAACCGCGGCTGCGGATTGTCGGCGTGGATGTTGAAGAATTGCGCCATGGGACTCAGGCCGAGGAAGAAGAAAAATGGGATGCCAACTCGGGCCAGCCCTGCCAGACCGGCTGGCAGTAGTGCGGCAGCGCCGGCAGGCGGCCGATGTCGATGCCCTCGCCCGGCGCGTGGAAGTCCGCGCCGCGCGAGGCCTTGAGGCCGAAGGCGCGGGCAAGGTCGGCCCACTTGCCGTATTCGGAGGGGTGATGGCTGCCGGTGATGACCTCGATGCCCTCGCCGCCGAGCGATCGGAAAGCGTCGAGCAGCAGGTGCGTTTCGCGCGCGTTGAAGGCGTAGCGCCCCGGGTGCGCGATCACCGCCATGCCGCCGGCCGCGCGGATCCAGCCGACGGCGTTTTCCAGCGTGGTCCATTCGTGTTCGACGTAGCCCGGGTTGCCGCGGGTGAGGAAGCGGCGGAATGCCGTGCGGATGTCGGGCGCGTGGCCGCGGTCGACCAGCCAGCGCGCGAAGTGTGTGCGACCGACCATTTCCTTGTTGACGGCGTAAGCATGGGCGCCTTCGTAGGCACCGGCAATGCCGGCAGATCGAGCCAGATCGTCGCTCATGCGGCGGGCGCGCTCGATGCGGCCACGGCGGATCCCGGCGAGGCCGGCGGCAAGTTCGGGATGCTCGGGATCGATACGCAAGCCGACGACGTGCACCGTCTGCCCGCCCCAGGTCACCGAGATCTCGACGCCAGGGATCAGCGTCAGCCCCGCGGCATCCGCCGCAGCCTGCGCCGCGACGATCCCGCCCACGTCGTCATGGTCGGTCAGCGCGAGCGCCTGCACGCCGTTGGCCGCTGCACGGGTAACCACCTCGGCGGGCGACAACATGCCGTCGGACACATTGGAATGGCAATGCAGGTCGATATTGAACATCGAAATCCGGGTCGGGGAACCAGGCGGAAAGCGCTTGGTCAGGAGGGGGAATCATAGCAAAATAAGCTTTCGGTCGAATTCCGGCCGGCTGCCTGCCTGACATAATGAAAAAACTGCTGTTCGACCTCTTCCCCGTCATCGTCTTCTTCATCGCTTACATGCTCGGCAACGCCAACGCGGATGCCGCGAATGCAATTTTGGCCAACGTTGGCCTGCCCCAACCAACAGGCACCGTCAATAAGCCGGGAATCTATCTCGCCACCATGGTTGCTATCGTCGCGAGCTTTGCGCAGGTCGGATGGGTGAAGCTACGAGGGCAGAAGGTTGAAACTTTGCTATGGGTAAGCCTAGGCATCATTGTGGTATTCGGTGGCGCCACCCTATTGCTCCACGATGCAAAGTTCATAATGTGGAAGCCGACCATACTGTATTGGTTGACTGCTGCATTTCTTTTGGTAGCACAACTTCTTGGTCGCAACCCAACCAAAAGTTTAATGAGTGCCCAACAAATTGAAGCGCCCAACACTGTTTGGAACTGGCTTAATGTAAGTTGGATAGGATTTTTTTCCTTTCTTGGGGTTGCGAATCTCTACGTTGCCCAAAACTTTCCGGAAGAGACTTGGGTCAAGTTCAAGCTTTTTGGCGTCATGGGGTTGATGTTTACATTCATGATTGGACAAGGCTTGTTTCTCGCTAAGTACCTCGACAAGACAGAACCTGAAAAGGAAGAAAAACCATAATGTTTTATGCCATCGTCGGGCAGGACGTACCCGACAGCCTTGAGCGCCGGCTCGCCGCCCGCCCCGCGCATCTGGAGCGGCTGCATGCACTGCAGCAGGCCGGCCGCCTGCTGCTGGCCGGCCCCTTCCCTGCCATCGACGGCAACGACCCCGGCGCCGCCGGCTTCACCGGCAGCCTGATCGTCGCCGAATTCGACTCGCTCGCCGCCGCCCAGGCCTGGGCCGACGCCGACCCCTATGTCGCTGCCGGCGTGTACGCGAGCGTCGCCGTCAAACCGTTCAAGAAGGTGCTGCCCGCATGAGCACGGCCGATCTGATCCGCGAGCGCCTCGCCGCGCTGGAACCCGAAACCTACACGCTGGAAGACGAAAGCGCCCAGCACAAGGGCCACGCCGGCGCAGCCGGCGGCGGCGGACATTTCCGCCTCACCGTCGTATCGCCGAAATTCCGCAACCTCTCCACCCTCGCCCGTCACCGTCTGGTGTACGAAACCATGGGCGAGCTCATGCAGCGCGACATCCACGCGCTGTCGATCACCGCACTGACCCCGGAAGAACTCTGAAAGGAACCCGCATGCGCCTTGCCCCCCTCTCCGCCCTGATCCTGCTGGCCCTCGCCCCCTTGGCGCAGGCACAGACCCCCGCGACCGCCACGCCGGCCGCGGATGCCTCCAGGCCGCTGGCCGTCGTCAACGGCAAGGAAATCCCCGCCCTCTACGGCGAACTGGTGCGGCGCGAAATGGCCCAGGGTCAGCCCGATTCCCCGCAGCTCGACACCCAGGTGCGCGAATCGCTGATCAATCTGGAACTGCTGTCGCGCGCCGCGCTCGACAAGGGACTCGACAAGGATCCGCGCATGGCCGCCGCGCTGGACATCCGCCGCAAGGACCAGCTCGCCAAGGCGTATCTGGAGGACTACATCAAGGCCCATCCGGTCAGCGATGCCGAAGTCCAGGCCATGTACGACAAGGCCAAGGCGGCACCGATGGAGCCGGAATACAAGGCACGCCACATCCTCGTGAAGACCGAGGCCGAGGCGAAGAAGATCATCGCCGACCTCGGCAAGAAGGCCCGGTTCGAGGACCTCGCCAAGAAGCTGTCGAAGGACCCGGGTTCCGCCAAGAACGGCGGCGCGCTCGACTGGACCGACCGCCGCGCCTTCGTGCCGGAATTCTCGGAGGCCCTGGCCGGCCTGAAGAAAGGCGAAACCACCAAGACCCCGGTGAAGACGCAGTTCGGCTACCACGTCATCCGGGTGGATGACACGCGTCAGCCGACCCTGCCGCCGCTCGATGCAGTGCGGGGCGAGATCACCAAGCAGCTGCAGCAGCAACGCGTACGCGACGCCATCAGCGCGGCGCGTGCCGGTGCAAAAATCGAATAATCAGCTAATAATAGTCATGCGGGGTTCGCCCCCGCATCCACCTGACAGGGAGCCAAACATGGCCAAAGAACATAATCACCTGCAAGATGTTTTCCTCAACACCCTGCGCAAGGAACGCATTCCGGTGTCGGTATTCCTCGTCAACGGCATCAAGCTGATGGGGCGGATCGAATCCTTCGACCAGTTCGTCGTGCTGCTGAAAGGCCAGGATCAGGCAGCGCAGATGATCTTCAAGCACGCCATCTCGACCATCTCGCCCTCGCGTGAAGTGGTGCTGCCGCCGCGCGACGCCGAGGCCTGATCCCGCCTACTCGACGTGGGCAGCCAGCAGACCGGCTGCCGTCCGCGTATCCACCAGTACGGCTGCGCCGCCCCGGTACGCCTGCTTGTGGCGTGCCGTGATCGCAGCCAGGCCTTCCCTGTCCTTCAGATACACCACCGCATAGGCGTCCGGATGCGCCGCCAGCCAGGGCGCGACGTCGGCCCCGCGCAATTCGATCAGCGGCTGCTCGAGCCGGCCGAGAAACTGGTACTGCGCGTGATAGGTGGCGATGTTCGCCACCGCGCGCCCCTCGTCCTGCACCGCCCTGATCGCACGCGCCATCGGCTTGACGTCGTACAGCGGCTGCAGCGCATGCATCGCCGCCACCTGCACCAGCGCCATCGTTCCCGCCCCCAGCAGCGCCAGCGTCCAGCCGGCTGAGACGCCACGGCGCCCGCCCCACCAGGCGACCGCCGCCAGCAGCACCAACACGGCGCCCACCCAAAGCGGCGGCAACAGGGCCACATCGTCGTGCAGCGCGGGAATCCGGCCGCTGGCAACGAGCGTCAGCGCGATGCCGAGTGCAGCAGCCAGCAGCGCCGGCAGCCCGACGCGCATCGACGGCCGTTCCGCCAGCAGGCGCGCCGTCAGCAGTGCAAAAGCCGGGAACAGCGGAATCAGATAGTGCGGCTGCTTGCCGCTGATGAAGGAAAACGCGACCAGCACCGGCAGCATCCAGGCAAGGCAGAAACGCATGCCGCGGTCGAGTCCTTCACGACGTTGTCGGTTCAGTGCCTGCCAGAAGCCTGGCCAGACGAACCACGGGAACAGCATCAGCGGCAGCAGCGGCAGATACCACCAGACCGGCCGCCGGTGGGCGAAGGACTCGACCATGCGGTTGGCGGTCTGCCCCCAGAAAATTGCGTTGCGATACGTCTCGCCGCCCGCGAAGCCGGCGGGAATCGCCCACGCCAGCGCAATGGCGGCGCCCAGCAGCACGGCCAGCAGCACGCCGCCGAACCAGCGGCCCCAGCGCAACCCCGGGTTCCACCACGGCGCCAGCACCGTGATCGGCAGCAGGTTCAGCAGGATGACCGGCCCCTTGGTCAGGACGCCCATACCGATGGCGATCCCCAGCATGACGAAGCCACGCCGTCTGCCGCCGGCGGCGCTCAATATTCCATGCATGCCGAGCAGCACCCAGAACGCCAGCATCACGTCGAACATGACCGCGGTGGAGAACACGATCCACAGCAACGTGCTCACGAGCACCAGCGCCGCCTGGCCGCCGAGCCCGCCCTGTTGCGGCCACAGGCGACGAGCCAGCAGAACCGTCAACCCCAGCGACCCGGCGGAGAACAGCGGCAGCACCAGGCGCGGCCACCAGTCGTTGACGCCGAACAGCGCCCAGCCGGCGTGGAGCATCCAGAAGATGAACGGTGGCTTGTGGCTGTAGGTCTCACCGTTCTTGAACGGCACCAGGAAATCGCCGCGCAGCCACATCTCCCACGCCACGCTGACGTAGCGCGTCTCGTCGATCGGCGTAAGCGGCCGCGTCAGCAGCGCCACGGCGGTCAGTGCCGCCAGCAGCAGCAGGCTCAGCAGCAGCGGGCTGCGGCTGGCAGGATCAGGAGCGTGTCGTGGGTTCATGGCGGACGGCATGCGGTTCGTCGAGTGCGGCATCGATCTGATCGTCGAGGCTCTGGCCATGGCGATAGCGGCGGTAGAGCCAGCCCCCCAGCGCGCCCGACACGAGGAACAGGCCGACCGCCAGGGAAAGCTTCACCGCCGGCGCAATGTGTACGCCGCTGCCGACCAGTGCGAACACCAGCGTCTGCGGCAGATAGCCAAGCAGGGTTCCGGAGAAAAAATACAGCGGCCGGATGCTGGAAATGCCCGCCGCCAGGTTGGTCAGCAGGTTGCTGCCCACCGGCAGCAGGCGGATCAGCACCGTCATCGAGAAAGGATGCGTGTGGATGAAGCGGTCGAAGCGCCCGGCACGCGCGCCGAGTCGAGCGCGCAGCAATCCTTTGCCGAAGAAGCGGGCGTAGGCGAAGCTCAGCATGCAGCCGAGGAACGCCGCCAGCGCGCCGAGCAGCGTGCCGAGGGCGACGTTGAACGCATAGCCGCCGAGGAAGGCGATGACCTGGCGCGGCAGGCCGATCGCGGTGAAGATGCCGCCCATCAGCAGGAACAGCAGCGCACCGTGGATGCCCTGCCCGCGTACCCGCGCATCGATCCACGCCTCGTTGACGCTGTTGCCGAGGTCGCTGGTCTTGAACAGGTAGCCCAGCAGCGCAAGGCTCAGGATCAGCGCGAGGCCCTTCAGGATGACGCGCAGGTTCATGCCGGCCGCGCGCGCCCTAGAGATCGGAATCCGGCTCGATCACCGGCAGGCGCACCCGGCGCTGCAGCCAGGCGACGCCGAACAGATCGACGATGCCCACCCACAGCCGGTTGTGGACGCCGTATTTGGAGGTGCCGCGCTCGCGCGCCCGGTGGTGCACCGGCACCGACACCACGGCGCCGCCGTTGCGCATCACCAGCGCCGGCAGGAAGCGGTGCATGTGATCAAAGTTGGGCAAAGCCAGGAAAGTCTCGCGGGAAAATACTTTCAGGCCGCAGCCGGTGTCCGGCGTGTTGTCACGCAGCATGCGCGAACGCACGCCGTTGGCGATTTTCGAGGACAGGCGGCGAATGAAGGTGTCGTTGCGCTTGGCGCGCCAGCCCGCAAGCAGCTCCAGATTGGCCGGCTGCGCCGGATCGGCAAGTGTAGCCAGCAGCGCCGGAATGTCGGCCGGGTCGTTCTGGCCGTCGCCGTCGAGCGTGGCGATCCATTCGTAGCGCGCTGCGCTCACCCCCGTCGTCACCGCGCGGCTCTGGCCGCACGAGGCACGGTGGCGGATTACCCGCAGCATGGGGAATTCGGTCTGCAGCGCGTCAAGACGTGCCTGGGTTGCGTCGGTGCTACCGTCGTTGACGTAGATGATCTCGAAGGTGGTGTTGCCGCTGAGCGCCGCGGCGATCTCACGCACCAGCGGTTCGACATTGTCCTGCTCGTTCTTGACGGGAACAACCACGGAAAGCCTGCCGTGGTAGGCGAATTTCGGCATGTTCGGTCGTGGTCGTCGTATGTGGCGGAGAGGGGGGGATTCGAACCCCCGTCAGGGTATTACCCTGAACACGCTTTCCAGGCGTGCGACTTAAACCACTCATCCACCTCTCCGGGAAGCGGCGCATCATACCGGAAGCACCTGCGCGCGGCAATTGGCATGCGCCCCGCGACAGCACGCACACGGGCAAGAAAAATGACTTGCCGCTCTTGAAAGCCCGTTTTTTGTCCCCACTTGCTCGCGAGAACCAATTGGGAGCACACATGCAGGACGAACTCAAGACCGACCCCAGCGCGGCCGGTACCCCACCCGAAAAAGACACCATGCCCAGCCTGGAAGAACTGCTGAAGGCGGCCGAACTGCAGGCCGTCGAGCACCACGACGCCTGGCTGCGCGCCAAAGCCGAGACCGAGAACATGCGCCGCCGCGCGGCGGAGGACGTCGACAAGGCGCGCAAGTTCGCGGTGGAAGGATTCGCCGGCGAACTGCTGGCGGTGAAGGACAGCCTGGAAGCCGCGCTCGCCGATGCGTCGCCGAGCGTCGAGACCCTGAAGAGCGGGGTCGAGCTGACACTGAAGCAACTGGTCGCCGCCTTCGGCAAGTTCAACCTGGCCGACATCAACCCACTGGGCGAGAAATTCGACCCGCACCTGCACCAGGCGATCCAGATGGTCGACTCCGAGCAGCCGGCCAATACTGTCGTGACCGTGCTGCAGAAAGGCTACCGCCTCAACGAGCGCACGCTGCGGCCGGCTCTGGTGATGGTGTCCAAGGGTCCCGGCGGCTGAGTCGAGAAAGACCCTGCGACGGAACTTGAAATAGGCCGCCCCCACCCCATATTCGAACCAATTCAAACATTTCTGGAAGGACACACATCATGGGACGCATCATTGGCATCGACCTCGGCACCACCAACTCCTGCGTGGCGGTGATGGAAAACGGCACGCCCAAAGTCATCGAGAACGCCGAAGGCGCGCGCACCACGCCGTCGATCGTCGCCTACACCGAAGACGGCGAGATCCTGGTCGGCGCGCCGGCCAAACGCCAGGCGGTCACCAACCCGAAGAACACCCTGTTCGCGGTCAAGCGGCTCATTGGACGTCGGTTCGAAGAGAAGGAAGTGCAGAAGGACATCGGCCTGATGCCCTACAAGATCGTCAAGGCCGACAACGGCGACGCCTGGGTGGAAGTGCGCGACAAGAAAATGGCCGCGCAGCAGGTGTCGGCCGAGACCCTGCGCAAGATGAAAAAGACCGCCGAGGATTATCTCGGGGAAGAAGTGACCGAAGCCGTCATCACGGTGCCGGCCTACTTCAACGACAGCCAGCGCCAGGCCACCAAGGACGCCGGCCGCATCGCCGGTCTGGAAGTGAAGCGCATCATCAACGAGCCGACCGCGGCTGCGCTCGCCTTCGGCATGGACAAGAAGGAAGGCGACCGCAAGATCGCCGTGTACGACTTGGGCGGCGGCACCTTCGACATTTCGATCATTGAAATTGCCGAAATGGACGGCGAGCACCAGTTCGAAGTGCTGTCGACCAACGGCGACACCTTCCTCGGCGGCGAAGACTTCGACCAGCGCCTGATCGACTACATCGCCGAGGAGTTCAAGAAGGAACAGGGCGTCGACCTGAAGAAGGACGTGCTCGCGCTGCAGCGCCTGAAGGAAGCGGCGGAAAAAGCGAAGATCGAGCTGTCCTCGGCACAGCAGACCGAAGTCAACCTGCCCTACATCACGGCCGACGCCTCCGGTCCCAAGCACCTCGCGGTGAAGATCACCCGCGCCAAGTTCGAGGCGCTGGTGGAAGACCTGATCAAGCGCACCATCGAGCCGTGCAAGCTGGCGCTGAAGGATGCCGGCCTCTCCACGAGCCAGATCGACGACGTGATCCTGGTTGGCGGCCAGACCCGCATGCCCAAGGTGATGGAGGCGGTGAAGGATTTCTTCGGCAAGGATCCGCGCCGTGACGTCAACCCGGACGAAGCCGTTGCCGTCGGCGCCGCGATCCAGGGCGGCGTGCTGCAGGGCGAGGTGAAGGACGTGCTGCTGCTCGACGTGACGCCGCTCTCCCTGGGCATCGAGACCCTCGGCGGCGTGATGACCAAGCTGATCCCGAAGAACACCACCATCCCGACCAAGGCGAGCCAGGTGTTCTCGACCGCCGACGACAATCAGAGCGCTGTGACGGTGCACGTGCTGCAGGGCGAGCGCGAAGTCGCCTCGGGCAACAAGAGCCTCGGCCAGTTCAACCTGTCCGACATTCCGCCCGCGCCGCGCGGCATGCCGCAGATCGAAGTCACCTTCGACATCGACGCCAACGGCATCCTGCACGTGTCGGCCAAGGACAAGGCCACCGGCAAGGAGAACAAGATCAAGATCCAGGCGTCGTCGGGCCTCTCCGAAGAGGAAATCCAGCGCATGGTGAAGGACGCCGAGGCCAACGCCGCCGAAGACCACAAGGCAGTCGAACTCGCGACCGCGCGCAACGCCGCCGACGGCATGATCCACTCGGTGAAGAAGTCGCTCGCCGATTACGGTGACAAGGTCTCCGCCGACGAAAAGGCCGCGATTGAAGCCGCGCTGAAGGAGTGCGAAGACGCCGTTCGCGAAGGCGACAAGGACACCATCGAAGCCAAGACCAACGCCCTCGCCACCGCCAGCCACAAGCTCGCCGAGGAGATGTACAAGACCGAGCAGGCCCAGCCGGGCGCAGCGGCCGGTGCGGGTGCTGCCGGTGCCGGCAGCAGCGCAGCCGACGACAACGTGGTCGATGCCGAGTTCGAAGAGGTGAAGGACAAGTGAGGGATTAGGGGCTAGGAGCCAGGGACTAGGGAAGGTCGCGCTGTGCGCGGCCTTTACCTTTTCCCCCGGCCCCTCATCCCCTAGCCCCTAGATCCTAAATCCTAGCCCCTAGACACATGAGCAAACGCGACTACTACGAAGTCCTCGGCGTCACCAAGAACGCCTCGGACGACGAAATCAAGAAGGCCTACCGCAAGCTGGCCATGAAGCACCATCCCGACCGCAACCCGGACGACAAGGGGGCGGAGGAGAAATTCAAGGAAGCCAAGCTCGCCTACGAGGTGCTGTCCGACGCCGACAAGCGCGCGGCCTACGACCAGTTCGGCCACGCCGGGGTCGACGGCCAGGCCGGCATGGGCGGCGGCGGCTTCGGCGGCGGCGGATTCTCCGACGCCTTCTCGGACATTTTCGGCGACATCTTCGGCGGCGGCGGTAACCGTCGCGACCGCGTGTATCGCGGCGCCGACCTGCGCTACAACCTGGAAATCGGGCTGGAGGAAGCCGCGCGCGGCACCGAGACCAAGATCCGCATCCCGACGCTGGAGGAGTGCGGCACCTGCCACGGCAGCGGCGCCAAGCCCGGCACCTCGCCGACCACCTGCACCACCTGCGGCGGCCACGGCCAGGTACGCATCCAGCAGGGCTTCTTCTCGGTGCAGCAGACCTGCCCGCGCTGCGGCGGCACCGGCAAGACGGTCAGCGACCCCTGCCCCAGTTGCCACGGCGAAGGCCGCGTCAAGAAGCACAAGACGCTGTCGGTGAAGATCCCCTCCGGGGTCGACAACGGCGACCGCATCCGGCTGGCCGGCGAGGGCGAAGCCGGCGTCAACGGCGGCCCGCCGGGCGATCTCTACGTGGTGATCCACCTCAAGGAGCACCCGGTATTCAAGCGCGACGGCGACGACCTGCACTGCGAAATGCCGATCAGCTTCGCCACCGCGGCGCTCGGCGGCGAGGTCGAGATCCCCACGCTGGAAGGCCACGCCAAGATCAAGATCCCCGCCGAAACGCAGTCCGGCAAGGTGTTCCGGCTGCGCGGCAAGGGCATCAAGGGCGTGCGCAGCCACGCGCCGGGCGACCTGCTGTGCCACATGCTGGTGGAAACGCCGGTGAACCTGTCCGAGCGTCAGCGCGAGCTGCTGCGCGAGTTCGAATCACTGAGCCCGGGACGCAACAACAACCCGCGCGCGCAGTCCTTCATGGACAAGGTGAAATCCTTCTTCGGCCAGTAGTCTGCCGCCGCACGGCGCGGCACGGCGGCGCAACTCAGTTCGGCTGCGCCGCGGCGAACAGCCGGAAAAAGTTCGCGCTGGTCGCTTCGCCCACGGCTTCGGCCGCAATGCCGCGCACCCGCGCGATCTCCTCCGCCACATGCTTCACGTAGCCCGGCTGGTTGGTCTGCCCGCGGTGCGGCACCGGCGCGAGATAGGGTGAATCGGTTTCGATCAGCATGCGCTCAAGCGGGATCGCCGCCGCCACCTCGCGCAGGGAAACGGCATTCTTGAAGGTGACGATGCCGGAAAACGAGATGTAAAAGCCCAGCTCGATGGCCGCTTCCGCCACTGCCAGGCTTTCGGTGAAGCAGTGCATCACCCCGCCCGCCTCAGTCGCGTTTTCTTCCCGCATGATGCGCAAGGTGTCGTCGGCCGCGGCACGGGTGTGGATCACCAGTGGCTTGTGGCTGGCACGCGCGGCGCGAATGTGGGTGCGGAAACGTTCACGCTGCCACTCGAGATCGCCGGTCAGGCGGAAATAATCCAGCCCGGTCTCGCCGATCGCCACCACCTTGGGGTGGTCGGCCAGCGCCACCAGTTCGTCCACCGTCGGTTCGGTGCAGTCTTCATGATCCGGATGGACGCCCACGGACGCGTAGACATTCGGGTGCGCCTCGGCGAGCGCGCGGATTTCAGGGAATTTTTCCAGTTCGACGCCGATGCACAGCGCGTGGCTCACCTGGTTGGCCGCCATGAGCTCGAACACCTCGGGCAGCTTGCCGGCGAGATCGGGAAAATTGATGTGGCAGTGGGAGTCGATGTACATGCGGCGTCTGCGCGCCGCATGGCGGCGCTTACATGGTGTGGGTGGGACGCACCGATTTTAACGAACCGCCGAGCAAACCTTCAATCTTGTTCTGCGCCGCCTTGCCGCTTTCGTTGAAGGCGAACTGTACGCCCACGCCCTGGGTACGGCTGCCGTGCGAACCCGCCGGCGTCACCCACACCACCTTGCCGGACACCGGCAGCTTGGCGGGATCTTCCATCAGCGTCAGCAGCATGAACACTTCCTCGCCCATCTTGTACTGCTTGTTGGTCGGGATGAACAGGCCGCCCCCCTTGATGAAAGGCATGTAGGCCGCGAACAGCGCGGATTTTTCCTTGATCGACAGCGACAGCACGCCGGGGCGGACCTGACCTGCCATATCGTTGAGTGCTGCATTCATGATCGACTCTCTTAATCAAATACGTGCCGGTACTGTACCAGCCAGGCTTGCAGCTGCAGTGCCCGGTTGAGCGGGTGCGTCAGCGTCCTGCCCTCGTTCGCCTGCACCCTGGCCAATGCCAGCAACCTCGCCAGATCGGCCTTCGGCCCCAGCCGCGCCAGCACGTCGGCAAAATCGCGGTTGAACTGCACGCCACCCTGCAACTTTACTGCCAGCAGATCGCCCAGCCACTTGTACACCACGGCGTGCCAGGTCTGCGGACTGACTGTTTTCCAGCGCTCGCCGAGCGTCACCGGATCGAGCCGATCGGGCCGGGCCAGGTCTTCCAGCACGCCTTGCCGCTCATCCAGCTCACCGCCCTCGGCCCAGCGCCGGGCATCGAGCGGGGTACCGCCGGACAACGCCAGCAAGGTTGCGGCATCGCCCACCGCCTGCCCAGCCAGCCAGGCGGCCGCCTGCTCGGCCGGCGGCAGGCCGATGTCGAGCCGGGTACAGCGGCTGCGGATCGTCGGCAGCAGCCGGCGCGGCTGATCCGACACCAGCACGAATACCGTATTTAACGGCGGTTCCTCCAGCACCTTTAACAGGGCGTTGGCGGCCGCCAGGTTGACGCTGTCAGCCGGGTCGACCAGCACCACGCGGAAGCCTGCCCGGTAGGTCGACAATTGCACGAAATCGACCGCCTCGCGTGCCTGCTCGACCTCGATCGCGGTCGCCATGCGGGTTTCGCCTTCCTTGGTGGTCTTCTCCTGCAGGGTGACAAGCCGGAAATCGGGATGCGCGCCAGTCTCGAACCAGTGGCAGGCTGGGCAGACGCCGCAGGCCGCGCCGTCGGGCTGCGGCGATTCGCACAACAGCGCCTGCGCCCACGCCAGCGCCAGTTCGCTCTTGCCGACCCCGCGCGGACCCGCCAGCAGCAGCGCCTGCGCCGGCCGCGACCGGGTCGCCAGCAGGCGCCGCCACGGGACTTCCAGCCAGGGATAGGGTGCGCTCACGCCAGTCCCTGCAGCAACGGGCCAATTTCGGCCTGCAGCGCCTCGATCGATTGGCGCGCATCGAGCACATGAATGCGCGCCGGCTCGGCGCGGGCGCGGTCCAAATAAGCATTGCGCACGCGATTGAAGAAGCTGTCGGCCTCGCGCTCGAAACGGTCGGCGGTGCGGGCGGCCGAGCGGCGCGCCTCCGCCACCTCGGGCGAGACGTCGAACAGCAGGGTGAGGTCGGGGGCAAAGCCGCGCTGCACCCAGCGCTCCAATGCCGCGATGCGCTCGGCCGCAATGCCGCGGCCGCCGCACTGGTAGGCGTAGCTGGCGTCGGTGAAACGGTCCGACACCACCCAGGCGCCGCGTGCCAGCGCCGGCAGGATCAACTCGGCCAGATGCTGCTGGCGCGCGGCGAACATGAGCAGCAGTTCGGTATCGGCATCCATTTCGCGATGCAGCAATAACTCGCGCAGCGTTTCGCCGAGCGGCGTGCCGCCGGGCTCGCGGGTGACGATGACCTCCCTGCCCTGCCCGCGCAGCCAGTCGGCGACGAAGCCCAGATGCGTGCTCTTGCCGGCGCCGTCGACGCCTTCGAGGGTGATGAATTTTCCGGGCATGCTCATTTCTGGTAGCGGTTGACCGCGCGGTTGTGCGCCGCGAGATTGCTGGAGAAGACGTGGGTGCCGTCGCCGCGTGCGACGAAATACAGCGCGTCGGTCTTCGCCGGATTGAGCGCCGCGCGGATCGCCGCTTCGCTGGGCATCGCGATCGGCGTCGGCGGTAGCCCGCCGCGGGTATAGGTGTTGTACGGCGTGTCGGTCTGCAGATCAATTTTGCGCAGGTTGCCATCGAAGCGCTCGCCCACCCCGTAGATCACGGTGGGATCGGTCTGTAGCCGCATGCCGAGCCTGAGCCGGTTGATGAACACGCCGGCGATCATCGGGCGCTCGAACGCCGCGCCGGTTTCCTTCTCGACGATCGACGCCATGATCAGCGCCTCGTAGGGCGTCCTGTAGGGCAGGCCCGGCGCACGCGCTTCCCAGGCCGCCATCAGCTTGTCGCGCTGCAACTGGTAGGCACGGCGCAGCACCTGGATGTCGGAGGTGTGCGGCGCGTAGAAATAGGTGTCGGGGAACAACAGGCCCTCGGGGTGGCGCTCGTCGGCGCCGATCGCCTGCATAAGCTCGGCATCACTCATGCCGGCGCTGTCGTTCTTGAGCAGCGGCTGCGCGGCGAGCGCGGTGCGCACCTCGCGCCAATTCCAGCCTTCGATGAACTGCACGATCGCCTGCGAGACGTCGCCACGCTCGAATTTTCCGTAGAGTTCGAGTGGCGTGAGCGGCCTGTCCAGCGTATACACGCCCACCTTGATGTCTCCACCCTTGCCGAGCATGCGCCCGAGCAGCCAGAACGCGCGCGCATTGCCGACCACGCCTTCGCGTTCGAGCATCATGCTCAGGCTCTTCAGATGCATGCCCGGCGTCACGTTGACGCTTTTCGGCAGTGGCTGGATCTCGAGAGGCTGCTTCCCGTACCAGGCCAGGCCGCCTGCCAGCAGCAGCGTGGCCAGGATCACGAGCACGAGCAGGCGCTTAATCAAGGTCTTCATACAAGGCAGTGTTCAAGGTGTCGGTCCAGCCCGCGGGGGCCCAGCTCGCGTCATCCAGCCGGCCCAGGCGGCGCAGGCCGAAGACGCTGTTGCAGATCATGACTTCGTCGGCAGCGAGTATAGCGGCTGGCGGGAAACGGTCGATACGGGTCGGCATGCCACGGCGTTCCGCCGCGCGCAGCAGGCGCGCCCGCGCCACACCCGCCACGCCGCACTGGCTGAGATCCGGCGTGAACAGCACGCCGTCCCTGACCCAGAGCAGGTTGCTCATCACGCCGCCGACCAGCAGGCCCGTGTCGTCGCACAGGATGCCTTCGAAGATGGCCGGGTCGTCCCACTCGGCGCGCGCCAGCACGTTCTCCAGCCGGCTCAGGTGCTTCACCCCCGCCAGCCGCGGCTGCCGGCCGAGACGCAGGCTGCACCAGCGCGCGGCAACGTCGACCGGCGCGCCGGCACGGGCATGCGGCGGCAGCGGCGCCGACAGCACGATGCGCGTGACCGGCTGGCCGAGCGGCGGCGCATAGCCGCGCGCGCCGGCGCCACGCGTGACCACGATCTTCGCCACACCTTCGCCCACCTCGGCCACGCGTCCGATTTCATCCCGCAACACGGCGGCGTCGGGGCAATCGAGCGCCAGCGCCGCGCAGTCCGCCGCGAGCCTGACATAGTGATCATTCCACCACAGCGGCTCGCCGTCGCGCGTGCGCAGCGTGCGGAACACCCCGTCGCCGTAGGCGAGGCCGCGGTCGAGCGCATCGACCTGCGCAGTCGCGACGCCGTTGACGAGGATCATGCCGCCTCCAGCGCGCGCAGCAGGCCGCGCGCCTTGGCGCGCGTCTCGTCGAGCTCGCGCGCCGCGACCGAGTCCGCCACGATGCCGGCCCCGGCACGAAAGCCGAGTGTGTTGCCGCGCAGCAGGAAACTGCGGATCAGGATGTTGAAGTCGAAGCTGCCGTCGCGGTTGATGTAGCCGACGCTGCCGGTATAGCTGCGGCGCGGCACCTGCTCGAGTTCGCGGATGATCTGCATGGTGCGCAGCTTGGGGCAGCCGGTGATGGTTCCGCCCGGGAACACCGCGCGCAAGGCGTCGTACACGGTCACCCCGGCACGCAGCCGGCCGCGCACGGTCGATTCGATGTGGTGCACGTGACGGTAGCTGGCGATCTCCATCAACGCGGCGACCTCGACGCTGCCGGGTTCGCACACGCGACCGAGGTCGTTGCGTTCGAGGTCGACCAGCATGACGTGCTCGGCACGCTCCTTTGGATGCGCCTCCAGCCGCGCGCGCAGTGCGGCGTCCTCCGTCGCATCCTCGCTGCGAGGATGGGTGCCGGCAATCGGCCGCGTCTCGATCACGCCGTCACGTCCGAGGCGGACCAGGCGCTCGGGCGACGAACTGACGATCGCCCAGTCGTCCATCTGCAGCAGCGCGGAGAACGGCGCCGGATTCATCTGCATCAGGCGGGCGAACAGCGCAGCCGCGGGTACCGGTGCAGCGAATTCTGCGCGCCAGCCGCGCGACAGATTGACCTGGAACACGTCGCCGGCACGGATGTAATCCTGAATGCGCGCGACGCCGTCGAGAAAAAGTGCGGGCTCGTCTTCCTGCAGCGCATGTAGGGAGGGAATCGCCGCCAGCGGCGGCGGCGGGCTCGCCAGGTCGGCCTGCATCCGCTCGAACAACTCCCCCTGCCCCGCCTCGGCCACCAGCAGGCAGCGGCCGGAGGCGCGCTCGAACAGGATCGCCGCGGGGATGCGCGCCAGCCAGGCAGCCGGGAATTCCGCATCCTCGACCCGGCCCGCACTCGGCTCGAGCAGGCCGCCCAGCTCGTAGCCGAGGGCGCACAGCCAGCCACCCGTGAACGGCAAGTCGGAGGGGGATTCGCATGGGGCGGAGTGCAACTGCATCGCCGGATGCGACTGCAGCCGGGCAAGGCCCTCGCCGGCCTCGATGCGGATGACGTCCTGCGGGAAGGCGAACAACACGTCCCAGCCGGCGTCACCGCTGCTGAGCATGAGACCGGGATAGCGTTGCGGCCTGGACGCCTGCAGCCTGATCAAGTCAGGCCGCTGCGGCCCCGGCCATTCCCGTGTGTCGAACGTACCGGCTTGATCGGTTGCGATGGGGCAGTCCCCCGCGACGGTCAAACGCGCTTGAAGACCAGCGAACCGTTGGTTCCGCCGAACCCGAAGTTGTTCTTCAGCGCGGCGTCGATCTTCATTTCACGCGCGGTGTTGGCGCAGTAGTCGAGATCGCATTCCGGGTCTTGCGAGAAGAGGTTGATGGTGGGCGGCGAGATCTGGTGATGCACCGCCAGCACGGTGAACACCGACTCGACCCCACCAGCGCCACCGAGCAAATGGCCGGTCATCGACTTGGTCGAGTTGACCACCGTCTTGTACGCGGCATCGCCCAGCGCGAGCTTGATCGCGTCGGTCTCGTTCTTGTCGCCCAGCGGCGTCGAGGTGCCGTGCGCGTTGACGTAGTGAATCTGGTCCGGATTCATGCCGGCGTCACGCAGCGCGTTCAGCATCGAACGCTTGGGGCCGTCGGTACTCGGCGCCGTCATGTGGTAGGCGTCGCCGCTCATGCCGAAGCCCGCGACCTCGGCATAGATCTTCGCACCGCGTGCCTTGGCGTGCTCGTATTCCTCGAGCACCATCACGCCGCCGCCTTCGCCCAGCACGAAGCCGTCGCGGTCCTTGTCCCACGGGCGGCTCGCGGCGGCCGGGTCGTCGTTGCGGGTGGAGAGCGCGCGTGCCGCGGCGAAGCCACCGACGCCCAGCGGCGAAACCGCGGCTTCGGCACCGCCGGCGATCATCACGTCGGCATCGCCGTGCTCGATCATGCGGGCAGACAGGCCGATGGCATGCAGGCCGGTGGTACAGGCAGTGACCACGCCGAGGTTGGGCCCCTTGATCCCGTACAGGATCGAAAGGTTGCCGGAAATCATGTTGATGATGGAGCCCGGAATGAAGAAGGGAGAAATCTTCCGCGGGCCGGATTCCATCAGCAGGGAATGCGTCTCCTCGATCAGCGGCAAGCCGCCGATGCCGGAGCCGATGTTGATGCCAATGCGCTCGGCATTGGCATCGGTGACTTCGATGCCCGAGTCGCGTATCGCCTGGATGCCGGCGGCCATGCCGTACTGGATGAAGGTATCCATGCGGCGGGCTTCCTTCGGGTTGAGGTATTGCTCAACGTCGAAATTCTTCACCTCGCCCGCCATGTGGGAGGCGAACGGCGAAGGATCGAAGCGGGTGATACGGGCGATGCCGGAACGCCCGGCAATCAGGTTTTCCCAGGCTTCCGGGATGGTGTTGCCGACCGGGGAGATGATCCCCAGGCCGGTCACGACGACGCGACGCTTGGACAAAAGTCAGTCCTTTTTACTGGTGAACAATCAGGCCGAGTGGCTGTTGACGTAGTCGATCGCCTGCTGCACGGTGGTGATCTTCTCGGCGTCTTCGTCGGGGATCTCGCAGCCGAATTCCTCTTCCAGCGCCATCACCAGTTCAACCGTGTCGAGCGAGTCAGCGCCCAGGTCGCCGACGAAGGAAGACTCGTTCTTGATGTCCGCTTCGTTCACGCCCAGTTGCTCGGCGACGACTTTGATTACACGCTGTACGTTATCCATTACTGCTCCTCTCTAGAAAAAAGGCTTCAATCTTCTTGAAGCCCGGAAAAATGAAACCCGGCGATTTTACCAAACTTTGCCGACGGTCACGCCATGTACATGCCGCCGTTGACATGCAGCGTGGTCCCGGAAACGTAGCCGGCCGCGGGCGATGCCAGGAAGGTGACCGCGGCGGCGATATCCTCGGCCGAACCCAGGCGTCCGAGCGGAATGTGGGCAAGCAGCGCCTGGCGCTGCGCATCCGGCAGCGCGCGCGTCATGTCGGTGTCGATGAAACCCGGCGCCACGCAGTTGACGGTGATGTTGCGGCTGCCGACCTCGCGCGCGAGCGACTTGGTGAAGCCCATGATGCCCGCCTTCGCCGCACTGTAGTTGGTCTGCCCGGCGTTGCCCATCGCCCCCACCACCGACGCAATGGAAATGATGCGCCCGGCGCGCGCCTTCATCATCGCGCGCAGCACGGCGCGCGACAGGCGGAACACGGACGTGAGGTTGGTCGCCATGATCTCGTCCCACTCCTCATCCTTCATACGCATGAGGAGGTTGTCGCGGGTGATGCCGGCGTTGTTGACCAGGATGCCGATAGTGCCGAAATCCTTCTCGATCGCGGCGATCACGGCGTCGACCTCGGCGGCGTTGCAGACATCGAGCTTCATGCCGCCGCCCTTGATGTTGGCCGCGGCGAGGTAATCGCTGATCGCCTGCGCGCCCTTGTCGCTGGTGGCGGTGCCAATCACGGTGGCACCCGCATTGCCTAGCGCCAGCGCGATGGCCTGGCCGATGCCGCGACTGGCACCAGTCACCAATGCGATTTGTCCTTGCAACATCCTCTTCTCCTTATTGATTGAGCGCCGCCGCGAGGCTGGCTTCGTCGACCAATGCCACGGCAGGCAGGCTGTCTTCGATGCGCTTGTTGAGGCCCGCCAGCACCTTGCCGGGGCCGCATTCGATCACGCGTTCGATGCCGGCTGCTTTCAGCGCCTGCACGGTCTCGACCCAGCGCACCGGGGTGTGCAGTTGCTTCGCCAGCGCCGCACGGATGGCGTCCGCGTCAGCATGGCTTTGCACGTCGGTGTTGTGCAGCACGGGAATCGTCGGCGCGGCAATCGCCACGCCCTGCAGGTGCGCCAGCAACTTGTCGGCCGCGGGCTGCATCAGCGAGGAATGCGAGGGCACCGACACCGGCAGCGGCAGCGCACGCTTGGCGCCCTTTTCCTTCGCCAGCGCCATCGCGCGCTCGACCGCTGCCTTGTTGCCGGCGATCACCACCTGGCCGGGCGAGTTGAGATTCACCGCCTCGACGACCTCGCCTGCCGCCGCTTCGCTGCATGCCGCGCGCACCGCATCGTCGTCGAGTCCCAGGATCGCCGCCATCGCGCCGACGCCTTCGGGCACCGCCGCCTGCATCGCCTCGGCGCGGAAACGCACCAACCGGATCGCATCGGCGAAATTCAGCGAACCCGCTGCGACCAGCGCCGCGTACTCGCCGAGGCTGTGGCCCGCCAGCAGCGCTGGCGTCGCGCCGCCCGCGGCCTGCCACGCACGCCAGGCGGCGACGTCAGCGGCCAGCATCGCCGGCTGGGTATTCACGGTTTGATTCAGCACGTCGGCCGGACCGTCGGTCACCAGCGCCCACAGATCCTGGCCGAGCGCGTCTGACGCTTCCTGGAACGTGGCGCGGACTTCGGCGCGTTCGCCCCAGCCGGCCATCATGCCGACCGATTGCGAGCCCTGCCCGGGGAAAACGAATGCGAGTTTCATCACGTGTCTTTCTTAGTACTTGAGGAGCGCCGAGCCCCAGGTGAAGCCGCCGCCGAAAGCCTCCATCAGCACGGTCTGGCCGCGCTGGATACGGCCGTCGCGCACCGCGACGTCGAACGCCAGCGGCACCGAAGCGGCCGAGGTGTTGCCGTGGCCGGCGACCGTCGTCACCACGTTGTCCATGCTCATGCCGAGCTTCTTCGCGGTGGCGGAGATGATGCGGATATTGGCCTGGTGCGGCACCAGCCAGTCGATGTCGGATTTCTGCAGACCGTTGGCCTCGAGCGTCTCGTCGACGATGCGGTCGAGCGTGTTGACCGCCATCTTGAACACGGCGTTGCCCTCCATGCGCATGTAGGCCGGTTCGTGCAGACCGGTCGACGCGCCGGTGGTGGTGCGCAGCAGTTCCTTGTGGCGGCCGTCGGCGTGGATGTGGGTGGCGATGATGCCCGGTTCGTCGGACGCACCCAGCACCACCGCGCCAGCGCCGTCGCCCCACAGGATGCAATTGCTGCGGTCGTTCCAGTCGGTGATGCGCGACAGCGTCTCGGCGCCGATCACCAACGCGCGCTTCGCTGCGCCGGTCTTGATGAATTGGTCGGCCACCGAGAGTGCGTACACGAAGCCGCTGCACACCGCCTGCAGGTCGAACGCCGGGCGGCCGTTGGTCATGCCGAGCTTGGACTGCACGATGCAGGCCGTGCTGGGAAATACCAGGTCAGGCGTGGTGGTGGCAACCAGCAGCAGATCGATATCGTCGGCTTGCAGGCCGGCGACGGCCAGCGCAGCGCGCGCTGCCTGGGTCGCCAGATCACTGGTCAGTTCGCCCTCGGCGGCGATGTGGCGCTCACGGATGCCGGTACGCTCGACGATCCACTGGTCATTGGTCTCGACCAGTTTTTCGAGATCGGCATTGGTGAGAATGCGCGCCGGCAGATAGCTGCCGGTGCCGAGAATGCGGGAATAGGTCAAGCGGCCACCCGTTGCAGGAGTTGGATCTGGTCGGTGATGCGTTTCAGCACGTTGTTGCGGACTTCGTCGCTGGCGGTCTCGATGGCATGCTCGAAGGCGAAGCGGTCGGCCGAGCCGTGACTCTTCACCACCACGCCTTTCAGCCCCAGCAGCGTGGCGCCGTTGTAGCGCCGCGGGTCCATGCGCCGCTTGAATGCGTTCAGCACAGGCAGCGCGACGAGACCGGCGATGCGGGTCAGCCAGTTGCGCTTGAACTCGGCGCGCAACGTGGTCGAGATCATCTTGGCAAGGCCTTCGGAGGCTTTCAGCGTGACATTGCCGACGAAGCCGTCGCACACCACCACGTCGGTCGTACCCTTGAAGATGTCATTGCCTTCGACGTTGCCGTAGAAGTTGAGGTGGCTGTCGCGCAGCAGCTCGGCGGCGCGCTTGACCATCTCGTTGCCCTTGATGTCTTCCTCGCCGATGTTCAGCAGGCCGACGCTCGGGTTGGGCTTGTGCTCCACCGCCGACACCAGCATCGCGCCCATGATGCCGAACTGCAGCAGGTGCTCGGCGGTGCAGTCGACGTTGGCGCCCATGTCGAGCACCAGCGCATGGCCGCTGACCGTCGGCATCACCGCGGCGATCGCCGGTCGGTCGATGCCAGGCAGGGTCTTCAGCACGAAACGCGCGGTCGCCATCAGTGCCCCGGTATTGCCGGCCGACACGCAGGCGTCGGCCTCGCCGGACTTGACGAGGTCGATGGCGACGCGCATCGAGGAATCCTTCTTGTTGCGCAAGGCCAGCGCAGGCGGCTCGTCCATCGCCACCACCTGGCTGGCGTGGCGCACGATCAGGCGCGGGCCGGGCCGCGCACGTCGCGCCTTGAGCTCGGCAGCGACGACGTCCTGCGGCCCGACCAGAATCACGTTCAGGTCAGGATGGCGCGCAAGACAACGGATCGCCGCCGGGACGGTGACATGGGGACCATGGTCGCCCCCCATGACGTCGATGGCGACTGTGATGTTTCTCATACAGCCGGAAACGTGGGCTGGACAGGGCGCGCCGGGCCGCCCGCAGGCAGGCCCGAACGCGCAAGGAAATTACTCGCCCTTGGCCTTGACGACCTTGCGGCCGCGATAAAAGCCGCTGGGGCTGATATGGTGGCGCAGGTGGGTCTCGCCAGTGGTCGGCTCGACGGCCAGCGGCGGGTTGGTCAGGAAGTCGTGCGAACGGTGCATACCGCGCTTGGACGGGGACTTCTTGTTCTGTTGGACTGCCATTTCTTACTCCTTAAAAATTCGTGCGCCCCTCAGGCGGGGCATTCACCTTCTGCGTGCATCGCCGCCAGGGGCAGGCTCAACAACACTTCATCTTCAACCAGCGCGACCAGGTCGACTTTCTCGCCGGCCAGAATGGCATCGCTGTCGGGCGAGGCATCGAGCCGTTCCAGCTCGGTCTCGTTGCGCGCCAGAAACAGCGTGCGTTCGATCTCGACCGCATGCGGCATGCCGCCCAGGCAACGCTGACAGGTCAGCTCTACCGTGCCACGCACCGTCAGCTGCAGCGACAGGCCGCCCTGCGCATCCGCCGCGCCGTCGACTCGACAGAACAGCTCGCCTTGCGTAAATTCATGGGCCAGACGCGGAAACGCAGACACGTCCGAGCGGGTTTCCCACGACTGCTTGCCTCGGCAAAACCGATGGGGATCGATCTCAACAGGCTGCATCATGATGTCCCCGATTCGCCACACTGCGGCACGTCATGCGATGACCCGACACGACGCACCCGGTTAAACATTAGCCCGCAATAATATGATTTGTCGTTATTTTTGTCAAAGAAACGGTGGCGATGATTAAGAAGATCCTGGTCGCCAACCGCGGCGAGATCGCGGTGCGCATCGTGCGCGCCTGCGCCGAGCTCGGCATCAAGTCCGTCGCCATCTACACCGACGCCGACCGCCACGCCCTGCACGTGAAGAAGGCCGACGAGGCCTACCACATCGGCAAGGACCCGATCCTCGGCTACCTCAATGCCCATACGCTCGTGAACCTGGCCGCTGCATCGGGCTGCGACGCGCTGCATCCGGGCTATGGCTTCCTCTCGGAGAACCCCGACCTGGCGACCATCTGCGCGCGCCGCGGCATCCGCTTCATCGGCCCCTCGCCCGAAGTGATCCGCCGCATGGGCGACAAGATCCAGGCCAGGAACGCGATGATCGCCGCCGGCATCCCGGTGGTGCCGGGCTCCGACCACAATCTGGAAAACGTCGAGGAGGCGCGCGCGCTGGCGAACAGGATCGGCTATCCGGTGATGCTGAAGGCCACCAACGGCGGCGGCGGCCGCGGCATCCGCCGCTGCGACAGCGAGGAGGAACTGCTGAAGAACTACGACCGCGTCGTGTCGGAGGCCAGCAAGGCCTTCGGCAAGCCCGAGGTCTTCGTCGAGAAGTGCGTGGTCACGCCCAAGCACATCGAGGTGCAGGTCCTGGGCGACACGCAGGGCAACGTCATCCACCTGTTCGAGCGCGACTGCTCGATCCAGCGGCGCAACCAGAAGCTGATCGAGATCGCGCCCTCGCCGCAGTTGACCGAAGCGCAGCGCCAGTACATCGGCAAGCTGGCGGTGCGTGCCGCCAAGGCTGTCGGCTACGTCAATGCCGGTACGGTGGAATTCCTGCTCGACCAGGACAACCAGTTCTATTTCATGGAAATGAACACCCGGCTGCAGGTCGAGCACCCGATCACCGAGACCATCACCGGCGTCGACATCGTGCAGGAGCAGATCCGTATCGCCGACGGCCAGCCGCTGCAGTACAAGCAGGACGACATCAAGCACCGCGGCTACGCGATCGAGTTCCGCGTCAACGCCGAAGATCCGAAGAACGAGTTTCTCCCCAGCCTCGGCCGCATCACCCGCTACTACTCGCCGGGCGGCCCCGGCGTGCGGGTCGACGCCGCGATCTACACCGACTACGTGATTCCGCCCTACTTCGACTCGATGTGCGCCAAGCTCACGGTGTGGAACCTGACCTGGGAATCCGCGGTCGAGCGCGGCCGCCGTGCTCTGGCCGACATGCTGGTCTACGGCGTGAAAACCACGATCCCCTACTACCAGGAAATCCTCAAGAACCCCGAGTTCCGCAGCGGGCGCTTCAACACCAGCTTCGTCGAAACGCACCCCGAACTCACCCAGTACACCGAAAAGAAACCACCGGAAGTGATCGCCGCCGCCATCGCCGCCGCCATCGCCGCCCACCAGGGGCTGTAAACAGGGCCTGCCAACATGACCAAAGTATTCGTTACCGATCTCGTCCTGCGCGACGGCCACCAGTCGCTGATCGCCACCCGCATGCGCACCGAGGACATGCTGCCGATCTGCGGCAAGCTCGACTCGGTCGGTTTCTGGTCGCTCGAAGCCTGGGGCGGCGCCACCTTCGACGCCTGCGTGCGCTTCCTGCGCGAAGATCCGTGGGAACGCCTGCGCCAGTTGCGCCGCGCACTGCCGAACACCCGCATCCAGATGCTGCTGCGCGGGCAGAACCTGCTCGGCTACCGCAACTACTCGGACGACGTGGTGCGGGCCTTCGTGAAGAAATCCGCCGACAACGGCGTCGACGTGTTCCGCGTGTTCGACGCGATGAACGACCTGCGCAATCTCAAGGTCTCGATCGAGGCGGTCAAGGCCGCCGGCAAGCACGCCGAAGGTGCGCTCTGCTACACCACCAGCCCGGTGCACGACATCCCGCACTTCGTCGAACTCGCGAAAGGCATGACCGAGATGGGCTGCGACACCATCGCGATCAAGGACATGGCGGGACTGCTCACGCCCTATACCGCCTACGACCTGGTGTGCGCGATCCGCGAGGCCACCCATCTGCCGATCCACACCCACAGCCACGCCACCTCGGGCCTTTCGCACATGACGCACCTGAAGGCGGTCGAGGCCGGTGCCACCATCATCGACACCTGCGTCGGCGCCTTCGCCGAGGGCGCGAGCCATCCGACCACGCAGAGCCTGGTCGCCGCGCTCGCCGGCACCACCTACGACACCGGCCTGTCGTTGCCGCTGATCGAGGAGATCTCTGCCTATTTCAAGGAAGTGCGCAAGAAATACTGGCAGTTCGAGTCCGAGTTCACCGGCACCGACACCCGCGTGCTGATCAACCAGGTGCCGGGCGGGATGATCTCCAACCTCGCCAACCAGTTGAAGGAACAGGGCGCGATCGACCGCATGGATGCCGTGCTCGACGAAATCCCGCGCGTGCGCGAGGACCTCGGTTACCCGCCGCTGGTCACCCCGACCTCGCAGATCGTCGGCACCCAGGCCGCGCTCAACGTGCTTACCGGCGCGCGCTACAAGTCGGTCACCAACGAGGTGAAGCTGTATCTGCAGGGCCGCTACGGCAAGGCGCCCGGCCATGTCAACGAGGAAGTGCGCAAGCTCGCCGTCGGCGACCTCGAGGTCACCACCTGCCGCCCGGCCGACCTGCTCTCCGACGAGCTCGACAAGCTGCGCAACGAGATCGAGGGTCTCGCCAGGTCCGACGAGGATGTGCTGACCTACGCCATGTTCCCCGACCTCGCCAAGACCTGGCTGCAGGAACGTGCCGCCGGCAGCCTGAAGCCCGAGCCGCTGCTGACCAAGGGCGCGGCCCAGGCCGAGGCCGCGCCGCGTTATGCCGCCGACGAATTCAGGATCACCCTGCACGGCGAGACCTACCACATCAAGCTCTCCGGCAGCGGCCGCTCGGATGCCAGCCAACGACCCTATTTCGTCTCGATCGACGGCGTCTCGGAAGAAGTGCTGGTCGAGCCGCTGAACGAAGTCGCCCTCGCCGCCACCGGCGACAGCGCGCCGCGCAAGGCCGCCGCCACGCCGACTGCTCCCGGCCAGAAGCCGCGTCCCACGCACCCCGGCCACGTCACCGCCGCCATGCCCGGCACCGTCGTCGACGTGCTGGTCAGCGTCGGCCAGACCGTCAAGGCCGGCGACGGCGTGCTGGTGATCGAGGCGATGAAGATGGAAAGCGAAGTCCAGGCGCCGATCGCCGGCGTCGTCATCAGCATCTTCGCGAAGAAAGGCGACGCGGTGACACCCGACATGGCCCTCGTGGAAATTCAACCCGAATGAAGCTCGGCCACGATAACGCCGGACAAGCGAAGCTTGTCCTGGCCTCCACCTCGCGTTACCGGCGCGAACTGCTGTCGCGCCTGCACCTCCCATTCGAGGTGCTCTCCCCCGACGTCGACGAAACACCGCTACCGGACGAGACCCCCTCGGCCACCGCGCTGCGGTTGTCGGTGCTGAAGGCGCAAGCCGCGGCCACCACCTACCCCGACGCGCTCATCATCGGCTCGGACCAGGTGCTGATGCTCGACTCTGAGCAGCTCGGCAAGCCCGGCAGCTACGACAAGGCCTTCGCCCAGCTGAAGAAGATGCAGGGCAAGGCCATGGTCTTCCACACCGCGCTGACGCTGCTCAACAGCCGCACCGGCCGCGCGCAGACGCGCGACGTGCCGACCGTGGTACACATCCGCCCGCTCACCGACGCGCAGATCGAGGCCTACCTGAAAAAGGAACAGCCCTACGACTGCGCCGGCTCGGCTAAGAGCGAGTCGCTCGGCATCGCCCTGATGCAGCGCATGGACAGCCCCGACCCCACGGCGCTGATCGGTCTGCCGCTGATGGCGCTGACCGAGATGCTGATGAACGAGGGCGTCGACGTCCTCACCTGGCATCAGGCTAATTGAGTTTTCCATTGCACATACCCCAATCCCCGTTCGCCCTGAGCCCTTCGACTTCGCTCAGGACGGGCTTCGACAAGCTCAGCCCGAACGGTGGTTGGGATCTGCCACTATTTACGGAGTCTCGATAATTTCGTGACGGCCACCCTCTACCTCATCCCGGTGCCGCTGGGGCCGGTCAGCCCCGACGCCTGCCTGCCGCCCGACACGCTGGCCGTCGCCCGCCGCCTCGAACACTTCGTCGTCGAGCGCGCCAAGACCGCGCGCGCGCATCTGAAAGCCATGGGCCATCCGCTGCCGCTGCAGTCGCTGCATATTGAGGAACTCAACGAGCACACCCCGCCCACCGCGATCGCCGCGCTGCTGGCGCCGCTGAAAGCCGGCCATGACCTCGGCCTGCTGTCCGAAGCGGGCTGCCCGGCAGTGGCCGATCCCGGCGCGGCGCTGGTTCTGGCCGCGCATCGCGAGGGGATCGCGGTCGTTCCGCTGATCGGCCCCTCCTCGATCCTGCTGGCGCTGATGGCCTCGGGCCTCGGCGGCCAACGCTTCGCCTTCCACGGCTACCTGCCGGCAAAGGAGCCCGAACGCAGCCAGCGCATTCGTGAGCTCGAAAAAACCGCCCGCCGCGACCACGCCACGCAACTCTTCATCGAAACCCCCTACCGCAGCGCCGCCCTGCTCGACGCACTGGCGACGACGCTCGCGCCCGATACGCTGGTCAGCGTCGGCGCCGACCTCAGCCTGCCGAATCCGCTGATCCGTACCCAGCGCGCCGGTGCATGGCGGGAGCAAACCAGCGCAGTGAAGGATCGTCTGGTGGTGTTCGGGATAGGCGCGTAGGATCGGCGCCAATCCGCCTTTCCGGGAGCAGACAATGACCGGCGCTGAACTCTCCGAACTGAAAACCGCGCTCGACCTCTATGCCAGCCAGTACGCCGCAACCGACCGGCTGTGGACCTATTTTTCCTCGGTCACGCTTGCGCTGCTGGGCTTCACGGTCGCCAGCGACAAGGTCGGCAAGTCGCTGCTCGAAGCCGTTGTCGTCGTGCTCGGCTACGTGGTTTTCTGCGTCGGCAATTTCAGCGCGCTCCACCTCTCGCACCGTCAACTGATCGAGTTTGCCGCGATCGTGCGACCGATTGCCGAACGCCATCAGGTGTCCCTGACCACGCTGCAACCACTGGCGGCCGAATCGGTCGCGGGCTTCTACTGGTCGGTGGTGGGTGCGGTGTGCCTCGGCATCCTGCTCATCGCCTGGCGGCGACACAGCCGACCGGCGACAAGCTGAACCGGTTCGCCGCTTCAGAACTGCAGGCGGTCGAGCCGCAGCGTCAGCTGCCCGCCGCCTTCGGTTTGCGCCAGCAGCCACTCCGCGCCGTCGCGCGTGGCCACGTCGAGCGGCAGCAGCCGCTGCGCCACACCGTCGACCTTCACGTCGAGCCACTGCTTCGTCAGCGCGGCGAATTCCAGCCGCTCGTGCTGGGCGCAGGGGATGGGGGCGTAAGGCAGCTCACTCACCGCAGGCTGGTGCCGGCTTGTCCGAACGGCGACCACGCTTTCGCCATCGTCGCGCCCAGGCGGCCGGCGAGACGCTCGGCGAGGCTCTCCTGCTGGGTGTAGTCGACGATGTCCTTGGCTTTGATGACGTCGCGCGCGACCGATTCGACGCTGCCGAGACCGTCGGCCAGCCCCAGCTGGATGCTCTTCTCGCCGCTCCACACCAGGCCGCTGAACATCTCGGGGGTTTCCTTCAGCCGCTTGCCGCGGCCTTCGCGCACCACGGCGATGAACTGGCCGTGGATCTCCTCGAGCATCTGCTTGGCGAAGGCCTGCTGCTCGGGATCGACCGGCGAAAACGGGTCGAGGAAGCCCTTGTTCTCGCCCGCGGTCAGCAAACGCCGCTCGACGCCGAGCTTCTCCATGGTCTGGGTAAAGCCGAAGCCGTCCATCAGCACGCCGATCGAGCCGACGATGCTGGCCTTGTCGACGAAGATCCTGTCGGCACCAGCGGCGACGTAGTAGCCGCCCGAGGCGCAGATGTCGTCGACCACCGCGTAGAGCGGCACGTTCGGATGCAGCTTGCGCAGCCGCTTGATCTCGTCGTAGATCTGCCCGGCCTGGACCGGGCTGCCGCCGGGACTGTTGATGCGCAGGATCACGCCCTTGGTCTTCTTGTCCTCGAACGCCCCCTGCAGGCTGGCGATCACCGCATCGGCGCTGGCCTGGTCGGAGGCGATCACGCCCTGCAGGTCGACCAGTGCGCTGTGCTCCTTGGGAATCGCCACGCCGTCGCCGCCGAACCAGCCGGCAGCCAGGAACAGCACGACGAAGAGATAGAGGAAGCCGAGCGTCTTGAACAGGATGCTCCAGTGGCGGGCGCGGCGTTGTTCCTGGATCGCAGACAGCGCCAGCTTTTCCAGCACCTCGCGTTCCCAGTTCGGCGGGGCGGATTTTTCTGGTTCGTTCATTCGTGTTCTTCCATCACATAGACATGGCCGTCACGCTCGACGACCGGCACGGGAATCAGGCCGCGCCCGGCACAGCGTCCGCCTACGCAGGTCCCGCTGCCCGGGTGGTAGAGCGCGCCGTGCGTGGCGCAGATCAAGTATAGCCGCGAGTCGTCGAAGAACTCGCCTTCCTGCCAGTCGAGCTCGACCGGCACATGGCCGCACTGGTTGAGGAAGGCGCGCGGCGCGCCGTCGAAGCGCACCACGAAGGCGGGCTCGCGCCTGCCGCGACGCTCAATCTCGAAGCGCACCCCGCGGCCCTGTTCGGCCAGCGCGGCCGACGCGCAGATCAGGCGTTCGCGGCCAGCCATGCGTGCACCTCAACAAAGCTGTGCAGTAGCGCCCGCGGCGCGTGCGGCTGCAGGTCGCGCGCCTCGTGGGCACCATACGTCACGCCCAGGCTGGCGACGCCGGCATTCGATGCCATCAGCAGATCGTGGCTGGTGTCGCCGATCACCAGGGTGCGCGCCGGATCGGCGTCGAGTTCGGCTATCAGCTCCAGCACCATCGCCGGGTGTGGCTTGGAATGCGTCTGGTCGGCGCAGCGGGTGGCGGCAAACCAGCTGCCCAGACCGCTCGCCGCCAGCGCGCGTTCGAGCCCGACGCGGCTCTTGCCGGTGGCCACCGCGAGTGTGAAGCCGCCTGCGTGCAGGTCACGGATCGCATCGGGCACGCCGGCGAACAGCGGAATATCCGCATCGCGGCCGAGGTAGTGGTGGCGATAGCGCTCGACCAGCCGCGGGTAATCGCCTTCAGCCAGGTCGGGCAGCAGCGTCTGCAGCGCCTGGATCAGGCCGAGACCGATGATCTGGCGCGCGGCGCGCTCGCTCGGCACCGGCAGGCCGATGTCCTCGCAGGCGCGCTGGATCGAATCGACGATCACCCCGGCGGAATCCATCAGGGTGCCGTCCCAGTCGAAAATCAACAAATCAAACTGCTTGGGTTTAATCATCGTGGCGCATTGCTCAGGCTATCCAGAAAAGATTGCAGATCGGCGGGCAGCGGCGCCTCGACCGTCATGCGCTCGCCGCTGATGGGATGGTCGAAGACGAGCTTCGCTGCGTGCAGGAACATGCGCTTCAGGCCCAGCTTCATCAGCCGCTTGTTGAGCTCGAAGTCGCCGTATTTGTCGTCCCCCGCGATCGGAAAGCCGAGATGCGAGGTGTGGACACGGATCTGATGGGTGCGCCCGGTTTTCAGTTCCGCTTCCAGCAGGGTGAATTCGTCATACGATTCCACACGCGCTTTAGCGCGTAGTGGATCGGAGTCCCCTTGTGGGGCGAATTGCTGCAGGCGGCGGAAGATGGTATGCGCGGCCTGGCCCTCGTCGCGCACCGTCACGCGCTTCTCGCCGTCATCGGTGACGCGCTTGTGCAGCGGCAGTTTCACGTGCTGCACCGGGTTGGGCCAGCGCCCTGCCACCAGCGTGAAGTAGCGCTTTTCGATCCTGCCGGCACGCATCGCGGCGTGCAGGCCGGTCAGCGCACGCCGCTTCAGGGCAATCAGCAACACCCCCGATGTCTCGCGGTCGAGCCGGTGCACCAGCTCCATGTAGCGGCATTCCGGCAGTTCCAGCCGCAGTTGCTCGATCACCCCGCGCGAGATGCCGCTGCCGCCGTGCACCGCCATGCCGGCGGGCTTGTTCAGCGCGATCAGGGCGTCGTCGCGGTAGAGGATGGACGGCAGCAGGCGGATGCCGCCCTGCGGCAGGTGGGTGGCCGGGGTGATCACCGGCGTGGCCATGCGCACCGGCGGGATGCGCACCTCGTCCCCCAGCTGCAGGCGGTAGCTGACCTCGACGCGGCCGCCGTTGACCCGCACTTCGCCGCCGCGCACCAGCTTGTAGATGCGGCTCTTGGGCACGCCTTTCAGCCGCGCCATCAGAAAGTTGTCGAGGCGCTGGCTGTCCGCGCTGTCGTCGATCTTCAGCCGCCTGACCGAATCTTTCTCTAAGTCCTTCATTTTCATATACACTACGACCGGTTCAGGCCCAGTTTTGCCTGTCCACTTGCCCGGCATGATTGCCGGAAAGTCTAAAGAACACGCCGGTTAAAACGCTCACCGGCCGCCGCCTGCCCGGCCCGTCTGGATTCCTGCCGCCCAGCCCCCATTCAAGCTGGCGCGGTCAGTCGAAACCACCCTGCCCCGCCAGTCGGCAAAGCAGCGATGTTATCAACGACGCGACAAACAGCATACGAAATAAATGTTCACGCCCGGGCCCGGCCCGTGGCGGGAACCGGAAAGACCGCACGGCCTGACAGACACAATGCAAGCCGGCGACACTCTCCAGGAACAGGACACCTTCTCCATGCCATTTCACTCAACCCAATCCGTGATCGCATGCGCCGCTGAGTAGGCGGCAGTCTGGCCTGTCCCGTATGCACGCGCGCGGGAGAAATAATGAAGCGCATGCTATTCAATGCAACCCAGGCGGAAGAACTCCGGGTTGCCATCGTCGATGGACAGAAGCTCGTCGACCTTGACATCGAGTCCGCCAGCAAGGAACAACGCAAGGGCAACATCTACAAGGGTGTCATCACCCGCGTCGAGCCCAGCCTCGAAGCCGCGTTCGTCGACTACGGCTGCGATCGCCACGGCTTCCTGCCTTTCAAGGAAATCGCCCGCTCCTGCCTGCCCGGCAACGGCAAGGTCCCCGAGAACCTGAAGGAAGGCCAGGAACTGCTGGTCCAGGTCGAGAAGGACGAGCGCGGCAACAAGGGCGCCGCCCTAACCACCTACGTCTCGCTGGCCGGCCGCTACGTCGTGCTGATGCCGACCAACCCGCGCGGCGGCGGCGTCTCGCGCCGGATCGAAGGCGAAGAGCGCAACGAACTGCGCGACACGCTGGCGCAGCTCGACATCCCGGAAGGCATGAGCCTGATCGCCCGCACCGCCGGCATCGGACGCAGCGCCGAGGAATTCCAGTGGGACCTCAACTACCTGCTGAGCCTGTGGAAGGCCATCGACGGCGCGTCGACGTCGATGTCCGGCGCCTTCCTGATCTACCAGGAAGGCAGCCTCGTCATCCGCGCGATCCGCGACTACTTCTCGGCCGACATCGGCGAAATCCTGATCGACACCGAAGACATCTACGAGCAGGCGCAGCAGTTCATGGCGCACGTAATGCCGGCCAACGTCAACAAGGTCAAGCTCTACCGCGACGACGTGCCACTGTTCTCGCGCTTCCAGATCGAGCACCAGATCGAGTCGGCGTTCTCGCGCCAGGTCAACCTGCCGTCGGGCGGCGCCATCGTGATCGACCACACCGAGGCGCTGGTGTCGGTCGACGTCAACTCGGCGCGCGCCACCAAGGGCAGCGACGTCGAGCAGACCGCGTTCAACACCAACCTCGAAGCGGCCGACGAGATCGCCCGCCAGATGCGTTTGCGCGACCTCGGCGGCCTGATCGTGATCGACTTCATCGACATGGAGAACCCCAAGCATCAGCGCGAGGTGGAAAACCGCCTGCGCGATGCGCTGCATCACGACCGTGCGCGCGTGCAGACCGGCAAGATCTCGCGCTTCGGCCTCTTGGAAATGTCGCGCCAGCGGCTCCAGCCTTCTTTGGGCGAGACCAGCTACAACCCCTGCCCGCGTTGCCATGGCACCGGCCATATCCGCGGCACCGAATCGTCCGCCCTGCACATCCTGCGCATCCTGCAGGAAGAGGCGATGAAGGAGAACACCGGCGCCGTCCACGTGCAGCTGCCGGTCGACGTCGCCACCTTCCTCCTGAACGAGAAGCGTGTCGATATCCACGCCATCGAGTCGCGGCTCAAGGTCAACGTGGTGCTGATCCCCAACATCCACATGGAGACGCCGCACTACACCCTCACCCGCCTGCGTCACGACGAACTCAACCTGAGCGGCGCGGCCGAGCCCAGCTACAAGATGGCTGTCGTGCCGGAAACCGAAGCCGTCTACCAGACCGCGACCGCCGCCGCGCCGGCGCGCCAGGAAGCCGCGGTCAAGACCATCGCCCCGCCGCCGCAGCCGGTGCCGGCCGCGCGTCCCGTCGTACCGGCTGAACAACCGGTACAGGGCGGCCTGTTCGACCGTATCTTCGGCTGGTTCCGCAAACTCGGCGAGGAAACCCCTGCTGCCGAAACCACGCCCTCAGTCGAGGCGGTGCCGGCCATCGCGCGCAGCGAGCGTCCGTCCGAGCGCCGTGACCGTGACCGTGAGCGCAAGCCCGGCCAGCGCCGTGGCCGCGGTGAAGGCCGTGGCGAGGGTCGCGGCGGCGAAGGCCGCTCGTCGGAAGCCCGCCCCGCCGAAGCGCGCGAGGCACGTGAACCCCGCGCCGAACAGCAGCCGAAGCAGCCGCGCCCGCCGCGCCAGCCCAAGCAGCCGCGCCCCGAGGCCGAAGCCGCACCGCGCGTGAACGAAGAGGCCGCGGAAGCCCCGCGCGACGCCACCACCGAGGAAAAACGCGAAGGACGCAACCGCCGTGGACGCGGACGCCGCGGCCGCGGCGAGGGCCGTCCGGAAGGCGCGGGCAACGGCGCAGCCGCACCGCACGCCATCATCGAGATTGCCGGCTACCGTGCGATCGTCGAGGTCGCGCGTCCCGTGCAGGCCGCCCCTGCTGCAGCCGCACCGGCCCAGCAGGCGCTTGCGTTGGAAACCGCGCCGGCGGCCGCCGCTGCACCGCTGCCCGGTGCCGTGACCGCCTCGCCTGCCGAGGTTCTGGCCGACCTCGCCGCCAGCCGTGCCGACCTGCAGCAGGTCGAGACCCGGTCGGCCGCAGCCGCCGCCGGAACAGAGGGCGGCGAACCGTCGCGCCCGCGCCGCCGTCGCCGCCCCGAGACCAAGGTCGAAGCCGAACCGGTCAGCCTGATGCAGGTGGAGACCACGGCGCCGGTGACTGCTGTCGCCGAGGCTCCTGCCGCGACGGCAGCGCCCCATCCCACCCGCCGGCGTCCGCGCCCGCAGATGACCCCGCCCCAGGAACCCCTGGTGCAGGTGGAAACGCAGGTGAAATAAGCCTCGTGCTGCAAACGAAAAGGGCCGCGAATGCGGCCCTTTTTGCTGGGTGCGAATCAGGCGCTCAGTGGCCCGGGCGCATCCTCACCTTCGGCTCGCCGGTGATCTCGCGGATCAGGCCCTGCACCGCGTCCTCGATCATGTCGAGGTTCTCCTCGAAGCCCTGCGCACCGCCGTAATACGGATCCATCACGTCGAGGTTGGGCCACTTGCGGCTGAACGACAGCAGGCGGCGGATCTTGCCGTGGTGGTGCGCCGGCGCGCGCTCGATCAGGCGCTCGTAGTTGTCGCCGTCCATCACCAGGATATAGTCGAAGCGCTCGAAATCGACGTCCGCGACCTTGCGCCCGCGCAGATCGCTGATGTCCACGCCGCGCTGGCGGATCGCCTGCTGCGCGCGCGGGTCGGGCGGCGAACCGATGTGGTAGGCGTGCGTGCCCGCCGAATCGATCTCGACCAGGCTTTCCAGCCCCGCCTCGCGCACCGCCTTGCGGAACATGCCTTCCGCCATCGGCGAGCGGCAGATATTGCCCATGCAGACCATGAGCACAGCTACTTTATTCATCTGTTTCAATAACTTAAAAAATAGGAAAAGCCGCATTTCTCAGCCAATAACGGCTGTATTCCGGTTTAATGAAATCCAGTAATCCGGCGCGCCGTTTATCCTGCGTCCAACCCACACCCTGCCCATCCTGCGCCTCCAAGCACCCGCCGAGGACTCGGCGGGGCCGACATCCTCAATCCAGCGCGCTCTTCAAGTTATGCCACTGGATCGGCGCGGGCCGCGCGTTCTGCAAGGCTTCGGCCTCAGCCTCGGCCTGCTTGCGCTGGGCGTATGCCTCCGCCCGCTGCCTGAACTTCTCCACATGGACATTCGCGAGGCGAGTCTGTTCCGCCATCTCGTCCGGCGTCAGCGGCGCCTCGACCAGCTGCGTCTCGATGCGCAGGATCACCGGATACTTCTCGGTCAGCGCCTGCAGGATCGCGTCGAGCTTCTTCGCGGGCAGACCGTAGCGCAGTTTCTTGGTGAGGAACAGCCGCAGGATCGCCCCGTCGCCCGGGTTCGCGCGCTTGTTGATCGCCGCCGCCTCCTTCTGCAGCCAGCCGCGCAGGCGCAGCGGGGTGATCTCGACGCCGGGGTTCAGGATAGCGATGTGGATTTGTCCCGAGGCCATAAGGGACTCCTGTGAGGAAAAAGCGGCATTGTGCAGAAGTTTTGCGGGGAGGGCCAACCCGAGCGTCTGGAGAGGATGAACGGCTTGCCTGGGTGGGCAGGCTAGTCACACAATGCGGAAAAAACCTAACAGACAGGGGGAGAAAGATGCCGTGTTCAATTATTAGGCTGTACCGGGAATCGTTCTCGCTGATGGCCATACCACGTCAACTCATGCGAAGCGTCTGGACTGCATTTCTTGCCACTGGGTTAATAACGTCGTCATATGCAGCTGTACCCAAAACTGCACCTCCATCGTCCGCCCTAGAGAAGTTAGGTGGTGTATGGGACACCATGCCAGAGGGCCAACCTCTCTGTAAGAAGGATGACTACTACCACACCATTTCCGTGTCCGGCGATAAACAACGGATTACATTCAAGAACAAGAAACCAATAAAAGACCCTAATGGGAATCCAATCTCCGAGTATTCGTATAAGGTTCTTTACAGCACAACCAATACGATCGTCATGTTCCTTGAAGGCGAAACGAGAACTATAGAAACGGGCGACTTGATCGTTTGGGTTTTAATGCTCGATGCAAAAGACATCTATCGCTGGAGAGTCTATGGCTCACACCCACATTCCAGAAACCCTGTCGTTGGAAGACGTTGTGTGGCTTAAGCACTCTAACTTTCGTTAGAGCACAGTGCGTCTTCTGATTGCCAGCCTTCTTCTGTTTTTCTCCCAGGTTGTCTGGGCTGAGCCCGCTGTCACGCTTGTTCGGGTCGTGAAGAGTGATCATAAGTTGCAGCTATTCGCTGCTGACAAGTTGCTCCATGAATTCAGCGTTGTCTTCGGGGCAAACCCTAAAGGCCACAAGATGCAGGAGGGCGACGAGAGAACCCCGGAAGGTTCCTACACCCTTGATTACAAAAAACCAGATAGCGCATTCTACAAAGCGATCCACATTTCTTATCCAAACGCTAAAGACATTGCCTCTGCGAAAGCGCGAGGAGTAAAACCTGGCGGTCAGATCATGATTCATGGCCAAAAAAACGGCTTGGGATGGCTCTCATTCATCAGCCAGCACTTCAACTGGACAAATGGTTGTGTGGCCTTATCCAATTCAGATATGGATATTGTCTGGTCGCTTGTAAGGCCGGGAACCCCAATCGAAATTCTCCCCTGAACGCTCTGTCCCTCGCTTCGTGCTGGGCTGGCTAACAGGCTCAACGGTGTCCACTGCCCCCACCAACCAGCCGCGACCTCACCCTACTCCCGCTCCTCCACCCCGAACAGCAGCGCCTTCAGTTCCTTCAACTGGTCGCGCAGCACGGCGGCCTTTTCGAACTCCAGGTTCTTCGCCGCGTCCTGCATTTCCTTCTCGATCTTCTTCACCTTCTTCGTCAGGGACTTTTCGTCCATGACCTTGTATTCCGCGGCGGTCTGCGCGGCCTTGAGTTCCTGGCGGGTGGCGTCGGCGTCGTAGACGCCGTCGATGATGTCCTTGATGCGCTTGACGACGCCGCGCGGGGTAATGCCGTGTTCGGTGTTAAAGGCGATCTGCTTGTTGCGGCGGCGTTCGGTCTCGCCCATTGCGCGCTGCATTGAGTCGGTGATCCTGTCGGCGTAGAGGATCGCGGTGCCGTTCAGATGCCGCGCGGCGCGGCCGATGGTCTGGATCAGCGAGCGCTCGGAACGCAGGAAGCCTTCCTTGTCGGCATCGAGGATGGCGACCAGCGACACTTCGGGAATGTCGAGGCCTTCGCGCAGCAGGTTGATGCCGACCAGCACGTCGAACTCGCCCAGGCGCAGGTCGCGGATGATCTCGACGCGCTCGACGGTGTCGATGTCGGAATGCAGGTAGCGCACCTTGATGCCGTGCTCGGCGAGGTAGTCGGTGAGGTCCTCGGCCATGCGCTTGGTCAGCGTCGTCACCAGCACGCGCTCGCCGACTGCGATGCGCTTCCTCGCTTCGCTCATCAGGTCGTCGACCTGGGTCGCCACCGGACGCACCTCGACGATGGGGTCGACGAGCCCGGTCGGCCGTACCACCTGTTCGACCACCTGGCCGGCGTGCTCGGCCTCGTACTTGGCCGGGGTCGCCGACACGAAGATCGTCTGTGGCATCAGCGCCTCGAATTCCTCGAACTTCAACGGCCGGTTGTCGAGCGCCGACGGCAACCGGAAGCCGTAGTCGACGAGGTTTTCCTTGCGCGAGCGGTCGCCCTTGTACATGCCGCCGACCTGCGTCACGGTGACGTGCGACTCGTCCATGAACATCAGCGCGTCCTTCGCCAGGTAGTCGATCAGCGTCGGCGGCGGCTCGCCGGCCTTGCGCCCTGACAGGTGCCGCGAGTAGTTCTCGATGCCCTTGCAGAAGCCGAGCTCGACCATCATCTCCAGGTCGAAGCGGGTGCGCTGCTCAAGTCGCTGCGCTTCGACCAGCTTGTTGTTGGCGTAGTACCACTCGAGCCGCTCGCGCAGCTCGACTTTGATCTGTTCAATTGCCCTTAACGTGGTCTCGCGCGGCGTGACGTAATGGCTCGACGGGAACACGGTGAAGCGCGAAACCTTCTGCAGGATCTGCCCGGTCAGCGGGTCGAACAGGTGCAGCGTTTCCACCACGTCGTCGAACAGCTCGACGCGGATCGCAGTTTCGGCGTGTTCCGCCGGGAAGATGTCGATGACGTCGCCGCGCACGCGGAAATGGCCGCGCGAAAAATCGATGTCGTTGCGCTCGTACTGCATCTGCGTCAGCCGCGTGATGACCTCGCGCTGCGTCATCTTCTCGTTCTCGCGCAAGAGCAGGATCATGCTGTGGTAGTCGGACGGGTCGCCGATACCGTAGATCGCCGACACGGTGCAGACGATCACGGTGTCGCGCCGTTCCAGCAGCGATTTGGTCGCGCTCAAGCGCATCTGCTCGATGTGCTCGTTGATGCTCGAATCTTTTTCAATGAACAAATCGCGCGCCGGCACGTAGGCTTCCGGCTGGTAGTAGTCGTAGTAGGAGACGAAATACTCGACCGCGTTCTCGGGGAAGAACTCGCGCATCTCCGAATACAGCTGCGCCGCCAGCGTCTTGTTCGGCGCCATGATCAGCGCCGGCCGCCCGGTTTGCGCGATGACGTTGGCCATGGTGTAGGTCTTGCCCGAACCGGTCACGCCGAGCAGCGTCTGGAACGACAGACCGTCCTCGATCCCCTCGACCAGCCTGGCGATCGCAGTCGGCTGATCGCCGGCCGGCGGGAAGGGCTGAAACAGGCGGAAGGGGCTATTGGGGAAGGTGACGAACACGGGTAAAATCGCGCGGCTAAAACTTGTCGATAGTAGCACTCCGCCCAGGCGGATGCATGAAGGAACCACTGTGGAACTCTCCCGCCGCGTACAGGCCATCAAACCCTCGCCCACCCTGGCCGTCACCGCCCGCGCCGCCGCGCTCAAGGCGTCCGGCCGCGACATCGTCGGCCTCGGCGCCGGCGAGCCCGACTTCGACACGCCGCAGCACATCAAGGACGCGGCGATCGGCGCGATCAACAGCGGCTTCACCAAGTACACCGCGGTCGACGGCACCCCCGCTCTGAAGGCGGCGATCATCGCCAAGTTCAAGCGCGACAACGGCCTCGACTACGGTCCCAAGCAGATCCTGGTGTCGTGCGGCGGCAAGCAGAGCTTCTTCAACCTGGTGCAGGCGGTGATCAACCCCGGCGACGAGGTCATCATCCCCGCGCCGTTCTGGGTGTCCTACCCCGACATCGTCATCCTCGCCGACGGCAAGCCGGTGATCGTCGAGGCCGGCATCGAGCAGGGCTTCAAAATCACCCCGGCACAGCTTGAAGCGGCGATCACGCCGAAGACGCGCCTGTTCGTCATCAACAGCCCGTCGAACCCGACCGGCGCGGTGTACACGAAGGCCGAACTCGCCGCGCTCGGCGACGTGCTGAGGAAGCACCCTCAGGTGCTGATCGCCAGCGACGACATGTACGAGCACATCCGCCTGGACGGTGCCCCCTTCGTCAACATCCTCAACGCCTGCCCCGATCTCTACGACCGCACCCTGGTGCTGAACGGCGTGTCGAAGGCCTATTCGATGACCGGCTGGCGCATCGGCTACGCCGCCGGCCCCGAAGCCATCCTGCGCGCGATGACCAACGTGCAGTCGCAGTCGACCTCCAACCCGACCTCGATCTCGCAGGTGGCCGCCGAGGCCGCGCTCAACGGCGACCAGGGCTGCATCACGCCGATGCTCGACGCCTTCAAGGCACGCCACCGCTATGTCGTCGATGCGCTCAACGCCATCCCCGGCTTCAAGTGCGTCGACAGCGGCGGCGCGTTCTACGCCTTCCCCGACGTGCGCGCCGCGATCCAGAACCTGCTGGCGCGCGATGTCATCGAACAGGGCACCGACATCGCCTTCTCCGAATACCTGCTGGAATCGGCCGACGTCGCCGTCGTCCCCGGCTCGGCCTTCGGCGCCGAGGGCTACATCCGCCTCTCCTTCGCCACCTCGCAGGCCAATCTGGAAAAGGCACTCAAGCGCATCGCGCAGGCGATGGCCTGAGAGGGCTTCGACGGGCTCAGCCCGAACGGTGGTGAGGATGGGTTGGTGCAATGGCCCGGCCTTTCGGCTCATTCACCCTGGCTTATACCTGACCATCCAGAACCTTTCCGAAGCCGGGGCTGTCCATAGTCCCTGGCACCTCCTGACCCTTCCCGCCCTCTCCGCTCGTTCACCCTGAGCTCGTCGAAGCCTGCCGTGAGCCTATCGCTGTCGAACGGGGCTGCTCATCGAAGACCTTCCCCTCCCAGCCCGTTCGCCCTGAGCTCGTCGAAGGGCTACCCCGTCGAGGGTCTCTCCCTCAGGACTCGCAAGCGCCAAGCAATAGAACCCCACTGGCGCAGTTGCGCCAGGCCTTAGAATACCTGCCATGCGCCACCCTGCCCTGCCTCCCGTCCACGGTACGCTGTCCTGGCTGCTGCAGCTCGGCTACACCACCGCCCGCCTGTTCAACCAGAACGGCCTCACCAACCATGCTGCCGCGACCGCGTTCTATTTCCTGCTCTCTGCCACCCCGCTGCTGCTGCTGTTGAGCTACGCCATGCAACTGCTGGGCCGCATTGCCGAGAACTCGGTGCCGGCGACCATCCTGATGGCGGCGCTCTACGAGCAGTTGCAGCTCGAGCGCCTCACCGCACTCGGCTTCATCCCGCAGCAGGCGCAGCTCGCCGCCGGCGGCGTCGGTCTCGTCACCCTGCTGCTGTCGTCGCGCGGCCTGGTCAACGCGGTGCACGGCGCGTTCAAGGTCATTTTCCCCGAGCAGAACAAGCGCAACGTCGTGGTGTCGTGGGTGCTGCCGCTCATCATCCTGCCGGTGCTGTTCCTGCTGATGGGGCTGGCCGCGCTGGCGCAGACCACGCTGAGCTTCCTCGCGCAATACGAATTCATCGGCGCCGGCAACGCGCATCTGCTGCAGGCGCTGAACTCGCTGTTCGGCTTTGCCATGGTGTGGGCGCTGCTGTTCGCCGCCTACTGGCGGCTGCCGCGCCTGCATCCGCGCGCGCGCGACGCCGCCGCGTTCGCGCTGCTGGCGACGATCAGCTTCGCGCTGCTGCTTGCGCTGTTCGGTGCCTTCTTCAAGCTGGAGAACTACCACAGCCTCTACGGCGCGCTCGGCGGCGTGGTGTTCGTGCTGATCGGCGGCTACTTCGCCTTCCTGCTGCTCTACCTGTGGGCGCAGGCGCTCTACGCTTACGGCAAGGCCGACATCACCGCGCTGGAAAAGCTCTTCCTCGGCGGCAGCGGCGCCGGCGCCAGCAAACTCGAAGGCTACGTTTTCGGCGACACCCACCGCCTGCTGGAAAAATACGGTCAGGTCCATCCCGACGGCCACACCCTGATCGAGGAAGGTGACGACTCGAAGACCGCCTATTTCCTCTATGCCGGCCGCGCCGGCGTGTACAAGAACATCGAGGGTGGGCGCCGCCGGCTGGGCGAACTGGGCGAAGGCCAGCTGTTCGGCGAAATGGCCTACCTGCTGAACGAGACGCGCACCGCCTCGGTCGTCGCCGACGGCGAGATCACCGTGCTGGCGCTGCCCCCGGCCATCCTGGAAGAACTGATGCGCCATTCCGCCCCGCTGTCGCGCCGCATCATCGACACCCTGTGCCAGCGGCTGGAGCGGATGAACCTGGCCAAGCCGGGCTGAACTGGTCAAATATAGTGTATGTATATACACTATATTCAAATCAATCCTCACGCCGGCATGCCTCCCGCATGGAGGCAATTCCTCGTTGCCCAGGTCCTCAAGCGGCAACCCCCTGCACCGTCGGCGTGAGGGGCGGAGTACCCCATGGCCCTGCACTCGCTCTACGTCGATCTCAATTCCTTCTTCGCCTCGGTCGAGCAACAGTTGCGGCCCGAGCTGCGCGGCCGCCCGGTCGGCGTGCTGCCGGTGATGGCCGACACCACCTGCTGCATCGCCGCCAGCATCGACGCCAAGCGCCATGGCATCAAGACCGGCACGCCGGTGTGGCAGGCGAAGAAGCTGTGCCGCGACATCGTCTTCGTGCAGGCGCGGCCGTCGACCTACGTCGAGATCCACCACCGCATCGTCGCCGCGGTGGAATCGTGCACCCCGGTCGGCGACGTGCTCTCGATCGACGAAATGGCCTGCGAGCTGATGGGCAGCGAGCGCGAAGAAGCCAACGCCGTCAGGCTCGGCCGCCAGATCAAGCAGGCGATCTACGATCAGGTCGGCGAAGTCCTGCACAGCTCGGTCGGCATCGCGCCCAACCGCTTCCTCGCCAAGACCGCGTCCAACATGCAGAAGCCGAACGGCCTCGTCGTCATCCGCCAGGAAGACCTGCCGCAGCGCCTCTACCAACTCAAGCTCGGCGCCCTGAACGGCATCGGCCGCGCCATGGAGGCGCGTCTCAACCAGCTCGGCATCCACAGCGTCGAGCAACTCTGCGCCGCCAGCAAGGACACATTGCGACGCGCCTGGAACGGCGTCGAGGGCGAACGCTACTACGCCAAGCTGCGCGGTGAGGATGTCAGCTACGCCCCCACCCAGCGGTCCAGCGTTGGCCATTCGCACGTGCTGGCCCCCGAACTGCGCGACCCGGTATCCGCACTCGCCGTCCTCCACCGGCTGCTGCACAAGGCCGCCATGCGGTTGCGCCACTACGGCTACTGCGCCGGCAGCCTCGGCTTGCACCTGAGCTACCTTCGCACCGGCGCCGGCCACGCTCACTGGGACGATCATGCCCGTTTCGCGCCGCACGCCGACACGCTGAAATTCAACCCCGTGCTCGCCGAACTGTGGCAGCGCCGCCCGCCCGACCCCAGTCCCATCCTCAAGGTCGGCGTCGTCCTCGCCGACCTCGTCGAGCACAGCCAGGTCACGCGCGACCTCTTCGACCCCGACGACCGCCACGAACCCCTCAACAGCGTGCTCGACCAGATCAACCAGCGCTACGGCCCCAACACCCTCTACTTCGGCGGCGCCCACCGCGGCCGCGGCGCCGCGCCGATGCGCATCGCCTTCAGCCATGTGCCCGAATTGCAGGTGGAAAGTGACGGCTAACAGCGTTGCAAGCTGGTCGAATTGCTTACCTGCAAGCAGGAATGAAAAAATCCTCGCGCATATTTATCATCTGATGATAAAGTTAATCATGCAAGCCGATACTGGCCTTGACACCCTCCTGGACCTCGACGGCTACACCATCGATCAGGAAGGCGGCTACTGGATCAAGGTTGAAGCCCGGCGAGTGCCGATATTCCGCACGGCATCCGTTATTCGTTGACTCTGCACGAACCCTATGGAAAGCGGATTCTGGGTTACGACAACAGCCACGCTGTCAAGCCACCCAAGAAATTCAGGTTTGCTGGCCAGCGTCTGCCCTATGACCACAAACACCGCCATGTGTCGGATAAGGGGGTCCCCTATGAATTCAAGGACGCCCACCAGTTACTGGCCGACTTCTTCAAGGAAGTTGACCGCGTATTAAAGGAAGCAAGGAAATGAAAAAGATCACCATCGGGATCATGTCGCAAGAAAAAATCCGTGCTCGCATGTTGGCTATTGCCAAGGGAGAGTACAAGCCCAAACCTGGAGAACCCAAAATCTGGTTCACCTCGATGAAGTCTCTAGCCGAAGTCTTGAGTGACGAGAACCGTGCCTTGCTCAAGACCATTCGTGACACACACCCGGAGTCCATCACCGGTTTGGCCGACATTACGGGTCGCAAGCCCGGGAATCTCTCGCGCACCCTGAAAACCATGTCTCGTTACGGGATCGTGGAAATGCGTCGGGAAAATCGCCACGTGCGACCTATCGTCATCGCGACCGAGTTTCAAATCCTGGCAGCCTAAGCGTTTTTAGCGCTGGGACGTAGCCCTCCAAGGGACAGCCCCTCCCGGAATCAACTGGCCCTAATGCTCTATAGGCCAAGCCCTGCGCATGCTGGCGTGCTTGGTGCGTTATCGCCCAATCAAGGGTGCCCGAATTGCAGGTGAAAAGTGGCGGATAAGGGTTGACCGGAACGCCCGCCCTCTCTAGAATGCGCGCTTCCAATTCCCCGATAGCTCAGTCGGTAGAGCGACGGACTGTTAATCCGCAGGTCCCTGGTTCGAGCCCAGGTCGGGGAGCCAAACATAGCAAGCACTTAGGCCATCCTTCGGGGTGGCTTTTTTGCGTCTCAGGGGTCTGTATTGGCTCTGGTGGCTCAGCATCGAACTCTGGGGGTCTGGATACAGCGGGGCTACAGCCGTCCCCAGCACCTTTCGATGGTCTAATAAAATCGAGTTGTTACTGCTTATAATCGCAGAGGCCAACCCATAATCGAAAATGAATGCAGCGTCTTAGATTTGTTGATCTCTTTGCTGGGCTGGGTGGCTTTCACCGCGCTTTGACTGAACTTGGGCATCAGTGCGTCTTTGCGTCAGAGATTGACGATGAGTTACGCGAGTTGTACGTACGGAACTTCCCGGAAATGAAGGGCCAAGTTTTTGGTGATATTCGACACGCGAAAGCATTAATCCCAAAACACGACGTCTTGTGTGCTGGCTTTCCTTGCCAACCTTTTTCGAAGTCAGGCTCGCAACTCGGAACTCGCGACGAGACCTTTGGCAACGATGCCATCGTCCTGTATGCCGCGCCAGCAGTAGAAAACGTTAATGAGTTGGTCGCACTCAAAAAGAAGAGCGCCATACTAAGCAACTCGAACTTTCGCAGAGCGCGCGAACTGAACGGCCACCATAGGAATACGTACGTAGCAGCAGGGACATAAGGGCTCAATAAACTGAAAGCGTCGCAACCCTACGGAAGCCCCGATTGGCCGCATTGGTCGTCGGGGCTTTCGCTTTTTTCACCATCGAAAAGGAGTCCCCATGTTCTGGATGTTCTTGATCGCAGTTGCAACAGCCCTTGTCTTCATCAAGCTCGGCGCCCTGTCCGTATGGGTCAGCGTGCTCTCTCTCAGACGACGGCAATGGCACGGCGCTGTTCGTGCCTGATGAGCCTGACATCGATCCCGAGCTGCTGGCCTTCTGCCGAACCTACGAGGGCATTCTGTCGGCGGATGCTCTAGGCATCACCGCATGCCTCTACGCCTAGCACTTGTTCCTTGCTCGGCACCGGCATCCCGCAGACTTTGGTTTGATCTTCCCTTTCATGTCCGAACGCACTGCCCAGCTCGTTTATATCCTTCATAGTTTCGCAGGCGTCGTAAACGTCCCACGCCGTCACCCCCACGATAATCGCCGTTCCTGCGAACGGAATCGCCTGACCCGCAACGGATGACACGTTCCTGCTCGCATTAGCGACGGAGCGGGCTGCCAATCGCTTCGATATTTTTTTCGCGGTCAGCGCTTGCTGCTCTGATGCTCGCTTCAAAGCGACATGTTCTGCCGCAATTTTCTTCTTGGCTCGCTCAGCGTCTATACGCTTTTGTTCAATAGCCTTGTTCGATGCGACCAACTTGGCGTTCTCTCTGGCAAGCGCCTTGGTGGCGGTCGCGATCTCCCTGTTCCTTTTGGCAGTCGGGCTGTCCCTCAGCATCCTTGACAGGGCCGCGTCCGGAAGCGCCGAAGCGAGAATTGCCCTTAACGCGCCATACCCAGCAGCATGGACAGCATCGTTCAGAAGGGTAAGAACATTCAGCGAGGCAAGCCCCAACAAAGTAGAAACAATCAGGAAGGCTCTTGACCTACGCCACGCCTTCCCAAGGAAGCCCCCCGGTTGAGCGGATACAGCATCGACTGTTCCCATGTTTTTCCTTGGCGCTAGTATTTCCGGGACTCCATAATGAGCCATTGCCGGAGGCTGGTGAATGTAAGTCTTGTGTTGATTTCCTTTTCGCTCTTTGTCAGAACGCGGCTGGTGCCCGTGCGAGTCCCCAGTCTGGTATTCGCCGCGACATCCCGCGTTGCATTTCAAACTTGAAGCCGTGAACTATAAAGGAGACGCAGATGAAAGCCATCCCGATAGGTGTAATCGTTTCCCTGATGGGCATGGGCGCAGCAAGCGCTCAGTTCGATCTTCAGGGGGCCAACAACGTCGTAGAGGGCAACAGGATCTACCAGACAGACCCCGGTACGAAGAATATCCGGTACGACAAGCCCTCGCTGGTACTGAAAGGCAAGCGGCTGTACGAGATGGACCCCGGCACCAACAACATCCGGTACGACAAGCCCTCGTATGTCATCGACGGCGACACGATCTACAAGACATACCCGGGCACCAATAACCGTGACTACCGCGCCCCGGCGTACAAAGCACAATGAAGAAGAGCTCTGGTTTCGTGAAATATGTGTCGGGCTCCCTGGCCGAGAGGAATGCGTCTTCCAAGGGTTTGTTCGACCTCATGTATGAGCTCGACGTGGCCGAACGTGACGTGCAAGCCATGATCGCAGATAGCGGCCGATTGGAAAGGGATATGAATGAATTAGACACCCTGGAAAAACAGCTGCGTCTACATCAAGAGGGAACGCCTGAATACCAAACCGCAAGGAGACGCCTGGATGAGATTTACAAAAGCTCCGAAAATCCCCGGCCGAAACAACCTGAGTTTAGAAAGGGAGTGAGAAACGCTCTGCTTAGACTGAAGTACGACGCATTGCAGGTGATCTACATGGCCATATTTTACCTAGTGGTCATTGTGTTTAATGTGGCCGCCTTCGTAGGGTTCATCTACTCCCTGCCAACCATTGTGGAATGGTTGTTTTGAATCGCCCCAACCCGTCTGCGCTTCTTGATACAGGTTGAGCGCGGCAGCTTCGTTGCGATGATTAATCCCTAACTGACCGTGAGGTAATGAAGAATATGAATATGAGAAAAATGCTGGCAGCCGTTTCTACCGTGGTCCTCTTAATAACCTCTGGATGTGCTACCGGCCCCATCAACACTGCCGAGTCTGCCGCAGAGTCTGGTGGTTCTTTGATGGTCTATCCCATGTCAAGGGAAGCTGCTGACCTGGTTCTTCAACAGTCAATAAAGGCGCAATTTCCCGACCAGACGATTATGCCTATTGGTAATGGTTATCGTGTCTATGTAAGGTTCTTGCTGGATTCCCACTATTTCATAGCAACGATGGTTCCAGCTCGGGGATGGCTGGTATCGCCGCCGACGTCTGGCAGCGGGTCGCCCCCCGCCAAGGTGGCATCGTGATCGATCTGGGAGACGACAGCCACACCCACGTTCACATCACCGCAGGCAAAGTCGAGGTTATCAGCCACGGCTGTGACAGCCTGTTTTATCGTCCCGCCATCTCGCAGCCCATAGTCATGCCGGCAACTGTGGGAAATCTAAAGCTGCTCGACAAGTATTTGAACATGCACCCGACTCACCGGATGCTCCTCATCGCTTGGATTTCCTACACCTTGGCGCACCCGAAAACAGACATGCTTGAGTTTGCCGAAGCCATGCATAGCGAGTGGGCCGGCACACCGGCAGACTTGCTTGCCGAACTCAATGCAGTCGTGAACATTGGCACCCAGCGCACCAGGGAGTGGCCGTCCAATGCGATCGCCTTGTCCAAGCGGCTCATCCCCCTTCAGTCCAGTCTGCTCTCACAAGGCATCAGGATCGAATTTGGACGGGGCAAGCAGCGGACCATCTCGATCAAAAAGGAGGGCGAACGTCATGCATAAGCCGACGCACCTGACGCTTGAAGCCAAGATCACCAAGATTGTCGAGCTACTCGACCGCATCAACCCGGACATTGCATACAGCGACTGGGTGCGGGTTTTGATGGCGATTTTCCACGAAACACACGGCAGCGAAGAAGGCTTTGAACTTGCCGACGCCTGGAGCAGCCGGGGTCAGAAATACGGTGGATGCCGCGAGATCAGGTCAAAGTGGAATTCATTCAGGATCGATCAAAAGAAGCCCATCACGATCGGCACCCTGATCTGGATGGCACGTCAGGAATAAGCCGCCGATCCAGTTGCGCACAACGCAGGCATCCGCCATTCCGTGCCCCATCGGTACGGGGTGGATCCTCTCGTTTACCTCTCGCGCCACCTAATGCAACAGCAAGCCACATCACTTTTTATTACTAATGGAGGGCTCTATGCCTATTGTCAAAATCACCCATAACTTCATCACCAACGATCTGCAATGCCCGGAGGGAAAGAACCGCATCGAATACTGCGACGCAGAATTGCCCGGCCTGCTGATCGAGGTTCGCGCCACCTGCCAAGGCTCCGGCACGTTCTATCTTCGCTACAAGAACGAGGCCGGCAAGACCTCATATCAAAAGCTCGGGCTCACCTCAATCATCAGCCTGGCTGACGCACGCAAGCAGGCCAAGGCGTTAAAGGCCCAGATTGCCTTGGGCAGCGACCCGAGCGCAGAGAAGAAAGCACGCAAGGCGGTGCCGACCTTCACCGAGTTGTTCGAAGAGCACTATCTGCCGTATGTGAAGCCACGCAAGCGTTCATGGAAGCGGGACGACGAGCTCTACCGGCTTCGCATCAAGAAGGTGTTCGGGCACTTCCGTTTGAACCAGATCAGCCGCCAGCAGATTCAGTCGTTCCATACTGATCTGCTGGATGAGGGCCTGGCTCCTGCGACCTGTGATCATCACATCAAGCTGCTGAAACATGCCCTGAACTTGGCCATCGACTGGGAGCTGCTGACCGAGAAGAACCCGGCTTCACGTGTGCCGCTGTTCGCCGTCGACAACAAGGTCGAGCATTATCTTGACGATGGCGAGCTGGAAAAGCTGTTGACGGTCCTTCACACCGATGAAAACCGCCCGGTCTGCCTGATTGCGCTTTTCCTCATCTCGACCGGCTGCCGGTTGAACGAGGTGTTGTCGGCGCGGTGGCAGCAGGTCGATCGGGTAAATCGGGTGTTCCGCGTGGATGCCATCAACAGCAAAAGCAAGCGCGTTCGCTCGGTACCCCTGAATGACAGCGCGCTGGAGGTTATGGGTCAGCTGGATACGGAGGGCAAGTTCGAGCACCTGTTCATCAACAAGCAGACTGAGCAGCCCTACACGACGATCATGAAGGTGTGGACTCGGCTGCGCAGCAAGGCTGGTTTGCCCCACCTGCGCATCCACGACCTACGCCATCAGTTCGCATCGTTTCTGGTTAACAGCGGCAGGACGCTCTACGAAGTGCAGCAGTTGTTGGGGCATTCGGATGCGAAGGTCACGCAGCGCTACGCTCATCTTTCCTCCAAGACCTTGCAGGATGCCGCCAACAGCGCGTCGGTGGCCATGAAGGACTCGATGAGGAAGGCGGCGTAGCTGGCCCGGCGGGGCCGCGCCCGGGGCGGTGCGTGCCCCGGCCCCCGGCACCGGCTCCCCCGCTGTTGGCCCATAGTGGCCCGCTGCGGGGCGGTCGCGGGGCGGGGAAGACTGCCCCCATCCCCAGCCCCCGGGGGGCCACATAGGGCCGCATTTTTGGGGCGGCTTTTCAGCACCGGCGCGAGGGGGTGGCGGAACACACCCCGGTCGGTTTCAGTTCGGAGGATCGGCCGCTATCCAGTTGTTTCGTTTCGAGTTTCTGAAAGAAATGGGCCAATTTGAGAATTTTGGTTCGGGATAGGTTCGGTCGCAACATAGCATCGCCGCCACCCACAAAAAATCACTTCGAGATCTTCAACTTACTGATATAATTGTAAATTGTGCTCTCTACTGTTAATCCGCAGGTCCCTGGTTCGAGCCCAGGTCGGGGAGCCAGACATAGCAAGCACTTAGGCCACCTTCGGGGTGGCCTTTTGCTTTTTCCTGTTTCTGTATTGGTTCGGGGCCCGCCATGGGTCACGCGCTGATCAACACGTCAAAGGAATCGACATGCATACAGACCAAGTCCTAAGCCACCTGAAGAAACATGGGCAGCTGCTCGACCTGGAGATCGCGTCGGCAACCGGGATTGCACTGGTTCAGGTACGCAAGTCGCTGGCTGACTTGACGACACGCGGAGAGATATCCCAGTGCAGCGTCACCCACTTCAATGGCGACAAGCGTGTCGATGGTATTCAGTGCAGGATTTCAGGCTATGTGCCGCCCGCCGCGCCGGGTCGAAAGGCTGGGCCGACCAAAGTCGTCTCGTCAGACTAGAAACGGGGCCAGCCCGTGCTCGACAGCACGCCCGAATCGTTGCCGATCGTCTACCGCGATGACTGCCTGATTGCCGTTCACAAGCCGGCCGGGCTGCTGGTGCATCGCAGCGCACTGGATCGCCATGAAACCCGTTTCGCGTTGCAGATGCTGCGCGACCAGATCGGCCGGCGGGTCTATCCGGTGCATCGAATCGACAAGGGCACGTCCGGTTTGCTGCTGTTTGCGCTGGACCGCGAGGTCGGTCGTTTGTTGAGCAGCCAGTTCGAGCGCGGCGAGGTGGGCAAGCGCTATATCGCCGTGGTGCGCGGGCATCCACCGGAGTCGGGCGATATCGATCATCCGCTGACGCGCATGGCGGACGAACATGCCGGCATCGCCGCCAGTGCCGTTGCACAGCCCGCGCGAACCCGCTACCGCCGGCTGGCGACGGTGGAGTTGCCGTATCGGGTGGACCGCTACCCCAGCAGCCGTTATGCCCTGGTCGAACTGGAACCGCTTACCGGCCGCTGGCACCAATTGCGCCGCCACATGAAGCACATCGCGCACCCCATCATTGGCGACGCGACGCACGGCAAAGGGCGACATAACCGTCTGTTTCAGGATCTGTTCGGTCGCCCGCGTTTGTTGCTGGCGGCAACCGGGATGCGGTTTGCGCATCCGGCAAGCGGGCAGACTGTGCGCTTGCAGACCGGATTGGCCGAAGACTTCACCGAGGTGATCGGACAACTGGGGTGGAGCGCAGCTGCCTGCATGAACAGCTGGAATGGTGAACCGAACCGGGAAGCCGCTTTGCCCTGAAGCATCCCACGGGCGGACAAGGCCCGGACCGCCCGCGACGATGCGTTCAAGAACGGATCCGGGCGCAGACGTATGCGCTTCGAAGCTGTCGTGGCAGACCAGGATTCCAGCGGGCGATCCCTTCAGCGAGGGGTGATCCCAGTGGATTTCAACCAAGATCAAGGAGCAATACCCGTGACCAACGCACAACGCCGAGCAGCAGGGCTCGCCAGGCAGGCCAAAGACGGTTCTTCAGGTAAGGACAGCGCGCCTGGGCCAACGCCGATACCCACGCCCAGCAGCGCGTTCCGCCCCCATGAGGCTGGCGCGTATTACCTGGCTACCGTGGGCACGGTCGGCACGTTCAAGATGTTCGCCCGGGACCTCAAGCCGCCCGTCTACACCTACGGCATCACCACCGTTCGCTTTGAATTGCATCCTGAAACCGGCAAATGGATCTGGTTCGATGGCGAGAAATATCAATCACCGCGCAAGAACCAGGATGGCTGGCGTCTTGGCAGCCGGAGGTTGCACGACACGCGCGAAAGCGCAGAGGCCGAGCTTCAGCGCGCGATGGAGAAGAACGGCGACCGGGTGACCAGGGTGCATGACCTGCCCGACGACATGACTGCGCTGAAAAAGATCCGTAGCGCCCACCACCCGGACCGCAACCCCGATGCCGACTGCGATCTCTATCAGGCGGTCGTCGAGAAGCTGGACAGGATGCGCACGGCGACCCAGTGAACCCTGGCGAAACCTGACAAGGTTCAGAGCCATGCAAACGACTCAGCCCAACAATCCGCTCCACGGTGTCACGCTTGAACGGTTATTGAACGAACTGGTTTCGTTCCATGGCTGGGATGCGCTGGGGCGGAAGATCGAGATCCGCTGCTTCACCCATGACCCGAGCATCGCGTCGAGCCTCAAGTTTCTTCGACGTACCCCGTGGGCACGGGCGCGTGTGGAATCGCTGTATATCGAAATGGTTCGTGGCATGGGTGCCAGGCAGCGGTAATCCGCAGGTCCCGGGTTCGAGCCGGGACGGGTAGCCCGATACAGAAAGGCCCGCAGCGATGCGGGCCATTTCTCATTTCAGCGTTCAGGAGCCGTGTTCAGTTTCTTGCTGCGAAGCTGGCCCCATGCCGCACCTTGTCGCGGTCTGGGCTTTCGCTTTTTTCAGCCTATATTGCGCAAGCACTGCACTAGCTTCCGCAACCGCCGCAACAACTCCCGTTCGCATGCGGGGACTGCTTTTCTTCGACGAGCACGCCGGCTCCGGCAAGCGCCGACACTAATTGCGCACGCGACGCCGCTTTCTCGTCAATGTGCGCGAACAGTCGCGCCGGGGCGTCGAGAAACGATACGTCATGCACGCCTGGAATCGCCTTCAGGCTGGCGCTGGCACGCTCCGTTGCCTGGGCGTTGACGGGGCCGATGATATGGAAGGTCTCGGTTTTCATGTTTGCTCTTTCCTGGGAAAAATCAGAGGTACTCGATAAGGTCTGCGTGGCCTCGGCAGCCCTGCGTCACATCGCCGGAAGCGGTCTACGCCGTGTCGCCCAAGTCAAGGCAGGCAACCCGGAATTAATATACATATTAAATGCATATTACACAAAGGGAAAAATTCGACTCCTGCGATCGATACGCGACAGTCAGGAATGACGCCGGCGAAGGAATGGCGGGGACGAAAGCAGGCATACTCGCCCGCACCCTCATCCTGCCGCCAGCCGGGTACTATCCGGCTTCGCCCACCACCTCATAGAAGCAGTCACCGAATGCAAAGCGAAGCCAAAGAAGCCCCCCAGTACGCCATCGTGGCATCAGTGCAGCTACCCGGCGTAAGCGACATCGAGTTCGAGGCGTCGCTGACCGAGCTGCGCGAACTGGCCAAGACGCTGGGGTTCACGGTCACCCGCAGTTTCACGCAAAAGCGCGCCGGCTTCGACTCGACGGCGTATCTGGGTGTGGGCAAGCGGCAGGAGATCCGCCGCTTCGTCAACAGCAAGCCGGGCGACGAAAGCGTGTCCGATGCCACGCCGCAGAATCCGCTGCATCGCCTCTCCAATTTCGTCGAGGGGCTGGACGACGAGGTGTCGATCCATCCGATCGACGTCCTCTTCGTCGACCACGAGATCTCGCCTTCGCAGGCGCGCAACCTCGAAAACGAGGTCGGTTGCCAAGTGATGGACCGCACCATGGTCATCCTCGAAATCTTCCACCGCAACGCGCGCTCCCCCGCTGCGCGCGCGCAGGTGGAGATCGCGCGCCTGGGCTACCTGGCGCCGCGCCTGCGCGAGGCGGCGAAGCTGGCGGGGCCGCAGGGGCGGCAGCGCAGCGGCGTCGGCGGACGCGGTGCCGGCGAGTCGCACACCGAGCTGGACAAGCGCAAGATCCGCGACCGCATCGCCGAACTGCAGAAGGAAATCACCGCGATGGACGCCGACCGCAAGACGCAGCGCGCGCGGCGGCAAGGGCACCAGGGGCTCGCCAGCGTGGCGCTGGTCGGCTACACCAACGCCGGCAAGTCGACGCTGATGCGCGCGCTCACCGGCAGCGAGGTGCTGGTCGCCAACAAGCTGTTCGCGACGCTCGACACCACGGTGCGCACGCTGTATCCCGAGAGCATTCCGCGCGTGCTGGTCAGCGACACGGTCGGCTTCATCAAGAACCTGCCGCACGGGCTGGTCGCGTCGTTCAAGTCGACGCTCGAAGAGGCGCTCGACGCCTCGCTGCTGCTCCACGTCATCGACGCCAGCGATCCCGGCTTCGAGCGGCAGATCGAAGCCACCGAGGACGTGCTGAACGAGATCGGCGCGCAGGAGGTGCCGCGGCTGCGCATCTTCAACAAGATCGACCACGTCGGCGACGCCGCGGCGCAGGCCGAACACGAAGCCGCGCTGCGCGCCACGTACCCCGGCTGCATCGTGATGAGCGCGCGCCGCCCTGCCGACGTCGCGAAACTGCACCAGGCGATCGTTGCGTTTTTCCAGAAGGACCTGGTCGAGGCCGACCTGTTCCTGCCCTGGTCGGCCCAGCAACTGCGCGGGGAAATCTTCGCACGCTGCGAGGTGCTGGAAGAACGCGCCGACGAAGAAGGTGCGTCCTTCCGCGTCCGCGGCGAGCAGGCGGCGCTGGACAAGCTGCGTGAGCAACTGGACCTGGCACGATGAGCCGGAGGCACGACCGATCTCCGAACGGTCACGAGGGATGAACCGGAACACAAGAAGGCCCGCAGCGATGCGGGCCTTTTTCATTTCATGCTTTCGGCTCAGGCGCGTTGCGAATCGCACTCCGTTTTCGGCGGCAGTCCCTGCAGGATGTTGCCCGGCACCGGGCGGGAGAAGAAGGTACGCTTCAGCAGGTCGGCCGAGAAGCGTTCCTTGCGGTTCCACGGCAGCAGCGACACGCAGCGCGCCATGGTGCAGTAGCCGAAGATCAGCTGCGCCCACGTTCCGATGACGGGAATCCAGTAGACGAGGCGCATCGGCTCGGGGAAGGCAACGAGGAGCAACACCAGGTACCAGAAGCGCACCTGCACCGGGAAGGCGGCGATACTGCCTTTACGCACGGTGAAGTGGAGCAGCTGGACCATGGTGAGAACGATGGCCAGCGAAAATCCGGCAGGATGGCCGGCGACGCCTGCGGTGAGCAGGCATGCGGTGACGAGCCAGTACCACCAGCTCGGTTCCTTGTAGTCGATCATGAACATCGTTTCCCTCCTTGGCCTGCTCCGCGCATGGGACGAACTCGGGATTCCCGCCACGCCCCGCGGCAGGACCGGGCGTGGACGGGCAGATGCGCAGCCGTTCGAGTGTTATAGAACCCGAACGCAGACCGGGCAACCAGGCGGCCTCAGGCCCAGTATTTCGCCTTGTCCGGCAGCACCCAGCGCACGCCGCCGCGCGGGTCTTCCTTGTCGCCGCGGTAGCGCGGAATCAGGTGGATGTGGAGGTGCGGCACGCTCTGGCCGCCGGCGGGGCCGTGGTTGATGCCGATGTTGTAGCCGTCGGGCTGGTGGTGGCGGTCGATCACGTCCCGGGCCTGCGCCAGCATTTTCAGCAGCGCGGCCTGCTCGGCCTCGCTGGCGTCGAACAGGGTGGCGACGTGACGGCGCGGGATGATGACGGTGTGGCCGAGCGAGACGGGGAAGCCGTCGCGGTAGGCGACGGTGAGTTCATCTTCGGCGACGATGCGGTGGGGATCGAGAATGCAGAAAGGACAGGGTTTGCTTGCGGGTTCGGTCATGCCTTGTAATGCTCGTGTTGCTGAATGGATCGGTACGGTCGGGCCGCTGCGGCCGGATTCCCGGGCTCGCGCCCGTGCCCGAGTGTAACCGATGCCGCGGGGCGCTTCAGCCAGCGCCGCCTGCCGCACCGGCTCGCATCGCAGCATTCTGCGGGCCGGGCGAGGATTGACAGGGACGGCGGAAAACCCTACAAATGAGAAACATTCTCAAATAAGCACGCCACTCATGACTGCCGTCGCGCACACCTTTCCTCTCCATGGCCCCGGCCTGCGCGGCGCACGCCGTCCCCGCGTGGCGATCGTCGGCCGCGACGGCAGCGGCAAGCACAGCATCTTCCGCGCAGCCGCCAGCACTTCGACGCACCACGAGCGCCTGGCCGGCATCGGCCCGGCGTACGAGGAATGCCTGGTCGAGGTGGGCATCGACCAGATTTCGCTGGTGGCGCTGCCGGCCATCGACGGCCTGCACGACCTGGACGCGGATGCGTGCGTGACGCTGAAGTATCTGCTGTGGGGCGACCGCTGGCCGGCGATCGCCCGCCACGAGACGCACCAGCCGGCAAGCACGTTCGACGCGCCCGACGTGCTGCTGATGGTGCTCGACGCGACCGCGCTGGAACGCGACCTCGAACTCGCGCTGGAACTGATGCAGCTGGGCCGGCCGATGGTGTTCGCGCTCAACCGCATGGACGAAGCACGCAGCCGGCGCCGCTTCATCAATGTGCGCGCGCTGTCGGCGAAGCTGGGGGCTCCGGTGGTGCCGACGGTGGCGCACATGGGCATCGGCCTGGCCGACCTCTACACCACTGCGGTGCGGGTTGCGCGCGAGGCGAAGCATGCGCCGCCGCCGGCGCTTCCACCCAGTGCGCACGTCGAGACGCAATTGCGCGCGATCGCCGCGATCGCACGGCAGCCGCAGGTGGCAGCCGCGTTCGCCGTGCCCGAATCGCTGCTGACGCAGCAGCTCGCGGAGAACGACGGCTATTTCGCGCAGGAGCTGCAGGCGCATTTTCCAGAACAGCACGCCGCCCTGCTCGCCGCGCGCGCCATTGCCCATGCAGCGCTGCCGCGTCCGCTGGCGGAGGAGCTCCACGCCGATCGCCACCACCGCGCGGCCCTCCTGTACGAGGCAGTCACGCGCCCCGGCGAGGAAGGCGCGCCGCCACGCTGGCAGCGCTGGGCCGACGATCTCTTCCTGCATCCGCGCTGGGGCTTCGCCGGCACGCTCGTTGTGTTCGCGCTGGTGCTGCTGTTCGTGTTCGAGGTGAGCGCGCTGCTCGACTCGCTCACCGTCGCGCGCCTGATCGCGTGGGCCGAGCCTTGGCAGCCGACCGACCTCGCCGGAATCCTCGCACGGGCGGTGCTCGACGGCTTCATCGGGCTGGCCGGCATCGTCATTCCCTACATGATCCCGCTGGTACTGCTGCTGGTGTGGCTGGAAGAGTCCGGCATCATGCACCGCGTCGCCTTCGTGGTCGACCGCGGCTTCCACCGGCTGGGGCTGCACGGCGGCGTCGCCCTGCCCTTCCTGATGGGGCTGGGCTGCAACGTGCCGGCGCTGGCCGCCACCGCCGCCGTCACCCACGGCCGCGACCGCACGGTGGCGTCGCTGCTGATCACCTTCCTGCCGTGCTCGGCGCGCTCGGCGATCATCCTGGCAGTCGGCGGCAAGTACCTCGGCGGTTTCGGCGTGTTCGCGCTGTTCATGCTCGCCCCCATCGTCGTCAGCCTGGTCGGCAAGCTGCTGAAGCGCCGCTATCCCGAGACCACGCCGGGCATGATCCAGGAGATTCCGGCCTACGCCGTGCCCACCCTGCGCGCCCTGCTCTCCAACACCTGGGAGCGCAGCCGCGACATCGTCACCATCGTGCTGCCGCTGCTGGTGGCGGGCAGCGTGGTGCTGGCGCTGCTGGATCATTTCGGCGCCGACGCCTGGATCAACCTCGCGCTGACGCCGGTGACGGGATGGTGGCTGGGCCTGCCGGCAGCGCTCGGCGTACCGATCCTGTTCGGCGTGCTGCGCAAGGAGCTGTCGCTGCTGATGGTGTTCCAGGCACTCGGCACGCAGGACCTGGCGAGCGTGCTGGACGCCACGCAGATCGCCACCTTCCTGGTATTCCTGACTTTCTACGTGCCCTGCGTGTCGACCTTCGCCATGATGCTGAAGCTGCTCGGCCGGCGCGACGCGCTGTTTTCGGTCGTGCTCTCCATCGGCGTGGCACTGGCGGTGGCGGCTGCGGTGCGCTGGCCGCTGGAGCTGGCGGGGTGGCTTGGATAGCGCGCCGCGATCCTAGCCCAGCGTCGGCATCGCCAGCGTGTTCCCCATACGCTCGGCCGGCGCCGGCCAGCGGCGGGTGACGACCTTGGTACGGGTGTAGAAGGCCACACCCTCCATGCCGTGCATGTGCAGGTCGCCGAATAGCGAGGCCTTCCAGCCGCCGAAGGAGAAGAAGGCCATCGGCACCGGGATCGGCACGTTGACGCCGACCATGCCGACCTCGATCTCGTGCTCGAAGCGCCGTGCCCAGTGGCCCGATCCGGTGAAGATCGCGGTACCGTTGCCGTAGGGGTTCGCATTGATCAGCTTCACCGCGGCGTCGAAGCTGTCGACGCGCAGGACGATCAGCACCGGGCCGAAGATTTCTTCCTTGTAGATGTCCATCTGCGGCGTGACGCGGTCGAACAGCGTGGGGCCGACGAAGAAGCCCTGCTCGCAGCCCGGCACAACGAGGCCGCGGCCGTCGAGCACGAGCCCGGCGCCCTGCGCGACGCCGCTGTCGATCAGGCCCACGATGCGGTCGCGATGCGGCTTCGAGATCACTGGCCCCATCTCGACGTCGGCAGCGTCGCCACGTCCGACCCGGATCTGCGCCGCCTTGTGCTTCAGCAAGGGCAGCAGGCGGTCGCCCGCCTCGCCGACCGCGACCACGGTGGAGATCGCCATGCAACGTTCGCCGGCCGAGCCGAAGGCGGCACCGACCAGCGCGTCGGCGGTGAATTCCAGATCGGCGTCGGGCATCACCACGGCGTGGTTCTTCGCCCCGCCCAGCGCCTGCACGCGCTTGCCGTGTCTGGCCGCGGTCTCGTAGATGTACTGCGCCACCGGGGTCGAGCCGACGAAGGAGATGGCGCCGACACCGGGATGGTGCAGCAGCGCGTCGACCGCGTCCTTGCCGCCCGGCACGACGTTGAACACGCCGTCGGGCAGACCGGCCTCCTTGAACAGCTCGGCCATGCGCAGGCTCGCCGACGGCACCTTCTCCGAGGGCTTCAGCACGAAGCTGTTGCCGCAGGCGATGGCGACCGGGAACATCCACAGCGGCACCATCGCCGGGAAGTTGAACGGCGTGATGCCGGCGCACACGCCGACCGGCTGCAGCAGCGAATGGCAGTCGACGCCGCGGCCGACGTCCTCGGCCTGCTCGCCCTTCAAGAGATGCGGCACGCCGCTGGCGAACTCGATCACCTCGATGCCGCGCTGCACCGAGCCGGCGGCGTCGGCGAGCGTCTTGCCGTGCTCTTCCGAAGCGAGTCGCGCCAGTTCGTCGCGGTGCGCCTCCATCAGCTCGCGGAAGCGGGTGAGGATGCGCGCGCGGCGCAGCGGTGGGGTGTCGCGCCAGGCGGGAAACGCCGCCCGGGCCGCCGCCACCGCGTCGTCGACATCGACCTTGCCCGCCAGCGGCACGCGACGGATCACCTCGCCGCTGGCCGGGTTGAACACTTCGCCCAGGCGGCCGCCGGGCGGCTGGACGCGCTGGCCGTTGATCCAGTGATGCAGGGTTGCGGCGGTCATCGTGGTCTCCTTGGGGCGGCGCGGGACGGCCCATTGCATGCAGTGTAGTGCGTGCACAGGGGCTAGGCAGGCCACGGCAGCCGGCCATCGATCTCGAACAGCGTGCGCGGAAAATCGTACAGTTTTCCGCCACGCGCAGCGCGGAAGCGCACCCGCTCACCGCCGAGTTCGCACAGCCAGGCGTCCTGCGAGACCGGGGCCTTCCTGGCGAAGGCCGCAGGCGTGAACAGCGCGACGTTGAGGCCGCCTTGCGGGTCGCGCGCCGAGACGAACTCGAACGCGGCGATGCCGGCTTCCCGCATCGCGCTGCCGAGCGCCTGGCTGGCGCGGTAGTCGTCGGGGCTGGCGAGCTGCGCGCGGTACCGGTCGAACGGCGGCGCCTGCAGCTGCAGGCCGTGTTCGGTACGCCAGGCCGCACCGAACAGTGTGTGCTGGGTATCGAGCTTGCCGGCGGGCGCCTGGGCCATGCCGGACCAGAACACGAAGCGGTAGTAGGCGGCCTCGGCGAGCACGGTGCGCGTTTCCTGCGAACCGTAGAACAGGCTCGGTTCGCTGCGTGTGCCGAAGCGCGAGCCGTGCTTGAGCGGCGGATAGCGGAACGGCGTGGCGAGCAGGTAATGCAGCGATTCGGTGCCGCGTCGCCGCGGCGGTTTGGTCGCCTCCAGCATGTCCTCCAGCACCGCCTGGCGGTCGAGCGAACGCACCAGCTGGTTGGTCGCAACCTGCTCCTGGCTTTCGACCATACGCAGCAGTGTGCCGCCAAGACGAACCGGGCGGGTGGCCCCGACGACGGCAGCCCAGTCGGTCACCTACAGCTTGCCCCGCATCGCATCAAGGTATTCCAGCACGCTGGCGAGCCCCTGCACGGTCTTCACCTGCTCGGCCGGGATGCCGCCGGTGTGATGGTTCTCGGTCCACATCCAGTGGCGCATGTGCTCGGGGTCGCCGCCGACCAGCACATGCAGCGCGCGGTAGCAGCGGATCAGCAGCAGCGCCAGCTCGCCGGCCTTGCTGGCGGGGTCGATGCGGCCGCGGCTGATCGCGGTACGGTCCTTGCCGATGACGGCGCCGAGGTCGGCCTGGCTCATGCCGAGCTGGCGGCCGGCGTTGGCCAGGGCTTCGGCCAGCACGCTGGCGCGGTCGATGTCGGCGGCAAGCGCAAGACTCATGGGAGACTCCTTCGGGGCCGTCCAGGAATGTTCATGATGCACATATTAGACAATATATGTGTCTTTTGCACATTAATGATACGCTCCCGCTGGACGCCGCCCGCAGATGGCCTAGCATGCAGGCAGAAGCCCGACAGACCGGCGAGCACCGCCATGGTCCCGATCCACGAACGCCTCAACCGCATCCGCTGGGACGCCGCGTTCGCGCAGGCGAGCTTCGTGCTCGCCTGCGACGACCGCGGACACGCTGGCGGGTGCCGATCGGCCGCGTGCAGCTCGTCCCGGGCGGGCATTTCGCCTTCCAGGTCACCGACGCCGACGGCGCCACGCACGCAGTGCCCTTCCACCGGGTGAAGTCGGCCTACCGCAACGGCGCGCTGATCTGGCATCGCGAGCACCAGGAAAGCTCCGATTTATTCAGAAACCGTCATTGCGAGCGAAGCGCGGCAATCCAGAATGCCGGCAATATCAATGGACTCTGGATCGCCGCGTCGATTCGCGCCTCGCGATGACGGAATCAATCAGCGCCCCCCAACGCCCGGAGCGCACGCCAGCCTGCCGTACAATCCCCCATCACGCGCAGAATCGACATCACGCCATGCCCTCCCCCTTCCTGTTCGATCACGAGGACAAGCTCGGTCCGCTCCACGGCAACGCCAAACTGGCGGACAAGGTGCGCATCATCCACACGGCACTGGGCGAACGCTTCCCCTTCATCAGGCGCATCGCGGCGGCGGTGTACGACGCCGGCACCGACACGCTCAAGACCTTCCTCTACACCGGCGAGGAGGACAGTCCGCTCGCGCACTACACGGCGCAGCTGGCCGATGCGCCATCGCTGCGCGAGATCGTCGACAAGGGACGCCCGCGCGTGGTGAACGACCTGGCGATCTTTTCCGCAGGGCCGCACGAGCACACGGTGCGCGTCGCCGCGCAGGGCTACCGCGCCAGCTACACCATGCCGATGTATCACCAGGGCCAGCTGTTCGGCTTTCTCTTCTTCAATTCCTACGACGCCGACTGCTTCAGCGAGGAAACCTTGCGCCAGATCGACCCCTTCGGCCATCTGATCGCGCTCACCATCATCAACGACCTCAGCACGCTGCATACCCTGCTCGCCTCGGTGAAGACCGCACGCGACCTGGCGCACGCACGCGACGGCGAGACCGGCTGCCACCTCGACCGCATGTCGCGCTTCGCGCGCGTCATCGCGCAGTCGGTCGCGGATCGCTACGGCCTGAACGACGAAACCATCGAGCGCATCTTCATCTTTTCCCCGCTGCACGACATCGGCAAGATCGCCATCCCCGACCGCGTGCTGCTGAAGCCCGGCAGGCTCGACGCCGACGAGGAGGCACTGATGCGCACCCACACGCTCCGCGGGCGCGAGATGATCGACCAGATGCTGGCGCATTTCCAGGTCGGGCAGCTGCAGGGCGGCGACATCCTGCGCAACATCGCGCTGTCCCACCACGAGACGCTCGACGGCGCCGGCTACCCGGACGGCCTCGCGGGCCCCGCCATCCCGGTCGAGGCGCGCATCGTCGCGGTCGCCGACATCTTCGACGCGCTCACCAGCCGCCGCCCCTACAAGCCGGCCTGGAGCAACGACGACGCCTTCGCCCTGCTGCGCCAGCTGGCAGGCAGCAAGCTCGACGAATATTGCGTGAACGCGCTGATCGACAACCGTGCCAGCATCGAGGCGATCCAGCAGCACTATCAGGAAAACACCGTCGGCTGAGGCCGCACCACCCCCGCCGCTTTGCTATCGTTGAAACAAGGGGGCGACCATGGTCTTCCACAACCGCAGCCACGCCGCCGACCGCCTCGCGGTCGCACTCGCAGCCTGCAAGGGCACGCATCCGCTGATCCTGGCGATTCCGCGCGGCGCGGTGCCGATGGGGCAGCGCCTGGCGCAGGCGTTGGGCGGCGAGCTCGACGTGGTGCTGGTGCGCAAGCTGCGCGCGCCGTTCAATCCGGAATTTGCCATCGGCGCGATCGACGAATCGGGGTGGACCTACATCGCCGACTACGCCGAGTCGGCCGGCGGCACCCCCGCCTACCTCGCACAGGAAAAGCAGACCCAGCTTGACACCCTGAAACAACGTCGCGCGCAGTACACGCCGTTGCGGCCTCCGATCGACCCGGCAGGCCGCACCGTCATCGTGGTCGACGACGGGCTCGCCACCGGAGCGACGATGATCTCGGCGCTGCACGGCCTGCGCGCGAAGCACCCGGCGCGGCTGATCTGCGCGGTGCCGGTGGCGCCGGCGGACACGCTGGAGAAGATCCGCCCCTACGCGGACGAAGTGGTGTGCCTGTCGACGCCGGAATTCTTCCAGGCGGTGGGGCAGTTCTACGCGGAGTTTCCGCAGGTCGAGGACAGCGAGGTGATCGAAATTCTCAGGCAGGCAGGCGGGTGAGTGGTGAGTGGTGAGTGGTGAGTGGTGAGCGGGGAGCGGGGAGCGGGGAGCGGGGAGCGGGGAGCGGGGAGCGGGGAGCGGGGAGCGGGGAGCGGGGAGTGGTGGGGTTTCCGTGGGGAGACGCGCGGGGCCGGGGATCGTGGCGCACTTCAGCGCGGCTTCACCCGTCCGCCGTCCTCGATCGTTTCGTCCGGGTGCGCCACCACGCGGTCGCCGGGCTTGAGGCCCGACAGCACCTGGGTGGCGAGCCCGGCGCGCTGGCCGATCTTCACCGGCGTCAGGCGCGCGCGGCGGCCGTCGATGACGAACGCCGCCCAGCCGTCGCCCTGCCGGAACAAGGCGCTGGTCGGCAGCTGCAGCACGTCCTTGCCTTCCCACAGCACGAAGCGCGCCTCGACCCGGTAGCCGTCGCCGAGCCGCGCCCACGCCTCGCGCGGCGCGGCGAAGTCGACGATCACGCGCACCCGCTGTTCCTCGACGCCGAGCGCGGAGATCTTGGTGAAGCCGCTCGGTTCGACCACGCGCACCGTGCCGGCGACGGCCTCGTCGCCACCCCAGCGGTCGAGAATGACTTTCGAGCCGGGCGCGATCTTCACCGCGTGGGTCGACAGCACCTCGACCTCGACTTCGAGGCTGGCGGGGTCGCCGATTTCGAGCAGCGGCTGGCCGGCCGCGACCGCGCCTTCGCTTTCGTGCGCGAGCTTCAGCACGTGGGCGGCGACCGGCGCGCGCACCTGGACGAGCTCGGCGGCACCGCCGGCCTGCAGGCGCGCAGCGCTGGCGGCAGCGGCGCGCGCCGTCGCCAGGTCGAAGCGCGCC
>JBEQCP010000010.1:0-110232 GCA_041639215.1 Pseudomonadota bacterium | reverse complement strand
GCCAGGTCAATTCCTGCGGTAGTAACATTCATGACGGACTCTCCTCCTCTTTCGATTGATCGGAACGACTCCATTCAATCTGGCACATACGATGCCGCCGGGGGCGGGGGAGTCCATTTCATTCGTTGGGCGGCTGAGATTGCACCATGACGAATACGGAGTTGATTGCCATAACGATCAACAATGCCTTGCCACGCGTGAAGACTGGAACGCTCCGGACGTGGGGCGCTTGGTTTGGTAGGCCGTACGACAACTGTCACGCTATTGTCCAAGCCAAAGCCGAGAACGGTCTGTTGACTATCGAGTTCAACGAAGGCGAGACATTGCAGGTGTGGGAACCTACCACCGCCACGATCGACCTGAACACCTTTCGCATCGCAGATGCACAACGGGTTCGGTGGGAGTGGTTCTATTACGGAAGACCCAAGATTCTGGCGAATCGCTACTTTCAAGACTTCCATGCCCGTGGTGCAGCAACGGAGATCGAGACCAACGTCGATTGGTACCAACCACGGTTTGAGATAGACCGAACATTGCCTGCCGCAGAACTGCTATGACGCCTAGCCGCCCAACCCATCATTCCACCGGACCTGCGCGAAAAGCCGCGCAGGCCGGTGAATTCAAACGTTAGCCATGAGAGATCTACGAGCCTTGGGTTTTCTGCTGCTTCTTAGTCCCGCACCGGCGGTCGCGGCTCAAGCCAATTTGGGCTCCGATGATGGGGCCTTGATAAAACACATCAAGGCCACTGACCACATCATGAAAACCTCGTTGGGCGCTTGCCGTTCAGAACGTCTTAGCCGAAGCATCCGCAACAAGGCAAAGCTATTCAAATTCACAGCATCCTGCGAAATCCGCCCTTTGCCCAAAGACGATTGCCCTTCGTACAAAGTAACTGCCACCGGCACCATTGATACGCCGAGTTGGGCTACGGTACGGGACATGCGCCTGGAGTTAGAGTGCACAGATGGCGATTAACAATGGCTAACCCTTCATTCAAGCGGGACCGCCGCGAAGCGGCGGCCCCTTAATTCAAACGTTAGAGTTCACATGAGCCAACGCCTGAAATTGATTCTGACGGCTGTCTTATCAGTCATCGTCACCTTCTTCGCGACGTCGTACCTCGTGAGAAATTCCATGCTCAATTCCATGTCTACGAAATTCGTAGAAACCGAGGCGTTTAATGACGTTGGCAGGCTCGAGTTCTACGACACCCTGCATGAGTTGCTTGTGAAGGGTTGCACCAAAGAGGCGCTAAAGTTCGTGCAAATCCAGCAATCTCTTTTGCTTTCTGGGCTGAAGCGCCATATGAGCTGGGGCGATGAAGTGACAAAAACCATCAATGATAGAAATCAAGAAATTGCACGTCGTGCAGCCAATTTCTCTACCCCGATACGTGGATTCGTTATACCGACATGCAAATGAACTCTAACCCGGCGCTCAACCGCGCTCCCTTCGGTCGCTGGACGCCGCTAAAGCGGCGCCGGTTAGCTCTACGTTGGGCATCATGATTCGAGCATTCATCCTCACAACTCTATTCGCGCTGGGAACAGCAGCACAGGCCATGGAATATACAAACGGTTATGCCCTAGAAACAAAGGATGGCACGCATGTAGGTTTCGTCTTGGGCTCTCCGAGCTTCAAAGCAAACGCCGGCGAGTGCGTATTTATGTTTTTGCCGCAGAAGCCAGAGGCAGCAAACACTGCGCTTGGGGTCGCCATCTCCGAGCTTAAAGCGGAAGGGGAGCACCCTTGGAAGAAAGATGGCGGCGCCATCCTTGTACACAGGGGTCGTCAAACGGTTTTCACGATCAATGCTTCGGGTGAAATAGCCAATTCAACAGGTGCCATTGTTGGTAGGGCAATCGCGATGCCGGAGCGAGAATAATGCCCAACCCTGCGGTCAAGGCGCTCCCTTCGGTCGCTGGGACGCCGCTGAAGCGGCGCCCCTTACCTTGAACGTTAGCCCCAAGGCCAGACCGATGAAATGTCCTTGCTGTGGAAAAGAAGTCGAGCCGCATCAAATGGATGTAGCGTTTGGTCTTCCTGATGCCATATTCGCCTTATCCGAAGAACAGAGAGAGGCACGTGCAAAAATCCACACTGATCTTTGCTCGCTCGATGACAGGCGCTACTTTATCCGTGGTGTTGTGTATGTCCCAGTCCAAGAGTTGGGTACAAATTTTGGCTGGGGCGTCTGGGCCGAAGTCTCCGAGGACACCTTTTATCGGTATCACGAGCTTTATGACAAAGACGGCTCAAACGAGCCGCCTGCGGCTGGTGTTCTGGCAAACACCCCGCCTGGTTACTCTGATGTAGAGCAACCCCTTGAAATTCACTTTGGACCACCAGACAAGCGCCCAATATTCAATCCAACTCCGGCGGAAAGTGAGTTTTACCATGAACAAGTCGATGGCCTGCCGCTTCGCAAGTGGCACGGCATTATTGAGCGCTATGTGGGCTAACCCGGCGGTCAAGACCGCTCCACTTCGTTCCGCTGGGACGCCGCCGAAGCGGCGCCCCTTACCTCTACGTTAGGCACTCCTATGGCTATTGATCTGTACGCACTCGCTGACCAAGTTGACGATGAAGAGAGTTTCCTTCGCTTCGTATCTGCGCTTGCCGCCGATTGGGATGAAGAACAAGAAATCGAGGCAGTCAAACCATCAGGGCCGTATTCTTCTGGGGCACTTGGTTGGGAAAATGGAACTGTGAGTGCTGTGCTAGACGCAGCCGTCCGTTGGGGGGAAGCATCTATCGAAGGAACGCGGTTCTATGAAAAACCATCGAACCCTTGGCGTCGCGCCGCACACATATTGCACGCAGGCAAGTTCTATGAGTGACCCCGTGCCTAACATGGCGCTCAACCTCGCTCCCTTCGGTCGCTGGACGCTGCGCGATAAAGCCGCGCAGCGCCGGTTAGCTCTACGTTAGCCATACTGTGAAGCGCCACTTCCTACTCTTGTGTATTGGTCTTGCCATGTCTACAAACGCACCGGCTCAAGTATGGGCAACAGCCACATCTACCCATCAGACCAATGGCAGAGTAATAGTCTTTCGGTACATCAAGGATTTCAGGCCGGGCTTCTCGAAATCGATACAACCTGTCCGAGTCATTCTGGCGTGGCGATATCAATCCGACAAAGGAATGCCCGCATTGGCAGAACGGCAGCGCATGGATGCGATGGAGGACGCTCTCGAGCCAGTGCTGGAAAAAGATAAATTCGCGACCTTGGCACTTGTTTCAACAGGCGAGAATCTGCGCGAGTGGACCTACTACGTGAAATCAGAAGGTGAGTTCATGACTCGCCTCAACAGTGCGCTCTCTGGCAAACCTGCATTCCCAATTGAGGTTCATGTGGCTCCCGACCCACAGTGGACGACATACGAAACATTTAAGACCGGAGTGAAGGGGTGATCAGCATGGCTAACACTGCGGTCAAGACCGCTCCGCTTCGCTACGCTGGGACGCCGCTGAAGCGGCGCCCCTTACCTTAAACGTTATGCCGCTTCCACAAATACGCTGCGACAATGAATATTCCTGCTGACACCATCAACTCTGCGATGAACCTAGCAGGCGGCGCATTAGCCCTATTGGCGGCTATTGTTGCTGCTGTTACAACGATACTTCCCAAGGAGAAAACCGCTGCCGCGATAGCCAATCTACGCACCAAGGCGTTCGGCGCTGTCGTCTTTTCATCTGCCATCGCGTCTGGTGTTTCTCTTGTGCTTTTTGATTCGCCCCGCGCCGCCTTCTTTTTCGTATTCGTTTGCATGTCGCTAACGTCCGTGCAGTTCTTGCGTAGCGAAGGGCCAGCCACACGATGGCAAATTTTTATGCTCGTCATGCAAGTGGCAATCTTCCTGGCGTTCGCGCTCCTGTACTACAGCACCATTGTTCTTTCTATACTTGAGCGGCTTGCATAACATGGCGCTCAACCTCGCTCCCTTCGGTCGCTGGACGCCGCTAAAGCGGCGCCGGTTAGCTCTACGTTAGCCCTCAGGAGAGAGCCATCAGCTACGACCTCAACTTTTGGAAGTACAAAGCAGGCATAGAACTGAATCATCAGCAGGTATATGAACGCCTATCTGACGGAGAATATGTCGAAGGCCTCGAAGACTTACCTATTGCCGAGCTAGTCAGCCGCATCAGCCAAGTATTTTCCAAAGGCTGGACTAAGATCGATGAGGCAACCTGGGAATCGAACAACGGTGCATTTCAATTATTCACAACGCAGCAGTTCCTTCGCGTCGACTGTTACGGTCTTCCAGGTGAGGACATGAACCACTTCATCGACATCGCTGCTGAGTTTGATTGCCCTCTCTACGACCCACAGGTGGGGCAACGGTATGCGAGCTAACCCGGCGCTAAAGCGCCGCCGGTTAGCTCTACGTTAGGTGCATTCATGTCCGTCGTTGATACGCTGCTAACGGCCGCTTATGAAGACACTCAGTTGCTCATCAAGAATGACAAGCTTGGTGACAATTTCTCTGTTCCAAGAGATGTGGAGTTTGTCTTACGAGCCCGAGAGAAGGAAAAGGCTGAAACAATCTCATCCTTCGTTCAGGACAACCAGTACGGTGTCCCACGCATCGAAGAAGCAGAAGGCGACTTCCGAATCGTCGTGACAATTAATATGCCTATCACGCAGCACGTACTCTGCTCCGTGTCTGGCCTAATGGGATGCCTCTCTGAGTTATTCAGCGCTGAGTACGATGGGTGGGGCTGTGTCATTCAGCGGCGCACCTAACTTCTCATTCAAGCGGGACGCGCTGACGCGCGCCCCTTAATTCAAACGTTAGACCTCACATGAATACGCGCACATCGAACGAAACTGTCGTAAGAAAAGGAACATTCCTATATGACGGAAAGATCGAATGTGACATCCGAGTCGTCCGTAGCCCCATTCATTTCGGCAGCGGAGATTATGAAGACCCCGCTGAAGTTCAAAACGATATTGAACAAGATACTTATTACATCCAATTCGGCTCAACTACCGACCGAGGCTTATTCAACACAAGTTCTATCGGCTATCCAACCATTGAGGAGGCTATGGCCGGTGCAGCTGCCACACCAGGAATTGGATGCACAATCCGTTGGGAAGGAGTTGTTACCAATGAGGTCTAACCCTGCGGTCAAGTTCGCTCCGCTTCGCTGCGCTGGGACGCCGCTAAAGCGGCGCCCCTTACCTCTACGTTAACCCTCAAGTTGATATTTGCTGAATGAGCTGGATCTACCTGGTTCTCGCAGGCCTGCTGGAGATTGGCTGGCCGGTTGGGCTGAAGATGGCGCAGACCCCCGAAACCCGCTGGGCGGGCATTGCCGTGGCGGTCGTCTTCATGAGCTTGTCCGGTTTCATGCTCTGGCTCGCCCAGCGCCACATTCCCATCGGTACTGCCTATGCCGTCTGGACGGGTATCGGCGCAGCGGGAACGTTCGCCGTGGGCGTGATGTATTACGGAGATCCGGCATCCTTCCTGCGCTACCTTGGCGTGGCACTGATCATTGCCGGGGTCGTCACGCTCAAGGTCGCGCATTGAGGGCTGGCCGTTCATTCAGGCCGGTGCCGCTTCGCGGCGCGGCAGAATTCAGGCGTTGGCTCTTGCGCCCCATACTCATCCTCTTTCTCGCGCTCGCGTTTGCCCCCGCGTTGCGAGCCGATCCCCTCCCCTCGGCGTCCAGAGCGGAAATCGACGCCCTGCTCGTGCGGCTGCAGGTGTCCGGCTGCAGCTTCAACCGCAACGGCGCATGGCACAGCGCCACGGAAGCGCGCTCGCATCTGCTGCGCAAGCTGGAATACCTCGAACGCAAGCATGCCGTGCACAGCACGGAGCAGTTCATCGATCTGGCGGCGTCCGCCAGCAGCGTGAGTGGCAGGCCGTACCGGGTGCGGTGCGGGAATGCGGCGCCGGTCGAAAGCCGGGTTTGGCTCACTTCGGAACTGCACGCCCTTCGCGCTGCAGCCACCGCACGCCCGGCGCCGGGCAGGTAAACCTCCTGCGCGGGGATGCCCGTGTGCGGGAAGACTACTACCATACGATTTTCAGCTCCCCGGCTTCGCCCCGGAAAGACAATCATGCCCAACCGTCTGCTTCTGCCTGCGCTTGCCGGCCTCGCCCTGCTGGCAGGCTGCGCCACCTCCCACCCGCCGCTGCCGACAGTGCAGTCGGTCGAGCTGGCGCGCTACGTCGGCACCTGGCACGAGATCGCGCGGCTGCCGAACAGCTTCCAGTCGATGTGCGCTTCGGATACCCGCGCGCAATACCGCATCGACGGCGACAGGCTCACGGTGCTGAACAGTTGCCGCACGGCCGACGGGAAGCTGGAGCAGGCCGAGGGCATCGCCCGGGTGGTCGAGGGCAGCGGGGGCGCGAAGCTGCGGGTGAGTTTCTTCCGCCCGTTCTACGGCGATTACTGGGTGCTAGACCTCGACCCGGATTACCGCTGGGTGCTGGTGGGCGAACCTGCGCGCCGCTACGCCTGGGTGCTGGCGCGCGAACCGAAGCTGGATGCGGCGACGCTGGACGCGCTGCTGGCGAAGGCGGCTGCGCTCGGTTTCGAGCGGAAGGACTTTGTGACGACCCCGCACACCACGACAGGCCGCTGACCATGCCCACCGCGACCCATGCCCTTCGACAAGCTCAGGGCGAACGGGCTTTCACCACGACAGGCCGCCGACCATGCACGCCATGACCCATGCCCTTCGACAGGCTCAGGACGAACGGGCTTGCACCACGACAGACCGCCAACCATGCACGCCATGACCCATGCCCTTCGACAGGACACACCTGAGCGCAGTCGAAAGCATCAGGGCGAACGGGCGCGCAGCGCCAAGGCTCGCTGACGATGCCCGCCGTGCTGCGCGCCGTGCAGGCCGACATCACGACGCTGGCGGTCGACGCGATCGTCAACGCGGCGAATTCGTCGCTGCTGGGCGGCGGCGGGGTCGACGGTGCGATCCACCGCGCGGCCGGCCCCGAGCTGCTGGCGGCATGCCGCACGCTCGGCGGCTGCCCAACGGGCGAGGCGAAGCTGACGCAAGGCTACCGCCTGCCGGCGCGCCACGTGATCCACACGGTGGGGCCGGTGTGGCACGGCGGCGGCCAGGGCGAGGCGACGCTGCTGGCGTCGTGCTACCGCCGTTCGCTCGAAGTGGCGGCGCGGCACGGCATCGCCTCGCTGGCGTTCCCGGCGATCAGCACCGGGGTGTATGGCTACCCGAAGGATGCGGCGGCGCGCATCGCGGTGGCGACGGCACGCGCGACGCTGCCGGCGTGCCCGGACGTCGGCGAGGTGGTCTTCTGCTGCCACGGCGCGGACGACCTGGCGCGCTATCAGGCGCTGCTCGCCGCGGACTGAATGGCGCATGGACGTGCTGCTGATCCACGGCATGGGTCGCACGCCGCTGTCGATGTGGCGGCTGCGGCGGCGCCTGCGGCGGGCGGGCCATCGCGCGCGGCTGTTCGGCTATTCGCCGACCGTCGAAACGCTCGAAGGCGCGACGCAGCGGCTGGTGCGCCGCATCGCGCGCGAGACGGGCACGGCGCCTTATGCGCTGGCCGGGCACTCGCTCGGCACGGTGCTGATCCGCAACGCGCTGGCGCAGCTGGAACACCCGCCCGCGGCGTGCTTCTTCCTGGCGCCGCCGATGATGGCGTGCAAGGCGGCGAAGTTTTTCGCGCCGTGGTGGCCCTACCAGCGCTTGATGGGCGAGATGGGCCAGCGGCTGGCGTGCGACGCGTTCATGTACGCGCTGCCGATGCCGCAGGCGCCGACGCGGATCTACGCCGGCATCGCGGGGCCGCGCGCGTCCTGGCTGCCGTTCGGCCTGGCGGCGAACGACGGCATCCTGAGCGCCGCGGAAGCCAGCCGCGGTTTCGAGTCGATGACAGTGTGGGTGCCTTCGCTGCATACTTTCATCATGCATTCGCGCGTGGTGGCGGACGACATGCTGCGCGTTCTCGCCACGCTTAAGCGCGGCTGATGCCGGAAAGGAACGATGCAGTGATCAACCTGAAAAAATCCCTGGCAGCGCTGGACACGCCCCGATTCCGCGACGCGCTCAAGCAGGAGATCATGCAGCTGGATGCCGGCCTGCTGCCGCTGCAGCAGGGTCTGTCGCGCAGCAGCCATGTCACCGACCGACCGTTCGAAGCGCTGATCCTCGGTGCCGACGCGGAGACAGACCGGGTGCGGGTGAAGGCAGGCATCTTCTACACCGGCATCATCGCCGGCTGCAGCTGCGCCGACGATCCCACGCCGATCGACGAGCAGACCGAGTATTGCGTGGTGCAGTTCGACATCGACCGCAGGACGGGTGAAGCGACGGTGGTGCTGCTGGACGAATAGCGGCTGCCGCTCAGGGCAGCAACAATTCGAACACCGCGCCGCCGTCGTTGGACAGCCGCAATTCGCCGCGGCGGCCCAGGTTGTCGTGGCTCTGCGCGATCATGCGGCCGAACTGCAGGCCGAGGCCGGTGCCGCTCGCCCGGATCGGCGCCCCAGCCGCCACGCTTTCCAGCACGTGGTCGGGATAGCCGGAGGAATCGTCGCGCACGGTAAGCGCGAGGCAGCCGTCGCGCATGGCGGCCTCGATGCGGATGGTCGCCTGTGCATAGCGCAGCGCATTGTGGACGGCGTTGATCAGGGCCATGTCGACGAGGTCGCGGTCGAAGAACCAGAGCGCGGGCACTTCGTCGGCGACCGCTGTCTCGACCTGCAGGCGTCCACGCGCCAGCGACAGGGTCTGCCCGGCGAGCTCATGCACCAGATCGTGCGGCGAGGCGGCGTCGATCATGGGGTGAATCGCGCCGTTGGCGGCCTTGTAGATCAGCAGCGCCTGGTTGAGGCGGTCGATCACGCCCTGGCACAGCAGGCGCGCCTCGTCGACCGGCGTATCGTGTTCCGCCGTGCCCTGCAGCGGGATGCGCTCGATGCTCATCGACAGCAGGCCAAGGCTGTTCTTCAGTTCGTGGATCAGCGCCGCGTAGAAATCGTTGCCGTCGAAGCTCATGCGGCGGACTTTCTCTGGATACCGAAGCGGGTCTCGATCTCTTTCAGCTGCAGGCGCAAGCCGGCGAGGCGGGCGTGGCCCGGCGCCTGGCGCTCGGCCTCGGCCAGGTAGCTGCGGGCGGTGGCGATCATCGCCTCGTCCATGCCTGCCTGCTCGATGTACTTGAGGATGACCCACACCGTGTTCATGATGATGCGCGGGTTGAAGGGTGCCTCGCGGCAGGCGGTCGCGAGCTTGTCGATGGCACCGCGGAAATCGCCGCGCTGCGCCAGAACCACGCCCTCGTTGTTGAGCTTGCGCACGTCGCCGGTGGCGGCGGACAGCACGCCGGAGCCGGCATCGGTGCGCCCGGCCTCGTCGTAGATGCGCTTCGCCTTGGCGAGCAGTGCATCGCTGTCGTGCGCGTTGCGCGCGACCTCGCCGACGATGGCGTCGGCTTCCTCGTTGCGACCGTGGGCCATGCAGGTGCCGGCGAGGTCGAGCATCAGCTGGGCGTCGCCGCGCGTGCCGCTGGCGCGCAGGCTGGCCGCCTCGTCGAGCGCCTTCGCGGCCTCCTGCAGGTTGCCGCCGCGGGTGTGCGCCATGCCTTGCGTCACGGCCATCACCAGTTGCCCCTCGGGGCTGGCCTGCAGGGTTCCCTTGTTCTTCTTCAGCGTTTCGGCGACGGCCTTGAGGTCGCCCTGCTCGATCTGCACCCGGCACAGGTTGCCATAGTCGGCAGGGGTGACGAAGATCGAATGGCGGCCCTTCTCGACGGCCTGGGTGAATGCGTTGCGCGCGGTATCGAGGTCGCCGTTGGCGTGGGCGACCTCGCCCAGCTTCTGCTGACGCCGCACCGTCTTGGCGGAAATCGCCACGCCCTGCTCCAGTGCGGCCTGGGCGCCCGCCGCATTCTTCTGCGCGATGCAGACGTCGGACAGCAGGTCGTAGGCGGAGACCATCTCCGGCGCATGCTCGAGCACGTCGCGCAGTTCGGTCTCGGCCGCTTCGTCCTTCTGCTGCATGTGCATCGCGCGGGCGAGGCCGAGCCGGGCCCAGGGGATGGCGCGCATGCTGATGACTTGCTGATACAGCGCCTCGGCCTCGTCGAAGCGTCCCGCCGCGACCAGCAGTTCGCCCTTGAAGCGCATGGCGTCGACGGCGTATTTCGGCTTGCTGCGCATCAGGACGTCGCAGCCGGCGATCGCCTGATCCAGTTCCTGTGCCTCGAAATGCCGGTAGACCTGGGCGAATGCGCGCTTGCGCAGGAGTATGCCTTCCAGGCGGCTGCGCAGCACCTCGGCGCTGAACGGCTTGATCATGTAGTCGTCGGGCGCCAGTTCGGCGGTGGCGACCACTTTTTCATAAAACGACTCGGCGGTCACCATCATGAACACCGTCTCCAGCGAGATCAGGTGGCTGTGGCGCAACTCCTCGAGCAATTGCTGGCCGTCGCGCCCCTCGCCGAGGTTGAAGTCGCACAGGATGAAATCGCAGGGCCGGTTCTTGATCTGGAAGATGGCCTCGGCGGCATTCGCCGCCATCTGGATCTTGGTGATGCCGAAGTTGGACAGGGTGAGCCGCAGTGCGCTGCGCATGCCGGGCGAATCGTCGACCACCAGCGCGCGCAAGGCGGCGTAGTCGATGAAGGTTTCGGCGGCGGCGGCCGGATTGAGGCTCATGCTCGAAAGGGTCCAGTCTGAAGCGCCACGCTCCCGGGCGGGCAGGGTTCTGTAGGCAATGCCTGGTGATGGATTTATCGGCAATCGGCGGCGGAACTGAACGCCTGGCGGGGAATCCGCCGGCCTGGCGGAGAAATGCGGCTCAGCGCCCGCCCGCGTCGAGTCCCAGCGCTTCCGGGTACGGCCGGCTGGGGTACTGGAAGGCGACCGGGCCGTCGGGCCGCGCATGCACGAACTGGCGCACGAAGGGATCGTCGGAGTCGGCCATGGTGGCGGCCTCGCCTTCGGCCACCACCACGCCGTCGTGGAGGAAATAGACGTAATCGGCGACCTTGAGCGATTCGGAGACATCGTAGGTCACCACCACCGAGGTGAGACCCAGGGCGTCGTTGAGTCGCCGGATCAGGTTGGCGATGGTGTTGAGCGAGATCGGATCGAGGCCGGCGAAGGGTTCGTCGTACATGATCAGCCTGGGGTCGAGCGCGATCGCGCGGGCCAGCGCGACACGCCGCTCCATGCCGCCGGACAGCTCGCCGGTCATCAGGTCGCGCGCGCCGCGCAGGCCGACGGCATGCAGCTTCATCAGCACCAGATCGCGGATGACGTCCTCGGGCAGGTCGGTATGCTCGCGCATCGGATAGGCGATGTTGTCGAATACGCTGAGGTCGCTGAACAGGCCGCTGACCTGGAACATCATCCCCATCTTGCGGCGCATCGCGTAGAGGGCCTTGTTGTCGAGCGCGTGCACGATCTGACCGTCGAATTTCACGTGCCCCTGCGTCGGCCGCAGCTGGCCGCCGACGTGGCGCAGCAGCGTGGTCTTGCCGCAGCCGCTGACGCCGAGGATGGCGACGACCTTGCCGCGCGGGATCGACAGGTTCACCCCTTTCAGCACCCGGTTGTCGCCGTAGGCGAAATGCAGGTCGCGGATCTCGACCAGGGCGTCACGCGCGTCAGACATCGCTCAACAGGGCCTCGGGCGCTTCCAGCGCGGCCTTCACCGCGACCAGGAACTGCACCGCGTCGCGGCCGTCGATCAGGCGGTGGTCGTAGGTCAGCGCGAGATACATCATCGGGCGGATCACGACCTGGCCGTTCTCGGCGACCGGGCGCTCCTGGATGGTGTGCATGCCGAGGATGGCCGACTGCGGCGGGTTGAGGATGGGCGTCGAGAGCAGCGAACCGAACACGCCGCCGTTGGTGATGGAGAAGCTGCCGCCGGCGAGGTCCTCCAGGGTCAGCTTGCTGTCGCGCGCGCGGGCTGCGAAATCGGCGATGGCCTGTTCGATCCGGGCCGAACTCAGCGTCTGCGCGCGGCGCAGGATCGGCACCACCAGCCCGCGCGGGCTGGAGATCGCGATGCCGATGTCGGCGTCGCCATGCCAGACGATGTCGTTGCCGTCGATCGCGGCGTTCACGACCGGGAATTGTTCGAGTGCCTTGCACACCGCGCGCACGAAGAACGACATGTAGCCGAGCTTGACGCCGTGCCTGACCTCGAACTCGGCCTTGAAGCGCTGACGCAGCTCGTTGACCGGCTGCATGTTCACCTCGTTGAAGGTGGTGAGCATGGCGGCGGTATGCTGCGCCGCGACCAGGCGCTCGGCGACGCGCTGGCGCAGCCGTGACAGGGGCTCGCGCCGGCTCGCTCCCTGTGCGGCGAGCGGCGCGTCGGCAACCGGCAGCGCGACCGTGGGCCTGGGTTCGACGGCAACCGCGGCCGCCACGGGCGGGACCGCCCGCGGCCGGGAAGGCGCTGTGGCAGCGGCTTGCGCCGGCGATGCGGCCACACCCGCACCCTCGCCCGTCTCGATCACCGCCACCACCTCGTCGGCCCTGACGACCGCACCCTCGGGCTGACGGATCTCGACCAGCGTGCCGGAAGCGGCCGCGGGTATTTCCAGGATCACCTTGTCGGTTTCCAGGTCGACCAGGGTCTCGTCGCGCGCGACCGTCTCGCCGACCTGCCTGCGCCACGGCAACAAGGTGCCACTGGCGACCGAATCGGACAACTGCGGAACGCGGACTTCAAGCTTCATGCGGGGTCTCCAGGGCATCGGCGATCAGCGCCTCGAGTTCGGCACGGTGACGCGACACGTAGCCCGACGCCGGCGCGGCGGCGGGCGGGCGGCCTGCGTAGTGGAAACGCCGGCCGGCTGGCGCGCAATGACTGAGGTGATGCAGGGTCTGGAACCAGGCGCCCTGGTTCATCGGCTCCTCCTGCGCCCAGACGAACGTGGCGGCATGCGGATAGGCATTCAGGACTGCGCGGAAGGCGTCTTCCGGAAAAGGATAGAGCTGCTCGATACGCACCAGCGCAACCTCGTCGAGGCCGCGTTCGGCGCGCGCCGCCTCGAGGTCGAACCACACCCGTCCGCTGCACGCCACCACCCGGGTCGCGGTGCGCGGCGCGCGCGGATCGTCGATCACCGGACGGAACGCGCCGGCAGACAGGTCCTTCAGCGACGAGGTCGAAATCGGATGACGCAGCAGGCTCTTCGGCGTCAGGATCACCAGCGGCTTGCGGATCGGGCGCACGATCTGCCGCCGCAGCAGGTGGAACATCTGCGCCGGCAGCGTCGGCACGCAAACCTGGATGTTGTCCTGCGCGCACAGCTGCAGATAGCGCTCGAGCCGCGCCGACGAATGCTCCGGCCCCTGCCCTTCGAAGCCGTGCGGCAGCATCAGCACCAGGCCGCACAGGCGGCCCCACTTGGCCTCGCCGCTGGTGATGAACTGGTCGATCACCACCTGGGCGCCGTTGGCGAAGTCGCCGAACTGCGCTTCCCAGATGACCAGGGTATCGGGGTCGGCGGTAGCGTAGCCGTATTCGAAGGCGAGCACGGCCTCTTCCGACAGCAGCGAATCGATGACGGTGAAATTGCCCTGGCGCTCGTGGATGTGTTCGAGTGGGATGTACACGCCGCTCTGACGGCGCTCGCGCTTCTGGTCGTGCCACACCGCGTGGCGGTGGAAGAAGGTGCCGCGCGCGGAGTCCTGGCCCGACAGCCGCACGTTGTGGCCGGCGTCGAGCAGGCTGGCGTAGGCCAGCGTCTCGGCATAGCCCCAGTCGACCGGCAGGTCGCCTGCGCGCATCCGGCAGCGGTCGTCGAGCACCTTCTGCACGCGCGGATGCAGCTCGACCTCGTGCGCCAGCGTGGTGATGCGCTCGCCGAGGAAATCGAGGCGCGCCGCCGGCACCGCGGTCGGCACTTCACCGACCGCCCTGCCCTGGAAGCGGCCCCAGTTCATGCCCCAGGTTTCCTTGAAGTCGGTCTCGAGCGACGGGCGCAGCGGCTCGCCATGCTCCAGCCGCTCGCGGCAGGCGTCGATCAGGTCGTCGGCCTGCACCTGGGTCAGGATACCTTCGTCGACCAGGCGCTGCGCATACAGCGTGCGCGCGCTGGGATGCGCCTGGATGCGGCGATACATCAGCGGCTGGGTGGCGAGCGGTTCGTCCTGCTCGTTGTGACCGTGGCGGCGGTAGCACACCAGGTCGATGAAGACGTTCTTGTGGAAGGTGTAGCGGAAGTCGACCGCGGTCTGCACCGCAAACGCCACCGCCTCGGGATCATCGCCGTTGACGTGCAGCACCGGCGCCTCGACCATCTTGGCGACGTCGGTGCAATACAGCGTCGAGCGCACGTCGCGCGGGTCGGAGGTGGTGAAGCCGATCTGGTTATTGATGACGATGTGGATCGCGCCGTTGTTGCGGAAGCCGCGCGTCTGCGACATGTTGAGGCTTTCCATCACCACGCCCTGCCCCGACAGCGCGGCGTCGCCGTGCAGGATCACCGGCACCACCTCGTAGCCGAGCACGTCGCCGCGGCGGTCCTGGCGCGCGCGCACCGAGCCGCGCACCACCGGGTGCACGATCTCGAGGTGCGAGGGGTTGAACGCCAGCGCCAGGTGCACCGGGCCGTAGGGCGTCGACACGTCGGTGGAAAAGCCCTGGTGATATTTGACGTCGCCCGACAGCGGGGTGCCCGGGTCGCCGTTCGCCGGTTCCTCGTAGAGGCTGTCGACGGTGCGCCCCATGATGTTGACGAGCACGTTGATACGCCCGCGGTGCGCCATGCCCATGACGATTTCCTTGGCGCCATGGCGCGCGCAGCGCGTGATCACCTGGTCGAGCAGCGGGATCAGGCTCTCGCCGCCTTCGAGCGAGAAGCGCTTCTGCCCGACGTGGCGGGTGTGCAGGTATTTCTCCAGCGTCTCGGCGTCGGTCAGTCGCCTGAGCAAGTGCTTCTTGAGGTCAGCCGACACACCGAAGCGGCCCTGCGCCGATTCGATGCGCTCCTGCAGCCAGCGCTTGCGGGCGACGTCGGTGATGTGCATGTACTCGGCGCCGACGTGGCCGCAATACGCGCGCTGCAGGCGCTGCAGGATGTCGGCCAGCGTGGTGCGGTCGACGCCGAACAGCGAACCGGTCTCGAATTCGCGCGCAAGGTCGGCCTCGGTCAGGCCGTAATGCTCGGGGTCGAGTTCGGGGGTGGGCGGCGGCTCGAAGCGCTGCAGCGGATCGAGCTCGGCCTTGCGCACGCCGAGATAGCGGTAGGCGTTGATGAGCCGCAGCACCGCCACCTGGGCGGCGTCCGACGCAGCGGCGGCACCCGGCAGCGGTTGCGCCAGCCAGGGTGCCAGCGCGTCGTCGCCGAACTGCTCCAGATAGGCGGCGTTGCCGGCGTACAGCGGCGAAGTCGGGAGCCAGTCGGGCGCGCTCATGCGGGTTCCCCTGGTCGCGCGTCAGGCCCTGCGCTGGTCGATCGGCACGAACTCACGCCGCGCGGGACCGGTGTAGAGCTGGCGCGGACGGCCGATCTTGTGCGCGGGGTCGGACAGCATCTCGTGCCATTGCGCGACCCAGCCGGCGGTACGCGCCATCGCGAACAGCGCGGTGAACATGCTGGTGGGGATGCCCATGGCGCGGAAGATGATGCCGGAATAGAAATCGACGTTGGGGTAGAGCTTGCGCTCGATGAAGTACTCGTCCTCCAGCGCGATGCGTTCGAGCTCGAGCGCGATCTTGAACTGCGGGTCGTCGCGCAGGCCGAGTTCGTCGAGCACCTCGTAGCAGGTCTGGCGGATGATGGCCGCGCGCGGATCCATGTTCTTGTAGACGCGATGGCCGAAGCCCATCAGCCGGAACGGATCGGACTTGTCCTTGGCGCGCTTGATGAATCCGGGGATCTTGGAGACGTCGTCCATCTCCTCCAGCATGCGCAGCACCGCCTCGTTGGCACCGCCGTGCAGCGGCCCCCACAACGAGGCCATGCCGCTGGCGATGCAGGCATAGGGATTGGCGCCGCTGGAACCGGCCAGCCGCACGGTCGAGGTCGAGGCGTTCTGCTCGTGGTCGGCGTGCAGGATGAAGATGCGGTCGAGCGCGCGCGCCAGCACCGGATTGGGTTCGTATTCCTCGCACGGGCTGGAATACATCATGTGCATGAAGTTCTCGGCGTACGACAGGCGGTTCTGCGGATAGACGAAGGGCTGGCCCTCGTTGAACTTGTAGGCCCACGCCGCCACCGTGGGAATCTTGGCGATGAGCCGATGCGCGACGATCTCGCGGTGCTGCGGATTGAAGTTGTCGAGCCCGGCGTGGTAGAAGGCCGACATCGCGCCGGTCACGCCGATCATCACCGCCATCGGGTGCGCGCTGCGGCGGAAGCCGCGGAACACGTTCTCCATCTGGTCGTGCAGCAGCGTGTGGTGGCGGATCGAGTCGACGAAGGCCGCCTTCTGCTCGGCGGTCGGCAACTCGCCGTGGATCAGCAGGTAGCAGACTTCCATGTAGTCCGACTGGTAGGCCAGCTGGTCGATCGGGTAGCCGCGGTAGTAGAGCAGGCCTTCGTCGCCGTCGATGTAGGTGATCGCCGAGGTGCAGCTCGACGTCGCGGTGAAGCCGGGGTCGTGGGTGAAATAGCCGTGCGCGCCGAGCGCGCGGATGTCGATCACCGGCTTGCCGTAGGTGCCCTCCTCGATCGGCAGTTCGATCGGGGGGCTGCCGTCGCTGAACGTGAGGGTGACGGTTTTTTTCATGTTGCTTCTCGAAAATGTTGCAGGCGTTGTATGAGCGCTGCGAGGTCGGCGTCGTCCACCGGCGTCCGTCCCTGCAGCCTGTCCAGGATCTCCATGTCCGACAGGGCCAGCAGCCGCTCGAGCGCGGCTGTCTCGCAAGGCTCAAGTGTAGCGCGGTGCGCGGCCCAAAAGCCACCCAGCCAGAGATCCAGCTCCAGCAATCCGCGCCGGCAGCGCCATGAAACCGGATCAGACACGGCGCTTGACCAGCAGCGATTTGATGCGGCCGATCGCCTCGGTCGGGTTGAGCCCCTTGGGACAGGCGTCGACGCAGCTCATGATGCCGCGACAGCGGTACAGGCGGTACGGGTCTTCCAGATTGTCGAGCCGGGCGGCGGTCGCCTCGTCGCGCGAGTCGGCAATGAAGCGGTATGCCTGCAACAGGCCCGCCGGGCCGACGAAAGTCTCCGGATTCCACCAGAACGACGGGCACGCCGTGGTGCAGCAGGCGCACAGGATGCACTCGTAAGCGCCGTCGAGCAGCGCGCGATCCTCAGGACGCTGCAGTCGTTCGACCTCGGGTTCGGGTGCGTCGTTGACGAGCCAGGGCCTGATCGAGCGATACTGCTTGTAGAACGGTTCCATGTCGACGACGAGGTCGCGGATCACCGGCAATCCCGGCAGCGGCCGCACCTCGATCGGTTGCTTCAGCTCGCTCAAGGGCGTGATGCACGCGAGCCGGTTGCGGCCGTTGACGTTCACCGCGTCCGAGCCGCACACGCCCTCGCGGCAGGAGCGGCGCAGCGACAGCGTCTCGTCCTGCGCCTTGATCGCGATCAGCGCGTCGAGCAGCATCTTGCCGGCGGGTTCGATATCGAGCTCGACGTCCTGCATGCGCGGCTGGGCGTCGGTTTCGGGGTTATAGCGGTAGAGGCGGAATTTCATGTTGCCCCTTTTCGCTGATAAGCGCGCTGATCCGGCGATCGTGCTTTGCCGATACCGGGTTTCGCCTTTGGGCGAGTCACTTTCTTTGCTTCGCCAAAGAAAGTAACCAAAGAAAGGCGACCCCACATCGCTGCCTTTCGGGTCCCCGATTTGGCACGCGCGGCCGGGCGCTCCACCAACTCGCCCTGGCAAGGCACACAAAACGTGCCTTGCTGCGGAGCTCGAACAGGGTTCCGCTTTTTCCCCGTCCACGCACACCAAATCGGCAGCGCTGAAGGGGATGAACCCCCGGGTATGCGCACGGGCTCCCCTTGTGTGTCGCCGAGAAGCGCAGCCGCCCGAGGCATACGATCTTTCACGGGCTTTAGCCCGTAGAAAGTCGGAGTCCCCTTGTGGGGGAAAAAGGGGCTGGGTGTCCGAGCTCCGCAGTGAGCCGCGTTTTGTGCGGCTCGCCAGGGCGAGTTCCAGCCCCGCCTCGGGCGGCGAGCATCGCAGGGGAGCCGAAGGCCGACACACCAGGGGTGGCCTTTTCTTTGGTTACTTTCTTTTGGCCACGCAAAAGAAAGTAACTCGCCCGCAGGCGAAAAGCGAAGCCGCCACATCAGCGAAAATGAACGCGAAAACCCAATCGCCATCAATACACCCGCTCTTTCGGCTTGATCGACTCCACCGTCAGCGGCTTCAGCCGCACCGGCTTGGCATCCACCTGATCCCCCTCCCGCGAATACAGGGTGTGCTTCAGCCAGTGCTCGTCATCACGCGCAGGAAAATCCTCGCGCGTATGCGCGCCGCGGCTCTCGGTGCGGTTCAGCGCCGACACCAGGGTCGCGCGCGCCACGCCCATGAGATTCTCCAGTTCCAGCGCCTCGATACGTGCGGTGTTGAAAACGCGGCTGGTGTCCTGCAAACCCGCATGCTCCAGCCGCGCTTCCAGCGCATCCAGCTTCACGAGGCCTTCTCGTAGCACTGCTTCAGTGCGAAACACGCCGGCGTGTGCCTGCATCGTCCACCGCAAATCGTCGGCGATCGCCGCCACGCGCTCGCTGCCGGACCGGTCCCAGCGCGCGAGCCGCGCACGACTCGCCTCGGCTGCGTCGTCTGGCAAGGGGCGCGGATACGGGTTCTCGCGCAGATGCTCGAGCATGTGGCGGCCGGCGGCGCGGCCGAAGACGACGAGGTCGAGCAGCGAGTTGCCGCCCAAGCGGTTGGCGCCGTGAACCGACACGCAGGCGCACTCGCCAACGGCATAAAGTCCGGGCACCGGCTCCTCGGGGCCGGTGCGCGCGGGGGCGACGACCTGGCCGTGCAGGTTGGTCGGGATGCCGCCCATCATGTAGTGGGCGGTCGGCGCGACCGGGATCGGCGCCTGCGCCGGGTCGACGCCGGCGAAACGGATCGCAAGATCGCGGATGCCCGGCAGTTTCTCTGCGATGGTCATTTCACCCAGATGATCGAGCTTGAGATCGACGTAATCTCCGCGCGGCCCACAGCCGCGGCCTTCGGCGATCTCGATCGCGATGGCGCGCGCCACGACGTCGCGGCCGGCGAGATCCCTGGCGTGCGGCGCGTAGCGTTCCATGAAGCGCTCGCCGCTTTTATTGAGCAGATAGCCGCCCTCGCCGCGCACGCCTTCGGTGATCAGGCAGCCGACCCCGGCGATGCCGGTGGGATGGAACTGCCAGAACTCCATGTCCTGCAACGGCAGGCCGGCGCGCAGCACCATGCCGAGGCCGTCGCCGGTATTGATCATGGCATTGCTGCTGTTGCCGAATACGCGCCCCGCCCCGCCGGTGGCAAGCAGCGTCGCGCGCGCTTCGATCAGCAGCGGCTCGCCGGTCTCGATGGAGAGCGCGGTGACGCCCAGGCAATAGCCCTCGGCGTCGCGCACCAGGTCGAGCGCGAAGTATTCGTCGAAGAACTGCGTACGGTGCTTGATGTTCTGCTGGTATAGCGTGTGCAACAGCGCGTGGCCGGTGCGGTCGGCGGCAGCGCAGGTGCGGGTGGCCTGGTCGCCACCGAAATGCTTCGATTGCCCACCGAACGGCCGCTGGTAGATCTTGCCGTTCTCCAGTCGCGAGAACGGCAGACCCATGTGTTCCAGCTCGTACACGGCGCTGGCCGCCTCGCGGCACATGAATTCGATCGCGTCCTGGTCGCCGAGCCAGTCGCCGCCCTTGACCGTGTCGTACATGTGCCATTCCCAGCGGTCGTCGTCGACGTTGGCAAGCGCGGCGGTGATGCCGCCCTGCGCCGATACCGTGTGCGAGCGCGTCGGGAATACCTTGGACACCACCGCGACCTTGTAGTCGGAGCGTGCCAGCTGCAATGCCGCACGCAACCCCGCCCCGCCGCCGCCGACGATGAGGGCGTCGAAGCGGCGGGTGTTCATGCCGCGCTCCACAGCACGGCGACGAGCCACGCCACACTGCCCGCCAGGGTAGCGATCACGGCCAGATACAGGGCGAGGCGCAGCAGGGTCGGGCGGACGTAGTCCATGAAGATGTCGCGCATGCCGACCCAGGCGTGCAGTGCCAGCGCCACGGCCGTCAGCACCATCAGCACGCGCACGCCAAGCGACGCGAACAGTGCCTGCCAGCCGGTGAAATCGAGGGGCCCCGCCGCGAGGAAGCAGAGGATCACCCCGGGCAGTGCCAGCGCCAGCAGCACCGCCGTGGCCCGCTGCAAAAGCCAGGTGCCGGTGCCGGTGTGCGAGCCGGTGGCCGATTTCACGTGAACAATCTCCACGCGACAGCGAGCGTAACCAGACCGGCAGCGAGGATGACCATCAGACTGCTCAAGCGGGCAGTTCTGATATCCACGCCCCAGTGCACGTCGAGCGCCAGGTGACGCAGGCCGGAGAACGCATGATGCGCGAAGGCCCAGACCAGCCCGAGCAGGACGAGCCTGGCCAGCGGATGTGCAACCATGTCGGCCATGCGGCGGAAACCGGCCTCGTCGGACAAGGAAACCGACAGCGCCCACACGCCGAGCGGCAGGGCAACGAACAGCAGCACGCCCGACACCCGATGCAGGATCGACACCCAGCCGGTGAGCGGCAGATGGATGCGCAGCAGATTCAGGTAGACGGGGCGCGCGACCGGTTTCACGGCACGGTTTGGTTGAGTCTGCTCAGCGACGCTTGGCGGACGCCGGGGTCTTCTTCGCCGCAGTCCTGGCAGGCTTCTTCGCCACGACCTTCTTCGCCGCCGCTTTTTTCGCCGCAGCCTTCGCCACCGCCTGCGGCACACGCTGGGCCAGACGGGGATCAAACGGCTTGGGCAGGATGTACTCGGGACCGAACTTGAGCTTCGTGAGCTTGTAGGCCTTCAACACCGAAGCAGGCACCGGTTCGCGCGCGAGTTCGGCCAGCGCGTTGACCGCGGCGATCAGCATGGCCTGCGTGATTTCCTTGGCACGTGCGTCGAGCGCGCCACGGAAGATGAAGGGAAAGCCGAGCACGTTGTTGACCTGGTTGGGGTAGTCGGAACGGCCGGTCGCCATCACGAGGTCGCTGCGCGCAGCCATCGCCTTCTCCGGCAGGATCTCGGGGTTGGGGTTGGCGAGCGCGAAGACGACCGGCCTGTCGGCCATGCTCTTCACCATCGCCGGGCTCACCAGATTGGCGCCCGACACGCCGATGAAGACGTCGGCGCCGCACATCGCCTCGTCCAGCGTGCGCAGTTTGGTCTGGCGCGCATAGCTCTTCTTGAAGCTGTTGAGGTCGGTGCGGCCCTTGTGCACCACGCCCTTCGAATCGACCAGCAGGATGTTGGACTTTTTAGCGCCCATCGCCACCAGCAGATTCAACGAGGCGATGCCCGCCGCGCCGGCGCCGAGGCAGACGATCTTCGCGGTATCGAGCGACTTGCCCTGCACGTGCAGCGCGTTGATGAGGCCGGCGCAGATGATGGTCGCGGTGCCGTGCTGGTCGTCGTGAAACACCGGGATGTCGAGCTTCTTCTTCAGCGCCGCCTCGATCTCGAAGCAGTGCGGCGCGGCGATGTCCTCGAGGTTGATGCCGCCGAAGGTCGGGGCGATGGCTTCCACCACCTTGATGAAGTCCTGCGGCGTCTTGGCGTTGACCTCGATGTCGTAGACGTCGATGCCGGCGAACTGCTTGAACAGCACGCCCTTGCCTTCCATCACCGGCTTGGCGGCGAGCGGGCCGCGGTCGCCAAGGCCGAGGATCGCGGTGCCGTCGGTGATCACCGCGACCAGGTTGCCCTTGTTGGTGTAATCGTAGGCTTTGGCGGGATTCCTGGCGATTTCCAGCACCGGCTGCGCCACGCCCGGCGTATAGGCCAGCGACAGGTCGGCCTGGGTGGAACAGGGCTTGGACGACTCGACCGAGAGCTTGCCGGGCTTCGGCAGGCGGTGGTAGTCGAGGGCTTTTTTCTTGAGGGCGGCTTGGCTCATGACGGCAGGCACTGGCTGGATGAACAAGCCGTCATTATCGCGGATTTATCCGCGTTCTGCCTCGCCGGGAGGCGCCTGCTCAGTCCTTCCAGATCTTGAGCTGGGCGCGCAGGCGGGCGACGGCCTGCGAATGCAGCTGGCACACACGCGACTCGGAGACGCCGAGCACGGCGCCGATTTCCTTCAGGTTCATGTCCTGCTCGTAGTACATGCCCATCATGCTGCGCTCGCGCTCGGGCAGATGATGGATCGCCGCGATCAGGCTGTCGCGGAAGCCCTCGTCCTCCAGCACCGCGAGCGGGTCGCTGCTGCCGTCGACCAGATAGCGCTCGAGGAAGCTGGCGCTGTCTTCATCCGAAAAATCCTCGTAGTAGAGGAGTTGGGAGCATTTCACGTCGCCCAGCATCGACTGGTACTGGTCGATCGGCATGCCGAGCTCGGCGGAGATTTCCTGCTCGCTCGGCGCGCGGCCGTTGCGCTGCTCCAGCTTGTGGATCGCCGTCTCGATCTGCCGTGACTTCTGTCGCACGTGGCGCGGCAGCCAGTCCGCCTCGCGCAGTTCGTCGAGCATGGCGCCGCGAATGCGCTGGGTGGCATAGGATTCGAACTGTGCGCCCTGGGTGCCGTCGAAGCGCCCAACCGCGTCCATCAGGCCGATCAGGCCGACCTGGATCAAGTCGTCGACTTCGACGCTGGCGGGCAGGCGCGCCATCATGTGATACGCAATGCGCTTGACCAGCGGCGCATATTTGGTGATCTGTTCGTCTTGCGACGAGGGTTTGCCAGCCATGTTTCAGGTATTTCCTGTCTTATTGAACGGGCGCGCGGCCCGTCTCCTCGTCTGCCATTCTAACGGCTAGCGCAACAAATGCATCATCTTCGTGGCGGGCGCTGACTATGCCCTCGGCGAAGCGCGGATCGAGAAAGCGTGCGCACGCGGCACGCACCCGGTCGCAGGCGTCGGGCGCGCCCAGCAGAACGACGCCGGGGGCGCTTCCACGATGGAACAGGGTTTTCAGGAATGCATAGACGCGTTGCAGCGACGCCTCCCCGGCCGCCACCTCGACCACCACGGACCGCGCACCGCCGGGAATGCGCACGCCCAGGCCTTCGTCGAATACCAGCAGGTCGTAGCCCTGCGCGATCTCCGCCAGTCCCGGCGCGTCGGCACGCACGCCGGGCGCATGCCAGCCTTCGCCATGCGGCATCGGCAAAGGCTGCAAGGTGCCGCGCACGAGCTGCTGGCGCCAGTCGAACAGGCTGCGGGCAGGCGAATCGGCGAGCAACCTGCCCTGGACGTCGACCAGCAGTGTCCGCAGGCCGATTCGCTGCAAGGCAGCGAGCAGCCGGTGGGTGGACTCGGGCGCGTCGAAAAAAACGTGGAGGCAGCGCGGCAACAGCCCGCCGCGCCGACGCCTGAGGCCGGCCGCCTGGTCAGGCGGCATCGGCTGCCCTGGAATTGCGCTGCTCCGCCCGTTCCGCCTCGACGCCGGCAAGGAGCGGCCAATCCTCGGCCTGCAAAGCGTACGGCGTGGCGAGCTGGCCACCCTTGAGCGCACGGTCGATGAGGTAGGCGGCATTGGGGGCGTGCAGGTCTTCGGGCACGCGCTGGCCGCCGGCGATGCCGGCCAGCGGCAGGCGGTGGCGGATCAGGCTGTCGAGCGCGGCACCCGGCTGCGGCGACTCGTCGAGCTTGGTGAGAATGCAGCCGGCAGCGCCCTGGCCGAAGCGCAGCATCGCCTGCTCGATCGCGGCACCCTGCTGGGCAGCGGAGATCACCGCCAGGCGGCCGACACCGAGCGCGTCGAGCGCCTGCCCTTCCGCCTGGGTGCGGGGGTCGGACGGCGCGTGGCCGGCGGTGTCGATCAGCACCAGCTTCCTGCCGGCGAGGCGCGGCAGCAACTGGGCCAGACCGGCTGCGTCGCGTGCCACATGCAGCGACACGCCGAGCAGCTCGGCATACACCGCCAGTTGCGCCTCGGCCCCCACGCGGTAGGCGTCGGCCGCGACCAGTGCCACCTGCTCGCGGCTCCAGACATCGACGCCTCGGGTGGCGAGCTTGGCGAGCGTGGTGGTCTTGCCCGAGCCGGTCGAACCGACCAGCGCGTAGCGGCCGCCCCGGGCAACCGGGCCGGCCTCGCGCGCCAGCATCGGGAGGTTGCGGATCAGCACCTGGCGCAGCCAGCGCTGCGCGGCCTCGGCGTCCAGCCCGCGCGGCAGACGCGCTGCCAGGGTGCGGGCCAACGCGCTGCCGAAGCCGGCGGCGAACAATGCCTGCATCACCGCCACCCGCGCCGGATCGCGCCGCCGCGCCGCGCCCCATGCAAAGCCAGCCAGCTGGTTCTGCAGCATGCCGCGCAGGCGCGCCAGCTCGGCGAGGATGCGCGAGCTGCCCGCCTGCTCCGCGGCCTCGCTCACCGCCGGCACCGCCAGCTCACCGTAGGCGCTGGCCAGGAGTTCGACGCCCTGCGGGTGCGGCCGTGTGGACAGCACCACGGCATCGTCGCCCAGCTCGGCACGCACCTTCGCCAGGCCTTCACGCGCATTCGCCGCGACGAATACCTGCACGCTCATTCAATCTCCCCCATCACCAGTTCGGTCGTCACCTGCACCATTTTATCGGCAGGCACCTCGGCGTAGGCAATCACCGCCAAGCGCGGCAGGTTGCGCCGCAGCAGGCGCGACAGGATGGCGCGCAGGCCCGGCGAGGTCAGCAGCACCGGCGGATGGCCCGCGTCCTCCTGCTCGGCGAGTGCGCGTTCGGCGGCGTCGTTCAGCGCATCGAGCGTAGCCGGCGTCAGCAGGGCCTCGCCCTCGTCGCCCATTTCGTTGAGCAGCCGGGTTTCGGTCGCTGCCGACAAGCCGATCACGTGCAGGGTGTCGCTGCCTTCGAACAGACGATCGACGATGCTGCGCCCGAGCGCTGCGCGCACGGTCTCCACCAGGTCGTCGATCGACTGGCTCTTCGGTGCGCGCGCCGCCAGGGTTTCGAACAGCGTGCGGCTGTCACGGATCGAGACGTGCTCCGCGATCAACTGCTGCAGCACCGCCTGCACACTGGTCAGCGGCAGGTGACGCGGCGTCACGTCCTCGACCAGGCCGGGATGGCTGCGCGCCAGCGTGGCGAGCAACTGCTGAACCTCGGTGCGCCCCAGCAGCTCGGGTGCATGCTGACGGAACACGGCTTCGACCTGGCGTGAAATCAGCTCGGCCGGCTCCAGCACCACGAAACCGCGCAGTTCGGCTTCTTCCACCCGGCCGGCGTCGATCCAGATGCCAGGCAACCCGGTCAGCGGCTCGACCCCGGATGGACCGTCGAGGCGTCCCAGCACGTCGCCCATGTCGACTGCCAGCACCTGTCCGCTCGGCATCTCGCCGTGCGCGACGTCGACGCCCTTGAGCGTGATGCGGTAGGTATTGGGCTTGAGGTCGAGGTTGTCGCGTACCCGGATCAGCGGCACCACCAGGCCCATGTCGGTAGCGAAACGACGGCGCGCCTCGGTGATCCGCGCCAGCGCCGCGCCCCCCTGGTTACGGTCGACCAGCGGAATCAGGCGATAGCCGACCTCGAGCGCCAGTACGTCGACCGGCGGGATGTCGTCCCAGGTGACGTCGACCGGTGCGGGTGCCTCCTCCATCACCTCCAGCGGCTCGACTTCAAAGATGGCCGACCGCTGGCGGCGGGTCAACCACAGGCCCAGGCCACCCAGCACCGCGGCGATGGTGAGGAAGGCCAGATGCGGCGTGCCCGGGATCAGCCCCAGCGTGCCCAGCACCGAGGCCGCGACGAACAGCGTCTGCGGGCGGCCGAACACCTGGGTGGAGAACTCGCGGCTGAGGTCCTGTTCGCTCGAGGCACGGCTGACCACGATGCCCGCTGCGGTCGAGATGACCAGCGCCGGGATCTGCGTCACCAGGCCGTCGCCCACGGTCAGCAGTGCATAGCGGCCAAGTGCCTCGCCGACGCCGAGGTTGTGCTGCAGCAGGCCGACTGCGATGCCCCCAACCAGATTGACCACCAGGATGATCATGCCGGCGATGGCGTCGCCGCGCACGAACTTGGAGGCACCGTCCATCGCGCCGTAGAAATCGGCCTCGCGGCCGATCTCGGCGCGCCGCGTGCGCGCCTCGGACTCGTTGATGAAGCCGGCGTTGAGATCGGCATCGACCGCCAGCTGCTTGCCCGGCATCGAGTCGAGGGTAAAGCGCGCCGCCACCTCGGCGATGCGGCCCGCGCCCTTGGTGATGACGACGAAGTTGATGATGACGAGGATGATGAACACCACGAAGCCGACCGCGATGTTGCCGCCGACGAGGAAGTTGCCGAACGACTCGATCACCTTGCCGGCGGCGTCGGGGCCGGTGTGGCCCTGCATCAGGATGATGCGGGTCGAGGCGACGTTGAGCGACAGGCGCAGCAAGGTCGTCAGCAGCAGCACGGTGGGGAACACCGAGAAATCCAGCGGTCGCCGCGCGTTGAGGCTCACCAGCAGCACGATCATCGCCAACGCGATGTTGAGCGTGAACAGCACGTCGAGCATGAAGGTGGGCAGCGGCAGCACCATCATCGCCAGGATCAGCAGCACCAGCATCGGCACCGCCAGCCGGTTCACCGGCATGCCCATCACCATCACGCTCTGGGCACTCACCCGATCACCTCGTCAATCGTCCTGGGCCTTGCGTTTGTGCCCTCTCCCGCAAACCGTAGGGGGTAGGCCGCCTCGCGCGCTTCTGCTCTGCCCGCCTGCCCCGCCTGCTGCTGTCGCGCGCGCAATTGCGCCTGCACTTCGGGCGACACCTCGGCTTCGCGTGCCTCGGCCAGCACTTCCTGCCAGGTCATCGCGTGCCGGCTCAGGTAGCGCCACCAGCGCCACCCCGCATCGAGCGCCGCCGCCAGCGCCAGGACCGCGGCCAGCGTCAGCACGCCCTTCCCCACCCAGGCCGCGGTCGCGGCCAGCGCCGCATTCAAGTCGCCACCGGCCAGTCCTTGCAGGTCAGGCCACCCGCCCGTCAGCACCCAGGCCGCCGTCGCCACGGCGAGGGCCAGCTTCAGCAGCGCCAGCGAACCATCGAACAGGGAATCGAGTGAAAAGAGCCGTGCGAACGGCTTGAGCGGATTGGCGCGTCCCAGTTCGGCCTGCGCGGCCTGGGGCGCATACACCCAGCCCGACAGCAGCATCGGCGCCATCAGGGCGGTCACGAAAATGGCGGCGAGTACCGGCAGCACCGCCCACAGCGCGGCCTGCGCGGCGTCGATGGAAGCGGCGGATAAGGGTTGCGCCGCATCGGTGAACGCGGCCACGACCAGCGCCTGCAGGGCATCGAGCAGACGCGGAGCCTGCCAGGCCAGCATGCCCAGTGCGGCCAGCAACACCAGCCAGGCGGAGAGTTCGGCGGAACGCGGCACGTCGCCCGCGTTCCGTGCCTCCTGCAGGCGCCGCGGACTCGCGGGTTCGGTACGGGAAAGATCGGTTTCCTCGGCCATGCTCGTCTCGATAGTTGACGGAGTCTAGCATGAAGCCGCGCACGCTTCCCGGGCTTGGCGGCCCGCCACCCCCGTTGCAGGCGCGCTGCCCGCTATCCATAATCCGAGAATTCGATTAATCTACTAGACGTTTTACCCCGGACCTGGTCCAGGGTATCACCAGGCAAAAAACCGATAACACCCGAACGATTCTTCAAGGAGGAGTTTCACATGCGCACGCTGCATCTCGCCGCCGCCCTGGCATCGGCCATGGCCCTGTCCACCCCGGCATCCGCCGGCTTCTTCGATTTCACCCTGGCCCCCTACGTCGGCGCCAGCGCCGGCATGTCGACCACGGATTCCTGCGTCGTCGCCGGCAGCACCTGCGACGATTCTGACACCGCCTACAAGGTCTACGGCGGCCTGGAAGTCAACGAGTACATCTCGATGGAAGTGGGCTACGCCAACCTGGGCGACGTCGACTACAACACGCCGACCGGTACGCGCGGCACCCATGGCATGACCCTGCAGCTGGTCGGCACCTACGCGCTGAATCCCAGCTTCACCCTGCTCGCCCGCGGCGGGATGAACATCCTCAACACCGAGGTCGAGGGTGCCGTGGCCGGCGCCAGCGCCAACCAGGGCGACACCGACGTGTCCTGGTCCCTCGGCCTGGGCGGCCAGTACAACTTCACCGAGTCGGTCGGCCTGCGCGTCGAATGGGAACGCTTCTTCGAAGTGGGCGATCCCGACAGCACCGGTGAAGCGGACATCGACCTGATCACCGCCGGCGTGGTGTTCAAGTTCTGATGCAGGCGTAACGCCATGCAGCAAATGAAAAAGGGGGCGTAAGCCCCCTTTTTCATTGGGCGCGTCGGGCCGCCCCCGGTTCTCAGCTGACCTCGTCGATCCAGGCCATCTGGATCGCCTCGAGGATCTTTTCGCCGGAATGGTTGGGATCGTCGTCGAAGTCGGGCAGTTCCATCACCCAGCGGTGCAGATCCGTGAAACGGATGGTGCGCGGATCGATTTCGGGATGGGCTTCGGCGAGTTCGATCGCAATGTCGAGGGTGTCGGTCCACTTCATGTCAATGTCCTTCTTTCACCATGTTGATGGTGTACTTGGGAATTTCGATCACCAGATCCGCGCCGGCAACGCGTGCCTGGCACGACAGCCGCGACTGCGGCTCGAGGCCCCAGGCCTTGTCGAGCAGATCGTCCTCCTCTTCGGTGGACGGCGCCAGCGAGTTGAAGCCTTCGCGCACGATGACGTGGCAGGTGGTGCAGGCGCAGGATTTCTCGCAGGCGTGTTCGATCTCGACGCCGTTGGCGAGCAGGGTGTCGCAGATGGTGTCGCCGGGCTTGGCTTCGATGACCGTGCCCTCGGGGCAGAGTTCGACGTGGGGCAGTACGATGAGTTGGGGCATTGTATTCAGGCCCGATCAGGCCGCTTTGGATTGTTGGCTCGGCAGGGCGGCGAGGACGCCGTCCCAGAACTGGATGCGGGCGTCGACCGCAGCTTCCGCCGCGGCCTCGGCCTCACGCCACCTCGCCGCATCATCGCCACACAGCGCAGCGAGCAGGCGCAACGACAGCGGCGCATGGAAATCCTCGTCCAGATGGACGTGGCGGTTGAGATAGTAATGGAAGCTCGGCGCCTGTGCCTCGCTCACCCCCATGCGCGACAGGAAAGCGCGGAACATCGACGGGATGACATGCTCGCGCCCCAGTGCCAGCGCAGCGGCGACGGCGTGCGGCCTGCCGCTCGCGAGGAAATCGAAGGTGCTGCGGGTGAACTTCGCCGAGGGCAGCGGCGCAAGCCCCGCGGCGAATCCAGCGTCGATGCCCTGCTCGCCCACGATCTGCACGAAGCGCGCAGGCTTGTCGGCATCAGCGCCGATCTCGCGCATCGCCGCAAGGTAGAGCATGAAATGGCTGGTGAAGCCCTCCTGCCCCGGCAGCGCGACGTCGGTTTCCTCTTCCAGAACCAGCTCGTTGATGAAGCGCTGCACCGAAGCGTCCCGGCCCGGCGTCCACGGCCAGCGTGCCGGCGCGACCTCGTGCTGCAGGTACTTGATCAGCGACATGAAGTCCCACACCGAATAAACGTGGTGCTGCATGAACACGCGCAGGTCGTCAGACGTCTGCACCGCGGCGTAGATCGGATGCGCTTCGAGCCTGGCCCGCAGAGATTCAATGAAGGCGTCGTTCAACATGATGCAATTCAACCGAAGGTTTCCAGCTTCTGCCCGGCCATCGCACGCCGCACGTTCCGGTCCATGCGACGCTGGGCGAATTCGGTGGTGGCGGCGTTGAGCGCCTCGACGCCGCGCTTGATCGCCTGATGATCGGTGCCGCCGAGTAGCCCCTCGAGCGAAGCGATGCTCGCCTCGATCGCCGCAGTCTCGTCGGCGTTCAGCAGCGCGCCGTCCTCCGCCAACGCCGCGCGGGTCGCCGCGAGCAGCCCCTGGGCGTCGACGACCTGCTCGTTCAACGCGCGCGCGAACATGTCGTCCTTGGCGTGGGTGAAGGCGTCCTTCAGCATGCGCGTGATGTCCTCGTCACCGAGGCCATACGAGGGCTTGACCTGTACGCTCGCCTCGACGCCGGTGCTCTGTTCGCGCGCCGACACCGACAGCAGGCCGTCGGCGTCGACCTGGAAGGTGACGCGGATACGCGCCGCGCCTGCCACCATCGGCGGAATGCCGCGCAACTCGAAGCGCGCGAGCGAACGGCAGTCGGCGGCCAGCTCGCGCTCGCCCTGCAGCACGTGCACGCTCATCGCGGTCTGGCCGTCCTTGAAGGTGGTGAAGTCCTGCGCGCGGGCGGTCGGGATCGTGGTGTTGCGCGGAATGATCTTTTCCGTGAGTCCGCCCATGGTCTCGAGGCCGAGCGAGAGCGGAATCACGTCGAGCAGCAGCCAGTCGTCGCCGGCACGGTTGCCGGCCAGCACATCGGCCTGGGTCGCAGCGCCGAGCGCGACGACCTTGTCGGGGTCGAGATTGGTGAGCGGCGTCTGCTTGAAGAAATCGGCGACCGCCTGGCGGATGCACGGCATGCGGGTCGAGCCGCCGACCATCACCACGCCCTTGACCTCGTCGGCCGACAGGCCGGCGTCGCGCAGTGCCTTGCGGGTCGGCGCCAGCGTCTTGTTCACCAGCCCGGCCGTCATTTTATTGAAGTCGGCCTGGGTCAGCGTCGCGTCCATCATTTCGCCGGTCGACAGCACGGCGGTGACGCGCACCTCGGTGTGCTCGGTCAGCGCTTCCTTGGCGTCGCGCGCCTTGGTCAACAGCAGCCGCGTGTCGCCCGCCGACAGCGGCGCGAAACGGCCCTGCTCGAGCATCCAGCAGAACACGCGCTGGTCGAAGTCGTCGCCGCCGAGGGCCGAGTCGCCGTTGGTCGCGAGCACCTCGAACACGCCCTTGGAGAGCTTGAGGATGGAAATGTCGAAGGTGCCGCCGCCGAGGTCGTAGACCGCGTAGATGCCTTCCGAGGCATTGTCGAGGCCATAGGCGATGGCGGCCGCGGTCGGCTCGTTGAGCAGGCGCAGCACGTTGAGGCCGGCCAGCTGGGCGGCGTCCTTGGTTGCCTGACGCTGGGCGTCGTCGAAGTAGGCCGGCACCGTGATCACCGCGCCGACCAGTTCGCCACCGAGCGCGGCCTCGGCACGCTGACGCAGCACCTTGAGGATTTCAGCCGACACTTCGACCGGGCTCTTCACCCCGGCGGCGGTCTTCAATTGCACCATGCCGGGCGCGTCGACGAAGCGGTACGGCAGGCTGGCAATGTCGTCGATATCCGAAATGCCGCGCCCCATGAAGCGTTTCACCGAGACGATGGTGTTGTGCGGATCGCCGTTCTGCGCGGACTGCGCGCCATAGCCGACGTCGACCCGGCCATCCGGAAGATAGCGCACCACCGAGGGCAGCAACGAATGGCCGGCGGCGTCGTCCAGCACCACGGCAAGTCCCGAGCGCACCGTGGCGACAAGCGAGTTGGTCGTGCCCAGGTCGATGCCGACCGCCAGCCGGTGCTGGTGCGGGGCGGTGGACATGCCGGGTTCGGAAATCTGCAGCAGGGCCATGTCTTAACCTTCGAGTTCTTCGTATACGTCGCCGACTTCGGCGATCAGCTTGTCCATGAAGCGCAGCTGGCGCACCGCCTCTGTCGCCGCGGCGTAATCTTGCGCGCGGTCCAGCAGTTCGGCGAGCTGTGCCTCGATGCGTCGGTGCGTCGCGCGCAGGTCGTCGGACAGCGCGTCGAGCGCGTCCACGCTTTTGCCGGCGCGCGCCTCGTCGATCGCTTCGCGCCATTCCATCTGCTGCATCAGAAAGGCGGGGGCCATCTGCGTATTGCTCGCGTGCAGCGCGTCGATGCCCTGCAGGCTCAAAAGGTAGACGCCGCGGTTCACCGGATGCTTCAGCGTCTGGTAGGCCTCGTTCACCTGCGTCGCCCACTGCATCGCCACCCGCTGCTCGGCTTCCGGCTGCGCGGTGAAACGGTCCGGGTGGACGGCGTTCTGCAGCTCGCGGTAGGCCACGTCGAGCTTGTTGCGGTCGAGCGTGTAGGTCTGCGGCAGGCCGAACAGTTCGAAGTGGGTTTGGGAGAAATCCATCTTTAGGGGCCAGGGGCTAGGGGCTAGGATTTAGGGGGCCTTGTGTTTCGCGTCTTTAAATTAAGCGCGGCCTAGGGCCGCACCGTCCCTAGCCCCTAGATCCTAACGCCTAACCCCTGAAGTTCAGACGTTGAACGACTCGCCGCAGCCGCACGCGTCCTTCACGTTCGGGTTGTTGAACTTGAAGCCTTCGTTGAGACCTTCGCGTGCGTAGTCGAGCTCGGTGCCGTCCAGGTAGGCCAGGCTCTTGGGGTCGACGAAGACGGTCACGCCATGGCTGGTGAAGACCTCGTCGCCTTCCGGCACTTCGTCGGCGAATTCCAGCTTGTAGGCCATGCCGGAACAACCGCTGGTGCGGACGCCGAGACGGATGCCGACGCCCTTGCCGCGTTTGGCGAGGAAGTTCGTGACGTGCTGCGCCGCGCGTTCGGACAGGGTGACGGCCATGGCTTACTCCAGACCCTTCTTCTGCTTGTAATCGGCGACGGCGGCCTTGATCGCGTCTTCGGCCAGGATCGAGCAGTGGATCTTCACCGGCGGCAGCGCGAGCTCCTCGGCGATCGCGGTGTTTTTGATTTCCATCGCCTGGTCGAGCGTCTTGCCCTTGACCCATTCGGTCACCAGCGAGCTGGAGGCGATCGCCGAGCCGCAGCCGTAGGTCTTGAACTTGGCGTCCTCGATGCGGCCATCGGCACCGACCTTGATCTGCAGCTTCATCACGTCGCCGCAGGCAGGCGCGCCGACCATGCCGGTGCCGACGCCATCGTCTTCCTTGGCGAAGGAACCCACGTTGCGGGGATTTTCGTAGTGGTCGAGTACTTTATCGCTGTAAGACATTTGGTGCTCCTTTCAGTCGCTTGGTAGGGGTCAGGGGCTAGGATCTAGGGGTTAGGGGGTGTTGCGGTGCTGCGCACCGCCTTTCAATTCGGCGCGGCCTGCGGCCGCACAACCTTCCCTAATCCCTAGCTCCTAACTACTAGCCCCTGCAGTTCAATGTGCAGCCCACTGCACGGTATTCAGATCGATGCCTTCCTTGAACATTTCCCACAGCGGGGAGAGTTCGCGCAGCTTGCCGATCTTCTCGTGCAGGAGCTTGATGGCGTAGTCGACTTCCTCCTCGGTGGTGAAGCGGCCGATCGAGAAGCGGATCGAGCTGTGCGCCAGTTCGTCGCTGCGGCCCAGCGCGCGCAGCACGTAGGACGGCTCGAGGCTGGCGGAGGTGCAGGCGGAACCGCTTGATACCGCCAGGTCCTTGATCGCCATGATCAGCGATTCGCCTTCAACGAAGTTGAAGCTGACGTTGAGGTTGTGCGGCACGCGCTGGTCCATGTCGCCGTTCAGGTGCACTTCCTCGATGTCCTTGAGGCCGTTGTAGAGGCGGTCACGCAGCATGCGGATGCGCTCGTTCTCGGCCGCCATCTCTTCCCTGGCGATGCGGAAGGCCTCGCCCATGCCGACGATCTGGTGGGTGGCCAGCGTGCCCGAGCGCATGCCGCGCTCGTGACCGCCGCCGTGCATCTGCGCTTCCAGGCGGATGCGCGGCTTGCGGCGCACGTACAGCGCGCCGATGCCCTTGGGGCCGTAAGTCTTGTGCGCGGAGAACGACATCAGATCGACCGGCAGCGTCTTCAGGTCGATCGGCATCTTGCCGGTGGCCTGCGCGGCGTCGACATGGAAGACCACGCCCTTCTCGCGGCAGATCTTGCCGATGGCATCGAGGTCCTGGATCACGCCGATTTCGTTGTTGACCGCCATCACCGAGGCCAGCACGGTGTCGGGGCGGATCGCGGCGCGGAACTCGTCGAGGTCGAGCAGGCCGTTTTCCCTGACGTTCAGATAGGTCGCTTCAAAGCCCTGGCGCTCCATTTCGCGCACGGTGTCGAGCACCGCCTTGTGCTCGGTGCGCACGGTGATGATGTGCTTGCCCTTGGTGCCGGAATAGAAATGGCCTGCGCCCTTGATGGCGAGGTTGTTCGATTCGGTCGCACCGGAGGTGAAAACGATTTCCTTGGGATCGGCGCCGACCAGCGCGGCGATATGACCGCGCGCCTCCTCGACCGCGGCTTCGGCCTCCCAGCCGAACGGGTGTGAACGCGACGCCGGGTTGCCGAAATGCTCGGTCAGATAGGGGATCATCTTGGCCGCCACGCGGGGATCGACCGGGGTGGTGGCGGAATAATCGAAATAAATGGTTTTCATCGTATTGCCTTAGTTGAATCGTTCAAGCGACCAGTGAAACCTTCGCGGCACGGCGATCCTGCAGCACCTTTTCCTTGCACTCGTCCTGCTTGGCCACCAGCGTGGCCAGCGTGACGTTATCCAGATAGTCGTAAATATGGGCATTGAGCCCTGTCCACAAGTCGTGGGTCAGGCAGCGGTGTTCGTCGTGGCAGTTTTCCTTGCCGCCACACTGGGTGGCGTCGATGGGCTCGTCGACGGCGCGGATGATGTCGGCGACGCTGACGTCGTCGAGGGGCTTGGCGAGGTAGTAGCCACCACCGGGGCCGCGTACGCTCTCGACCAGCTCATGCCGGCGCAGGCGGCTGAACAGCTGTTCCAGATACGACAGGGAAATATCCTGGCGCTCGCTGATGCCGGCCAGGGTGACCGGATTCTTGCCGCCGCGCAGGGCAAGATCGAGCATGGCGGTGACGGCGAATCGACCCTTGGTGGTCAATCTCATGGCTGGTTCTCCTGAAATGTCGCCCGAACTATAAAATTCCCGAGCATTTCAGTCAACTATTACGTACCTTAGCATTTTAGTCAACTATTTTGTTCAGATAGTTCGGGTCGAAATCGTCGGGCTTGTCCTGCCCCGCCGGCATCTCGGCACCCAGTTGCTGCAGCTGCGCCAGGATCAGGTCCAGGCGATGGTCGATGTGGGCCGAATGGTCGATCAGGCCGTGGATCGCCTTGACCATCGGGTCGTTCATGTCGGCCGAGATCGCGTAGGCCGAGAAGCCAAGCTTTTCCGCCTGCTGGTTACGCTGCTTCTCGGCAGCGCTGTCGAGGATGCGCGCCGGGATGCCCACCGCCGTGGCATCCTCCGGCACATCCTTGACCACCACGGCGTTGGAGCCGACGCGCGCGTTGGCACCGACGGTGATCGGGCCGAGGATCTTGGCGCCCGCGCCCACCACCACACCATTCTTCAGCGTCGGATGGCGCTTGCCCTTGTTCCACGAGGTGCCGCCCAGGGTCACGCCGTGGTAAAGGGTGCAGTCGTCGCCGATCTCGGCGGTCTCGCCCACCACGATGCCCATGCCGTGGTCGATGAAGACGCGGCGGCCGATGGTGGCGCCGGGATGGATCTCGATGCCGGTAAGCCAGCGCCCGATATGCGAGGTGAAACGTGCCAGCCATTTCCACTGCATGCGCCACAACCGGTGCGCCAGGCGATGAATCAGCATGGCATGGAAGCCCGGGTAGGTGGTGACGACCTCGAAGGTCGAGCGCGCCGCCGGATCGCGGTCGAACACGACGCCGATGTCTTCCTTGAGTTGGCTGAGAAGGCTCATGCGGGGAGGATGCTATTTCCGACTATATTAGTCAATCATTATGAACTGCGCTGCCGACCCGGCGCGCCGCCGCCTTCGCCTCCTGCGCCGCGGTCAGGATGCCGCGCAGGATGTTGACCTCTTCCTTCGCCAGCCGGGTGCGCGCGAACAGACGGCGCAGTTTCAGCATCAGCTTGCCGGGCGAGCCGGGATTGAGGAATTCGAGTTCCGCCAGCGCGGTTTCCAGATGGGCGTAGAACTTTTCCACCTCGTCGCCGCTGGCGGCGTCCATCTCGGGCTGCGGCCAGCTCTCGCGCCCCAGCCAGGCCTGGCGGACCTCGTAGCAGAGTACCTGCACCGCCGCCGCGAGATTGAGTGAGCTGTAATCGGGGTTGGCCGCGATCGTCACCAGCCCCTGGCACAGACTCAGCTCCTCGTTCGACAGGCCGCTGGTCTCGTTGCCGAACACCAGTGCCACCGGCGCCGCCTGCGCCTCCGCCAGCAAGCGCGCCGCGGCCTCGGGCGGCGTCAGCACCTCGGCGACGATGTCGCGCCGGCGCGCCGAGACGCCCAGCGCCAGCGTGGTATCGGCGAGCGCCTCGGCCAGCGTGGCGCAGACCCGCGCGCTTGCCAGCAGATCGGTCGCGCCCGAGGCCATGGCATCGGCCTGGCTGTTGGGGAACACGGCAGGATCGACCAGATAGAGTTGGGTGAGCCCCATGGTTTTCATCGCCCGCGCGGCCGCGCCGATGTTGCCCGGGTGGCTGGTGCGCGTCAGTACCACGCGAATGTTGGCGAGAAGTTTCGGGTCTGACGGTGTCATCAAGTAAAATGGCGGCTTCGTTCTTTGAAGCCCGTGTACTCCAATGCATCCCATGCTCAATACGGCGGTGAAAGCCGCTCGCAAGGCGGGGGCGATCATCAATCGCGCCTCGCTCGACCTCGACCAGCTCACCGTGCGCAGCAAGCAGGATCGCGATTACGTCAGCGAAGTCGACCAGATGGCCGAGCGTGCCATCATCGAAACGCTGCTCGACGCCTATCCGAACCACGGGATTCTAGCAGAGGAGTCCGGTGCGGCCGACGCCAGGAACGGCGAGGATTACCAGTGGATCATCGATCCGCTCGACGGCACCACCAACTTCCTGCACGGCCTGCCGCAATACTCGGTCTCCATCGCGCTGAAGCACAAGGGCCAGATCACCCAGGCCGTGGTGTTCGACCCCGCCCGCAACGAACTCTTCACCGCCAGCCGCGGCCGCGGTGCGACGCTCAACGACCGCCGCATCCGCGCCAGCAAGCGCAGCAAGTTGTCCGAATGCCTGATCGGCACCGGCTTCCCGTTCCGCGATTTCACGTTCTCCGAGGCCTACCTCAACATGTTCCGCGACATGATGAAGGCCACCTCCGGCCTGCGCCGCCCCGGCTCCGCCGCGCTCGACCTCGCCTGGGTCGCCTGCGGCCGCTACGACGGCTTCTGGGAAATGCGCCTCAACGCCTGGGACATCGCCGCCGGCAGCCTCATCGCGCAGGAAGCCGGCGCGCTGGTCGGCAACTTCCTCGGCGACGAGGGCTTCCTCGAATCCGGCAACATCGTCGCCGGCAACCCCAAGGTGTTCGCGCAGATGCTGCAGATCATCGCGCCACACCTGCCGCCCGAACTGAAGGTCTGATCCCGCGCTTCGCACCGCAATGACGACTGCCAGGGAGTCCGCCGCCCACACGCCGATGATGCAGCAGTACCTCGGCATCAAGGCGCAGCATCCCGACATGCTGCTGTTCTACCGCATGGGCGACTTCTACGAGCTGTTCTTCGACGACGCGGAGAAGGCGGCGCGACTGCTCAACATTACCCTGACCACGCGCGGCGCGTCGGCGGGTACGCCGATCAGGATGGCCGGCGTGCCCTACCACAGCGCCGAGCAATACCTCGCGCGCCTGCTGAAGCTGGGTGAATCGGTGGTGATCGCCGAACAGGTCGGCGACCCCGCGACGAGCAAAGGCCCGGTCGAGCGCCAGGTCACCCGCATCGTCACCCCCGGCACACTGACCGATTCGGGCCTGCTGGACGAGACGCGCGACACGCTGATCCTCGCCATCGCCCCCGGCAGGCTTGATCCAGCCACCGGTGGCGACACGCTCGGCGTCGCCTGGCTCAATCTCGCCGCCGGACGCTTCCAGGTCACGGAAATCCTTCCCGCCGCCCTGCCCGCGCTGCTGGCACGCATCCGCCCGGCCGAGCTCCTCGCGCCCGACGACTTCGAACTGTCTGTGCCCTGCGCTGAAAGCGCATCGATCAAACCAGGCGCGGTGCGCCGGCTGGCACCATGGCAGTTCGATTCCTCCAGCGCGCAGACCCGCCTGGCGCAGCAATTCGGCAGCCGCGACCTCGCCGGCTTCGGCGTCGCTGATCTGCCGCTCGCGATCGCTGCCGCCGGCGCGCTGCTCGACTACATCCAGGCCACCCAGCGCACCGCGCTGCCACACCTGCAATCGATTCGCGCCGAGCGCGACGGCGAATTCGTGCAGCTCGACGCCGCCACCCGGCGCAATCTCGAGCTCACCGAGACGCTGCGCGGCGAGGCGGCGCCCACGCTCCTGTCGGTGCTCGACACCACCGCGACCGGCATGGGCACGCGCCTGCTGCGGCACTGGCTGCACCACCCGCTGCGTGACCGCGAAATCCTGATCGGCCGGCGCGACGCCATCGGCGTGCTCGCCGACGCCCCCGACACCGCCGCCACGATCACCCGGGCACTCAAGGGCTGCGCCGACGTCGAGCGCATCGGTGGCCGCATCGCGCTCCGGAACGCCCGTCCGCGCGACCTCTCCGGCCTGCGCGACACGCTGGCCCTGCTGCCTGAACTCGCTTCCCTGCTGCCCGACGAGCGTGCGCGGCTCGCAGCGCTCAAGGCTTCGCTCGCCGCCCGCCCCGACCTGCACGCCCTGCTCGCCCGCGCCGTCCAGCCCGAGCCTGCGAGCGTGCTGCGCGAAGGCGGCGTGATTGCCGACGGTTACGACGCCGAACTCGACGAGCTGCGCGCGCTCACGCGCGATGCCGGCGCCTTCCTGCTGGAGCTGGAGACGCGCGAACGCGCGCGCACCGGCATCGGCAATCTCAAGGTCGAATACAACAAGGTGCACGGCTTCTACATCGAGGTCAGCCGCGCGCAGGCGGACAAGACGCCGGTGCCCGACGACTACCGCCGCCGGCAGACGCTGAAGAACGCCGAGCGCTACATCACGCCCGAGTTGAAAGCCTTCGAGGACAAGGCGCTGTCGGCGCAGGATCGCGCGCTGGCGCGCGAGAAATTCCTGTTCGACGCCCTGCTCGACACGCTGACGCCGCACGTGCCTGACCTGCTCGCGATCGCCGCCGCGCTCGCCGAGATCGACGTGCTGGCGAGCCAGGCCGAGCGTGTCGGCACGCTGAAGCTGTGTGCCCCCGACTACACGAGCGAGCCCGGCATCGTCATCCGCGGCGGCCGTCATCCGGTGGTCGAGGCGCAGGTCGACCATTTCATTCCCAACGACGCGCTGCTGACCCGCAGCCGCCAGATGCTGCTCATCACCGGTCCCAACATGGGCGGCAAGTCGACCTACATGCGGCAGGTGGCGTTGATCACGCTGATGGCCTGCTGCGGACTGTGGGTACCGGCCACCTCGGCGAAGATCGGCGACGTCGACCAGATCTTCACCCGCATCGGCGCTTCAGATGATTTGGCGGGCGGGCGCTCGACCTTCATGGTCGAGATGACCGAGACCGCGCACATCCTGCACAACGCCAGCGCGAACAGCCTGGTGCTGCTCGACGAGATCGGGCGCGGAACATCTACATTTGATGGCCTCGCGCTGGCGTGGGCCGTGGCGCGCCACCTGGTCACCGCGACGCGCGCCTTCACCCTGTTCGCCACCCACTATTTCGAGCTGACCCAGCTGGCGCAGGAATTCCGCCAGCTCGCCAACGTCCACCTCGACGCCAAGGAGCACGGCGCCGACCTGGTGTTCCTGCACGCGGTCGAGGAAGGCCCGGCCTCGCAGAGCTACGGCATCCAGGTCGCGCGGCTGGCCGGCGTGCCGAGCCCGGTGATCCATGCGGCGCGCCGCCACCTGCGCGAGTTGGAGGATGCACAACTACAGCCCGGCCCGCAGGGCGACCTGTTCGCCGCCCACCTGCCCAACGACGAACCGCCGCCGCATCCCGCGCTCGACCAGCTGCGCGAGCTCGACCCCGACACACTCACGCCAAAGGCGGCGCTCGACATGCTGTATGCGCTGAAGGCGCTGACCGACACTGCGCCGTGAGAACGCTTCGCCTGGATACTGCCGAACTCGATCTCGACTTCAACGCCGGATTGAAACTGGCAACGGCCATCGCCCAGCAGCAGCTGGGCGATGACACGATGCTGTTGAGCTGGTATGACCGCGAACGCGATCTGGAGTCCCCCGCAGGCGTCAGCGAATGCCACGAAGGCTGCGCGACCAAAGGGTCGTGGGATTACGCATTGAATCGCGGCGCGCGGCTGGCGGTGGAATTCGACGCCGGCCGCTTTTTCTTCTGCTTTCTCTAGGACCCGGCGACCACTCGTACGGTCTGTCCCAGGCACGCCACCGTCTGGCCGGCGCGGATCTTCGCGGTCTTGCGGCTCTCGGGCTTGCCGTCAACTCTGACCTCACCGTTGGCGATCATGTGCTTGCCCTGCCCGCCGCTGTCGGCGATGCCGGTGAGCTTGAGCAGGTCGCACAGCGCGACATGCTCGCCGCGCAGCTGGAATTCGATGGCATCCATGTCCGTCACGCGCCGCGCTTGCGCCACAGGTAGCGGTAGACAAAGCCCGGATACGCGAACACCACGAACAGCGAGGCGTTGACCGCGTAGAACTCCCAGTTCTGCTTGTGGACGTCGCCGAGCTTGCCTTCGAGCAGCCAGGCGATGCCGCCGACCACGAAGAACAGCACAACGAGTTCCAGCAGCCGCCAGGCGAAGCCTTTGCTGCCGGCCTTGGGCTTGGCGACAAAAAAGATGCGCTCGACGAGGAACGGCAGGTTGGCGGCGATGAATGCCAGGATCAGCAGCAGGGTGGTGGAGAAGTTCACGTTGGTTCCGAAAAACGAGGGACGCCGGAGCAGACCCGCCCCGGCGCGGTTTGGTTCAGAAAGACGCGCCGACGGCGTGCACGCACACCGCCATCAGCGGCTGCGGCAGGATGCCGAGCGCCAGCACGGCAAGGCCGTTGGCCGACATGATGACACGGATGTCGGGGCTGGCAGAAACTGGCGCGGTGTCGTGCGGGGTATCGAAATACATCAGCTTGACGATGCGCAGGTAGTAAAAGGCGCCGACCAGCGAGAACAGTACGGCCGCCACCGCCAGCCAGACGTAGCCGATCTCGACCACCGCCTGCAGCACCGACAGCTTGGCGTAGAAGCCGACCGTCGGCGGAATGCCGGCCATCGAGAACATCAGCAGCAGCATCACGAAGGCGAGCCACGGGCTGCGGCGGTTCAAGCCCTTGAAGTCGTCGAGCTGGTCGGCCTCGAAGCCGGCGCGCGACAAGAGCAGGATCATGCCGAAGCCGCCCAGGCTCATCAGCGCGTACACCAGCACGTAGAACATCGCACTGCCGTAGCCGTTGTGCGAGCCGGCGAGGATGCCGAGCAGCATGAAACCCATGTGCGAGATGGTCGAGTAGGCGAACATGCGCTTAAGGTTGGTCTGCGCGATCGCCGCGAGATTGCCGACCGCCATCGACAGCACGGCCAGGATCACCAGCATGTCGCGCCATTCGGCCACCTGCGATTCCAGGCCCTGGCCCAGGATGCGCACGACGAAGGCGAACGCGGCGATCTTGGGCGCGGAGCCGATGAACAGCGTCATCGCCGTCGGCGCGCCATGGTAGACGTCGGGCACCCACATGTGGAACGGCACTGCGCCGAGCTTGAAGGCGAGGCCGGCAACGATGAAGACGATGCCGAATACCAGCGGAATGCGCAGATCGGTGCCGTCCGCGAGGTTCTGCGCGATGTCGCCCAGCGCCAGCGAGCCGGTGACGCCGTAGACCATCGACATGCCGTAGAGCAGCATGCCGGAGGCCAGCGCGCCGAGGACGAAATATTTCATCGCCGCCTCGGTCGCGACGCTGGAATCGCGCTGCAGCGCGACCATGGCGTAGAGCGACAACGACAGCAGTTCGAGACCGAGGTAGAGCGTGAGGAAGTGGCTGGCCGAGACCATCACCATCATGCCCAAGAGCGCGAACAGCGCCAGCACGAAGAACTCGCCCTTGTAGAGGCCGCGTTCGCGCAGGTAATCACGCGAATACACCAGCACCACCGCGGTGGTCAGGTAGAGGAAGAGCTTCAGCACGTCGGCGAGCGGATCGTCGATGAAGAGACCGCCCAGCGCCAGCACCGGCAGGGTCGAGAAATCGCGCACGGTGAGAACCGCCGCGCCGGCCAGGGTGACGAGCGACAGCGCATAGGCCAGATAACGCTTGCTGTCGCCGACGGCGGCGTCGATCACCAGGATCAGCGAGACCATGATCAACACGAAGATCTCGGGGAACGCGAGGGCGAATTGCATGAGGGTGTCGCGCATGTCGGAACCTTAAGGCAGTTTGCTCTGCGCGACGTGCGCCAGCAGGTCGACCACCGTCACGTGCATGACGTCGGTGAAAGGCTTGGGATAGAGGCCCATGCCAAGCACGGCCAGGGCAAGCACGCCGAGCAGCAGGATTTCGCGGGCGTTGACGTCCTGCATGTCCTCGACGTGCGGATTGGTGACGTTGCCGAACACCACGCGCTTGTACATCCACAGCGTGTAGGCGGCGCCGAAGATCAGTGTGGTCGCGGCGACGAAGGCGAACCAGAAGTTGACCTTCGTGGCGGCCATGATGACCATGAATTCTCCGACGAACCCGCTGGTGGCGGGCAGGCCGGCGTTGGCCATGGCGAACAGCATGAAGAAGGCGGCGAACACCGGCATCCGGTTGACGAGACCGCCGTAATCCTTGATCTGGCGCGAATGCAGGCGGTCGTACATGACGCCGATGCAGAGGAACAGCGCGGCGGAGACGAAGCCGTGCGAGATCATCTGCACCAGCCCGCCTTCCCAGCCGAGCGGGTTGAACAGGAAGAAGCCGAGGGTGACGAAGCCCATGTGGGCGATCGACGAATAGGCGATCAGCTTCTTCATGTCGGCCTGCACCAGTGCCACCAGACCGATGTAGGCAACTGCAATCAAGGACAGCGTGATGACCAGCCAGGCGAGTTCGTGCGCGGCGTCGGGCACGATGGGCAGGATGAAGCGCAGAAAGCCGTAGGCGCCGACCTTCAGCGTGATCGCCGCCAGCACCACCGAGCCGCCTGTGGGGGCCTCGACGTGGGCGTCGGGCAGCCAGGTGTGCACCGGCCACATCGGCACCTTGACCCCGAACGCCAGCAGGAAGGCGAAGAACATCAGCGTCTGCGCGGTCATGCCGAGCGTGGTCTGGTGCCAGGTCTGGATGTCGAAGCTGCCACCGGACTGGTAGTACAGGTAGATGAACGACACCAGCATCAGCAGCGAACCGAGCAGCGTGTAGAGGAAGAACTTGAACGCGGCGTACACCCGGTTCGGGCCACCCCACACGCCGACGATCAGGTACAGCGGGATCAGCATGCCCTCGAAGAAGACGTAGAACAGGATGCCGTCCAACGCCGCGAACGCGCCGTTGATAAGGCCGGACATGATGAGGAAGGCCGCCATGTACTGCGCGACCTTGTCCTGGATCACCTGCCAGCCGGCGATCACCACCAGCACGGTGACGAAGCTGTTCAGCAGCACCAGCGGCATCGAGATGCCGTCGACGCCGAGGTGGTAGTAGACGTTGAACGCCGGGATCCAGGCCTTCTTCTCGACGAACTGCATCGTCGAGGTGGCGGTGTCGAAGCCCGTCCACAGGGGAATCGCGACGAGGAAACCGAGCAGCGCGCCGGCCAGCGCGATCCAGCGGGCGAGCGGCGCATTGCGGTCGGAGCCGGTGGCGAGCACCACGACTCCGGCCAGAATCGGGACCCAGACGACGAGAGAGAGGAGCGACTGTCCGAACATGGCGATGGGTCAGTTGAGCCGCGCGAACCAGGTCACCAGGGCGAACACCCCGATCAGCATGGCGAAGGCGTAGTGGTAGATGTAGCCGGACTGGAAGGCCTTGACCAGCCGGGAGAAGCGCTCGACGAGATGCGCGGTGCCGTTGACGATGAGGCCGTCGATCACGCCCTGGTCGCCGCGCCGCCACAGGGTTCCGCCGAGCACGCGTGCGCCCTTGGCGAACACCCAGCTGTAGAGCTCGTCGAACCAGTACTTGTTGACGAGCAGGCGGTAGACGAAGCTGAAGCGCTGCGCGATCGCCGCCGGGATATCAGGGCGTTTGAGATAGAAGAACGCTGCCAGCCCCACGCCGGCGACGGCCAGCCAGAACGGCAGCGTCACCACGGCATGCAGGCCCATCGCCGCCGCGCCATGGAAATGCTGGTTGAGCTCGTTCATCACCGGATGGCGGTCGGCGACGTAGATCGCGTTGCCGAAGAAATCGCCGTACAGCATCGCTTCGACGGTCATGTAGCCGATTGCCAGCGAAGGCAGCGCCAGCGCCAGCAAGGGACCGGTGACGACCCATGGGGTCTCGTGCGGGATGGCGTCGTGGCCATGGTGCGCGTCGGGCTCGTTGCCGTGGGCATGGCCCTGATGGAAGCGCTCCTTGCCGTGGAACACCAGGAAGTACATGCGGAACGAATAGAAGGCGGTAACGAACACCCCGGCCAGCACGGCGACATAGGCGAATCCGGAGCCCGGCAGGTGCGACAGCTTCGCTGCCTCAATGATGGTTTCCTTGGAATAGAAGCCCGACAGGAACGGCGTACCGATCAGGGCCAAAGATCCGATCAGCGAGGTGACCCAGGTGATCGGCATGTACTTCTTCAGGCCGCCCATGGTGCGGATGTCCTGGTTGTGGTGCATGGCGATGATGACCGAACCGGCAGCGAGGAACAGCAGCGCCTTGAAGAAGGCGTGCGTCATCAGGTGGAACACCGCGACCGAATAGGCCGAGGCGCCGAGCGCAACGGTCATGTAGCCCAACTGGGACAGCGTCGAATAGGCCACGACGCGCTTGATGTCGTTCTGCACGATGCCGAGGAATCCCATGAACAGCGCGGTGATCGCGCCGATCACCATGATGAAGCTGAGCGCCACGTCGGAGAGCTCGTACAGCGGCGACATGCGCGCGACCATGAAGATGCCGGCGGTCACCATCGTCGCTGCGTGGATCAGCGCGGAAATCGGCGTCGGGCCTTCCATCGAATCGGGCAGCCAGACGTGCAACGGAAACTGCGCCGACTTGCCCATCGCGCCGACGAACAGCAGGATGCCGATCACCGTCATCAGGCTCCACGGCGAATCCGGCCAGATCGTGATGGTTTCGCTGGCGAGCGACGGCGCCTTGGCGAACACCGTGGCGTAGTCGAGCGAGCCGAAATACGCCAGCACCAGACCGATGCCGAGGATGAAGCCGAAGTCGCCGACGCGGTTGACCAGGAAGGCCTTGAGGTTGGCGTAGATCGCCGTTTCCTTGGTGTACCAGAAACCGATCAGCAGGTAGGAGACGAGGCCCACCGCCTCCCAGCCGAAGAACAGCTGCAGGAAGTTGTTGCTCATCACCAGCATCAACATCGAGAAGGTGAACAGCGAGATGTAGCTGAAGAAACGCTGGTAGCCGGGATCATCGTGCATGTAGCCGATGGTGTAGACGTGCACCATCAGCGAGACGAAGGTGACGACCAGCATCATCATCGCGGACAGCGGGTCGATCAGGAAGCCGACCTCGAAGCTCAGCTCACCGAGCGCCATCCAGGTGTAGACCGTGCCGTTGAAGGTGTGACCGGCGAGCACGTCCTGGAAAATCAGCACCGACGCGATGAAGGCAATCGCGACGCCGGCGATGGTGACGAGATGCGACAGCGTGCGGCCGATCACCCGCCCCAGCAGACCGGCGACGAGCGCCCCGGCGAGGGGGGCCAGCGGCACGACGAGGTAGAGCGTCTTCATGTCCATCCGCGTCAGCCTTTCAGGTGGTCGAGGTCGTCGACGTTGATGGTGCGCAGGTTGCGGAACAGCACCACCAGGATGGCGAGGCCGATGGCGGATTCCGCCGCGGCGACGGTCAGGATGAAGAACACGAAGATCTGGCCGTGAATGTCGCCCAGATAGTGCGAGAACGCGATGAAGTTCATGTTCACCGCCAGCAACATCAGCTCGATCGCCATCAGCAGCACGATCACGTTCTTGCGGTTGAGGAAGATGCCCAGCACGGCGATGGCGAACAGGATGCCCCCCAGCACCAGATAATGCGACAGGGAAATCATGCGTCCCCCTCCCCTGAATCCTGAATCCTGGCCTCGGGCCCCTTTTCCGCCGCCATCTTGACGATGCGCAGGCGGTCGTTGCGCTTGACCTTCACCTGGTCGGCCGGGTCGATGTACTTGCTGTCCTTGCGGCGGCGCAGCGTCAACGCGATCGCCGCGACGATGGCGACCAGCAGGATCACCGCGGCGAGCTCGAACGCGTAGACATAGTCGGTATACAGCAGCCGCCCAAGCTCCTTGGTGTTGCTGTAGTCGGCCGGATGCGGCGCCGGCGTGCCCATCACCTCGAGGCCGAAGTGGCGGCCGCCGAGAATCAGCGCCATCTCGATGACCAGCAGCACCGCGACGAAACCAGCCAGCGGCAGGTAATCCCAGAAGCCTTCGCGCAGGCGGTCGAGGTTGATATCGAGCATCATCACCACGAACAGGAACAGCACCATCACCGCGCCGACGTATACCAGCACCAGCGTGATGGCGAGAAACTCCGCTTCCAGCAGCATCCACAGGCCAGCAGCGGTGAAGAACGCCAGCACCAGATAGAGCGCGGCGTGCACCGGGTTGCGCGCGGTGATCACGCGCAGCCCGGCGAACACCAGGATGGCGGCGAAGAGGTAGAAGATGGCGGTGGTGTAGGTCATTGTTAGGGGCTAGGAGTTAGGATTTAGGGGCTAGGGATGGTCAACCATCGCTCGTGCCCAATACCAGATTTCCGTTTGCCTGCCTCCCTTTTGGTTCGTACGTCGTGTTGTTCAATCAGGCGGCGCGCGCAGCGCACCCCCCCTAGTCCCTAAATCCTAGCCCCTAGATCCTAGTCCCTGCCCTACCGATACTTCGCATCCGCCGCCCGGTCCTTCGCGATCTGCTCCTCGTACTGGTCGCCGATCGCGAGCAGCATGGGCTTGGTGTAGTAGAGGTCGCCGCGCTTCTCGCCGTGGTATTCGAGGATGCGCGTCTCGACGATCGAGTCGACCGGGCAGGATTCCTCGCAGAAGCCGCAGAAGATGCACTTGGTCAGGTCGATGTCGTAGCGCGTGGTGCGGCGGGTACCGTCGACGCGCTTTTCCGACTCGATGGTGATCGCCAGCGCGGGGCAGACCGCCTCGCACAGCTTGCAGGCGATGCAGCGCTCCTCGCCGTTGGGGTAGCGGCGCAGCGCGTGCAGACCGCGGAAGCGCGGGCTTTGCGGCGTCTTTTCCTCGGGGAACTGCACCGTGATCTTGCGCGCAAACAGGTGGCGCCCGGTGAGCATCATGCCGCGCAGGAGTTCGACCAGGAGCAGGCTGCCGAAGAAGTTCGTGATCCGTTTCATGGCGCGCTCAGTGGAAGAGATGGCCCAGCGGCGTCTGCATCATGGCGCCGACGACGACGATCCAGACTAGGGTGATGGGGATGAACACCTTCCAGCCCAGGCGCATGATCTGGTCGTAACGGTAGCGCGGGAAGGTGGCGCGGAACCACAGGAACAGGAACAGCACGAAGCCGGTCTTCAGCAGCCACCAGACGATGCCGTCGCCGAGGAGCCAGCCGAGCAATGGAACCTCGGCCAGGAAGGGTAGCGGCGACAGCCAGCCGCCGAGGAACATCAGCGTGGTCAGCGCCGAGACCAGGATCATGTTGGCGTATTCGGCAAGGAAGAACACGGCGAAGGCCATGCCGGAGTATTCGACGTGGAAGCCGGCGACGATCTCGGATTCGCCCTCGGCGACGTCGAACGGCGCACGGTTGGTTTCGGCGACACCGGCGATCAGGTAGACGACGAAGAGCGGGAACAGCGGCCAGATGTACCACTGGTGCAGGCCGCCCGACTGCCCCTGGACGATGTCGGTGAGGTTGAGCGACTGCGAGGCCATCAGCACGCCGACCAGCGCGAAGCCCATGGCGATCTCGTAGGAGACGATCTGCGCCGCCGAGCGCATCGCGCCGAGGAAGGCATACTTCGAGTTGGACGCCCAGCCGGCGATGATCACGCCGTACACGCCCATCGAGGTGATTGCCATCACGTACAGGAGGCCGGCATTGATGTTGGCGAGCACCAGCGTGTCGGTGAACGGGATCACCGCCCACGCTGCCAGCGCCGGGGCGATGGCCAGGATGGGGCCGAGAATGAACAACCCGCGGTTGGCGCCTGCCGGGATGATGATTTCCTTCATCAGCAGCTTCACCGCGTCGGCGATCGGCTGCAAGAGGCCCTGGAAGCCGACGCGGTTGGGGCCGATGCGTACCTGCATCCAGCCGATGATCTTGCGCTCGGCATAGGTCAGGTAGGCGACGCCGAGCATCAGCGGCACCACCAGCGCGAGAATCTTGATCAGCGTCCAGACGACAGTCTGGATCGCGGCCCAGTCCATGCCCATGCCCTCCATCAGACCGGCTCCGCCGTAATCGGACCGAACATCGGACCCAGCCCCGCGGTCAGCGGATGGCCACTCGGCACACGGATGCAGTTGTCCGGCAGCAGGTCATCGCGCTGCACCTTCAGCGTCAGCGCGGACGCGGTCTGGCGCACCGAGACGCGGCCGTTTTCGGTGAGGCCGAGCCGGGCGATCAGGTTGCTGTGCATGCGTGCCACCGGCAGCGCGGCGTCACGCGTCAACTGCAGCGAGGGCGAACGGCGCACCACGGCGTCGGTCTGGTAGATCGGCACCTCGGCGACGCGTTCCAGGCCTGCCTGCGGGGGCGGCGTCACCGCCACGCCGTCGACCTCGTTGCTGAGATAGGCCTGCACGTTGCCGGTCGGCGTGTCGCCGAGCGCGTCGCGCAGCACCGCTTTCGAATCGTTGTGGTCGAAGCCGGCCAGTCCCAGCAGGTTGCCGAGCACGCGCAGCACCTTCCACGCCGGGCGGGTTTCGCCGAGCGGCTTCACCACCGCGGCGAAACTCTGCACCCGGCCTTCGGTATTGACGAAGGTGCCGGACGTCTCGGTCCACGGCGCGATCGGCAGCAGCACGTCGGCATAGTCGAGCGACTTGCCCTTGTAGGGCGACATCACGACGACGAAGTCGGCGGCGTTGATGCTGGCCATCGCGGTGACCGGATCGTGGGTATCGAGCTCAGCCTCCACCCCCAGCAGCAGGTAGGCGGACAGCGGCTGCGCCAGCATCTGCTGCGCGTTCAGGCCCTTCACCGTCGGCTGGCCCAGCGCCCCGTGGTGCGGCACCGCGCCGACTGCCATCGCGCCGACGCTGTTGGCCGCCTCGCCGAGCACGCCGAAGCTCGCGCCTGCGAGCCGTGCCACTTCCTGCGCCAATGCGTGGATCTGTGCATAGGTCGGGTGGTGCTGCGCCATGTTGCCGAGGAAAACCGCGCGCGTCTCGCCGCCGGAAATGCTCGCGGCCATCTTCTGTGCAATGTCGTCTGCAACGCCCCCATGAGTCATGTACGACGCGGCGATGGCGGGTACCGGCAGGTTCTTCTGTTCAGCCAGCGCAACGCACACGCCTGCCAGCGCAGCGGCAAGCTGCGACGGCGCGACGATGCGCTTGGCGTGCACCTTGCCGAGGAATTCGTCCTCGGCCGCGTTGATCAGGTTGAGTTCGCCGTACCAGCGCACCGATTCGCGGATGCGATGCGCCATCAGCGGATGGTCCTTGCGCAGGTTCGAGCCGACGACCAGCATGCGGTTCAGCCGCGACATGTAGGTCACCGGCATGCCCAGCCAGAAGCCGCCGCGCGCGTGGCCGTCGAGCGAAAAGTCCGACTGGCGCAAGCGATGGTCGATGTTGCCGCTGCCCATGCCACGCATCAGTTTCTGTAGCAGAAACAGTTCCTCCGCCGGGCGGTAAGGCGTCGACAGCGCGCCGATGCGGTCGGCCGGGATCGATTTCAATTTGTCGGCCACATGTTCGAGCGCCTGCTGCCAGGTCGTCTCGACCCACTGTCCGCCCTGCTTGATCATCGGCTGGGTCAGGCGCTCGGCGGTGTTGAGGCCCTCGTAGGAGAAGCGGTCGCGGTCGGCCAGCCAGCATTCGTTGACGTCCTCGTTCTCGCGCGGCACGACGCGCATGACCTTGTTGTCCTTGACGTGGACCTCGAGGTTGGAGCCGAGGCTGTCGTGCGGGCTGATCGAGGGCCGGCGCGACAGTTCCCAGGTACGCGCGCTATAGCGGAAAGGCTTGCTGGTGAGCGCACCGACCGGGCACAGGTCGATGACGTTGCCGGAAAGTTCAGAGGCAACCTGGGTTTCGAGGAAGGGCATCACCTCGGTGTGCTCGCCGCGTCCGGCCATGCCGAGTTCCATGACACCGGCGATCTCCTGGCCGAAGCGCACGCAGCGGCTGCAGTGGATGCAGCGCGTCATATCCGTTGCAATGAGCGGACCGAGATTCTTCTCGCGCACCACGCGCTTGATTTCCTGGTAGCGCGAGGCCGAGCCGCCGTAGCCGACTGCAAGGTCCTGCAGCGTGCACTCGCCGCCCTGGTCGCAGATCGGGCAGTCGAGCGGGTGATTGATCAGCAGGAACTCCATCACCGCCTTCTGCGCGTTGATCGCGTATTCGGAGCGGGTATGCACCTTCATGCCGTCGGTCACCGGCGTTGCGCAGGCGGGCAGCGGCTTCGGTGCCTTCTCGACCTGCACCAGGCACATGCGGCAGTTGGCCGCGATCGACAGTTTCTTGTGGTAGCAGAAATGCGGGATGGTGATGCCGGCCTGGTGGGCCGCATCCATGATGGTGTCGCCACTTTCGACCGTGAGCGGCTTGCCGTCGATTTCGATGTTCAGGGTCGCCATCCGATTACACCATGCAGCGCTTGTGTTCGACGTGGTACGCGAACTCGTCGCCGAAATGTTTGAGGAAACTCTGCACCGGCATCGCCGCGGCGTCGCCGAGCGCACAGATGGTGTGGCCGCCGATGTGGCCGGCCACGCTGTTGAGCAGCTCGAGGTCTTCCGCCCTGCCCTGCCCGTGCTCGATGCGGTGGATGATGCGGTACATCCAGCCGGTACCCTCGCGGCACGGCGTGCACTGGCCGCACGATTCCTCGTGGTAGAAATACGAGAGCCGCTCCAGCGCGCGCACCATGCATACCGTCTCGTCCATCACGATGACCGCGCCGGAGCCGAGCATCGAACCGGCCTTGGCGATGGAATCGAAGTCCATCGTGCAGTCCATCATCACGCTGCCCGGCAGCACTGGCGCCGACGAGCCGCCGGGAATGACGGCCTTCAATTTGTGTCCGTTGCGCACCCCGCCGGCCATCGCGAGCAGTTCGGAGAACGGCGTGCCAAGCGGCACTTCGTAATTGCCCGGCTTGTTGACGTGGCCCGACACCGAGAACAGTTTGGCGCCGCCGTTGTTCGGCTTGCCGAGTTCGAGGAAGGCCTGGCCGCCGTGCTGCATGATCCACGGCACCGAAGCCAGCGTCTCGGTGTTGTTGATCGTGGTCGGCTTGCCATAGAGGCCGAAGCTCGCCGGGAACGGCGGCTTGAAGCGCGGCTGGCCCTTCTTGCCCTCGATCGATTCGAGCAGCGCGGTTTCTTCGCCGCAGATGTACGCGCCATAGCCGTGGTGCGCGTGCAGCTGGAAACTGAAATCGGTGCCGAACAGCTGGTCGCCGAGGTACCCCGCCGCGCGCGCCTCCTGCAAGGCGCGCTCGAAGATCTCGTAGCAGTCGAAGATCTCGCCGTGGATGTAGTTGTAGCCCACCCTTGCGCCGAGCACGTAGCCGGCGATCGCCATGCCCTCGATCAACTGGTGCGGGTTGTAGCGCAGGATGTCGCGGTCCTTGAAGGTGCCCGGCTCGCCCTCGTCGCTGTTGCAGACGATGTATTTGTCGCCAGGGAAGGCCCGCGGCATGAAGCTCCACTTGAGGCCCGTCGGGAAGCCCGCGCCGCCACGGCCGCGCAGCGCGCTGGTCTTCAGCTCGGCGATGATGGCGTCGCCCGGCATCTGTTCGGTGACGATGCGGCGCAATGCCTGATAGCCGCCGTTGGCGACATAGGTCGCCAGCGAGCCCGGCTCGTCGAGCGCCTGGGTCCAGCTGCAGACCTGGGGGGTGGGCGTGAGCAGGCTCATTCCATGTTGTCCAGCAACTCGTCCACCTTCTCGGGCGTCAGGTGGGTATGCATCTTGTGGTTGTTGTGCAGGCACATCGGCGCATCGCCGCAGGCGCCCATGCACTCGCCTTCCTTCAGCGTGTAGCGGCCGTCTTCCGTCGTTTCGCCGAAACCGATACCGAGCCGCTTCTTCAGGTGCTCGGCAATCTCGTTCGCGCCCATCAGTGCGCACGGCAGGTTGGTGCACACAGTGATCTTGTGGCGGCCAACCGATTGCGTGTCGTACATGTTGTAGAAGGTCGCGACCTCGTAGGCGGCGATCGCCGGCATCTCGAGGTAATCGGCGACGAACTCGATCAGCTCGGGCTTGAGCCAGCCCTTTTCGACCTGCGCGATGCGCAGCGCGCCCATCACCGCCGACTGCTTCTGGTCGGACGGATACTTGGCGACTTCGGCGTCGATCAACGCGAGTGATTCTGGTGAGAGCATCAGCGGTCGATCTCCCCGAAAACGATATCCTGCGTGCCGATGATGGCGACGACGTCGGCAATCATGTGGCCGCGCGCCATTTCATCGAGCGCGGCCAGATGCGCGTAGCCCGGCGCGCGGATCTTCAGGCGATAGGGCTTGTTGGCGCCGTCCGACACCAGATAGATGCCGAACTCGCCCTTGGGATGCTCCACGCCGACGTAGGCCTCGCCCGCCGGCACGTGCATGCCCTCGGTAAAGAGCTTGAAGTGATGGATCAGCTCTTCCATGTTGGTCTTCATCGACAGGCGGTCGGGCGGCGCCACCTTGTGGTTGGCGGTGATGACCGGGCCGGGGTTCTTCCTCAGCCACTCGATGCACTGCCTGATGATGCGGTTGGACTGGCGCATTTCCTCGACACGCACCAGATAGCGGTCGTAGCAGTCGCCGTTGGTGCCGACCGGGATGTCGAAGTCCATGCGGTCGTAGACCTCGTAGGGCTGCTTCTTCCTGAGGTCCCACTCGACGCCGGATCCGCGCAGCATGGGGCCGGTGAAGCCCAGCGCCTTGGCGCGCTCGGGCGAGACGACGCCGATGCCGACGGTGCGCTGCTTCCAGATGCGGTTGTCGGTGAGCAGCGTCTCATATTCGTCGACGTAGGTCGGGAAGCGCTGGGTGAAGTCCTCGATGAAGTCGAGCAGCGAGCCCTGGCGGTTGGCGTTCATCGACTTCAGCGTGGCTTCGTTGCGCGTGTGCTGCGCTGCGTACTGCGGCATCGTGTCCGGCAGGTCGCGGTAGACGCCGCCGGGACGGTAGTAGGCCGCGTGCATGCGCGCGCCCGACACCGCCTCGTAGCAGTCCATCAGGTCCTCGCGCTCACGGAAGGCATACAGGAACACCGTCATCGCGCCGACGTCGAGCGCGTGCGCGCCGAGCCACAACAAGTGATTCAGGATGCGGGTGATCTCGTCGAATAGTACGCGGATGTATTGCGCGCGCTCAGGCACCTCGATGCCGAGCAGCTTCTCGATCGCCATCACGTAGGCATGCTCGTTGACCATCATCGACACGTAGTCGAGGCGGTCCATGTAGGGCACCGACTGGATGAAGGTCTTGTGCTCGGCGAGCTTCTCGGTCGCGCGGTGCAACAGGCCGATGTGCGGGTCGGCGCGCTGGATCACCTCGCCGTCGAGCTCCAGCACCAGACGCAGCACGCCGTGCGCGGCCGGGTGCTGCGGGCCAAAATTCATTGTGTAGTTTCTGATCTCGGCCATGACGTCAGATGTCCCTCGCGACCGAATTGCCGGCAGAGTCACAATGAATTTCGGCGCAGGCCAACGTGAGCGCAGCGAACGTTAAGCCCGCAGGGCGGCCGTAGCCAAATTTCATCGTGTAGTTTCTGATCTCGGCCATCAGCGCCCTTCCCCGTAGCTCTCGTCGCGCACGATGCGCGGGGTGATCTCGCGCGGTTCGATCGACACTGGCTGGTAGATCACGCGCTGCTGCGTCGGGTCATAGCGCATCTCGACGTTGCCCGACAGCGGGAAGTCCTTGCGGAAGGGATGACCGATGAAACCGTAGTCGGTGAGGATGCGGCGCAGGTCGGGATGCCCCTCGAACACGATGCCGTAGAGATCGAAGGCCTCACGCTCGAACCAGTTGGCCGACGGCCACAGATCGACCATCGACGCCACCACCGGCAGGTCGTCGTCAGGGCAGAACACGCGCACCCGCACGCGCTGATTGTGCGCCAGCGACAGCAGGTGCACGACGACCGCGAAGCGCGCGCCTTCCCAGGCGCCGTCGCCGTAATCCGAATAGTCCATGCCGCACAGGTCGATCAGTTCCTCGAAGCGGCAGTCGGGGTGATCGCGCAAGGTGCGCATGGCGGAAGCATAAGCCTCGGGCTTGACGACCAGCGTCAACTCGCCCAGGCGGACGAAGGCCTGCACCAGCGCGTCGCCGAGCAGTGTTTCGAGAGACAAGGAGAGGGCTTCCACGGTCTGCGGCATGGGTCGTCAGCGGGCGATGGTGTTGGTGCGCCTGATCTTGTTCTGCAACTGGATGATGCCGAACAACAGGGCCTCCGCGGTCGGCGGGCAGCCGGGGACGTAGATGTCGACCGGCACGATGCGGTCACAGCCGCGCACCACCGAATAGGAATAATGGTAATAGCCGCCACCGTTGGCGCACGAGCCCATCGAGATCACCCAGCGCGGCTCGGCCATCTGGTCGTAGACCTTGCGCAGCGCCGGCGCCATCTTGTTGCACAGCGTGCCGGCGACGATCATCACGTCGGACTGCCGCGGGCTGGGGCGAAACACGATGCCGAAACGGTCGAGGTCGTAGCGCGATGCGCCGGCCTGCATCATTTCCACCGCGCAGCAGGCCAGACCGAAGGTCATCGGCCACATCGAGCCGGTGCGCATGTAGTTGATGAGCTGGTCGGCCTTGGTGGTGACGAAGCCCTGTTCGAGGACGCCCTCAATACCCATCACGCCCCTCCGTCATTATTCCCATTCCAGGGCGCCTTTCATCCACTCGTAGATGAAACCCACCACCAGGATGCCGAGGAACACCACCATGGCGACAAAACCGGCCAGGCCGATTTCCTCCAGCACGATGGCCCACGGAAAGAGGAAAGCGATTTCCAGATCGAACAGAATGAACAGGATGGCAACGAGGTAATAACGCACGTCGAACTTCATGCGCGCGTCTTCGAAAGCCTCGAAGCCGCATTCGTAGGGAGAGAGTTTTTCGCTGTCGGGGCGGTGCGGAGCAAGCAGCCCACCGGCGACGATCGGTCCGATACCGAAGGCCAGACCGACCAGGATGAACAACAGAATGGGGAGGTAGTTCTCCAGCACCGGCTTGGTTCCTCCGACTTTGCCTAACGTCAGGCTGTTGAGTAATTATCACTCGGAGTGTATTAGCGCTTGGCGCGGACTGTCAAGCCGAAAAATTGGTACTTTTGTCTTGATAATCAATAAGTTATTCAATAGCGTAAGCTAATGAATCAATCAGGAAATTTGATGGTGCCGACGGCGAGACTCGAACTCGCACGACCGAAGTCACTACCCCCTCAAGATAGCGTGTCTACCAATTCCACCACGTCGGCCATTGGGCTTGCGCCCGGATGGGTACTACAGTGCTACTGCGGGATGTCTCCCGCTTTCGAGCCAGTTCCCTGGCTCGGAACCTGCGCAGGCGCAGCAGGCTGCGTCGCCGGCGCCGAAACCTGCGTGCGTTCGATCACGCTGGCCGGCTTGTGCTGCTGGAGCCCGAAATAGGCCAGGCCCAGACTGGTCAGGAAGAACAGCGTCGCCAGGACGGCGGTGCTGCGACTCAGGAAGTTAGCCGAGCCGCTGGAACCGAACAGGCTGCCCGCCGAGCCGCTACCGAAGGCTGCGCCCATGTCCGCCCCCTTGCCGTGCTGCAGCAGCACCAGCGCGATGACCGCGACGGCAACGATAATGTGGACGATCCAGACCAGAGTTTCCATGAGTTGTTTCTTGCTCGGCGATGCTTACTTGGCGGCGGCCCGACAGATCGCGATGAATTCGTCGGCGATGAGGGAGGCCCCGCCGATCAGGCCACCGTCGATATCGGGCTGAGCCATCAATTCTGCCGCATTTGCGGCCTTTACGCTACCCCCGTACTGGATCACCAGCCCGTTGGCCACGCCGGCGTCGAGCGCCGCGATCTTGCTGCGAATGAAGGCATGCACGGCCTGCGCCTGTTCCGGGCTCGCGGTCTTGCCGGTGCCGATCGCCCATACCGGTTCGTAGGCCACCACCGCCCTGGCCAGCGAAGCCACGCCAGCGGCCTCGATCACGGCGTCGAGCTGGCGTGCGACGACGGCTTCGGTGATGCCCGACTCGCGCTCTTCCAGCGATTCGCCGACGCACAGGATCGGGACCAGGCCGGCCGCCTGCGCCGCCATGTATTTCTTCGCCACCAGCGCGTCGGTCTCGCCGTACAGGCTGCGCCGCTCGGAGTGGCCGACGATCACGTATCGGCAACCAAAATCGAGCAGCATGGACGCCGACACTTCGCCGGTGAACGCGCCCTTGGACTGCTCGGAAAGATTCTGTGCACCCCACGCGATCGACGAGCCGGCCAGCGCGGCCTGGGCCTGTGCGAGATAGGGGAACGGCACGCACACGGCGGCCTCGATGCCTTCCAGGGCGGGTTTGATCGCTGCCAGCAGCGCGGCGTTTTCAGCCAGGCTGCCGTGCATTTTCCAGTTACCGGCTACGAGCTTCTTGCGCATCGTCTCATCCAGAGCGGGAGTCCGCGAAACAAAAGTGCGCGATGGTAAGCGCAACGCGCTGCCCGGTCAACCGCGGGCCGCGCTGCGCGCGCATGGGAATCAGCCGAACCGGCCAGTGATGTAGTCTTCCGTCTGCTTCTTGCCCGGCCGCATGAATATGGTGCCGGTCTCGTTGAACTCGATCAGCTCGCCCAGGTACATGAAGGCCGTGTAATCGGAGATCCGCGCAGCCTGCTGCATGTTGTGGGTGACGATGGCGATGGTGTAATCGCTCTTCAGTTCGTTGATGAGTTCTTCGATCTTGGCGGTCGAGATCGGGTCGAGCGCCGAGGTCGGCTCGTCGAGCAGCACGATCTCGGGCTTCACTGCGACCGCGCGCGCAATGCACAGGCGCTGCTGTTGGCCACCCGAAAGCGACAGCCCGCTCTGGTTCAGCTTGTCCTTCACTTCGCCCCACAGCGCGGCCTTCTTCAGCGCCCATTCGACACGATCGTCCATCGCGCTCTTCGACATGCGCTCGTAGAGACGCACGCCGAAGGCGATGTTCTCGTAGATCGTCATCGGAAACGGCGTCGGCTTCTGGAACACCATGCCGATCTTGGCGCGCACCAGGTTCACGTCCTGGCCCTTGTCGAGCAGGTTCTTGCCGTGAAACAGGATCTGCCCTTCGGCACGCTGCCCCGGATAGAGGTCGTACATGCGGTTGAAGGTGCGCAGCAGCGTGGATTTGCCGCAGCCGGACGGGCCGATGAAGGCCGTCACCTTCTTGTGCGCAATGTCCAGGTTGACGTTCTTGAGGCCCTTGAACTCGCCGTAGAAGAAATCCAGGTTGCGGATCTGCAAGGCCGCGTTTTCGCCGACAGGCATGACTTGATCGGACATCGGGAGGAGGCTCCGGAAAAATTTAACGTTTGTCTTTGTTGCGGAACACCACGCGCACACCGATGTTGACCGCCAGCACGAGGAAGGCGATCAGCAGCGCACCGCCCCACGCCAGGTTGACCCAGTTGTCATAGGGGCTCAACGCGAACTGGAAGATCACTACCGGCAGGTTGCCCATCGGCTCCGCCATATTGGTGCTGTAGAACTGGTTGTTGAGCGCGGTGAACAGCAAGGGCGCCGTCTCGCCGGTGATGCGTGCCATCGCCAGCAGCACGCCCGTCACCACGCCGGACTTGACCGCGCGCAGTGTCACCTTGAGCGACACCTGCCAGCGCGGCGCACCTACGGCGAACGCGGCTTCCCGCAAGCTCGTCGGCACCAGCTTCAACATGTTCTCGGTGGTGCGCACCACCACCGGAATCGCGATCAACGCCAGCGCCAGCGAACCGGCCCAGCCGGAAAACCCGCCCGTGGTCGCCACGAACAGGGCATACACGAACAGGCCGATGACGATGGACGGCGCCGACAGCATGATATCGGTCATGAAACGGGTGAACGACGCGAACTTCGACACACGCCCGAACTCCGCCAGGTAGATGCCGGCAAGAATGCCGATCGGCGTCGAGATCAGCATGGAAAACAGCAGGATGAGGCCGCTGCCGACGATGGCGTTGCGCAGGCCGCCCCCCTCGGAGCCGGGCGCCGGGGTGTCCTGGGTGAAGAGATCCCAGTTCAGTGCGGCGAAACCCTTGGAAAACAGCGTCCACAGGATCCACAAAAGCGCGATCAGGCCCAGGCTCATCGCCAGCATCGACAGCGTGATGCCGATACGATTGATCCAGACACGGCGGGCATAGAGATTCATCGCATACGCTCCTTACAAGCCTTCGGAGCCGATGCTGCGGCTGATCAGCCAGCGCGAGATTGCCAGCACCACGAACGAGATGATGAACAGGATCAATCCCAGGGCGAACAGCGAAGCGATGTGCAGACCGGGATCGGCTTCGCCGAACTCGTTGGCCAGCGTCGATGCTATCGACGTACCCGGCGCGAACAGGCTGCCGTTGATGCGGTTGGCATTGCCGATCACGAAGGTCACCGCCATGGTCTCACCCAGCGCACGCCCGAGGCCCAGCATGATGCCGCCGATGACGCCGACCCGGGTATAGGGCAGCACGATGTTGCGCACCACCTCCCAGGTCGTGCAGCCCATGCCGTAGGCCGATTCCTTCAGCACATGCGGCACGGTTTCGAACACGTCGCGCATGACCGAGGCGATGAAGGGAATCACCATCAGCGCCAGCACGATACTGGCCGCGAGGATGCCTACGCCGATGGGTGGACCGGAGAACCAGCCGCCGATGACCGGCACGTCGCCCAGCCATGCCTGCAAGGGCGGCTGGATATACTCGGAAAACAGCGGGGCGAACACGAACAGTCCCCAGATGCCGTAGACGATGGACGGAACACCTGCCAGCAGTTCGATTGCCGTGCCCAGGGGACGCCGCAACCAGACCGGGCAGGTCTCGGTCAGGAACAGGGCGATGCCGAAGCTGATCGGCACGGCGATCAGCAATGCCAGTATCGAGGTCACGACCGTGCCGTAAATGGCGGCCAGCGCCCCGTACTGGTCGTCCGGAACGCTCCAGATGTTGGTCCACAGAAAAGACGGCCCGAATGCCTTGAGACTGGGCCACGCTTCGATGCTGAGTGAGACGAGGATGCCTACCAGCGCCGCCAGAACGACAAAGGCGAACAACTGGGTGGAGTGATGGAAAAACTTGTCCTGCAGCCGGAATTTCCTGACCTGCCGGGCATGCAGGTCGATTTCGGCGGATGCGCTGGGCTCGCTCACGGTAGGGTGCCTGTCGGTTCGATTCTTTGATCTGCAAAAAAGGCCGCCTGCGGCAGCCGCTTTCGCAGAGCGCCGGGGGCGTCCCCGGCAAGCTCTTTCAACACGACGTATTACTTGATGTTCTGCATCTCCGCCTCGACCATCTTCACGACACCTGCAGGCAGGGGCACGAAACCCAGATCTTCCGCCATTTTCTGGCCATTGTTCAGCGACCACTTGAAGAAGTCGATCACCGCTTTCTGCTTGTCAGCATTCGCGCCCTTTTCATAGGCCAGCACGTAGGTGGCCGTGGTGATGGGCCAGGCATTCTTGTGGCTCTGATCCAGCAGGTCGGGCGCCATGCCACGCACCTTGAAGTCGGCCCCGGCGGCGGCATCCGCCACGGCATCCTGGTTCGGCACAATGTAGTTGCCGGCACGGTTCTTCAGCGCAATGAAGCTCATACGGTTCTTCAGCGCGTCGGCGATGTCCACATAGCCGATCGCGCCCTTGATCTTCTGTACGTTGGCCGCCACGCCCGGGTTACCCTTGCCGCCCACTGCGTTGGCCGGCCAGTTCACCGTATTGCCGGTGCCGACTTCGCGCTTGAAATCGGCCGACTGCTTGGCCAGATAGTTGGTGAACGCATAGGTGGTGCCGGAACCGTCCGAGCGATGCGCCACGGTAATCGCGAGATTAGGCAACGTGACGCCGGGGTTCAGCCTGGCGACGGCAGGGTCGTTCCACTTGTAGATCGCGCCGCGGAAGATGTTGGCAGCGGTCGGGCCGTCCAGCTTCAGTTTGCCGGAGGGCACGCCGGGAACGTTCATGACGAGGGTCACTCCTCCCATGACGGTGGGAAACTGGACCAGCCTGGCGGCGTCGAGATCACTCTCCTTGACCGGGGCGTCGGTGCCGCCGAAATCGACGGTCATCGCCTTGATCTGCTTGACCCCCCCGGACGAACCGATGCCCTGGTAATTGACCTTGTTGCCGGTCGCAGCCCGATAGGCTTCGGCCCATTTGGTGTAGACGGCGTAAGGGAAGGTTGCACCTGCCCCCGTGATGTCGGCCGCCAGCGCGCTAGCCGAGAAGGCCAGGCCCAGTGCTACGGCCAGGGCCCCTTGGAACAGGGTATTGAATGTACGCATGTAATATCTCCGGTAGTCGTTGTCGTTGCCTCTGAGGGCGACGCCACGATACTAGCGGTCGAATATTACAGAACTATTTCAGGGCGTGAAATCACCCGCCCGCAGCCGCTGTTCTCACCGCAGCGGCAATCGTTTCGGCCGTGCGGCGAACCAGGTCGGCATCGCGCCCTTCCACCATCACGCGAATCAGCGGTTCGGTGCCGGACGCGCGCAGCACGATGCGGCCGCCGCCATTGAGCGTCGCCTCTGCTTCTGTGACCGACGTACCGACCCCGGGAGCGGCATCAAGCTTGAATCCCTTGGCCACCGGCACATTGATCATGACCTGGGGATAAGTCTCCAGATCGGCCGTGAAGCCGTCCAGCGTCGCGCCCGTCTCGCGCAGCGCACGCAACACCTGCAGGGCGGAGACGATGCCGTCACCCGTGGTGTGCTTGTCGAGGCACAGTATGTGTCCCGAAGTCTCGCCGCCCAGCGTCCAGCCGTTGGCCTGCAGACGTTCCAACACGTAGCGGTCGCCGACCTTGGCGCGCTCGAAGGGCACCTGGATGCGGGCGAGCGCATGCTCGGTGCCCAGGTTGGTCATCAAGGTGCCTACCACGCCCCCTTTCATGTAGCCGGTCTGGATGCGATGGCGTGCAATGACGTAGACCAGCTGGTCACCGTCATAAATTCTCCCCTTGGCGTCGGCCATCATCAGGCGGTCGCCGTCGCCGTCGAGCGCAATGCCAAGATCCGCGCGATGCGCGCGCACCGCGTCGGACAGCGCCTTGGTATGGGTCGCGCCGCACTGCTCGTTGATGTTGAAGCCGTTCGGATCCTTGCCGATGGCGATCACCTCGGCGCCCAGCTCGTGCAGCACGTGCGGCGCGACGTGATAGGTCGCGCCGTGCGCGCAGTCGACCACGATGCGCAGGCCGCGCAGGTCGAGGTTGTTGGGGAAGGTGCTCTTGCAGAATTCGATGTAGCGCGCGGCGGCATCCTCGATGCGGCGGGCACGTCCCAGTTGGCGCGCCCCGACCGTGACGATCGGATGATCCAGCCTGGCCTCGATCGCCTCTTCCACGCTGTCGGGCAGCTTCTGCCCGCTGGCGGAGAAGAACTTGATGCCGTTGTCCTCGAACGGATTGTGCGACGCCGAGATCACCACCCCGGCCTGCAAACGCAGCGCACGCGTGAGGTAGGCGACGGCCGGCGTCGGCATCGGGCCGGTCATCAGCACGTTCACCCCGGCCGCCGTGAAGCCTGCTTCAAGCGCGGCTTCCAGCATGTAGCCGGAAATGCGGGTGTCCTTGCCGATCAGCACCGTCGGATGCTGGTCCGGAGGCAGGCTGCCGCGGTCGGCAACCAGCACCTGGCCAGCGGCATAGCCCAGCCGCATCACGAATTCGGGCGTGATCGGCGCTTCGCCCACCCTGCCCCGCACGCCGTCGGTGCCGAAATACTTACGTCCCATCCTGTTGTTCCTCCACTGCATTCCACACCGCCAGCGCATCGCGCATGGCCGCGACATCGTGTACGCGCACCAGCCGCGCACCGTGCGCAACTGCGATCAGGTGCGCCGCCACGCCGGCATATTCGCGCTGATCGACCGGCCGTCCGGTCAGCACACCCAGCATGGACTTGCGCGACATGCCCGCCAGCACCGGCACCCCCAGCCCGACGAGGCGCCCGAGTTGCCGCAATAGTGCCAGATTATGCGCGAGCGTCTTGCCGAAGCCGAAGCCCGGATCGACCACCAGCCGCTCGCGCGCGATGCCTGCCGCACTGCAGGCCTCCAGCCTGGCCTGCAAGAAGTCCTTCACTTCTTCCACCACATCGGCATACACCGGCTCCCGCTGCATCGTCTGCGGATCGCCCTGCATGTGCATCAGGCACACCGCCGCATCGGACGCCGCCACCACCTCCAGCGCACCGGGTGCCTGCAAGGCCATGACGTCGTTCACCATGACTGCACCGGCCTCGAGTGCCGCGCGCATCACTTCCGTTTTCCTCGTGTCTATCGACACCACGCAGTCACGGGCCGCGAGTGCCTCGATCACCGGCAGGACGCGGCGGGCTTCCTCGTCGGCCGGTACCGGCGCCGAACCCGGACGGGTGGACTCCCCACCGACGTCGAGGATATCGGCGCCTTGGTCCCGCAGCTTGAGCGCATGGTCGATCGCCGCCTGGGCACTGGACAGTCGACCACCATCCGAAAACGAATCCGGCGTCACGTTGACGATGCCCATGACGAGCGGTCGGAAGAGAGGAAGCCGATGCGAACCGGCGTGGAGAAGCGACATGAAAAAATGGAGGGGCACAGGCCCCTCCATTGTAGTGGTGATGCGGGTTTGCCGTCAGGTTTCCTGCGCGGGGTGTCCGGTCGGCGCCGGCGCGCTCGGCTTGTCGCCGCCGCTTGCGGGCGGCTGCGGCGTGGCCGACGGCCGGGGTGGACGCACCGGGCGGCCGGCCATGATGTCGGCGATCTGCTCGGCGTCGATGGTCTCGTATTCGAGCAGCGCCGCGGTCATCGCCTCGACCTTGTCGCGGCTGTCGGTGAGGATCTTTTTCGCCAGCGCGTACTGCTCGTCGAGGATACGGCGGATCTCGGCGTCGACCTTCTGCATCGTCGCCTCGCTCATGTTCTTGTGCGTGGTCACCGAACGGCCGAGGAAGACCTCGCCCTCGTTCTCGCCATAGACCATGGGACCGAGCGCCTCCGACATGCCGTAGCGCGTCACCATGTCGCGTGCGATGCCGGTGGCGCGCTCGAAGTCGTTGGACGCACCGGTCGAGATGCTGCCGACGAAGATTTCCTCCGCCACCCGGCCGCCGAACAGCATGCTGATCTGCGCCAGCATCTGGTCCTTGTACAGGCTGAAGCGGTCAATTTCCGGCAACGACATCGTGACGCCCAAGGCTCTGCCACGAGGAATCACCGTCACCTTGTGCACCGGGTCGCAACCGGGCAGCGTCATGCCGATCACCGCATGGCCGGACTCGTGATAGGCGGTCTTCTTCTTGTCCTCGGGCGTGATCACCATCGACTTGCGCTCGGCGCCCATCAGGATCTTGTCCTTGGCCTGCTCGAAATCGTCCATGTCGACCAGGCGCTTGTTGCCGCGCGCAGCGAACAGCGCCGCCTCGTTGACCAGGTTGGCGAGGTCGGCGCCGGACATGCCCGGGGTGCCGCGCGCCAGGATGTCGGCGCGCACGTCGGGCGCCACCGGCACCTTGCGCATGTGCACCAGCAGGATCTGCTCGCGGCCGCGGATGTCGGGCAGTCCCACCACCACCTGGCGGTCGAAGCGGCCCGGACGCAACAGCGCCGGATCGAGCACGTCGGGGCGGTTGGTCGCCGCGATCACGATCACGCCGGCATTGGCCTCGAAGCCGTCCATCTCGACCAGCAGCTGGTTGAGCGTCTGCTCGCGCTCGTCGTTGCCGCCGCCGAGGCCGGCGCCACGCTGGCGGCCGACCGCGTCGATCTCGTCGATGAAGATGATGCACGGCGAGTTCTTCTTCGCCTGCTCGAACATGTCGCGCACCCGCGCGGCGCCGACGCCGACGAACATCTCGACGAAGTCGGAGCCCGAAATGCTGAAGAACGGCACCTTGGCTTCACCGGCAATCGAGCGCGCCAAGAGGGTCTTGCCGGTGCCCGGGGGACCCACCATCAGCACGCCGCGCGGAATGCGTCCGCCCAGTTTCTGGAATTTGGACGGGTCCTTGAGGAATTCGACCAGTTCGGCGACGTCTTCCTTGGCCTCGTCGCAGCCTGCGACGTCGGCAAAGGTCACCGGGTTGGCGTTCTCATCGAGCAGGCGCGCGCGGCTCTTGCCGAACGAGAAGGCGCCACCGCGGCCGCCACCCTGCATCTGGCGCATGAAGAAGATCCACACGCCGATCAGCAGCAGCATCGGGAACCAGGAAATGAACAGGCTCATCAGGAAGGACGGCTGTTCCTCCGGCTTGGCCTCGACCATGACGCCGTTCTTCAGCAGATCGGACACCATCCACGGATCACTCGGCGCGTAGCTGGTGAAGCGCTGGCCGTCGCTGCGCTCGCCCTTCAGCACGTTGCCCTCGATCACCACCTTGGCGATCTGCTGCTGGCGCACCTCCTCGATGAACTGCGAGTACGGCATCTGCGACTGCGCCGTGTGCTGGGCACCGAACTGGTTGAACACCGTCATCAGGATGACAGCGATGATCAGCCAGATGGCGATGTTCTTGGACAGATTGTTCACATTCACTCCTAGGTGCCGATCACGGCACGTTTAGACTCATTCTAAACCTACTCTCGCAGGCTTGTCACCGCAGCATTACGTCCCGCCACCGCGGTTGGCGACCGGGCGGCGTCCCAGCAGGTAGACCTCGGTACTGCGGTCGCGCGAGGCGTCGGGCTTGCGGATCACCACCTGCTCGAACGCCTGCCGCATCTGCGCCCGAAAATCCTCGAAGCCGACCCCCTGGAACACTTTGACGAGAAAAGCCCCGTCGGGTTTCAGCCATTTCACCGCAAAATCCAGCGCCAGCTCGCACAATTCGTAATGGCGAGCCTGGTCTGTCAGCATCACCCCACTGATGTTGGGGGCCATATCACTTAATACAAGATCAACCCGGCCCGATTGCAAGCGTGCCTCCAGCCAGTCGAGTGCGGCCTGCGCGGTGAAGTCGCCTTCCAGGCTTTCGATTCCTGCCATCGGCGCCACCGGCAGCAGATCGATCGCCAGCACCCGGCCCTGCCCCTTCATCCGCTGCACCGCGACCTGACACCAGCTGCCCGGCGCCGCACCCAGATCGACCACCGTCATGCCCGGCCGCAACAAGCGGTCGCGCTGGTCGATTTCCAGCAGCTTGTAGGCCGCGCGCGAACGATAGCCGTCCTGCTGCGCCTTTCTGACGTAGGGATCGGTCACGTGTTCGTGCATCCAGGCACTGCCCGATTTGGTTCGCTTCGCTTTCTGCACCATTGCTATCGGCTACAATCCGCCCTCAATTGAAGGAAACTGCATGAAATCACTCACCCCCGCCCAGCGACAATACCTCAAGGGACTGGCGCACAGCCGCCAGCCGGTGGTCATGATCGGGAGCAACGGCCTGACGCCGGCCGTGCTGAAGGAAATCGAACGCGGCCTCGCCGCCCACGAATTGATCAAGGTCAAGGCCGCCAGCGACGAGCTTGAGACCCGCCGGGCGTGGATGGAGGAAATCTGCGCCGCCACCGGCGCAATGCCGGTGCAGCAGATCGGCAAGGTGCTGGTGATCTATCGCCCCGCCAACAAGCCGGTGATCGCCCTGCCCGCCTGAGATCGACGGGGGAAGGTCTATCGCGCGAGCCCCGCGCGCCATACCAGCAGCAGGCCGAGCGCGCTCTGGATCAGATAGAGGATGCTCGACACGCCATGCCAGTGGCGGAAGCGGTCGGCGAACACGCTCTGCATCACTGCCTGCGGCATGGCCTGGTCCTTGAGGCTTTGCAGGATGGGCTGGACGCCGAAATGGCCGGCCAAAATCAGCACCAGCATCAGCGCCACCATCCAGAAGAACAGGGTTTTCAGCGCTGCACCGCCGTCGCGGGCGATGCGGTAGATCATGAGATAGGCCGCGGCGGCGATGCCGATCCAGGCCATCACCTCGAACAGCCTGCCAGCCAGCATCCCTGCCAGCTGCTTGTCGCCGAGGCTGGCGAACAGCACCGGCGCGGCGACGTAGCCGATCGCCCACATGCCGCCGATCCAGAGCACCAGCAGCGTGCCGGCGAGCCCGTCCCAGAAGCGCTTCATCGCTTACTTGTAGAGAACGTCCAGCACTTCGTACTGGCGCACGCCACCCGGCGCCTGCACGTCGACGCTGTCGCCCGCGTATTTGCCGATCAGCGCGCGAGCGATCGGCGACGACACCGAGATCTTGCCCTGCTTGATGTCGGCCTCGTCGTCGCCGACGATCTGGTAGGTCACGGTGTCGCCGGATTCAGCGTCTTCCAGATCGACGGTCGCGCCAAAGACGATGCGGCCGTCGGCGTCGAGCGTGGTCGGGTCGATGATCTGCGCGTTCGAGAGCTTGCCTTCGAGTTCGGCGATGCGGCCCTCGATGAAACCCTGTTTTTCCTTGGCGGCGTCGTATTCGGCGTTTTCCGACAGGTCGCCCTGCGCGCGCGCCTCGGCGATCGCCTGGATCACGGCGGGACGCTCGACGGTCTTCAGATGGTGCAACTCGGCGCGCAGCTTTTCGGCGCCCACCACGGTAAGGGGGAATTTGTTCACAGCCTAGCCTTTATCGATCAGTGCAGGCGCTGGTGCAGGGCCTGCAGGGAATACACCTCAAGCGCGTTGCCATGCCGCATGCCCATGCAGGCCGCGAGCGCGCCGGCCAGCGTGGTGAAATACACCACCCTGCGCGCCAGCGCTTCGGCGCGGATGGCGTAGGAATCCTTCACCGCCTTCTTGTCCTCGACGACGTTGACGATGAAGTCGATGTCGCCGTTCTTGATCATGTCGACGATGTGCGGGCGACCTTCCTTGACCTTGTTGACGATCGCCACCGGGATGCCGGCCGCCTCGATCGTCTGCGCCGTGCCGCGCGTCGCGACCAGGCTGAAACCGAGGTCACGCAATGCCTGCGCCAGTTCGATCAAGGTTTCACGATCGCCCGAGCGCACGCTGACGAAGGCACGTCCACCCGGCTTTGGCAGTTCGGAGCTCGACGCCAGCTGCGACTTCACGAAGGCCTCACCGAAGTTGACGCCGACGCCCATGACTTCGCCGGTCGATTTCATCTCGGGGCCGAGGATGGTGTCGACGCCGGGGAACTTGCGGAACGGGAACACCGCTTCCTTCACCGAGTAGTACGGCGGGATGATTTCCTTCTCGAACGCCTGCGACTTCAGCGAAATGCCGGCCATGGCGCGCGCGGCGATCTTCGCCAGCGGCGCGCCGATGGCCTTCGAGACATAGGGCACGGTGCGCGAGGCGCGCGGGTTCACTTCGAGCACATAGACAGTGTCGCCCTGGATCGCGAACTGCACGTTCATCAGACCGACGACCTTCAACGCCTTCGCCATCGCCACGGTCTGGCGGCGCAGCTCGTCCTGCAGTGCCTGCGACAGGCTGTAGGGCGGCAACGAGCACGCCGAGTCGCCGGAGTGCACGCCAGCCTGCTCGATGTGCTGCATGATGCCGCCGATCACCACCTGTTCGCCGTCGGACAGCGCGTCGACGTCGACTTCGATGGCGTCGTTGAGGAAACGGTCGAGCAGCACCGGCGACTTGTTGGACACCTTCACTGCTTCGGTCATGTAGCGCACGAGGTCGGCTTCCTCGCGCACGATTTCCATCGCGCGGCCGCCGAGCACATAGGACGGCCGCACCACCAGCGGGTAGCCGATCTCGGTCGCCATCTTGAGCGCGCTCTCGGGGGTACGCGCGGTGCGGTTGGGCGGCTGCTTCAGGCCGAGATCGTGCAGCATCTGCTGGAAGCGCTCGCGGTCTTCGGCGGCGTCGATCATGTCGGGGCTGGTGCCGATGATGGGAACGCCGTTGCGTTCGAGGTCGCGCGCGAGTTTCAGCGGCGTCTGGCCGCCGTACTGCACGATCACGCCGAAGGGCTTCTCGATGCGCACGATCTCCAGCACGTCCTCCAGCGTCAGCGGCTCGAAGTACAGGCGGTCTGAGGTGTCGTAGTCGGTCGACACGGTCTCCGGGTTGCAGTTGACCATGATGGTCTCGAAGCCGTTTTCGCGCAGCGCCAGTGCGGCGTGCACGCAGCAGTAGTCGAACTCGATGCCCTGGCCGATACGGTTAGGCCCGCCGCCCAGCACCATGATCTTCCTGGCATCGGTCGGGTGCGCCTCGCACTCTTCCTCGTAGGTCGAGTACATGTAGGCGGTCTGCGTGGCGAACTCCGCGGCGCAGGTATCGACCCGCTTGTAGACCGGATGCAGCGCCAGTTCGTTGCGGCGCGCACGCACCGCGTGCTGGTCGGTATTGAGGAGTTTGGCCAGACGACGGTCGGAGAAACCGGCGCGCTTCAGTTCGCGCAGTTCGTCGCGGCCGAGGTCGGCCAGCGCGCGCCCGGCGAGCGAAGTTTCGAGTTCGATCAGGCGCTCGATCTGGTCGAGGAACCAGGGGTCGATCTTCGACACCGCGTGGATCTCTTCAAGGCTCATGCCGACGCGGAACGCATCGCCGACGTACCAGATGCGCTCGGGGCCGGGCGACATCAGTTCGGCCTCGATCTCCTCGCGGTCGGTGGTCTTGGGATCGAGCCCGTCTGCGCCGACTTCGAGTCCGCGCAGGGCTTTCTGCAGCGATTCCTGGAAGCTGCGCCCCATCGCCATCACCTCGCCCACCGATTTCATCTGCGTGGTCAGGCGGTCGTCGGCCTGCGGAAATTTCTCGAACGCGAAGCGCGGGATCTTGGTCACCACGTAGTCGATCGACGGTTCGAACGAGGCCGGGGTCGCGCCGCCGGTGATGTCGTTCTGCAGTTCGTCGAGGGTGTAACCGATGGCGAGCTTGGCAGCGACCTTGGCGATCGGGAAGCCGGTCGCCTTCGAGGCGAGCGCCGACGAGCGTGACACGCGCGGGTTCATCTCGATCACCACCATGCGGCCGTCGGCCGGGTTGATCGAGAACTGCACGTTGGAGCCGCCGGTGTCGACGCCGATCTCGCGCAGCACCGCGAGGCTGGCGTTGCGCAGGATCTGGTATTCCTTGTCGGTCAGCGTCTGCGCCGGCGCGACGGTGATCGAGTCGCCGGTGTGCACGCCCATCGGGTCGAAGTTCTCGATCGAGCAGATGATGATGCAGTTGTCCTTGCGGTCGCGCACCACCTCCATCTCGTACTCTTTCCAGCCGAGCAGCGATTCCTCGATCAAGAGCTCGTGCGTCGGCGAGGCTTCGAGGCCGCGCTCGCAGATGGCGACGAACTCATCCTTGTTGTAGGCGATGCCGCCGCCCGAGCCGCCCATGGTGAACGAGGGACGGATGATGGTCGGGAAGCCGAGCGCCGCCTGCACCTGCAGCGCCTCTTCCATGCTGTGGGCGATCGACGAGCGCGCCGAGCCCAGGCCGAGCCTGGTCATCGCCGCCTTGAACTTCTCGCGGTCCTCGGCCTTGTCGATCGCTTCCTTCGATGCACCGATCATCTCGACGCCGTACTTTTCCAGCACGCCGTGGCGGGCGAGGTCGAGCGCGCAGTTGAGCGCGGTCTGCCCGCCCATGGTCGGCAAGAGCGCGTCGGGGCGCTCCTTCTCGATGATCTTTTCGACCACCTGCCAGGAAATCGGCTCGATGTAGGTGACGTCGGCCATGTCCGGGTCGGTCATGATCGTCGCCGGGTTGCTGTTGACCAGGATGACCTTGTAGCCTTCCTCGCGCAGCGCCTTGCACGCCTGCGCGCCGGAGTAGTCGAATTCGCACGCCTGCCCGATGACGATGGGGCCGGCGCCGATGATGAGGATGCTATGGATGTCTGTGCGCTTGGGCATGATCAGGGCGCCTTGGCGTGGTCGGCCATCAGCTGGATGAATCGGTCGAACAAGTAGCTCACGTCGTGGGGGCCGGGGCTGGCTTCGGGATGGCCCTGGAAGCTGAACGCCGGCACGTCGGTGCGGGCGATGCCCTGCAGCGAGCCGTCGAACAGCGAGACGTGGGTGCTGCGGATGTTGGCGGGCAGCGTCGCCGCATCGACCGCGAAGCCGTGGTTCTGACTGGTGATCGCGACGCGGCCGCTGTCGAGATCCTTCACCGGATGGTTGGCGCCGTGGTGGCCGAACTTCATCTTCAAGGTCCTGGCGCCGGAGGCGAGCGCGAGCAGCTGGTGACCGAGGCAGATGCCGAAGGTCGGGATTTTCGCCGCCACCAGCTCGCCAATCGCCTTGATTGCGTAGTCGCAGGGCTCGGGATCGCCGGGGCCGTTGGAGAGGAAAATGCCGTCCGGCTTCAGCGCCAGCGCCTGCTCGGCGGTCGCGGTGGCGGGCAGCACGGTCAGACGGCAACCGCGCTCGGCAAGCATGCGCAGGATGTTGCGCTTGACGCCGTAGTCGAAGGCCACGACATGGAAGCGCGGTTCCGTCTGCTTGCCATAGCCGGCACCGAGCTTCCACTCGGTCTCGCTCCATTCGTAGGCGGCTGGCGCGCTCACCACCTTGGCGAGGTCCATGCCGGCAAGGCCGGGGAAGGCATGCGCGGCTTCGAGCGCTTTTTTCTCATCCACCGCGCCCGCCATGATGCAGCCGCTCTGCGCGCCCTTCTCGCGCAGGATACGCGTGAGCCGGCGGGTGTCGATGTCGGCGATGGCGACGATGTTCTCGCCCTTGAGGTAATCGGACAGCGACTGGCCGGCGCGGAAGTTGGAATGCAGGCGCGGCAGGTCACGCACCACCAGCCCGGCGGCATGGATGCGCTCCGCCTCGACGTCCTCGGCGTTGACGCCGGTGTTGCCGATGTGGGGATAGGTCAGGGTGACGATCTGCCGCGAATACGAGGGGTCGGTGAGGATTTCCTGATACCCGGTGAGTGCGGTATTGAATACCACCTCGCCGGTCGTGATGCCGTCGGCACCGATCGACAGGCCGCGAAACACCGAGCCGTCAGCTAAAACCAGGATGGCAGGTTGGGGGCGAGACAAGGAAGACTCCGCTGGGCAAAAAATCGGGCGTGGCGCAGGTGACAAAATTCAGGCGAGCCGCTCGCGCGAACCCGCCTGAATTTGAATGCCGTCATTGTAGCCGATCCGGGAGGCGGCTTCAATGCTTGCAAGCGCGCTCCCCTGCCCCGTTCAGGGCTGCAGATGGTCCAGACCGCCGTCCATGTCGAGCTCGGTCAGTTCGGTGAAGCCGCCGATGCAGCGGCCGTCGACGACGATCTGCGGCACGGTGCGCGCGCCGTGGGTGACGACGGCGAATTCCTGCATCGCTTCGCGGTCGAGGTCGATGCGGACCTCGTCGTAGCCGATGCCGCGCTTGTCGAGGAAGGCCTTGGCCTTGACGCAGATGGGGCAGGTGCCGGTACTGTAGACCTTGACGGCGTTCATGGTGGATTCCCGGGTCGATGCGGTTATTTCAGATTGAGCACGTCGCGCATGTCGTACAGACCAGGCGCACGACCCTGCAGCCATTTTGCCGCACGCAGCGCGCCCTGCGCAAAGGTGGCGCGGCTGCTGGCCTTGTGGGTCAGCTCGACGCGCTCGCCGACGCCGGCGAACAGCAGCGTGTGGTCACCGACGATGTCGCCGCCGCGCACGGTGGCGAAGCCGATGGTCTTCGGGTCGCGCTCGCCGGTGACGCCCTCGCGGCCGTACACGGCACAACTTGCGAGATCGCGGTCGATCGCGCGCGCGACGGCCCGGCCGAGCCCGAGCGCAGTACCGGACGGCGCGTCAACCTTGTGGCGATGATGGGCCTCGATGATCTCGATGTCGTAGCCCTCTTCCAGTACCTGCGCCGCGAGTTCGGCCAGCTTCATCAGCAGGTTCACGCCGACACTCATGTTCGGTGCGAAGACCACCGGAATCTGCTCCGCCGCGGCGGCGATGCGCGCACGGCCGGCGTCGTCGAAGCCGGTGGTGCCGATCACCAGCGGCACCTGCGCGGCGACGCAGGCGTCGAGGTAGCCGAAGGTCGCCTCGGGACGGGTGAAGTCGATCAGCGCGCCCGCACCGGCAATTGCAGCACCAGGCCGGTCGCTGACGGCCACGCCACTGGCATGCCCCCAGGCGGCACCGGCATCCTGTCCGACCAGCGGGCTGCCGGGACGGTCGAGCGCACCATGCAGGCTGCAGCCGACGTCCGCGTCCACGGCTTCGAGCAGGGCACGCCCCATGCGGCCGGACACGCCGGCAATCGCAACTTTCACGCTCATGGCCGGGCTCCGCGCAGGGCCGACACCACTTTCTCCTCTGCGATCAGCCAGCGGCCGTCACGCTCGACCAGGCGCAATTGCTTCACCACGGCGTCACGATAGGTGTCGGAGCGGTAGAACTGATTGAAGGTGACGAGTGCCGAGCCGTCCGCTGCGCGCTCGACCACCGGCGTCTCGATCCTGAGGTCGATGTTGCGCGCCACGCCCAGCAGCATGCGGCGGCGCTTTTCCCAGTCGGCGCGGCTGCCGCCACCCTCCGGCGCAAACGCCGCATCGTAGGCGGCGATATAGGTGTCTTCGTCGCGCCGCGACCAGGCCTCCGCCCAGGCGTTGACCGATTTCAGCACCGGATCGTCGCTGCCGCCTGCCGCCGGATAAGGCTCGGGAAACGGCGGAATCACGTCGGGCCGGATTTGCGCGATGTCGGTCTCGGGCGTGAGGCTCAGCTCCGCGGGGGGACGCGGGTCGACGTAGGCCGGGGCATTTTTCGGGCTGGGCAGCGGCGGCACGATGCTGGGTTCGACCCCGGCCGGCTTCGCGTCGGCATTGGGGGCAGTCTGCACAGGCGTGCGGGCTGGCGCGGCAACCGCTGCGGGAGGGAGCGAGGCCGGCTCGACGGCAGCAGCCTGCACCTGCGGCGCGGTCGGCGCGCTCAGGGGGGCGGGCCTGGCTACGGGCTGCGGTGCCGCGGACACCGCCGGGACAGGCTCGGGCCGGGGTTCTGGCGCGGGTTCGGCCGCCAGTGGCAGCGACTCGACCGCACGCGATTCCGGCGCGGCCGGCGCCACGGGTGCGGGTTGCGGTTCGGGCCTGGGCTCAGCGGCAGGCGCTACCGGTGCTGCGGCCGGTTCCGGCAGGTCACCCTCGATGCGCGCCAGCGTATCGCCCTCGAAGAACAGCGTGATGCGCTTCTGCTCGGCGAGTTTGCCCGCCTTGTAATGGACGTAGACATAGTCCCAGCGATCGGTCCGGAAGGGGTCGATCACCAGCGGCGTACCGAGCAGGAAGCGCACCTGCGAGCGGTTGAGGCCTGGCTTGAGGCGGGCGACGTTCTCCTGGTCGAGCGCATTGCCCTGCTGCACGTCGATGCGGTGGGGGCCGAGCTTGACGCTGGAACAACCGGCGACCAGGCCCAGAAGCAGAACAGGAATCAGGAGATGGCGCATAGGCGGGAAGCCGGGAGGGTCAAGGCGGTTGGAAAAAAACGTATCATAACGTATTCGCGTTTCCATTCTGGAGCCCCGCTTGAGCAATCCGTCCGACCTCAAGAACATCGGCCTGAAAGCCACCCTGCCGCGCCTGAAGATCCTCGACCTGTTCGAACAGAGCGAGAAGCGCCACATGACGGCGGAAGAGGTTTATCGCCTGCTCTCCGACGAAGGCCAGGACATCGGACTCGCCACGGTCTACCGCGTGCTCACCCAGTTCGAGCAGGCCGGCCTCCTGATCCGCCACCACTTCGACAGCGACAAGGCAGTGTTCGAACTCAATCAGGGCGACCACCACGACCACCTGGTCTGCCTGCAGTGCGGCAAGGTCGAGGAATTCGTCGACAGCGAGATCGAAAAGCGGCAGAACCGCATCGCCCGGGAACGCGGCTTCGCGATCCACGACCACTCGCTGCAGATCTACGCCGACTGCATCAAGGAAAACTGCCCCAACCGCAAGGCCGGCGACGGCCGTCACCGCGCATAGGCTTCCACCACCGCACACAGTTCCGCCACCCCCTCGACCAGACGCGGCGTCAGCCGGTGCAGGCGATCGGCATCGACCCGTGCGAATGCATCGTTCTTCACCGCCGGCAGGCGGGCGAACCGTCCCCATGTACGCCTGAGCTCAGGCGCATCGCTGCCGCCCACGATCAGGGCCGGTGCGCGACGCAGCACGGCCTCGCGCGATACCGTCGGCGCGAGCGCATCGAGCCCGGCGAACACGTTGGGCGCGCCGCACAGCGCCAGCGCGTCGCTGATCCAGTGCGTGCCGCCCACCGTCATCAACGGGCGGTCCCACACCTGATAGAACACCGGCGCGGGGTCCACCCGCGCATAGCGCTGCCGCAGCGCGCCCAGCCGCGCTGCAACCGCCAGCGCCGCCGTCTCGCCCGCCTCCGCATGTCCGCTCGCCCGTCCCAGCAGCCGCAGCAGGCGCGCCACGTCGTCGAGCCGGGTAGCCTGCGTATGCAGCACCGGCAGCCCCAGTTGCCGCAGCGCATGCAGATCCACCGGACGGTTGCCACCGACCCACACGACGACCAGATCCGGTTTCAGTGCCAGAACACGCTCCAGGCTGATGCGACTGTAGTCGCCGACACGTGGCAGGGTTTTTGCCGCTTCGGGATAATCGCTCGCGCCATCGACACCCACCAGCTGGCTGCCGGCGCCGACCGTGAACAGCAACTCGGTGAGATGCGGCGTCAGGGACACGATGCGCTGCGGCGGGTAGGCGAATTCGAGCGGCTGCCCGCTGTCGTCGACCACGCGCACGACGGCGGCCTGGGCCGGCAATGCCAGCATCAGCGCCATCCAGAACAGGATGCGGCGAATCACTGCTCGATGCGCGAACTGCCGTGGAAGATCAGGCTGGCGCGCGCGCCGTCGAAGCGCAGGCGCGTCAGCGAGGCGGTCGCCACTTCGATGCGGTAGGCGTTTTCCAGGGGGATCTGCAGCGCCCATCCGAGTGCCATGCGCATGACCCCGGCGTGCCCCACCAGCAGCAGGTGCTCGCCGGCGTGCTGGGCGAGCAGGTCGTCGAGCGCGGCGGCCACGCGCGCATGAAAGTCGGCAAGCGGTTCGGCACCTTCTGGACGTGAGCGGATGGGATCGGCCTTGAAACGCGCCAGCGTGCCAGGCGCCGCGGCCTCGATTTCCGCAGCCGACTTGCCCTCCCAGGCCCCGAAGCCGACTTCCTTCAGGCGATCGTCGAACGTGAGTGGCAGGCCATGACGTGCCGCCAGCATGTCGGCGAATGCGCGGCAGCGCGCCAGTGGCGACGACACGATGCGCGACCACGGCGCAGCGTCGCCGACCGCCGCGTGCATCTGCGCCCAGCCCTTCTCTGACAGCGGATCGTCGATCTGGCCGCGGTACTTGCGCCCGCCGACGGGTTCACCGTGACGCATCATGTCGAGCGTGGTGCTCAACCCAGCACCACCAGGTTGTCGCGGTGGATCAGTTCCGGTTCGTCCATGTAGCCAAGTTCGGCTTCGATCGCTGACGACGGCTTGCCAGCGATGCGGCGTGCCTCGCTGGCGCTGTAGTTGGTCAACCCGCGCGCGACCTCGCGGCCTTCAAGATCGACCACCGCCACTACCTCGCCGCGCTCGAATTCGCCGGTGACACCTTTTACACCGACCGGCAGCAGGCTCTTGCCGTCCTCGCGCAGGGCACGCACCGCGCCGTCGTCGAGCACCACGCCGCCGCGCAGCTGCAGGTGGTCGGCCAGCCACTGGCGGCGTGCGGCGAGCGGCGCCTGGCGCGCCACCAGCTGGCTGCCGATCGCCTCGCCCGCCGCCAGCCGCAGCAGCACGCGATCCTCGCGGCCGCTGCAGATCACGGTGTGGGCGCCGCTGCGCGCCGCGCGCTTGGCGGCAAGAATCTTGGTCAGCATGCCTCCGGTGCCGATGCTGCTGCCGGCACCGCCGGCCATGCGCTCGAGCTCGGGGTCGCCGGCATGGGCGTCCATCACCAGGGTGGCGTCGGGGTTCTTCCTCGGGTCGGCGGTGTAGAGGCCGGGCTGGTCGGTCAGAATGATCAGGCAGTCGGCCTCGATCAGGTTGGTCACCAGCGCGCCCAGCGTGTCGTTGTCGCCGAGGCGGATCTCGTCGGTGGCGACCGTGTCGTTCTCGTTGATGATCGGCACCACGCGCAGTTCCAGCAGCGTGCGCAGGGTCGAGCGCGCGTTGAGGTAGCGGGTGCGGTCGGCCAGGTCCTCGTGGGTCAGCAGCACCTGCGCGGCGTGCAGTCCGTGGGTGCGGAAGATCGATTCGTACGCCTGCACCAGGCCCATCTGGCCGACGGCGGCAGCAGCCTGCAGCTCGTTGACCGCCTTCGGCCGCTTCTTCCAGCCGAGCCGGGCGATGCCCTCGGCGATCGCACCCGAGGACACCAGCACCACTTCCTTGCCCTGCGCGGTGAGCGCGGCGATCTGCTCGGCCCAGCGCGACAATGCTGCGTGATCGAGGCCGCGTCCCTCGGCGGTGACGAGGCTGGAACCGACCTTGACGACGATGCGCCGTGCGTGACGGACGACCGAGTTCATTGCGCCGCCCGGCGCAGGCGCTGCGCCGCCTCCTTGCCGTCCTTCACACGGATGCCGTCGCGGCAGAAATGGTCCTCGAACAGCGCCTTCTGATAGGAGAGCAGCGAGCGGAACTTGATCGGCTCCCACCCGGCGTTGCGTGCCTTCGACCAGCTGCCGTCGGAATGACCGTAGGCGTACAGGCGACGCTCGCCCGATTCGCAGCGCAGCCCCTCGTACGACACGTTTCTCGCGCCGCCCGCCGCCTCGATCACCACGGTGTAACGCACCACCAGATCCTCGCCGACGCTGATCGATGCGGCGTCGACGAAGAAGCGGTTGCTGGTCGCCGACGACACGTCGAACGGGATCAGGTTCTCGGCCTTGGGATAGGGCGGCAATTGCGCCGCCACCTCGACCCAGGGCTTGTCCTGTTCGAATTCGCGTTCGAAATCCATCCACTGGGCATGGGCGGCGACAGGCAGGCACAACAGCAAGGCAGGCAGGATTTTCATGCCCGGCATTTTATTGATTCGGCCGGGTGCTGTCTGCAGAAAGATGGATGGCCGCCCCTGCCGTCAATGCCCGGTCATCGCCGCGCGCGTCTTCACCAGCTTGCCGTCGCGATAGTCGGCGAAGGCCTGCTCGATCTCCTCGCGGCTGTTCATGACGAACGGCCCGTACTGCACCACCGGTTCACCGAGCGGCTTGCCGGCGACGAGGATGAAGCGCACGCCGTCCGCACCGGCCGCGATCTCGAAGCGGTCGCCCTTGCCCAGCACCGCGAGCGTGTGGCGGGGCAATTCGTTTCCCGCCAGTTGCGCGTCCCCTTCGAAGACATAGACGAAGGCGTTGCGATCATCGGCCAGCGGCAAACCGAACGTCTTGCCCGCCGCGAGCGCGACGTCGAGGTACAGCACCGCGGTCGCCGGGTCGTCGATGACGCCGCGCGCACCGTCGAACTCGCCGGCCAGCACCCGCACCCGCGCCCCCTCTCCCGCCACCTCGGGAATCGCCGCGGCAGTGAACTCCTGATAGGCAGGGTCGGACAGTTTTTCGCTGGCCGGCAGGTTGATCCACAACTGGAAGCCACGCATCAGGCCATCGGTCTGCTTCGGCATCTCGGAATGGATGACCCCGCTCGCCGCCTTCATCCACTGCGCGCCGCCGGCCTGCAGGTCGCCGCGGTTGCCCATGCTGTCGCGGTGTTCCATGTGGCCGTCGAGCATGTAGGTGAAGGTGATGAAGCCGCGATGCGGATGCTCGGGAAAGCCGGCGATGTACTCGTCCGGATCGTCGCTGCCGAAATGGTCGAGCATCAGGAAGGGATCGAGGTTCTTCAGCGCCGGCGTGCCGATGCTGCGATGGACGGTGACGCCCGCGCCTTCGGTGACCTCGAAGGCGGGAACGCGCTGGCGAATGGTGCGCAGGGACATGGCGGACTCCTTTCTTGATGGCGTGAATGCGTTCAGGCCGCGACGCGCGTCGGCCAGTCGCGTGCGAGCACGGCGTCAATTTGCGAAGCCGCGTGTTCGCGGGCGGTGTCGCCGCGCTGCATGCCGCGGTCGGCGGCGATGATCTCGACGTCGCTGATGCCGAGAAAGCCCAGCACGAACTTCAGCCACGGCGTGGCAAAGTCGATCTCGCTGCCGACCTGGGTGCCGCCGGTCGCCACCAGAATATAGACCTTCTTATTCTGCAGCAGGCCTTGCGGACCCTGTTCGGTATAGCGGAAGGTCAGGCGCACGCGGGCGATCTGGTCGACCCAGGCCTTGAGGCTCGCCGGCACGCCGAAGTTGTAGATCGGGGTGGCGATCACCCAGACGTCGGCGGCCTGCGCTTCTGCCACCAGCGCATCGGAACCCGCCAGCGTCTCGCGCTGGGCTGCGTCGCGTGCGCCCGGATCGGTCAGGTTGGCGGCGACCCAGTCGGCGTCGACGAAGGGCAGGCCCTGCGCCACGTCGCGGCGGACCATCGACACGCCACCGGCGCGTGCCGCCAGTTCCGCAAGCAGGCGGTCGGCAAGCTGGCGCGTGACCGAGCCGTCGGCACGGGCGCTGGCGTCGACGCGCAGGACGCGCAACGGCGCTGCGCTGGATTGGGGGTGGGCTGTTTGCATGACATCTCTCCTGTGAAAGGGCGCCGGGGTGGCGCGGGGTGATGTCATTATTGGTTTTGCGATTGACGTAATAAAGATAGAGTTATTCAATTAATTTTTGCCAAACCAAGAACAATGGATCGATTCGCGCACATGCAGATCTTCATCGCCGTGGTCGAGGCCGGCAGCATCAGCGCGGCCGCCGAACGACTCGACCTCGCCAAGTCCGCCGTCAGCCGGCGGCTGGCCGAACTCGAGGCACATCTCGGCGTCTCGCTGATCCAGCGCACCACGCGCCGGCTCAACCTCACCGACAGCGGGCGTGCCTACTACGCGCGCTGCGTCGCCATCCTCGCCGACGTCGACGACGCCGAGGCCGAAGTGTCGCTGGCGCACGGCGCGCTCAGGGGCCCGCTCAAGGTGGCATTGCCGCTGGCGTTCGGCCTGCTGCACCTGGCGCCGCTGATCCAGGACTTCATGCGGCTGCATCCCGACGTGCGCCTCGAACTCGATTTCAACGACCGCCAGATCGACCTCATGCAGGAAGGCTTCGACCTTGCGATCCGCATCGCCACGCTGGCCGACTCCAGCCTGATCGCGCGCCGTCTCGCGCCGATCCGCCATCTCGTGTGCGCCAGCCCCGGCTATCTCGCGACGCACGGTACGCCACGCGTCGCCGCCGACCTGGCGCAGCACGCCTGCCTTGCCTACAGCAACGTGCGTGACCCCGCTCTGTGGAGCTGCACCGCACCCGATGGCATGCCGCTGCAGGTGCGCGTTCCGGTGCGGCTCGCCGCCAGCAGCGGCGAGTTCCTGCTGCGCGCCGCGATCGCCGGCGAAGGCGTGGTGCTGCTGCCGACTTTCTATGTCTGCGACGCCCTGCGCGCGGGCCAGCTGCAGCCGATCCTGGCCGACCACGCATGGCCGGAGCTCGCCGCCTACGCGGTCTATCCGCCGACGCGCCACCTGTCGAGCCGGGCGCGCGCGCTGATCGATTTTCTGGTGGACAGGCTGGCCGGCGAGCCGGCCTGGGACCGCTAATCGAGCGGCTTACGCAGGCGTGCCGGCGCGGCCTCGGCGCAATGGCCGAGCGCGATCACCAGCGCAGGAACTTCACCATCCGGCAGGGAAACGGCTGTGGCCAGGGCCGCCGCGTCGAAGCCGCCGATCGGGCAACTGCCGAGCCCCAGGTGCGCCGCCTGCAGCAGCATGTGCGCTGCGGCGAAGTTGCACTGGCCCTGCGACCACGCCACCAGCGAGGCCTCCTTGAGGAAAGCGCGGTACGCGTCGAAGATCGGCGCCGGGTCCTGCCCGCGCGCCTCCGCCTCGAAGCGCGCCCGCACGTAGCCGGAACCGGGATCGAGCGCCGCCACCAGCGCCACGATCACGATGAAGGCGGCGGCACTCGCCGCCGCGGGCTGGTCGTAGCAGGCGCGCGCGATGCGCGTCCGCTCGGCCGTCCCGGTCACGGTGACGAAGCGCCACGGCTCCAGTCCGAACGCCGACGGCGCCAGCCGCCCGGCCTCGCGCAGCAAGTCCAGTTCATGCGCCGTCAGCGGACGGCCGGGAACAAATGCACGGCAGGCATAACGCTGCCGGATCGCTTCGAGCAGGTCATCGGCCATGGTGCGCTCCTTCGTTCAGGCAAGAAATTCCACCATAGCGCATGCCCTACTGGCGCTCGCTGTAGGTGGGCAGCGTGATGCGGAAGGCCATCGCCGCCAGGCGGATGCCGAGCACGGTCGCCATCCCCGCCCACGTCGCGACCACCGGCGACACCCCGAGCGCCTGCAGCCCCACCAGCGCCAGCGCGCCCGCCCAGGCCGCCGAGGCATACAGTTCGCCGCGCACGAAAACGAGCGGCACCTCGTTGCACAGCACGTCGCGCAGCACGCCGCCGACCACCCCGGTGATCATGCCGAGCAGGCTCGCCACCAGCCACGGCGCCTGCCACTCCAGCGCGATCTGGGTGCCGACGATGCTGAACAGCGCCAGCCCGAAGGCATCGGGAATCAGGAACAGCCGTGGCGGCAGACGCAGGTTGCGCACCGCGAAAAAGACCACCAGCGTCGCCGCCAGCGCAACGATCAGGTAGACCTGGTCGGCAATCCAGAACACCGGACGCCCGAGCAGCACGTCGCGCACCGTGCCGCCGCCGAGCGCGGTGGCGGCCCCCACCATCACCACGCCGATCAGGTCCATCTGCTTGCGGCCGGCATCGAGCACGCCGGTCAGCGCGTTCACCGCCACGGCCGACAGGCCGGCCCAGTACAACAGCATTTCCATGGAGGTCTTCCGCCCGATTTGCGATGCGCAAGTATCGCAATAATTCGCGCCGGCGGGCGCGGTGCTGCCCCCTGCGGCCGCAGGCTACAATCGCGCCATGCTGCCCGCCTCCCTCAAACGCTACGCCTGGCTCTCGATCGCCGCCGCCCTCGCCACCATCCTGCTGAAGGGCTGGGCGTGGTGGCTCACCGGCTCGGTCGGCCTGCTGTCCGACGCGCTCGAATCCTTCGTCAACCTGGCGGGAGCCATCATGGCGCTGGCCATGCTCTCGCTGGCAGCGCAGCCGGCCGACGCCAACCATGCGCACGGGCACGGCAAGGCGGAGTATTTTTCCAGCGCCTTCGAAGGCTTTCTCATCCTGATCGCCGCCCTCAGCATCGGCTACGCCGCCATCGACCGCCTGCTCCATCCGCAGCCGCTGGAAGCCGTGGGCGTCGGCCTCGCGGTGTCGGTCATCGCCTCGGTCATCAACCTGGTGACTTCACGCATCCTCATGGACGTGGGCCGCAAGTACAAATCGATCACCCTGGAAGCCGACGCACATCACCTGCTTACCGACGTCTGGACCTCGGCCGGCGTGATCCTTGGCGTGGGGCTGGTGTGGGTCACCGGCTGGCTGTGGCTCGATCCGGTGATCGCACTCGCAGTGGCAGCGAACATCGTCTGGACCGGCTGGCAGCTGTTGAGCCGCTCGGCGGCAGGCCTGATGGACGTCTCGCTCGACGGCGAAGAACTGCTGGCGATCGAGCGCGTGCTCGACGGTTACCGGGGCCACAACCTCGACTTTCACGCCCTGCGCACGCGCCAGGCCGGCGCGCGGGCCTTCGTCTCGCTGCATGTGCTGGTGCCTGGCGCCTGGACCGTGCAGCAGGGCCACGACTGGGCCGAGCGCATCGAGGCCGACATCCGGGAGGCCGTTCCGGGTGCCCATGTCACCACGCATCTTGAGCCGATCGAGGATCCCCTGTCGCATGCCGATGCCGAACTCGACCGTCCGGCCAGCTAGCCCAAGCTGCGGGCACGGCGCTGCCAGGCGCGCAGCGCCAGGCCATAGGCCAGCGCGTTGACCGCCACGACCAGCCACCCCAGCTGCTGCTGCAAGGCGGGCGTGAGTTGCGCGGGATAGAGCACGGGCAGCAGGTAGCGCTCGACGAAATCGCCACTGTAGGGACTGCCGCCGCCGAGCACGCGCAAATGGTTTTCGAGCGGCGTGAGCGGGCAGAGGCCGCCGCTGAACTCGAGGAAGGCCCCCCACGCAACGGCCGGCAGATGCAGCCAGGCGAGGCCGGGCCACCGCATCAACAGGAAACCGCCCAGCACCACGAAGCCGACGAAGAGCAGATGCAGCAGCACCAGCACATCAGCGAGGAAGGAAGCCACTGCAGACAACAATGCGATCAGGCGTCGCGATAGATGTAATCGCGGCTGAAGGGATAGCTCATCTGACTGCCGTCGACGCCCTTGCCCGCCAGCACCTGCCACAGTTCCATCCAGCCGTGGTCGAAAGCGTAGGCGGAGCCCGCCATGTAGATGCGCCAGATGCGGTATTTCTGCTCGCCGATCATGCGGCGCGCTTCATCAGCGTGGCGCTCCAGCCGGGTGACCCAGTGCCACAGGGTCTTGCCGTAGTGCGGGCGCAGGTTCTCGGCGTCGAGGCATTCGAGCCCGCTGCCCGAGGCAGCACGCAGCACCTCGGAAGCGTGCACCAGTTCGCCGCCGGGGAATACATAATCGTCGATGAATTCGGCGATGCCGCTGCCGAGGCCGCCGACCTCGGGTGCGGCGGAAGTGATGCCGTGGTTGAGGACCAGGCCGCCCGGCTTCAGCAGCGCGGCGATCTTGTCGAAATAGATGCCGAGGTTGGCGCGACCGACGTGCTCGAACATGCCGACGCTGGCGATCTTGTCGTAGGCGCCGTGCTCGGGGACGTCACGGTAGTCCATCCTGCGCACCTCGACCCGGCCGGCGAGGCCACGCGCCGCGATCTGCTCATTGACCCAGGCATGCTGGTCGTCCGACAGCGTGATGCCGACCGCGTCGACGCCGTAGCGCTCGGCGGCGTGCAGGATCAGCCCGCCCCAGCCGCAGCCGATGTCGAGAAAGCGTTCCCCCGCCTGGAGATCGAGCTTGCGGCAGATGTGGTCGAGCTTGGCCTCCTGCGCGGCGTCGAGGCTCATGTCCGGCTGGCGGAAATAGGCGCAGGAATAGACCCGCCGCTTGTCCAGCCACAGGCCGTAGAAATCGTTGGAAACATCGTAGTGGTACTGGATGTTGCGGCGATCCTTGCTGCGTGTGTGGCGCCACCATTTCCAGCCGTCCGAACCGGTCTTCGGCTTGCATTCGCCTGCGTTGCACAGACGGTCGCCGAGCGCGAGGATGTCGCGCACGTCGCCTTCGAGATCGAGATGACCTTCGACATAGGCGCGGGCGAGGACACCGAGGCTGGGATCCGCCATCGCCTTGAGGCTGGCCACCTGGTGCAGCCTCACGCGTACTGTGGCGGGATCGTGCCCCACCTGTACGCCGTTCCATAATTCGACCGCGAGCGGCAGGCCGGATGCCTCCACCCGTCGTCGCACCTGATGAACCAGCAATTGATCCAGCATTTCGCCCTCCTCTTCAGGAAAGGCGGCGCGTTGTTGTCGTGGTTTACCGCCTCAAACTACTTTAGGCCAAATCCACCACCAGTGCTGCGCGCGTGTTTTCCGCCAGCGTCATCGATTCGACCTTGTAGGCGTCGAGATCGATGCCCATGCGGATCGCTGCGCCCGCCTTGGCCGCGGCAATCGAGGTCGCATCGAGCTCGAAGCGCAGGAAATGCACCGACGAGGTCTTCTCCTCGTTCTCGCGTTCGAGATCCTCGTCGGCGATGGCGAACACCTTCGCCTGGTCGGCGACCTGCACCCAGACGCGGTCCTCGATGCCCTTCAGCTTCGCCAGCGCCAGCTTGCGCGCGTCCGGGTCGGAGTACTGGATCATCATGGTCGCCTTCCAGTTGGTGCCGTCCGGCACCAGCGGATTGTAGGCGTCGAGCTCGTCCTGGATGCCGGCCTCCTCGAAGGTGCGCTCGGCGCGCAGCATCTCCTGGATCTGGTAGCGCATGGTCTTCTCGTCTTCGAAAATCAGCGTGACGTGATCGCCCAGCTCGACCATGCGGTTCTTCTTGTGCGCCATGATCTCGGCGCGCAGCGCGGGGCGCACCTTGGCATAGCCTTCCAGCGTCATCAGGCTTTCACGGGTGATGTGCGGCATGTTGTTCTCCTTGCAAGCGTTATGTCATTCGAGGCCGTAGGCGATGCGCAACAGCGTGATCGGGTGCTGCTTCTGCGCGGTGGCGGCTTCGCCCATGCCCTGCAGGATGTGACGTGCGGCGATCGCGCAGTCGGAACTCACGTAATCAGGCGCAGGCTCGGCCATCTGGCGGAACACCGGCTTGCCGATCTTCATCGACTTGTCGAAGAACTCGCTCTTCACGCCCCAGGTGCCGTCGTGGCCCGAGCAGCGCTCGACCAGCGTGACCTCGGCGCCGGCCAGCTGCAGCGCGTCGCGCGTCTTGTTGCCGATGTTCTGCACGCGCTGGTGGCACGGCACGTGGTAGGCGACCTTGCCGAGCGGCGATTTGAAATCCGTTTTCAAGAGGCCGTCGACGTTGCGTGCCATCAGGTATTCGAACGGATCCCACATCGCCTCCTTGACCGCCTGCACGTCGGCGTCGTCGGGGAACATCAGCGGAAGTTCCTGCTTGTACATCAGCGTGCACGACGGCACCGGGGTGAGGATCGCGTAGCCTGCGCGCGCGAGCTTCGCCAGATGCGGAATATTGGTTTCCTTCAGTTTCGCGACGGCGTCGAGATCGCCCAGTTCGAGCTTCGGCATGCCGCAGCAGGCTTCCTTCTCCACCAGTGTGTGGGGAATCTCGTTGTGCGTCAGCAGCTTCAGCAGGTCATGGCCGATGCCGGGCTCGTTGTAGTTCACATAGCAGGTCGAGTAGATCGCCACCTTGCCGGGGGTCTTCTCGCCGTCCTTCACCGCGAAGTCGTCGCGCGGCTTTGCGGTCGCGCGGAATTTCGCGCTGTCGTACTCGGGCAGCTGACGGTCGGGGTGGATGTGCAGCACGCTGTCGACCATCTTCCTGATCGGCTTGCTCTTCAGGCTGGCGTTGACCGCCTGCACCACCACCGGGATCGAGGCAAGCTTGCCCATCGCGTCGGTGCTGGAGAGCAGCTTGTCGCGGAAAGTCGTTTCGCCCTTCTTGTACTTGATCGCCTTGGCACGCAGCATGGTGTGCGGGAAGTCGAGGTTCCACGGGTGCGGCGGCACGTAAGGACACTTGGTCATGTAGCAGAGGTCGCACAGGTAGCACTCGTCGACCACCTTCCAGTAGTCGGCCTTGGCGACACCGTCGACTTCCATCGTCGACGATTCGTCGACCAGATCGAACAGCGTGGGAAACGCCGTGCACAGCGACACGCAGCGGCGGCAGCCGTGACAGATGTCGAAGATGCGCTCGAGCTCGTGGTTGAGCTTGTCCTCGTCGTAGAAATCCGGATTTTTCCAGTCGAGCGGGTGGCGGGTCGGGGCTTCGAGGCTGCCTTCACGGGTGCTCATGGCGATCCTTGTCGTGTGAAAACCGAAAAAATTTATCCGCGAAGGACGCGAAGGGACGCGAAGAAAATCGGAAGCAATAGAGGCGAGAATTGATCGATCGCCGTAAAGAACACCTGACAGAGCACGTCGCCACCCCGGCGCACGCCGGGGTCCAGATGCTTGATTCGACTGGATTCCGGCGCTTGTTCCCTTTGGGTATTCGCCGGAATGACGTCGTGGACTTGATCAGCGCTTTCTTGGTCTTTTGCTTCGCGTTCCTTCGCGCCCTTCGCGGATAAAGCTTTGAAAAAGGGCGGGCACAGGCCCGCCCTGTGCGAGGGCGATTTACGCGCCCAGGCTGTCCAGGGTCTTCTGGAACTTGTTGGCGTGCGAACGCTCGGCCTTGGCCAGGGTCTCGAACCAGTCGGCGATCTCGTCGAAGCCTTCGGCACGCGCGTCCTTGGCCATGCCCGGGTACATGTCGGTGTACTCGTGGGTCTCACCGGCGATCGCGGTCTTCAGGTTGTCGGCGGTGGGGCCGAACGCCATGCCGGTCGCGGGGTCGCCGCACTTTTCCAGGTACTCGAGGTGGCCGTGGGCGTGGCCGGTTTCGCCTTCGGCGGTGGAGCGGAAGACGGCGGCAACGTCGTTGTAGCCTTCCACGTCAGCCTTGGCTGCGAAGTAGAGGTAGCGGCGGTTGGCCTGGGATTCGCCGGCGAAGGCGGCCTTCAGATGTTCTTCGGTTTTAGAGCCTTTGAGTTGCATAACCTATCTCCTTGGTTGATGAAAATGCCGGTCGGCACTGAATGTTCCACGCCTGCCGCAGCGCCATCAGCCTTAGCTTTATAGCAATGCGGCAGGAGGTGAAATCGGGTTTTTAGACTAAGTCTAATACCTGAACGAAGATTAAACCCGCTGCGATGACGCTGTCAACCTCGGGTAGGGCGTGGGTGTTTCCGCATCAGCAGATTACAGCCACGGCCTACTCCTTGCGGGTAAACTGTTCGATCATCGGAGAACTGCCATGAGCTGCGATCAAACCAAAACCGACGCCGAATGGCGCGAAATCCTGAGCCCCGAGCAATACCGCATCCTGCGCGAGCACGGCACCGAGCGCGCCTTTACCGGCGCCTACTGGGACAACCACGCGGCCGGCGAATACCGCTGCGCCGCGTGCGGCGAGCCGCTGTTTTCCTCCAGCGCCAAATTCGACTCCGGCACCGGCTGGCCAAGCTTCTACCAGGCCATGAACGCCGACGCAGTGGCGGAAAAGACCGACACCAGCCACGGCATGGTGCGCACCGAGGCGCTGTGCCGCCGCTGCGGCTCGCACCTCGGCCACGTCTTCCCCGACGGCCCAGCCCCCACCGGCCTGCGCTACTGCATCAACTCGGCCTCGCTCAGCTTCCACAGAGAGGACTGACCCTTGCACATCTTCGATGCGCAGATCACTGCGCTCACCCCCGTCACGCCCAGCATCCGCGTCGTCCGTCTCGCCATCCCCGACCCCGCCTTCCGCTACCTGCCGGGGCAGTGGGTCGAATTCAGCGCCGAAATCGACGGCACGGCCCACACCTCGGGCTATTCGATCACCACCTCGCCGGTTCACGATGGCGCGATCGAGCTCGCGGTCAAGGCGAGCGCACGGCATCCGCTGGCGCGCTGGGTGCACGAGCACGCGCAGGTCGGCGACCGGGTGCGGGTGAGCCAGGGCCAGGGGCCCTTCGTCTACCTGCCGGAGATGAGCGACAACGTGGTGCTGATCGGCGGCGGCGTCGGCGTCACGCCGCTGCTCTCGATCTTCCGCCACGTGCGCGACGCCGGCCTGCCGACCCAGGCGCACCTGGTGTACAGCGTCTCGGACAGCCGCGAGATCCTGTTCCGCGACGAACTCGAAGCCGCCGTCCGCGACCACGACAATCTGCACCTCACCCTCACCGTCACCCAGCCCGATCCCCTGTGGCACGGGCTGACCGGCCGCGTCGACCCGGTCAAGCTGCACGCGCTCGACGTGCCCGACGACACGCTCTACTACCTGTGCGGCCCCAAGGGGATGGTCGAGGACATCAGCACGCTGCTGCACGACCTCGGCGTGCCGATGAGCCGCATCATTTTCGAGAAGTGGTGGTAGGCCTTTTCGACCATTAACAAATTCCTCCGGCCCGGTATGTTTCCCCATACCCCCCGAATGGAGACCCCCATGCGCCTGCTTCCCATCGTCGCCGCCCTCGCCTTTTCCACGGCCGTGCTGGCCGGTCCCAGGGACGTCGTCCGCACCTACCCTGCGCAGCAGGTCCATGCCGGCACCTACGTCATCCACGGCCCGCAGGGCGTGCCCTCGGTCGAAAACCAGAGCTTCATGAACAACCCGGCGTGGATCGTCACGAATGACGGCGTCGTGGTGATCGATCCGGGCTCGAGCGTGCAGGCCGGCCGCATGGTCGTGGCGCAGCTGAAGAAGACGACGAAAAAGCCGGTCACCCACGTGTTCAACACCCACGTGCACGGCGACCACTGGCTCGGCAACCAGGCGATCCTCGAAGTGTGGCCGAAGGCGACGATCATCGGCCATCCCGACATGATCGCGAAAGCGAAGGAAGGCGCCGCCGACTTCTGGCTCAAGCTGATGTCCGACCTGACCAAGGGCTACACCGACGGCACCCGCGCCGAGATTCCCACGGTCGAGGCCGCCGATGGTCAGACATTCAGGATCGGCGGCAAGACCTTCCGCATCCATTCCTCGACCGACGGACACAGCAAGACCGACCTGATGATCGAGGTCGTCGAGGACCGCATACTCTTCACCGGCGACAACGTGCTCGCGCGCCAGGTGATGAATCTGAGGGATGGCACCTTCAAGGGCGTGATCAAGGAAACCGACCGCGCGCTCGCGCTCGGCGCGAAGCTCTACATCCCCGGCCACGGCAAGAGCGGCGACCGCACGCTGGTCGAGGAACAGAAGGCCTGGTTCGACATCCTGATGCCCGAGGTACGCCGCATGTACGACGAAGGCAAGAGCGACTTCGAGATGAAACCGGTCCTCGTCGAAAAGCTCAAGGCGTACAAGGACTGGGCGGAATTCGAGGCCAACCTCGGCCCGATGATCAGTCTGGCAATCCTGGAAATCGAGCAGGAATAGATTCCGCCGCGCAGCGGCGGGTTCCAAATCTGGGATCAGTCGTGCAGGCGGGTAATGCTAGCCACCCGGCCGCCACTCACCGTCCAGACTGCCCAGTCGACAAAGGCAAGAACGACCCGCCCTGCCACATGGCAAGCCCGTTGGTTTCCAGGCGAACCCGCACTAACCCATTGGTGTCGGGATTTTTTACAAGAGCACGACAAACTCATGTCCATAAATCGTCCCCTGTAAGTCAATACAGCATTTAACTGATTGATCTGGTTTCATTCCCCTAACGTGATCTATTTCTGGTCTAACAATTGCTTACTGTCTCGGCCATTACAATAAGCACCGGAGGGTTAGACCAACATGCATTACAAAAGAACAAGTGCACTCATAGCCTTGCTGAGTTGCACGGCAATGTATGACGCAAACGCCACAATCCTGAACAGCGGTGATTTGCTCACAATCAAAACCGGCATACCTGTATTTAATTCGGATGGCGACCCAGTCGATGTAGTTGACGGGTCATGGTTTGGTGTCAACTTGAATGGCAACCACACCATCGATGGCGTCGAAAAGAACAGCCTGGCTCAAGGCGCAACCGGACTTATCATTGGCGTAACAACCCCAATAGGTGCGCATCACAGCGGCTACCCAAGCGGTAGCGACAGCAATGATGTGACCGCCCCTTGGGTCTACTTTGGAGCCACTGGCTCAGATTACATTGTGAGTCCCGTCACCGGCGGAACCGATGGGATCGACATGAGCGGCTGGCGTGTAGCCTGGGCTAACATCGACGCGATTCTACTGGGCAGCGGTGCCTGGGGGGACGGCTTTACCAGCGGCTTGGCCAATTTCAACTGGAACGGACTGTATGGCTCAACCTATACGCTGGATTACCGTGCCACCATTCCTTCTGGTCCTTTTGTTGGCCTCGAATATGGTCTGCATTTGGAAGGCGTCGTCGAAGCAGCCAGCGTACCCGAGCCTGCAACGATTGCATTGTTTAGTTTAGGTCTGCTGGGAATCAATCTGTTACATCGGCAACGCAAAACAGCGAAAATCTAGCAGCTGCTATTGCTGAATTACCCAGATCAACAACAGGCTAGTCGCGCAACCGAATCACTTCCGCTCTGTGCCCGGGTTGCCACTCGCCGTCCAAACTCACCCATTCGACCCGCTCGCCGAGCATGCGCACGACGCCGGGCCGGCGGTTGTCGCCGGTATCGGAAAACTCGAAATGGAAATCGCGCTGGAACTGCAGCTGACCGTCGGCGTTGCGCGCCAGACGCAGCCGCCGCAGCACCACGCTCTCGTCGAGGAACTGCACGCCGGAATCCGCACAGCTTCGACGGCCGACCGCGATCGCCTGTTCGCGCGCGTGCAGGCCGGCGTACCAGTACCAGGCCGCCGCGCCGAACAGCGCCAGCAGCATGATCTCCCAGCTCACTGCCCGGCGGAATCCGGTTTGACCGGACTGCGGAACAGCGCCGCCACCTGCTTCTTCGGCGCCGGCCGCACCAGCGCTGGCGTGCTGTCGCCGCGCGGCGCCTCGCTCGGTACATAAGGCGCGTCGAACAGCGCATCGCGCGGCGCGCCCGAACGGGTGCGCGGGGCGCTACGCTCGGGACGCTCGCGTTCGGCGCGTTCGGTGCGTTCGGCGTGGCGCGGCGGACGCGACTGGTAGGCCGGCACCTCGGCGGCACCAGGCTCGAAACCGGGCACGATCACCGGATCGAGCGTGGTGCCGATGAGCTTTTCGATGTCCTTCAGATAACGCGTCTCCGACTCGCTCACCAGCGAGATCGCCTCGCCCAGCGCACCGGCGCGGCCGGTGCGGCCGATGCGATGGACGTAGTCCTCGGCGTTGTGCGGCAGATCGTAGTTCACCACGTAGGGCAGCGCCTCGATGTCGATGCCGCGCGCGGCGACGTCGGTGGCGACCAGCACGCGGATGCTGCCGGCCTTGAAGGCGTCGAGTGCCTTGATGCGCTCCTGCTGCGTCTTGTCGCCGTGGATCGCATCGGCGTGGATGCCGGCCTTGTTGAGTTCGTTCGACAGGCGGTTGCAGCCCAGCTTGGTCCCCGTGAACACCAGCACCTGGCGCAGGTCGCGGCTCTTGATCAGGTGCGACAGCAGCTGGCGCTTGCGCTCGTGGTGCACCGGGTGCATCACCTGGGTCACCGTCACCGCCGTGGCGTTGCGCGCCACCTCGATGAAGGTCGGGTTGTCGAGGATGCTGTCGGCGAGCTTGCGGATCTCCTCCGGGAAGGTCGCCGAGAACATCATGTTCACCCGCTGCTGCGGCAGCAGCGCGACGATGCGCTTGAGGTCGGGCATGAAGCCCATGTCGAGCATGCGGTCGGCCTCGTCGAGCACCAGGGTGTTGACCTGGTTCAGGAGCAGCGTCTTGTTCTGCACGTGGTCGAGCAGCCGCCCGGGCGTAGCGACGAGGATCTCGACGCCGGTTTTCAGGATCGGGATCTGGGTGTTGATATTGACGCCGCCGTACACCACCAGCGAGCGCAGCGGCACGTGCTTGGTGTAGGCCTGGATCGCCTCCTCGACCTGGATCGCGAGTTCGCGCGTGGGGGTGAGGATGAGCGCGCGGATCGGATGCTTGGCCGGCGAGGTGCTGGTGTTGGCGAAGGGCAGCAGGCGCTGGATCAGCGGCAGCGCGAAGGCCGCGGTCTTGCCGGTACCGGTCTGCGCCGCGCCGAGGATGTCGCCGCCGGTGAGCGCCAGCGGAATCACCTGTTCCTGGATCGGTGTCGGCGAAACGTAGCCCATCTCGTCGAGGGCACGCAGGATGTCGGGCGCCAGCCCGAGTTCAGCAAAAGTCGTCAAAGTTTTATCCAGTCAAATCCCGTCACCTGACAGGCCACGCGCACGTCGTCGTCCACGCAGTTCAGCACCCGGGCCAGCGCACGCTGCGCAAGCTCGGACGTATTGTTCTTCTTCGATACATGCGCCGCCATCACGCATTGCAGTTTTTCATGCTTCAGCTTGTCCAGCAGCGCCGCCGCCTGGCCGTTCTCCAGGTGGCCGAAGCGCCCGCCGACACGGCGCTTGAGACTCGCCGGGTAGGGCCCGTTCTCCAGCATCGTGGCGTCGTGGTTGCACTCCAGCACCAGCGCATCGACGCCGGCCAGCACCGCCTCGATGTGCGGCGTGCTGCAGCCGGTGTCGGTCAGCACGCCGAGCCGGCGATTGCCGTCGCCGAACACGAATTGCACCGGCTCGCGCGCGTCGTGCGGCACCGGATAGGGCTGGATCTCCAGCCCGTCCACCGCGAACGCCGCGTGGCTGTCGATCACCTGCACCGCGACGCCGTCGAGGTCCTGCGCCATCGCCAGCGTGCCGGCGGTGAGCCATACCGGCAGCCTGTGCCTGCGCGCCAGCCGCCCCACCCCGCCGATGTGGTCGCTGTGCTCGTGGGTCACCACGATGCCTGCAAGATCACCGGGTTCGAGGCCCAGCCGCGCCAGCCGCGCCACGCTGTCGGCCAGTCCGAAGCCGCAATCCATCAGCACCCTTGTCGACCCGGCCTCGACCAGCAGGCCGTTGCCTTCGCTGCCGCTGCCGAGGCTGGCAAAGCGCATCGCGCCCGCTCCTGCCTTACTTGAGTTCCTTGTGCAGCAGGTTGACGATCTTGTTCTGCGTCGTGGCGTCGGCACCGCTGACGGCGACGCGGCTCTTCTCGCCCACCTCGCTGACGACGATCTGCACCTGCGGCGAGCCCTGGTCCTTCTTGCTGCGCCAGAACGCGAGCCTGGCGAACATGCCGTCGTCGCGCTTGCTGGCGTTGTCGATCTCGGGGTCGATGTAGCGCACGAAATAGGTGCCCTTGGAACGGTCGCGGTCCTCGACGGCAAAGCCGACACGGTCGAGCGCGAGGCCGACACGGCGCCAGGCGCGATCGAAGCCCTCGTCCATCTCCAGCACCGGCGCGCCATTCTCCTTGAGGATGCGCGCCTGTTCCGGCGTCTGCTGCTGCGCCAGCAGGGTCTGGGCGCGGTTCTCCTCGACGCCGAAGCGCAGCATCAGGCGACGCAGCATCTCGGCTTCCAGTTCGGGGTCGGCGGGGCGCGGCTGCCACATGGTCTTGTCCTTGCCCTCGGTGGCATAGACTTCCATCATGCCGCGGTGACTGACGTAGATTTCGGTGCCGCCCTGCCCCTGCTCGACGCGGGTGCGGAACTTGTCGCGCTCGGCGGTCGAATACAGGCCGTCGATCACCTTGCCGAGCGAGCGGCGGATGACATCCTGCGGAATCTTGGCGCGGTTCTCCGCCCAGTCGGTCTCGAGCACGCCGGTCTCGGGCGATTCGAGATTGATGATGAAGCCGGTTTCCTGCCAGAAATCCTTGATTACCGGCCACACCTGCTGCGGCGTCGCCTGCACCACCAGCCAGCGCTGGGTGCCGGCGCGCTCGATGCGCGCCTTTTCCTGCTGCGGCAGCAGCGTCTGCGTGCCGCTCGGTGCGGTCTTGCGCTCCTGGCTGTAGGTCGACAGGGTGGCACTGCCGCTGCCCTGGGTATCGGGAATCGCGTAGCGGTTGTCGCCGGTCGGCGCGGTGAGATCCGGCGGGACTTCGAGGGTCGGCGCCTTCTGCGCCGATTTGTAATCGATCTTCTTCGAGTCGACGATGCCGCAGCCCGACGCGGCCAGCGCAACCATCAGAAACAGGGGCAATAAACGCATGAGGTGTCCTAAATCGATAATGGGTTTACATCAGGGCGGCGTCGAGCATCGCGTCGCGCTAGATTAATTTGGCGTGACGCAGCGCATCACGCAGGGTCTCGTGCAGGCCGGCCGACAGCGGCGTCAGCGGCAGCCGCATGCCCGGGGGAATCAGCCCCAGCTCGGCACAGGCCCACTTGACCGGGATCGGATTCGCCTCGACGAACAGCTTGCTGTGCAGCGGCAGCAGCAGATTGTTGATCTCGCGCGCCCGCGCCAGGTTCCCGGCGAACGCCGCCTCGCACATCGCGTGCATCAGCTTCGGCGCCACGTTGGTCGTCACCGAGATCACGCCGTGGCCGCCCAGCAGCATGAAGGCCAGGCCGGAAGCGTCGTCGCCGCTGTAGAGCATGAAGTCCTTCGGCGCACGGCGGATCAGATCGGACGCGCGCTCCATGTTGCCGGTGGCGTCCTTGATGCCGACGATGCCCGGTACCTGCGCCAGGCGCAGCGCGGTGTCGTTGGCCAGGTCGGCGACCGTGCGGCCCGGAACGTTGTAGAGAATCAGCGGCAGGTCGACCGACTCGGCAATCTTCCTGTAATGCTGGTAGAGGCCTTCCTGGGTCGGCTTGTTGTAGTACGGCACCACCGACAGGCCGGCCTGTGCACCCGCGCGCCTGGCGCATTCGGTGAGCTCGATCGCCTCGCTGGTGGAATTCGCGCCGGTACCGGCGATGACCGGCACCCGCCCAGCGGCCTGCTCGACGGCGGTACGGATCAACAGGCAGTGCTCGTCGTAGCTGACCGTCGGCGACTCGCCGGTGGTGCCGACGATGACGATGCCGTCGGTGCCTTCTCCGATATGCCAGTCGACCAGCCTGCGCAGCGCGTCGAGATCGAGCGCGCCATCGTCCTTCATCGGGGTGACGATCGCAACCAGGCTGCCTCTGGCCATGTTCATTTCTGCCATCTTGTTTCCGCCGCTCTTGTTTCCGTGCCGCGCCAGGAATGAGGCGGCACCACGATAAATCGCGTCATTCTAATCCATCTCGCACGCCACGCGTGGTTCGCCCCGCCATCAGCCCTGCGGCGGCCGCGGGTTGTGCCAGCGCCCGCCCGCCAGCAGCAGGTCGGCCTCGGCCGGCCCCCAGGTGCCGGGCTCGTACTGCCAGGCCGGGTCGTGATGGACGAGCACCGGCTCGACCACCCGCCAGGCCGCTTCCACCGCGTCCTGGCGTGCGAACAGCATGGCCTCGCCGTCCATCGCGTCGCCCAGCAGGCGTTCGTAGGCGCTCATCTCGTCGGGGTGGTCGTTGCACACATAGAGCTCGACCGGCCGGCCGACCATGCGGTCGCCGGCGTTCTTGGTGCGCGCGCCGAGCGCGATCGACACCGTCGGCGACAGCCGCATGCGCAGATAATTGGGCGCCAGCGGCCCCGATTCGGACAGCGCGAAGACGCGCTGCGGCGGCACCTGGAATTCGGCGCGGATCTCGGTGGTGGTGATCGGCAGGCGCTTGCCGGTGCGCACGATGAAGGGTACGCCGGCCCAGCGCCAGGTGTCGATGAAGAAACGCACCGCGGCGAAGGTCTCGGTATCCGAGCCGCGCGCCACGCCCTCCTCCTGCCGGTAGCCCTCGTACTGCCCGCGCACGATGTCGCCCGCGGACAGCGGCCGGATCGCTTTCAGGAGCTTGGCCTGCTCGTCGCGCACCGCCTCGGCGCTGGTGCCGAGCGGCGGCTCCATCGCCAACAGCGCGAGGATCTGCAGCAGATGGTTCTGCAGCACGTCGCGGATCGCCCCGACCGAATCGTAGAAGCGCCCGCGGCCCGCGACACCGAAGCTCTCCGACATCGTGATCTGGATCTGGCGGATGTGGTTGCGGTTCCAGATCGGTTCGAGGAAGGAATTGGCGAAACGGAAATACAGGATGTTCTGCACCGCCTCCTTGCCGAGGTAATGGTCGATGCGGAAGATGCCCGACTCCGGCAGCGCCTCGTGCAGCGTCGCGTTGAGCGACTTCGCCGATTCGAGGTCGCGGCCGAAGGGTTTTTCCACCACCACCCGCGCACCCTCGGTGCAGCCCGCCGCGGCCAGACCGCGCACCACCACCGGGAACATCGCCGGCGGAATGGCGAAGTAATGCAGCGGATGCTTGCGGTGTTCGAGCGCGCGGCGCAGCGCGACATAGGTCTCGGCGTCCTCGTAGTCGCCGTTGATGAAGGTCAGCAGGCTGGCAAGATTGCGGAACACGCCGTCATCTGCGCCGCCGCCGAATTCCTCGATGCCCGCATGCGCGTGCGCACGCAGGGTCTCCAGGTCCCAGCCTTCCGTGTGCGCCACGCAGACGATCGGCGGCAGCGTGCGGCCATGGCGCAGCATGTCGTGCAGCGCCGGAAAGATCTTGCGCCGCGCCAGATCGCCGGTGGCGCCAAACAGGACAAGGGCGTCTGACTGGACGTTTTCGCTCATGCAATGCTCCTGATCATCGGTGCGACGCGACGCACTTCACTTCAATCCGCCTATCCAGCCCGCCAGCTGCCCGACGCCGAGGCCGACGACGTGCGTGACGAGCGGCACCGCCCAGACCCATGCGGCCATCAGCCCCAGCGCCGCGATCCCCAGCCCGGCGGAAAACATGTCGAGCCCCGGGGTGGTGCGCGCCACGATGCCGAAGGCCAGCTGGATCAGCAGCGCCAGCGCCAGCAGCGGCAGCGCCAGCTGCACCCCGGCGGCAAACAGCCAGCCACCCGCTTCGGCAAGCTGGCGCAGGTCGGCCGCAGCCGGCAGCATGGCCACCGGCATCACGGCCAGGCTGTCGCGCAAGGCATCGACCACCAGCAGGTGCCCGCTCGCGCCGAGGAAGGCCAGTGCCGCCAGCCAGCCAGCCAGCGCGTGCCAGGCCGCGTCGGCCGGCGCCGCCTGTTCGGCGGTGAGCGTCAGCAGACCGCCGGTCGCGGTATGGCCGGTCCACGCCAGCGCCATGGTCGCGACGGCGAATACCCCCCACACGCACAGCGCCAGCGCCGCGCCCCATATCGCCTCCAGGCTCAAGGCCAGCGCGCCCTGCAGGCTGAACGGCTGCATCATCGGGGCGTCCACCCGGGGCGCCAGCACCGCCGCCAGCACCGCGGCCAGCAGCAGGCGCAGCGCCACCGGCAGGCGGCCGGTCAGCGGATCGAACAGCGCCCAGCCGGCCAGCCGGGCGAACACGAACAGCCAGGCGGCGACGCTCGCTTCGCTCAGGGGCATGAAATCATTCATTCCTTTTCAAAAACAAAAAGATCGCGAAGACGAGCCGCTGACAGTACTGGCAGTACGGCAGAGCATGGTTGTTGCCGCTTCAGCGGCTTTACAACCATGGCCCACCCCATGCGGGTGAGGCGAAACCGACTAAGAGATTTTTGCTTTTGAGAAGGAATCATTCCAGCAGACCGGGGAAATCGGTCAACAGGGAACGGGTGAACTCGACCAGCTGGTCGCCCATCCAGCCGCCCAGCAGCACCAGCACCAGCACCACGACCAGCAGCTTGGGCACGAAGGCCAGCGTCGGTTCGAGGATCTGCGTCGCCGCCTGGAACAGGCTGATGGCGAACGCCACCACGAGCCCCGCGACCAGCATCGGCGCCGCGATCATCAGGGCCATCCACAGCGCGTCGCGGGCCAGGCCTTCCATCAGAAGGACCCGATCAATGAGCCGACCAGCAGGTGCCAGCCGTCGACGGCGACGAACAGCAGCAGCTTCAGCGGCAGCGACACCAGCTGCGGCGGCAGCATGATCATGCCGAGCGCGGTCAGCACCGCCGCCACCACCAGGTCGATCACCAGGAAAGGCAGCACCACCATGAAGCCGATCTGGAACGCGGTCTTCAGCTCGCTGGTGAGAAAGGCCGGCGCCAGCGCGGCGAGCGGCACCGTCTCGGCCCGCCTGGGGTCGATGGTCTTGTCGCCGCCGATGAAAAGATCGAGATCCTCGACGCGCGTCTGCCGCAGCATGAAGCTCTTCAGCGGCGCCGCCGCCTTCTCCGCCGCCTCGTTGAAGTCCATCGCCCCGGCGAGGAAAGGCTGGTAGGCCTCGGCGTTGATGGTCTTGATCGCCGGCGACATCACGAAAACCGTCAGCAGCACCGCCAGCCCCATCAGCACCAGATTGGGCGGCGCGGTGTGGCTGCCGAGCCCCTGGCGCAGCAGGAACAGCACCACCGCGATGCGGGTGAACGCGGTGAACGCCAGCAGCAGCGCCGGCAGGAACGGAAACAGCAGCAGCCACGGCAGGCTCGCGCCCGGCACGCCGATCACCTGTCCGCCCGCCCCCGGCGTCACCGCCAGCAGCGGCACGCTCGATTCCGCGCCCCAGGCCGGTGCGGCCAGTCCCAGCGCCAGCAGCCACGGCAGCGCCCTCATTGCGCGCGCTCCGCCTGCATCGTGCCTGAGCCATCGGGCTTCGGCTGCGTATGCAACAGCCGCACATTGCCGCCTCCCACCCCCAGCAGCAGCCAGGTGCCGTCGACCTCGACCACCACCACGCGCTCGCGTGCACCGACTGCGGTGGCGCCCACCACTTTCACCGCGCCCTGCGCACCCATGCCGGGCAGGTAGCGGCGCGCGAACCAGGCCAGTGCCACGAAACCGCCGAGGATGAGCACCAGGCTCAGGAGCACGGTCGCCATGCTGCCGGCCGCGTCAGTCGCGGCCCACGCCGACGAAGAAACCAGCAGCAACGACGCTGCCCCTGCGAATCTAGCCATGCCGGATGATCTCCCGCGCCCAGCGCGTCATGTCGGTGGAGGAATGCGGCAGCCGCACGGCGAGCGTCGCCTGCGTGTCGCCGCACGTCAGATGCCAGGCCAGTGCGGGCGGCAGCGCGGCCAGTGCCGGCGCGTCCAGCCAGCACTCCGCCAGCACGGCATCGAGGGTATGGATCAGGGTCTGCGGCGTGCGCGGCGCCGCACCCAGCACGTGCCGCCCGCCGAGGCGGCGCGTCAGCCACAGCGTGGCGAGCGCGGCATCGGGTTGCCAGACGGGGCGTGCCGCGGCATCGCCCGCAGCGGCCGCCTCCCCCATCTCGACCGGCAGCCGCAGGCGTGCGGCGAGCGTCGCCGCCAGCTTGCGCGTGAGGCGCTGCTGCAGCGCGCCGGCCGCGGCTGCCGGCAGGCTGAGGAAGGCGATCTCGTCAGGGCTGAGCTCGAGCAGCTGCATCAGCGCCGTCCTCCTTCGCGCCGATGCGTCAGCTCGACCAGCTCGTCGTGCTGGCGCTGCTCGATGCGCTTCTGCTGGATCGCGACCTGCGCCTGATGGCGCTGTTCCAGCAGGCGCAGCGCCTTCACCCGCTGCTCGACCTCCAGCCACTCGCCGAGACGCGCCTGCCACGCGCGGTGCGCCGCGTCGATGGCGTCCTGCGCCGCCTGCATCTCGACGGCCTGCGCCCGCTGCAGGCGGTTCTTTTCCTGCAGCAGCGCCGCCGGCACGCCGTCGCGCAGGTCGGCCGCCAGTTGCCCGATGTGGGCGTTCCTGAGCGTCGCCAGCTGCACCTGGTGACCGCGCGCACGCAACCATACGCCGTGCGCGAGCTTGACCGCACGCGCCAGCGTCTCGCTGCGCCGCTCGGCGAGCTGCAATACCCGGGCGAGCGCGAACGGCCTCATCCGAGCACCTCATCGAGTCCCATGGTCGCCGCCTCGAGCGTCGCGCGCTCGCGCACCCCCTGCATCAGGTATTGCTGCATGCGCGGATAGAGACGCACGCCCTCGTCGAGCACGACGTCGGCGCCCGGCACGTAGGCGCCGACCGCGAGCAGGTCGCGGCTGCGCATGTAGCGCGAATACAGATACTTGAAACGGCGGGTGCGCTCGAGCGCCTCGTCCGACAGCAGATCGGGCTGCGCCCGGCTGATCGAGGCCTCGATGTCGATCGCCGGGTAATGCCCGGCGTCGGCGAGGTCGCGGGAGAGCACGATGTGGCCGTCGAGGATCGCGCGCGCCGCGTCGGCGATCGGATCCTGCTGGTCGTCGCCTTCCATCAGCACGGTGAAGAACGCGGTGATCGAGCCGCTGCCGGTGCGGCCGTTGCCGGCACGCTCGGCGAGCTGCGGCAGCTTGGCGAACACCGACGGCGGATAGCCCTTGGTGGCGGGCGGCTCGCCGATCGCCAGCGCCACCTCGCGCTGCGCCATGGCGTAGCGCGTCAGCGAATCCATGATCAGCAGCACGTGCTTGCCCTGGTCGCGGAAGTATTCGGCGACCGACATCGCGTAGGCCGCGCCGTTCAACCGCATCAGCGGCGGATGGTCGGCCGGGGAAGCCACCACCACCGCGCGCGCCATGCCCTCGGCGCCGAGGATGCGGTCGATGAATTCCTTCACCTCGCGGCCGCGCTCGCCGATCAGGCCCACCACCACGACGTCGGCTTCGGTCATGCGCGCCATCATCCCGAGCAGCACGCTTTTTCCCACGCCGCTGCCGGCGAACAGGCCGAGGCGCTGCCCGCGTCCGACCGTCAGCAGGCCGTTGATCGCGCGCACCCCGACGTCGAGCGTCTGGCGGATCGGCGCGCGTTCGAGCGGATTGATCGGGCGGCTGTAGAGCGGCACGCGGCGTTCCAGCGACAAGGGCCCGAGGCCGTCGAGCGGGCGCCCGGCGCCGTCGAGCACGCGCCCCAGCAGACTGTCGCCGACCGGCACCTGGCGCACCCGGTCCTGCGCGCGACGGCGCGGGATGTAGCGCATGCCGAGACGCGGCGGCTGCGCCGCCAGCGGATTGTCGGGCACCACCCGCGCGCCCGGCATCACGCCGTAGATGTCGGTCGCCGGCATGATGAACAGGCGGTCGCCGGCGAAGCCCGCAACCTCCGCCTCGATGCTCTGGCCGCCGGGAATCTGGATGTGGCACTGGCTGCCGACCGGCATGCGCAGGCCCACTGCCTCCATCACCAGCCCCGACACCCGGGTCAGCCGGCCGCTCGACGCGATCGGCGTCGCCCAGCTCACCGCGCGGCGGCAGTCGGCCAGGTATTCGCGCAGGCGGACGGTGCGGTCCATTATCCTGGGAACCTCGGTTGGACGCGTTCGAGTGTGCGGCTGTCGGGTCGGCTGGCAAGGCGCAAGAGCGTGGCTGTTGCCGCTTGAGCTGCTTTACAGCCACGGCCTGCCCCTTGCGGGTGCGAGGCGGCATGGTCACTCCATGCAACGAGGCGCAACGCTGCCAGACGGCGCGACAGTCGTGCAATCGAATGCGTAGCGTTATGCATGGGAAATGATATGTCTCGACGCTGATTCAAAGAGTGATAACGAGTGCGCTGCACGAGCGGTCAACCGGGGTTCCCAGGATATTATTCGATCCAGTTCTTGTTGGAGCCGAGCACCTGCACCACCTGGCGCCAGCGTGCCGGCAGCGTGGCGTCGAGGTCGCCCTGGCCGGATTCGATCAGGCAGCCGCCGCGCACGATGCGCGCATCCTCGACGATGCGCAGGCGGTTCTTGTCGAGCACCTGTTCGAGATGCGGCCGCACCAGCGCGGCGTCCTCCGGATTCAGCAGCAGGCGCGCCTCGCGGCTGGTTTCTGCCATCTGCTTCAGCGCCATGTTGACCACGTCGAGGATGCGCTCCGGACGCGCCGCGAGCTCGCCCGCCACCACCTGGCGCGCGATGTCGAGCGACAGCTCCAGCACCATGTCGGCGAGTCGGAAATCGAAATTGTCGAGCGTCGACGAGAAGCTCTCCGCCAGCTGCTTCATGCGGGTGCAGGCCTGCTCGCCCTCGATCCGCCCGGCCGTCACGCCCTCGGCGTACCCTTCTGCGCGCGCCATCGCACGCAGCTTTTCCAGCTCGGCGGCGGCATCCACCTCGGGCGCCGGCGCCTCGCCGGCGGATGCCGCCTGCTCCCCCGCCTCCCACTGTTCGAACGCAGAGGTGCCGCGCTTCATGGGATCGTCGTGCGTGCTCATGCCGCCTCCTCTTCAGGGAAGCCGATCGCCCCCTCGGCCGCCAGCCGCCGCAGGGTCGCGCCGGCCTCGTCCTGCGCGGCCTGGATCGCGGTCACCGGCACCGCGCCCAGCGTATCCAGATCGACCCGCATGCGCTGCGCCGCGGTCGGGCTCATCACCGCCGCGAGTGCGCCCAGCACGCGGCCGTCGCTGCCCTTCAGCGCATGCAGCAGGGTGCGCGCACCGATGTTGCGCAGGAAGGTCTTGCGGTCCGCCTCGGGCAGCCGCGCCAGGTCCTCGAACGCGAGATCGCGCACGCGCAGGCGCGCGGCGAGGCCGGCATCCTCCTGGTCGAGCCGGGCAAGCGCGGCAGCCGCACTGCCCTCGCTCATCTGCCCCAGCAGATTCGCCACCGCGGCCTCGCCCTGCGCGGGCTCGACCGACTCGATGCCCGCCAGCCAGTCGTCCAGCTCGCGCAGCATGTCGGCGCCCGGCGCTTCGCTGTGCGCGAGGCTCAGCAGCGTGTCCGCGCGCGTCGTGCCGGGCAGCAGCTCGAGCACGGCGGCAGCGACGTCGCGCGGCAATTGCGCGACCACCACGGCGATCAGCTGTGGCGGCTGCGCCTCCAGCAGCCCGGCGAGCTCCGCCGGCTCGCGCCACGCCAGTTGCTCCAGCGCCTGCGTGCCTGCCGCGCCCAGCCGCTGCAGCAGCGCCTGGGCACGCTCGGGGCGGAATGCCTGCTTCAGCGCCTCGTCGAGGAAGCGCCCGGTGTCGGCGGCGAAGCCGGTCTGTTCGGCCGCCTCGGCAGCGTAGTCGCCGAGAATGGCGCGCACGCGCTCGCGCGGCAGCACATCCATCCCGCGCATCGCGCTGCCGAGCCGGCTCACTTCCAGCGGGCTCAGGTAGCGGAACACGGCCGCAGCCGCGTCCTCGCCCAGGGCGAGCAGCAACGCGGCGGATTTCTCGATGCCTGCCTGGCTCATGCGCGCATCCACAGTTTGATCACGTCGGCCGCCACCCGCGGATCGGCCAGCACCTGGTTGCGGGTGGCATCCAGTTCGGCGTCGAAGTCGTCCACCGGAGCAGGCGCCTCGGCAACGGGCATGCGACGGCGGCGCCAGGCCCAGCCGGCAGCCGCGAGCAGCGCCCCGCCCGCTGCCGCGGCGGCCAGCGTCCAGCGCGGCATCGGGTCGAACGGCCACGCCAGCATAGCGGGGCCGGCCGGCTGCACGCGCGGGATCGACACCGGTGCCGTCGCGACCGGCTGCGTCGCAGCTGCCTTCGGCCGGGCGGTCATCGCCGCCGGCAGGGCATAGACGTTGAGCGTATCGCCGCGCGCCGGCTGCAGCCCGAGCGCCTGCCGTGCCAGCTGGCCGGCTCGGCGGATGTCGGCGGCGGCGGCGTCGAAGTTGAGGATCACGATCGCGCTGACGCGCTTGACGCGGCCTTCCGGCTCGAACGTGGTGCGCACGGTCTTTTCCAGCGGCCGCGCCTGGCCGCCGATCACGACGTTGCGCACCCGTTCGACCGTCTGGCGCGTCTCGCCCTCCTCCAGCGTGGCGGTCACCTGCACGCTGACGCGCTCCCTGCCCAGCCACGGCGCCAGCACCGCCAGCGCGCGGCGCACCATATCCTGCTCCAGCGCCAGCCGCTGCGAGGTCCCCGGCTCGGGCACCGCGCTGCCGAGCAGCACGCCGTTCGGATCGAGCACCTGCACATCGGTCCGCTTCATACGCGGCACGCCTGCCGCCACCAGGGTCTGGATCGTCGTCACCTGCGCGGCCGACAGCTGCGCCCCTGGACGCAGGCGCACCAGCACCGCCGCGGTCGCGGGCGGCGCATCGCGCAGGAAGGGCGAGACGCGGGGCAGGGCGAGATGGACGCGCGCGAGCTCGATCGCCTCGAGTGCCTGGATCGAGCGCGCCAGATCGTTTTCCAGCGCGCGCTGCTGGCGCTGCTGTTCCTGCAGCGACGACAACCCGAAGCTCGGGGCGCGCTCGGCCTCGGCCTGCACGGCCTCGTCCGGGCGCGGCAGGCCACGCGCCGCCAGGCGATAACGCGCGATGTAGAGCTCGTCGGCCGGCACCTCGATGTTGCCGTCGGCAGCCGAGAGGCGGTAGGGAATGTCGAGCTGCTCGAGCGCGGCGATCACTTCGCCGCCGGCGCGGTCGGACAGCTGGCCGTAGAGCACGCGATACGTCGGGGGATTGAACCAGAGATAGGCCGCCGCCAGGGCGGCGAGCGGCAGCAGCGCCAGCAAAGCCAGCATGAAGCGGCGCAAGGGGCTCGCTTCCGCGATCAGGTCGCGCAGACTGCTCAGCCAGCCCGGCACAGGCCGCACCTCGTCTGCGGGGCCGGGTTCAGCCGGGTTGCTTCACGCGGGTTGAATTGAATAATCACGCGGGGATTATATTGAACCGGCACCCAAATGGCTGCATGCCGCCCCAATATCGGTCCCCGCCAGCGGGCTCAGAGCCAGTCGGGACAGACCACCGCACGCAGCACCACGTCCTGCCGCCCGCCCCGCTCGCGGCTCTGGAACCACCACAAGCCGCCTTTCTTCACCGTCAGGTCGCCCGCCTGGCCGGCCAGAAGCTGCAGCGCCACCTGGCCCAGCGTCGGCTGATGGCCGACGACCAGCACCGGGTAGGCCGCGTCCGGCCAGCCCGCTGCGGCCAGCACGTCGGCCGCGCGCGCGCCCGGTGCCAGCGCCGGCACCTCGCTGTAGCTGCGGCCGAGCGCCTGCGCCGTCTGCAGGGTGCGCGCCGCCGGACTGACCAGGATGCGGATGTCCTGCGGCAGCCGCGGGTTGAGCCAGTCGGCGATGCGCGCCGCCTGCCGGCGCCCCTTTTCGGTCAGTTCGCGCTTGAGGTCCGGCACGCCGTCCTCCGCCTCGGCATGCCGCCACAAAATCAGTTCCATGCATCCTCCTCGTCCCGGGCGCACCGCGCTACCCGCAAGTCTTCAGTTTCAGAAATTCCCGCATCAGCGCTGCGCTGCCGCCGTTGCTCGCGCCCGCCTCCTGCGCCGCCAGCCAGCCGAGCGCGAAATCGCGCATCGGCCCCGCCGCCGCCGGCGCCCCTGCCAGCAGCCCGCGCGCGATATGGGCGTCGTTGGCGCGCCCGAGACTGTCCTGCGCCGCGCGCAGCAGCGCCAGACAGCGCGCCTGCCGCTTGCCGGCGAACAGCCCCTGGAAGAACTCGGCCGCATAGCGCTGGCGCTTGATCGCGATGCGCAAGGCATGGCGCTCGTCCGGCTGCAGTTCGGCGAAGACGCGCGCGCCGCGAACGACACGGCGGTGGCCGCGCCTCAGTGCCCGACGCGCCCAGGCATCGAGCGGGGCCATCTGCGCGAGACGCCGTTCAACCGGCTCGCCCGCCGCCCCCGTGCCGCGCCAGCCATGCTGCAGCAGCCAGCGCTGCATCGCCAGCAGCCACGCGCCCGGCTGCGCTGCGGCGAGCGCCGCCTGCATCGCCGACCGCACCTCGGCACGGCGCGCCTCCAGCACCGCCACCCCCGCCGCCCATGCGGCCGCGTCGCCATAGTGCGGCGCGATCGCCGGCAGCGTCTCGTCCAGCAGCACGTCCCAGTCGCGCGCCGGGCCGAGCGCGTCGACCAGCGCACGCAGGCCGTCCAGCAACGCGTCCGGCAGCACGCACACCCGGCGGAACAGCCGCAGTGCCGCGCGCAGCCGCCGCAGCGCCACCCGTGCCTGATGCACATATTCGATATCGGTGGACGCGAACACGCCCGGCAGATTGGCCTGGAACTGCGTCAGGCACGCCTGGCAGAGCGCGGCGAAAGCGTCTTCCACCCCCATGCCGTCGTCCAGCTCGACCGCCGCCGACTTCAGCGGCGCCGCCTCCACCCCGTGCGCCAGCCGCACCCCGCGCTCGGCCTTGCTGACGTCGAACGGCAGGCAGCCGAAGGCGCCGGCCCATTCCAGCGCCAGCGCGAACAGCGCGTCGGGCTGCCCCGACTTCAATTCCAGTTCGACCTCGCACAGCGGCTGGCTGCGTTCGCCGGCTACCACCTCGCCGACGTCCAGCGCCACCTCGATCTGCGCGCCGCCGCGTCCCTTCAGCAACCAGGCGGTGCGATGAAAGCGCGTCTCGAACACCGGCACGACCCGCTCCCGCAGCACCTCCGGCACATACGCCCGCGCCTCGGGTGGAAACCGCGTCCAGTCGAGCGCGCCACGTCGCACCGCCATCTCGAACTCGATCCGCCGCGACAGCCCGCCCTGCCGCTCGCCCTCGGTCTTCAGCGTCTGCAGCCAGCGCCGTCCCGCACGGCGTACCCGCAACGCCACGCCCTGCGCGCTCAAGGCAAAGTCCGGCGTGTCGAAATAGAGGGTGACGAGATCCTGCTCGACCGGTGCGCTGCGCCGCCGCGCCATGCGCTTGAGAAACGCGGCCGCCTGCTGCGGCGGCAACTGCAGTTTCAGCTCGATTTCCTGCGGATGCGGAGTTGTCATTTAACTGTCATAGTGAAGGCAAGGCGCCCGCTTATCATTCAAGCACGCCCCGGATATGAAAAAGATGACACAACCCAGTCCCGACACCCTGATCAACCGCGAACTCGGCATCCTCGAATTCCAGCGCCGCGTGCTGGCCCAGGCGGACGACCCCAGGGTACCGCTGCTGGAGCGGCTCAAGTTCCTCTGCATCTTCTCCAGCAACCTCGACGAATTCTTCGAGGTGCGCGTGGCCGGCCTCAAGGAGCAGATCCGCGCCCATTCCACCCAGCGCTCGGCCGACGGCATGACGCCGCGCCAGCAATACCGCGCGGTGTCGGACATGGCCCACGCGCTGGTTGCCCGCCAGTATGAACTCTTCAACAAGGAGATCATCCCCGAACTGGCCCAGGAGGGCATCCACTTCTTCCGCCGCACCCAGTGGAACGAGACCCAGGCCGCGTGGATCCGCGACTATTTCTTCCGCGAGCTGATGCCGGTGCTGACCCCGGTCGGGCTCGACCCCTCGCACCCCTTCCCGCGCGTGCTCAACAAGAGCCTCAACTTCGCCGTCGAGCTCTCCGGCCGCGACGCCTTCGGCCGCAATTCAGGCGCCGCCGTGGTGCAGGCGCCGCGCTCGCTGCCGCGCGTGATCCGCCTGCCCGATGAGGTCGCCGGCTGCGAATACGGCTTCGTCTTCCTGTCGTCGATCCTGCACACCCACGTCGGCGAACTGTTCGCCGGCATGACGGTGGAAGGCTGCTACCAGTTCCGCGTCACCCGCAACTCCGACCTGTTCGTCGACGACGAGGAGAACAAGAACCTGCGCCAGGCGCTGCAGGGCGAACTGCCGCAGCGCAACTACGGCGCCGCGGTGCGGCTGGAAGTCGCAGACAACTGCTCGCCGGCGATGGCCGCCTTCCTGCTCGAACAGTTCGAGCTCGACGCCGACGACCTCTACCAGGAGCACGGCCCGGTCAACCTGGTGCGCCTGATGCAGGTGCCCGACTGGGTCGACCGCCCCGACCTCAAGTTCGCGCCCTTCGTCCCCGCCCTGCCCGCGCGGCTCGCCAAGGATGAGGACGTCTTCGCGCAGATCAGGAAGGGCGACCTCCTGCTGCACCATCCCTTCGAATCCTTCCAGCCGGTGATCGACTTCATCGAGCAGGCCGCCGCCGACCCCCACGTCGTCGCCATCCGCCAGACCGTCTACCGCACCGGCACCGACTCGCAGCTGATGCAGGCGCTGATCCGCGCCGCGCAGTCGGGCAAGGAAGTCACCGTGGTGGTCGAGCTGCTGGCGCGCTTCGACGAGGAAGCCAACATCAACTGGGCCGCCAAGCTCGAGGAAGTCGGCGCCCATGTCGTCTACGGCGTCGTCGGCCACAAGACCCACGCCAAGCTCGCCCTCGTCATCCGCCGCGAGGACGGCATGCTCAAGCGCTATGCGCACCTCGGTACCGGCAACTACCACGCCCGCACCGCGCGGCTCTACACCGACTTCGGCCTCCTGACCTGCGACGAGGCGATCACCGCCGACATCGCCAGCCTGTTCACCCAGATCACCGGGCTCGGCAAGGCCGGAAAATTGAAGCGCCTGTGGCAGTCGCCGTTCACCCTGCACAGCGAGGTCGTCGCCGCGATCAACCACGAGGCCGCGCTCGCTGCAGCCGGCACGCCCGCCGCCATCGTCGCCAAGATGAACGCGCTGCTGGAGCCGCAGGTCATCGCCGCGCTCTATGCCGCCAGCCAGGCCGGCGTGAAGATCGACCTCATCGTGCGCGGCGTGTGCGCGCTGCGCCCCGGCATCGCCGGGCTGTCCGACAACATCCGCGTGCGCTCCATCGTCGGCCGCTTCCTCGAACATTCGCGCATTTTCTACTTCAGGAACGGCGGCGACGAGCAGGTCTACCTGTCGTCGGCCGACTGGATGGACCGCAACTTCTTCCGCCGTATCGAGACCGGCTTCCCCGTCCTCAACCCCAAGCTGAAGAAGCGCGTCATCGCCGAAGGCCTCAAGCCCTACCTGCGCGACAACGTGCAGGCCTGGGACATGCAGCCCGACGGCAGCTACCGCCGCCGCAACAAGCGCGGCGCCAAGGCCTACTGCGCGCAGACCGAACTGCTCAATCTGCTGAGCAAGCAAAAACAGCCCTGACACGGCGGGGCGTTCAGCCCGCCGCATCGCGCCGGCGCAGACTCCCGCCCGCCGACAGACCGACTCTGCCTGATAGTTCGTTCGCGCGAAGTTCAGGCCGCCTGCTTCATTTCGTCCCGGAACATCGTGCGCAGGGTTGCGCGCAACTCCGGTGTATCGGTGTGGCCATGAACGGCCACCGCGTGCTGCACCGCCGCTTCCAGCAATTCGTCCTCGCTGTCGGCGGACATCAGCACCGTACAGTTCATTTCGCTCGGGTATTCGCGGCAATCGATGAATTTGCGTGCCATGCTGACCTCCTTGCCCCCTTAATCCGGTACGCCCGGATACGCAAAAAAGGGGCCTTTATTTATAGACCATGAAGCACATCCACCCGTGCCGCCGTTCCGGCGGGCGTGCCGGACTCAGCCAGACACGACGGGACTTGAAACCCGCCTACCCGCCCCCATTTCCCGTTCACCTTGTTTGTACGTGCAACTCATTAAGTAACGGGAGATCAAGGCATGTCCGCCACCACCAAAGAAACCCTGGGCTTTCAGGCCGAAGTCAAACAGCTGTTGCAGCTGATGATCCATTCCTTGTATTCCAACAAGGACATCTTCCTGCGCGAACTGATTTCCAACGCCTCCGACGCCGCCGACAAGCTGCGCTTCGAAGGCCTGTCGGACGCCGCGCTCTACGAGAACGACCCCGAGCTGAAGATCCGCGTCGCCTTCGACCGCGAGGCGCGCACGCTGACCATCAGCGACAACGGCATCGGCATGAGCCGGCAGGAAGTCATCGACCACATCGGCACCATCGCCAAGTCCGGCACGCGCGAGTTCTTCAGCCAGCTTTCCGGCGACCAGAAGAAGGACGCCGCGCTGATCGGCCAGTTCGGCGTCGGCTTCTATTCCGCCTTCATCGTCGCCGACCGCGTCACGCTCACCACCCGCCGCGCCGGCCTCACCGCCGAGCACGGCGTGCGCTGGGAATCCGCCGGCGCCGGCGACTACACGCTGGAAACCGTCGACAAGCCCACGCGCGGCACCGAGATCGTGCTGCACCTGCGCGAAGGCGAGGACGAGTTCCTCTCCGACTGGAAGATCAAGTCGGTCATCCGCACCTATTCCGACCACATCACCCTGCCCATCGTGATGAAGAAGACGGAATGGAAGGACGGCGTGGAAACCCCGACCGACGAGGACGAGACCGTCAACAAGGCCTCCGCGCTGTGGGCGCGCGCCAAGAAGGACGTCACCGACGACGAGTACAACGAGTTCTACAAGCACGTCGCCCACGACTTCGAGCCGCCGCTCGCCTGGTCGCACAACCGCGTCGAGGGCAAGCAGGAATACATCTCGCTGCTCTACGTGCCCTCGCACGCGCCGTTCGACCTCTACGACCGCGAGAAGCGGCATGGGATAAAACTCTACGTGCGCCGCGTCTTCATCATGGACGACGCCGAGCAGCTGATGCCGCAGTACCTGCGCTTCGTGCGCGGGGTGATCGACTCGGCCGACCTGCCCTTGAACGTCTCGCGCGAGATCCTGCAGTCGAGCCGCGACATCGACGCCATCAAGAATGGCTCGGTGAAGAAGGTGCTGGGCCTGCTGGAAGACCTGGCCGCGAACCAGCCGGAGAAATACGTCGAGTTCTGGAACGCCTTCGGCAAGGTCATGAAGGAAGGCCCGGGCGAAGACTTCGCCAACAAGGAAAAGATCGCAGGCCTGCTCCGCTTCGCCTCCACGCATACGGATACGGATGCGCAGGTCGTGTCGTTGAAGGACTACATCGGCCGCATGAAGGAAGGCCAGACCGCGATCTACTACATCACCGCCGACAGCTTCGCCGCCGCCAAGCACAGCCCGCACCTCGAGATCTTCCGCAAGAAAGACATCGAAGTGCTGCTCTTGTCCGACCGCGTCGACGAATGGCTGATGAGCAACCTGCACGAGTTCGACGGCAAGCCGCTGAAGTCCGTCGCCAAGGGCGGCCTCGACCTGGGCGCGCTCGAAGACGAAGCCGAGAAGACCGCGCAGAAGGAAGCCGAGGAGTCGATGAAGCCGCTGGTCGAGCGCATCAAGACCACGCTCGGCGAGCGCGTCAAGGACGTCCGCGTCACCCACCGCCTCACCGACTCGCCCGCCTGCCTCGTCACCGGCGAAGGCGACATGAGCGCCAACCTCGAACGCCTGCTCAAGGCCGCCGGCCA
>JBEQCP010000009.1:0-111211 GCA_041639215.1 Pseudomonadota bacterium | reverse complement strand
TAGGGGCTAGGGGCTAGGGGCTAGGGGCTAGGGGCTAGGGGCTAGGGGCTAGGGGCTAGGGGCTAGGGGCTAGGGGCTAGGGGCTAGGGGCTAGGGGCTTAAATTTCGCGGCCTGCGGCCGCTCATTCCCTAACCCCTAGATCCTGAATCCTAGCCCCTAGACTACCGCCTCTTCCTTCTTTTCCACCGGCTTGATGAAGTGCTCGCGCTTGACGCCGAACATCAGCAGCAGGGGGCTGGCGACCAGCACCGACGAGTAGATGCCGAACATGATGCCGATGGTCAGCGCGAGCGCGAAGTTGTGCAGCGCTTCGCCGCCGAAGAACAGCATCGACAGCACCATGATCTGGGTCGACCCGTGGGTGATGATGGTGCGGCTCATGGTGCGGGTGATGGCGTCATCGATGATGTGCGGGATGGTCGCGCCGCGCATCTTGCGGATGTTCTCGCGGATGCGGTCGAACACCACCACCGACTCGTTGACCGAGTAGCCGAGAATCGCGAGCACGCCGGCGAGTACCGTCAGCGTGAACTCCCACTGGAAGAACGCGAACACGCCGAGGATGATGACGATGTCGTGCAGGTTGGCGAGCATGCCGGCCACGGCAAAACGCCATTCGAAGCGGATCGCCAGGTAGGCCATGATGCCGAAGGCGACCACCAGCAGCGCCAGCGCGCCGCTGTCGTAGAGTTCCTTGCCGACCTGCGGGCCGACGAAGTCGACACGCTTGAGCTCGACCGTGGCGTCGGCCTGCTTCAGCGCGGACATCACGCGGTTGCTGGTGTCGGCGGCGTTGGCGTCGCCCTTGTTGGGCAGGCGGATCAGCACGTCGCGGCTGGTGCCGAAGTTCTGCACCGAAATCTCGGGAAGCCCGGTTTTTTCCAGTGTGCTGCGGATCGCGTGCAGATCGGCCGGCTGGCTGGTGCGCACCTCGATCAGGGTGCCGCCGGTGAAGTCGACGCCGAGATTGAGGCCGCGGTCCCACAGTGCCCACACCGAGAACAGGAAGGTGAGCAGCGAAATCGCCGTCGTCACCTTCCCCCAGCTCATGAAGGGGATGGTTTTCTTGAACGGGAAGAATTCCAACATGGGGGGCCCTTAGATCGAGACCTTGGCCAGACGCGACTGGCGGCCGTAGGTGAGGTTGACCATCGCGCGCGACACCGTCACGGCGCTGAACATGGAGGTGAGGATGCCGAGACACAGCACCACGGCGAAGCCGCGCACCGGACCGGAGCCCAGCCAGAACAGGGCGATGCCGGCGATCAGTGTGGTGAGGTTGGAGTCGAGAATGGTGCCCCAGGCACGGTCGTAGCCGGCGTGGATCGCGGCCTGCGGCGTGGCGCCAGCCCTGAGCTCTTCGCGGATGCGTTCGTTGATCAGCACGTTGGCGTCGATTGCCATGCCGAGCGTGAGCGCGATCGCCGCCATGCCGGGCAGGGTCAGCGTCGCCTGCAGCATCGACAGCAGCGCGATCAGGAAGAAGCCGTTGATGGCCAGGGCGACCGACGAGAACAGACCGAACACGCGGTAGTAGATCGTCATGAAGGCGACCACCGCGATGAAGCCCCAGATGTTGGAGTGGAAGCCCTTTTCGATGTTTTCCGCGCCCATGCTCGGGCCGACGGTACGCTCCTCGACGATCTGCATCGGCGCGGCCAGCGCACCGGCGCGCAACAGCAGCGCGACGTCGGAGGCTTCCTGTGCGGTTTCCATGCCGGTGATCTGCACCCGGCCGCCGCCGATCTCCTCGCGGATCACCGGCGCGGTGATCGCCTCGGCAACGCCCTTCTCGATCAAGAGGATCGCCATGCGCTTGCCGACGTTCTCGCGCGTCACGTCCTTGAAGATGCGCGCGCCCTTGCCGTCGAGGTTGATGTGCACCGCGGCCTGGCCGCTCTGGCTGTCGAAGCCGGGCGAGGCGTCGGTGATCGAGTCACCGGTCAGCACCACGTCCTTCTTCACGGGGATCTTGCCGCCCTCGCGGCTGGCGACGATGTCGTCGCCGAACGGTACCTGGCCCTGGCTGATCGCGATCGGGTCGGCCTGCTCGTCGACCATGCGGATCTCTAGGGTGGCGGTACGGCCGAGGATGTCCTTCGCCTTGGCGGTGTCCTGCACGCCGGGCAGCTGCACCACGACGCGGTTGGCGCCCTGCTGCTGGATCACCGGCTCGGCCACGCCGAGCTCGTTGACGCGGTTGCGCAGCGTGGTGATGTTCTGCTGCAGCGCGAACTCCTGCACCCGCTTCTCGGCTTCCGGCTTCAGACGCGCGGCGAGGGTGAAGCCGTCGGCCTGGTCTTCGGCGGCGAAGGCGAGGTCGGTGAACACCGTGCCCAGCTTGTTGGCGGCGGCGTCGCGCTGGTCGCGAGTGGCGAAGTGCACGGTGACGACGTTCCCCTCGCGGCTGATGCGGCCGTAGCGGATCTTGTCGCTGCGCAGCTCGCTGCGGAAATCGTTCTGATAGCGGATCGCGGCCTTTTCCAGCGCCGCCTGCATGTCGACCTCGAGCAGGAAATGCACGCCGCCGCGCAGGTCGAGGCCGAGGTACATCGGCAGTGCGTTGATGGCTGACAGCCAGGCCGGCGAGGCCGACACCAGATTCAGCGCCACCGTGTAGCGCTCGCCCAGCCCGCTTTGCAGCGCGTCCTTCGCCTTGATCTGCACGTCGGTGCTGGCGAAGCGCGCCTTGATGCTGTTGCCCGCCAGCTCCAGTCCGGTGGTGGGGACGCTGGCCGCCTTCAGCAGCGCTTCGACCCGCCCCAGCAATGCGGTGTCGACCTGCTCGGTGGTGCGCACCGGCGACACCTGGACCGCGGGCACTTCGCCGAAGAAGTTGGGCAGCGTATAGAGGAAAGCGACCACCAGCGTGAGGCCGATGACGAGGTATTTCCAGAGCGGGAAGCGGTTCATTGTCAGGGGCTAGGAGTTAGGGGCTAGGGAATAGGGGCCAATGCTTGATCTGAGGGCAAGGGTGGGACGCATGTCCCTAGCTCCTAACCCCTAGATCCTATCCCCTGGATTAAAGGCCCTTGATCGTGCCCTTGGGCAGCAGGGTCTGGATCGCCTGTTTCTGGACATGCGTGACCACGCCGTCGGCGATCTCCAGCGAGACGTACTGGTCGCTGATCTTGGCGACGCGGCCGAGCTGGCCGCTGCTGGTGACGACTTCGTCGCCCTTGGCCAGTTCTCCCAGCATCTTCTTCTGTTCCTTGGCGCGCTTCATCTGCGGACGGATCAGCATGAACCAGAACAGGACGAAGATGATGATGAGCGGGAGGAAGTCGGCAAAGCCGGGGGCGGCCGGGGCGGCAGCGGTTTGCGCGTGGGCAAGCGAAATCATGAACGGGACTCCAGAATCAGATGGCTACGTAAAAACCCGGAGATTCTACCATCCGCGAGATTGCAGTTCATGGAAGCCGGCGGCGAAGTCGGCGAAGCGCCCGGCCTCGATGGCGGTGCGCATCCCGGCCATCAGGCGGTGGTAGTAATGCAGGTTGTGGATCGTCGCGAGCCGCGCGCCGAGAATCTCGTTGGCACGGATCAGATGGTGCAGGTAGGCGCGGCTGAAGTGGGTGCAGGTGTGGCAGTCGCATTCGTCGTCGATCGGCGCGGTGTCGAGCTTCCAGCGCGCGTTGCGGATGCGCAGCTCGCCGCGTCGGGTGAAGAGTATTCCGTGGCGGGCGTTGCGCGTCGGCAGCACGCAGTCGAACTGGTCGACGCCCTGCGCGACTGCCGCCACCAGGTCGGACGGCGTGCCGACGCCCATCAGGTAGCGCGGCTTGTCCACCGGCAGCTGCGGCGCGGTGTGGGCAAGAATGCGCGTCATGTCGTCCTTCGGTTCGCCGACCGACAGGCCGCCGATGGCGTAGCCGTCGAAATCCATGCCGATGAGCTCGCGCGCCGACTCGTCGCGCAACGCCTCGTACATGCCGCCCTGCACGATGCCATAGAGCGCGTTGGGGTTGCCGGCGTGCGCTGCCTTCGAACGCGCCGCCCAGCGCAGGCTCATCCGCATCGAGTCGGCCGCTTCGCGCTCGGTGGCGGGGTAGGGCGTGCACTCGTCGAAGATCATGACGATGTCGGAATTCAGCGTGCGCTGGATCTGCATCGAGATCTCCGGCGTCAGGAACAGCTTGTCGCCGTTGATCGGCGAGGCGAACTTCACGCCGTCCTCGGTGATCTTCCTCAGTTTGCCGAGGCTGAACACCTGGAAGCCGCCGGAGTCGGTGAGGATGGGTTTGTCCCAGCCCATGAAGCGGTGCAGGCCGCCGAATTTTTCGATCACCTCCAGCCCGGGACGCAGCCACAGGTGGAAGGTGTTGGAGAGCACCATCTCGAAGCCGATGTCGGTGATCTCGGCGGGCGACATCGCCTTCACCGTGCCGTAGGTGCCGACCGGCATGAACACCGGCGTCTCCACCGTGCCGTGCGCAAGGTGGAGGCGGCCGCGGCGGGCGCCACCGTCGGTGGCGAGGAGGTCGAATTTCATGGCTGGCGTCTTTCCAGGCTGTTTTTTTCCAAAAACATCGCGTCGCCGTAGCTGAAGAAGCGGTAGCGCGCGCGGATCGCATGCGCGTAGGCGGCGCGGATGGTGTCGACGCCGGCGAAGGCCGAGACCAGCATCAGCAGCGTGGATTTGGGCAGGTGGAAGTTGGTGATGAGCGCGTCGACCACCCCGAAGCGATAGCCCGGCGTGATGAAGATGTCGGTCTCGGCCGAACCGGCGTGCAGGTCGCCCGCCTGTGCCGCTGCCTCCAGCGCCCGCAGGCTGGTGGTGCCGACCGCGATCACGCGGCCGTCGCGCGCCCGGGTCGCGTGGATCGCGTCGACCGTCGCCTGCGGGATCGTGTAGCGCTCGCTGTGCATCTTGTGGTCGGCAATGTCGTCGACGCGCACCGGCTGGAAGGTGCCGGCGCCGACGTGCAGCGTGACCCGGGCGGTGCGGATGCCCTGCCGCCGCAGGGTCTCCAGCATCGCTTCGTCGAAGTGCAGGCCGGCGGTCGGGGCCGCCACCGCGCCCGGTTCGTTGGCGTAGACCGTCTGGTAGCGCGCCTCGTCGTCATCGGTCGGCGTGTGTTCGATATAGGGCGGCAAGGGCAGCCGGCCGAGGCGGTCGAGCACGTCGAGCACCGGACGCGCGAAGCGCAACTGCGTCAGGTCGTCCTGCTTTGCCAGCACCTCGACGGCTTCGTCGTCGGCCAGCTGGATGCGCGCACCGGGCTTCGGCGCGTGACTCGCGCGGATGAAGGCGAGCGCCTCGAATTCACCCGTCACCCGCTCGACCAGCAGTTCGACCTTGCCGCCGGAATCCTTGGTACCGAACAGTCGCGCCTTGATCACGCGGGTGTCGTTCATCACCAGCAGGTCGTCGGGATGCAGCAGCGATGGCAGGTCGCGGAACAGGCGGTCGGCGAGCGCACCCGTCGCGTCGACGTGCAGCAGCCGGCTGCCGCCGCGTTCGGCAGGCGGAAACTGGGCGATCAGTTCGGGAGGGAGGTCGAAATCGAAATCGGCGACGCGCATGGGGCGCGATTATAGCGGTCGCCTTGCCGCGGGCCATCGGCTTCGGCGATAATGCCCGGCTTCCGTGCCGGCCGCATTCGCGGCCGGCTCCTTTGCCCAGGTGGCGGAATCGGTAGACGCAGCGGATTCAAAATCCGCCGCCGCAAGGTGTGGGGGTTCGAGTCCCCCCCTGGGCACCAGTTCAAATGATCCGAGTGTTTGCGTGTGGGGCCGCGCGACTCAGCGCAGACGCGTCTGCGTGGTACGCAGTGCTTGTCGCACGCTGTAATAGGCAGGCTTCGCCCGGTTGTCGGCGTCGAACAGCAGCGCCGCGCCCTGGCCCGGGAAGAATGCGGGGATCCACGAATAGCGGTCGCTCGCGCCCCAGGTCGAGAAGCTGTGGCAGCGCGGCTGCGCAAGGCAGACCTTGAGCAGGTCGCGGTACAGGACAGCCTGTTTGCGCAGGGCCGCGCGGTTCGCCGGCAACGGCAGCATCACGTCCATTTCGCTGATGTGCGTATCGACGCCGAGCGCTGCCAGGCGCTGCAGATTGGCGCGCACGTCGCCGGCACGCGGCGCGTCGTCGAGACTGACGTGCATCTGCAAACCCACGCCGTGGACTGGTACGCCCTGTTCGTGCAGGCCGGCGATCAGGCGGTGGATGCCGTCGGACTTGGGGCCCAATCCTTCGCCGCCGTAGTCGTTGTAGCGCAGCTGGGCCTGCGGATCGGCCTCGTGCGCCCAGCGGAAGGCGAGTGCCAGGTAGTCCGGGCCGATGCCGCGCGACCAGAAGGTGTCGCGCAGATTGCCTGATTCGTCGACCGCTTCGGCGGCGACGTCCCACGAGGCCACGCGGCCGCGGTAACGTCCGACCACGGTGTGGATGTGCTCGCGCAGGATCGCCTCCAATTCGTCGCGGCTGAAATTGCCGTGTTCCAGCCATGCCGGCAACTGCTGGTGCCACACCAGGACGTGACCGTTCACCTGCATGCCGTGCGCCTCGGCGAACGCGAGCAGCGCATCGGCCTGCGCAAAATCGAAGCGGCCGCGCTCGGGCTGCAGCACAGAGAATTTCATCGCGTTTTCCGGTGTGACGAGGTTGAACTCGCGTGCCAGCAGGCGGGCGTAGGCGGCATCCGCGGCGAGTGCCTCCACATCGACCGCGCTGCCGACGCGGATGCCGGCGCGTTCGGCCAGCGCGCGCAGGGGATCGGCGGCCGTGGCCGGCAGGGCGGCCAGCAGTGCGACGCACGCGGCAGCCACGGCCCACAGGCGCAGCGGCATTTCAGTAGCCGCGGTAGGCGGCCGGCCCCGCCCACTGCTTCACGAAACCGGGCACCGGCGGCGCCAGCGCGGGCCGCAACCCGGCGTGGCGGGCCCAGCGTTCGAGCCACGACTCGCCCTCGAGTCCGCTCACGCCCACGGGCGAAGCGTAGGCCGGGTCGGTCAGCGCTTCGTCCAGCGAGACGAAGCGGTAGCCGCGCTGTTTCAGCATGGCGGCGAGCGCATCGAAACGATCGGCGTTGAGTGTGTTGGCGTGCAGCACTAGTACGTGCGCAATGGGACGGCCGAAGAGGTCGAGCGCGAGCTGTTCAGCCTGCACGAACACCGCTTCCATATAGGGGAGGTAGGCGTCGCCGATGCGCTGTGCCGCGTCCGTGTCGCCTTGTGCCAGCGCGCGTGCGTAGGCGGCGGCGAACACCCATTCGGCGTTGTTCACGGTCACCGGCGCGATACGGTAGCCGTGCGCCGTGAGGAAAGCCTGGAAGGCAGTGCGCACCTCGGCGCTGGGGCCGAGATGCAGGAAGGGATGGCGGAACCAGCGCAGCGGCTGGCCCGCGGCCTGCGCGAGGGGGCGGGTGATGGCCTCGCCCTGCAGCAGGTCGGCCTCGAAGGCGTCGAGCGGGATGCGATTGAGCGAGGGGTGGGAATGGGTGTGGTTGCCCAGCTCGAAGCCGGCACGGAGCCAGTTGCGCAGCAGGTCGACGCGGGCGGCTTCCAGCTGGCCGTCGCGGTAGAGCTTGGCCTCGTTGACGAAGCCCGTGGCGGGAACCCCGGCGTTCTGCAGGTGCTGCAGCAGCCGTGCGTTGATGGCGCGCAGCGCGTCGGCGTCGTCCGCCGGCACGGCGGCGTAGGGGAGGTCGTCGAAGGTGATCGCCACGGCCGGGGACCGGGGCAGGTCGGCTGCCGCTGCCCAGGGCAGCAGCAGGAACAGCAGCGGGAGCCAGCGGGTCATGCGTCGTCTTGGGAGGCGTGGCCGCCGCGCTGGCCGTGATTCAGAAGCGGCGCGTCAGGCTGAGTTCGAACAGGTGCGAGCGGTAGCCGCCGGTAGTACCCCCGCCGTAGCGGGATACGCCGGCCTTCACGTCGAGGAACCAGTCGCGGTAGATGCCGAAGAAACCTTCGGCGACGATGTCGCCGCCGGCGCGGAAGCCGGACATGGTGTCGTCCTTGTAGGGACCGTAGCTGAAGGCGACGCTGACGCCGTCGTCGTCGCTGATCTTCCAGTAGGTGAAGGCAGTGAGCGCGTAGCGCTGGTAGAGCGAAGGCGCGTAGTAGCCGTTGCCCGGGTCCTCGTCGTAGCCGAACCAGCGGCCGCTCACGCCGAGATCGAGGTTCAGGCGCTGCGTGTGCAGGACGGCGCGGCGCGGCGCGAGTTCGGCCTCCCAGCGCTCGTTGCCGTCGGACAGGGTGTCGTAGCCGACGCGGCTGGCGAGCGTCCAGCGCAGGTCGGGGGTCCAGGTGGCGTCGAGCGTGGTGGCGCGGCGTTCGATGCCGAGCTTGGCCGCGCGCGGCGACACGGCGAACAGGTCCTGCCGGTGCGCCAGCCGCAGGGCGAGTTCGTCCTGCGGCTGCAGGTCGGTGCCGATCTCGTAGATGAAGGTGCTGTCGCCCTCGGCGCGGCCGCCGCCGATCTGCGCGTCGAGCGAGACCTTGGGCGAATGGCGATGCTGCACACCCAGCCAGGCGCGGTTGTAGCCGATCGTGGTGCCGCCGTCCGGTTTTTCGTAGCCGCTGCCGCTGTCGGCGTGGATGCGCTGCCGGTCGGTGCCGCCGAACAGACGCGTCTCCGGGCTGATCACGTATTGGCCGCTGAGCCAGGCGTGGCCGATGCTGACGTCGTCGGAGCCGGTGTGATAGCCGAAGCCGGCAGTGGCGCTGGAGCGCAGCGGGGTGCGGATGAAGCGGCCGAGGTCGAGCGTTTCCTTGCTGTCGGGGCGCAGGCGGGCGACTTCGGCGAGACTCGCCAGCGCTTCGCGCGGGCGATGCGCGTAGTGCAGGGCGACCGTGCGGGTGTAGCCGAGTTCGTAGTCGTCACGCAGACTGGCTTCGAGTTCGGCGACCTGGGCGAGTGCGGAAGTCGGCCGTTCCGCCCACGCCAGCACGCGTGCCTGCTGCTTTTTGGCGGCGAGGTTGTCGCCAAACTTCTCGCGATAGCTCTCCAGCAGTTCCATCGCCCGTGCGTAGTCGCCCAGTTCGGTGACGACGACGATGTATTCCAGCCAGGGGGCCGCCACGCCGGGCTGCGTGGCCAGGTAGTCGCGGTAGGCGCGCGCGGATTCGTCGAGCTGGCTGCGCCAGTAGTGCACGCGCGCAATCCCCAGGCGCGCGCCGGCGTCGTCCGGCGCGATCGCGAGGATGCGCCGGTGGCTGTCCAGCGCGGTGTCGTAATCGCCGCGCCAGGCGGCGAGATCGGCGCGGGTGCGCAGGTATTCGAGGTTGTTCGGGTCGAGCTCGACGGCGCGTTCGATGGCGGCAGCGGCCTCGGTGGCGTCCTTTTCGCTCGGGTAGCTTTGCGCCAGGCGATAGAACAGCGCGTGATCCTGCGGGGCGAGGCGGGTCGCTTCCTTGAGCGCGGCCGCGGCGGCGACCGGATTGTCGCCGAGCGCATAGAGATCGGCCATGCGCAGCCAGTATTCCCTGCTTTCGCCGAAACGCTGGCGATACAGCGCGGCGTATTCCTGCACGGCAGCGGTGTTGCCGCGCTCGGCTTCCAGCTCCATCGCTTCCAGCATGACGTCCTTGTCCTGCGGACGCAGTTCCAGGTAGTCACGGTAGCGCGGCGCCGCAGCGTCCTTCTTGGCGTTGCGCGAATGGGCGCGGGCAAGCCCGAGGAGGGCGTCGGCGTCGCCAGGCGCAGCAGCCAGCACGCGCTCGAAGCTGTCGGTCGCGACGGCATGGTAGCCGGTCCACAGCGCGATCTCGCCGCGGGCGCGCAGATAGACCGGATTGCCGGGTTCGAGCTCGACCGCCTGGGCGATCGCCGCCATCGCGCTCGGACCTTTCTGCAGCGCGGCGTAGGCCTGCGACAGCTTGTGGTGCAGGCGGGCGTCGCGCGGTGCGTACTTCACGGCTTCGCGCAGGGCTTCGGCAGCGCGCGCGGTGTCCTTGAGCTGCGTGGCGCGAATGTCGGCGATGCGCTCCCACAGGTGTGCCTGCGCCGGCTTGGCTTGCAGGGCCTGCTTGTAGATTTCGACCGCGTCGGCCCACTGGCCCTGCATCTCGGCGCGCAGGCCGGCGTCGGGAACGGATTGCGCCGCGGCCGGCAGTGCGGCCGCGGCGAGGAAGGCCAGGGCCAGGAGACGGTGCGGCTTCATTTGCGCCACCTGCGGTTGCGGAAGATCCAGAGGTCGGCGGCGAAGCGGCCGATGGTGACGAGGTCGAACAGCAGCACGGCGTAGCGCAGCGGCGTCACCAGCAGGCCCTTGAAGAAATATTCCAGCCGGTGGCCCTTGGCGACCGCGACCAGGATGCCGGTGGCGACCGCCGTCTCCGCGATCAGCGTGATCGCCAGCGGCTCCCACAGCTGCAGCAGGATCATGATCAGCAGCGCGGTCGGGAACGCCACCTTCTCGAACGCCGACATGAACAGCACCCAGCCGATCGGGCGGCCATAACGCTTCGTGTAGTCGATGCCGAAGGGCTGGCGGTACTGCTCATGGTGCACGCGCTTCTCGGCAAGGCCGGCTTCCAGTTCGGCCGCTTCCTGCTTCTTCTTGCGGTAGCGGCTGAAAGCTTTCAGCGGGCTGCGCATCAGCTCGTCGAAGTAGTAGCAGCTCTGCAGGAAGGACGAGGACCACAGGTAGATCTGGCCCGGCACACGGCCGACCTCCGGCTCCTGCGAGCGCGCGTAGACGTCGGTGAGCTGGATGTTGCGGTAGCCGTTGTCGTTCATCGCGAAGCCGATGAAGATGTCCTCGGAGTTGGTGAGGTCGTCGCCGAGGATCGGCTCGTAGCGGTCGAACACGATAGTCTTCAGGACGTCGCGGCGGTAGGCGACGGCGCAGCCGACCGGGTTGAGAATGCTGCCGAAGAAGGTCATCTGGCCGACGTAGACGAACTTCTGCAGGAAGTAGTACAGCACGTCGCGGTACATGTCGGTGATGCCGCGCTGCAGGTGGTGGAACCAGCCCACCTTGGGATAGATCGAGGCTTCGGGGTGGGCGCCGAGGAATTTCTTCAGCGCGTCGGTCTCGAGCATGGCGCGGCGGTCACGGTCGCGCAGCGGCAGCACGGTGCCGCAGGCGCTGGCGATGCCGGCGCCCTTGTAGAGCTCCTCGACCACGCGGTCGATGTAGTGCTCCGATTCGAGCACGGTGTCGCCGTCGAGGATGAATTCGACGTCGGAGTCGAATTCGCGCGACTGCCGCTTGAGGGTCGGTGTCTTGCCGATCGACTGCTTGCGCTGGATCGTGATCAGATCCATGCCGTTGAGATCGCAGAAGGTCTGGGCGTATTCGACGGTACGGTCGTGACTGCCGTCGTCGATCAGGATGATGCGGGTCGGCTTGCGGGTCTGGCGCGCCAGTGCGGCCAGGCACAGCGGAATGTTGCTTTCCTCGTTGAAGGCGGGGATCACCACGTCGACGGTGGCGTCGCGCCAGTCCTGCGCCGGGTTGGGGACGGTCTTGTCGGGTCCGTGGATCAGACCGATGATGCTCAGCACCGTGTTCGGGCTGAGAATGAAATAGGGCGTCGTAGCCATGGGGGCCTATTTTAGGCTACACGGCGGATTTTTGAGCGTTCCCGTTCGATCAGGTCGTCCAGCGTGTCGCTTAATTTCCACTCCGGCATGAAACCGGTGAGGGCGTGCAGCTTGTTGAGCACCGGGCGCCGGTGGGTGACGTCCTCGAATTCCTCGCCGTACGCATCCTTGTAGGACATGTAGTGCAGCGGCGAGGCGCTGCACGCGCGCTGCACGATCAGTTCGGCCAGGCCGCGGATCGAAATTTCCTGGTCGTTGCCGACGTTCACCACCTCGCCCCAGGCTTCCGGGCAGCCGGCCAGCCGGTCGAGTGCCACCACGGTGTCGCGCACGTCGCAGAAGGAGCGCGTCTGGTCGCCTTCGCCGAAAATGGTGAGTGGATCGTTGTTTACTGCCTGCCTGACGAAGCTGGGGACCACCATGCCGTAATGGCCCACCTGGTTGGGGCCGATGGTGTTGAACAGGCGTACCACCACGATGTGCAGGCCGTACTTGCGCGCGTAGGAAAAGGCGAGGAACTCGTCGGCCAGCTTGGTCACTGCATAGGTCCAGCGCAGGCGGCCGGCGGACGGCAACACGATGTTGGCCGTTTCGGCGAAGCTGCTCTCGGGGTTGAAGCCGTAGACCTCCGAGGTCGAGGCGATGATCACTTCCGGATTCCAGCCACCGTGGTGGATGGCGCGCAGGATGCGCTCGGTGCCGGTCATGTTGATCGCCATCACGGCAACCGGGTCTTCCAGCACCTTCTTGACGCCGACCACGGCCGCCATGTGGTAGATGCGATCAGCCCAGGCGACGGCCTCGCCCAGTCCGTCCCAGTGCAGGATGTCGGCCTCGGCGAAGCGGAAGGCGGGGTGGCTGCGGAAGGGCTTGAGGTTGGCGAGGGAGCCGGTGCTGAGGTTGTCCACCACATAAACGTGATCGCCGAGTGCCAGATGGTGTTCGGCCAGGTGCGAGCCGATGAAACCCGCACCGCCCGTGATCAATACATGCATGTTGCTGCCTTTCCGAGTTGTCGCCAGGGGCTGCCGAATGTTTAACACGCCGGCAGCAGACCTAAAATCAATCATCAATAAAAACAAAAGCTTGGATTCTAGTTGTGGCCCGGCTTCCAGCGTCTGCCGGGCTTGTCCTGTACGCTGCAAATAGCGTACCAGAACCATGGCGGGGCACGGGCGTGCAGCCTCGGCACCATTCGGGTGCACGCACGGGGCCTTTTCGGGACAAGGCGGATCGTCCTGGCGCATCGGGTAAGCATGGTGCTGCCCTGTCATCAGGCCATCACCAATTTTTCCTATGTTTAGATACGGGGGCAGGTTCTTTACAGGGCGCATGGCACGGCCGTTGCTTGAAGACGTGTGCAGGGCCGCGGATGCGGCCCGAGGTGCGCGCCACACCCGCAATGCAGTGAAACAGAGGAATGCCGCATGGCTTCGACGGTAGTCGCGATCCAGGATCAGAACGAGGTGCCGGGCCCCCTGCACCGGCAGGTTGATCGGCAACTGCAGGCGCACCAGGCGCAGATGGCGGCAGTGCACATGCGCGACCTGTTCGCCGCCGATCCGGCGCGTTTCGACCGCTTCTCGCTGCAGGTGGGCGACGTGCTGCTCGACTACTCGAAGAACCGCATCACCGACGAGACCATGAAACTGCTGGTGCGGCTGGCCGAGGAAGCGGACGTGGCGGGCTGGCGCGAGCGCATGTTCAGCGGCGACAAGATCAACCACACGGAAAACCGGGCGGTGCTGCACGTGGCGTTGCGCAACCGCAGCAACCACGCGGTCATGGTCGACGGCGAAGACGTGATGCCCAAGGTCAACGCGGTGATCGAGCGCATGGGCGGGTTCGCCGAGCAGGTGCGCAGCGGTGTGTGGCGCGGTTACACCGGCGAACGCATCACCGACGTGGTGAACATCGGCATCGGCGGTTCCGACCTCGGGCCGCAGATGGTCTACCAGGCGCTGAAACCGTATCGCCACCCACGCCTGAAGGTGCATTTCATCTCCAACGTCGACGGCGCCCACGTCAAGGAAACGCTGGAGGCGCTGAATCCGGAGACGACGCTGTTCATCGTGTCGTCCAAGACCTTCACCACCCAGGAGACGATGACCAACGCGCACTACGCGCGCGACTGGTTCCTCGCGCAGTCGCAGGCGGAGAAGCACATCGCGCGGCACTTCGTCGCGGTGTCGACCAACAGTGAGGCGGTGACGGCGTTCGGCATCGACCCGGCCAATATGTTCGAGTTCTGGGACTGGGTCGGCGGCCGCTATTCGCTGTGGTCGGCGATCGGCCTGTCGATCGTGCTGGCGGTCGGGGCCGAGCGTTTCGTCGAACTGCTCGAAGGCGCGCACGAAATGGACAATCATTTCCGTCACGCGCCGCTCGACGCCAACATGCCGGTGATCCTCGCGCTGCTCGGCGTCTGGTACAACAACTTCTTCGGCGCCGAGTCGCACGCGATCCTGCCCTACGACCACTACCTCAGGAGCCTGCCGGCCTACCTCGAGCAGGCCGACATGGAGTCGAACGGCAAGTCGGTCGACCGCGACGGCAAGGTCGTCGACTACGCGACCGGGCAGATCATCTGGGGCGCCACCGGCATCAACGGCCAGCATGCCTTCTACCAGCTGCTGCACCAGGGCACGCGCCTGATCCCGGCCGACTTCATCGTCTCGCTCGCGCCGCACACGCCCGACATGCAGGCGCACCACGACATCCTGATCGCCAATTTCCTCGCCCAGACCGAGGCGCTGATGCGCGGCCGCACGCTGGAGGAAACCCGCGTGCAGACCGGCCAGGCGTCGCCGTACAAGGTGTTCGACGGCAACCATCCGTCGAACGCGATCGTGCTGAACAGGCTGACGCCGCACACCCTGGGCGCGCTCATCGCGCTGTACGAGCACAAGATATTCGTGCAGGGCGTGATCTGGAATCTCGATTCCTACGACCAGTGGGGCGTCGAGCTCGGCAAGCAGCTCGCCAGCCGCATCCTGCCCGAACTGCACGCCGAGGTGCCGGTGGCCGGCCACGACGCTTCGACCAATGCGCTCATCAATTACTACCGACGGATGAGCCATCCGCGTACTGGCCTATAGTTCGAGCATGGAGTGGATCGCGGGCGATATCGGGGGGACGAAGAGCTGGCTGGCGTGGGTGGCGGTCGCGGCCGACGGCACGCAGCGGCTGCGCTTCGAACGCAGCTATCCGAGTGCCGGCTTCGCTTCTGCCGAGGCGCTGGTACGCCGCTTTCGCGACGATGCACGCCTGCCCGTTCGTCCCGATGCCCTGATTCTGGCCGTGCCCGGCCCTTTGCAGGCCCAGCGTGTGCGGCTCACCAACCTCGACTGGATGCTCGACGCCGCTGAGCTGCAGGCGGCGCTGGACATTGCCGACGTGCAACTCGTCAACGACTTCGAGGCCGCGGCGGCCGGCGTGGCGACGCTGGAAGCGGACGATCTGCTCGTGCTCAATCCGCAGCCGGTCGAGGCCGGCGCGGTGCGTGCCATCACCGGGGCCGGGACCGGCCTCGGCCTGGCCTTCATGCTCGATGCGGCGGACGGCGCGATACGCTGCTTTGCGACCGAGGGCGGCCATGCCGATTTCGCCCCGGCCGATGCGCGCCAGACGCGTCTGCTCGAATGGCTGCGCGCGCGTCATGGCCACGTGTCGTGGGAGCGGGTGGCGTCGGGCTCGGCCTTGCCCGAGATCCACGCATTCTGCTGCGCCGAGCGCGGGATCGAGCCGCCTGCGGGGGCGCGTGACGGTGCCTGGCTTGCCGCAGCCGCCGATGCCGGCGATGCGCTCGCCGATTCCGCGCTCGACCTGTTCGTCGATCTCTACGGCGCCTGGGTCGGCAACGTGGCGCTGCTGTTCCGGCCGCGCGGTGGACTCTATGTCGCCGGCGGCGTCGCGGTGCACCTGCAGGCACGCATGCGCGCGCCGCGCTTCCTGGCGATCGCCACCGACAAGGGGCGCATGCGCGGCGAAGTCGAGCGCACGCCGATTTTCCTGATCACCAGCGGACGGCTGGGCGTGCAGGGCGCGCTTGCCCTGGGCGCATCGCGGCTGCGTGTCCCGCACGCGGCGCTGGCCACTCAATAAGCATACATACGACGAGGAACTGCAATGACGATGTCCAAGGACGAACAGGCGCGGCTCTACCGCTACTACACCGAACCGAAGATGGTGACCGAACTCACCCGCAAGACCCTGGCGCTGGTGCTGGCGGGTGGCGAAGGGTCGCGGCTGAAGGACCTGACTACCTGGCGCGCCAAGCCGGCGGTGCCGATCGGCGGCAAGTACCGCATCATCGACTTCCCGCTGTCGAACTGCGTCAACTCGGGCATCCGCCGCATCGGCGTGCTCACCCAGTACAAATCGCATTCGCTGATCCGGCACCTGCAAAGGGCCTGGGGCTTCATGCGCGCCGAGATCGGCGAGTTCGTGGAGATCCTGCCGGCGCAGCAGCGCACCCACAAGAAGGAGTGGTACCAGGGCACGGCCGATGCGCTGTTCCAGAACATCGACATCATGCAGCGCCACCATCCCGACTATGTGCTGGTGCTTGGTGGCGACCACGTCTACACCATGGACTACTCGGAGATGCTGCTGTACCACGTGCAGACCGGCGCCGACTTCACCGTCGGCAGCATCGAGGTGCCGGCCGCCGAGGCGAGCGGATTCGGCGTCATGTCGGTCGACGACGACATGCGCATCACCCGCTTCACCGAAAAGCCCAGGCATCCCGACAGCATCCCGGGCAAGCCCGGCACCGCGCTGGTGTCGATGGGCATCTACATCTTCTCCAAGGACTTCCTCTACAAGACCCTGATCGAGGATGCCGGCGACACGCATTCCTCGCACGATTTCGGCAAGGACATCATCCCCTCCAAGATCGGCGATTCGCGTGCCATGGCCTTCCCCTTCCGCAACCGCGACGGCGGGCCGGCCTACTGGCGCGACGTCGGCACCCTGCATTCCTACTGGCAGACCAACATGGAGCTGTGCTCGGTGGAACCCGAGCTCAATCTCTACAACCGCGACTGGCCGATCTGGACCTACCAGCCGCAATATCCGCCGGCCAAGTTCATCTTCGACGACGAGGGGCGCCGTGGCGAGGCGATCGACTCGCTGATCGCCGGCGGCTGCATCCTGTCGGGCGCGCGGGTCAAGCGTTCGGTGCTGTTCTTCGCCACCACTGCGGAGAGCTACAGTCTGATCAAGGACAGCGTGATCCTGCCCAAGGTCGCCATCGGTCGGCATTGCCGCATCAATCGCGCCATCATCGACAAGGGCACGGTGATTCCGGACGGCACGGTCATCGGCGAGGATCCGGTCGAGGATGCGAAGCGCTTTCACGTCACCCCCGAAGGCATCACCCTGGTGACCCCCGCCATGCTCGGGCAGAACCTGTACGCCCGCTGGCAGGACGAATACGATGGCTAAATCGCTCAACGTGGTGCTGTGCTGGCACATGCACCAGCCGTATTACCGCGAGGGCCTCGAGGGCGCCTACCACCTGCCCTGGGTCTACCTGCACGGCATCAAGGACTACAGCGACATGGCCGCGCACCTTGAGCGCCATCCGGCGATGCGGGCCGTGGTGAACTTCGCGCCGGTGCTGCTGGAGCAGCTCGACGACTATGCGCAGCAGATGGAGGCGCTGCTGAAGCACGGCACGCCGACCCAGGATCCCATGCTCAACCTGCTCGCCGGCGTGGAGCCCATTCCCGCCGACGTCGCCAGCCGCCTGCGCATCGTGCAGGACTGCCAGCGCTGCCATGCGCCGCGCATGATCCACCCGTATCCCGCGTTCCACCGGCTGCTGCGCATGATCGGCGCCACCGGCGAGGCAGGGGTCGGCAGCACCGGCCTGCAGTGGCACCTGGGCTATCTGTCCGAGCAGTATTTCCTCGACCTCCTGGCCTGGTATCACCTTGCCTGGCTCGGCCACAGCCTCAGGCAGCTGCCGCTGGTGCAGCGGCTGATGGCGCAGGAGCAGGGCTATTCCGCCGCCGACCGCCACGAACTGCTGCACCTGATGCAGCACTGCATGGCCGGGTTGATCCCGCGCTACCGTGCGCTGGCCGAGCGCGGCCAGGTCGAGCTGTCGATGACGCCGTACGGCCACCCCATCGTGCCGCTGCTGAACGACTTCGCCAACCTGCGCGACGCCCTGCCCGACGTGCCGGTGCCCGACGCCGCGGCCTATCCGGGCGGGGCAGAGCGGGCGCGCTGGCACCTGCGGCATGGCATCGCGGTGTTCGAGCGCTATTTCGGTTTCAGGCCGGCCGGCGTGTGGTTGTCCGAAGGCGGGGTGAGCGAGGATGCGCTGGCCCAGCTCGACGAGCTGGGCATCGCCTGGACCGCCTCGGGCGAGGGCGTATGGCGCAACAGCTGCGCCAAGTCGGGCTGTCCGGAGGACGAGACGCAGACCAAGCGCGGCCTGTTCTCGCCGGCGCACGTCGACGGCTACAAGGCGCGCGTGTTCTTCCGCGACGACGGCCTGTCCGACCTGATCGGTTTCAAGTACAGCGACTGGCATGCCGACGACGCGGTGGGCGATTTCGTGCAGCACCTGGAGAACATCGCCAGCTTCTTCGGCAAGGACGCCCACCGCCATGTCGTCTCGGTCATCCTCGACGGCGAGAATGCCTGGGAGTACTACCCCGACAACGGCCACCATTTTCTCGACGCCCTCTACGCGACCCTGGCCGCACACCCCACGCTCAAGGTCGACACCTTCGCCGCGCAGGCGGCGCGCACGCCGGCCAGGGCGATGAAGCGGCTGGCGGCCGGCAGCTGGGTGTACGGCAGCTTCTCGACCTGGATCGGCTCGGAGGACAAGAACCGCGGCTGGGAATATCTGGTCACCGCCAAGGAGGTCTACGACGCCGTCGTTGCGGCCGGCAGGCTGGACGCGGGTGAACTCGCGCGCGCCACCCGCCAGCTCGCCGTGTGCGAGGGCTCCGACTGGTTCTGGTGGTTCGGCGACTACAACCCCTCGGGCAGCGTCAGCGACTTCGAACGCCTGTACCGCACCCAGCTGCGCGAGCTGTACCGCCTGCTGGGTGTCGCGCCGCCGGCGCTGCTCGACGTGCCGCTGTCCGCCGGCGGCAGCTGGGCCGAGAACGCCGGCACCATGCGCAGGAATACCGGATGAGTCTCGAGACGCGGCGCGCCGGCCTGCTGCTGCACCCGACCTCGCTGCCGTCCGGCACGCTGGCCGACGCGCTGTACTGGCTCGATTTCCTCCATGCGTCGGGCATCGGCGTGTGGCAGATGCTGCCGCTGGGCCTGCCGCTGGTGGGTCGCTCGCCTTACCAGTGCGCGTCGGCCTTCGCCGTCGACCCCGCACTGTTTCCGCCGACCCGGGCCGACATGCGCCGCTTCCCCGCCTGGCGCGCGCAGCAGCGCCACTGGCTCGAGGACTATGCGCGCTTCATCGTCATCAAGCAGCTGCATGACGGCGCGCCATGGACCGACTGGCCGCAGCCACTGCGCGATCGCGATCCGCAGGCGCTGGCCGATTTCGACGCCCGCCATGCCGATGCGCTGAAGGCGGCGATGGCCGGGCAGTACCGCGCGGCGGTGTGCTGGCAGGGTATCCGGGCCGAGGCGGCGGAGCGCGGCATCCGCCTGTTCGGCGACATGCCGATCTTCGTCGCGCACGACAGCGCCGACGTCTGGGCGCAGCGCCATCTTTTTCTGCTGGACGAGACGGGGCATCCCACGGTCGTGGCGGGCGTGCCGCCGGATTATTTTTCCGCGACCGGACAGCGCTGGGGCAACCCGCACTACAACTGGGACGCCATGCAGGCCGATGGCTTCGCCTGGTGGCGCGCGCGGCTCGCCGCACATTTCGAGTGGTTCGACCTGGTGCGCATCGATCATTTTCGCGGGCTGGCCGCGGCATGGGCGATTCCCGCCCACGAGCCCACCGCCATCCACGGCGAGTGGCGCGCCGCACCCGGTGCCGCGCTGCTGCAGGCGATCATCGACGAGATGGGCACGCTTCCGCTGGTGGCCGAAGACCTTGGCATCATCACCCCCGAGGTCACCGCGCTGCGCCACCAGTTCGGTCTGCCCGGCATGGCCGTGCTGCAGTTTGCGTTCGATCATCACGCCGACAATCCCCACAAGCCGGATAATGTGCCGGTCGAAACCGTCTACTACACCGGTACCCACGACAACGACACCACGCTGGGCTGGTGGCGCGCGCTCCCCGACCATGAACGCCAGCAGGTCCTGCAGCAGTTGGGAATCGACGATCCCGATGCGGTGCCGGATGCGATGATCGCCGCGGTGTTGGCAAGCCGGGCCATCCTCGCCGTGCTGCCGCTGCAGGACGTGCTGCACCTCGGCAGCGAGGCGCGCATGAATACGCCCGGCACCGACAACGGCAACTGGACCTGGCGCTGCGAGCGCGATGCGCTGACGCCTGAACTCGCAAGCCGTTTGCTACGACAATTACAGAAAGCCCATCGATGCGAGATGCCGCACCATCCATGAATTCCACCCCGTCCGCGCGCGCCGGCCTGCCGGCGGTCAGCCCAGCCCTTCTGCGCGTGCAGAACGGTACCCACCACGACCCGTTCGAGGTGCTGGGCGTGCATGGACAGTCCGACGGCAGCATCCTGATCCGTGCCTTCCTGCCGGCCGCCGAGGCGGTCGAAGTGGCAGGCGGTCCCATGCTGCGCGTGCCCGGCACCGACTGTTTCGAGCGGCTGCTGCCGCCGGGCAGCGCGGTCGGGGCGCATCCGGTCCTGCGCTGGCAGGACAAGCGTGCCGGCGCCTGGCACGACACCCGCTGTCCCTACAGCTTCGGCCCGCAGCTCGGTGAGATGGATCTCTACCTGTTCGGCGAGGGCCGGCATTTCGAGATATGGAAAATACTTGGTGCGCGCGCGAAGACCGTCGACGGCGTCGCCGGCACCCTGTTCGCAGTATGGGCGCCGGCGGTGCAGCGCGTCAGCGTGATCGGCGACTTCAACGACTGGGACGGCCGCCGCCATCCGATGCGTTGCCGTGGCACATCGGGCGTGTGGGAGCTGTTCATCCCCGGTCTCGAGGCCGGTCATGCCTACAAGTACGAAATCCTCGGCCGTCACGGCCAGCTGGCGAAGAAGACCGACCCCTACGCCAGGCAGATGTTCCTGCGCCCCGAGACCACCAGCTGCGTGCCGCACGACATGCCCTACGCCTGGGGAGACGCGGCATGGCTCGAAGCGCGCGCGCACTTCGACTGGCAGCATCGGCCGATCAGCATCTACGAGCTGCATCCCGGTTCCTGGCGGCGCCACGCCGACGGTAGCTTCTACACCTGGAACGAGCTGGCCGCCGAACTGATTCCCTACGTGCTCGACCTCGGCTACACCCATATCGAACTGCTGCCGGTGGCCGAGCACCCGCTCGACGCCTCGTGGGGCTATCAGGTATCGGGTTACTACGCCCCGACCGCGCGCTTCGGCTCGGCATACGATTTCCGTGCCTTCATCGACGCCTGCCACCAGGCGAATATCGGCGTGCTGCTCGACTGGGTGCCGGCGCACTTTCCGAAGGACGATTTCGCGCTCGCACGCTTCACCGGAGAACCGGTGTACGAGCACGCCGATCCACGCCGCGGCGAGCACCAGGACTGGGGCACGCTGATCTTCGACTTCGGCCGCAACGAGGTACGCAACTTCCTCGTCGCCAACGCGCTGTACTGGATCGACGAATTCCACATCGACGGTCTGCGCGTCGATGCGGTGGCGTCGATGCTCTACCTCGACTACTCGCGCAATCCAGGCGAATGGCTGCCCAACCAGTACGGCGGTCGCGAGAACATCGAGGCGATCCATTTCCTGCGCGAGATGAACACCGAAGTGCACGGCCGTTTCCCCGGCGTGCTCACCATCGCCGAGGAATCGACTGCGTGGCCGGCGGTGTCGCGCCCGGTCGAGCTCGGCGGGCTGGGCTTCTCGATGAAGTGGAACATGGGCTGGATGAACGACAGCCTCGACTACATCGAAAAGGAGCCGGTCTACCGCAAGTACCAGCACAACCAGCTGACCTTCAGCCAGATGTACGCGTGGACCGAGAACTTCGTGCTGCCGCTGTCGCACGACGAAGTGGTGCACATGAAGAAGAGCCTCTTGGACAAGATGCCGGGCGACGTCTGGCAGCGCTTCGCCAACCTGCGGCTGTTCTACGCATGGCACTATGCGCACCCCGGCAAGAAATTGCTCTTCATGGGCGGGGAGTTCGGCCAGTGGAACGAATGGAAGGAATCCGGCCAGCTCGACTGGATGCTGCTCGGTTTTCCCGACCACGACGGCATCCGCGCGCTGCTGCGCGACCTCAACCGGCTGTATCGGGATGAATCGGCGCTGCACGCGTTCGATTTCGACCCACGCGGCTTCCGCTGGATCGACTGCCACGACGCCGACCAGTCGGTGCTGAGTCTGGTGCGCCAGGGGCCGGATGGCACGCCGCCGGTGATCGTGCTGCTCAACTTCACCCCGGTGCCGCGCCGCGGTTATCGTATCGGCGTCCCGGCGAACACCGCGTGGTGCGAGGTGCTCAACACCGATTCGATGTACTACGGCGGCAGCAATCTCGGCAACGGCCAGCCCCTGCATGCGCAGGCCCTGCCGTGGATGGGCTTCGAGCAGTCGATCGAGGTGACGCTGCCGCCGCTGGGGGCGATTTTTCTGAAATCATGTTAGGGAGAGGCCAGGATTTAGGGGCTAGGGACTAGGGGAATTTGTGCTGCGCGTCTTTGAATAAGGCGCGGCCATTGGACGCACATTCCCTAGTCCCCAGATCCTAGTTCCTAGCCCCTGAAAAAAATGAAACGCGGAGCGATGAAAATCCTGTTTGTGGCCAGCGAGGCCTACCCGCTGGTGAAGACCGGCGGACTCGGCGACGTGCTGCACGGCCTGCCGCACGCCCTGCATGCGCGCGGTGCCGACATCCGGCTGCTGCTGCCGGGCTATCGTGCGCTGCTGCGCCAGCTCGACAAGGTGAATATCCTCGGCTGGTTCGACGTGCGTGGCGCCGAGGGCCTGGTCAGCGTGCGCATCCTCGAGACGCGCCATCCCGACCTGGCCTTCCCGCTGTGGATAGTCGACTGTCCGTCGCTGTTCGACCGCCCCGGCAATCCCTACGTCAACGCCGGCGGTCACGACTGGCCCGACAACGCCGAGCGCTTCGCCGTGTTCTCGCGGGTGGCGGCGCTGCTGGCCCAGGATACGCTCGACCTCGGCTGGCAACCCCAGGTGGTGCACGCGCACGACTGGCAGACCGGCCTGGTCCCGGCATTTCTGGCCGATCTTCCGGCGCGGCCGAAGACCGTGTTCACCATTCACAACCTCGCCTACGGTGGCTATTTTCCGCACGCCGATTTCGTGCGCCTGCAATTGCCCAGTCACTGGTGGTCGTCCGAAGGCGCCGAATTTCACGGCGGCTTCTCCATGCTGAAGGCAGGCATCGTCTACGCCGACGCCGTCACCACCGTGAGCCCCACCTATGCGGCGGAAATCTGCACCCCGGAATTCGGCTACGGCCTCGACGGCCTGCTGAAATCGCGCAGCTACAAGCTGCACGGCATCCTCAACGGCATCGACACGGCGACCTGGAACCCCTCCATCGACGAACATCTCACCGCGCATTATTCGGCGGGCCGCATCCAGCCCGGCAAGCGCCGCAACAAGCAGGCGCTGCTCGAACGCACCCTGCCGCCGGCCGACGAGGCCGCGATGCGCGCGCCCTTGCTGGGGCTGGTCGGGCGCCTGGTCGAGCAGAAGGGCATCGACTGGGTGCTGGCGGCGATTCCGGTGCTGCTCGCCGAGACCGATGCGCGTTTCGTGTTGCTGGGGAGCGGGCAACCCGTCTACGAGCAGAAGCTGACACGGCTGGCGAAGCAGCATCCGGACCGGGTGTTCGTCGAGATCGGCTACAACGAGGCGCTGGCGCACCAGATCGAGGCCGGCGCCGACCTGTTCCTGATGCCCTCGCGTTTCGAGCCGTGCGGACTCAACCAGATGTACAGCCTGCGCTACGGCACGCCACCGGTGGTGTTCAAGACCGGCGGGCTCGCCGACACCGTGGTCGATGCCAGCGCGATCGCGCTGGAGGAGGGCACCGCCAACGGCTTCGTGTTCGACACGCCCGAGGTGGCGGGCTTCATCGATGCCCTCCGCCGCGCGCTGGCGCTGTATCGCCAGCCTGCGCAATGGCGACGGTTGCAGCAGACCGGCATGCGCCAGTCGTTCGACTGGTCGGAGCGCGCCGGCCACTACCTCGCCCTCTACACGACATGATTTCAGCGGGAGCTTCCATGCCAGACGAAAAAACCGACGTTCCTTCTCCCGTCGCCCTGAAGCCGCTGCCGGCCGACGGCGCTACGCTGGCGCGCGATCTCGAGCGCTACCAGCGCTATCACCTCGGCCGCATGCAGGGCTGCCCGCCGGTCTACACCTACCAGTCGCTGGCATGGACGCTGCGCGACCGCCTGATGTCGGACTGGATGAACACCTACATGCGCCGCGACCAGCCCGGCAAGCGCCGCGGCTATTACCTGTCGCTGGAATTCCTGATCGGCCGCGCGCTGGCCAACCACGTGTTGAACCTGGGGCTCGACGCCGCGTCGCGCGAGGCGCTGCACAACTTCGGCCAGACGATGGAAGTGGTGACGGAACTCGAGCCCGACGCCGGCCTCGGCAACGGCGGCCTCGGGCGGCTCGCCGCCTGCTTCATGGACAGCTGTGCCACGCTCGACCTGCCGGTGATGGGCTACGGCCTGCACTACCAGTACGGCATGTTCCGCCAGCACATCGAGAACGGCTATCAGGTCGAGGATCCGGACAGCTGGCTGCGCGACGGCAATCCGTGGGAAGTCGAGCGGTCCGAATTCACCTGCCGCGTGCCCTTCGGCGGCCATACCGAGCACTACCACGACAAGGCCGGCATCCCGCGTGCGCGCTGGGCGGACACCAGCGACGTGCTGGCGGTGCCCTTCGACATGCCGATCTCGGGTTACCGCAACCAGGTGGTGAACACGCTGCGACTGTGGAAGGCGGCGGCCACCGACGAATTCGACCTCGACGAGTTCAACGCCGGCAGCTACACCGAGGCGGTGCAGGCGAAGAACCACGCCGAGCACCTCTCGATGGTGCTGTACCCCAACGACAGCAGCGAGAATGGCAAGGAACTGCGCCTGCGGCAGCAGTACTTCCTCGCCTCTGCCAGCCTGCAGGACGCGCTGCGACAGTGGCGCGCCGCGGGCAATGCGGACCTCTCGAAGTTCGCCGAACACAACGTGTTCCAGATGAACGACACCCATCCCACCATCGCGGTAGCCGAGTTGATGCGCCTGCTGCTCGACCAGGAAGGGATGGAGTGGGACGCCGCGTGGGCGGTCACCTCGCACTGCATGGCCTATACCAACCACACCCTGCTGCCCGAGGCCCTGGAGCGCTGGCCGGTATCGCTGTTCGAGCGCCTGCTGCCGCGTCCGCTGGAGATCATCTACGAGATCAATGCGCGCTTCCTGCGCGAGGTTGCGGTGAAGTGGCCGGGTGACATCGAGCGCCGACGCCGCATGTCGATCATCGAGGAGGAACCGGTACGCCAGGTGCGCATGGCCTGGCTCGCCATCGTCGGCAGCTTCTCGGTCAACGGCGTCGCGGCATTGCACTCGCGCCTGCTCAAGGAAGGCCTGTTCCGCGACTTCGTCGACCTGTGGCCGGAAAAGTTCAACAACAAGACCAACGGCGTCACCCCACGCCGCTGGGTGGCGCACGCCAACCCCGGCATGAGCGCGCTCGTCAGCCGCCAGATCGGCGAAGCCTGGATCGCCGACCTGGCGCAGCTGGAGAAGCTGAAACCGTTCGCCGAGCAGCCGGCCTTCCGCGCCGAATGGCGCGCGGTCAAGCGCGCCAACAAGGCGCGGCTGGCCGCGCTGGTGAAGGCGGAATGCGGCGTCGAGTTCGACCCGGGCGCGCTGTTCGACGTGCAGGTCAAGCGCATCCACGAATACAAGCGACAACTTCTCAACGTGCTGCACGTGATCCACCTCTACAACCGCGTCAACAAGGGCCAGCTCGACGGCTGGGCCGACCGCTGCGTGCTGATCGGCGGCAAGGCGGCACCGGGCTACGCCATGGCCAAACGCATCATCAAGCTCGTCAACAGCGTGGCAGAGGTCGTCAACAGCGATCCCGACGTCGACGGCCGCCTCAAGGTCGCCTTCCTGCCCAACTACCGGGTCACCAGCATGGAGATCATCGCCCCGGCGACCGACCTCTCGGAACAGATATCGACTGCGGGCAAGGAGGCCTCGGGCACCGGCAACATGAAGTTCATGATGAACGGCGCCGTCACCATCGGCACCTACGATGGCGCCAACATTGAAATCCTCGACGCTGTCGGCGCCGACAACTTCTTCCTGTTCGGACTCAAGGCCGAGGAGGTCGAGGCGCTGCGGCCGCAATACCAGCCGCAGGCCTTCGTCGACAACGATCCCGACCTGCGCGATGTGATCGGGCTGCTGCGGTCGGGCCACTTCAATCTGTGCGAACCCGGCATTTTCGACCCCACCCTCGACGCGCTGCTGAGTCCGCACGACCCGTGGATGGTGCTGGCGGATTTCCGCAGCTACGTCGATGCGCAGCAGAGGGTGGCCGAGGCCTGGCAGGATCCCGAGCGCTGGACGCGCATGAGCATCCTCAACACCGCGTCGAGCGGCTTCTTCTCGACCGACCGTACGATGCGGGAATACAACGCGGAGATCTGGAAACTGAAGTAGCGGGGCAGGTGCAGGCAACAAAAAAGCCGGGTCGCCCCGGCTTTTTTGTTGGAAGAAAGATCGTTTACGCCGCCTGCACCGGAATCGCCTGGCGCGTGTCCATGATGCGGTTGTCCGCGTCCACGTAGACTAGTTCCGGCGCGTAGCGCGCCAGTTCGATCTCGTTGTATGTCGCGTAGGTGGCGATGATGATGAGATCGCCCGGATTCGCCTTGTGCGCGGCGGCGCCGTTCACCGAGATGATCCCGGAATCGCGCGCGGCACGGATGGCGTAGGTGGTGAAACGCTCGCCATTGGTGACGTTGTAGATCTGGATCTGCTCGTATTCGTGGATGTTGGCCGCGTCCAGCAGGGTTTCGTCGATCGCGCAGGAGCCTTCGTAGTGCAGCTCGGAATGCGTGACGGTTGCCCGGTGCAGCTTGGACTTGAGCATCGTTCTTTGCATGACGGTGCCCTCTCAATCACAAAAAAGGACGAACATTATACTTTTTTTGACCCGCTTCCCCAAAGGGCGTTCCCGGCCTCAGCCGGCGGCGTCGAGGGCGAAGTCGAGGTTGTCGATGAGACGCGTGCTGCCGAGCCAGGCCGCACCCAGCACGACGAGGCGGCGGCTGTCGGGCGTCGGCGTCGTGAGCGTCGCGGCGTCGCGCAGTTCGACGTAATCGACGCGCCAGCCGGCCATGGCGAGGTGGCGCCGCGCAGCCGCCGTGAGCGTGTCGAAATCGCGCTCGCCGGCCTGCACGGCAGCGACGAGGGCGGCGAGTTCGCGCTGCAGCTGCGGCGCCTGCATGCGTTCGGTCTGCGACAGGTAGCCGTTGCGCGAGCTCATCGCCAGACCGTCGGTCTCGCGCAGGGTGTCGACGCCGACGATCTCGATCGGCAGGTTGAACTGGCTCGCCAGATCGCGGATCACCTGCAGCTGCTGGAAATCCTTCTTGCCGAACACCGCGACGCGCGGTTGCACCAGGTTGAAGAGCTTCAGCACAACGGTCGCCACGCCACTGAAGTGGCCGGGGCGGAAGGCGCCGCAGAGGTCGTTCGCGAGGGCCTCAGGCACCTGCACGGTGTAGCTCTGCGGCTGCGGGTACATCTCGGCGACGCCGGGCGCGAACACGAGGTCGCAGCCGGCCGCGGCGAGCTTGTCGCAGTCGGCGGCGAGCGTGCGCGGATAGCGTTCGAAATCCTCGCCGGCACCGAACTGCAGCGGGTTGACGAAAATGCTCGCGACCACCGGGCGGCCGAGGTGTTTCGCGCGCTCGACCAGCGCGATGTGGCCGGCGTGCAGGTTGCCCATGGTCGGCACGAACGCCGTAGCGGATTCACCGGCGAGCGCGGCGCGCAGCTCGGCAGCCGTGTGGACGATCTGCATCAGAAACTGTGCTCGGTGGCGGGGAAGCGGCCGTCCTTCACCGCGGCGACGTAGGCGCGCACGGCGGCCTCGATGCCGTCGGCACCGGTGAGGAAGTTCTTCGAGAATTTCGGCGCGCGCGGATACAGCCCCAGCATGTCGTACAGCACCAGCACCTGGCCGGAGCAGTCGGCGCCGGCGCCGATGCCGATGGTGGGAATCGTCAGCGCCTCGGTGACGGCCTTCGCCAGCGCAGCGGGCACCATCTCCAGCACGATCAGGCCGGCACCGGCGGCTTCGAGCGCGCGCGCGTCGGCGATCAGCTGTGCCGCGGCCGCGTCGTCGCGCCCCTGCACGCGGTAGCCGCCGAGCTGGTTGACCGATTGCGGCAAGAGACCGACGTGCGCGCATACCGGGATGCCGCGCTGGGTCAGGAAGGCGACGGTGTCGACCATGACCGCGCCGCCTTCGAGCTTGACCATGTGTGCGCCGGCTGCCATCAGGCGCGCACTGGCGGCGAACGCGCGCTCGGGCGAAGGCTGGTAGCTGCCGAACGGCAGGTCGGCGACGATGAAGGCGCGTTCGGTGCCGGTGGCGACGCAGCGCGTGTGATACGCCATCTCGGCGAGCTTCACCGGCAGCGTCGAGGTGTGGCCCTGCACCACCATGCCGAGCGAATCGCCGACCAGCAGCACCTCGACGCCGGCGGCGTCGAGCACGCGCGCGAAGCTGGCATCGTAGCAGGTGAGCACGGCGATCTTCTCGCCGCGCTCGCGCATTGCCCTGAGGGTGGAGAGAGTCACGCTCATGTCATGCCGCCCGGCTGAAGAACTCGCGCGGGCCGCGCATCTTCTCGATGCGCTCGAGCAAGAGCTCGAAGTCGGCCTCGCTCTGCGCGAAGTTGAGGTTGCTGGTGTTGACGATCAAGAGCGGCGCGGCGTCGTAGCGGTGGAAGAACTCGCTGTAGCTGTTGGCCAGGCGCTGCAGGTAGCCCGCGTCCATGCCCTGCTCGAATTCGATGCCGCGGCGGCGCACACGTTCCTGCAGCGCGTCGATCGGCGCCTGCAGGTAGATCACCAGATCGGGCGCCGGCGCCTGCGGCGCGAGGTCGGCGTAGACCTTCTGATACAGCTCGAACTCGTCGTCGTCGAGGTTCATGCGCGCGAACAGCATGTCCTTGTCGATCAGAAAATCCGACACCGTGCTGGGGCGGAACAGATCGCCCTGCGCCAGATCGCGCAGCTGGCGTGCGCGGTCGAACAGGAAATGCAGCTGGGTCGGCAACGCGTAGCGCTTCGGTTCCTGGTAGAAGCGTGGCAGGAATGGATTGTCGCCGGCGTTTTCCAGCAGCGTTTCGGCACCCAGGCGCTCGGCGAGCTTGTGGGTCAGGCTGGTCTTGCCGGCGCCGATCGGGCCTTCGACGACGAGGTAGCGATAGCGGGACAGGGTCATGCGTTGACGGCGGCAGCGGGAGGAGGCAGGGCGATGACCTGTTGGTCGTCGCAGGCAGCGAGCCAGTCGGCGGCGCGGCCGCGGCCGGGGATCGCGGTGTCGGGTGCGATTTCCATCAGCGGCAACAGCACGAAGCCACGTTCGTGCATGCGCGGATGCGGCAGCGTCAGGCCGTCTTCGTGGAAATGCGCGTCGCCGTAGAGCAGCAGGTCGAGGTCGAGCGTGCGCGGCGCGTTGCGGAAGCTGCGCTCGCGGCCGTGGCGGTGCTCGATGTCCAGCAGCGCGGCAAGCAGGGCGCGCGGCGCGAGTCCGGTTTCCACTTGCGCCACTGCGTTGATGAAGTCGGGCTGGTCGACGTAGCCGACCGGTGCCGAGGCATACAGGCTGGAGCGCGCGACGAGCCGCGTGCCGGGCAGGCGGTCAAGCTCGGTGAGCGCGTATTCCACCTGCGCGGCCGGATCGTCGAGGTTGGCGCCCAGCCCGATGGTGGCGATCACTTTCATACCGGCTGTGCCTCGCCGCCGGCCTCGCCCGGCTTCCTGCGCTTGCGGCGGCGGCGCGGCTTGGGCCCGCTGTCGGCTACCAGCATGCCGGCACGTTCGTCCTCACCGGCGTCCTGGAAGCGCGTCCACCAGTCGCCGAGCTCGGCGTCGACCTCGCCGGATTCCGCGCGCAGCAGCAGGAAGTCGTAGGCGGCGCGGAAGCGCGGATGTTCCAGCAGGCGGTACGGGCGCTGGCCACCGCGCTGCTCGAAGCGCGGCTGCAGCGCCCAGATTTCCTTCATCATGCCGTCGTAGCGGCGCGGGATCGCGAGCTGGCTGCGTTGTTCGTCGAGCACGGCATCCATCGCCGTGAACAGCGCCGGTTGCGGCTTCTCGCCGGCGGCCTCGAGGGCGTGCCAGCGCTTCACCACTTGCGGCCACAGCAGGGTGGCGAACAGGAAGGCCGGCGACGAGGGGCGGTCCGACTGGATGCGCGCGTCGGTGCTCTTCAGCGCGGCCGTGATGAAGCGCTCGCCGGTGGGGTCGTCGAGGATGGTGTCCAGCAGCGGCAGCATGCCATGGTGCAGGCCCTCGGCACGCAGCTGGTGCACGCCACGCAGCGCGTGGCCGGACAAAAGAAGTTTGAGCGCCTCGTCGAAGATGCGCGCGCGCGGGATGTTGGCCAGCAGCGGCGCCAGCGTCGCGACCGGGCGGCGCGTCGCCTCGTCGATGTGGAAGTCGAGCTTGGCGGCGAAGCGCGCCGCGCGCAGCATGCGCACCGGGTCCTCGCGGAAGCGCGTCTCGGGGTCGCCGATCATGCGCAGCACGCGCTTTTTGCAGTCGGCCACGCCGCCGAAGTAGTCGTGCACTTCGTCGCGCGCGGGGTCGTAGTAGAGCGCGTTGATGGTGAAGTCGCGGCGTGCGGCATCGTCTTCCATGCTGCCGAACACGTTGTCGGACAGCAGGCGGCCGTGCTCGTCGGTCGGACGTTCATCTTCCTCTTCGAGCTCCTTCTGGCCGTTGGAACGGAAGGTGGTCACCTCGATGGTCTCGCGCCCGCACATCACGTGCACGATCTGGAAGCGGCGGCCGATGATGCGCGAGCGGCGGAACAGCTTGCGCACCTGCTCCGGTGTGGCATCGGTGGCGACGTCGAAATCCTTGGGCGTCTTGCCGAGCAGCAGGTCGCGTACCGCGCCGCCGACGACGTAGCCCTTGAAGCCGGACGCGGCGAGCGTCTCGCACACCTTCAATGCGCAGTCGTCGAGCTGGGCCCGGCGGATGCCATGTGCGGTGAGCGGCAGGATTTGCGCGCCCCGGGTGGCGGCGCGGGACTTGCGGCCGAAGACTTTGCTGATGAGGCGACGGATCATGGAAGGCGCTGAGGGAACGGCAAAAAACCTAAAGCGCGATTATACAGGCTGGCTCCGCTCACTTTGCCGCCACAGCGACGCCGTCCCGGGGCCGTACAGCGCCTCCAGCGACGCCGGCGTCAGCAACTCGGCCGGCGTGCCCAGGCGCCAGCGGCCGTCGCCGTAGAGGAACAGCAGGCGGTCGCAGTGGCAGGCCGCCCAGTTGGGATCGTGCAGCGTCAGCACCACGCAGCGGCCGGCGTCGGCCTCGCTGCGCGCCCACGCCAGCAGGCGTGCCTGGTGCGCCGGGTCGAGGTGGGTCAGCGGCTCGTCGAGCAGCGCAATGCGCGGTTGTTGCACCGCCAGCTGAGCTAGCCGCGCGCGCTGGCGCTCGCCACCGGAGAGGGTGGCGAGCGGGCGGTCGGCGAGGTCGGTGAGTTCCCAGGTGGCAAGGTGGGGGGCGAGGTCGGGCGAGCCGTCGAACGGAAAGTGCCCGAGCGCGACGAAGTCGGCGACGCTGCCGAAGAAGCCGCCCTCGTCGCCCTGCGGCAACAGGCCGATGTGCTGCGCGCGGGTGAGCGGCGGCAGGTCGGCGACCGGCTGGCCGTCGAGCAAGACCTGCCCCTGCGCGGGCCGCGCGAGGCCGGCCAGCACCGTCAGCAGCGTCGACTTGCCGGCGCCGTTGGCGCCGAGGATGCCCAGCACTTCGCCAGGTTCGAGCGCGAGATCGAGCGCGTCGATCAGCGTGCGGGTGCCGGCATTCAGGCTCAGTTGATGTGTCGTGAGCCTCATGGCCTGCGCAACAACCACAACATCATCGGCACCCCCAACAGCGCCGTGAGCACCCCCACCGGCAGTTCGCGCGGCTCGATCACCGTGCGCGCCAGCGCGTCGGCCAGCACCAGAAGGCTGCCGCCGGCCAGCGCTGCCGCGGGCAGCAGCACGCGGTGGCCGTTGAAACCGAGTTTCCTCAGCGCGTGCGGCACCATCAGGCCGACGAAGCCGATGCTGCCGGCCTGGGCGACGACCAGCGCGGTGCAGGCGCCGGCGAGGCCGAACAGGGTCCAGCGCGTCGGGGCGACGGCGACGCCCAATGACGCGGCCTTCAGCGGCGACAGCTGCAGCACGTCGAGGCGGCGCGACAGGGACAGCGCGGCGGCGACGGCGAGCCCCAGCGCGGCGAGCAGCAGCGGCGCGTTGCCGGTCCAGGCGAGGTCGCCCATCAGGAAGAACAGCATGCCGGGCAGGCGCTCGGCGGGGGCGACGCTCAACACCAGCGCGATCAGCGCTCCGAAACCGGCCGCGAGCATGACGCCGGCGAGCAGCAGCGGGGTGTGGTCGCGCGCCAGCATGCGGCCGCCCAGTGCGGCTGCGAGGCCGAGCGCGAGCAGGCTGCCGGCGAAGGCGAGCAGCGAGATCCACGGCCACGCCAGCCCTGCCGCCATGCCGAGCAGTGCCAGCAGGCCGGCGCCGCCGGAGACGCCGAGCAGGTAGGGTTCGGCGAGCGGGTTGCGGAACAGCGTCTGCATCAACACGCCGGCCAGCGCCAGCAGACCGCCGCAGGCGAAGGCGGCTGCCACGCGCGGCGCGCGCAGCTCGGCGAGGATTTGCTGCGCGAGTTCGCGGTCGGCGGGGAGCGCGCCGGCCATGAGGCCGAGCGCGATCGCCGCGGGGGCGGCGAGGGCGAGCAGCAGCAGTTTGGTGTTGGGGAGCAGGGCTTGTGGCCTTATTACTTTTGGCCCGTGGGCAACTGGCCTTCGACGGGCTCAGGCCGAACGGTGCTGGCGGTGGCGGGGAGCAGAGTGACGCGCTGCATCACGATGGGCTCGTTCGGCACGTCGCCGTGCGGGCCGCGATTGCCGCGCGGGACGGCGACAATGGCGTCGACCACATCCATGCCGTCGACCACCTGGCCGAACACGGCGTAGCCCCAGCCCTCGACGCTCTTGCCGCGGTGGTTGAGGAAATAGTTGTCGGCGACGTTGATGAAGAACTGCGAGGTCGCCGAATGCGGGTCGCCGGTGCGCGCCATCGCCAGCGTCCCGCGCAGGTTTTTCAGGCCGTTGTCGGCTTCGTTCCCGATCGGCGTGCCGCGCGGCTTTTCGCGCATGTCGGGGAGCATGCCGCCGCCCTGGACCATGAAGCCGGGGATGACGCGGTGGAAGATCGTGCCGTCGTAATAGCCACTTCTTACGTAGCCGAGGAAGTTCGCGGTCGATTTCGGCGCATTGCCGGGGAAGAGTTCGACCGTGATGTTGCCGCGGCTGGTTTCGATCAGCACGCGCGGGTTGGCCGGCTGGCCGGCGGCGGGCGCGGTGGAGACGGTCTGCTTGCCGGGCTCCTGGGCGCCGCAGCCGGAGATGCCGAGCAGCAGCGCGCCGAGAAACAGCGTGGTGGACATGAGGGACAGGCGGGTCATCGGGGGCTCCGAAAATGAGGGCTGGCAGGGATTCTACTGGCCCAGGGGGAGTTTGCCGACGCCTTGCACTGTGGCTGGCAACGCTTCGACGGGCTCAACGCGAACGGTGCAAAGGGCGATGGGTTTGGCGCAGTACTTCGACAGACTCAGCGCGGACGGTATGAAGTGCGACGGGCCCAGCGCAAAGCAGCGCTTCGACTGGCCGTCCTGAGCATGGTCGAAGGGCCTGTCCTGAGTCTTGTCGGAGGGCTCGGCGCAGATTGTGCGAGGCGCGGTGCGGCTGCGTCATCGGTGCGACAGGTGTGCATCGAGCGTGCCTTGCACGGCTTCGAGCGGTTCGCAGCCGCTGCTGACCGGATGCAGTTGCGCGTCCTGCTGCAGGATCAGCGCGGGAAAGCCGCGCACGCCGGCCACGCGGGTCTGGCGGAAATGCGCCTGGGTGCGGGCGCGTGCTTCGTCGCTGTCGAAGGCGGCGAGAAAACGCACAGTGTCGACGCCGAGCCCGGCCGCAAGCTCGGCCAGCACTGCGCTACGGGTGACGTCGCGCCCCTCGGCGTAGAACGCCGACTGGATCGCCTTGAATAGCGGAAACACTTGCGCGGGATCGAGCCCGCCAACCGTCGTCACGGCGCGGCAGGCCGGCTCGGTGTCGTACACGAAACCTTCGGGCAGCGCGCCGTCGAAGCGGAACGGCTGGCCGGTACGCGCCTGCACCGCGTGCCAGTGGTGCAGGATGTCGTCGCGTTGCGCTGCCGTCATCGGCGCCGTCTCGTGGCGCAGGCCGCCGAGCACCAGCGCGATTTTCATTCGATCGTGGTATTGCGCGCGCAGCGCCTCGATCACCGGCGAGAAGCCCCAGCACCACGAGCACATCGGATCGGCGAAATACCACAGGATGGGAGCGGTCATGGCGCGGCGCCGAAGAATGGGGCAGCTCGCAGCATAGGCGATGCGCGGCTATTTTTTCTCGGCGTCGTCGTCCGGCTTGGGCGGCGAGTCGTCGTCCATGATCACGCTGTGCGCCGGGCCCTCGAGATCATCGAACTGGCCGCTCTTCGCCGCCCACAGCAGGATCCAGGCGATGACGCCGACGATGACGAGGCTCAGCGGGATCAGGAGGAGGAGGATGTCCATTGGGGGGTGAGCAGTGAGCGGTCAGCGGTAAGCGGTAAGCGGTGAGTGGTGAGTGGTGAGTGGTGAGTGGTGAGTGGTGAGTGGTGAGCAGGGCGGGGGTTACCGCTTGCTGCTTACTGCTCCCCGCTCCCCCTTGAACTCCGACAGCCGCAGCGCGTTCAGCACGACCAGCAGCGAGCTCGCCGACATGCCGATGCCGGCGATCCACGGGGTGACGTGGCCGAGCGCGGCGGCGGGGATGGCGATGAGGTTGTAGCCGAGGGCCCAGGCGAGGTTTTCGCGGATGATCTTCTGCGTCTTGCGCGCGAGCCCGACGCCTTCCGACAGCGTGGCGAGGCGGCTGCCGAGCATGACCATGTCGGCGGCGGCCTGCGCGACGTCGGCGCCTTCGCCCATCGCGATCGACACCTGCGCGCCTGCGAGCACCGGCGCGTCGTTGATGCCGTCGCCGACCATCGCAACGATGCGGCCCTGGTCCTGCAGGCGCTTCACATAAGCGAGCTTGTCTTCCGGCAGCGCACCGGCGTGCCAGTCGGCGATGCCGAGCTGCCGGGCGACGGCCTTGACCGCCGGTACGGCGTCGCCCGACACGAGGTGCAGGCGCAGGCCCTGCTTCCGTAGTGCGGCGAGCGCGGCGGCAGCGTCCGGTCGCGGCGTGTCGGCGAGTGCGAACCAGGCGATCAGTTCGTTTTCTGTGGCGAGTGCGACCCAGCTCTCGTGCCCTTCAGGGTAGGCTCCATCATCGGACACGGGTGCCTCGGGGGGCGTGTCGTTTCCGGCGGCGAAGCGCGGCGTGCCGAGCCGGTAGCGCCGGCCGTCGATGACGCCTTCGACGCCGCGTCCCGGCGTGTTGCGGATGTCGCTGGCACTGAACGTTGAACTATCGGACTTTCCAAGATCCCCGTTCACCCTGAGCTTGTCGAAGGGCATTTCCGAGTGGGTAAGGGGCTTCGACAAGCTCAGCCCGAACGGTGGTTGAGATCCGTCACTATTTTTTACGGAAGTCTCAATGCCCGCGTTACGCAGGGCGCGTGCGATCGGGTGCTCGGAGCCGGCTTCCAATGCGGCGGCGATCGCGCTGACCTCGTCGGTACTGCGCTCGCCCAGCGGCACGACGCGACGCACCGACAGGCGGCCGAGGGTCAGCGTGCCAGTCTTGTCGAACACGAGATCCGTCGCCCGCGCCAGCGTCTCCAGCGCGTGGCCGCGCGTGGTCAAAAGGCCCAATCGTGTCAGTCGCCCGGTGCCGGTGGTGAGCGCGGCGGGGGTGGCGAGACCGAGCGCGCAGGGGCAGGTGACGACCAGGATCGACACCACGATCCACAGAACTTTCGACGGGTCGATGACGTACCAGGCCACGCCTACCAGCGCGGTGATCACGAGCAGCAGGCCGACGAACCAGGCCGCGGCGCGGTCGGCCAGCTGGCCGATGCGCGGCTTCTCGCTCTGCGCGCGGTCCAGGAGGCGCACGATCGACGCCAGCCGGGTGTCGGCGCCGAGCTTTTCCACCTTGACCACCAGCGGGCTCGCCTGGTTGAGGCTGCCGCCGACGACCTTCGCATCGACGCTCTTCGACACCGGCAGCGACTCGCCGGTCAGCATCGCTTCGGAGACGGCGCTGTCGCCGTCGACCACGACGCCGTCGGCGGGCAGGGTCTCGCCCGGGCGCACCAGCACGTGGTCGCCGACCGCGAGCCGTGCCACCGGCACCTGCTCCTCGTCGCGTGCGGGCCAGTTGGGCAGGCGCGTGGTGGCGGCGGGAATGAGCTTGACCAGCTCTTCGACCGCGGCGCCGGCGCGGCGGCGCGCGTTCATCTCGAGGAAGCGCCCGGTCAGCAGCAGGAAGATGAACATGGTGACCGAGTCGTAGTAGACCTCGCCGTGGCCGGAGAAGGTGCTGTAGACGCTGGCGACGAAGGCGGTGCCGACGCCGAGCGCGACCGGCACGTCCATGCCGAGCGTGCGGCGCTTGAGGTCGCGCCAGGCGCCGATGAAGAACGGCCACGCCGAATACACCACCACCGGGATCGTCAGGATCAGGCTCGCCCAGCGCATCAGCAGCCGGATCTCGTCGGTCATGTCGGTCGCGGTGTAGGTCGGCAGCGCGTACATCATCACCTGCATCATGCCGAGGCCGGCGATCGCCAGCCGCTTGATCGCGGTGTTGCGCTCGCGCTTGTAGATGTCGTCGGAGCGGCCGGGATCGAAGGGATGGGCGATGTAGCCGATGTCCGAGACTGCCTTGAGAATGGCCGAGAGCTGGATGCGGCTGTTGTCCCAGCGCACCCGCGCGCGGCGGGTGGCGTAGTTGATCTCGACCGACAGCACGCCGGGCAGCGCGGAAATGTGGCGCTCGTTGAGCCAGATGCACGCGGCGCAGACGATGTTCTCGAGGATCAGCGCCGCCTCGCGCACGTTTTCCGCCTCGACCCTGACGAAGCTTTCCTGGATCTCGGGCAGGTCGTAGAGGCCCAGCTGCGCCAGTTCGGCCTCGGCCTGCTGGGGCGTGGCGGGCAGCGCGGTGCGGTGCAGGTAATAGGCACCCTGGCCGCTGTCGATGATGGTCTGCGCCACCGCCTGACAGCCACGGCAGCAGGCCTCGTTCGTCTTGCCTTCGAACTGGATGGGGTAGTGGGCGCCTTCAGGCACCGGCAGGCCGCAATGGAAACAGCCATCGGAAAAAACCGGGGCGTCCGTGAGCGTAGGAGAGGTACTCACGAATCGCCCCGCAAGAGGACGCTGTTGCGCGGCAAGCCCGGGAGAGAGGTCGGACAGGCCACTGGCGTCGAGAACAACTCGTTGATGCCGGAAGCGGTTGCCGTCATCCCCGGACACCGGGTAGATGTCCGGGTCGGCAAGCCCGACGCCGATGCTTGTGGCCGCGGCGTCACTCCGGTTGGATTGCATGTTGCGTTTGCTGTCGCCATTCTTCGTTACTGCCCTGTTCCGGCCCGAAATGCGCCCTGAGCGGTTCTTGTCAAACGGGCCATTATAGAAGCGGGCAGGGGAGAGACCTGCTTTCCGTCTTGGCCGCGTCGCACGATAGCAGCATTGAAGATATGCATATCATAATATAGCCGCTGACGGAAATGCAAGCCTATTCGGGGGACACGATTCCGCTACCATGACGACATGACCGAACGTTTTCCTGGTGCCTCGTTCTTTCCCCCGGTCGAAACCGCGCTCGACGACCCCAACGGCCTCCTGGCGATGGGCGGCGATCTGTCGCCGGCGCGCCTGCTCGACGCCTACCGTCACGGCATCTTCCCCTGGTTCAACCCCGGTGAGTCCATCCTGTGGTGGAGTCCCGATCCGCGCATGGTGCTGGTGCCGGGCGCGGTGCGTGTCACCCGCTCGCTCGCCAAGCGGATGCGCAACGCCGGCTTCGAGCTGCGCGTCGATACGGCATTCGTCGAGGTGATGCGCGCCTGCGCGGCACCCCGCGAGGGGGCAGGCGGCACCTGGATCTCGCCGGCGATGGTCGCCGCCTACGGTCGCCTGTTCGACGCCGGCTACGCCCACTCGGTCGAGACCTGGCGCGACGGCCACCTGGTCGGCGGGCTGTACGGCGTGGCGATCGGTCGCATGTTCTATGGCGAATCGATGTTCAGTCGCGAACCGGACGCCTCCAAGGTCGCGCTGGTGAGGCTCGCGCGCCAGCTGGCGCAATGGGAATTCGGCCTGATCGACTGCCAGATGGAAACCGCCCACTTGGCCAGCCTCGGCGCGCGCACCCTGCCGCGCGCCGAGTTCACGACGCAGCTGGCGGAGTTGGTAAACTTGCCTCATCGCCCTGGCCCCTGGCATTTCGATGCATCCGACTGAGCCCCCGTTCCAGCGCATCCAGTTCTACCTGACCGCGCACTACGACTGCAGCTACCTGCCGGGGCGGCAGGCGCGCTCGCAGGTCGCCACGCCGACGCACCTGATCGACGCCCACGCCTACAGCGCGCTGATCCGTGCCGGCTTCCGCCGCAGTGGCCAGTTCACCTATCGCCCGCACTGCGAGCAGTGCCACGCTTGCGTGCCGGTGCGTGTCGACGTCGCAGGCTTTTCGCCCAACCGCACCCAGCGCCGCTGTCTCAAGCGCAACCGTGACCTGGCCGCGCGCTTCCTGCCGCTCGACTTCCGCGAGGAGCACTACGCGCTCTACCGCCGCTACCTCGGCAGCCGCCATGCAGGCGGCGGCATGGACCGCGACGGCCCCGACCAGTACACGCAGTTCCTGCTGTCGTCCAACGTCGATTCGGTGCTGGTCGAATTCCGCGACGGCGACGAGCTGGTGATGGTCGCGGTGGTCGACCAGGTCGACGACGGCATTTCCGCCGTCTACACCTTCTTCGACCCGGCGCGCGAGCAGCAGAGCCTCGGCGTCTACGGCGTGCTGTGGCAGATCGAGCTGGCGCGGCGGCTGGAAGTGCCCTATCTCTACCTCGGCTACTGGATCGCCGAGAGCCGCAAGATGGCCTACAAGAAGCAGTATCCGCCGCTCGAAGGCCTGGTCGACGGCCGCTGGCAGGTGCTCGACGCATGAGGCTGTTGCTGTTCGCCGCCGTCGTGGCGGTGCTGCAGGGCTGTGCGCTCGGCGTGAGCGATCCGCGTGCACATGTTCCGCTGGAGCATTTCGTGCAGTCGCAAAGCGACCCGCGCGTATGGGTCGAGTCGGGCTACGAGGACTACGCCGCGCGCGTCGCCGCGGTGCTGCCTGAAGCCATCGCCCGGGTCGAGTCCGCGCACTACCGTCCGTTTGCCCGGCCCCCGCGCGTCCATGTGTGCGGCAGCGAGGACTGCTTCCGGCGCTACGTGCTGACGCCGAAGCTTTCGGCTGCCGTTGTGCCCGACAACCGCCTGATCCTGTCGCCCAACCTCGATGGCCGCGAGCGCCACCGCCTCGTTCCGTTGCTCACCCACGAGCTCGCCCACCTGCACCTCGGCCAGCGCATCGGCCATTACCACAGCACACTGCCGGTGTGGTTCCACGAGGGCTGGGCCTCGCTCGTCGCCGACGGCGGCGGCGCCGACTATGCGACCGACGCCCGGGTGTTCGAAGCGATCCGCGCGGGCAAGCGCGTCAACCTTACCGCGCGCGACGCACCCGACCGGCGCCATCGCGCCGCGGCCTCGCGCATGAACATTTTCGAGTTTTACCGCCAGTCCATGCTGCTGGTCGGCTGGCTGCGCGCGCATGACGAGGCGCGCTTCAGGGCGCTGGCGCTCGCCGTGCAGGACAACGCCGACTTCGAAATCGCCTTCTGGAACATCTATGGCCAGGCGCCGGCGGAGCGGCTGGCCGGCTTCTACGACGATGTTCTAAGGGATAATCAACCCGTCCAGGCCGCTCCGGCCCAACCCGACCGTTCAAGATGAAACCCTACCTCGACCTGATGCGCCACGTGCTCGAGCACGGTACCCGCAAAGACGACCGCACCGGCACCGGCACCCTCTCGGTGTTCGGCTGGCAGATGCGCTACAACCTTGCCGACGGCTTCCCGCTCGTCACCACCAAGAAATGCCACCTGCGCTCGATCATCCACGAGTTGCTGTGGTTTCTGCAGGGCGATACCAACATCAAATATCTCAAGGAAAACGGCGTCTCGATCTGGGACGAGTGGGCCGACGACAACGGCAACCTCGGGCCGGTCTACGGCCACCAGTGGCGCAGCTGGCCGAAGCCCGACGGCGGCACCATCGACCAGATCAGCGAGGTGGTGAAGACCCTGAAGACCAATCCTGACTCGCGCCGCATCATCGTCTCGGCGTGGAACGTCGCGGATCTGGACAGGATGGCGCTGGCGCCGTGCCATGCCTTCTTCCAGTTCTACGTCGCAGACGGCAAACTCTCGTGCCAGTTGTATCAGCGCAGCGCCGACATCTTCCTCGGCGTGCCGTTCAACATCGCGAGCTATGCCCTTCTGACCATGATGATGGCGCAGGTGACGGGCCTGAAGCCCGGCGATTTCGTCCACACCCTGGGCGACGCGCACCTCTACCTCAACCATCTCGACCAGGCGCGCGAGCAACTGAGCCGCACCCCGCGCCCGCTGCCGACCATGAAGCTCAATCCGGAGGTGAAGGACATCTTCGGCTTCCGTTTCGAGGATTTCACGCTCGAAGGCTACGACCCGCATCCGGCGATCAAGGCGCCGGTGGCGGTTTAGTGAGCGGTGAGCAGTCAGCAGCGAGCGGAGAAAACATGACCCAAAACAAACCCCGCGTCAGCGTCATTGCCGCGCTCGCCAGAAACCGCGTCATCGGCATCGAGAACCGCTTGCCCTGGCGGCTGCCGGAAGACCTTGCCCACTTCAAGGCGCTGACGCTGAATCACCCCATCCTGATGGGCCGCAAGACTTTCGAGTCGCTCGGCCGGCCACTGCCGGGGCGCACCAATATCGTCATCACGCGCAACGCCGATTACCGGCCGGACGGCTGTCTCGTCGCCGATTCCATCCCCGCCGCCATCGCCTTGTGCCAGGACGCCGACGAAATTTTCTTCATCGGCGGCGCCGAGCTCTACGCCCAGGCTATCCCGCTGGCTGATCGACTCTACCTCACCGAGGTCGATATCGAAGCCGTGGGCGATGCCTGGTTTCCTGTCTACGATAAGAGCGCGTTCAGCGAGATTGCGCGCGCGTCACACACGGGCGGAAAGGGCGATGCGCTGCGCTTCGATTTTGTAGTGTACGAGCGGGCTGGGCGCGCCTGACACCGCCCCGGGCGGCAGGCTTGCCGAAGGCTTCGCCCAGCCTGCCAGCAGGAGTGCCGACGATGGACGTATCACGCACTAGCATGAAGGAGTGGCTGGCCTTTTTCAGGCAGGCCGACATTCCCGTGCTGGAAAAGACGGCGCGCGCATTGCAGCAGCTGCGCGAAAACGAAGCGCAGCTGGACCCGCGCAACATTGCGCGGGTGATCACGGACGATCCGCTGATGACAGTCAAGCTGCTGCGCTTCATGCAGGCGCACAAGCATGCCAGCCAGCGGTACGAACTGATCGACGCCAAGCAGATGCTGCTCATGATCGGGATCGACACGTTCTACCGCGAAGTGCCGGCGGCGCCTGTCGTGGAAGACCTTCTGCGCGACCATCCCGAGGCGCTGGAGCGTCTGCAGAAAACGGTCCGCCGCGCGCAGCGGGCGGCCTACTACGCCTACGACTGGGCCTTGCGGCTGCACCAGACGCATCCGGAGGAGGCGCAGATTGCGGCATTGCTCACCCACGTCACCGAAATGCTGATGTGGTGCTTCAACCCGGGGCCGATGCTGGAAATCAGGCGGCAGATGGAGGCCGACCGCAGCCTGCGCAGCGCCTATGTGCAGAGTCATGTATTGGGCTTCTCGGGCCGGGACCTGCAGCGCCAGCTGGCAATGGACTGGCATTTGCCCGAATTGCTGGTGAACATCCTGGACCCGGCGCATGCCAAGGCGGACCGGGTACGCCACGTGATGCTGGCCGTGAATCTGGCCCGGCATGCCGAGAATGGCTGGCACGATGCGGCGTTGCCGCACGACTATCGTGAAATCGCCACGCTATTGCATACCGAGCCGCGCACGGTCATGGACATGCTGCATGGCAAGCCCATCCCGGCAAAATGGTAGCGCTGGCTGCGACGCCGCGGGACGGCTGCTTGCCAGGAAACAGAACTCGAACCATCCGAGCATGAAAGGGAGAAGAACATGTCCGATCCGAGTCCGCTTGAAGCACATTTTCCGCGCCTGGTGGCCGAGATACAGGCTTTCTGGGGCACCGCCGAGTGCTATGGCAAGCTCGAGGCGTTGCTGGTCGACAGGCGGGGAGGACGCCAGGGCTTCCCGGCCGACGTGTATTCCGATTTGTCTCTGTTGCTGACGCTGGTTCCCCGCCCAAAAGGCCCGTACGACATCTGGGGGGACGCAATGGATGCGGACAGGCGTACGTGAAGGCAGGGCATCCGAAGGGCAGGCCGCTCGGCCTGCCGGCAATGAAAAACGGGGCCGCAGCCCCGTTTTTCATTTGCAGCGACAACTGATCAGCTCAGCACTTCGGCCCAGATGTTCTTCGCCCACGACTCGTTGTAGGCGAAGTTGAGCGCGTCGCCCTTCGGCGTGGCGCCGCCTTCCGGCGCGCTGACGTAGCCCTTGCCGGCTTCGAAGCGGAACACGTTGGCGACGTAGCCCGAGGTGCCGTCGGACGTGGCCGAATAGCAGGTGTTGGCGACGACCGGAATCGGGTCGGGCTGGCGGCCGGCGAGCAGTTCGACGATGGCGGCGGCGCACACTTTCGCGTGGTTGGTCGCCATGTGGCCGGACTTCGGCAGGTTGGACAGCACCGAGTCGCCGATGATGTGCACGTTGGGCGCGGCGGTCGACTCAAAGGTGGCGAGGTTGACGGTGCACCAGGCCTTGTTGCTGTCGTTGCGCGCGCCGACGAGATCGCACACGGTGCCGGCACGCTGCCGCGGCACGACGTTCAGCACGTCACCCTTGACGTCGTCGAACTCGGTGGAGACGGTCATCTTGCCGCCGTCGACCGCGAGCGGGGCGTTGTTGGGGCGGTAGTCGACCATGCCGGGATAGAGCGTGTTCCAGGCATCGGTGAACAGCGGCTTCTTCGACACGATGTCGGGGTTGCCGTCGAGCAGGATGATCTTCGACTTCGGCTTGTTGTGCTTGAGGTAGTGGGCGACCATGCAGGCGCGTTCGTAGGGACCGGGCGGGCAGCGGTAGGGCGCGGCCGGAACCGACATGACGAAGGTGCCGCCGTCGGGCATGGCTTCGAGCTGTTTCCGCAGCAATGCGGTCTGCGCACCGGCTTTCCAGGCGTGCACGACCTTGCCGGCGGCCTCGGCTTCCTTGAAGCCGCGCACGGTGTCGGTGAGGATCTCGATGCCGGGGGCGAGCACCAGGCGGTCGTAGCCGATGCTGGCGCCGCCCTGGGTCTTGACCACGCGCTTGTCGACGTCGATGGCGACGACGGTGTCCTTGACCATCTTGATGCCGTGAGCGGGCAGCTTGTCGTAGCCGTGGGTGATGTCGTCCATGGTGCGCAGGCCGCCGAGCACCCAGTTGGAGATCGGGCAGGACACGAACTTGTCGTTCGGTTCGATCAGGGTGACGTCGATGTTGGGGCCCCAGGCGCGCAGGTACTTGGCGCAGGTGGCGCCGCCGAAGCCGGCACCGACCACGACGACGTGGGCACGCGGCGATCCGGCCATGGAGGCGCAGCCGCTGAACGCGGCGGCAGCGGCGCCGGCGCCGGAAATCTTCAGGAAGTCGCGACGATTGATTGTCATGATTGTTGTCTCCTCGATGGATTACTTCAGGCTGGCAAAGTAGGCGGCCATGGCGTCGATTTCGGCGTCGGTGTAGCCGTTGGCGTGCCGCTTCATGATGGACGCGGGGCGCGTCCCGGCCTTGAAGTCCTTCATCGACTTCGCGAAGTAATCCTTGTCCAGGCCTGCGATGCTGGGCGTGGCGCCCTGGCTGTGGCCGCCGGGGCCGTGGCAGGTCATGCAGGTGGATGCGAGGGTGCGGGTGTGCACATCGGCGGCGCCAGCCAGACCCGAAACGGCGAGGCCCACGAAACCCGCGAGTGCGAGGGTGGTTTTTTTGCTCATAGACTCCTCCAAACGAACGAAGAACAGGGCACCGCTGAGGTTCCCGAAGCTGCGGTCGTTACGGGTTTCCTGGTTTCCCGTCCGTCACCGTCATGAAGTTGCGCTTGACGCAGTTGAAACGGGTTTCTAGGTTTCCCGTCCAGTGTTAAGGATTTGTCAGCGGAAAAACCATGTCAACAAGCAGGTCCTTATATAGCCCTGCTTTTTGCCATTCAGAATGAATATTTTTATCTTTTTATCGGGGAATTCAGCGCGGCGCACCCAGATTCAGGGCAAGACGCTTGCTGGTCTGACGCGCCTGCTCCTCGGCGTCGCGGTCCCAGGTCGTGCCGACCCAGCCGCCCAGGTTGTCGAGGGCGATCTGGCCGAGTGCGGCGATCCATTGCGGATGCTCGTTAAGGGCGGGGATGTAGTGGAAGGCCTTGCCGCCGGCGGCGAGGAAGGTCGCGCGACCTTCCATCGCCAGTTCCTCGAGGGTTTCCAGGCAGTCGGCGGTGAAGCCGGGTGCGACGACGTCGACCCGCCCCACGCCTTCGCGGCCGAGCGCTTCCAGGGTCTTGTCGGTATAGGGCTGGATCCACTCGGCGCGACCGAAGCGTGACTGGAAGGTGATGCGGTATTGCTTGGCTTCGAGGCCGAGTGCCTCGGCCAGCAGGCGGCCGGTCTTCTGGCACTCGCAGTGGTAGGGATCGCCCTTCTCCAGCGTGTAGCGCGGCACGCCGTGGAAGCTCATCAAGAGCACGTCGGGGCGGCCGTGCATCTGCCAGTTGTCGCGGATGTTGGCGGCCAGCGCATGGATGTACGCGGGGTGGTCGTGATAGTGCTTCAGCGTGCGCAGCGCCGGCTGGTTGCGGGTCTGCCTGAGCCAGGCGAAGGCCATGTCGAATGCGGTGGCGGTGGAGGATGCGGCGTACTGCGGATAAGCCGGCAGCACGAGGATGCGATCGCAGCCGGCCGCCTTCATGCGCGTCAGCGTGTCGGGAATCGAAGGATTGCCGTAGCGCATCGCGTATTCGACCATGAAGGGCGAGGCGATTTTTTCGCCCAGCCAGCCTTTCAAAAGCTTGGCCTGTTTCTCAGTGTGGACCTTGAGCGGTGAACCGTCGGCGGTCCAGATCGCGGCGTACTTCTCGGCCGATTTCTTCGGCCGCGTGTTGAGGATGATGCCGTTGAGGATCAGCCACCACACGGCGCGCGGAATCTCGACCACGCGCGGGTCGGACAGGAATTCCTTGAGATAGGGCCGCAACGCCTGCGCGGTGGGCGCCTCGGGGGTGCCGAGGTTGACCAGCAGGATGCCGGTCTTTGCCTGCTGGCCGTGGGTGTATCCGGGTTCCTTGAGGTAGGTCATCGTTGATGCGACAGCGCGCTCGACAGGAGTTTGGCGGTGATGTCGACGATCGGCACCACGCGCTCGTAGGCCATGCGCGTGGGGCCGACGACGCCGAGCGTGCCGACCACCTGGCCGTCGACCGAGTAGGGGGCGGTGACGAGGCTGCATTCGTCGAGCGCGAGGAGATCGGATTCGCCGCCGATGAATATCTGCACCCCGGCGGCGCTCCTCGACTGGTCGAGCAGCTGCAGCAGGCCGGTCTTCTGCTCGAAGGCGTCGAACAGCCGGCGCAGGCTGCCCATGTTGCTGGACAGTTCCTCGACGTCGAGCAGCTTGCGGCTGCCGGCGACCACCACGTTGTCCTGGCTGGCGTCGAGCGCCTGGCTGCCGGCGTCGACCGCGGCGGCCATCAGCCGCGTGATGTCGTCGCGCATGCGGCCGAGCTCGTCGCGCAGCCTGCTGCGCACCTGGTCGAAGGTGCAACCGGCAAAGTTCTGGTTGAAGAAGTTGGCCGCCTCGGTCAGCGCGGCAGCACTGTAGGGCTGTTCGGTCAGGATGACGCGGTTCTCGACCTCGCCTTCCATGGTGACGATGATGAGCAGGATGCGCTTGTCCGACAGGCTGAGGAACTCGATCTGGCGGAAGGCCGGGCTGCGACGCGGCGTCATCACCAGCCCGGCGAACTGGCTGAGGTCGGACAGCAGGGTCGACGCCGCTGTCATCAGCCGCTGCGGGTCGGACGGGGTGAGGCTGGATTCGAGCTGGCTCACCGCGCGCTGGTCGAGCGGGCGCACGGTCAGGAGCGTGTCGACGAAGAAGCGGTAGCCGCGCGGCGTCGGCACGCGGCCGGCCGAGGTGTGCGGGCTGGTGACGAAGCCCATCTCCTCGAGGTCGGCCATGACGTTGCGGATGCTCGCCGGCGACAGGTCGAGGCCGGAGTGCTTCGACAGGGTGCGCGAGCCCACCGGTTCGCCCTCGGCGATATACCGTTCTACCAGGGTTTTCAGCAGGATGCGGGCGCGGTCGGTGAGCATGTTCGGATTATATAGGGGAGTGGTAAGCGGTAAGCGGTAAGCGGTGAGTGGTGAGTGGTGAGTGGTGAGTGGTGAGTGGTGAGTGGTGAGCGTGTGCTTTTTCCCTCCGCTCGCTGCTTGCCACTCACCGCTCACCCTCCCCCCTATATAATCGCCCCTCATGCAAACACCGTTCAAAACCGTCGGCCTCGTCGGCAAGCACGACAACCAGGGCATGGAAATTTCCGTGCGCGCGCTGGGTGAATTCCTGCGAAAACGCGGCCACGAGGTGCTGCTGGCCATCCAGACCGCTGAACATCTCGGCGTTACCGATTTTCCCACCCGCGCCCTGCATGATCTCGCCGCCGACAGCGATGCCGTCGTGGTGCTCGGCGGCGACGGCACCATGCTGTCGATCGCGCGCGAGCTGGCGCCGCACGGCGCGCCGCTGATCGGCATCAACCAGGGGCGGCTGGGCTTCCTGACCGATATCACGGTCGAGGACATGTACGGCGCGGTGGCGGAAATCCTCAGCGGCCAGTACGTGGCCGAGGAACGCATCCTGCTCAACGGCCAGATCCGCCGCGCCGGCGAGCGCGTGTTCGAGGCCACCGCGTTCAACGACGTGGTGGTCGGCAAGGGCGGCTCGGGCCGCCTGATCGATCTGGAAATCTCGATCAACAGCGAGTTCGTCTACAGCCAGCGCGCCGACGGCCTGGTGGTCACCAGCCCGACCGGCACCACCGCCTACGCGCTGTCGGCCGGAGGCCCCATCGTGCATCCCACGCTGGAAGCCGTGGCACTGGTGCCGATCTGCCCGCATACCCTGTCGGCGCGACCGATCGTGGTGAGCAGCCATTCGCGCATCGAGCTCCACCTCACCCACGCCGACGACGCACGCGTGCATTTCGACGGCCAGCACTACTTCGACCTGCAGGCGGGCGACCACGTGTGGATCACCCGCGCCAGCCGCCCGGTCACCCTGCTGCATCCGCATTCCTACAGCTACTACGACACCCTGCGGCAGAAGCTGCACTGGGGCAAGAAGCTTTAACGCACAGCGCGTCTCCATGCTGTCGCACCTGTCCATCCGCAACTACCTGCTGGTCGAATCGGTCGAGCTCGACTTCGCACCGGGGCTGACCGTGCTCACCGGCGAGACCGGCGCCGGCAAGTCGATCCTGGTCGATGCGCTGGCGCTGGCGCTGGGTGACCGCGCCGAGGGCGGAGTGGTGCGCAGCGGCGCGCCGCGTGCGGAAATTTCCGCCGAGTTCGCGATCGAGAACCTGCCGGCGCTCGCTGCCTGGCTTGATGAAGCCGGCTTCGCGGCGGACGACGGCGCGCTGATCCTGCGCCGCGTGATCGACGCCGGCGGGCGCTCGCGCGCCTTCATCAACGGCAGCGCGGCCACCCTCGCGCAACTGAAGGACGCCGCCGAATTCCTGCTCGACATCCACGGCCAGCATGCGCACCACGCCTTGCTGCGGCCGCAGACGCAACGCGAGGTGCTCGACGCCTACGCCGGCGCGCAACAACTGGCCGGGACGGTCGGCGCTGCTTGGCATGCCTGGCAGGCGGCACGGCAGCGTCGGCTGGACGCCGAGACCCACGGCCAGGCGCGGCAGATCGAACGCGAGGGTCTGACGCTGGCGCTCGAGGAACTGCGCGCGCTGGGCGACGACGTCGCGCGTTGGGACGAGATCCAGACCGAACACGCGCGGCTGGCGCATGTCACCACGCTGCTCGAGGGCAGCCATGCGCTGATCGAAGGGCTGGACGAGGGCGAGGCCGCGGTGTCGGGCCAGCTCGGCGAGATGCGCACGCGGCTCGACGCGATGCAGGCGGTCGACGACAGCCTGAAGGAAATCGTTGCGCTGGTCGACGCGGCGAGTGCCGACATCGCCGAGGCGGTGCATGCGCTGCGCCGCTACGCCGGCCATCTCAGTCTCGATCCCGAGCGGCTCGCCGAACTCGACCGGCGGCTGGCCGACATGCACCGGCTGGCGCGCAAGCACCGGGTACAGCCGGATGCGCTGGCCGGTCTGCTGGCGCAGTTCGAGGCGCGGCTGGCCGAGCTCGCCGCCGGCGACGACCTCGACGCGCTGCAGGCTGCCGAGGACGCGGCGTTCGCGCAGTATCGGAAGGAGGCGCAACAGCTCGGCGCCAAGCGCCGCAAGGCGGCGGCCGCGCTGGCCCAGCAGGTGACGGCGGCGATGCACGAACTCGCGCTCGCCGGCGGCCATCTCGACATCACGCTTGCGCCGACCAGCGAGCCGCGCGCGCACGGCCTGGAGGAAGTGGGCTTTCTGGTGGCGAGCCATCCCGGCCTGCCGCCGGGGCCGCTCGGCAAGGTGGCGTCCGGTGGCGAACTGTCGCGCATCAGCCTGGCGATCCAGACCGCGCTGTCGGGCGTCGCCGGGGTGCCGACGCTGATCTTCGACGAGGTCGACGTCGGCATCGGCGGCAGCGTCGCCGAGGCGGTGGGGCGGCGTCTGGCGAAGCTGGGCGAGACCCGGCAGGTGCTCGTCATCACCCACCTGCCGCAGGTGGCGGCGCGCGGGTCGCAGCACCTGCGCGTCGCCAGGCAGGCCGACGGCGGCTTCGTCTCGTCCAACATCGAAGTGCTCGACGACGCGACGCGGGTCGAGGAGATCGCGCGCATGCTGGGCGGCATGAAGATCACCGCGACGACGCGGCAGCACGCTGCCGAGATGCTCGCCGGGTGAGGTTGCTGCTTGCGTTGTTCCTGCTGTTCGCCGCGGCCACTGCCAGCGCGCAGACATTGCCGGGCGTCGTCATCGTGGTGATCGATGGCGATACGGTGCTGTTCAAGCCCGACCATTACCACCCTGCATCGCGTGCCTTCCTCAAGGTGCGGCTGGCCGGCATCGATGCACCCGAGCTGGACCAGCCGCACGGCGAGGCGGCGACCCGCGCATTGAAGGATATGGCGCTGAAGCGGCGCGCGACGCTCGATGTCGTCGCCAGCGATAGTTACGGGCGCAAGCTCGGCATGCTCATGATCGGGCCGATTTCGGTGAATGCGGAACTGGTGCGGCGCGGCCATGCGTGGGCATCTTCGCGCGCCGCCGATGATCCCCTGCGTGCATTGCAGCGGGGGGCACAGGACGCGCGGCTCGGGCTGTGGCGCGATCCTGCTGCGCAGCCGCCGTGGCGCTGGCGGCGCGCGCACGCTGGCTGATCAGCTGCCTTCTGTGCGCGGCGTGCCGTCCGGCAGCACCGCCTGGCATTCCTGGAAAATGCGCGCCGTGCAGCTGCGGCAGATTGTGCTGTCGAGGCGCGGGTAGATCGCCTGCAGCGCTTCGCCCTTGTGGCGGAAGATCTGATCTTCGCCCACGGTGTCGACCTGGCCGCTGCGCCGCAGCATCTCGCAGAAATCCGGTTGTACGCCGACCAGATACAGTCCGCCGCCGAGCTTGCGCCGGCGCGTCGCTTCCTTCGCCAGCAGTTCGGCGCCGGCGAGGTCGATGAAGCCGATCGCTCGCGCTGAGATCAGCAGGTTTTTCTTCTCCGGGTCGGCTTCGTCGACGTTGCGGAAGGCCTGGGACACATGTTCGACGGCACCGAAGAAGATCGACCCCTCGACGCGCAGGATGGCCATCTGAGGGCAGGTCGGCGCGTCGGACGTCGCGGCGGGGACGAATTTGCGGCGCGGGTTGTGGCGGTCGGCCACCGAGGGCACCAGCTCGCGGATCGACGGCTGCGAGGTGCGGTAGAGGTAGAACAGCAGCGACACCAGAATGCCGAGGAAGATGCCTTTCTCCAGATCGATCAGGGTGCCGACGAAGGTGAGCGCGAGCACGATGCGCTCGCGCTTGTGACGCTTGAAGATCTCGCCGATATGGTGGAAGTCGATCAGGCTCCACGCCACGATGAACAGGATCGCGGCCATCGACGGCACCGGCAGGTAGGCCGCGAGCGGTGCGACCAGCAGCACGATCACGAGCAGGAACACGGCCGATAGCGCTGCGGCAAGCGGCGTCTTCGCGCCCGAGGCGAAATTGACGCCGCTGCGGTTGAACGAGCCGGAGGACGCGTAGCCGGAGAAGAAGCTGCCGGCGAGGTTCGACAGGCCCTGGCCGACGAATTCCTGGTTGCTGTCGATGCGCTGGTCGGACTTGATCGCGACCGAGCGCGCGATCGCCACCGCTTCGGTGAGCGCGAGGATGGCGATGATGGTGGCGGGGAACAGCGTCTGCTTGATCGCGGCGAACGAGAAATCCGGCAGCGACAGCGGGGGGAACGAGGCGGCCAGCGCGCCGACGGTCTTGATGCCGGTCGTCTCGGCGCCGTATTCGGCGTTGATGAGTGCCGCCGCCACGCTGCCGGCCACCATGGCGACGATCATGTAGGGCAGCTTCTTCAGGTAGCGCCTGGCGAGGATGCCCGAGACCAGCGTGACGGCGCCGACCGTCAGCACCCACGGCTGGATGTCGGCGAGATGGCTGCCGAAATGCAGCAGCACTTCGTGAAAGTGTGCGCCGCGCGGGATGTCGAGCCCGAAGAAGTTCTTGATCTGGCTGGCGGCGATGAGGATGGCCGCGCCGGCTGTGAAGCCGATGATCACGGTGTGCGAGATGAAATTCACCAGCGCGCCCAGCCGCGCCAGGCCCATCGCCAGCTGGATCAGGCCGGTGAGGAAGGTGAGCGTGAGCACCAGCGCGACGAACTGCGGGCTGCCGGGTTCGGCGAGTGGGCTGATCGAGGCGAACACCACGATCGAGATCGCCGTGGTCGGCCCCGACACTAGGTGCCAGCTCGACCCCCACAGCGCGGCGACGATGGCGGGCACCATCGCGGCGTAGAGGCCGTATTCCGGCGGCAGGCCGGCGATGGTGGCGAAGGCGACGGCCTGCGGCAGCACGATCAGCGCGCCGGTCAGCGCGGCGACGCTGTCGGCCCTGAAGGTCTGCGGCGTGACGTTGGGCCACCAGCGCAGGAAAGGCAGCAGGCGGTACAGCCATAGCGGGCAGGCCTTGAGATCGATCACGTCAACTCCAGAAGCATATTAACGAATAATGTTATAACTCGTTGTCATAAAAGGATTTTTTGGTCGCCCGTCACGTGGCGGAGGGTCTGTCCGGTTTTATAATCGATCGCAAGCCCCGCGTCAGACGGGGCTGCAATGACAATCCAACCACCAAAGAGAGAGCGAGCAAGATGAAGATCATCACGACGACGCTGTGCGCGTCCGTGCTGATGGCGTTGTCCGTGCCGGTTCAGGCAGCGGGCGACCCCAAGGCCGGACAACTCAAGACCTCGATGTGTGCCGGTTGTCACGGCATCCCCGGCTGGCGGACCGCCTACCCCAGCGTATACAGCGTGCCCAAGCTGGGCGGCCAGCACGCCGATTATATCGTGGCGGCATTGAAGGCCTACAAGAACGGCGAGCGCAATCACCCGAGCATGGTGGGCATCGCCGGCAGCCTGTCCGATCAGGACATGGAAGATCTCGCCGCCTACTACGCGTCGTCGTACAGCGGCCCGGCCAACTGAGAGGAGACGCCATGAAAACGATCCCGTTCCTTCTCGTTGCCGCCAGCCTGGCCCTCGCCTTGCCGGCGCATGCCAGCAAGGGCAACGCCGAAGCCGGCAAGGCCAAGTCCACGGCCTGCGCCGCCTGCCACGGCGAAGACGGCGTCAGCAAGATCCCGTCCTTTCCCAAGCTTGCCGGTCAGCACCGTGATTACCTGTACCACGCGCTCAAGGATTACCAGTCGGGCAAGCGCAAGAATCCCGTCATGAGCGAACAGGTGAAAAACCTGTCGGACGCCGATCTTGCCGACCTGGCGGCCTGGTTCTCGTCGCAGAAGGGCCTGAGCATCAAGTACTGATCCGGCGCATGCCGCATGAAAAACGGGCGCTGCGGGCGCCCGTTTTTCATGCGGTGCGGGCAACTCAGGTGGCCCAGAGCTCCTCCAGGTTCCTGATACCCCATCTGGCGGCGTCCTCGCGGCTGACGATCTTGTCCACCACACCCGGGCGCGACAGGTCGATCACCTCGGGCACGATGTAGGTCTGCGCCTTGGTCGAGAAGAACACCTTGACGCGTGGCGCCAGCAGCGATTTTTCCGACTGTTCGATCACCACCGCCAGGCGGCCAGAACCGAGCTTCACCAGCGAGCCGACGGGGTAGATGCCGATACTCTTGATGAAGGCCTGGAACACACGCTCGTCGAAGTGGCCTGGGCTCCATTCGGTCATCTTGCGGATCGACTCGGCCGGGTCCCAGCCGGCCTTGTAGGGGCGGTTGGAGGTGATGGCGTCGTAGACGTCGCACACCGCGCCCATCTTGGCGAACAGGCTGATGTCTTCGCCTGCGAGCCGGTCGGGATAGCCGCTGCCGTCGATCTTCTCGTGGTGATGCAGGCAGACGTCGAGCACGATGGCGCTGGCGGTCTTGCCTTCGACCAGCAGGCGGTGTCCCTCGACCGGGTGGTTCTTGATGATGCGGAATTCCTCGTCGGTGAGGCGCCCGGGCTTGTTGAGCACGTCCATCGGCATCAGCGCCTTGCCGAGATCGTGCAGCAGCCCCGCCATGCCGGCTTCGCGCACCTCGGTTTCGTCGAGGCCCAGCTGCCGCGCGAGCGACACCATCAGTGCGCATACCGCGACCGAGTGCATGTAGGTGTATTCGTCGGCCGTCTTGAGGCGCGCCAGGCTGATCAGGGCGCCCGGATTGCGCAGCACCGAGGAGGAGATTTCCTCGACCAGCTCGCCGGCGGCCTCGGCGCTGATGGCCTTGCCCATGCGCACTTCCTGGAACATGGAGACCACCGCGTGCCGGGCCTTGGCGCAGATCATCGCGGCCCGCTTGAGTTCTTCGCTCATCGATGCCTGTCCGGGCGTCTCGACGCGCTGCGCGATCTCCGCTTTCATCAGCACGTCGGTGACCGAGAGGTCGGTTTCGGCTTTGTCCTGGGCAGCGACGTCGAGGCCCTTGGCGGTATCGATCCAGGCTTCGGCGATGCCGCTGTCGAGGATGCGCCGGATGTCCTCGGGCTCGGTCAGGGTGAACTGGCTGCGCCAGAACGGGTTTTCCATCCACGAGCCGCAGAGTTCGTGCAGGTGCATGCCCAGCCGCAGATCACGGGTTCGGATTTTCTTGAGCATGGTATCGAGGGGGTCAGGAGGCTGTGTCCGTCATTCTAAAAGCAAATTCCATCCGGCTGTCCCGTTCGCCTGACGTTCATGCGCGACTGCGATAGTAGGACTCGAACTGTTCCTGCGGCAGCGGCCGCGAGTAGTAGTAGCCCTGGAATATCCGGCAGCCATGCTGCAGCAGGAAGTCGAGCTGCGCGGGCGTTTCCACGCCTTCAGCGACGATGTTCAGCCTGAGTATGCCGGCCATGTTGAGAATGGTGGCCACCATGGCGCGGTCGCCTTCGTTCTGGCCGAGCGCGCTGACGAAGGCACGGTCGATCTTGATCTCGTCGAGCGGCAGCTGGTTGAGGGTGCTGAGCGAGGAGTAGCCGGTGCCGAAGTCGTCCATCGAGAAGCGGATCCCCAGTGTCTTCAGCCGGTTCATGGTCAGGATGACGCGCTGGATGTCCTCGGCGACGATCGATTCGGTGATTTCGAAGACGAGCTTGCGGGCAAGCGTGTCGTCGAGATGGCGCCGCACCCGTTCCTCGACCTGTTCGACGAAATGGTGGTGGGTGAACTGCCGCATGCTGATGTTGAGGGAGAACTGGTCGAGTTCGAGGCCGGCGTCGTGCCAGGCGCGCAGCGTGCGGAAGCCGGTTTCGAGGATGTGGTTGCCGAGCTCGACGATGAGACCGGTCTGCTCGGCGATGGGGATGAAGCGTGTGGGGGAGATCTCGCCGAGGGTCGGGCTGTGCCAGCGCACCAGCGACTCGGCGCCGATGATGCGCCCGTCGCGGTCGAGCTGGGGCTGGAAATGCAGGGTGATTTCGCCGTTCGACAGGGCGAAGTGAAGCAGGCGCTCGATTTCCAGGTTGCGCTCGACGCGGGCGGACATTTCCTCGTTGAACATGAAGACGCCGTCGCGGCCCTTCGCCTTGACCTCGTACATCGCGATGTCGGCTTCCTTGATGAAGCGGTTGGCGTTGGCGCTGCGGCCGCTGATGATGCTCACGCCGATGCTGGCGCTGATGTAGAGATGGTGCTGGTCGACGATGTAGGGCTCCTTGAGGCTGGCGACCAGGCGCTCTGAGGTTTCCAGTGCCGCCCGTTCGCAGTCCTGCCGTGCCGGAAAATCGCTGCCGGTGATGATGAACTCGTCGCCGCCGAGCCGTGCGATCACGCAGCCCTCCGGCACATCCAGCTGCAGGCGCGCGACGACGCTTTGCAGCAGGCGATCGCCGATGTCGTGGCCAAGGGAATCGTTGACGGTCTTGAAGTGGTCGAGGTCGATCAGCAGCAGGTAGGCGTATTCGCCGCTCTCGGCCAGGGAGTTCATCCGCTGCTGCAGATGCTCGATGAAATACTGGCGGTTGTAGAGCGCGGTGAGCGCGTCGTGGGAGGCCTGGTGGCTGGCGCGCATCAGCAGCTGGTGGGTACTGTTGGCTGCATAGAGCAGGACCCAGGTCAGCGTGGCGGCGAACAGGGTGAGCACGTAGCCGTACCACTGGTCGATCAGCGCGAAATAGATGATCAGCGGAATCATCAGGATCAGGATGGTCGGCCGGAACAGCCGCTTGTCCGAGGCGAGCAGCGAGGAGGCCACCACCGAGGCGCCGATCTCGGTGAAGATCGCGATGTAGTGAAGGTTGGAGGCGTCGTGCCGGACGTAGATCAGGAAGATCAGCATCCACAGCAGGAAGAAGGCATAGATGAAGCCACTGCATTGCCGGTACCAGTGCTCGCGTGCCCGCTCGCTCATGTTCGCGAAATCGAAGCGGCGGTAGAGTCGCCATCCCCAGATCGAAATCGCGACGATCAGCAGGTACCAGGCAAAGGCGGGGGCGAGGACGCCATTCAGCCAGCCGAGGAAGAGATAGCCCAGGCCGGGAAGCAGCGAGAGGAAGATCAGCACCAGGATCTGGCGGTGCAGGAAGTCGTGGAAACGCTTGTCCTTCATCCTTGAATTATCGGCAGGACCGCCGGGATTCTGCAGCAATCGCCAGCTCACAATGCCGCCAGCGTCCTGATGTGCGCAGCCACGCTGCGTCCGAGTGCGCTGAGGTCGTAGCCGCCCTCCAGGACCGAGACGATGCGGCCGGCGGCGTGGCGCGCGGCCACGTCCATGACCTGTTCGGTGATCCAGGCGTAGTCCGCTTCGACCAGACCGAACTGCGCCATGTCGTCCTCGCGGTGGCCATCGAAGCCGGCGGAGCAGAGCAGCATCTGCGGGCGGAAGGCGTCCAGACGCGGCCGGATGCGGGTGCTGAAGGCTTCCCGGTAGGCCGGGCCGGCGGTGCCGGCAGGCAGCGGCACGTTGATGATGTGTTCGCTCACCGTGTCGGCCCCGCAATGGGGATAGAAGGGGTGCTGGAAGGTGGAACACAGCATTGCGCGCGGTTCGTCGCGGAAGATGTCCTCGGTGCCATTGCCGTGGTGCACGTCGAAATCGACGATGGCGACCCGTTCGAGGCCGTGCGTCGCGAGCGCGTGCGCCGCCGCCACGGCGACGTTGTTGAAGATGCAGAAACCCATGGCCTGGCTGCGGGTGGCGTGATGGCCGGGCGGACGGCAGGCGACGAAGGCGTTCGCCACTTCGCCGCGCATCACCAGGTCGACTGCGTGCACCGCACCGCCAGCGGCGTGGCGGGCGGCGGCCAGCGTGTGCGGGTTCATGCTGGTGTCGGGATCGAGCATGTGGATGCCTGCGGCCGGCGCTGCCGCCTCGATAGCGTCGACATAGGCGGCGTCGTGCACCCGCAGCAGCTGCGCGCGGGTGGCCGCCGGCGCTTCGTGGTGGGCGAGGAAATCGAACAGGTGGGCGGCGTGCAGACGGTCGTCGATGGCACGCAGGCGGGCCGGGCTCTCGGGATGCCAGCTGCCCATGTCGTGCCTGAGGCATTCCGGATGGGTGAGGTAGGCAGTGTGCATGGTGCGGCAGCGTTGGATTTCGCTCACTATACCCCGAGCGCGATGGCGCGGTAACAGGGGATGGCCTAGGATAGGCTGTCATTGCCCCCGAGCTGCCCGCCATGCCCCAGCATTACCTGCATCCCCTCTTCAACGCCCGTTCGGTGGCTGTCTTCGGCGCCAGCGAGCGCGAGGACTCGGTCGCCGGCACCCTGTTCCGCAACCTGCGCCATGCCGGCTACCAGGGCACGGTCTATCCGGTCAATCCCAAGCACGAGACGGTGTTCGGCGAGCGCTGCTACGCCTACGCCAGCGAATTGCCGGCGATTCCCGAGCTGGCGCTGATCGCCACCCCCGCGCCGACGGTGGCGCAGGTGATGGAAGACTGCGGCAAGCGCGGCATCCGCCACGCCATCGTGCTGTCGGCCGGCTTCCGCGAGGCCGGGGAAAAAGGCGCAGCGCTGGAAGAAACCGTCAGGCGGGTGGCGGGCAAATACGGCATCCGCTTCATCGGCCCCAACTGTCTCGGTATCCAGCGCCCGGCGATCGGGCTCAACGCGACTTTCAGCCAGGGCGCGACCCAGGCCGGCGAACTCGCGCTGGTGTCGCAGTCGGGCGCGCTGTGCACCGCCATGCTCGACTGGGCGGAATCCAACGGCATCGGGTTTTCCAGCGTGATCTCGACAGGGGCGTCGGCCGACCTCGATTTCGGCGAGATCCTCGACTACCTCGCCTACGACACCCAGACCCGGGGAATCCTGCTCTACATCGAGGGCATCCACGACGCGCGTCGCTTCATGAGCGCGCTGCGTGCGACCGCGCGCTTCAAGCCCGTCGTGCTGGTCAAGGTGGGGCGTCACGAGGCCGGTTCGAAGGCGGCCTTGTCGCACACCGGCGCGCTGGTCGGGTCCGACGCGGTGTTCGACGCGCTGGTGCGGCGCGCCGGCGTGGTGCGGGTGAACACCATCCTGCAGCTGTTCGCCTCGGCGCGGGCACTGGCGACGCACATCCGCCCGACCGGCAACCGCCTTGCCATCGTCACCAACGGCGGCGGCCCCGGTGTGATGGCGACCGACCTCGCGGTCGACCTCGGCGTCGCCATGGCCGAGTTGTCGCCGGAGACGCTCGCCGCGCTCGACGCCCGGTTGCCGGCCACCTGGTCGCACGGCAATCCGCTCGACATCATCGGCGACGCCACCGCCGAGCGCTACCGCGTCGCGGTCGAGGCCTGCCTCGCCGATGCCGGTGTCGACGGCGTGCTGGTGATGCTGACGCCGCAGGCGATGACGCAGCCGACCGCGGTGGCGCAGGCGGTGGTCGACGTGGCGCGTGCGTCCGGCAAACCGGTGCTGACCTGCTGGATGGGCGAGGGCCAGGTGCGCGAGGGTCGTCAGCTGTTCAAGCAGGCGGGGATTCCCTTCTTCACCACGCCGGAACCGGCGGTCGAGGTGTTCTCCTTTCTCTCCGCCTTCTACGAGAACCAGCGCCAGCTGACGCAGACGCCGGGGCCGCTGTCGCAGCAGGCGGAGCCGGACGTCGAGGGCGCGCGCCTCATCATCGAGAGCGCGCTGGCGCATGGGCGGCATCTCCTGAACGAGGTCGAGTCGAAGGCGCTGCTGTCGGCCTTCCATATCCCGGTGGCGCAGACGCTGATCGCGCGCACGCCGATGGAGGCGATGCTGATGGCGCAGCAGATGGGCTTCCCGGTGGCGATGAAGATCAATTCGCCCGACATCACCCACAAGTCCGACGTCAACGGCGTGCGTCTCGGCCTGTCGAGCGGCCAGGCGGTGCGCGCCGCCTTCGGCGAGATGCAGGCCGAGGTGAAGCGTCAGCGCCCCGACGCCGCGCTCGACGGCGTCGTCATCGAGCCGATGGTGGCGCGCCCGCACGCGCGCGAAGTGCTGCTCGGCATGACCTCCGACCCGGTGCTGGGGCCGGTGATCGTGTTCGGCGCCGGCGGCGTCGACGTCGAGGCCTTCCAGGACCGCGCAGTGACGCTGCCGCCGCTCAACCGCTTCCTGGCGCGCGACCTCATCGGGCGTACCCGCGCATCCACGCTGCTGGGCGCATTCCGCAACCGCCCGCCGGTCGACATGGATGCGCTGGAGAACGTGCTGCTGCGCCTGTCCGAAATGGTCTGCGAGCTGCCGTGGCTGGCCGAGCTCGACATCAACCCCTTGCTGGTCGACGAGCACGGCGCGCTGGCGCTGGATGCGCGCATCGTCATCGCGCCGCGGGTGCCGGGCGCCGACCGCTACGGCCACATGGCGATCCACCCCTACCCGACGCACCTGGTGACGCATTGGCAGCTGCCGAGCGGAGATAACGTCGTCATCCGCCCGATCCGCCCGGAGGACGCCGAGCTGACGCAGCGCTTCGTGCGCGGGCTGTCGGAGGAGAGCCGCTATTTCCGCTTCATGGACACGGTAAGCGAGCTGTCCCCGGTGGCGCTGGCGCGCCTGACCCAGATCGACTACACGCGCGAGATGGCCCTGCTGGCACTGACCGTGGTCGACGGCCGCGAGGTCGAGCTCGGGGTGGCGCGCTACGCCGTCAATCCGGACGGTGAATCGTGCGAGTTCGCGCTGGTGGTGAGCGATGCCTGGCAGAAGCAGGGCATCGGCCACAAGCTGATGGATGTGCTGATGGACGTGGCACGCGGCAAGGGGCTCGGGATGATGGAGGGCGAGGTGCTGAAGAGCAATCGGCCGATGCTGAAGCTGGTCGAAGGCCTCGGTTTCCGCATCGAGCCGCACCCCGAGGACGACGCAGTGCGGCGGGTGTCGCGCGCGCTGTGACGGCTCAGGCCGATTTCAGTGCACAGGCCGGCGGGCCGCTGCGGACGCGGTTGCGGCCGGCTTCCTTGGCGGCATAGAGCGCCTGGTCGGCGGTGCTGACCAGCGCGTCGATGTCGGTCGTGTCCGGCTCGCGCACCGCCACGCCGATGCTGGTGGTGATGCAGCTTTCGCTCTCGCCGATGGCGATGAGATGGGTGCCCAGCGTCGTGCGCAGGCGCTCGGCTGACTGCAGCGCGGACTCGAGATCGGTGTTGGGACAGATCACCAGGAATTCCTCGCCGCCAATGCGGCAGACGCTGTCCTCGCGCCGCGCCGAGGTGCGCAGCACCGACGCCGCCTCGCGCAGCACCATGTCGCCGGCGGCGTGGCCGTGGGTGTCGTTGATGTGCTTGAAGTGGTCGATGTCGATCACCATCACCGCGAGCGGCGCACCGCTGCGCGACGCGGCGCTCCAGGCCTGTTCCAGCTGGTCCATCGCCGAGCGGCGGTTGGGCAGGCCGGTCAGCGAGTCGCTCAGCGCCGCGTTGGCGAGCCGCCGGTTGGCCACCGCCAGTTCGGCGGCGATCTGGCGCAGCTGGGCGCGGTCGCGCTCCCAGGCGTTCTGCAGCTGCACCAGGCGCTGTGCTGCGCACAGTCGCGTGCGCAGACCCTTGGGGCTGATGGTGCTGGGGACGTAGCCGTCCGCACCCGCCTCGTAGGCGCGCGTCAGCTGTTCTTCGCCGTTGTCGTCGTCCATCAGCAGGATGTGCATGCGCCGGCCTTCTTCGGTGGCGCGCAGGGCCTGGCACAACTCCAGGCCGTCGAGCTGAGGCAGGTTGTAGTGCGCGACGATCACGTGCGGCAGCACTTCCATCGCCAGCGCCAGCGCGGTATTGCCGTTGTCGGCCGGGTACACGACGTGGCTGCTGTCTTCGACCAGCAGGGCCATGGTCTTGCGGCGGGTGAAGGCGTTGCCGTCCGCCACCACGATGCGCAGCGGCGACTCGTCCGGCGTCGGTTCGGCATGGCCCTGGTCGATCTCGGCGAAGGGCGGCAGCACCGAGGTCGGGATCTTCAGCAGCGCGCCCCAGTCATGCCAGCTGGCGACGACCTCGTCGATGAAGCTGCCAGCGGTCTCCGGCGGCAGGTCGAGTTCGGTCGCCAGCGTCATCCATTCCTTCGCCCGCTGCGGCCGCATGTCGGCCGCAGCCAGCGCGAGGTCGGCCAGGCGATGCGACAGGCGCAGCATCAGCAGCAGGCTGTTGGAGCGCGAATCGTGCGGGATGTTCTGGTATTGCGTGTCTTCGTAGTGGGCGAGCGGCACGGTGAAGACATTGGGCATGCCCCAGTCGGTCATCAGCACGATGCCGAGCTCGGTGTGGTCGGTTTCCAGGCGGGCGCGTTCCTGGTCGATGAGAGACTGCGAGGAATCATGCGCCTTGAGGATCGCGCTGTACTCGCCCGGGTAGGCGGTCGCCAGCGCCAGCTGGCCCACCTGCGCCAGCAGGCCGCAGACGAACAGCTCGTCGGCGGCGGCCACGCGCACGCGCTCGCCCAGCGCCTGCATGCAGAGCGCCATCAGCAGCGAATGCGACCAGTAGCCCTGGTAATCGAAATCCTCGCAGGTTCCATCGCGATACTGGTCGATCAGGGAAAAGCCGAGCGCCAGCGAGCGCACCGTCGACATGCCCTGGCGCACCACGGCCTCCTGCACCGAGACCACCGGGCGGGCGATGTGGGAGGCGGTGTTGGCCAGCTTGATCAGGCGTCCGGACAGCGCCGGATCGGTCTGCACCACGCGCGCGATCTCGCCCAGCGTGGCGTTTTCGCGGCGGGAGAGTTCGAGCACCGCGAGGGCGACGCCCCGGGGCGAGGGCAGCTGGCTGCTGAGCTTGAGTTGTTCTGTCTGATTCATGTCAACCTGTTTCGGTGAAGCGGATGCGCCCCGTTGCATCCCGTGGCTGCCGGCATGGCCATGCAGCGGACGTAGCAGTGCATGCTTATAAGCTTATCGACAGGTTTTCGCCAAAATGAAGCCTGCGTAACGGCGGCGCTCAGTTGCGGCCGAGTTTGCGGTCCAGGCAGGCCAGATAGGCCGCCGCGTCGAACGCCGTCTGGTAGCGTTGCGCCTGCCAGATCATCTCGCCCAGGCAATCCATGACGGCGTGCTGCGCCGCCATGGCGTCGCCGTGGTGTTCGAGCAGCTGCTGATGGCGTGCACGGATGCCCGGCGGCTGGTCGACCGACAGCTGTTCGGCCACCGCCAGATGCATCGAGAGGTGCAGGAAGGGATTGAGCTCGCCGGCTTCGGGCAGGTAGTCGCGGTCCTTGTAGCGCTCGGGCCGTTCCAGCAGGGCGTGGTATTCCGGATGTGCCAGCACGGCCTCCAGCGCGGGCCGTTCGGCGCCCGCCAGCGGCTGTCCGGCGCGGTACTTGGCCCAGACGTCGAAGAAGAACTGGCGGACCTGATCGCGGCTGGGATTGAACATGATCGTTAATCGTCTTGGGCGCGCGCAGCGCGGCGTTTGCCTCCTCCCCCGTCCGGGGGGAGAGTTGAGGAGAGGGAGGCGGAGCCATCGCCTTGGGCGCGCGCGGCCCGGGTTTTCCCTGCTTTCGGCGCGGTGTGCGGCTTGGCCTTCGCTGAACGCGCCGTGCGGGGCTTCGGCGCAGTCTGCCGCTTCGGTTCAGACGAGGGCGCGGGCAAGGCCTTGTCCTTGTATTCGCACAAGTCGGCGATGATGCATTCCGGGCATTTCGGCTTGCGCGCCTGACATACGTAGCGCCCGTGCAGGATCAGCCAGTGGTGGGCGTCGACCAGGAATTCCTTCGGCACCGCGCGCAGCAGCGCCTTTTCCACCGCCAGCACGGTCTTGCCGGGCGCCAGGCCGGTGCGGTTGGCGACGCGGAAGATGTGGGTGTCGACCGCCATCGTCGGCTGGCCGAAGGCGGTGTTGAGGATCACGTTGGCGGTCTTGCGGCCCACGCCGGGCAGCGCCTCGAGCGCGGCGCGCTCGGCCGGCACCTGGCTGCCGTGCCGCTCGATCAGCAGCTTGCAGGTGGCGATCAGATGCTTCGCCTTGCTCTTGTAGAGACCGATGGTCCGGATGTACTCGGCGAGGCCGTCCTCGCCCAGTGCGTGGATCGCCTCCGGCGTGTTGGCGGCCGGGAACAGGCGGCGGGTGGCGAGGTTCACCCCCTTGTCGGTCGCCTGCGCCGACAGCACCACTGCGACCAGCAGCTCGAACGGCGTCGAATATTCGAGCTCGGTGGTGGGGTGGGGATTCACCGCGCGCAGGCGGCTGAAGAGTTCGTGGCGCCTGGCAGGATTCATGGTGCGGTATTCATCGTGCGGGCCTCACTGTTCGGCGAGGCGCTTCCGCAAGGCCTGTTTCTCGGCCTGGCGCTTCCCGCCGGCCGACTTCTCGTGCTCGCCGGCCTTGCGCGCGATCGCCAGCGCCACGTAGGGGTTGCGCGGTTTCGGTACGCGCTTCTTCAGCGGCGGCTTCATGCCGCGGCCGGCACCGCGGCGCGGGCGCGCTGCTCGGCGCGCGCCTTGTTCCAGTTGTGCGCGGCGATCAGGAGGCCCAGCGCGATGAAAGCGCCGGGCGGCAGGACCGCGAGCAGGAAGCCGTGGTAGTCGGGCAGCACGTGCAGCACATACTGCTTCGCCTCGGCGCCGAACACCAGGTCGATGCCGGAGAACAGCGTGCCCTGGCCGGCGATCTCGCGGATCGCGCCCAGCACCACCAGCACCACGGTCAGACCGAGGCCCATGGCGACGGCGTCGACCACGCTGTGCAGCGGCCGGTTCTTCGAGGCGAAGGCGTCGGCGCGCGCCAGCACGATGCAGTTGGTGGTGATCAACGGGATGAAGATGCCGAGTACCACATAGAGCGACAGCACGTAGGCGTGCATCGCCAGGTCGATCACGGTCACCAGCGCGGCGATGATGAGCACGAACACCGGAATGCGGATCTCGCTCGGGACGAAGTTGCGCACGCCCGACACCGCGCCGCTGGAGGCGGCCATCACCAGCATGGTCGCCAGCCCGAGCGACAGCGCGTTGACCACGTTGTTGCTGATCGCGAGCAGCGGGCATAGCCCCAGCAGCTGCACCAGACCGGTGTTCTGCTTGACCAGGCCGTTGTGGAACAGACTGCGGAATTCGGCGAGCGTCATCATGCGTGCTTCTCCTTCTCGGGGGGGGGCTGTCCCTGCATGGGGACGGCGAAGGCGGCGCGGTGCCGCGCGAAATAGTCGAGCGCGCTCTTCACCGCCTTGACCACCGCACGCGGGGTGATGGTGGCGCCGGCGCGGGCATCGAACACGCCGCCGTCCTTCGCCACCTTCCAGTGCCTCGGTTCCGGTTCGAGCAGCGACTTGCCGGCGAACTGGTCGATCCATGCGCTCTTGGCGCGGTCGATGTAGTCACCGAGCCCCGGTGTCTCGCGGTGCGCAGTCACGCGCACACCGGTGACGCGGCCGTCGGCGTCGATGCCGATCAGGAGGAAGATGTCGCCGCTGTAGCCGTCGGGCGCGACCGCCTCCAGCACCACCCCGCTGAATGCGCCGTCGCGGCGCGCGATCCACAGTGCCGACGGCAGGCGGGTGCCGAGCAGATCGTCGGGCGGGACGACCTGCTGGGTGGCGAGCAGATCGTTGTCGTACAGCGTGGCGGGCAGCACCTGGTTGATCAGCGCCTGCTTTTCCGCCTGCAGGCTGCGCGCGATCACCGGCTCGGTGCGGTCGTGGGTGAACGCCAGCATGGCGGTGCCGACCACAGCGAACACGAACAGGATCGCGCCGGTACGGGCGGCGTTCTTCAGGGCGGTGCGGACGATCGCGTTCATGCGGCGGGCGGCTTGCCGGCGCCGCCGTAGATGCGCGGCTGGGTGTACTGGTCGATCAACGGCACGGCAAGATTCATCAGCAGGATGGCGAAGGCCACGCCGTCGGGGAAGCCGCCCCAGGTGCGGATGACGATGGTGAGAAAGCCGGCGCCGAAGCCGAAGATCAGCTTGCCGCGCGGCGTGGTTGCGCCGGACACCGGGTCGGTGGCGATGAAGAACGCGGCCAGCATCACCGAGGGGGCGAACAGATGGAACCAGGGCGCGCCGAAGCGGCCGGCGTCGAAGAAATGCAGGAAGCCGGCGGTGAGCCAGATGCCGGCGAGAAACGCGACCGGTACGTGCCAGCTGACGATGCGCAGCGCCCACAGCGCCAGGCCGCCGGCGAGGAAGGCCAGCGCCAGCCATTCGAAGCCCACGCCGCCGTAATGGCCGAAGATCGGTTGCGCCAGGATCTCGTCGACCGTGTGCTGCTGCAGCAGGCCGGTGCGCAGGGTGTCGAGCGGGGTCGCCATGGTGACGGCGTCGAGCGTCGTCTTCGGGACGTCGCCGCCGAAAATGACCACTGCACTCTGCATCAGCGTGAGCGACTCGCCTGCGAGCGCGAGCGGGGCCGCCCACTGTGTCATCTGCACCGGGAACGAGACGATCAGCACGGCGTAACCGACCATCGCCGGATTGAAGATGTTCTGTCCCAGCCCGCCGTAGAGGTGTTTGGCGACCACGATGGCGAACAGGGTGCCGGTGACGACCAGCCACCACGGCGCCAGCGACGGCAGGGACAGCGCCAAGAGCCAGGCGGTGACGATCGCGGAGAGGTCGGTGAGGAAAGGCTTCACCGGGTAGCCACGCGCCTTCAGCATCGCCGCCTCGGCCGCCAGCGCGGTGACGGTGGCGATCGACAGCGTGACCAGGATGGCCGGGCCGAACAGCCAGACATACACCGCGATGCCGGGCAGCAGCGCCGCCAGCACCCAGGCCATGACCTGGGTGACGCTGGTGCGATCGAGGATGAACGGAGCGGGCATGGGGTGTTTTCTTTCTGAATGCCTCAGGGCGTGTCGTCGGTTTCCAGCGGCTGGTGCGCCAGTTCGCGGATTTTAGCCCGGCGTGCCTCGATCTCCGCGATCTCGTGCTGCTGCTCGGGCGTCAGGTGGTCGGTGTTCTTCGGCGCGACCTCGGCCTTCTTTGCCTGCGCGCGCGCCAGCGCGGCGGCGATCAGCGCCTTCTTGGCGTCGGCGTCGGGTGCACCCGATGCCGACGCGTCCGCCGCGATCTCGGCGCGCTTGGCCTGCGCCTTGGCGGCGAGCTTCTCGGCCTTTTCCTTCTTCTCGCGTTCCAATCGGAACAGGCGGAACTCGTGGCGCTCGCGCGCCAGGTCGGCGGCGCGCTTCTCGCGCTCGCGGGCCCAGATCTCGCTCTTGGCGTAGCGGTAGTAGTCGACCAGCGGGATGTGGCTGGGGCAGACGTAGCTGCAGCAGCCGCACTCGATGCAGTCGAACAGGTGGTATTCCTGCGCGCGCCCGAAATCGCCCGCCTTGGCGAAGCGGAACAGCTCCTGCGGCTGCAGCTCGGCCGGGCAGGCGTCGGCGCAGCGGGTGCAGCGGATGCACGGCAATGCTTTCGGCAGCGGCGGGAACAGTTCGGCGGATTTCACCAGGATGCAGTTGGTGGCCTTGATGACCGGGACGTCGAGGCTGGGCATCGGCACGCCCATCATCGGGCCGCCCATCAGCACGCCGGTGGCGCCGTCGCGGTCGCCCGCCAGCGTGACCAGCGTGTGCATCGGAGTGCCGATCAGCACCTCGAAATTCTGCGGGCGCAGCACGTGGCCGGTGACCGTCACCAGCCGCGAGATCAGCGGCTCGCCGTGGTTCACCGCGCGCGCCAGCGCGTAGCTGGTACCGACGTTGAACACCTGGATGCCGATGTCGGTGGAGAGCTTGCCGGACGGCACCTGCCTGCCGGTGAGCGTTTCGATCATCTGCTTGGCGCCGCCGCCGGGATAGCGCGCCGGCACCGTGACGACCTCGACCGCGAAGCCTGTTTTCGCGGCGGCGGCCCGCATTGTCGCGATCGCTTCGGGCTTGTTGTCCTCGATGCCGACGAGGATTTCCGTGCAGCCGAGAAGGTGCCGCATCACGGCCACGCCCTGCAGGATCTCGTCGGCGCGGGTGCGCATCAGCACGTCGTCGCAGGTGATCCACGGCTCGCACTCGCCGCCGTTGATGATGAGGGTGGGGCAGGTCTGCGCGGCGCCGGGGTCGAGCTTCACGGCACTGGGGAACACTGCGCCGCCGAGGCCGGCGATGCCCATGTCGCGCAGCCGCATGCGCAGTTCGGTGGGTGCCATCGTCTGCCAGTCGAGCGGAGCATGGGCGATCCATTCGTCGCGGCCGTCGGTTTCGATCGTGATGCACAGATCGGGCAGGCCGGACGCGTGCGGCATCGTCTGCATGCCGATCGCCGTGACCGTGCCCGAGCTCGACGCATGGATCGCGCAGGAAATGTAGCCGTCGGCCTCGCCGATCTGCTGGCCCTTCAACACGCGCTGCCCGACCTCGACCACAGGCTTGGCCGGGTTGCCGATGTGCTGGCGCAGCGGGATGACCAACTGCTTCGGCAGCGGCGCGGCATGGATCGGACGCGCGTTCGACTCCGCCTTGTGCTCGGGCGGGTGTACCCCGCCCTTGAATCTGAAGAGTTCGCGGCTCATGCGCGTTCCTCGGCGGGAAGCTGTTTCATCATCACCACCGGATGCTTCCATTTCCAGTGCGGCAGGTCTTCCGGGATCGGCACCATCGAGATGCAGTCGACCGGGCACGGCGGCAGGCACAGCTCGCAGCCGGTGCATTCGGCGGCGATGATGGTGTGCATCTGCTTGGCCGCCCCGGAAATCGCGTCGACCGGGCAGGCCTGGATGCACAGGGTGCAGCCGATGCAGGTGTTCTCGTCGATGAAGGCGACCGATTTCGGCTTCGGCGTGCCGTGCGTCTCGTCGAGCGGCTTCGCTTCCACGCCGAGCAGCTCGGCGAGCTTCTTCACGCCTTCCTCGCCACCGGGCGGGCACTGGTTGATGTCGGCCTCGCCCTTGGCGATCGCCTCGGCGTAGGGCTTGCAGCCGGGGAATCCGCACTGGCCGCACTGCGTCTGCGGCAGGATGGCGTCGATCTTCTCCGCCAGCGGATTGCCCTCGACCTTGAAGCGGATCGCCGACCAGCCGAGCACGAGGCCGGTCACGACGGCGATGCCGACCATCACCAGAATGGCCGTGAGCATTATTTCACCAGACCCGAGAAACCCATGAAGGCCAGCGACATCAGGCCGGCGGTGACCATGGCGATGCTGGTGCCCTTGAACGGGGCGGGCACGTCGCAGGTGTCGAGCCGCTCGCGGATGCCGGCGAACAGGATCAGCACCAGGGTGAAGCCGATCGCGCCGCCGGCGCCGAAGAACAGCGATTCGACGAAGCCGTGCTGCGCCTGCACGTTGAGCAGCGGGATGCCCAGCACCGCGCAGTTGGTGGTGATCAGCGGCAGGTAGATGCCCAGCACCTGGTACAGCACCGGGCTGGTCTTGTGGATGAACATCTCGGTGAACTGCACGATGCCGGCGATCACCACGATGAACGACAGGGTGCGCAGATAGAACAGCTCGGTGCCGAGCAGGTATTCGTTGATCAGGTAGCTCGCGCCGGAGGCGAGCGTCAGCACGAAGGTCGTCGCCAAGCCCATGCCGATCGCCGTTTCCAGCTTTTTCGACACGCCCATGAAGGGACACAGGCCGAGGATCTTGGCCATCACGATGTTGTTCACGAACACCGTGGAAATGAGGATGAGGAGGTAGGTTTCCAAAGCAGGCGGCCCGGGGCAATGCAGCATTATCCTTCGCCGGGGGGCTGTGATTCAAGCTTTCGGGGGCAGGGGTATTGGCCTGCCCCCCGGAGGATCACACCGGGCAGCTCTGCCCGCCCAGGTTGCCCGGCGCCCAGAAGTCGTAGCCCTTGGACAGGAACTCGTCCCACGGCAGGTAGTGCGAGCCGTCGCACGAGAAGGTCAGGCCGACCATGCCGTTGAAGATGTTGAGCGAGCCGGCGCGCAGGTAGAAGGTCTCGTCCATGAAGCGCAGCCCGCGCAGGGCGTCGAGCACCGGGCGGATCTTGTCCTTCGGCACCAGCGCGTCGGCGGGGTAGGGATGGCGCGGATAGATCAGGCAGGTGTCGGGATCGGTCAGCGCGTCGATGTCGAGCAGGCGGTAGCGGTAGGGGTCGTCGACCAGCCAGACGGTCGCGCGGCTGCTGGAAAAGTGCAGCTTGCCGTGGAAGACGCCGTGGTCTTCCATCAGCTCGGTCATGACGCCGAGCACGGTGTCGAGATGGATATCCATCTGGCTGTCGCTGCGGGTCTGGTGGAACACTGCCCCGCGGATCGCCGGGTCGCCCTTGATCTGCCGCCAGTAGGTCGGTTCGTCGTAGAGCTTGGCGGTGATCGGCAGGTCGCGCAGGTCGAAGTCGGCGCCGACGAAGCCGAGCACGCGGCCTTCGTCGTCGCGCACGATCTGGATCGCGGTGAGCGACGGCCGCTTGGCGCGCAGGCTGATGTAGGCCTCTGACAGCAGGAAACCCTGGTTCGGCACCGCTTCGTTCATGTAGGGGCGGTCGGAGCGGTCGCGCCCGTAATCGGTCTCGATCAGGCCGTCGCGGCAGATGTTGTCGGACAGCTGGATGGCCTGGGTGTCGAGCGCATACAGGTACTTGCACGATGGCAGGGTGTCGAGCGCGTGGGTCAGCGCGGCGTTGAGCCCGGCGCGGCTCGGCCACGCGCGGCTACAGGCCTGCGCCGCCAGCGCCAGCGGCTCGCGCAGCAGGTTGGCCAGCAGCTGGCGCTGGTGCGCGACGCTCTCGGCGATCGCGCTGGCAGGCTTGGCGGGGGCGTTCAGTAAAGAGGGCATGCGGACGCCTTCCAGGTCAACCGCGCAGCGTGATCACCGGCCAGCCGTGCGCCTCGGCGTGGGCGCGCAGCGTGGGATCGGGATCGACGGCGACCGGGTGGCGGACTTTCTCCAGCAGCGACAGGTCGTTGTGCGAGTCGCTGTAGAACCAGCTGGTGTCGAGACAGTCGAGCCGTGTGCCATGGGCGGCGAGGAAGTGCTCCAGGCGCACGACCTTGCCTTCGCGGAAGCAGGGCGTGCCGGCGACCTCGCCGGTGAAATGGCCGTCGACTTCCTCGGGGTCGGTGGCGATCAGGTGCGGAATGCCGAATTCCTTCGCGATCGGCCCGGTGACGAAGCTGTTGGTCGCGGTGATCAAGGCGACGAGATCGGCCGTGTCGAGGTGCTTCTTCACCAGGTCGCGCGCCGCCTGGGGGATCATCGGCTTGATGCGGGTGGCCATGTACTCGGCGTGCCAGGCGTCGAGTTGCGCACGCGAGTGGGTGGCAAGCGGACGCAGCGCGAAGGCGAGGAAGGCGTAGATGTCGAGCCGCCCGGCCTTGTAGTCCTCGTAAAAAGCCTTGTTCTTGGACTCGTAATGGTGGCCGTCGACCGCGCCCTTGGCGATCAGGAACTGCCCCCATTCGTAGTCGGAATCGCCGGCGAGCAGGGTGTTGTCGAGATCGAAGAGGACGAGTTTCATGGGGCGGTGAGCGGTGAGCGGTGAGCGGTTAGTCGGTGGCGGACGAGGCGCCGCAGCACTTCTTGTATTTCTTGCCGCTGCCGCAGGGGCAGGGGTCGTTGCGTCCGGGCTCGGGCGCCTTGCGGATCGGTTCGCGCGGGGCGAGGCCGCGGTCGAGCCAGAATTCGCGCAGGTCGTAGGCAGCCCAGATGGCGTTGGCGACGTGCGACTCGCGGCTCAGCTTGCGCTCCTCCGGTGTCCATTCGGCTTCCGGCGTGATGAGCGTGTAGAAGGGGTCGAGGCAGGCGTCGACGTAATCTTCGTCCTTGCTGCCCTCGGGCAGCGCCCAGTCGTTTTCCCAGTGCTCCACCGCGAGCAGGAAGCCGGCGGCCCACTGCGCGGCATAGGGCGGCACGCCTTCCTTGCGCAGCGCGGCGGCCTCGTCCTTCGGCAGGTCCTTGAGGATCGAGTCCCAGTCGAGAATCAGCGGCGCGTACGCCCTGGGGTCGGCGAGGTTCTCGACCGGTGCATTGAGACCGCGCGCAATTTCGTTCCAGCGGCGGTTGAAGCAATCCATGAACAGCTGCAACCCGGCTTCGTCATGGAAGACCTGCGTGCCGGCCTCGCCGAGCAGAACCGGGAAGTATTCGCTCGGCATGACCTGACGGGGCGCGACGATCAGCGCGGCGGTGAAGCCGTCGAGGCCTTCCACCGAAAGCGGCAGGTCGGCACGCTCGCTTGCGGCCTGCAGCAGGTCGTCGTAGGCGGCGATTTCGTCGTCTGACAAGGGGCGGTTGCTCGGGGCGGACATGGGGGCTAGGGCATCGCGTAAAATTCGGCCATGAATTTTACCGCGCTTGTGCTGCCCGAATCATTTCATCTTGCCGGCTGGCTGGGGCTGGCCTTCCTCGCCTGGCGCTGGCTGATCTCGGGCGACTGGCGGCGCCTCATGGAACCGGTGCGGCTGAACCTGTTCCTCGGCGCCACTGTCGCCGTGCTGGCGCTGTGGCAGATTCGCACCGGGGTGAAGCCCGGGCTGGCGTTCCACCTCTACGGCATCGCCGCGCTGACGCTGATGTTCGGCTTCTGGCGCGCCACCTTCGCCGGCGTGCTGGTGCTGCTGGCGAACGCCGCCTTCGGGCGCAGCAGCTGGGCCTCGCTGGGGCTCGACGCGCTGCTGATGGCGGCGTTGCCGGCGGTGGTGAGCTGGTATCTGTTCCGCCTGCTCGATCGCAAGCTGCCGAACCATTTCTTCATTTACGTGCTGGGCAACGGCTTTTTCGGCGCAGCGCTGTCGGTGGCGGCGATCGGCCTCGCCACCACCGGCGTGATGGCGCTGGCAGGCGCCTATTCGATCGATTACCTGCTGGCCTACTACACGCCGTATGCCACCCTGCTGATCAGCTGGGCCGAGGCGTTCTCGACCGGCATGGCGATCACCGTGATGGCGGTGTACCGGCCGGCCTGGCTGGAAACCTTTGATGACGTGCGGTATATCCAGGACAAGTAAACTTCTTTTTCATCCGCGAAGTACGCGAAGAAACGCGAAGAGGTTCGCAATCGGTTTTTCTTCGCGACTCTTCGCGTCCTTCATGCCCTTCAGGGTATTCGCGGATCGCCTTGAATCTTGACTGCACACATTTCCATTCACTATCCCGACCTGCCGGTCAGCGCGCGCCGCGACGACATCCTGGCCGCGCTGCAGAAAAACCGCGTGCTGATCCTGTGCGGCGAGACCGGCTCGGGCAAGACCACGCAGATTCCCAAGATGTGCCTGGAGGCGCGGCTTGGATCAGAGTCGGCGCGCCCCGGCAAGCTGATCGGCTGCACCCAGCCGCGCCGTATCGCCGCGCGCTCGGTGGCGGCGCGCATCGCGCAGGAACTGGGCTCCGAACTCGGCGGGCTGGTCGGCTACAAGGTACGCTTCACCGACAAGGTACGCGAGGACACCGCGATCAAGGTGATGACCGACGGCATCCTGCTGGCCGAGAGCCAGGGCGATCCGCTGCTGTCGCGCTACGACACCATCATCATCGACGAGGCGCACGAGCGCAGCCTCAACATCGATTTCCTGCTGGGCTATCTGAAGACGCTGGTCGAGAAACGCCGTGACCTGCGCGTGGTGATCACCTCGGCGACCATCGACGCCGAGCGCTTCTCGCAGCACTTCGACGGCGCGCCGGTAATCGAGGTCTCCGGCCGCACCTACCCGGTGGAAATCCGCTGGCGGCCCATTGAACGCGAGGACGAGGCAGAGGCACGCAAGCCCTCTCCCCAACCCTCCCCCCGTAGCGGGGGAGGGAGCAAACGTGATGCCCAAAGCGATATAACGGCCATCCTCGACGCCACCGACGAACTGGCGCGGCTCGGCCCCGGCGACACTCTGGTGTTCCTGCCGGGCGAGCGCGAGATCCGCGACACCGCCGAGGCGCTGAGGAAGCACCATCCGCCCGGCACCGAGATCCTGCCGCTGTTCTCCCGCCTGTCGGTCGCCGAGCAGGATGCGATCTTCAAGCCGACTTCGGCGCTCAGGCGCATCGTGCTCGCGACCAACGTCGCCGAAACCTCGCTCACCGTGCCAGGCATCCGCTACGTGATCGACCCCGGCACCGCGCGCGTGAAGCGCTATTCGGCTCGCAACAAGGTCGAGCAGTTGCTGATCGAGAAGATTTCGCAGGCCTCGGCCAACCAGCGCGCCGGCCGCTGCGGCCGCGTGGCCGACGGCGTCTGCATCCGCCTCTACGACGAGGCGGATTTCGCCAACCGGCCGCGCTTCACCGATCCCGAGCTGCTGCGCTCGTCGCTGGCCGGCGTGATCCTGCGCATGAAATCGCTGGGCCTGGGCGATGTCATCGGCTTCCCCTTCATCGACCCGCCGGGCAGCCGGCTGGTCACCGACGGCTACCAGCTGCTCGCCGAGCTGCATGCGCTCGACGAGCAGGGCCAGTTGACGAAGATCGGCAGGCAGCTCGGCAAATTGCCGCTCGACCCGCGCATCGCCCGAATGTTGTTGGCGGCCGAGCAGCAGCGCTGCGTACGCGAGGTGCTGATCATCGCCAGCGCGCTGTCGGTGCAGGACCCGCGCGACCGCCCGATGGAGCGCGCGCAGGCCGCCGACGAAAAGCACAAATTATTCTCGGACGAGCGCTCCGATTTCATGGGCTGGCTCAAACTGTGGAAGTGGTACGACGAGCAGCTCAAGCACAAGAAGACCAACCGCCAGTTGCAGACGCTGCTGACGGACCATTTCCTGTCGCCGCGCCGCATGCGCGAGTGGCGCGACATCCACGGTCAGCTGCACGCCCAGGTCGGGGAACTCGGTCTGCGCGAGAACGAGAAGGACGCCGGTTACGATGCCATCCACCAGGCGCTGCTCAGCGGTCTCCTGGGCAATATCGGCTTCAAGTCCGACGACGCGAAGGGGCGGCCGAAGCCGGGCGAGGGCAACTACCAGGGCGCGCGCGGCATCAAGCTGTCGATCCACCCCGGCTCGGCGCTGGCCAAAAAAGGCCCGAAGTGGATCATGGCGGCCGAACTGACCGACACCGGCCGTCTGCTCGCACGCACCGTCGCCGAGGTCCGCCCCGAATGGATCGAGGCGGCGGGCCGCCATCTGCTGACGCGCATGTACATCGAGCCGCACTGGGAGAAGGACGGCGCGCGCGTCGTCGCGTTCGAGCGCGTGAGCCTGTACGGCATCACCCTGGTGCCGCGGCGCAAGATCCACTACGGGCCGATCGATCCGGCGCTGTCGCGTGAGCTGTTCATCCGCGGCGCGCTGGTCGCGGGCGATTACGACACGCGCGCCGCGTGGCACGCGCACAACCGGGCGTTGATCAGGGAAATCGAAGACCTCGAGCACAAGGCGCGCAAGTCGGGCGTGTGGCTGGACGAGGAGCGCATCTTCCGCGTGTTCGACGCGCGCATTCCGGCCGATCTCCACAATGGAGCGGCGTTCGAACGCTGGCGCGCCGAGGCCGAAACCGCCAACCCCAGAATCCTGTTCCTGCAGCGCGAGGACATCCTCGGCGAGGGACTCGGCGCCGACCATACGCTGTTCCCGGAGACCATGCAGGTCGACGGCGTGGCGTGCCAGCTCAAATACCGCTTCGAGCCGGGCCATGCGCTCGACGGCGTGACGCTGCGCCTGCCGCTGTATCTCTTGAACCGCGTCGAGCCGGCGCAGGTCGACTGGCTGGTGCCCGGCCTGATCCGTGAAAAACTCACCGCGCTCTTGAAATGCCTGCCCAAGGACAAGCGCCGGCCGCTGATTCCGCTGCCCGATACGGTGACGGCTTTCCTTTCGGTGGCGAAGCCGGGCGAGCAGCCGCTGACCGAGGCGCTCGCCGCCTACATCCGCAAGAAGACCGGCGCCGACATCCACCCCGACGAGTGGAAGGGCGAGCTGCCGGCGCACCTGAACATGAACGTGAGCGTCGTCGACGACGCCGGCCAGGAACTCGCCAGTGGCCGCGATCTCGCCGCGCTGCGCGAGCAGCTCGGCGGTGCGGCGCGCATCACCTACGGCGGCGGCGCCGAAGACAATCCGTTCGAGCGCAGCGGACTCGCCGAATGGAATTTCGGCGACCTGCCGCAGCAGGTCAAATTCAGGCGCGGCGGGCGCGAACTGATCGGCTATCCGGCGCTGGTCGACACCGGCGAAGCGGTCGATCTGCGCCTGCTCGATGCGGCCGACGTGGCCGAGGCCGAGACCCGGCGTGGCGTAGTGCGGCTGCTGCGGTTGGCGCTCGCCGCGCAGTTCAGGCAGCTCGACAAGGACCTCGCGCGCGAGACTGTGCTGGCGCTGAAATTCCGTCATCTCGGCAGCGCCGACACGCTGCGTGCCGAGCTGCTCGACGCTATTGCGGCGCGCGCGCTGCTGGGCGACGACGACACCCCGCGCGACGAGAAGGCCTTCGGCAAGCAGAAGGAACGTGCCAAGCCGAGAATCGCGGTGGTGAAACAGGCGCTGCTGCGCGACGTCGCCGAGATCCTCGACCTGCACGCGCAGGTGGCGGCGCGGCTCAACGCCAAGCCGCAGTTCACCGCTGCGATGCGCGACGAAACCGCGCATCTCGCCGCCCTGGTGCCGAAGGACTTCATCACCGCCACGCCATGGGCGCACCTGAAAGACCTGCCGCGCTATCTGCGGGGCATTCTCAAGCGGCTGGAGAAGCTGCCCGCGTCCGAGCAGCGTGATTCGCGCGGCATGGCCGGCGTGCTCACGCTGCAGAACAAGTATGCGGCGCGGTGCGCGCAGGTGAAGGGCGAGGCGCCGGCAGCGCTCGACGACTTCCGCTGGCAGCTCGAGGAGCTGCGCATCTCGCTGTTCGCGCAGGAACTGAAGACGCCGTACCCGGTGTCGGTGAAGCGCCTCGACAAGCTGTGGGACGAACTTGCCAGGCAGCCTCTGGCTTGAGTAGGCTCACGGCATGAACGAACGCGTGTTCAACCTGCCGAACGTCATCACCCTGCTGCGCATCGCCGCGGTACCGGTGATCGCCTGGCTGATCGCGCACGAGAACTGGACGGCGGCGTGCTGGCTGTTTTTCGCCGCGGCGCTGTCGGACGGGGTCGACGGCTTCATTGCGCGGCGGTTCAATCTGATGACGCAGCTCGGCGCGGCGCTCGACACCGTCGCCGACAAGGCCCTCGGCATCGTCACGCTGGTGATGCTGACGCTGGAAGAGGCGGTCCCGATGTGGGTGACGCTGGCGATCCTGCTGCGCGACACCGTCATCGTGCTCGGCGCGCTGAGCTATCGCGGGCTGGCCGGCCATCTGGAGATTCATCCCACCTGGCTTGGCAAGACGCACATGTTCGCCGAGTTCACCCTGCTCGCGCTGGTGCTGGGCGTGCTGGCCGAACTGCTGGTGCTGGAGGACTGGCTGCAGCCACTGTTCGTGGCGGTGTTCGCCATCGCCGTGGCATCCGGCATCCAGTACGTCTGGATATGGAGCGCCAAGGCGCGGCAGGAGCGCGCGGCGGCCCGCTTCAGGACCCGCTGAACCGCCTCACTGGAACAGCCGGCTCTGGCGTTCCGATTCGCTGCCCGACTTGACCCGGTACATGGCGGCATCGGCAGCGCGGATCAGGGCGTCCTCGTCCTCGCCGTCGTCGGGATAGAGTGCCTGTCCGATGCTGGCGGCAAGTTCCACCTCGAGGCCGTAGAAGTGCGTATCGGCATTCAGCGTCTGCTCGATCTTGTGCGCAGCGGCATGAATGTCCTCGCGTCCCTGCACGCCTTCGAGCAGCACCGCGAACTCGTCGCCGCCCAGGCGTGCGACCGAGTCGGAATCGCGAATGCTGGACGTGAGGCGTTTCGCCACCTCGGTCAGCACGGCGTCGCCCACATGGTGCCCGTGCTGGTCGTTGATGTCCTTGAAACGGTCCAGATCCAGGTACAGGATCCCCACCTTGCCGCCGTAGCGAAGTGCGTGGCGGATCGCCTGTCGCAGCCTGTCGTAGAACAGCCGCCGATTGGCCAGCCCGGTCAGCGGATCGTGGGTGGCCTCGACGTGCAGGGCTGCACGCGAGCGCTCCAGTTGCGTCATTTGTTCGCGGATCAGTTGCGATTTCAGCCGGATCCTGTGCAGCGTGTGCCAGGCGATCAGCGTCGCCAGCACGATGGCTGCGATGCCGAACAGCAGCGTGAGACGGAAGGCTCGCTGGTAGGTTTGCCGTGCTTCGCGCTGGGCGAACAGGTTGGCACGCTGATAAGCGGCGCGCATGTCGGCGAGCTGCCAGTTGAAGCTTTCCTGAATGGGGATGACCGAAAGAACAAGCAGTTCACGCGCCTCCGCCCGGCGATCGGCGTGGAGCAGATCGATCACCTGTTCCTGGAGGGTCTGGATGTCGTTGACGAGGCGGGTCTGGGCATCGAAGTTTCGCTGTTCCTCGGGCGTGAAGCCGAGCTGGCGCAGCGCGTTGCGTCCGCTTCCCACCAGGAAGCCGGCGCGGTTGAATTCCAGATAATGGGCGTCGCGTTCGAACGGATCGTCGGTGAGGGCCATGCGGAACAGACTGTCGGTACGGATATGCGCAGCCACCTGGGTCTGCGTGATGAGGTCGATCTTGCGGTTGTGATGCTCGACCACGATCTGCAGCTGCGTGCCCAGCGCCTGCAGTTGCAGCAGGCCGTTCAGCAGCAGGCCGCAGATCAGCGCGATCAGCGCAAGGAAGGCCATGCCCGTGATGAGGGAGACGCCCTGTTGCAGGGGTTTGCGTGCGGCGAGAAGCAGCAGCTCAGGCATGGCCTGCTGCGCGGGTGGGCGAGGCGCCCCGGGCGCGCTGCAGCGTGCGCAGCGTGGCCACCACCTCGTCGGCGTGGCGCGCCGGGTCGACCCGATCGAAGCGTGCCGCGATGCGACCATCGGGTGCGATGATGAAGGTGCGGCGGCGGGCGACGCGCACGAGACCCAGATCGAGCAGGCTGTCGTAGGCCGCTGCCGTGCGGCCGTCGGGATCCGACAGCAACGGAAATGGCAGCCCGTGCTTGCGCGAGAAATCGGCATGCGCGCGCGGGCTGTCGAGGCTGACGCCGATCACGGCCGTATCCAGTTCGCCCAGCGCCTCGAGACTGTCACGAAAGCGGCAGGCTTCCCGGGTGCAGAGCGGCGTGTCGTCGCGCGGATAGAAATACAGTACCAGCCAGCGCCCCGCGTGATCGACGAGGCGATGGATCTGGCCGTCCTGGTCCTGCAGGGCGAAGTCGGGCGCGAGGCTGCCTTCCATTCGCCGCGTGCCCGGACTCAGCATCCACAGGACCGCGCTCGCCGCGAGCAGCAGGGCCGCCAGCCCGCCCACTATGATTTCTGTCATGAGTTCTCCTGAACTGCATCATAGTCGCCCGGCGTGCGTTCGAGCGCTCGGTAATCCACGCGGGTTTCGGTAGAATGCGCGCCACGCCCCGGTAGCTCAGTGGATAGAGCAACCCCCTCCTAAGGGGTAGGTCGGACGTTCGATTCGTCTTCGGGGCGCCACAGTCTGGATCAGCCTGGAATGCAGGCAAAAAAATAGCGGCCCATGGCCGCTTTTTAGTACTTGCTCGATCGATGCACCGACCCGGGAAGGGTGGTGGCGTCCCCACGGGGATTCGAACCCCGGTTATCGCCGTGAAAGGGCGGTGTCCTAGGCCTCTAGACGATGGGGACCCGGACGGCGGTGTGACCCGCCAACACGTTTACTACTTCCTGAAAATCTGGGTCAGGGTGACGCCGAGCAACAGACCGACGAACCCCAATGGTACCAGTGCCAGCCAGACTTCGGCCTGTTCACCGCCATTCAGCATTTTCCAGAATCCAACAATCAGTCCGACGATGCTCAGTATCAGCCCCAGCAGAGTGGTGATGACGCCAAGCGTATGCATCGTACTTCCTGTCAGTTGGTGGAGGTAAGCGGGATCGAACCGCTGACCTCTTGCATGCCATGCAAGCGCTCTCCCAGCTGAGCTATACCCCCAACGAAGCCGCGCATTCTATAGATGCCTTTTCGGCTTGTAAAGCCTCTTTCGCAACTTTTAGTCGGGAAAAAGCTTGCCGGGGTTCAGCAGGCCGTTCGGGTCGAATTGACGCTTGATTGCACGCATCAGATTCAGCGTCACTGGATCGATTTCCTGCGGCACGAAGCGCCGCTTCTCGGTGCCGATGCCGTGTTCGCCCGAGAGCGTGCCGCCGAGCGCCAGCACGCGCAACATGATGGCTTCGAGGGCCTGGTGGGCGCGCGCCATCTCGTCGTCGTCGTCGGGGTGCACCATCAGGTTGACGTGCAGGTTGCCATTGCCGGCGTGGCCGAAGGAGACGATCGGCAGTCGCTGGGCCTCGGCGCTGTGGTCGAGGAAGGCGATGAAGTCGGCCAGCATCGACACCGGCACCACCACGTCCTCGTTGATCTTGAGCGGGGCGATGCGCTTGACCGCGTGCGACAGCGACCTGCGCGCGGCCCACAGGCGGGTGATGGCGTCGCGCTCGAAGCCGCTTTTCATTTCGAGCAGGCCGTTGCCGGCAAGCGCCTGTTCCAGCGCGGCGATCTGGCGCGGCAGATCGGCAGCGGCGCCGTCGGCCTCGACCATCAGCAGCGCCCGCGTGCCGGGCGGCAGATCGTCTGCCGCGCCGGTCGGGCGGATGGCGTCGATGGCGCGCTGGTCCATGAATTCGAGCGCACAGGGCACGACGGCCTGGCGCATGACGCGGCTCACTGCATCGAGCGCGTCGCGGTTGTCGGCGAAGCACACGCGCAGGGTGGCGACGGCTTCCGGTGCGGGCAGCAGCTTCAGCGTGGCTTCGGTGACGAGCGCCAGGGTGCCGCCGGAACCGACGATGAGCCGGGTGAGGTCGTAGCCGGTGACGCCCTTGGTGGTGCGGCAGCCGGTGCGAATTTCGCTGCCGTCGCCGGTGACGGCGCGCAGCCCCAGCACGTAGTCGCGGGTGACGCCGTACTTCACTGCGCGTGGGCCGGCGGCGTTCATCGCCAGGTTGCCGCCGATGCGGCAGTAGGCGCCGCTGCCGGGGTCGGGCGGATAGAACAGACCGGCGCTGCGCGCGATGCGGTCGATCTCCTCGGTGACCACGCCGGGCTCGACGACGATCAGGCGGTTGGCCGGATCGAACTCGAGCACGCGTCGCATGCATTCGAAGCTCACCACCACGCTGCCGGGCGCCGGCAGCGCGCCGCCGACGTTGCCGGAGCCGGCGCCGCGCGGGGTCAGTGCGATGTCGTGTTCGAAGGCGATGCGGGCGAGCGCGGCGACGTCGTCGTGCGAGGCGGGGAACAGTACCGCCTCGGGCATGATCCGCCGCGGCGTCTCGTCGCTGGCATACAGCGCTCGGGTGGCATCGTCGTCGAACACGCGATCGGCGCCGAGGGCGGAACGGAAGGCGGCGAGGGCGCTATCAGGCAGCATGGCGGTAGGCAGGAAAGGCTCAGGCCGCGTGCGTGTGCCCGTCAGGGTGTTCGGGCGGTAGTTGCGCGAGCAGTTGCGCGATGGTGTCGGCGTCGAAATCCATGCCGATGTCCCAGCCCGGATTGAGCGCGATCGGCACCCCGCCGCCGATGCGGCGCAGCAGCCAGGAGAATTCGGTGAGCAGGCCGCCCTTGAAGTCCGGGAAGTGCTCGACGAAGGGCTTGGCGCGCTCGGGGCTGGTGAACAGCACCAGCACCCGTTCGCCGTCCTCGGTCTCGATGATCAGCGGCTCGGCCTGCGTGCTGCGCTGGAAGCCCTGGATCTGATTTTTTTCATCGCGCACCGGCATGAAGAGTTGCTGGTCGATCAGTTGCAGCACGAAGGTCTCGGGTGCAAGCGTGCCGGTGTGGACGGCAACCAGCTGCTCTTCAAGCGCGTTGTGGGGGACGAAATTCATGGCGACGGAGGCGATGGCGCGGGAGAGGGCAGTGTAACGCAAGCGGCGCCGCCGCGCGCGGCACGCGGGTGACTAGGGTTCCCAGCGCTCGGGATTCGCCCAGAAGCGGGCGTTCAGCCAGTCGGGCACCGTCTTGTAGGTGTCGAGATCGTAATGGTAGACGCGGACATTCGCCGCCGTGTCCGCCAGCGAAAGCGTGAAACCGAGTGCGCGGAAGGCGTCGTCGTCGAGCGCGCAACCCGGCTGCGCGGCGAGCAGCAGGCGCGGCGCGGCATACAGGCGTACCCGGCTGATCAGGTGCTGTGCCTGCGCGGCGTCGAGTCCGTTCAGCGCGTCGATGCCCAGCGCCAGCGCGCAGGGCTGCGTCGGTGAAGCCGCATAGGCATGCAGGGGCGTGTCGTGCAGCACGCTGCCGGCGAACTGCTGCGCCGCGGTGTCGAGCGTACACACGCTGGCCGGTCGCATCTCCTGCAGGCGCGCCTGCAGGTGCTCGCGCCAGTCCATGTCAGGCCTTGCGCAGCACGCGCACCAGTCGCGTGCCGGCGATGCGGTCGTGCAGGAACTGGCGATCGCGGTCGAAGAGGGCCCACCAGAATCCGGCGCCCGCCAGCAGCAGGCCGACCAGGGCAAGCACGAAGCGCAGCGTGGCCTGCCGCAGCGAGATCGTGCCGCCAGCCTGGTCGACCAGGCGGATGCGCCAGGTCTTCATCGCCAGCGTCTGTCCGCTGCGCAGCCAGAAGGCGCTGAAGTAGGCGAACAGCACGAGCGCGAGATAGACCTGAAACAGGTGGCGCTGCCATCCCGCATGCAGGTCGCCGACGACGGGCAGCACCACGAAGGAGGCCACGAACAGCACGGCGGTGACCAGCAGCGATTCGTAGACCATGGCAGCGAGGCGCGGCAGCAAGGGGGCCGGCGCCAGGGGGGATGCGTTGTCTTGCATGGTAAATTGGTTCTATATTGCTGACTGGTGCGACACTTTGCCACAGCGCGCTGCATACAAATCAAAACCAAGGAGGGGGCTCGATGCATATCGTAAAGCAACTCATGGCCATTCCCGGTGTCATCGCCGCCGGTGAATACGCGTATCGCGGCGACCGCTTCTCCTACCAGGGCGCACTGACCGACGAGTTCGCCCGCATGGCGTCCATCCTGTGCCGCGCCAACACGCTGTCGGTCAACATGCAATCCGAGATCTTCGATTCCTTTGCCGAGAACTGCGGCTGCCGCCCGGTGCAGGGCTGGATCGTGCGCGGCGCCAACGTCACCGTGTGCGCGGTCGGCAACTATTTTTCCTTCATCGAGAACCGCGAGGAACTGCTCAACGACGTCATGACCATCATGCGCGCCAAGGTGGGTGATGTGCAGGACGACCTGCTGGTCAACCTGTACGCCAGACTGGGGGGGGATACACGAGAAGCGCTGTACTGAAATCCGATATCACAGGGGAGAGAGACGATATGGATCTGCAAAAGCTGATGGATTTGCCGGGGGCGCTCGCCGCCTTCACCTACACGGACAAGGGGGACCTGCAATCGCACGTGCTGCGGGAGGGAACGGAAATCACGGCGCAGATGCTCGACCTGCTGAGCCGCTCCTGTGTCGCCAATCAGGCCATCGCCAGCATGGAGGCGCGCGGCTGGGAAGCCCTCACCGGCCAGAGCGGATTCCAGCCGCTCAAGGGCATCTCGGTGATCGGACTCGAATGGTCGGTGGTGGTCAACGGCAATTGCGGTGTCGTCGTCAAGAACCGCGACGCCGACTACGAAGCCGCCTTCGCTGCCCTGCAGACTGCCTGAGGAGCGCCCATGTCGCTGAAGAGAATCCTCGTGCTCGATGGCGTCACGGCCGTGTGTCGCTTCCGCGACGACGGCGTGGTGATGGAAGCCGAAGGCCTGCTGCCGCAGGACCTGATGGTGCGCCTCGCCAGGTTTGCCCAGTGGTACCGCCGCATGGTGTCGGGCAATACCGACCTCCTCTCGCTGTTTTCGCAGATGCGCGGCTGGTCGCCGTCGCAGGGCTGGATCGTGCAGGGCGCCGCGACGACGGTGTGCAGCGTGGGCAACATGGTCTGTCTGGTCGACAACGCACAGGGCGCGCTGAACGAGATCATGCAGGCGCTGGGCGAAGCTGCCCACGAATGACACGAATGAAATGAGCGCCCGCCGGGCAGCCCGCCCGGCAGTCTGGCTGGAAACCGAACCCCTCCGCAAGGAGGGGTTTTTGTTGTCCGGGGCGGGTTCGCCGCGTTTCGGCCGCCATGCCACGATTTCTTGACCGCAACATGGCAAAACGATTACCCTCACGGGTTCACCAACGAATTGATTTATTGCCAGTTTATGGAAGCCACCGGCGCCGAGATCGTCGTACGTTGTCTGGCCGAAGAGGGGGTCGAGTTCGTGTTCGGCTATCCCGGCGGGGCCGTGCTCAACATCTACGACGAAATCTTCAAGCAGAACAAGTTCAAGCACGTGCTGGTGCGTCATGAGCAGGCTGCAGTGCACGCCGCCGACGCCTATGCGCGCGCCACCGGTCGCGTCGGCGTGGCGCTGGTGACCTCCGGCCCCGGCGTGACCAATGCGGTCACCGGCATCGCCACCGCCTACATGGATTCCATTCCCATCGTCGTCGTCACCGGCCAGGTGCCGACCCCGGCGATCGGACTGGATGCCTTCCAGGAAGTCGACACCGTCGGCATCACCCGTCCCTGCGTCAAGCACAACTTCCTCGTCAAGGACGTTAAGGACCTGGCGGCGACGATGAAGAAGGCCTTCATCATCGCCGCCACCGGCCGCCCCGGCCCGGTGGTCGTCGACGTACCCAAGGACGTGACCTATCACGTCACCGACTTCGAGTACCCGGCCACGGTCGAGATGCGCTCGTACAACCCGGTGGTCAAGGGCCACAGCGGTCAGCTGAAGCGTGCGGTGCAGATGCTGCTCGAGGCCAAGCGTCCGATGATCTACACCGGCGGCGGCGTGGTGCTCGGCGATGCCGCGGAGCAGCTGACCGAACTCGCGCGCCTGCTCGGCTTTCCCGTCACCAACACGCTGATGGGCCTGGGGGGGCATCCCGCCACCGACAAGCAGAACCTCGGCATGCTCGGCATGCACGGTACCTACGAAGCCAACATGGCGATGCAGCACTGCGACGTGCTGCTCGCCGTCGGCGCGCGCTTCGACGACCGCGTGATCGGCAACCCTGCCCATTTTGCCCGTGAGGCGCGCCGCATCATCCACATCGACATCGACCCCTCGTCGATTTCCAAGCGCGTCAAGGTCGACGTGCCCATCGTCGGCGACGTCAGGAACGTGCTGACCGACATGCTCGCGCTCCTGAAGCAGGCGAAGGAGAAGCCCGACGCCGCCGCGCTCAACGCCTGGTGGACGCAGATCGAGCTGTGGCGCTCGAAGAACTGCCTCAAGTACAACAAGCAGAGCCCGATCATCAAGCCGCAGTACGTGGTCGAGAAGCTGTGGGAAGTCACCAAGGGCGACGCCTTCGTCACCTCCGACGTCGGCCAGCACCAGATGTGGGCCGCGCAGTACTACAAGTTCGACAAGCCGCGCCGCTGGATCAATTCCGGGGGCTTGGGCACCATGGGCGTCGGCCTGCCGTACGCGATGGGCGTGCAGCTCGCGCATCCCGAGGCCCAGGTCGCCTGCATCACCGGCGAGTCGTCGATCCAGATGAATATCCAGGAGCTGTCGACCTGCAAGCAGTACCGCATTCCGGTCAAGGTCGTCATGCTCAACAACCGCTACATGGGCATGGTGCGGCAGTGGCAGGAGTTCTTCTACGGCAGCCGCTACGCCGAGTCGTACATGGAATCGCTGCCCGACTTCGTGAAGATGGCCGAGGCCTACGGCCACGTCGGCATGCGCATCGACAAGCCGGAAGACGTCGAGGCCGCGCTGAAGGAGGCGTTCTCGCCCGCGCTCAAGGAAAGAATGGTCTTCATGGACTTCCAGACCGACCAGACCGAGAACGTCTTCCCCATGGTCGAGGGCGGCAAGGGCCTCTCCGAGATGATTCTGGCGGAGGAGCTGTGATGAGCAACAACAACCATCGTCACATCATTTCGCTGCTGATGGAAAACGAGGCGGGCGCGCTGTCCCGCGTCGCCGGCCTGTTCTCCGCGCGCGCCTACAACATCGAGTCGCTCACCGTCGCGCCGACCGAGGACGCCACCCTGTCGCGCATGACCATCGTCACCGTCGGCTCCGAGGACGTCATCGAGCAGATCACCAAGCAGCTCAACAAGCTGGTCGACGTGATCAAGGTGATGGACCTGACCGAGGGCCGCCACATCGAGCGCGAGCTGATGCTGGTCAAGGTCAAGGCGGTCGGCGCCGGGCGCGAGGAGATGAAGCGCACCGCCGACATCTTCCGCGGCCGCATCATCGACGTCACCGACGCCACCTACACCATCGAGCTGACCGGTACCGGCTCCAAGCTCGATGCCTTCCTGGAGGCGATCGACCCCGCCTTCATCATCGAAACCGTGCGCACCGGCGCGTCTGGCATCGGACGTGGCGAGCGCAGTCTCAAAGTCTGATTTTTATTTTCTTCAGGAATTCATCATGAAAGTTTTCTACGACAAGGACGCCGACCTCTCCCTCATCAAGAAGAAGAAGGTCACCATCGTCGGCTACGGCTCGCAAGGCCACGCCCACGCCGCCAACCTCACCGATTCCGGCGTCAAGGTCACCGTCGGCCTGCGCAAGGGCGGCGCCTCCTGGGACAAGGCCAAGAAGGCCGGTCACGCCGTCAAGGAAGTCGCCGCTGCAGTGAAGGACGCCGACGTCGTCATGATCCTGGTGCCGGACGAGCAGCAGCCCGGCGTCTACTACAACGAGATCGAGCCGAACATCAAGAAGGGCGCCACCCTGTGCTTCGCCCACGGCTTCAACATCCACTACAACCAGATCGTGCCGCGCGCCGACCTCGACGTGATCATGATCGCCCCCAAGGGCCCCGGCCACACCGTGCGCTCCGAGTACAAGCGCGGCGGCGGCGTGCCCTCGCTGATCGCCCTCTACCAGGACAAGTCCGGCAAGGCGCGTGACATCGCCCTCTCGTACGCCGCGGCCAACGGCGGCACCAAGGGCGGCGTCATCGAGACCACCTTCCGCGAGGAGACCGAGACCGACCTGTTCGGCGAGCAGGCCGTGCTGTGCGGCGGCGCCGTCGAGCTGGTGAAGATGGGCTTCGAGACCCTGACCGAAGCCGGCTACGCGCCCGAGATGGCCTACTTCGAGTGTCTGCACGAGCTGAAGCTGATCGTCGACCTGATGTACGAAGGCGGCATCGCCAACATGAACTACTCGATCTCGAACAACGCCGAGTACGGCGAGTACGTCACCGGCCCCGAGGTCATCAACGAGGAATCGCGCGCCGCCATGCGAAATGCGCTGAAGCGCATCCAGACCGGCGAGTACGCCAAGATGTTCATCCTCGAAGGCAAGACCAACTACCCGGCCATGACCGCGCGTCGCCGCCTCAACGCAGAGCACCCGATCGAGGTCACCGGCGCCAAGCTGCGCGACATGATGCCGTGGATCAAGGCCAACAAGCTGGTCGATCAGTCCAAGAACTGATCGACTCACGCATCAGGGGTGAGGGCAGCAGGGGCGTGCGCTCTTGCGCCTCACCCCTTTTTCCGCGGATCGAACCGAACTTATGACACATCCCCTCATCGCCCGCGAAGGCTGGCTCGTTCTCCTCACCGCATTCGCGGCCGCATTCGTCGCCACCTGGCTGATCGGCTGGTGGTCGACCCCGTTCTGGATCTGGGCCGTGTTCGCGCTGCAGTTCTTCCGCGACCCGGCGCGCGTGCCGCCGACCGACGCCGATGCGGTGATCTCGCCGGCCGACGGCCGCATCGTCGCGGTCGAGAAGGTGGCCGATCCCTACCTCGAGCGCGACGCGCTGAAGATCAGCGTGTTCATGAACGTGTTCAACGTGCATTCGAACAAGAGCCCGGTCGACGGCGAGGTCAAGGGCCGCTGGTACACACCCGGCAGCTTCGTCAACGCCGACCTCGACAAGGCCTCGACCGAGAACGAGCGCAACGCGATCTGGATCCAGAGCGCGCGCGGCGACGTCACCAGCGTGCAGATCGCCGGCCTCATCGCGCGCCGCATCCTGTGCTACGTCCGCACCGGCGACAAGCTGGTACGCGGCCAGCGCTACGGCTTCATCCGCTTCGGCTCACGCGTCGACGTCTACCTGCCGACCACGGCGCGGCCCGAAGTCTCGATTGGCCAGAAGGTGACCGGCGGGCGTACCATACTGGCTCGCTGGTAAGCCGGTAGCGTTTCCGTCCATGCCTGACTTCATCCATCCGAAGAACGAGTCGATGCGCCCGCGCATGCGCGACCGCGGCATTTACCTGCTGCCGAACCTGTTCACCACCGGCGCGCTGTTCGCCGGCTTCTATGCCGTGGTGCAGGCGATGAACGGGCGCTTCGAGCACGCAGCCGTAGCGATCTTCATCGCCATGGTGCTCGACGGACTGGATGGCCGCGTCGCGCGCATGACGCACACCCAGAGCGCGTTCGGCGCCGAGTACGACAGCCTCGCCGACATGGTCTCGTTCGGCGTCGCCCCCGCGCTGGTGATCTACGAGTTTGCGCTGCAGGGCATGGGCAAGCTCGGCTGGATCGCCGCCTTCGTCTACTGCGCTGGCGCCGCGCTCAGGCTCGCGCGCTTCAACACCCAGATCGACACCGTTACCGACAAGCGTTTCTTCCAGGGGCTGCCGAGCCCGTCGGCGGCGGCGCTGGTCGCCGGCTTTGTCTGGGTCATGGTCGAATACGGCATCGCCGGCCAGGACGTGCGCTGGCTCGCCGTCGTCGTCGCGCTGTTCGGCGGGCTCACCATGGTCAGCAACTTCCGCTTCTACAGCGGCAAGGAAATCAACCTCCGGAAGAGCGTACCCTTCTTCGTCATCCTGCTGGTCGTGCTCGCCTTCATCCTGATCTCGACCAGCCCGCCCGAGGTGCTGTTCGGCGTGTTCGTGCTGTACGGCCTGTCGGGCTACGCCGATGCGCTGTGGCGGTTGAGCCACCGCAAGAAAGCGCCTGCCCCCTTGCAGGGCGAGCAAAAATGAATAGAATTTAGACCATGTCTAATTGGTCGCAACCCTCCTTCCTCCTCTGCCTGTCGGGCCTGCTGTTCGGCAGCCTGCTGCTGCGCGTCGCGCGCGCACATTGACCCCCCTCCCCCCGAGCTGTACCCCCGCGCCGCGAGCCGATCGCGGCAGACCGATATAATGCGTCGGCATTGCGCGCCCTGAAGGCGCAGCCGACCCACCATGGAGCCCACCATGAACGACCGCTTGTACATCTTCGACACCACTTTGCGCGACGGCGAGCAGAGCCCCGGCGCGTCGATGACCAAGGAAGAGAAACTCCGCATCGCGCGCCAGCTGGAAAAGCTCGGCGTCGACGTCATCGAGGCCGGCTTCGCCGCGGCGAGCCCGGGCGATGCCGACGCCATCCGGTCCATCGCCGAAGTCATCCAGAATTCGACCGTGTGCTCGCTCGCGCGCGCCAACGAGCGCGACATCCGCGCAGCCGGCGAAGCGATCAAGCCCGCCAAGCGCGGCCGCATCCACACCTTCATCGCCACCAGCCCGATCCACATGGAGAAGAAGCTGCGCATGACGCCCGACCAGGTCGTCGAAGCCGCGGTGAAGGCGGTGAAGCTGGCCAAGGAATACACCGACGACGTCGAGTTCTCCGCCGAGGACGCGGTGCGCTCCGAGATGGACTTCCTGGTGCGCGTGTTCGATGCCGTGATCGAGGCGGGCGCGAAGACCATCAACGTGCCCGACACCGTCGGCTACTCGATTCCCGCCTTGTGGGGCGAGCGCATGAAGGAGCTCATCGCGCGCGTGAAGAATTCCGACAAGGTGATCTGGAGCACACACTGCCACAACGACCTCGGCATGGCCGTCGCCAACTCGCTCGCCGCGGTGATGAACGGCGCGCGCCAGGTCGAGTGCACCATCAACGGGCTCGGCGAGCGCGCCGGCAACGCCTCGCTGGAAGAAATCGTGATGGCGGTGCGTACGCGCAAGGACGTGTTCCAGTGCGACTCGAAGATCGACGCCACCCAGATCGTGCCGGCCTCGAAGCTCGTCTCGACCATCACCGGCTACCCGGTGCAGCCGAACAAGGCCATCGTCGGCGCCAACGCCTTCGCCCACGAATCCGGCATCCACCAGGACGGCGTGCTGAAGCACCGCGAGACCTACGAAATCATGCGCGCCGAGGACGTCGGCTGGCACGCGAATCGTCTGACCCTGGGCAAGCTCTCCGGCCGCGCCGCGTTCAAGAGCAAGCTGGGTGAATTGGGCATCGTCCTCGAGACCGAAGAAGCGCTCAACACCGCGTTCGCCCGTTTCAAGGACCTCGCCGACAAGAAGCGCGAGATCTTCGACGAGGACCTGCAGGCGCTGGTCTCCGACGAGGGCTACGCGACCGAGCACGAGCGCTACAAGCTGGTGTCGATGAAGGTCTGCTCCGAGACCGGCGAAGTGCCGCACGCGCAGCTCGTGTTCACCGACGAAGGCGCAGAGAAGCAGGCCGACGGTCAGGGCTCGGGCCCGGTCGACGCCACCTTCAAGGCGCTCGAATCGGTCGTCAACAGCGGCGCCACGCTGCTGCTGTATTCGGTCAACAACATCACCAGCGGCACCGATGCCCAGGGCGAGGTGACCGTACGACTGGCGCAGGACGGCCGCGTGGTGAACGGGCAGGGCGCCGACACCGACATCGTGGTGGCGTCGGCCAAGGCCTACCTGCACGCGTTGAACAAGCTGCACAGCAAGCACGAGCGGGCGCACCCGCAGGTGTGAGGCAGCGTGCCCGGCACAAGGCGCCCCGCGGGGCGCCTTTTGTTTGTGGGCGAGGATGCGCGCATCTGCTTGCGCGAACGGTGCGGCCGTTTCATGATGGGCACCGCAGCCACCGATGCGGAGACACGATGACCCTGGCCGATCCTTCCCACCCCAACCGGCGCGTCTACACGCGCATTCCCTTCGAAGCTTCGGTCGTGCTCGACACGCGTGCCGGTCGACAGACCTGCAGCCTGGTGGATATTTCGCTCAAGGGCGCGCTGGTCGAGCAGGCGCAGCCCTGGACACTCGCGCTGGGCGAAGCGTGCACGCTGACGGTGACGCTGGCGGAGGACGGCCCGGCGATCGCGATGGCCGGCGTGGTCGCCCATGTGGAGCAGGGCCGGCTTGGCCTGCGCTGCACCGAGATCGATCTCGACAGCATCACCGCGCTGCGGCGCCTGGTCGAGCTGAACCTCGGCGACGAAGCCGAGCTGCACCGCGAACTGCACGCCATGGTGCAGGGCGGTTGAGGCCGCCGCGCGCTAGTGGCGGGCGAGTCGCGACGGCGCGCTGAGCTTCGCGTAGTAGATCGCGGCGAAGAAGAACACCACCGACAGCACCACCTCGGCGCCGGCGAGCCACGCCGACAGCCCCGTGTCCGACCACGCGCGCACCACGCCCTCGGTGAAGTAGGCCAGCACCAGCATCGGCGCCCATTGATAGGTATAGCGGCGGCCCTTGAGGATGCCCATCAGCGGGAACAGCAGCGGCAGCGCCTTGAACGCCAGCGAGGAACCGCCGGGACGGATCGGCGCCAGCCACAGTTCCCACGCCAGGCACAGGAAGATCAGCGCGATCAGGCTCGCGCTCGACAGGTTTTGCAGGGTTTTCATCACGAAGAAAGTTTGCGTGCGGTTTCGGCGAGGCGCTTGCCGAGCGCGATGCACAGCGCGCGCTCGTCGTCGGTGAGCGGGCGGTCGTCGGCAGGGCCGGCCCAGTGGCTGGCGCCGTAGGGGGTGCCGCCGCTCGCGGTGTGGTTCACCTCGGCGAGCGTGTAGGGCAGGCCGACGATCAGCATGCCGTGGTGCAACAGCGGCAGCATCATGCTGGTGAGCGTGGTCTCCTGGCCGCCGTGCAGGCTGGCGGTCGAGGTGAACACCGCGGCCGGCTTGCCGACCAGCGTGCCCTTCGCCCACAGCGCCCCGGTGGTGTCGAGGAAGTATTTCAGCGGCGCCGCCATGTTGCCGAAGCGGGTCGGCGAGCCGAGCGCGAGGCCGGCGCACTGCTCCAGATCCGCCAGCTCGGCGTAGGGCGCACCGGCGTCGGGCACCGGCGGCTCGGCCACCTGGGTGCGCGGCGCCACCGGCGGCACGGTGCGCACGCGCGCGGATGCACCGGCCACCTGGTTGACGCCGCGCGCGACCAGCTGCGCCATCTCGCGCACGCTGCCGCCTGCGCTGTAATACAGGACAAGAATCTCGGTCATGGCTGCTCGTTGGCAAACACGGTGAAATCGATCAGGTCGAAGCCCGGCGTGTGCTCGTGGCAGTGGCCGAAGCTGAGCATGAGCTGGCGCGGCGCGTCCCACATCTCGGCGTCCATGCCGACCTGGTAGAGGTTGCGCGGCAGCAGCAGGCGGTCGGGCTGCTTCAGCGCGGCGATGCCGGGCACGAACAGCGCCGCTTCCGGCCCGGCCTGGCGCTGGCCGCGCAGCGGGCGCACCCACACCGGCCGCACCTGCGGTGCCAGCCGCTCGATGCCGAGCTCGACCACGCGCTCGTCGCGCATGCGCAGCCAGCGGATCACCCCGAGCGACCAGTCCGCGTCGCTGTCGGCGCGCAGCGCCAGCGGATCGCCCACCTTGAGATTGAGCGCTGCGTCCGGCATGCCAGAGAGGGCGAGGCCGGATGCGCTGTCGTTGTCGACCATCCAGCGCGTGGCGTTGACGACGATCGGCGCTGCGCTCGGCAGGCCGACGTCGCCGATCGCCAGGCTGCCGGAGTCGTCGGTTTCCTGCGGGCGGGCGGACGTGCCGTCGAGCAGCCGGTGGATCGCGCTCACCCCGGCCACTGCCTGCACGCTGCTGCCGGACGTGGCGTAGCGCTTGAATGCGCGCTGCATGCCCTGGCTCCACTGCTTGAGCAGCCGCTTCAGCAGCACGAGGCTGGTCTCGCCCTCCATGCCCGCCGGCAGGCCGATGCCGCGCGGCGTCTCGCCGCTGCGCAGGCGCGCCACGGTCTCGTGCACGTGGCGGCACAGCGCATCGGTGTCGAGCCACAGCTTGCCGCTGGCGGGGTCGGTCGCCTGGTGGGTGGGCGGAATGTCGCCGTCGGTGCGGATCGCGAAACCGCGCTGCGTGCTGGCTGAGGCCGGACGCAGCTGCGCCAGGTGGGCGAAGCGGTCGAGGTAGAGCCGGGTGTGTGCGAGTTCGGCGTGGCTCATGTGCGGCGGATCGGCCAGCGCGAGCAGCAGCGCCTGGCGGTAGGCGAGATTCGCCGACAGCGCGTCGTCGCCGGTGCTGCCGGCCTGGTTCGACGCGTCGACGAAAGCGTGCAGCTGGTGCATGTCGTGCCACAGGCCGGCCGGCAGCGCCGTATGGCCCAGGTGGCAGGCGGCCTGGACGTCGCGCAGCGCCGCCATCATGCGCGCGGCCGCGTCGCCGATGCGCTTCGGGTGGGTGCGGCCGAAGCGCCTGGGATTCGGCGCCAGCACCTGCTTGTAGCCGAGTCCATGCTCGACGTGCAGTTCGCGCAGCAGCGTGCCGACCTGGCGCTGCTGCGCGTGCGGCGGCACGCCGGTGTCGGTGAGCAGTGCCTCGAGGCCGGCGGCGGCGCGCGCCACCGCCGGGCTGTAGAGCTGCAGCAGCGCGTAGCGGTCGTCGGCGTCGAGCGCATGGCGGTTCAGCCCGTACAGCGCCATCACCAGTTGCTGCGCCGTCTCCATCGGGCTGGCGAAGGGCAGGCGGTCGAGCCAGGCGGCCACCGTGCGGGGACGGGTCTCGACCGTTTGCTGCAGCGCCGGGCTGCTGCCGGGAAGGGTGAAATCGAACATGGGCTCAGTCGAACACGACGGTCTTGTTGGCGTACACCAGTACGCGGTTGTCCAGGTGCCACTTCACCGCGCGCGACAGCACCACCTTCTCCAGATCGGCGCCCTTGGTGATCAGGTCGTCGAGGCTGTCGCGGTGCGAGATGCGCGCCACGTCCTGCTCGATGATCGGGCCGTCGTCGAGCGTCTCGGTGACGTAGTGCGCGGTCGCGCCGATCAGCTTCACCCCGCGCTCGAACGCGCGGTGGTAGGGCTTGGCGCCGTGGAACGCCGGCAGGAAAGAGTGGTGGATGTTGATGATGCGGTTGGGAAAATGGCGGATGAAGTCGGCGGAGAGCACCTGCATGTAGCGCGCCAGCACGATGAAGTCGATCTTCTGGTCGCGCAGGATCGCCAACTCGACCTGCTCGGTCTCGTGCTTGGCGTCCTTGTGCACCGGCAGGTACTGGTAGGGCACGCGGTAGGCCTCGGCCAGCCAGCGCGTGTCCTCGTGGTTGCTGACGATGATCGGCAGCTCGCAGTGCAGTTCGCCGCTCTGGTAGCGGTAGAGGAGGTCGGCCAGGCAGTGGTCGAACTTGGACACGAACACCGCCATGCGCGGCTTGCGGCTCGACTCGCATACCCGCCAGGTCATGCCGAAGCGTTCGGCGATGGGCGCGAACGCGGCGCCGAAGTCGGCGAGATCGAGGTCGAAGCCGGCCAGATCCCATTCCACCCGCATCAGGAACAGTTTCAGTTCGGCGTCCTGGTGCTGGTCGGCGTGCAGGATGTTGGCGTCGTGCTGCAGCAGGAAATCGGCGATCGCGGCGACCAGTCCCTTCTGGTCGGGGCAGGAAATCAGGAGAACGGCGGTATGGCGCATGAGGTCTCCCGGCGGGCCCGGGTTGTGCTTGTTTTCCGCCATCATAACCAAAAAACCCCCTTGCCATGCCGCGGGAATCCGGCGCGCGGTGCGTGGCGCGCAAAGTTTCAGCAGCCTTTGCGCAACGCCTTATATATGCGTTTTTTCTAATAATCCGAGCGGGCCACGGATTCATCGGCCTGGCCGGGCGTTTTCCGGCGCCAGGCCGCGCCACGCCGCTCGCCTGTTCAAAATTTGGGCATCGGCTTCCCTGAGAACCTTGATTTGCCGCGGGATTTTTCGGGACGCGAAAAATCTTCCACAAACAAACCGGAATCGGGTTGACATGCCCGGCCTGGCACCTAGAATTTGTACCCGGCCCCCGCCCGCACCACAATATGTTGTGAATAAAACTGTTGGCGGGCGCTGGGAAAGCTGTGCATAAGGTGTGAACACCCGGCCGGCGACCCCCGATTTTCGTGACACCCACCAAGGAGCCCCCACCGATGCTGAACGTCGCCACCGAAACCGCTGCATCCGCGCCCATCCCGCCCGTCGAGACCACCGACGTGGCCGTGACCATCGATACCCGCTACGCCGACCACAAGATCATCCGCCGCAACGGCGCGGTGGTCGGCTTCGCCCCGAACAAGATCGCGATCGCCGTCACCAAGGCCTTCATCGCGGTGCAGGGCGGCCAGGCAGCGGCCTCGGCGCGCATTCGCGAGCTGGTCGAGGCGATCACCGGCCAGGTGGTCAACGCGCTGATCCGGCGCCAGCCCAACGGCGGCACCTTCCACATCGAGGACGTGCAGGACCAGGTCGAACTCGCGCTGATGCGCTCCGGCGAGCACGAAGTCGCCCGCGCCTACGTGCTGTACCGCGAGAAGCGCGCCCAGGAGCGCGCCGCGCAGAAGGCCGCCGGCGTGCCCGAGGTGCAGCTGCACGTGATCGAGGACGGCCAGAAGAAGCCGCTCGACACCGCGCGCCTCGCCGGCCTGCTGGCCGACGCCTGCTCCGGCCTCGGCGACAACGTCAAGGCCGAGCCGATCATGCACTCCGTGCTGCGCGACCTCTACGACGGCGTGCCGATGGCCGAAGTCGAAAAGGCGCTGGTGCTCGCCGCCCGCTCGATGATCGAGCAGGACCCGGCGTATTCCTTCGTCACCGCGCGCCTGCTGCTCAATTCGATCCGCCACGAGGTGCTCGGCGAGGCCGTGACGCAAGCGCAGATGGGCCAGCGTTACGCCGAGTATTTCCCCCAGTTCATCAAGAAGGGCATCGCCGCCGAACTGCTCGACGAGCGCCTCGGCCAGTACGATCTCGCCCGCCTGGGCGCCGTGCTCGACGCCGGCCGCGACTACCAGTTCGGCTACCTCGGCCTGCAGACCCTGTACGACCGCTATTTCCTGCACATCGAAGAGTCGCGCATCGAGCTGCCGCAGGCTTTCTTCATGCGTGTCGCCATGGGGCTGGCCATCAACGAAATCGACCGCGAGTCGCGCGCCATCGAGTTCTACCAGGTGCTGTCCTCGTTCGACTTCATGAGCTCGACCCCGACGCTGTTCAACGCCGGCACCCGCCACAGCCAGCTGTCGTCGTGCTACCTGACCACCGTCACCGACGACCTCGACGGCATCTACCAGGCCATCAAGGAAAACGCCATGCTGCAGAAGTTCGCCGGCGGCCTCGGCAACGACTGGACCCCGGTGCGCGCCATGGGTGCCCGCATCAAGGGCACCAACGGCAAATCGCAGGGCGTCGTGCCCTTCCTGAAAGTCGTCAACGACACGGCCGTCGCGGTGAACCAGGGCGGCAAGCGCAAGGGCGCGGTGTGCGCGTATCTGGAAACCTGGCACCTCGACATCGAGGAATTCCTCGACCTGCGCAAGAACACCGGCGACGACCGCCGCCGCACCCACGACATGAACACCGCGAACTGGATTCCCGACCTGTTCATGCAGCGCGTGATGGAAGGCGGCGACTGGACCCTGTTCTCGCCGTCCGACGTGCCCGACCTGCACGACCTCTACGGCCGCAAGTTCGCCGAGGCCTACACCGAATACGAGCGGAAAGCCGACCGCGGCGAGATCAAGCACTTCAAGCGCGTCCCCGCCCTGCAGATGTGGCGCAAGATGCTGTCGATGCTGTTCGAGACCGGCCATCCCTGGATCACCTTCAAGGACCCGTGCAACATCCGCAGCCCGCAGCAGCACGTCGGCGTCGTCCACAGCTCCAACCTGTGCACCGAGATCACGCTCAACACCAACGACCAGGAAGTCGCGGTGTGCAACCTCGGCTCGGTCAACCTGGTGAACCACCTCAAGCTCGATTCTGATTCGGGGCAGCTCAAGCTCGACCTCGACAAGCTGAAAGCCACCATCCACACCGCGATGCGCATGCTCGACAACGTCGTCGACGTGAACTACTACGCCGTCGGCAAGGCGCGCAACTCCAACCTCAAGCACCGTCCGGTGGGCTTGGGCATCATGGGCTTCCAGGACGCGCTGCAGGAACTGCGCGTGGCCTACGCCTCGGGTGAGGCCGTCGAATTCGCCGACCGCTCGATGGAAGCCGTCGCCTACTACGCCTACTGGGCGTCGACCGAATTGGCGCAAGAGCGCGGCCGCTACTCCAGCTACGAAGGCAGCCTGTGGAGCCGCGGCATCCTGCCGCAGGATTCGCTCAAGCTGCTGGCTGAAGAGCGCGGCGGCTACCTGGAAGTCGACACCTCGGCCACCCTCGACTGGGACAGCCTGCGCGCCCGCATCGCCCAGTACGGCATGCGCAACTCCAACTGCCTGGCGATCGCGCCGACCGCGACCATCGCCAACATCGTCGGCGTCTCCGCGTCGATCGAGCCGACCTATCAGAACCTGTACGTCAAATCGAACCTGTCGGGCGAATTCACCGTCGCCAACAAGTACCTCGTCGCCGACCTGAAGAAGCTCGGCCTGTGGGACGAAGTCATGGTCGCCGACATCAAGTACTTCGACGGAAGCTTGGCCCGCATCGACCGCATCCCGGCCGACATCCGCACCCTCTACGCCACCGCGTTCGAAATGGAGCCGTCCTGGCTGATCGAATGCGCCAGCCGCCGCCAGAAGTGGATCGACCAGGCGCAGAGCCTCAACATCTACATGGCCGGCGCCTCCGGCAAGAAGCTCGACGAGACCTACAAGCTGGCGTGGGTGCGTGGCCTCAAGACCACGTATTACCTGCGCACCCTGGGTGCGACGAGCGCGGAGAAATCCACCGGCAAGGGCGGCGAGCTCAACGCCGTATCGGCGAACGTCGGCGGCGGCATGAGCGCCGCCCCCGCGATGAGCGCGCTCGACGCGGCGGCGGCCAACCTGCCGGTGCCGGAAATCGAAGGCAAGGTCTGCACCATGCGCCCGGGCGATCCCGGGTTCGAGGAATGCGAGGCCTGCCAGTAATAGGGAATGCCGTCATTCCGGCGAAAGCCGGAATCCAGCGAATTAAAAACTGGGCCCCGGCTTTTGCCGGGGTGACAACCACCGTGTAGTAGGAGGAGGAGCAGCAGCAAAGAAGAGGCAGACCTGGCTGATGGATGCGGTCGAAGTGTTCGACGGTCTGTTGGCCGGGAGTCGCCCTAAAGGACTCCGATCCACTACGCACTAAAGTACGTGTGGAATCGTATGCCCGGCGGCGAGTTACTTTCTTTGTCTCGCCAAAGAAAGTAACCCAAGAAAGGCGACCCTGCTGCGCCACCCCTTCGGGGCGGGCCTTGACTGAACCGATCCGCCGGGGCGGCTGCGCAACTCGCCCTGGCAAGCCGCACAAAACGCGGCTTGCTGCGGAGCTCGAACAGTGCTCGCCTTCATCCCCGCCGACTCGATTCAGTCGAGGTGGCGCAGAAGGGAAAAAACCGGGGCGCGGAAAAGGTGCCCCACCGTTCGCCCTGAGCTTGTCGAAGGGCCTGGTTGAACAGCGCGGACAACGCGCAGGGCGCAAATGCTTGATCCGTTCGCCCTGAGCCTGCGGAAGGGTCGCTGCGAAGCAGCGGGGCCCCACCGGCGTACCCCTTGCGGGTGCCGTCGAAGGGCCGATTGAACAGCGCGGACAACGCGCAAGTGCAGAAATGCTTGATCCGTTCGCCCTGAGCTTGTCGAAGGGCCGGCAGCACCCAACAACACGTTGCAACAGTTAAGTAATTCGGTGGTCCCCCACCGTGGTTTGAAAGACCAAAGGAGAAAGAAACGATGCTGAACTTTGAAGAAGACTTCACGCCCGCCCCGCAACTCGCGCCGCGCATGCCCGAGCCTGCCTACGCCCCTGCGGCCCCCGCGCCCGCCGCCGCACCGGCCGCGGCGACCCGCGTGCGTGCCGCCGACAAGCGCGTCATCAACGGCGCCACCGACGTCAACCAGCTCGTTCCCTTCAAGTACAAGTGGGCGTGGGAGAAATACCTCGCCGGCTGCGCCAACCACTGGATGCCGCAGGAAGTGAACATGAGCCGCGACATCGCGCAGTGGAAGGACCCCACCGCGCTGACCGAAGACGAGCGCCGCATCGTCAAGCGCAACCTCGGCTTCTTCGTCACCGCCGACTCGCTCGCCGCCAACAACATCGTGCTCGGCACCTACCGCCACATCACCGCGCCCGAGTGCCGCCAGTACCTGCTGCGCCAGGCCTTCGAAGAGGCGATCCACACCCACGCCTACCAGTACATCGTCGAATCGCTGGGCCTCGACGAATCGGAAATCTTCAACGCCTATCACGAGATCCAGAGCATCCGCGACAAGGACGACTTCCTCATCCCCTTCATCGACACGCTCACCAACCCCGAATTCAAGACCGGCACGCCCGAGAACGACCAGGCCCTGCTCAAGTCGCTGATCGTGTTCGCCTGCATCATGGAAGGCATCTTCTTCTACGTCGGCTTCGTGCAGATCCTCGCGCTCGGCCGCCAGAACAAGATGACCGGCGCCGCCGAGCAGTACCAGTACATCCTGCGCGACGAGTCCATGCACTGCAACTTCGGCATCGACCTCATCAACACCATCAAGCAGGAAAACCCGCACCTGTGGACCAACGAGTTCAAGGCCGAGATCCGCAGCCTGATCCAGAAGGGCGTCGAGCTCGAATTCCGCTACGCCGAAGACACCATGCCGCGCGGCGTGCTGGGCCTCAACTCCGCCCAGTTCAAGGAATACCTGCGCTTTATCGCCAACCGCCGCTGCCAGCAGATCGGGCTGGACGAACTCTTCCCCGGCGTCACCAACCCCTTCCCCTGGATGGCCGAGATGATCGACCTGAAGAAGGAGAAGAACTTCTTCGAGACGCGCGTCACGGAGTATCAGACGGGTGGGGCGTTGAGCTGGGATTGAGCTGGTTCTTCTTTCTTTAGGGGATTGGGGGTGGACAACCTGGATCGCCTTATGACTTATGTGTCGATGGCAGAAGCCACTAGAAAGTGGGTTTCTGTCATGGATGCAAAGGCAGGGTTCTTGGCCACGCTAAACGCTGCGACCCTAACCTTTATCTGGTCCGTTGCAAAACCAGGGGACGCACAAGGGTGGGGTGATTTCCTTGCACTCTTCGCCACAGTGCTTGTATTACTGTCGCTTTTCTTGGCATTAAAAGTCGTGCTTCCACGTACCAAACTTCAACACGCGTTTGGTCAATCAGTGGAATACACCAGCAATTATGAGCCGGTCTCATATTTCGGGTTTGTAGCAACGACCTATCCATCAGAAAGACATGCTGATTTCTTATCCAGGGTTGATGGCCTGGACGAGCTAGCCTTTGCAAGGGAGGCGCTTGAGCAGCACTACACGACCTGTCATGTCGTCCAGAAAAAAGCATCTGGGGTCGCGTATGCAGGGTGGACTTGGATGTTCGCGATTGTCCTTGTGGTGGTTGGTTTGCTAGTCAGGGGGTAGCCGTGGAATCGAGTTTCTGTACATACGCTCATGTGGCTAGCGATGAGCGAATTAGAGAAATCCTCGACAGCGCTGAGAGCTTCGAGGAGAGCAACGAGATTCCGGGACGTGACAAGTTAACGTATTCCAATGGCTACTACGTTAACTGCACGGCGCTGTTCATTGATATCCGGGACAGTTCGGGCCTTGCGGCTAAGCATACGCGCCCGGTTCTCGGAAAAATTTATCGGGCCTACTTGTCCGAATGCGTCGCTGTGATGAATGGTGACTCAAATTGCCGTGAAGTATTTATCAACGGCGATTGCGTAAGTGGCATCTTCAATACGCCATACAAGCCCAACATTGACGACGTGTTCTCAACCGCAGCCCGACTTAACAGTGTTACGAAGATTTTGAACTGGCGATTAGAACGGAAAGGGTACGCCGCTGTGGAGTGCGGCATAGGGATCGCGTATGGACGTGCCCTGATGTTGAAGGCCGGGTACAAAGGTAGTGGCATCAACGATGTCATTTGGATGGGAGACGTTGTCAATGAGGCGTCTAACCTTTGTCACGACGGAAATCGCGGTGAGAATGAAGTGCTACAAGTTTCGACGACGGTATTCAACAATCTAAACGACCACAACAAGGGCTTGCTTTCGCCTCTGTATAAATCCATTTTTCAGCCAGGTCCGGATCAATATCAAGGTAACGTCATCAATCTTGCGATGGAAGAGTACTTGGATGAGCTAAAGAGGAAAGCGGAACAGGTAAAGCTTCTCGGGTTGTATGGGTTGTTCATCAAATAAACGAACAAGGCGGGTATTGGTTGGCGTGGCGGCATAGTTGTCGAGCAGGAGTTAAAGGGGTCAGCTTCGGATTGTTTTTTCGAGAGCGACAGGAGAGAAGTTTTTCCCGCTGGTGAACTGTATCGCCAGCATAAAAAAGGGCGGCCCGAGGGCCGCCCGTTGTTTGCTGCTAACTGCTTACTTCACCGAATTGCGATGTGCCGCGGCGAAGCCAACCAGACCCAGACCGGCCAGCATCATGGCGTAGGTATCGGCTTCGGGAACCGGGCTGATCTCAACCAGAACGTCGTTGCCGCTAGCAGGGTGCTGAACGTTGATAGTGAAATATGGGGTCAGACTCCATATCAACGGATAGCGGCGGAGCAGGGCGGCGCTTCGGGGGCCGGCGTCTGGGCAAGCTGACCGCGCATGTATACTTTTCGGGTCCAGCGGGGTGGTCTTGCTGCGGCTGAAAATGAAGAAAAATGATGGGGAGTCGATGATGGTCGCGCGCAGCATGCAAGGGTTTCGGGCAGCACTCCGGGTTGGGCTGCTCATGGTGGGGGTGTCCGGCCTGGCGGGATGCGCTGGTTTGCAGGACTTTCTACCCGATGTGGTGGTTGTCTCCGTGGAGGGCGAGCCTAGGGTCACGGAATCGAGCGGCCAGCACCACAATGGCCCACCCCTGATCGAGCGGATGTTCATCGAGCGCCAGGCGACGGTGAATGGCGAGACCATCACCTACTACGTCGATCGATCCGATCCGGCCAAGATCTATATCGTGCACGCCCGGGAGCGGGACTGCCACAAGAGCAACCAACCCTGCGAGGATATTTGGCACTTCCGCACGCCCGCGGAGCCCTTGCGCCAGCAGTTGCAGGCGATCGAGGCGGCCCGACAGCCTGCAGTTACCGAGTCGACGACGCCACCGCCGCCCGCGCCCAGCGTGCTGCCGGACGTGCGCACCACCCTGCCGACCGTGCCGCCGGTGCCCTTGCCGGCGCAGTGATCGCTATCGGGCTCACCAGGTTTTGCGCAGGGTGAGCGTGAGGCTCTGGTCGTCGATGCCCTGGCGGCCGGCGACACGGGCATACCCCAGTCCGCCCATCCAGCCCGCCCCCCGCAGCACATCCAGGCCGAGGCCCCACTGCCATTGGTCTGCGTCGCTTTCGTCCGGGGTGCGCTGCAGATCGCGGCTGTATTTCAGGCTGACGTAGGGCCAGAGTTTTCCGTCGACCCACACGCTGGCCTTGGTGGACAGGTGCCACTGGGTCGAACTCGTTTTCTGTGCCGGCGTGCCCACCTGTTGTCCGGGCCAGCGTTCCACGAAGCTGCCGATGCGGCCGGCGTCGTAGGACAGTCGCAGGCTGTTGCTGAGAAAGACTGATTGGAGCGGAACCATCAGCGTGATGCCGGCCGACGCCGAGCTCAGGGTGTTGCGGAAACGGCCCTGCAAGTCCTGTCCCTCGACCACCCGGTTCTGTGTGGTTTTGATCTGTCCCAGGCCGAGGGAAACGGGGAACGTCAGGAAGGGCAGCGGAGCATAACTGCCGTAAAGGCTGGCGAGCAGGCCGTTGCCTTTGCGATGGGTACCGTCCTGCAGCAATTCGCTGCGCTGGGTCAGCTGGGTCAGTGCCAGGCCGGCAGTCCAGCGGGGCGCGACCTGCTGGTCGTACCCCAGGGTCAGGCTGTTGGTGCGTGCGCTCTGCTGCAAGCCGGCACGCGCATCCTGGAAATCGTGATAGGTGTCGGACACCCAGACGCCATGACGCTTGGGATGGCTGACGGCCTGTTGCACAAGCTTCTGGCGCTCGGTGATGCCGACGGGCTCGGCATGCAGCGGCAGGCAAGCGGATGCGGCAAGAAAACCCGCCATCAGGCCTTGTCGCCCATACCTGCGCGATGGTCCGGTATGCTGTGTAGACACGCTGGCTTCCCCGGGTTGTTGGCTTGTTCGATGAGGGTGCGCCTCTTCCGATACCGGATGCTCGCGACACCTGAAACAGATGCGGGATCCGGCGCACCTGGCGGAGGCGGTGAGATTCTAACCTACGAACGATTGCCCGTTTCCGGTTTCCAGGTCGAACCCCAGCGCGAGCCAAAACGAACCGGAGGCCCGGTTCAAGCGCCATACGCGCAGCTGGAGAACACCGGAATGAAGCGCGTGGCGGCGCTGATCAACTTTATTGCACATGACACTCGACGCCTCCGTTTTCATCGCCATCTCGCTCGACGGTTACATCGCCCGCCCGGACGGCGCGATCGACTGGCTGGAGCAAGCCAACGCCAGCGTTCCCGCAGGAGAGGATTGCGGCTACGCGGCGTTCATGGAGACGGTGGATTTGCTGGTGATGGGCAGGGGCACCTTCGAGAAGGTGCTGTCGTTTTCCGAATGGCCGTTCGGCGACAAGCCGGTCTGGGTGGCGAGCCGCTCGGGGCTGCGTCTGCCGGCGACGCTTCCGCCGCAGGTCCGCGTCACCGCGGATGCGCCGCTGCAGATCGTGCAGGCGGCGCAGGATCAGGGTTTCCGGCGCATGTATGTCGATGGCGGCAGGCTGATCCAGGCCTTCCTGCGCGAGGGGCTGATCCACGACCTGACGATCACGACGATTCCCGTCCTGTTGGGCGTCGGCCGGCCTCTGTTCGGCGAATTGCCTGCCGACACCAGGCTCCAACTGGTTGCGTCGCGCGCTTATCCGTTCGGATTCGTGCAGTCCACTTACCGCGTCGTGCCGGGGTGATCGGAAGCGGGTTGCGGAGGTTCGCTGTGACGCTTTGCCATCCGCTTCCATGCGCGCTCCCCGGAATGACGCGCCGTTGCGCAGCTTCCGCTGCCGATTTTTTGCTGTTACGGGCGGGGGCGCATCAAAAGGCCGGGCCCGAATGTCCTGAAAGCATGCAGCGGGCCTTGGATGTGCGAAGGCCGGCCGTCTGCAAACGATACCCCCTGCGTGCTACTCTCCATCCCCCATGCGACTCCCTCAACTCCGTCAACGCCTGCGCGACCTCGGCGCTGCGCCCTGCCACGAAGGCCGCGTGCTGCGCGCCTGGGTGCAGGCGCGCTCGCTCGACACCAAACGGCGGCGTGCCGAGGACTTTCTGCCGCTGGCGGTGCGCGACGAGCTGCCCGGTCTGTTCGACGAACTGAACGCGCTGGCGCGGGTGCATTCCGAGCACCCCGGCGAAGACGGCTCGGCGCGTCTGCTGGTGCAGCTGGCGGACGGCCAGACGGTCGAGAGCGTGCTGCTGCCGCGCGACGGCGTGTGCGTGTCGACCCAGGTCGGCTGCGCGGTGGGCTGCGTGTTCTGCATGACCGGCCGCGCCGGCCTCCTGCGCCAGCTGTCCGGCGCGGAGATCGTCGCGCAGGTGGTGCTGGCCAGACGCCGCCGCCCGGTGAAGAAGGTGGTGTTCATGGGCATGGGCGAGCCGGCGCACAATCTGGACAACGTGCTGGACGCCATCGAACTGCTGGGCATCGAGGGCGGCATCGGCCACAAGAACCTGGTGTTCTCGACGGTGGGCGACCGGCGCGTGTTCGAGCGCCTGCCGCAGTCGACGGTGAAACCGGCGCTGGCGCTCTCGCTGCACACCACCGACCCTGAACTGCGCCGCCGCCTGCTGCCGAAGGCGCCCGACATCGCACCGGCCGAACTGGTCGAACTGGGCGAAGCCTATGCGCGCCGCAGCGGCTACCCGATCCAGTACCAGTGGACGCTGCTCGAAGGCATCAACGACAGCGAGGCCGAGCTGGAGGGCATTGCGCGCCTGCTGGCCGGCAAGTACGCGGTGATGAACCTGATCCCCTACAACCGCGTCGAGGGCGTCGACGGCTTCGATTACCGCCGCCCGAGCTGGGAACGCGCGGCCGAGATGGCGCGTCGCCTGCACGTGCGCGGCGTGCTGACGAAGCTGCGTCATTCGGCGGGGCAGGACGTGGAAGGCGGCTGCGGCCAGTTGCGGGCGCGGGCGCTGGGCGCCGAGGTGCTGAAGCGGCACGGCGAGATTTGATGGCAGGATCTGCTCGTGCCTGACCTGAGCCGTCTCGTCGCTGCCAACGCGCCCCTGCTCTTCGTGTTGTTGTGGAGCACCGGCTACATTGGCGCGAAGTTCGGCCTGCCGTACGCCGAGCCGTTCACGCTGCTGTTCCTGCGCTTCGTGCTGGCGCTCGCGCTGCTGGCGCCGCTGGTGCTGTGGCTGAGGCCGGCGATGGCGATGAGCGCGCGCGAACGCGGCTATCTGATGGTGAGCGGGCTCCTGCTGCATGGCGTCTATCTCGGCGGCGTGTTCGCGGCGATCAAGCTGGGACTCGCGGCCGGGCTGACGGCGCTGATCGTCGGCGCGCAGCCGCTGCTGACGAGCCTCGCCGTGCCGCTGCTGTTCGGCGAGCGGCCGAGCCTGCGGCACTGGCTGGGCATCCTGCTCGGCTTCGGCGGCATCACGCTGATTCTCGGCGGCGGGGCGGACGCGGACGTCGCGCTGCCTGCGCTGCTGGCGGCCGTCGCGGCGCTCGTCGGCATCACCGCGGGTACGTTGTACCAGAAGCGCTTCTGCACGCAGCACGACCTGCTGGCGGTGACGGTGCACCAGTATCTGCCGACGGCGGCGCTGTTCGGCCTCGTTGCGCTCGGATTCGAGACGCGCGAGGTGGCGTGGACCGTGCAGTTCGTCACGGCGCTGCTGTGGCTGGTGCTGGCGCTCTCGCTCGGCGCGATCCTCTTGCTCACCTGGCTCATCAAGCATGGCGAGGCGTCGAAGGTGAGCAGCCTGTTCTACCTCGTGCCGCCGGTGACGGCGATCGAGGCGTGGCTGCTGTTCGGCGAGCCGCTGGGCTGGATCAAGGTTGCGGGGATCGCGCTGGTGGCGCTGGGGGTGTGGCTGGTGATGCGGCAGCCGCGGCGCCGGGCCGCGGAACAGTAGGCGCGCGCCGCCGGGCCGGCGCTTAGTCGTCGACCAGTTCGACTTTCAGCCAGACGCGCTGGCCCTGCCGGGTGTCGGCGGTGCGGGAATATGCGAGGGCGCGGTCGCGCTGCGTGTCGCCCGTTTCACCGCTGCCGACCTCGATCCATTCGCCCAGCCTGCCGGTGAGCGTGACGTGCATATGCTGGCCGATGACCACGCGACGGTCCGACGACGAGATGGCCTGCTGGTGCGGCGTGATTTCCAGACTGACGCGATCGCCGACGAGGCGGGGGTGTACCTGAAAGCCGCTGCCGATATCCTGATATACCACGCTGTCGCGTATTTCGTGGCCATAGGGGCCCCAGATCACCTCGCGCTGGACCTGCGGTCGGCTGATGCCGGTATGGATGTAGGCCTGGCCGCCTTCGCTCACCTGGAGCTGCTGGCTGACGCGACTGTTCTGCTCCAGCTCGCGATCCGCCAGGCGCACCTCGATGCGTGTCCCGTCGGCTTTTGCTCCGATGCGGGCACCCTCCCGCCCGACGGGAGGAAGCCGCAATTCGACCGGGCCGCTTTCCACCTTGCCGTACAGTTCGGCCTCGCGGCTGGCGGTGGCACGCTCCAGGCTTTGCCGGACGGTGATGCGCAATTGGCGCAGGGGAATGTCGAACGCGGCAAGCGCCTGCCTGAGCTGTTCGCGGTTGGCGGGCGAAGCGCGCAGGACGAGCTGGCCGTGCATGCCGGTCAAGACGCCGCCGGGCTCGAGCAGCGGTTGCAGGAGGGGCAGGACGTCTTCGACGCTGCGGTGCTGCAGGCGGATGATTTCCAGGTCGCCGTCTGCAAGGGCGGGGGCGGGCACGACAGCCAGCGCGAGAAGCGGGAGGGCGAAGAGACGGTGCATGGTGCGCGGTCCTGGTTCGATGTCGTGTGGACCCGATCGGGGCCATCGGCCTGACGGGTGTCTCGCCCATTCTCATGGAATCGCTGTCCTGGACGCAAGGCGGCGTCCATGGCGACGGGACGAAGGGGCAGTCGTCCTGGCGCAGCCGCGTGGCCTGCTATAAACAAGGTGAAGGCGCGGTCAGGGTTGTGGCTCAAGCCCTGGAGGGGCGACGCGACGGCGGCCCTGACAGGATGCCACGGGAATCGCCGGACGGATCCGGCGCCACATTTTTAAGGAACCAGGCCATGCAACTTACCGATATCCTCGCCCAGATGGGCGGCATCCAGACGATGGCGCGGGAACTGGGCGTCAACGAGAGCCAGGCAGCGAGCGGCGCCGAGGCACTGATTCCGGCGATCCTGGGCGGGTTCAAGCGGCAGGCGCAGGTGCAGCCCACGGGTATCGAGGGGCTGGGCGGCCTGCTCGGGCAACTCGGCGGCGGCGATCTGCTGGACAACGTGCTGGGGGCACAGCCGACGGACGTCAGCCGCGGCAACGACGTGCTCGGCCAGATCTTCGGCTCCCGGGATGTGAGCCGGGCGGTGGCACAGAATGCCGCTGAGCAGTCGGGGCTCGACCCGTCCCTGCTGAAGAAGATGCTGCCGATGCTGGCCATGCTGGTGACCGGCTACATGGCGAAACAGCAGGCCAGCAATGCGGAGCAAGCGCCTGCGTCTGGCGGTGCGCTCGGTGGGCTGGGCGGCCTGCTCGGCGAGCTGCTCGGTGGACAGGCGGATCGTGCTTCGTCTGGTTCGGCCTCGGGTCTGGCCTCGATGCTCGACCTGAACGGCGACGGCAACCCGCTCGACGACATCCTGCAGATGGTCGGCAGGTCGCGGGCTTAGCTTTCGGTGCCGTGCCGCGGGGCTGGAAATCATTCGAGGCGTGAGAGGAGGTAGCAGATGAGCTGGATCATTTCGTTGATCATCGGCGGCATCGTCGGCTGGCTGGCCAGCATCGTCATGAAGACCGATGCCCAGATGGGCTGGATCGCCAACGTGGCGGTCGGCGTGGTCGGGTCGATGCTCGGCTACTGGGTCGCCGGGCTGCTGGGTTTCGCTGCCGTGGGCGGCATCGCACGCTTCATCGTCGCGTTCGCGGGGGCAGCGCTGCTGATCTTCATCCTCGGCAAGCTCGGCATCTTCCGCAAGTAGCACCAGGCCGGGCAGCGTTTCCCCGGAGGCGCGGCATGCAACCATGGCACGTCGTGGCGTGTCATGGCAGTTGGCGGGCAAGCCGTGGCCGCCTTACCCCTTCAGTCTGGCGAACGCGGCGGCCATCGCGCCGTCCACCGCGCGATGCGGCTCACGATTCCGTTTTCCATCGACTGCCTTGCCCTGGCCGCGATGGCCGCCCGGCGCGAGCTGGCCTGCCTGCGGCTTGCTGCCGCTCGCCTGCGCCGCATTGTCGGCGAGTCGCATCGTCAGCGCGATGCGCTTGCGCTTCGCGTCCACTTCCAGCACCTTCACCTTCACGACCTGGCCGGCCTTGACGACGCTGTGCGGATCCTTGACGTAGTTGTTCGACAGCGCGGAGATGTGCACCAGGCCATCCTGGTGCACACCGATGTCGACGAAGGCGCCGAACGCGGCGACGTTGGTGACGACGCCCTCGAGGATCATGTCGGGCTTGAGGTCGGCCAGCGTCTCGACGCCTTCCCTGAAGGCGGCGGTGGTGAATTCGGGGCGCGGATCGCGGCCGGGCTTGTCGAGTTCGCCGAGGATGTCGCGGACGGTCGGCAGGCCGAAACGCGCATCGGTGTATTTCGACGGTTCGAGCGATTTCAGCAGCTTGCCGTTGCCGATGACTGCCTTCAGATCCTGCTTGATGTCGGCGAGGATGCGTTCGACCAGCGGGTAGGACTCGGGGTGGACCGCGGAGGCGTCGAGCGGGTTGTCACCGTCCATGATGCGCAGGAAGCCCGCCGCCTGCTCGAAGGTCTTGTCGCCCAGGCGCGGCACTTCCATCAGCTGCGCGCGGCTGGCGAAGCGGCCGCGGGCGTCGCGGTAGGCGACGATGGCCTGCGCGACACTGCCGGAGAGGCCGGAGACGCGCGCCAGCAGCGGCACCGACGCGGTGTTGACGTCGACGCCGACGGCGTTGACGCAGTCCTCGACCACGGCGTCGAGCGAGCGCGCCAGCTGGAACTCGCTGACGTCGTGCTGGTACTGGCCGACGCCGATCGACTTCGGATCGATTTTCACCAGTTCGGCGAGCGGGTCCTGCAGGCGGCGCGCGATCGATACCGCGCCGCGCAGCGAAACGTCCATGTCGGGCAGTTCGCGCGAGGCGAATTCGGACGCCGAATACACTGACGCGCCCGCTTCGGAGACGACGATGCTGGTGAGCTTGAGTTCCGGGCGCAGCTTGATGAGGTCGCGCGCGAGCTTGTCGGTCTCGCGCGAGGCGGTGCCGTTGCCGATCGCGATCAGGGCGACGCGGTGTTTTTCGGCGAGCTTCGCCAGCGTGGCGAGCGCGCCGTCCCAGTCGTTTCTCGGCTGGTGCGGATAGATCACGGCAGTGTCGACGACCTTGCCGGTCTCGTCGACCACCGCCACCTTCACCCCGGTGCGCACGCCGGGATCGAGCCCCATCGTGGCGCGCGGCCCGGCGGGGGCGGCGAGCAGCAGGTCCTTGAGGTTGCGGGCGAACACCTGGATCGCCTCGGTCTCGGCGCGGGCGCGCAGCGCCCCCATCAGTTCGAGCTCCAGGTGCATGAACACCTTCACGCGCCAGGCGAAGCGCACCGTGTCCGCAAGCCAGCGGTCGGCAGGCCGGCCCTGGTCCCGGATGCCGAAACGACCGGCGATGCGCGCTTCGCACGGATTGTGCGGTGCGTTCCAGGCCGGCCGTTCTTCCTCGCTGTCGAGGCGCAGGCGCACGTCGAGCATGTCCTCGCGGCGGCCGCGGAAGAGCGCGAGCGCGCGGTGCGAGGGCAGGGTGCCGAGCGGCTCGGAATAGTCGAAGTAGTCGGCGTATTTCTCGGCCGCAGTTTCCCTGCCTTCGCGTACCTTCGATTCGACGACGCCGTGCTCCTGCACGTATTCGCGCAGGGCCTGCAGCAGGGGCGCGTCCTCGGCGAAGCGTTCCATCAGGATCTGGCGGGCGCCGTCGAGCGCGGCCTTCGCATCGGGCACGCCGGGGTTGTCGCCCTGCTCGGTGGCGAAGGGCGCGCGCAGGTATTGCGCCGCCTCGGCCTCGGGGGAGAGCATCGGGTCCGCCAGCAGGGCGTCGGCCAGCGGCGTGAGGCCCGCCTCCTGCGCGATCTGCACCTTGGTGCGCCGCTTCGGCTTGTAGGGCAGGTACAGGTCTTCCAGATGCGTCTTGTCCTCGGCGAGCGAGATCGCCGCGAGGAGTTCGGGGGTCATCTTGCCCTGCTCGGTGATCGACGCGACGATCGCCGCGCGACGGTCTTCCAGCTCGCGCAGGTAGCGCAGCCGGTCCTCCAGCGTGCGCAGCTGGATGTCGTCGAGCCCCCCGGTCGCTTCCTTGCGGTAGCGCGCGATGAAGGGCACGGTCGCGCCCTCGTCGAGGAGAGCGACGGCGGCGGCGATCTGGGCAGGGGTGGCCGCAATTTCGGCGGCGAGGCGGTGTTCGATGGAAGGCAGCATGGTTCGAGAGACGGAAGGAATCGGCCCCGCTGTCGCGAGGCCGATGGGGAAATTCGTGAGCCCGGATTATGCCGAATTCAGGCCCAGCGCACGATCTCTTCCAGCGCCTGGCGCGTCTTGGCCGGCTGCGGGTTCACGCGGTAGCCGAACGCGACCATCACGGCGAGGCCGAAGCGGCCGTTCTCCAGCAGGCCGGCGTCGGCGAGCACCGCCTCGGCCTGCTCGCGGTTGAAGCCCTCGATCGGGCAGGAATCGATGCCGAGCAATGCGGCGCCGGTCATCATGTTGGCGAGCGCGATGTAGGCCTGGTGGCAGGCCCAGTCGAACACGGCGCGCGGGGTGTCGAGGCGGAAATCGGTGGCATGGAACTGCGGGTAGAACTTGTGACGGCGTGCGATGCCCTCCTCGGACATCTTCTGCACGGTGCGCATGAAGTTTTCCGTGTAGTCGGAGCCCGGCAGCATGTCGTCGCGGCGCGCGAGGATGGCGACGACGTGGCTGGCGCTCGGGAACTGGCCCTGTGCGCCCCAGCTCACCGCGCGCAGCTTCTCGCGCAGCGCGCGGTCCTGGACGACGACGAAGCGCCACGGCTCGAAGCCGAACGAGCTGGGCGACAGGCGGCCGCATTCGAGGATCGCGTGGAAATCGTCATCGGGAATCCTGCGCTCGGGGTCGAAGGTCTTGCAGGCGTGGCGGAAGGCGAAGGCGTCGAGGAGGGTGGACTTGTCGATCATGGTGCAGGTCGTTTGATGAAGCGAGGCAGGGATGGCGTGCTGGCCGGCGTGTAAAAAAAGGGTGCTAGAACTGTCCGGTGCGCAGCAGCACCAGCGTGCAGGCCCGCTCGTGCGGGATGCCGGCGGCGTCGAGGTGCGCTTCGAGTGTGGCGCTTTCGGTGCCGGGGTTGAAGATGACGCGGCCGGGGCGCAGCTTCACGATGGCGTCGGCGAGCGGTGCCGAGCGTTCGGGGCCAACGTAGAGCGTGAGCGTGTCGACGCCGCCGCTGATTTCGCCGAGCGCATGGACGACCGGCAGGCCCTCCGCCATGTCGAGCCGTGGGTGGACGGGTACGACCGCGTGGCCGTGTTCCAGCAACAGGCGGATTGCCTGGTTGGCATAGCGTTCGGGCTTGTGGCTGGCGCCGAGGACGACGACGCGCTGTTGCGTGTGGCTCATGTGCGGGTGCGGGGGCGTGGCGATGTGGGTATTAAAGCAGAATGCGTTGCCGGCCGGCGGTGTCCTGAAGCGGGCTGCAGCGGATGAGCCGGGGGCGGGTCATGGCATCCCGGGTGGCGCGGTTGCCCGCGCCGTCGTGCCTAGCCGCTCAGCATGCCGCCTTGTCGGGCGGAGCGACGGCGTCCGGTGCTTGCGGTGTGCCGCCGGATGCGGCTTTCTTCTGTTCCTTCTCGGCCTTCTTTTTCTTCTTTTCCAGCTCTCGCTGGCGTTTTTCGTACTGGTAGTTCGGCTTCACGTGGGGTCCTTTCGTCGGGCTGGATAGAGACGATACTCCACTTGGCGCCTTCCTCGCTGCGCGGGTGCGAGCAGTTTTGCAGAGACAGCGCCTTGGTCGCGCCTGGCGGAGGCTAGAATGAAGCCGTCATGGCACGGGCAAGGCGCCGGCATGCGCGAGCAGCGCCGCGCCGGGGACGGGCCGCTGCGCGCCGGACACACGGGCCATGCCGCGGAAGCGATGGCTTTTCAGGCTGACCGCCCACCAGGAGGACGTATCCATGGCCGTACCCGATACACACAACTTCGCCGTGTTCTGCGATTTCGAAAACGTGGCCATCGGCCTGAAAGAGGGCAACTACCCGGACTTCAAGATTCGCCCGGTGCTCGAGCGGCTGCTGCTGAAGGGCAGCATCGTGGTGAAGAAGGCCTACTGCGACTGGGACCGCTACAAGGAATACAAGCGCGACATGCACGAGGCGGCGTTCGAGCTGATCGAGATTCCGCATGTGCGGCAGTCGGGCAAGAATTCCGCGGACATCCGCATGGTGGTCGATGCGCTCGACCTCTGCTACACCAAGTCGCACATCGACGCCTTCGTGATCATCAGCGGGGATTCGGATTTCTCGCCGCTGATCTCCAAGCTGAAGGAAAACGGCAAGAGCGTGATCGGCATCGGGGTACGCGGCTCGGCGTCGTCGCTGCTGATCTCCAACTGCGACGAGTTCATTTTCTACGAGGATCTGGTGCAGGCGAAGGCGGTGCCGCGCAAGGCAGCGAAGAAGCCGCCAGCGGAGCAGGCGGCGCCCCAGCCGGCGAAGGAGGCGACGCCGGCCGCGGCCCCCAGGGCCGCCGCCAGCCGGCGCCGCGGCCGGCCGGC
>JBEQCP010000008.1:0-143107 GCA_041639215.1 Pseudomonadota bacterium | reverse complement strand
GCACGCACTGTAGGTCTCGAGACGCCGATAATGGGCCGGCGCCGCCGCGACGCCCGGTGGGGGATGAGGCGCTCCACCAAGAGCGACAGCTTGTCCGTCGTCGTCAGCGGCATCAACACGGATGGGAACGGTCGCCACCTCGGCGCAAGTGGGCTGCGTGCGCGAAACTTCGAATATCGACGCGTGATGCCGAATGAGGACGCGCTCCCCGACCGCGACCATGCTCAGCGGGGTGCTGTCCTGCTGGTGGGATGCGCCGCGCAGTGCCCAGCCCCCAGCCCCTAGCCCCTAGCCCCTAGCATGCCCCTCACCCTCCAATTCGGCTACGCCACCGCGACCGGGCCGCGCGAGCGGAACGAGGACTATGGCGGCTTCGTCGAGCCGGCGGATGCGCAGCTGGCGGCCACCAAGGGCATGCTCGCGGTGGTGGCCGACGGCGTGTCGGGCGGCACGCACGGCCGCGAGGCGGCCGAGTCCTCGGTGCGCAACCTGCTCGCCGACTACTACGCCACCCCCGACACCTGGGAGATTCCGCGCGCGCTGGCCACGGTGCTCGGCGCCATCAACCGCTGGCTGCACGGGCAGACCGCGTCGCGCGTCGACCCCGGCGGCATGGCGACGACCCTGACAGCCCTCGTCCTGCGCGGCCGCCGCTACCACTACGCCCACGTCGGCGACAGCCGGCTGTATCGCCGGCGCGGCGAATCGCTCGACGCGCTGACCCGCGACCACGTGTGGGAAACGCCCGGCATGTCGCACGTGCTGAAGCGCGCGCTCGGTCTCGACACGCATGTGCTGCCGGATTTCGGCGAGGGCGAGCTTGCGGCGGGCGATGTCTTTCTCATCGTCTGCGACGGCGTGTGGGAGCCGCTCGGCCAGCTCGAACTGCACCGCCTGCTGAAACTGTACGACGCGCCGCAGCGCGCCGCCGAGGCCCTGGTGGCAGCGGCCCACGGGCGCGGCGGGCAGGACAACGCCAGCGCCCTGGTCGCGCGCGTCGTCGCCGTCGGCGAGGCCGACGCGCCGCTGGCCGACGCGCACGATCTGCCGCTGCCGGGACGGCTGCAGCCCGGCGCGCGGCTCGACGACTTCATCATCGAAGCCGAGCTTCACAGCAGCCGCGACACCCTGATCTACCGCGCGCGCCACGCCGACACCGGCCAGCGCTGGGCGCTCAAGACCCTGCAGCCGGTGCTCGCGGGCGACGCCGCCGCCGCGAGCCGGCTGCTCGCCGAAGAGTGGTTCATGAAGCGGGTGCACTCGCATTATTTCCCCGAGGTGCTGCCGCTGCCCGGGCGCAATTTCCTCTATCTCGCGGTGCGCCATTTCGACGGCGCCACGCTGCAGGACAAGCTCGACGCCGGCCAGCATTTTTCGCCGGTGGAGGTCGTCACCTTGGGCATCCGCCTGCTGAAGGGCATCGCCGCGCTGCACCGGCTCGACATCGTCCACCGCGACATCAAGCCCGCCAACCTGCACCTCGACAACGAGGGCAAGCTGCGCATCCTCGACCTGGGCGTGGCGCGCTGCCCCACGCTCGACGCGCGCGAAGACCACGCCCAGCCCGGCACCCCCAGCTTCATGGCGCCCGAACTGTTCGGCGGCGCCGAGGCCAATGCGCAAACCGACCTCTATGCGATCGGCGCCACCCTGTATCACCTGCTCACGCGCAAATACCCCTACGGCGAAATCGAGCCCTTCCAGCACCCCAGGTTCGGCGAGCCGGTGCCGCCCGCGCGCACCCGCCCCGACCTGCCGCCCTGGCTGGAAAACGTCCTCCTCAAAGCCGTCGCGCGCGACCCCGTGCAACGCTTCGAGACCGCCGAGGAAATGCTGCTCGCCCTGGAGCGCGGCGAAGCCAGCCCGCTGCTGCGCCGCCGCGCCCCGCTGATCGAACGCTCGCCGGCCGGCGCCTGGCCGCTCGTCGCTGCGGTCTCGATCACCTTGAATGTGCTGTTGTTTTTTCTGCTGCTGGCGAGCTGATTGCTCGAAGCGGGGCACCCGCGGAACGGCGCAGATCGATCCGGATCAACTGGTCAGAGATGGCAGCGGAGAGATCCGTTGTTCGGCCTTTGCGGCCTGCCGGGCAAACTGTTCAATCGGACAGCCCTGACCGCCCGGCTCACTGCAGCCTGGCCGCATCGCCTAGCGTTGCAGGGCATTCGGCGACGGGCCGTTCGGGAATTCGCAACCAGGGGTGATCTGCCGCGATCGCCCGGAGTTCCTTGCGGGAATGCCACACCCGTTCGTGCCAGTAGTAGACCTTCGAGTAAGCGTATGTACAGACCAGTACCTGCGCAGGACTCTTTTGCCGGAACACGCTGACCTGGACCTCGAATGGCGTGGAATCTTCGTACATGACCGTCCTGCTGACCGGACGGACCGCCGAGCCCTTGAGCGCCGTACGGAGATGCGCTTCCCTTTCTTCCGCCGACGGCGTGGTATAGCGCTGTCGCAGGTGAACAACGAGGTTGCGGCCCAATTTCTGTACCGGCGTGGACTGGCATCCCTTGCCGGCCAGCAGTACCGTCTGCTGGTAGCTTGGATGCGCCTGGATCATGTTCATCGCGAAGAGCCCTGATTGCGCCTCCTGCCCCAAAGCGGACGTCCATTGAAGGACCTCTTGTGCCGAAGCGTTCGCATCACCGACTACACAACCCGCGTCCGACAGGCCGCGGATGATCGCACTGAGTCCCAACGCAACTTCCGGTCCCCGCCCGATGCGATCGAACGCGCCCCCCTGGAGCTTCGACAGCAGCTGCGGATCGTGAGGATATGACTGGGCCGCTACAGGGTGGCACGCAACGATGCCAAGCATCACGACGATTCTCGATAGAAGCGGTTTCATTCGCTACTCCGTGTTTGCCCGACGGGTGGGGACCATAGAGGCCGGGGTGAAAGTTTTATTGTCGCATTCTCAAGCATGCCTTCACGCAAGCTTGGCTCACAGAATAATCGAGCCGGGTCCGTGGCGAAGGGGAGGTGGGGATTGGCGGTTTCTCGGCCAGAGCCGCCGGTGGCGTACTGCGCAGCCTAAGTCAGCTATGCGTTCCGGCCATTCGTGCAACTTCCTTCTAAGGACAGCTTCGGCCGAATTCCGGCGGCCCAGTCTCCGCTTCAACTCGAATTCAAACGCCAGCCCCGAAGCGCTACACGTCCACGCGGCAGTCGCAGCCGTGCACCTACCCCCCGCTCAGCGCCTGGAATATGTACAGCGTCGCATCCTCAGGCACCCGGTCAGACAGGGTTTTGCGGTCGATCACGACGGTGTCGTTGAGCGAGATGATGACGTGCCGGCGCAGCGCGCCGCGTTCGTCGAGCACGTAATCGGAGAATCCCGGGGCGAGTGCGTCGACCGCGCGCAGGACGTCGGCGACCGAGCCGGCCGGCACCTGGATCGTGCGGTTTTCCAGCGCCGGGAAATAGCGGTACAGATGCGGGGTCATTTCCACCGTGGGCATGGCGTTCAGCCGAAGCGGACCGAGTACACCGGCGGGAAATTGTGGCCTAGGCATTGCCAGGTTTCGCCGCGGTCTTCCGAAAGGTAGACGTTGCCGGTGGTGCTGCCGAAGCACAGGCGGTCGCCGGCGATGTCGAGGGCGTGCCGCAGCACGATGTCGTAGGCGTTTTCCTGCGGCAGGCCGCTGCGGAAGGTTTGCCACGATTGTCCGCCGTCGGCGGTGCGCGCGACGCACACGCCGCCGCCGATGGCCATGCGCTCGTAGTCGGCTCGGGCGGGGACGACCCAGGCGGTGCGGCCGTCGTGCGCGTCGACGGCGATGGGGAAACCGAAATGCACGCCGGCATCGGGCTGGCTGACTTTTTTCCAGCTCGCCGCGCCGTCGTCGCTGTAGAACACACCGCAGTGGTTCTGCTGCCACAGATGCGCCGGCTGCGCCGGACAGCCGGCGACGCAATGCGGGTCGTGCCCCCATTCCGCTTCCGGATTCGGCATGTAGTCGTTGAGCAGGCCGCGATTGCGCCCCGCCCAGGTCTGGCCGCCATCGGTGGTTTCCAGCACGCCGGCGGACGACACCGCGACGTGCAGATGCAGGGGGGCGTGCGGGTCGACGACGATGGAATGGATGCCGGGCTCGAACACGCCGTAGTCGATGCTGGCCGGCGTGCCGCCCCATCGTGTCTCGCTGGTCGCCTCGCCGGCGAAGAGATCGCCGCCCCGGCTTTCATGGTTCCACAGCGGGCGGTTGAGTGCCCAGGTGTCGCCGCCGTCGTCGCTGACGAAGAGGCCGCCGGGAATGGTGCCGGCGTACAGCCGGCCGGGCTGGTCGGCGCTGCCGAACGCCAGCGTCCAGATCTTCAGGACGGTCGTGTCCTTGTATTCGGGCTGGCCCGCGGGCGCCGCCGGGTCGAAATCCGGCGTCGGCAGGTATTGGACGATGTGGCGCGCGCCAGCCGGATACTTCAGCGACAGCACGTCTTCCCAGGTGGCGCCGCCGTCGCGCGAGCGCGACAGCTTGGGCCCCCAGTGGCCGTGATCGAGCGACGCCCACAGGGTGCCGTCGCGCGGGTCGCGCGCCGCGTAGCACACGGGAATGCCCGCGTGTTCGATAGGCCGCGGCGCCCAGCCGGCATTCGACCGATCAAGAATGACGGTGCCCTTGCGCGTACCGAGCAGAAGCATGTTCGACATGGGTTTGACCTCAGACAGGTTTGCGCTGCGTGGCGGCGATCGCTGCCCCCGTAGAGCGCCGCGTGGCTGCCGCCTTGAATCAGCGTAGTCGGAGGCTGGATTTATTCAATGCTGTCGATTCCTTTGGGAGGCATCCCCCACCTCTTGCCGGCCTGGCCGGCGTGGGTGGCCTTCGCGGTGCAGCGGTGGCCGTTTCCGCTGTTCCTGGAGGTCGCGGCGCACGGGGCCCGGCCCGCGCCCGCACCGCGGGCCTGAGCCTCAGGCCGCTTCCTTCGGCCGCATCTGCCGGCTGTAGAGAAACTCCAGTACCTGGCTGCGCAGCGCGTGATACTTGGGGTCGTGCGCCAGTTGCAGGCGGTCGCGCGGGCGCGGCAGGTCGACGCTGAGGATTTCGCCGATGGTCGCGGCGGGGCCGTTGGTCATCATCACGATGCGGTCGGACAGCAGCACGGCTTCGTCGACGTCGTGGGTGACCATGATGACGGTGCTCTTGGTCGCGGCGACGATCTTCAGCAACTCGTCCTGCAGGTGGGCGCGGGTCAGGGCGTCGAGCGCGCCGAAGGGCTCGTCCATCAGCAGCACCTTGGGCTCCATCGCCAGCGCGCGGGCGATGCCGACGCGCTGCTTCATGCCGCCCGAGATTTCACCCGGCAGCTTGCTGGAGGCGTGGGTCAGGCCCACCAGTTCGAGCGCGGCGGCGGTGCGCGCTTTCAGTTGTTTCTTCGATTCGATGCCGCCGAACACTTTTTCCACCGCGAGGTAGACGTTCTCGAACGCGGTGAGCCAGGGCAGCAGCGAGTGGTTCTGGAACACCACCGAGCGTTCCGGCCCCGGCCCCTTGATCTCCTTGTTGGCGAGCAGCAGCACGCCGTCGGTGGCATCGAGCAGGCCGGCCACCAGGTTGAGCAGGGTGGATTTGCCGCAGCCGGAGTGGCCGATCAGCGCGATGAACTCGCCCTGGTCGACATTGAGGTTGATGTCGGTGAGCGCGGTGAACTTGCCTTTCTTGGTGCTGAACACCATGCCGGCGTTTTCGATCTGGACGTAGCTTTGCATGTTTGACTCCTTGGTTAGGATTTAGGGGCTAGGATTTAGGATCTAGGGGCGGTGCGGCTGCGCCGCGCCACATTCCCTAGTCCCTAGCTCCTAGCCCCTAGTCCCTTATTCATACGAGAACCGCTTCGCCAGCAGCATCAACCCCTGCTCCAGCAGCAGGCCGACGATGCCGACGACGAAGATGGCGATGATGATGTGGGCGACGTTGAGGTTGTTCCATTCGTCCCACACCCAGAAGCCGATGCCGACGCCGCCGGTGAGCATTTCCGCGGCGACGATGACCAGCCAGGCGACGCCGATCGACAGACGGATGCCGGTCAGCACGTAGGGCAGCACCGCCGGGAACAGGATTTTGGTGAAGACCTTGAATTCCGACAGGTTGAGCACGCGTGCGACGTTCATGTAGTCCTGCGGGATGCGCTGCACGCCGGCGGCGGTGTTCAACACCATCGGCCAGATGCTGGAGATGAAGATCACCCAGATCGATGCCGGCTCGGCCTTCTGCAGCACCAGCAGGCCGATCGGCAGCCACGCCAGCGGCGACACCGGACGCAGGATGCTGATGATGGGCGACAGCATGCGGTTGAGGAAATCGAAGCGGCCGATCATGAAACCGAGCGGAATTCCCACCAGCGCGGCGGCGCCGAAGCCGATGCCGACGCGGGCCAGCGAGTTGAGGATGTTCCAGCCGATGCCCTGGTCGTTGGGGCCGTTGTCGTAGAACGGGTCGGAGAACAGCGCGACGGCCGCGTCCCAGGTTTCGGACGGTCCGGGCAGCGTCTTGCCGCTGTTGGAGACCAGCGCCCACAGGGCGACGAACAGCACGATCCCGAGCAACGGCGGGATGGCGTTGCGGAACAGGGTGAGCGTGGCGTCGATGAAACGCTTGCCCGACTCGGTCTCGAAATAGGGGGTGCGCCGCCTGGGCGCGGGGCCGGGCAGCGGGGCGATGTCGGGGCCCGACAGGATCTCGCCCAGCTGTTCGCGTGTTGGGTTGACTGCACTCATGGTGAACTCCTTGAACTAGATTGCGCCGGCATGGCTCATGCCGGCGCGTAGGCGGCCTGCTTCATGGTGGAGGCCAGAGTGGTGTAGGCCTCGGTCCATGCGGCTTCGACCGGCGCGGTGAACTGCTCGCCAAGACCCTTGCCGAGCGTCCACAGCAGCGCGCTTCCAACCGTGTCGTAATGCGCTTCCGTCACGCCGTAGGCGACGTGGCGGCGGCCGAGATCCTCGATCGCGCCCAGCATGGAGCCGAGCCGGTCGAGGCTCATGACGACCGTGTTGATCATGGCCATCAGCTTGCGTCCCTGTTCCGACATGTCACCCTTGAACAGGGGGCGCAAGGCCGGGTCCAGTTCGAACAGGCGTCCATAGAACAGTTCGGCGGCAGCCTTCTGGATGGGCAGCACCTGCTGCCAGCTGCTTTTCACGAGTGCGATGCTTTCGGGGGTCATGGCGGGCGTCCTTTCAGGCTCAGGCCTTGATCTTGAAGCCGTCGGCGTAGGCCTTGGGGTTCTTGCCGTCCCACACCACGCCGTCGATCAGCTTGGAGCTGCGCATGTCGGACTTCGGCAGCGGCGTCTTCGTCATCGCGGCGGCGTCCTTGTAGACGTCGATGCGGTTGACCTTCTTCGCCACCGCCAGGTAGTCCGGGTGGTCCTTCAGCAGGCCCCAGCGCTTGTGCTGGGTGAGGAACCACATGCCGTCGGACAGGTAGGGGAAGCCGACCTGGCCGCCGTTGTAGAACTTCATGTAGTTGGGGTCGGCCCACTTCTTGCCGATGCCGTTGTTGTACTGGCCGAGCATGCGGTCCTCGATCGAGTCGAAGTCGGTGTTGACGTAGGACTTGGCCGAGATGACCTTGGCGACCTCGGAGCGGTTCTTCATGTCGTCGATGTACTTCGACGCATCGAGGACCGCCGCCACCATGGCACGGGCGGTGTTGGGATATTGCGCGACGAAATCGGCGGTGGTGCCGAGCACCTTCTCCGGGTGATCCTTCCAGATCTCCTGCGTGGTGACGGCGGTGAAGCCGATGTTGTCGCGGATCGCGCGCGCGTTCCACGGCTCGCCGACGCAGAAGCCGTCCATGTTGCCGACGCGCATGTTGGCGACCATCTGCGGCGGCGGCACGACGATGTTCTTGACGTCGCGGAACGGGTCGATGCCGTGCGCCGCCAGCCAGTAGTACAGCCACATCGCGTGGGTGCCGGTGGGGAAGGTCTGGGCGAAGGTGTATTCGCGCGGCTCGGCCTTCACCAGCTTGGCGAGCGAGGCGCCGTCGGTCACGCCCTTGTCCTTCAGCTGGTTCGACAGCGTGATCGCCTGGCCGTTGTTGTTGAGCGTGGCGAGCACCGCCATGTCCTTCTTCGGTCCGCCGATGCCGAGCTGCACGCCGTAGATCAGGCCGTAGAGCACGTGCGCGGCGTCGAGCTCGCCGTTCACCAGCTTGTCGCGCACCGCGGCCCACGAGGCTTCCTTGCTGGGCGTGATGGTGAGGCCGTATTTCTTGTCGAAGCCCTTCACCGAGGCCATCACCACCGAGGCGCAATCGGTCAGCGGAATGAAGCCGATGTTGAGGTTGGGCTTCTCGGGCGCGTCGGAGCCGGCGGCCCAGGCGCCGCTGCGCACGCCGGGCGGCACCATGGCCATGAGGGCGGCGGCGACGGATATTCCGGTGGTCTTTTTCATGAAATCACGCTTGCTCTGATCCTGCACGAGGGGCTTGTCATGGGGGTCGCTCACGGTGTGTTCTCCAAAATAAAAAGGCGTCGCCTTCAGGGCGGACGCCTTTGTCCAGAAATGAAAGGGTTGACGGTCACGCTGAAAGCCACATCGTTGCGACTGTTCAGTCAGGGTTTAGCAACCGCTGTGCCAGCAAGGGGAAACCCTTGTGCTGCCTGGGTTTGGCGGCCATCCGCCGGGATGGTCGCCGGGGCGGTGGCGGCGGATGCGCACTCATGCGGTGCAGGTTTGCCGCGCCATGCACCAAACGAACTATGTTCGTTGCAGGATCTGCCGTGCGATGTCCGCCAGCTTCAGGCCACGGTCCATCGCCGCACGCCGCATCTCGCGATACACCTCGGGCTCCGACGCGCCGGTCTGCTTGATGAGCAAAGCCTTGGCCTGGTCGATCAGCTTGCGCTCGGACAGTTCGAGGCGCGTCTGCTCCAATTGGTCGTGCAGCGCCTGGAAGGCCTCGAAGCGCGATACCGCGACGTCGAGGATCGGGCGGATGCGCGCCGGGTCGAGCCCGTCGACCACGTAGGAGGTCACCCCCGCCTGCGTCGCCGCACGGATCGATTCCGAACTGCCGTCGCCGGTGAACATCACGATCGGCCGCGGGCAGTCCTGGTTCGCCACGCAGATGTGTTCCAGCGTGTCGCGGTCGGGCGAGTCCTGCGCGATGATCACCACGTCAGGGCGCAAGGCCTGGATCTGCGCGTCCAGGCTGCGCGCCGAGTTCAGCGTGGCCGCGACCACGCAGCCCGCCGCTTCCAGCGCGGGCACCAGCATCGCCAGCCGCTCGGGCTGGTTTTCAACGATCAATACACGCATGTTCTATTCGGTTTTTACTGGGCGTAGGCATCTCAAAAAAAGGCGGCCCCCGAAGAGGCCGCAAAATCGGAGGAGACTGCCTGAGCAACCTGGCCTTGCGGTTTGGATACTCAGTCGGGATATAGCAGGGGGCGTGCCAGGTTTGATGTTGTTTAATTATCAAATGCTTATGTGTTTGTCGCAGGCGGCGACGGGTGGTTTGTGTGAGCGGTTGTGGTGCATGGAGCGGGGAAATGGGTGCAAAAAAGGGCAATGCGGGTCATTGCGAGTCGTGCGGTGGCGGAGCATGCGATTCCACACGCGCTTTGGCGCGCAGTGGATCGGAGCCCTTTAGGGCAATCCAGTTGCGCGCACTGAGCGGCTTATGCAGCGCACTGCCCTGCGCACCGTTCGCCCTGAGCTTGTCGAAGGGCCTGTTCGTTGTAGTGGGGGTGTTGGCCGGGGGGAGTCCGGCCAACGGTCAGTCGCGGCAATGACTGTCGGTCGAACCGCTCCCGGGCATTCACGGATACTTCACGGTGACGTAGGCAGCGCTGGCAACCAGAACGAAATACAGCACGCCGAAGGCAATCTTGATGAGCCTTATCCGCCGCTGCTTCCTGGCCGCTTCGTCCGCGGCGATAACGGACGCAGTGGTGCCGGGCACTTCGGGGCGGGCATCGGTCATGGCTGCCGCTCCCGGCAATCGCGTCTGTTCATTGGCACTTCATCTGCGGCGTCAGCTTCATCCACTTCATCAGCCAGGCCTTGGCCCGTTCGCGTGCATGCCGCGTGGCGATCTTCTCCTCCGGCGTCTGGTCGGGGCGGAAGTCGAAGGCGCGGCGCGCCATCGGATACACCTGGTATTCGACGGGGACGCCGCGCTCCCACAAGGCGTAGAAGGCGCGGCCGCCGTTCATGCGGCGCAGCTCGTAGTCCTGTTCGCCGATCAGGTAGAGGATGGGGGTGGTGAGCTGGGTGATCTCGGGCGCGGTGCGGAACAGCTGGTCGGGCTCGGGCGCGTTGGGGTTCTGCATGTGGCCGTAGTAGCTGACGATGGCGGCGATGTCGGCGCCGCGCTTCGCTGCAAGACGGATCGCATAGTAGGGGCCGCGCGACAGGCCGACGATGCCGACCGGCTGCCTGCAGGCGTTGGGCAGCGATTTCAGGTAGTCGAGTCCGGCCTCGACGTCCATCTCGGTATCGGGATTGTGTTCCGACGGCCAGCGCTCGATGAAGCGGCCGCTCTGCCAGTCGGGGGCGACGACGAGAAAACCCTGCTCGGCGAGCTCGCGCACGTGGGCGCGTTCGTCGCCTTCGTAGCCGCGCTTGGCGTGGATGAAGAGCAGCGGCGGGAAGGGCCCCTTGCCGGCGGGCGTGGCGACCTCGGCCGGCACTTCGGTGCCGTCGGCCGACTTCAGGGTGATTTTGGCCAGCTCGACGGCCGTGGCCGGCGCGGCCAGGGCCGATGCTAAGATGGCGCCCGCCATGGCGAGTCTCTTCATGCTCTTCTCCTGTCGTTCCTCTGGCGCCTATTCTAGGCCGGCGGCCGGATTTTCCCCTGCAGTCAAAAAGTACCCTGACGGCGGCGCAGCTTCATTCGGGCAGGCCGATCCGTCGAGGCATGCCGTCCCTTGAGCGCGCCCCACGATGAACCGGTGATTCCGCCGCGGCTGCGGCGGCCGCTTGCCGCGGTGTGGATTTCGCTGGGCCTGCATGCGGCAGTGATCGCGCTGCTGCAGGTGGCGCCTCCGGCTGCGGTCGGCGTGGGCGCGCCGGCGATCGAGGTCCGGCTGGTGTCGCAGCATGAGGCGCCGGTTCCGGAAACGCTTCCCGAACCCGTCCCCACGGCCGAGCCGCAGCAGGCGGCGGCGCTGGCGCCGAGCGTGACGGCCGAGCCGCTGCCGGTGGCCGAGCCTGCCGCCACGCCGTCCGCGCCGCCGGCCCAGCCGGTGGCAGCCGCCGCCCAGCCTGCCGCGGCTGCGCCGCCCGCAGCGACGCCAGCGGCGGCGATCACCAGCGCGGTCGATCTCACCTATTACACCGCCCGCGATCTGGACGTGCAGCCGCGCGCGCTGCGCGAAATCGTGCCGGAGTATCCGGCCGACGCCGACCGCCAGCACGTGTCCGGCAAGGTGAGGCTGCAGTTGAGGCTGGAGGCTGACGGCCGTGTCAGCGATATCGAGGTGGTAAGCGCGACGCCGGCCCGCTGGTTCGAGGTGTCGGCGGTGCAGGCGTTTCGCGACGCGCGCTTTGCGCCGGCGCAGAAGGACGGTCGTCCGGTGCGCGCGCAGGTGCTGATCGAGGTGGAGTACGACTGGGAGGGGCGGCGTTGAGTCCGCCCCGGGCGGCAGGCTCAGGGGGCGCGAGCGGGTTCGGCCAGTCCCTGCAGGATCGGACAGTCGGGACGGTGGTCGCCGTGGCAGGCACGTGCGAGCGTGACGAGCGTGGCCCGCATCTCGCTGAGCGCGTCGATGCGGGCGTCGAGATCGGCGATGTGCGCCTCGGCGAGCCGCTTGACGTCGGCGCTGGCGCGCCCGGGATCGCTCCATAGCGACAGCAGCTGCCGGATCTGCTCGAGCGCAAAGCCGAGGTCGCGCGCGCGGCGGATGAAACGCAGCAGGTGCACGTCGCGTTCGTGGTACTGGCGGTAGCCGGCCAGCGTGCGGCTGCTGGTCTGGATGAGGCCGATGCTTTCGTAGTGGCGGATCATCTTGGCCGATACGCCGCTGGCTGTTGCCGTTTCGCCGATGTTCATCGCGCACCTCCCTGCGGACGCCAGCGTTTCAGCGTCAGCGCGTTGGTCACCACGCTGACGCTGGAGAACGCCATCGCGGCCCCCGCGATCACCGGGCTCAGAAAGCCGAGCGCCGCGAGCGGAATCCCGATCACGTTGTAGACGAAGGCCCAGAACAGGTTCTGGCGGATCTTGGCGTAGGTACGTTTCGAGATGTCGATGGCGTCGGCGACCAGCGCGGGGTCGCCGCGCATCAGCGTGATGCCGGCGGTGTGCATGGCGACATCGCTGCCCGAGGACATGGCGATGCCGACGTCGGCGGCGGCGAGCGCGGGCGCGTCGTTGATGCCGTCACCGACCATCGCCACGGTGGTGCCCTCGGCCTTGAGCGCGGAGACGTGCGCGGCCTTGTCGGCCGGCAGTACTTCGGACAGCACGCGATCGATGCCGAGCGCTGTCGCTGCCGTGTGCGCGGCACCGCGGTTGTCGCCGGTGAGCATCACGGTGGCGATGCCCTGCGCCTTGAGGCGGGCCACGCCTGCGGCCGCGCCGGTCTTGACGGCATCGCCGAAGGCCAGCAGGCCCAGCGCGCGACGGTCGCTGGCGCGCGCAAGCCATGACACCGTGCGGCCGGCGGCCTCCAGCTCGGCCGCCGCGACATCGAAGGCCGCGGTGTCGACACCGTTTTCGTCCATCAGCCGGCGATTGCCCAGCCACAGCGTGTCGCCGTCCACTTCGCCGGCGATGCCGCGCCCCGGCAGCGCCTGTTGTGACCGGGCAGGGCGCGCGGTGACGGAGGCAGCGGCGGCCTCGGCCAGCACCGCACGCGCGAGCGGGTGCTCGCTGCCCGCCTGCAGCCCGGCCGCGATGGCCAATACTTCGTTTCGGCCACTGCCGTCGGCAGCATGCGATTCCACAGGGGCTTCCACCCTGGCGGGCACAGGGGCCCCTGGGGGATCGGAGTCCTTCAGGGCCACACAGGCCGCCACGTGCGGGGTGCCGTCGGTGAGCGTGCCGGTCTTGTCGAACACCACGATATCGATCCGGTGCGCGAGCTCCAGCGCTTCGGCGTCCTTGATCAGGATGCCGTGGCGCGCGGCGACGCCGGTGCCGGCCATGATCGCGGTGGGCGTGGCAAGGCCCAGCGCGCAGGGGCAGGCGATCACCAGCACCGCGACCGCGTTGAGGATGGCTGTTTCGGCGTCGCCGCTCGCCGCCCACCAGCCGACGAAGGTGACGAGCGCGATCGCCATCACCACCGGCACGAACACCGCGCTGACCTTGTCGACCAGGCGCTGGATCGGCGCCTTCGCCGCCTGCGCGTTTTCCACCAGACGGATGATGCGCGCCAGCGTCGTCTCGGCACCCACTGCCGTGGTGCGCGCGATCAGCACGCCGTGCGCGTTGATCGCACCGCCGGTGAGTGTGTCGCCCGGCTGCTTGTCGGCCGGCAGCGATTCGCCGGTGAGCAGGGATTCATCGACCTGGCTGCTGCCTTCGATCACTTGCGCATCGACCGGCACGCGTTCGCCGGGACGGATCACCACCAGGTCGCCGACGCGGATGGCGTCGATCGGCAGGTCGCGGTCGACGCCGTCGTGGCGCACGCGCGCGGTCGCCGGGCGCAGCGCCTGCAGCGCACGAATGGCTTCGGTGGTCTGGCGCTTGGCGCGCGCCTCCAGCCACTTGCCGAGCAGAACCAGGCTGATCACCACCGCCGAGGCCTCGAAGTACAGATGCATGGCGTCGGCGTGCGTCAGCAGCAGATACACGGAGAGGCCGTACGCCGCGCTGGTGCCCACCGCCACCAGCAGGTCCATGTTGCCGCTGCCGGCGGCGAGCGCCTTCCAGCCGGCGCGGTAGAAGCGCGCGCCGAGCCAGAACTGCACCGGAGTCGCCAGCGCGAGCTGCAGCCAGCCCGGCAACATCCAGTGCACGCCGGCGAGACTGGCAAGCATGGGGACGACCAGCGGCAGCGACAATCCCATCGCCAGCGCCACCGGCCACCAGTCGGGCAGCGCGCGGGCCGGCGCGGCCGGGGCTTCGCCGGATGGTGCGGGCAGTTGTGCGCCGTAGCCGGCGCGCTCCACCGCGGCGATCAGCGCGGCGGGCGAGGTGCCCTGCGCCAGCTTCACGGTCGCCCGCTCGGTGGCGAGGTTGACGCTGGCGTCGAGCACGCCCGGCACCCTGGCGAGGGCCTTTTCCACCCGCGCGGAACAGCTGGCGCAGGTCATGCCGCTGATGTCGAGGGTGCAGGATTCGGTCGGCACGCTGAAGCCGGCCTTCTCGATCGCCTGCTTCACGGCCGCGAGGTCGGCTTCGCCCGATACCGTCGCGGTTTCGGTGGCAAGGTTGACCGTGGCGTCGGTGACGCCGGGCAGCTGTTTGAGGACCTTTTCCACGCGCGCCGAGCAACTCGCGCAGGTCATGCCCTGGATGCCTATGGACAGGGTGCTCATGTCGGACTCCTTGTATTCAGTACGGAGACTGCACCGTAAACCTTCCCATCATGGGAGGGTCAAGGGGTTTGTTCAAGCCCCCTCGCGGGGCGAGGGGGTGGGGGTCAGCGCGGCTCGTCCGCGCGATAGCCGAGTGTCGCGATGAGGTGCCGCAGCGATGCCGCGGACAGCTTGCTTGAGATGCTGACGCTGCGGGATTCGAGGTCGGCCGTCACGACGGCCGATGTGTCGCGCTCGAGGATGGCCTGGGTGATCTTGTCGGCGCAGCCACTGCAGCGCATGCCCTGGATCTGGAAATGGATCATGAAGAGTCTCCTGGTTGCCCGGTCGAATTGACCGTAAGGCAGAGCGTTGGCCCTCCCATGACGGGAAGGTCAAGCGTCTCGCAGCAGGAGGGAAACGCCGTCAGCGACGGACGGTGTTGAGCGGGTAGTCCTTCGGCAACAACACCCACATGCGGCCACGCTGCTTCATGCGGCCGGCGAGCTCGCCGGCGGCGTCGCCGAAGCCCCAGAAGAAGTCGGCGCGCACGCCGCCGCGGATGGCGCCGCCGGTGTCCTGCGCCATCACTAGCCGGTTCAGCGGCTCGGGCGAATTGGGCTGGGTGGTGGCGAGGAAGACCGGTGCGCCGAGCGGGATGAAGCGCGGGTCGATCGCGATCGAGCGGCCGCCGGTGAGCGGCACGCCGAGTGCACCGAGCGGGCCGGTCAGGCCGTTGGGCAGTTCGCGGAAGAAGACGTAGCTCGGATTGGCGGCGAGCAGTTCGGGCAGCTTGTCGGGATTTCGCGCGCCCCAGTCCTTGATGCCCTGCATCGACGCCTGTTCGAGCTTCAGTTCGCCGCGCTCGACCAGCAGCCTGCCGATCGACTGGTAAGGGTGGCCGTTCTGATCGGCGTAGCCGACGCGCAGGTGCGAGCCGTCGGGCAGTTCGATGCGGCCCGAGCCCTGGATCTGCAGGAAGAAGAGGTCGACCGGGTCCTCGGCCCAGGCGATCGCGCGCAAGCCGTTGCCGCCGGCTTCGATTTCCTTGCGGGTGGCGTATGGCACGAGCCTGTTGCCGGCCAGCCGCCCGCGCAGGCGCAGGTTCTTGAGTTCGGGATAGACGCTCGCCAGATCGACCGTGACGAGGTCGTCCGGCACGGCGTAGAGTGGATGGCGCGCGCGCTCGGTGCGCACGCGGTCGCCCTTCAGCAGCGGTTCGTAGTAGCCGGTGACGAGGCCGTCGGTGCTGCCGTCCTCCTGGGTGGCCTGCCAGGGCTGGAAGCGCTGCTCGAAGAAGGCGCGCACCGTGGCGTCGTCCGGGGTGTTCATCGCGGCCGCATCGGCGCACACCGCCTGCCATGCGCTGCGCTTGACCAGGGTGGTGCAGCTTTGCAGGAAGGCCGGCCAGGCTTCGCTCGCGGCGTCGTCCTGCCAGAAGGCCACGCTCGTCCAGTCCGCCGGCTTGAGCGTGGGATAGGGCTGTGCCGGGGTGGGGATGAGGACAGGGGGCGGGACGGGCTGCGGCACGGGTGCCGGGACCGGCGGACGCACCGCACAGGCCGACAGCAGCAACGCGAACAGCCACGGGCTTGCACGTAACAGCATCACGGGTGAAGATGGCTCGAGGCAGGAACAGCTGCCGAGTATAACAACGGGGAGGGGGACTGCATGGAGAGCCAGGGACTGGGCTGGCTGCTGCTGGAAGCCGGGATCGCGCTGGGGCTGTTCGTGTTCATCGTCTGGTGGACGATGAAGAAGTGAGCGGTGAGCAGTAAGCGGTGAGTGGTGAGTGGTGAGGCGGTGAGGCGGTGAGCGGAAACCGCTTGCCGCTCACCGCTTACCGCTCACTAATGCAGCACCCGCGGCATCGCCAGCGTGAACTGGGGAATCTCGGCATCGAACTTGTTGCCGTCCTCCGCCACCATCTGGTAGGTGCCGCGCATGGTGCCGACCGGCGTCGCCATCGCGGTGCCGCTGGTGTATTCAAAGCTTTCGCCCGGGCGCAGGAGCGGCTGCTCGCCGACCACGCCGAGGCCCTTCACTTCCTGCACGACGTTGTCGGCGTCGGTGATGATCCAGTGGCGCGAGATCAGCTGGGCGGCCACGGTGCCGGTGTTGGCGATGCTGATGGTGTAGGAGAACACGTAGCGGTCGGACGACGGATCGCTCTGGTCGGCCAGATAGGTCGTGTCGACGTTGATGGTGATCTGGTATTTCTTGCCTTCGGCCACGATTCTGCTCGGCGGGATGGAATGCGCGGAGTGTAACGCAATGCCATGGCGGGCTGTTAAAATGGCCGGGTTTTTCCAAAATTCCCGGAGCTTCCCATGACGTATCGCATCGCCCCGTCCATCCTGTCCGCCAACTTTGCCAAGCTGGGCGAGGAAGTCGACAACGTGCTCGCCTCCGGCGCGGACATCGTCCACTTCGACGTGATGGACAACCATTACGTGCCCAATCTGACCATCGGCCCGCTGGTGTGCGAAGCCCTGCGCAAGCACGGCGTCACCGCGCCGATCGACGTGCACCTGATGGTCAAGCCGGTCGACCGCATCATTCCCGATTTCGCCAAGGCCGGCGCCACCTACATCACCTTCCATCCGGAAGCGTCCGAGCACATCGACCGCACCATCGGCCTGATCCGCGATTCCGGCTGCAAGCCCGGCCTGGTGTTCAACCCCGCCACCCCGCTCGACGTGCTCGAATACACCCTGGACAAGATCGACATGGTGCTGCTGATGAGCGTGAACCCCGGCTTCGGCGGCCAGAAATTCATCCCCTACGTGCTCGACAAGGCCCGCAAGGTACGCAAGATGATCGATGACCGCGGCCTCAACGTGAACATCGAGATCGACGGCGGCGTCGGTCCCGCCAACATCGCCGAAGTGGCGCGCGCCGGCGTCGACACCTTCGTCGCCGGCTCGGCCGTGTTCGGTGCCGCCAAGGACAGCGATCCGCAGCGTTACAACTCCATCATCGCCGCGATGCGCGCGGAGCTGGCGAAGGTCTGATTTTTAGGAGCTAGGGGATAGGATTTAGGGGCTAGGGGGTCTTGTGCTTCGTACCTCTAAATTTATTGGCGCGGCCAAAGGCCGCACATCCCCTAGTCCCTGGCCCCTAACTCCTAGCCCCTAGCCCCTAGAAGAATGAATTTCCCTCTCCCCATCAAGGCCGTCGTCATCGATCTCGACGGCACCCTGCTCAATACCGCCCCGGACCTCGCGCACGCTGCAGAGCTGATGATGGCCGACCTCGGCCGTCCCTGCCCGTCGCTGGAAACGATCTCCACCTACATCGGCAACGGCGTCTCGCGCCTGGTCAAGCGCGTGCTCACCGGCGAGATGGACGCCGAGCCCGATGCGGCGCTGTTCGAAAAGGCCATCGCCTCCTACCAGAAGCACTACGGTGAGCATGTGTCGCTGCATTCGCGTCCCTTCCCCGGCGTGGTCGACGGCCTCGACGCGTTCAAGGCGATGGGCGTGCACATCGCGTGCATCACCAACAAGGCCGCCCAGTTCACCCATCCGCTGCTGAAGGACACCGGCCTGTTCGATTATTTCGAGCTGATCCTGTCCGGCGACACGCTGCCCAAGCGCAAGCCCGACCCGCTGCCGCTGCTGCACGCCTGCGAGGTGTTCAAGGTGCAGCCGGCCGAGCTGCTGCTGATCGGCGATTCGCTCAACGACACCCAGGCCGCGCGTGCCGCCGGCAGCCCGGTGTTCTGCGTGCCCTACGGCTACAACCGTGGCCGCCCGGTCGCCGAGCTCGATCTCGATGCGGTGGTGCCGAGCCTGGTCGAAGCGGCGAAGATGGTGGTGAAGGCGTGAGCTTAGGGGCTAGGGGCTTGGATCTAGGATCTAGGGCGCGCGCCATCGGCGCGCGATGGTGACGCAAGCGCGTCGCTCATTCCCTGGCCCCTAGATCCTAACCCCCAGCCCCTACTGCCATGACTGAACAAGAATTCTTCGACCTCGCCCGCCAGGGCTACAACCGCATCCCGCTGGTGCGCGAGCTGCCCGGCGACCTGGAAACGCCGCTTTCCGTCTACCTCAAGCTCGCCAACGCGCCCTACGCCTACCTGCTCGAATCGGTGGTCGGCGGCGAGCGTTTCGGGCGCTATTCCTTCATCGGCCTGCCGGCGCGCACGGTGCTGCGCGTGCGCGCCCATCTGCTGACGGTCGAAACCGACGGCCAGGTGGTCGAGGAACACACGCTGCCCGACCCGCTCGCCTTCGTCGCCGACTTCCAGGCACGCTTCAAGGCGGCACCGGTGGCCGGGCTGCCGCGCTTCACCGGCGGGCTGGCCGGCTACTTCGGCTACGACACCATCCGCTACATCGAGAAGCGCCTCGCCGACAAACGCAAGGACGACGTGCTGCACACGCCTGACATCCTGCTGATGCTGACCGAGGAGCTGGCGGTGTTCGACAACCTCGCCGGCAAGCTCTATCTCATCACCCATGCCGACCCGATGCAGGCGGACGCCTACGCGCAGGGCCACCTGCGCCTCGCCGAGCTGGCCGACAAGCTGCGCGAGCCGGTTCATCTGCCGGCCGAACCGGCGGCCGGCACCGCGGAGCCCGTCTCCGAATTCGGCGAGGCCGAGTTCAAGGCGGCAGTGCAGAAGGCCAAGGACTACATCGGTGCCGGCGACATCATGCAGGTGGTGCTCTCGCAGCGCATGGCGCGGCCGTTCGCCGCGTCGCCGCTGTCGCTCTACCGCGCGCTGCGCAGCCTGAATCCCTCGCCCTACATGTTCTTCTACGACCTCGGCGGCTTCCACATCGTCGGTTCGTCGCCGGAGATCCTGGTGCGGCTCGAAGGCGATACCGTCACCCTGCGGCCGATCGCCGGCACCCGCCCGCGCGGCCTCACGCGCGAGGACGACCAGCGCCTTGCCGAGGAGCTGCTCGCCGATCCCAAGGAATGCGCCGAGCACCTGCAGCTGCTCGACCTCGGCCGCAACGACACCGGGCGCGTCGCGGTCACCGGTTCGGTCCGCGTCACCGAGAACATGCAGATCGAGCGCTATTCGCACGTCATGCACATCGTCTCCAACGTCGAGGGCAAACTGAAGCCGGGTCTTTCCGCGCTCGACGTGCTGCGCGCGAGCTTCCCCGCCGGCACCGTGTCGGGTGCGCCCAAGGTGCGCGCGATGGAGATCATCGACGAACTCGAGCCCACCAAGCGCGGCATCTACGCCGGCGCGGTCGGCTACCTCGGCTTCAACGGCGACATGGACCTGGCGATCGCCATCCGCACCGCGGTGGTCAAGGACGGCATGCTGTACGCGCAGGCCGGCGCCGGCATCGTCGCCGATTCGGTGCCCGACAACGAATGGATGGAGACGCTCAACAAGGCGCGTGCCGTCGTGCGTGCGGCCGAACTGGCGCAGGCGCGCTTCGGCGGGGAGGTGGAGTAATCATGCTGCTGATGATCGACAACTACGACAGCTTCACCTACAACCTCGTGCAGTATTTCGGCGAGCTGGGTGAAGATGTCAAGGTGATCCGCAACGACGAGATCGACCTCGCCGGCATCGCCGCGCTCAAGCCCGACCACATCGTGGTGTCGCCCGGCCCCTGCACGCCCAACGAGGCCGGCGTGTCGGTGCCGCTGATCCGGGAATTCGCCGGCAGGATTCCCATCCTCGGCGTCTGCCTCGGCCACCAGAGCATCGGCCAGGCCTTCGGCGGCAAAATCGTGCGCGCGAAAGAGCTGATGCACGGCAAGACCTCGATGATCCATCACCTCGATACCGGCGTGTTCAAGGGTCTGCCGAACCCCTTCCGTGCCACCCGCTACCACTCGCTGGTGATCGAGCGCGCGTCGCTGCCCGACTGCCTGGAAATCACCGCGTGGACAGACGACGGCGAGATCATGGGGGTGCGCCACAAGACGCTGATGGTCGAGGGCGTACAGTTCCATCCCGAGTCCATCCTCACCGAGCACGGCCACGCCATGCTCGCCAACTTCCTCAAGGAAAAGGCGTGATGCAGCCCAAGGACCTGCTGACCCTGCTGATCGAGCGCACCGACCTGCCGCGCGACACCATGCTCGGCGCGATGCGCGCGCTGATGGGCGGCGAGTGGACGCCGGCGCAGATCGCCGGCTTTCTCGTCGCGCTGCGCATGAAGGGCGAGACCGTCAGCGAGATCGCCGCGGCGGCCGACGTCATGCGCGAGCTGTCGACCAAGGTGCCGCTTGCCGGCGTCGATCATCTGGTCGACACCTGCGGCACCGGTGGCGACGGTGCGCACACCTTCAACATCTCCACCGCCGCCGCCTTCGTCGCCGCGGCCTGCGGCGCACGCGTCGCCAAGCACGGCGGTCGGTCGGTGTCGTCGACCTCGGGCAGTGCCGACGTGCTCGAGGCGCTCGGCGTCAACGTCAACCTGACGCCGGACAAGGTCGCCGAAGCGGTCAGGACGCTCGGCGTCGGCTTCATGTTCGCGCCCAACCATCACAGCGCAATGAAGCACGCCGCGCCGGTGCGGCGCGAACTCGGCGTGCGTACCCTGTTCAACCTGCTGGGGCCGCTGACCAACCCTGCCGGCGCGCCGAACCAGGTGATGGGCGTGTTCAATCGTGAACTGACCGGCAAGCTCGCCTGCGTGCTGCAGGCGCTCGGCAGCCGCCACGTGCTGGTGGTGCACGCCGAGGAGGGGCTCGACGAAATCAGTCTCGCGTCGCCGACCTTCGTCGCCGAACTGAAGGACGGCCACGTCTCGGAGTACGAGCTCGAACCCGGCGTGTTCGGCCTGCCGCGGGTCGCGGCGAGCGAGATGGTGGTGAAGAGCAAGGACGAAGCGGTCGAGATGCTGCTCGCCGCGCTGGAAGGGCGCCATGCCGGCGCGTCAGCGATCGTCGCCCTCAACGCCGGTGCGGCGATCTACGTCGCCGGCCGTGCCGCCAGCCTGGTGGACGGCATCGCCCAGGCGCAGCACGCGATCGCCAGCATGGCAGCGCGCGATGTGCTCGAACACTATCGCCGTTTCAGTCAATCGCAGGCAGCCGGCCAGTCATGAGCGACATTCTCGACAAGATCCTCGTCACCAAGCACGAGGAAATCGCCGCCGGCCTGGCCCGCGTGCCGCTCGCCGGGATGCGGGCGCGCGCCGAAGCGGCCCCCGCGCCGCGCGACTTCGTCGGCGCCCTGCGCGCGAAGCTCGCAGCCGGGCAGCCGGCGGTGATCGCCGAGATCAAGAAGGCGAGCCCGTCGAAGGGCGTGATCCGCCCCGACTTCAGGCCGGCCGAGATTGCGGCGAGCTACGAGCAGGGCGGCGCCGCCTGCTTGTCGGTGCTGACCGACGTGCAATATTTCCAGGGCTGTGCCGAGTACCTGCAGCAGGCGCGCGCAGCGTGTGCGCTGCCGGTGCTGCGCAAGGATTTCATCGTCGACCCCTTCCAGGTCTACGAGGCGCGCGCGATGGGCGCCGATTGCATCCTGCTGATCGTCGCCGCGCTCGAACTCCAGGCGATGCAGGATCTGGAAGCGCTGGCGCATGAACTGGGGATGGCAGTGCTGGTGGAGTCGCACGACGCCGCCGAGCTCGACGCTGCGCTCACGCTGCGGACGCCGCTGCAGGGCATCAACAACCGCAACCTGCGCACCTTCGACGTCAGCCTCGACACCACGCTGTCGCTGCTGCCGAAGATCGGAAGCGACCGTATCGTCATCACCGAGTCCGGCATCCTCGCGCCGGCCGACGTCGCGCGGATGCGCAGCCATCAGGTCAACGCCTTCCTGGTCGGCGAGGCCTTCATGCGCGCTGCCGATCCGGGCGCCGAACTCGCCAGGCTTTTTGCCTGATCAGATACAAGATGCAAGAGACGAGGTTTTCCCCCGGGTCTTGCAACCTGAATCCTGAATCTGCGTTGAACGCGTAGCGTTCAGCGCTTGCCGCCGAAAATACTTCCCAGCACGCCGCGGATGATGGCGCGGCCGACCTGGCTGCCGATCGAGCGCGCGGCGGACTTGGCCAGCGCTTCGACCGCGCCTTCGCGGCGGCCGCCGCGGCCGCCCAGAATGTCCCCCAGCACCCCGCCGCCCGCGGCCGGCTGTTGCGCGGCCACCTTCGCCTGCAGCTTGGCCTCTTCCTGGACTGCCGCCGCCTGCGCTGCCTGCTCGGCGCGCGCCTTGAGGATTTCATGGGCGGACTCGCGATCGACGACCTTGTCGTAGACGCCGGCGACCAGCGAGGTCTGGATCAGCTGGCGGCGCTGCGCGTCGGTGATCGGCCCGATCTGTCCCTGCGGCGGCACGATGAAGGCGCGCTCGACCACGCCCGGGCGGCCCTTGGCGTCGAGCAGGGACACCAGCGCCTCGCCGACGCCGAGCTCGGTGATCGCCGTGGCTTCGTCGAGATCAGGGTTGTCGCGCATGGTTTCGGCGGCCGCCTTGACGGCTTTCTGGTCGCGCGGCGAGAACGCACGCAGCGCGTGCTGCACGCGGTTGCCGAGCTGCGACAGCACCTTGTCCGGCACGTCGGCCGGATTCTGCGTGACGAAGTACACGCCGACGCCCTTGGAGCGGATCAGCCGCACCACCTGCTCGATCTTTTCCACCAGTGCGTCGGGCGCGTCGTTGAACAGCAGGTGCGCCTCGTCGAAGAAGAACACCAGCTTGGGCTTGTCGAGGTCGCCGGCTTCCGGCAGGTTCTCGAACAGTTCGGCGAGCAGCCACAGCAGCAGCGTCGCGTACAGTTTGGGCGACTGCATCAGGCGGTCGGCCGCGAGGATGTTGACGACGCCGCGGCCGCGGTCGGTCTGGATGAGATCCGCGATGTTGAGCATGGGCTCGCCGAAGATCCGCTCGCCGCCCTGCGATTCCAGCGCCAGCAGGCCGCGCTGGATCGCGCCGATCGAGGCGGACGAGACGTTGCCGTACTCGGTGGTGAACTGCTTCGCGTTGTCGCCGACGTAGGCGAGCATGGTGCGCAGGTCCTTGAGGTCGAGCAGCAGGAGACCGTTGTCGTCGGCCACCTTGAACACCAGGTTGAGCACGCCGGACTGGGTTTCGTTGAGGTCGAGCATGCGGCCCAGCAGCAGCGGTCCCATGTCGGACACGGTGGCGCGCACCGGGTGGCCGGCCTCGCCGAACGGATCCCACAGGGTGACCGGATAGCCCTGATGCGCGAAGCCTTCGAGCTTGAGCGCTTCGACCCGCTCGGCCACCTTGGCGTTGCCGCCGCCGGGCTGCGAGATGCCCGACAGGTCGCCCTTCACATCCGACATGAAGCAGGGGACGCCTATGCTGGAAAAGTGCTCGGCCAGCGTCTGCAGCGTGACGGTCTTGCCGGTGCCGGTGGCGCCGGTGATGAGACCGTGGCGGTTGGCCATCTGCGGCAGCAGGTGCAGGTCGGCAGCGGGGTTCCTGGCGATCAGCAGCGGTTCGGTCATGGTGGCTCCTCGGGGCGTGATGCCGGGATTCTAGCGAGTTCGCCCGAATCGGGGCTCAAGTCTTATATAGAAGTGTTCGCTAATATTCGCGCTATCATCGAGGCAATACGAGAACAGGGGGAACGCAGTGGCAAGGGATAAACGCGTGCACGACATCGTCATCGTCGGCGGCGGGGCGGGCGGGCTGGAACTCGCGACCCGGCTCGGCGACCGGCTGGGCCGGAAGAAGCGCGCGAACATCACGCTGATCGACGCCTCGCCCTCGCACCTGTGGAAGCCGCTGCTGTATGAGGTCGCTGCCGGCAGCCTCGATTCCTACGCCGAGCGCCTCGAATACCTGGCGCAGGGCCACTGGCACGGCTTCACCTTCCGCCTCGGCCGCATGGACGGGCTCGACCGGCAACGCCAGGAAGTCAGCGTCGCGCCGACCGTCGACGACAAAGGCGTCGAGATCATTCCGCGCCGCGCCTTCCGCTACGACACGCTCATCATCGCGATCGGCTCGGTCGGCAACGACTTCGGCGTGCCGGGCGTGAAAGAGCACTGCATCATGCTCGATACCCCAGAGCAGGCGCGCGAGTTCCACCGCCGTCACATCAACGCCTGCCTGCGTGCCAACACCCAGAACGAGGCAGTCGCGCCCGGCCAGCTCACCGTCGGCATCGTCGGCGCCGGCGCCACCGGCGTCGAACTCGCTGCCGAGCTGCACGACACCACGCGCGAACTGTCGGCCTACGGCATGGACAAGATCGAGCCCGACAAGCACTTGAAGCTGCTGCTGGTCGAGGCGTCCGACCGCATCCTGCCGGGCCTGTCGCCGCGCCTGTCGGCCGCCGCGGCCGAGCGGCTCGCCGAGCTCGGCGTCGAGATGCACGTGCGCGAGCGCATCGTCGAAGTGCGCGAGAACGGCATGCTCACCGCCGACGGCAAGTTCATTCCGGCGAGCATGATGGTGTGGTCGGCCGGCATCAAGGCGCCGGATTTCCTCAAGGACATCGACGGCCTGGAAACCAATCGCATCAATCAGCTGGTCGTGCGCCCGACGCTGCAGACCACGCGCGACGACAACATCTTCGCCTTCGGCGACTGCGCGGCGTGTCCGATGCCTGACGGCGGTTTCGTGCCGCCGCGCGCGCAGGCCGCGCACCAGCAGGCCAGCATGCTGGTGAAGTCGATCTGCCGGCAACTGCGCGGCAAGCCGTTGCCCGAGTACGAATACCGCGACTACGGTTCGCTGGTCGCGCTCGGCCGCTTCTCGCCGGTCGGCAACCTGATGGGCACGCTCACCGGTGGCAGCATCATGATCGAAGGCGTGATGGCACGGCTGGTGTACTGGTCATTGCACAAGATGCACGAAATCGCGCTGCACGGCTGGGTCAAGACCTCGCTCACCACCTACGCCCACTTCATCAGCACGCCGACGCGGGCGCGGATCAAGCTGCACTGACCAATCGGTCATCGCGAGGCGCGCAGCGCCGTGGCGATCCAGAAAGCCTTGCCTGGGCGGACGTTATGGATTGCTTCGCGTTGCGCGCAATGACGCGGTTCGGGTTCAGCTGCTCCACAGCCACGCCGCCCCGCGCACGCCGCTGGAGTCGCCGTACTTCGGCGCCACCAGCCGGGTGTCGACCCGGTCGGAAAACACGTAGCGCGGCCACAGCCGCGGCACCGTGTCGTACAGTCGCTCGATGTTGGAGAGGCCGCCGCCGAGCACGATCACATCGGGGTCGATCAGGTTGATGACGCCGGCCAATGCGCGCGCCAACCTTTCTTCATACCGCGCCAGCGTCGCGCTGCAGGGGCCGTAGCCGGCTGCCGCCAGCTGCGCGATCTCGTGTGCCGGCAGCTCCTCGCCACCGTAGCGCACGTGGTCGGCGGCGAACGCAGGCCCCGATAGCCAGGTCTCGATGCAGCCCTTCTTGCCGCAGTAGCACGCCGGCGCGGCCTCGAGTTCGCGCGGGCTCGGCCACGGGTGCAGGATCGCCTCGCCGGTGGCGGGGTGCTGGCCGGTGCCAGCGCGGTCGGCCTGGGCGTGGGCGAACTGGAAGAAGGGGAGCGGCGAGTGGCCCCATTCGCCGGCGATGGCATTGGCACCGCGCAGCAGATGGCCGTTGACGACCACGCCGCCGCCGACGCCGGTGCCGAGGATGACGCCGAACACGGTGTCGGCGCCGGCGGCCGCGCCGTCGGTCGCTTCCGACAATGCGAAGCAGTCGGCGTCGTTGGCGAGCCGCACTTCGCGGTTCAAGGCCCGCTCGAGGTCCTCCTGCAGCGGCCGGCCGTTGAGGCAGGTCGAGTTGCAGTTCTTCATCCGGCCGCTGGCGGGCGAGATCGCGCCGGGCGTGCCGACGCCGACCGTGCCCTGGTGGCCCATCTCGATTTCGGCTGCGTGTACCAGCGCGGCGACCGCCGCCACCGTGGCGGGATAGTCGTCCTGCGGCGTCGGCACCCGGCGGCGCAGGATTTCCTGTCCGGCTGTGTCGAGCGCGATCAGTTCGATCTTGGTGCCGCCGAGGTCGATGCCGAGGCGGAGGGACGGGGTGGCGGTGCTAAAATCACGCATTACGTTTTTTGCGTCGGAACCAACATGGCAGGACATTCGAAATGGGCCAACATCCAGCACCGCAAGGGTCGTCAGGATGCCAAGCGCGGCAAGATCTTCACCAAGCTTATCAAGGAAATCACCGTGGCCGCCAAGATGGGCGGCGGCGATCCGGCGATGAACCCGCGGCTGCGGCTGGCGATCGAGAAGGGCAAGGCCGACTCGCTGCCCAAGGACAACATCGAGAACGCGATCAAGCGCGGCACCGGCCAGCTTGAAGGCGTGAACTACGAGGAGGCGCGCTACGAGGGTTACGGCATCGGCGGCGTCGCGGTGATGGTCGACTGTCTCACCGACAACAAGACGCGCACCGTCGCCGACGTGCGCCACGCCTTCGTCAAGCACGGCGGCAACATGGGCACCGACGGCTGCGTCGCGTTCCAGTTCAAGCACTGCGGCCAGATCATCCTGGAGCCGGGCGCCTCCGAAGAGGCGGTGATGGAAGTCGCGCTCGATGCCGGAGCCGACGACATCATTCCCAACGAGGACGGCTCGATCGAGGTGCTGACCTCGCCCGATCCCAAGTCCTTCGAGGCGGTGAAGGAGGCGCTGGAAAAGGCCGGGTTCAAGCCGGCGGTGGCCGAAATCACCATGCGCCCCGAAGCCGAAACCGAACTCGCCGGCGACGACGCGGTGAAGATGCAGAAGATCCTGGACGCGCTCGAAAGCCTCGACGACGTCCAGGAGGTCTACACCAACGCCGTGCTGCCGGAGTAAACGCCCCTTTGCGCATCCTCGGCATCGACCCTGGCCTGCGCCTCACCGGCTTCGGCATCATCGAGCAGACCGGCCAGAAGCTCGCCTACATCGCGAGCGGCGTGATCAAGAGCGGCGAGGGTGAACTGCCGACCCGGCTCGGCGTGCTGTTCGCTGGTCTGAACGAGGTGATCGCCACCTACCGGCCCGACACCTGCGCGGTCGAGATCGTCTTCGTCAACGTCAATCCGCAGTCGACGCTGCTGCTCGGGCAGGCGCGCGGCGCGGCGATCTGCGCTGCGGTGACGAACGAGCTGATGGTCGCCGAATACACCGCGTTGCAGATCAAGCAGGCGGTGGTCGGCCACGGCAAGGCCGCCAAGGAGCAGGTGCAGGAAATGGTCAAGCGTCTGCTGGCGCTGCCTGTCGCGCCCAAGGCCGACGCCGCCGATGCGCTTGCCTGCGCCATCGCGCATGCCCACGGCAGTCGCCTTGGCACGCAGTCCACCGCCGGCTACCGGGTCAAGGGCGGACGGCTCGTATGAGCGCCGATCCGGCGTTTACCGAACCAACCCCCGAACGCCTGCGCTCTCCTGTCGTCCGCTATCTCCTGGCTACGCGCCCGGCCTTCCTCTCCCTTACTCTCGCCGGCTGCCTGCTCGGCATGGCAACCGCGGCGAGCGATGGCGTGGCGTTCGATGCGATGCGCGCACTCGTCACGCTGCTGCTGGCCATGCTGGCGCACGCGGCCATCAACGTACTGAACGATTATTGCGACCATCTCAACGGCAGCGATGCGCGCAACAGCGGGCGCCTCTATCCTTACACGGGCGGATCCCGCTTCATCCAGAATGGCGTGCTGACGCCGCGCCAGACGCTCGGCCTGGCGGCGGCGCTGTTCACCGTCACCATCGCCGGCGGGCTGGGGCTGGTGAGCGTGGCGGGATACGGGCTGTTGTGGATCGGCGTCGCGGGGCTGGCCATCGGCTGGGCCTACTCGGCGCCGCCGCTCAGGCTGAACAGCCGCGGTCTGGGCGAACTGTGCGTGGCGGCCGGGTTCCTGCTCGTCGTCGTCGGTGCCGACACTGTGCAGCGCGGCACGCTCGGGTCGTTGCCCTGGGTGACGGGGCTATCCTACGCGCTGCTGGTCGCCGCCGTGCTGACCCTCAACCAGTTCCCCGACCGCGCCGCGGATCGCGCCAGCGGCAAGCTGCACTGGGTGGCGCGGCTGGAACCCGCGGCGGCCGCGCGCGGCCATGGCCTGATCCTGGTGGGGGCGGCGCTGGCGCTGGCGGGCGGAGTGCTGGCCGGTGCGCTGCCGGCGACGGCGCTCGTCGCCCTGGCGGCGCTGCTGCCGGCCGTGGACGCCTGGCGCCAGCTGCGTCGCTTCGCCGCCACGCCCGGGCGGCTCGCGCCCGCCATCCGCCGCATGCTGCTGGCCGCGCACGCGCAGCCGGTGCTGCTTGCGGCTATCCTGTTGCTATCTGCCAGACATTGATGATCGGTCACATCCCATGATTGGACGCATTACCGGAATCCTCGCCGCCAAGCAGCCGCCGCAGGTGCTGGTCGACGTGAGCGGCGTCGGCTACGAGATCGACGTGCCGATGAGCACCTTCTACAACCTGCCCGCGCTCGGCGAGAAGGTCAGCCTGCTCACTCACCTGGCGATCCGTGAGGACGCACACCTGCTCTACGGCTTTGGCAGCGAGATCGAGCGCGCGGCGTTCCGCGAACTGCTGAAGGTATCCGGCATCGGTGCCAAGACGGCCTTGTCGGTGCTCTCGGGCCTGTCGGTCAACGACCTGTCGGCGGCGATCGCCGCGCAGGAGATCGGCCGCATCGTCAAGGTGCCCGGCATCGGCAAGAAGACCGCCGAGCGCCTGCTGCTCGAACTCAAGGGCAAGCCGGTGTTCGCCGGCGCGATCGCCAGCGCCGGGCCTGCCGGCGTGTCGGACGACGTGCGCCAGGCCCTGCTCGCGCTGGGGTACAACGAACGCGAGACGACCGAGGCCATGCGCCAGCTGTCGCCCGATCTGCCGGTCGGCGAGGCGATCCGTCAGGCCCTGAAGGCCTTGTCGAGGAGCTAGCGCTTGGCCAAACCCCAGCAATCCTTGCGCGCACCGGCTTCGTTGCAACGCCACATCTGGTGGCAGTTGCTGGGGGTGGTGGCCATGTTTGCCTCGGGAATCGCGCTCAGCATCTGGTTCAGCCTGCGGGCCGGCAGCCAGGAGCAGCAGAACCTGTTGCAGATCGAGGCCTCGCACACCCACGTCAGCGTGATCCGCTTGCTCGATTATTACCAGGCCATGCTCGACAAGGCGGCCCGCGATCCGGATCTCATCGATCTGATGCGCGTCGGCACGATCGAGGAGCAGCAGGCCTGGGCGACATCGCGCCAGCGCCTGCTGCCGGATCTGCTGGGCGTCGCGCTGGTCAGCCCGCGCGGCGAGGTGCTGGGCGATGCCCTGTCGCTGCGCGTCGGCCCGCGCTGCCAGCGGGACATGCGGCAGGCGAATACGCTGCAGGAGCTGCGGCCGCTGCTGCATCGCGAGATCGCCGGCGCCGAGCATTTCGATCTCGTGCAGGTGGTGCGCGATACCGGCGGCGAGATCCTCGGCGGTGTGTTCCTCAGCGTGCGGCTGACCCAGCTCCAGCGCATTCTCGACGACACGCTGCATCCCGAACATGCCCTGATGATTCTGGACTCTGCCGGGAATACCCTGGCACAGCGCGGAAAAATCGCGGGGAACCTCCGCGAGGTGCGGCTGGCCATTCCGGAAACGGGCTGGACGCTGGTCGCCCAGGCGCCGGTGAGGTGGCTGACCCGCAGCGGCGAGCTGCAGGTGGTGGCGGGACTGGCGACGCTGGGCGCCGTGCTGCTGTTGCTGGGGCTAGGCATGCTGCGTGTGCGCCGTGCGATGCTGAACGACATCGTGTCGACCCGTGACGCCCTGACCGCGCTGGCGCGGGACGAGCCGGTGCCGACGATCATGCCGCACTACGTCGAGTTCGAGGCGGCGGCGCACGACATCAACCTGATCGCTCTGCATCTGCAGGAGCAGCGCGCGCGGCTGGAACACCTGAGCCTGACCGATCCGCTGACCGGCCTGCCCAACCGGCGCGCGTTCGAGACACGCTTCCCGCAGGCGCAGGGGTTGGCCGAGCGGCAGCATCCGGTCGCGCTGGTGCTGCTTGATGTCGACCATTTCAAGGGCGTCAATGACCGTTACGGCCACGGTGTCGGCGACCAGGTCCTGCTGGCGCTGGCGCGGTCGATGAAGGAGCTGACCCGGCGCGCCGACCTGTCTGCACGGCTGGCCGGAGACGAGTTCGTCGTGCTGCTGACCGATCTCGACGCGGCCGGGCTGGACGCCTGGTACCAGCGCCTGAGCGACCGTTTCCGCAGCGAACTCAACGCCTTCGGCCTCGACCTGCAGACCGGTCTCAGCGCGGGCCAGACCTGGCTGGGGTCGGCGTCGCGCGATTCGATCGACGACGCCCTGATGCGCGCCGATCATGCGCTCTACCAGGCCAAGGCACTGGGGCGCGGCCGCATGGTGCAGCACGTCGAACCTGGCATCGGCGGCGCGGGGTAGAATCCGGCTGCAACGCACCTCCGTTCCCATGATCGAAACCGACCGCCTCATCGCCCCTGCCACCGTCAGCCCGCAGGAAGAACAGATCGAACGCGCGCTGCGCCCGCGCACGCTGGCCGAATACGTCGGCCAGGCCAAGGCGCGCGAGCAGCTCGAAATCTTCATCCACGCCGCGAAGAAACGCAGCGAGGCGCTCGACCACGTGCTGCTGTTCGGCCCGCCGGGGCTGGGCAAGACCACGCTGGCGCACATCATCGCGCGCGAGATGGGCGTGAACCTGCGTCAAACATCAGGCCCGGTGCTGGAGCGTGCCGGCGACCTCGCCGCGCTGCTCACCAACCTGGAGCCGCACGACGTGCTGTTCATCGACGAGATTCATCGCCTGAGTCCGGTGGTCGAGGAGGTGCTCTACCCTGCGCTGGAGGACTTCCAGATCGACATCATGATCGGCGAGGGGCCGGCGGCGCGCTCGGTCAAGCTCGACCTGCCGCCGTTCACCCTGGTCGGCGCCACCACGCGTGCAGGCATGCTGACCAACCCGCTGCGCGACCGCTTCGGCATCGTGGCAAGGCTGGAGTTCTATTCGGCGGAGGAACTCGGCTACATCGTGCATCGCTCGGCGGGTCTCCTGCAGATGAACCTGGACGAAGCCGGCGCGCTGGAAATCGCGCGCCGCTCGCGCGGCACGCCGCGCATCGCCAACCGCCTGCTGCGCCGGGTGCGCGACTACGCCGAGGTGAAGGCCGGCGGCCACGCCAGCGGCGCGGTCGCCGACGCCGCGCTGGTGATGCTCGACGTCGACCGTGCCGGCCTCGACGTGATGGACAGGAAGCTCTTGTCGGCGGTGGTCGAGAAGTTCATGGGCGGGCCGGTCGGGCTCGACAATCTGGCCGCCGCCATCGGCGAGGAGCGCGACACCATCGAGGACGTGCTCGAACCTTATCTGATCCAGCAAGGCTACCTGCAGCGCACCCCGCGCGGGCGCATCGCCACGCCGCTCGCCTACCGCCATCTCGGGCTCGCTACCCCCGCCGAGCCCAACGCGGACCTGTTCTGATGGCGTTTGTCTGGCCGGTGCGCGTGTACTGGGAGGACACCGACGCCGGCGGCGTGGTGTACTACGCCAACTATCTCAAGTTCATGGAACGTGCGCGCTCCGAATGGCTGCGCGCGTTCGGCTTCGAGCAGGACGCGTTGCGCGACGAGGCGGGCGTGGTGTTCGTGGTGCGGCGGGTCGAGATCGACTACCTCGCGCCGGCGCGCTTCAACGACGCGCTCGACGTCACGGTGCGCCTGCACGAAGCCGGCCGTGCGAGCATCGTGGTGCGGCAGGAACTTCTGCGCGGTGAATCGCGTCTGGCAAAAGCCGAGGTGACGCTCGCCTGCGTCGATGCGGTGCGTTTCAAACCCGTTAAAATGCCCGAGCCCCTTCTTCACATTCTGACCCGTACCACGACGTGACGCCCGAACTCGATCAGGATCTTTCGCTTCTCCAGCTCATCCTCCACGCCTCGTTCCCGGTGCAGGTCGTCATGCTGCTGCTGCTGGGCGCCTCGCTGATGTCGTGGTGGTTCATCTTCATCAAGCTGTTCACACTGAAGCGCGCGCTGCAGGTGACCGAGGCCTTCGAGCGCGAGTTCTGGGCGGGCGGCGACCTCAACACCCTGTACCAGCGCGTGGCGGATACGCGCGATCAGGCGGGCGAGATGGAACGCATCTTCGAGGCCGGCTTCCGCGAGTTCATGAAGCTCAGGCAGCAGACCGGGCAATCGGTCAACGTCATCATCGACGGCACCCGCCGCGCGATGCGCGCCACCTACCAGCGTGAGCTCGACAGCCTCGAGTCGCATCTGTCCTTCCTCGCCACGGTCGGTTCGGTGTCGCCCTATGTCGGTCTGTTCGGTACCGTGTGGGGCATCATGATTGCCTTCATGGGGCTCTCCAGCGTGGCCCAGGCGACGCTGGCGCAGGTCGCGCCGGGCATCGCCGAGGCGCTGATCGCCACCGCGATGGGCCTGTTCGCGGCGATCCCGGCGGTGGTCGCCTACAACCGCTACACCCACGTCATCGATCGTCTCGCCAACCGCATGGAGAGCTTCATGGAGGAGTTCTCCAACATCCTGCAGCGGCAGGTGACGGCCAAGCAGGCCTAGGGCCCATTTCGACAGGAATCATGCCCCACGTTGAGACCAGGATCGGATGGATGCAAGGCGCAGTGCGCCGCCAAGGGCTATTCCCTTGGCAAGCGCTGCAACGCCGCAGACGCCGATCCTGGCCTCAACCCGGAGGGCCAGCTGCCTGCGGGCGCATGGCAGCGTTGCGGGTCGCTCATTTGGAACAACCAAACTTCGTTCCCCTCGCCTTGCCCTGCATCCCGCAGGCAGCCGGCGCGGGGCATGATTCCTGTCGAAATGGGCTCTAACATGGCGCGCACCCGCAAGCAGGTCGCCCAGATCAACGTCGTGCCAATGATCGACGTGATGCTGGTGCTGCTGGTGATCTTCATGGTGACCGCGCCCTTCATCAATCCGGCCCAGGTCGACCTGCCCAGCGTCGGCCAGACCTCGCAGACGCCGTCGCAGCCGCTCGAGGTCATCATCCGCGAGTCGGGCGAATACCTGCTGCGCGACCGCGCGTCGGGCGGCAGCGAACGGGTGGTGGCGAAATCGGCGCTGGCGGACGAGATCGCCGCGTTGCATCGCGCCTCGCCCGAGCAGCCGGTGGTCATCGCGGCGGACAAGAACGTCCGCTACGAGGAAGTGATGAACACGATGACGCTGCTGCAGCGCGCCGAGGTCAAGCGCATCGGCCTGCTCGCCCGCCCGGCGAAATGAGCCTGCTGGCCGACACGCGCTCCGTTTCCCGTTCCGATCCCTGGCTGCGCGCCGGCGTTCTCGCGCTCGGCGTGCATGTCGTGTTCGTGCTGCTGCTGGTGTTCGGCGTGTCGTGGCAGACCCAGCATCCGGTGCCCGTGATGGTCGATCTGTGGGAGCCCTTGCCCGAGCCGCGAAGTGCTGTGGCGAAACCCGTCAGGCCGGTGCCCGTGCCGGAGAAGCCTGCGCCTGTTCCCAGGGTCGAGGAACCGCCGCCTCCGAAGGCACCCGACATCGCGCTGGAGAAGAAGAAGGCCGAGGCGGAGCAGTTGAAGAAGCTGAAGGCCATCGAGGCGGCGGAGGCCAGGGCGCGCGCCGAAAAACGGCTGGCCGATGAGAGGAAGCGCGAGCTGCTGCGCCAGATGGAGGAGGACGACCTGCAGCGTCGTCTCGCAGACGAAGAGGCCGCGCGCGAGGCGCAGGCGGTGAAGCAGGCAGCCGCGCGTGCCGCTGCAAGCGCGCGGCAGACCGAAGTGTCGCGCATGATGGGGCAGTATCGCGACCTCATCAGCGCCAAGGTGCGCGGCAATACGCGCCTGCCCGACAATCTCGTCGGCAACCCGGAGGTGCGCTGTCTGGTGAAGCTGCTGCCGACCGGCGAGGTGCAGGGCGTGCGGGTGACGCGCTCGAGCGGCAATCCGGCCTACGACGACGCGGTGGTGCGCGCGATCGAGAAGTCGTCGCCGCTGCCGCTGCCTGCCGACCGCGACGCGCGCGCTGCGTTCGTGCCGGAACTTTCCTTCGTGCATCGCCCCAAAGAGTGAGTCCGCTGTCCGGCGAGGCGCGCCGCTGCGCCCGGCCAGGCCGGGGCCCTGTGCTAAACTGACCCGCCGATCGAGCGTTTGCGAACGAGATGCCTGTTTTTCTGCGATCCCTGCTGTTGCCCCTGTTTTTCCTGAGTGTCCTGGTGGCGTCGGGGTCCGCGCGCGCAGCCATGGAAATCCAGGTGATCGGCGGCGCCGCCAACCGCATCGCCATCGCGATCGTGCCGTTCCAGGCGGCATCGGGCCAGCCGACGCCAGCGCTGACGCAGATCGTCGCGGACGACCTCGGCCGCAGCGGCCAGTTCAGCCAGGTCGATCCCGGCGGCCTGCAGCCGGTCGAGCCGGCTCAGGTCGACTACGCCGTGTGGCGCGGCAAGGGCGCCGAAGCCATGCTGATCGGCCAGGTCGTCGCCCTGCCCGGCGGGCGCTTCGAGGTGCGCTTCCGCCTGCTCGACGTGATCAAGCGCACGCAGCTCGCGGGCTACAGCTTCAATATCGCATCCGGTCAGTGGCGCGCCACGGCGCATCAGATCGCCGACATCGTCTACGAGAAGCTGACCGGCATCAAGGGCGCCTTCAGCAGCCGCATCGCCTACGTGCAGAAGCAGGGCAAGCGCTACGAATTGCGGGTGGCCGATGCCGACGGGCAGAATCCGCGTACCGTGGTGCGCTCGGTCGAACCGGTGATTTCGCCGGTGTTCTCGCCGGACGGCGCGCGTCTCGCCTACGTGTCGTTCGAGGACAGGAAGCCCATCGTGTACGTGCAATCGCTCGGCGACGGCAGCCGCCGCAAGGTCGCGGCGTTCAAGGGTTCCAATTCCGCGCCCGCGTGGGCGCCCGACGGCCGCCGGCTGGCGGTGGTGCTGACGCGCGACGGCATCTCGCAGATCTACCTCATCAACGCCGACGGCAGCGGGCTCTCCCGGCTGACGCAGAGCGCCAGCATCGACACCGAGCCGGTGTTCTCGCCCGACGGCCAGACGGTTTACTTCACTTCCGACCGCGGCGGCAGCCCGCAGGTCTACCGTGTTGCAGTGGGAGGCGGCGAGGTGCGGCGAGTGAGTTTCGGCGGCAGCTACAACGTGTCGCCCGCGATCAGCCCGGACGGCCGTTATTTGTCCTACATCAGCCGCGACGAGGGCCGCTTCCGCGTGGCGCTGCACGAGCTGGCCACCGGCCAGGTGCGCGTGCTGACCGATACCGCGCGCGATGAATCGCCCAGCTTCGCGCCCAACGGCCAGGCTGTGCTGTATGCCACGGTGCAGGGCGGACGCGGTATCCTCGGTACCGTAAGCCTCGACGGCAAGACCCGTGCGCGCCTGTCGGAGTCCGGAGTCGATGCGCGCGAACCCGCGTGGGGGCCGTGAACACGCCGGCTCCCGCAGACTGTTTTCAACACACGGCAGCGTGTCGTTCATCCTGAGCGGCGCCCGACCGTCATTTACCCAGAGGAGAGACCGATGAACAAGATTGTTTGGCCCGCCCTGTTTGCACTGACCCTGTCTGCATGCGGCACCACCGGCACGGCGCCGGCAACCGTCGAGAGCCGCACCGGCGATGGTGCCGGCGCGACCACCACGACCGGCACCGAGACCACCGGCGTCGCCGGCACCGGCGTGGCCGGCAGCGCAATGGACAGCGGCAAGTCTGCCGTCGACCCGCGCAAGGATCCGGCAAGCCCGCTGTCCAAACGCAGCGTCCACTTCGATTTCGACAGCTTCGTGGTGAAGGACGAATATCGTCCGATGCTCGAGGCGCACGCTGGCTATCTGAACGCGAAGCGCGACGCCCGCGTGATCCTGCAGGGCAACGCCGACGAACGCGGCAGCCGCGAATACAACCTGGCGCTCGGGCAGAAGCGTGCCGAGGCGGTGCGCAAGGCGCTCTCCGTGATGGGTGTGGGCGAGGCGCAGATGGAGGCGATCAGCTTCGGCGAGGAAAAGCCGCGCAACGAGGCCGACACCGAGGAAGCCTACGCCGAGAACCGTCGCGCCGACATCGTTTATGGCGACGAGTAAGCGACCGCTGCGGCATGCCGGCCTGGCGGCCGCCGCCGGACTGGCGTTCATGCTGGCGCAGCCGGCGTGGGCGCTGTTCGGCGTGACCGAGCTCAGCAACCAGGTGCAGGCGCTGCAGAAGCGGGTCGATGCGATCGACGCACGGCTCGGCAAGGTCGAGGTCTCGCTGCAGCAGAACCAGCAGATGCTGGACCTGCTGAAGGAAGTCGAGACGCTCAGGGCGGAGATCGCCAAATTGCGTGGCCAGGCCGAGATGCAGGCGCACCAGCTCGATACGCTGGGCAAGCGGCAGGGCGATCTCTATGCCGACCTCGACCAGCGTGTCGCCGAACTGGCCAAGGCCGCACCGGCGGCCGATGCCGCGCAGCCCGTCGTGCCGGCCGCCGCGGCGCCGTCGCCTGAATCGGCGAGCTACGAGGCGGCGCTGGCGCTGTTCCGCGAGGACAAGTTTCCGGCGGCCATCGCCGGCTTCCAGGCTTTCCTCAAGACCTACCCGCAAAGCGAGCTGGCCGCCAATGCACAATACTGGATCGGCTATTCGCATTACGCGCTGAAGGACTACAAGACGGCGCTGGCGCACCAGCAGAAGCTGGTGGCGGCCTATCCAGCCAGCCCCAAGGTGCCGGATGCGTTGCTCAACATCGCCGCTTGCCAGATCGCGCTCGACAATCTGAAGGGCGCCCGCAAGACGCTCGAGGAAGTCGTGGCGAAGCATCCCGGCACCAACGCCGCCACCCTGGCCGCACGCCGGCTGTCCGCCCTGAAGTAAACGCCGTGTCCGAATTGCTCACGCCCGATTCTCAGGCGCCGGATGCGCGTGCCGCGGTCGACAAGCCTCCGGTCCTCACGCTGCGCATCACCGAGGTGTTCCTCTCGCTGCAGGGCGAGACCAGCCGCACCGGGCTGCCGACCGTTTTCGTGCGGCTGGCCGGCTGTCCGCTGCGCTGCCGCTGGTGCGACACGACCTACAGCTTCCAGGGCGGCGAGACGATCACGCTGACCGCGCTGCTGGCGCGGGTGGCCGAATACGGGGTGCCGACCGTGTGCGTCACCGGCGGCGAACCGCTGGCACAGAAGAACTGCCTGCCGCTGCTGGCCGCGCTGTGCGACGCCGGCTACTCGGTGTCGCTGGAAACCAGCGGCGCGCTCGACGTCGGCAATGTCGACCCGCGCGTGTCGCGCATCGTCGACATCAAGCCGCCGGAATCGGGCGAGGAGGGGCGCAACCGCTGGGAGAACATCGCCCACCTCACCCCGCACGACGAGATCAAGTTCGTGCTCGCCAACCGCGCCGACTACGAGTGGGCGCGCGAGGTCATTCGCGCGCAGCAGCTTGATCGCATCTGCCCCGTGCTGGTCTCGCCGGTGCAGGGCGAACTGGCGCCGGCGCAACTGGCGGAGTGGATCCTCGCCGACCGTCTGCCGGTGCGCCTGCAGGTGCAGCTGCACAAGCTCCTGTGGGGCAACGCGCAGGGCCGATGAGCAGGCCAGCCGTCGTCCTGCTGTCGGGCGGGCTCGATTCCGCCACCGTGCTCGCGATCGCGCGCGCGGAAGGCTACGCCTGCCACGCCCTGAGCCTCGATTACGGCCAGCGCCATACCGCCGAGCTCGCCGCCGCGGCGCGCGTGGCGCAAAGTCTCGGTGCGGTCGAGCACCGGGTGATGCGACTGGGGCTGGGCGATATCGGGGGGTCGGCGCTGACCGATAGCGCCATCGCCGTGCCCGAAAGCCCGACCGAAGGCATCCCGGTCACCTATGTGCCCGCGCGCAACACCGTGATGCTGGCGCTGGCGCTGGCCTGGGCCGAGGTGCTGGGCGCGCGCGACATCTTCATCGGCGTCAACGCCATCGACTATTCCGGCTATCCTGACTGCCGTCCCGAATTCATCGCCGCCTTCGAGCGCATGGCCAACCTGGCGACCCGGGCAGGGGTCGAGGGCGCGCGCCTCGCCATCCACGCGCCGCTGCAAAACCTGTCCAAGGCCGATATCATCCGCCGTGGCGTCGAACTCGGCGTCGACTATGCGCAGACGGTGAGCTGCTACCAGGCCGACATCGACGGCCGCGCCTGCGGGCGCTGCGATGCCTGCCGCCTGCGGCGCGAGGGCTTTGTTACCGCCGGCGTTCCCGACCCGACCCGCTACGTCTCCACCTGAACTGCGGTCCGATCGGGGCCCTGCGATGGTATTTATTGGCCAGCACGGCTTTTGTCCGGACGCATTAAGATGCGGCCATTTATCCGGACATCCGCATTCCTAGAGGAGAACCCCACTCATGACCTACGAAGATTTCGTCAGCGCGCAATCCTTCTTCCTGTGGTCGACCTTCGCCATCGCCCTGATCCTGGGCGCGGTCGTCAACAAGACCAATTTCTGCACCATGGGCGCGGTGTCCGACTGGGTCAACATGGGGGATACCGGCCGCCTGCGTGCCTGGGTGCTGGCCATCGCGGTCGGCGTGCTGGGCGTCGCGGGCCTGGAAGCAGCCGGCCTGGTGAACCTCTCGGGCACCTTTCCGCCCTATCGCCAGAACACCCTGCCGTGGCTGGAAAACGTCCTCGGCGGCGTGCTGTTCGGCATCGGCATGACGCTCGCGTCCGGCTGCGGCAACAAGACGCTGATCCGCATCGGCGGCGGCAACCTGAAATCGATCATGGTGTTGCTGATCATTGCCGTCATCGCCTATTTCATGATCAACCCCTTCCCGGGCAGCGACAAGACGCTCTATTCCGTTCTGTTCTACTCGTGGACCAACCCGACGGCGGTCACGCTCTCCACCAACCAGGATCTCGGCGCGCTGCTGTTCGCCGACGATGTCGCCACCGGCCGCATGGTGCTGGGCGGCGTCATCGGTGGCCTGCTGCTGGTGTGGGTGTTCTTGTCGCGCGATTTCCGCACCAGCTTCGACAACATCCTCGGCGGCCTCGTCGTCGGCCTCGTGGTGCTCGCCGCCTGGTATGTGACCAGCAACATCAAGATCGATGCCGACGGCGAAATGATGTCGCTGCAGGGTTACGTGCAGAACTGGGACTTCTACGCGCCCGCCGACGCCGTCCGTCCTGCCGACGCCGCGCCGCTCGCCGCGCAGTCCTTTACCTTCATCAATCCCATGGGCCAGGCCCTGGGGTACGCGGCTGGCGGCTTCGACCGCACCCTGCTGACCTTCGGCGTCATGGCGCTGGCTGGCGTCATCGCCGGTTCGCTGCTGTGGTCGCTGGTGTCGCGCAGCTTCCGCATCGAGTGGTTTGCTTCCGCGAGCGACTTCGTCAATCACTTGATCGGCGCGGTCCTGATGGGCTTCGGCGGCGTGCTGGCGATGGGCTGCACCGTCGGCCAGGGCATCACCGGCTTCTCCACCCTGGCCCTGGGCTCGATCCTCACCTTCGTCGCCATCGTGGCTGGCAGCGCCGCCACGATGAAGGTGCAGTACTACCGGATGATGCGTGCCGAGGGGTGATGCGCGGCCGGGCCGTTCAAAAAACCGCTCCGGCTCTTTACTCGGGCATGGAGCTTTGGCTATAATCTCGGGCTTTCGCGGATAGGGCGAATGCCATATCCCCGGGTCGGTAGCTCAGCCGGTAGAGCAGCGGACTTTTAATCCGTTGGTCGCGAGTTCGAATCTCGCCCGACCCACCAGAATCCAAAAAGCCACGCGGAAGCGTGGCTTTTTTATTGTGGCTTGGCTGGCTGCGATGAGTGAAGGTGACGAATTTTGTCACCTTATGCCTTGGGTGGGCATGTGCAGGGGGGGCAGGCGCGTGCTGCGCTCGGCTCAAGGAGCTCCAGTCGTGGTGGGGATGCGTCGAAATCCCTTGTCGGGCGGGCTTCCTGGGGTTTGCCGCAGGAAAAAAGCCATTCCGTTCCTAAAGTTGGCACGGCAGCTGCTCGTTAAAGCTCCAGACACGGCAGGCTCGTGTTCATCTTGCCCAACCATAGGAGATTTGAAAATGCGTAAAGTACAACAAGGTTTCACCCTGATCGAACTGATGATCGTTGTCGCGATCATCGGTATTCTGGCTGCCGTGGCGATTCCTGCCTATCAGGACTACACGGTTCGTGCGAAGGTGTCCGAGGGGATGACCCTTGCCTCCGGACTGAAGGCGACGGTTGCCGAAAACGCTTCCAACGGTATTGCGCTTAACTCTAATACGCCTGGCGTGGGTGCAACCCCGGCATTTACTCCGACGCGCAATGTCCAGGACATGACGGTTGCTGCGAACGGCGAGATCACCATCACCTACACGGCGACTGCCGGCAACGGAACCCTGATTCTGGCGCCGCGTGATGGTGCAAATGCTCTGGCCGCAGGTACCCTGCCGACCAACCCGATCACCTGGAACTGTAACTCTGTTGGCTCTACTCTGGTTGGTAGCAAGGGCACGCTCCTGGCCAAGTACTCCCCTGCTGAATGCCGCCAGTAATTCCTTAGGCAGCAGGCCCACAGAAGAAGCCCCTCCTAGGAGGGGCTTCTTTTTTGCTTGGGGGTTATGCGAGTGTTTTCCGTATGGTTTCCGCGGTGAATCCCCTGCTCTGCAGAAACCGCATCTGCCGCGCCTTCTCGGCCGCATCGGCAGGTGGTGCACCGAATTTCTTTTGCCACACTTGGCGCGCTCGTTCGAGCTCGCTGTCACGCTGCGTGTCCAGCACGGCCTCGATGATGTCGTCGCTCACGCCGCGCTGCCGCAATTCGTGGGCCAGCTTCACGCTGCCGGCCTTGGTACGGTGGGCGGCAACGTAGCTCTCGGCGAAGCGCCTGTCGGACAGCCAGTTCTTTTCCTCGAATTCGTCGAGCAGCGGGGCGATTTCCTCGGTGGAAAAACCCGCAAGCTCGAGCTTGCGGGTCAGTTCCATCCGGCTGTGCTCGCGCCGCGCCAGGAGTCCGAGCGCGCGTTCGCGCAGGCTGCCGGGCTCAGGCTTCGACTTCATCCTCGTCCTCGAGCAGCACGGTCGGGTTGTTGACGCCGACGGCAGCACGGATCTTCGCCTCGATCTCGTGGGCGATTTCCGGGTGCTCCTTCAGGTATTCGCGCGCGTTGTCCTTGCCCTGGCCGATCTTGTCGCCGTTGTAGGCGTACCAGGCGCCGGACTTGTCGACCAGCTTGTGGGCGACACCGAGCTCGATGATTTCGCCTTCGCGCGAGATGCCCTGGCCGTAGAGGATGTCGAAGAAGGCTTCCTTGAACGGCGGCGAGACCTTGTTCTTGACGACCTTGACCTTGGTTTCGTTGCCGATGATCTCGTCGCCCTTCTTGATCGCGCCGACACGGCGGATGTCGAGGCGAACCGAGGCGTAGAACTTGAGCGCGTTGCCGCCGGTGGTGGTTTCGGGGTTGCCGAACATGACGCCGATCTTCATGCGGATCTGGTTGATGAAGATGACCAGCGTGTTGGTGCGCTTGATGTTGGCGGTGAGCTTCCTCAACGCCTGGCTCATCAGCCGCGCCTGCAGGCCCATGTGCGAGTCGCCCATCTCGCCCTCGATTTCGGCCTTCGGCGTGAGCGCGGCGACCGAGTCGACCACCACGACGTCGACGCTGCCGGAGCGCACCAGCATGTCGGCGATTTCCAGCGCCTGTTCGCCGGTGTCGGGCTGCGAGACCAGCAGGTTGTCGACGTCGACGCCGAGCTTCTGCGCGTAGCTGGGGTCGAGCGCGTGTTCGGCGTCGATGAAGGCGGCGGTGCCGCCCATTTTCTGCATTTCGGCGATGACCTGCAGCGTGAGCGTGGTCTTGCCGGAGGACTCCGGGCCGTAGATCTCGATCACGCGGCCACGCGGCAGGCCGCCGACGCCGAGCGCAATGTCGAGGCCGAGCGAGCCGGTCGAGACGGCCTGGATGTCGCGGGCGACATCGTGGTCGCCGAGGCGCATCACCGAGCCCTTGCCGAACTGTTTCTCGATCTGGCCGAGCGCGGCGGCGAGCGCTTTCGATTTGTCATCTGCCAATGCGGGGGTAGCCATGGTTTCTCTCTCCTGATCAATCGGTTTGCGTGGATGGCAGGCGCTTGTGCGTCTGCATGGGCTGCAATGTAGGCGATATATTTGGCAGTGTCAATAAAAAATATCACCTACATATAAAATACAACTTGATAGATTGTATTTGGCGTGGGTCGCCCTATAATTCCCGGCAAACCGGCTCGAAGCGGAGCGAGCTCCATGAATACAAAGGAAAAAATGCGCCTGGACGTAAAGTGGGCGACGCGCCAGCGGCTGCAATACATCGAGATCATGGCCTGGTACGCCGGGGTCGTGACGCGCAGCGACGTCGCGCGCGCCTTCGGCCTGTCCGACCCGGCGGCGACCAAGGATCTCAAGCTCTACGGCGATCTCGTCCCCGGCAACCTCGTCTACAACCACAGCGTGTTCGGCTTCGTGCCCAGCGAGGGCTTCGCCGCCGCGTTCGCCGACCTCGCACCCGCTGCCGTGCTGCCGGTGATCGCCGCCAATCTCGCGGTGGCGAACGGGCCGTACGGCGACACCCTGGTCTACGGCCTGCCGACCGCGTCGCTGCCGCTGCCGGCGCGCCTGCCGAATGCGGCGACGCTGGCACAGATCACCCGCGCGATCCACGGTCGCCGCAAACTGCGCGTCGCCTACCGTTCGCTGTCGGGCCGCGACAGCCAGGCGCCGCGCATCCTCGAGCCGCATACCCTGGTCAACGCCGGACTGCGCTGGCATGTGCGTGCCTACAGCGAGGAGCGCTGCGATTTCCGTGACTTCGTGCTGTCGCGCATCGTGGCGGCCGAATGCCTGGAGGCGCCGGCTGAATCGGGCGAGCAGTACGATGATGACTGGGTGGAGGAGGTGACGCTGCGGCTCGCGCCGCACCGCGGGCTCGACGCGTTGCGGCGCGAGAGCCTGTTGTTCGACTATGGGGCAAGCGGCGAAGTGATCGAGGTAAAGGTCCGGCGCGCTCTGTTGGGCTATGTGCTGCAGCGGCTCGGCGTCGATACGACGATTGACCACAGCCTCAATTCCAACGCCTACCAGCTGATGCTCTTGAACCGCGACGAGATCGAGCCGTTCGCGGCGTGGGCTTTTCAGTGAGCGGTGAGCAGGAAGCGAAAAAGCCTGCCCGCTCACCGCTCACCGCTCACCGCTCACCGCTCACCGCTCACCGCTCACCGCTCACCGCTCACCACTCCCCCCTCACCACTCCCCCCTCACCACTCACCACTCACCACTCACCACTCACCACTCACCCCTCACCACTCACCCCTCACCCCTCACCCGACCAACTCGATCAGTCCCCGCAGCGACGCAGCCACCGCACGCGAGCGGATCTCCTCGCGGTCGCCGTCGAGGCGGCAGGTGGACGACATGACGGTGCCGTCCTCGAGCGCCCAGCCGTAGCACACCAGGCCGACCGGCTTCTGCGGGGTGCCGCCGCCGGGGCCGGCGATGCCGGAGATGGCGAGCGCGGCCTGGGCGTGGCTGTGTTTCAGGGCGCCGGCCGCCATCGCCATCGCGGTTTCCTCGGAGACGGCGCCGTGGCTCTCCAGCAGCGCGGGGGACACGCCAAGCATCTCGACTTTGGCGGCGTTGGCATAGGTGATGAAGCCGCGCTCGTACCAGTGCGAGCTGCCAGGCAGCGAAGTGAGCAGCTGTCCGACCCAGCCGCCGGTGCAGGATTCGGCGGTGGCGAGCATCCAGCCGCGCGCGCGCAGCTTCTCGCTCAGTTCCACCGCGAGTTGGTGCAGTTCTTCGTCGCTCACACGAGCCATTGCAGTCCTTTCAGGGCGGCGATCGCGTAGCCCGCCGCCAGGAGATCGTCGAACATGACGCCGAAGCCGTTCTTCAGCCGGCGGTCGGCCAGCCGGATCGGCCAGGGTTTCAGGATATCGAACAGGCGGAACAGTGCAAAGGCCGCGACCGCCCATGGCCAGCCGGGCGGCGTGAACAGCAGCACCAGCGCGAAGGCGACGATCTCGTCCCACACGATGCCGCCATGGTCGGGCACGCCGAGTGCGCGGCCGGTGCGTGCGCACGCCCACACGCCGAACAGGAAGGCGGCGATCACGAGCACGATGCGGTTCGCGAGATCCGGTGCCGTCGCTACGATCAGCCAGAACAGCGGCCAGCCGAGCAGCGTGCCGACGGTGCCGGGCGCCTTGGGTGAGAGGCCGGTGCCGAAGCCGAAGGCGATCAGATGCGCCGGATGCGCGAACAGGAACTTGAGGTCAGGCCGGGAAGTGGTCATAGCCGGTTTTGTCGAAGGCGATCGGCTGGCCGGTTGCGCCGATGACCGCAAGTCCAGCCTCGGCAGTGATGCAGCCGACGCGCGTCACCGCGACATCGGCCGCGGCTGCGGCGGCCAGTACGGCGTCGCGCCGGCCGGCCGGCGCGGTGAAGCAGAGCTCGTAGTCGTCGCCGCCGGCGAGCACGCAGTCGCGTGCCACCGGTTCGTGCAGATATTTCTCCACCACCGGCAGCGTCGGCAGCGCGGCGAATTCGAGCCGGGCGCCGATTGGGCCGGCGCCGACCTGCGAGCGCTCGATAATGTGGCCGAGATCGCCCAGCAGGCCGTCCGAAATGTCGATCGCGCTGGTGGCGATCCCGCGCAATGCGATGCCGAGCGCGATGCGCGGCGTCGGCAGGTAGAGGGCGGGCAGCACCTTGGCGGCGTCGATCTGTTCCATGAAGAGGCGCCCCTGGCGGTAGGCCAGCGCGACCGCCGCTGAGCCGATTACGCCGGACACCCAGACGTCGTCGCCAACCTGTGCGCCGTCGCGGCGCAGCGCCTGCCCCGGCGGCACTTCGCCCATCGCGGTGATGCTGATCGTCAGCGGTCCGCGCGTGGTGTCGCCACCGACGAGTTCGATGCCGTGCAGATCGGCCATGCGGAAGAAGCCGCGTGCGAAGGCAGCGAGCCAGGCATCGTCCGCCGCCGGCAGTGCGATCGCCAGTGTCGCCCAGCGCGGCGTCGCGCCCATCGCAGCGAGGTCGGACAGATTCACCGCCAGCGACTTGTGGCCGAGGCCGGCCGGACTGTCCTGCGGCGCGAAATGGCGGCCTTCGAGCAGCATGTCGGAGGTCACCGCGAGCTGCATGCCGGGCGACGGCGCCAGGAGCGCGCAGTCGTCGCCGACGCCGAGCACCGCGCCGGGCGTGGCGCGGGTGAAGTGGCGGGCGATGAGGTCGAATTCCATTGTTTAGGGGCTAGGGTTTAGGGGCTAGGATTTAGGGGGTTTTGTGCGGCTGCGCCGCGCTTGATTAATTCGAAATCTGCACCATGCTTTTCCCTAGCCCCTAGCCCCTAGCCCCTAGCCCCTAGCCCCTAGCCCCTAGCCCCTAGCCCCTGCTCTTAGCCGCCTCGATCTCCACCGCGCGCACGTCCTGCGCCAGCTTGTCGAGCACGCCATTGATGTACTTGTGGCCGTCGGTGCCGCCGAATTTCTTGGCGAGCTCGACGCCCTCGTTGATGGCGACGCGCCATGGCACGTCGGGGCAGTGCAGCAGTTCGTAGGCGCCGATCAGGAGGATGCCGCGCTCGATCGGGGAGAGCTCGGCGACCGCGCGGTCGAGCAGGGGGGCGACGCGCGCGCTCAGCATGTCCTCCTCCTTCAGCACGCCGTAGAGCAGGGTGCGGAAGTAGTCCTCGTCGGCACGCTTGAACTGTTCGTCTTCCTTGAGGTTGGCGGCGATCAGGGTGACGTCGGCACCGCCCATCATCCAGGCGTAGATGCCCTGCAGCGTGAACTCGCGCGCGACTTTGCGGGAACCGGCCATGTCAGAGACGCTTCATCAGGTTGGCCATCTCGATCGCCACGCGCGCGGCGTCGCGGCCCTTCTCGGCCATGCGCACATGGGCCTGCTCCTCGGTGTCGACGGTGAGGATGGCATTGGCGATCGGCACGCCGGTCTCCAGTTGCACGTCGAGGATGCCGCGCGAGGATTCGTTCGACACCACTTCGAAGTGGTAGGTGTCGCCGCGCACCACCGCGCCAATCGCGATCAGCGCGTCGTACTTGCCCGACTGCGCCATCTTCTGTAGCGCCAGCGGATGCTCGAGCGCGCCGGGTACGTCGACCAGCAGTACGTCCTCGCGCGCGACGCCGAGGCGGTCGAGCTCGGTTTCGCACGACGACAAGAGGCCTTCGCAGATGTCCTTGTTGAAGCGGCTCATCACGATGCCGATCTTGAGGCCGCGGCCCTGGTAGATCGGGTCGAGTTCGGAAATGTCTGCGCTGGTTCCCATGATGCGGTCCTTAAATTGGTTAGGCTTTTTCAGAATAGCCGGTGACTTCGAGGCCGAAGCCGTCCATCGCCGGCATCTTGCGCGGGCTGGCCAGCAGCTTCATCTTGCCGACGCCGAGGTCGCGCAGGATTTGCGCGCCGATGCCATAGTCGCGCAGATCGTATTTGCGGGTGTCGACCGGCGGCGGGTTGATGCGGTGCAACAGCGCGTCGGCGGTTTCCGGGCGGTGCAGCAGCACGATCACGCCGGACTGCGATTCGGCAATGCGTTCCATCGCGCCGAGGATGGGCCACGAATGGCCGCCGCCAGTGACGTCGAGGAAGTCCATCACGCTCAGGGGTTCGTGCACGCGCACCAGCGTTTCCTGGTCCGCGTGGATCTCGCCCTTGACCAGCGCAAGGTGGGTTTCGCGCGCGCTGGTGTCGCGGTAGGCGATCAGGCGGAACGCGCCGTACACGGTCTGGATCAGGCGGTCGGCGACGCGCTCGACCAGGCTTTCGGTCTGGTTGCGGTAATGGATGAGGTCGGCGATCGCGCCGATCTTGAGGCCATGCTCCTGCGCGAACGGAATCAGGTCGGGCAGGCGCGCCATGGTGCCATCGTCCTTGAGGATCTCGCAGATCACCGAGGCGGGTTCGAGCCCGGCGAGTCCGGCGAGGTCGCAGCCGGCCTCGGTGTGGCCGGCGCGCACCAGCACGCCGCCGGGCTGCGCGCGCAACGGGAAGATGTGGCCGGGCTGGATGATGTCGGTCGGTTTCGCGTCGTGCTTCACCGCGGCCTGGATGGTCACCGCGCGGTCGGCCGCCGAAATCCCCGTGGTCACGCCCTCGGCCGCCTCGATCGACACGGTGAACGCGGTGCCGTGCGGCGTCTGGTTGTCGCTGACCATCTGCTTCAGGCCGAGCTGGCGGCAGCGCTGGTCGGTGAGCGTCAGGCAGATCAGGCCGCGGCCGTACTTCGCCATGAAGTTGATCGCGTCGGGGGTGACGTGTTCGGCGGCCATGACGAGGTCGCCTTCGTTTTCGCGGTCTTCCTCGTCGACCAGCACGACCATGCGGCCGGCCTTGAGTTCTTCGATGATTTCGAGGGTGGAAGCGAGGCTCATCAGTCTTTGTCCGTTGTTTGGGTGAATTGCGTCATGCGCTCGACGTAGCGCGCGATCATGTCGACTTCGAGGTTGACGCGGCTGCCTGCCTGCAGATGCTTGAGCGTCGTCATCTCCAGCGTGTGCGGGATCAGATTCAGCGCGAAGCGCGCGCCTTCGACGTGGTTCACCGTCAGCGACACGCCGTTCACCGTGATCGAGCCCTTGCGGATGATGTAGCGCGCGAGCTCGCGCGGCGCGTCGATTTCCAGCAGGTGCGATTCGCCCACCGGCGTGAAACGGTGCACCGTGCCGACGCCGTCGACGTGGCCGGAGACCAGGTGCCCGCCGAGGCGGTCGGCCAGCCGCAGTGCCTTTTCCAGGTTCACCTCGGCGCCCGGCGCGAAGCCCTCGGTGCAGCGCAGCGTCTCGGCCGAGACGTCGACGGTGAAGCTGTCGGGCGTCAGCGCGACCGCGGTGAGGCAGACGCCGTTGACTGCGATGCTGTCGCCTGTCGCGACATCGGAGAAATCGAGTCCGCCGCCGTGGATCACCATGCGCGCGTCGGCGCCGCGAGCTTCGTATTCGTGGATGCGGCCGATGGCCTGGATGATGCCGGTGAACATGCGTGTGAAGGCCTGCAGATAGACCCAGCATTGTAGGCGTTTAGGGGGGGCGGGTGAACCCCGGCATGCCGGCTGTCGGCCTGGGGTCGATGGTTATATGAGGATATGCGGGTCTCGAATCGATATAATGAGCGCTTTGCAAGAAGCGAAAGCGCCAGCATGACGACGCCCCCAGGCCTTGCTTTCCGCCGCCATACCCCGGAGGGCATGGCGGCATGAGCATGCGCATCACTCGCCGGCTCGAGTTTGACGCCGGACACCGCATTCCCAACCACGCCAGCCAGTGCCGGCATCTGCACGGCCATCGCTACGCCATCGAGATCACGCTGTCGGGCGAAATCATCCGCGCCGAGGGCACGGCGGCGGAAGGCATGGTGATGGATTTTTCCGAGGTGAAGCGGATCGCCCAGCGCATGGTGGTCGATCCGTGGGACCACGCCTTCCTGCTGTATGCCGGCGATCGCGTCGTGGCCGAATTCCTCGCCACGCTGCCGGACCACAAGACCGTGGTGCTGCCGGTCGTGCCCACTGCCGAGAACCTCGCCGCCGAAGCCTTCCGCCTGCTCGACGCCGCCTACACCGACACCTACGGCAACCAGCTCAGGCTCGAACGTGTGCGGCTCTACGAGACGCCCAACAACTGGGCCGACGCGACGCGCTGAGCGTCCTCAGTTGCGGCCGACGCGCAGGAACAGCGGCCACTGCAAGGTCTTCGCGGTATCTGCCGCGCCCCACAGCGGTTCGAGCTCGGCCGTCAGCGCCGGCAGCGGGTCATGTCCCTGAGCGGCCTGATAGCGCTTCACCGCGGACCAGGTCGACAGGTAGCCGATGAGTCGCGGCAGTGTCCACTCGACCTCGATTGCAAATGCCGGTGCGGTGATTTCGGCGAACGGGAAATCCAGGCTGCGGTAGGCGTCGTCAATCAGCTTTCTTTCCGGCGGCCAGTAGGGGCCCACTGTCTCGGCGTAGAAGCGCAGAAACGGTGCGTCCATCCCCCCCGGCAGCGCCATGCGCCCGTAGCCCCACAGCGCGAGCATGCCGCCGGGCTTGAGCACGCGCGCGACCTCGGCATGAAAGCGCGGCAGGTCGAACCAGTGCACCGCCTGCGCGACGGTGACCAGGTCGACGCTGCGATCCGGCAAGCCGCTCGCCTCGGCGGGCGCCACCCGGTAGTCGATCGCGGGGTGCGGCTGCGCGTGACGGACCTGATCGGCCGAGGCGTCGGTCGCTGCGACGCGGCGGAAGTGCGGCGCCAGCCCTAGCGCCGCCTGGCCGTTGCCGGTCGCACAGTCCCAGGTCATGTCGTGTTCCGTGCATTGGGCAGCCAGCCACGCGAACAGCGCGGGCGGGTAGTCGGGCCGATAGGCGGCGTAGTGCTCGGACGCCGAGGAGAAGTGGTCCTTGAAGCCGCTCATGCCGGCAGCAGGGTCAGACGCAGATCCTGGCCGAGCTGGCGCACGTCGGCGAGCCGGAAGCGCGCAGCGTCGGCGAGCGTCGTGAGCGGCGGCATCGCGCACAGGCCGCGCGCAGCGTCTCCCACCACCATCGGCGCGACATAGGCCACCCATTCGTCGACCAGCCCCGCGGCAAGCAATGCGCCGTTCAACGCCGCACCGGCCTCGACATGCAGTTCGTTGACGCCGCGCTGTGCCAGCAGGGTGAGCAGTGCGGCCAGATCGACGTGGCCGTTGGCATCTGGCAGCGCGATCACGTCCGCACCGGCCGCTTCGAGCGCGGCGCGCGCGGCCGGATCGGCGTGATGGCAGGCGACGAGCGCGGGCAGGATTGCCGCGTCGGGCGGCGTGCGCAGCGAGGAATCGACGATCGCGCGCAGCGGCTGGCGGCCGATGTCGAGCTCGCGCACGTTCATGCGCGGATTGTCGGCGAGCACGGTGCCGCTGCCGGTGAGGATGGCGCAGGCGCGCGCACGCAGCTGCTGCACGTCGGCGCGTGCCGCTTCGCCGGTGATCCACTGCGAGACGCCGTTGGCGAGTGCGGTCTTGCCGTCGAGCGTCGACGCCGTCTTCAGCCGCACCCAGGGGCGGCCACGCGTCATGCGCGAAACGAAGCCCGGATTCAGTGCACGCGCCTCGGCTTCCAACAATCCGACCTCCGCGCGAATGCCGGCGAGGGTGAGGATGCTGATGCCGCCGCCGGCGACCAGTGGATTGGGGTCGGTCATCGCCGCCACCACGCGCGTGACGCCGGCGTCGACCAGCGCCTCGGCGCACGGCGGCGTGCGGCCGTGGTGCGAGCAGGGTTCGAGCGTGACGTAGACGGTGGCGCCGCGCGCAGCCGCGCCGGCTGCCTTCAAAGCATGCACCTCGGCGTGTGGCGTGCCGGCGCGTTCATGCCAGCCTTCGCCGACGACCTGACCGTCCTTGACGATGACGCAGCCGACGCGCGGGTTGGGGCTGGTGGTGAACAGGCCACGCGCGGCAAGCTGCAGCGCGCGAGCCATGTAAAGTGAATCGGCGGCGGAAAATCTCATCTCCGGGCGGACAGAATCTGCGACCGCGGAACAGTAGCACGGCTCGCCGCGCGCCGTGCGGCAATTTTGCGCGCGGAAACGAAAACGCCCGCTTCATGCGGGCGTGGATCTTCCGTCGGCGGCGGGCCGGGTCAGAGATGCTCGATCACCTCGCGGCCGTTGAGCGCCTGCACCGGACGCGCGTTGTGCTCGTAGAGCTTGTGCAGCAGGTTGAGCTGCGCGCGCGAGGCCTCGACCGGCGTCTTAAGCACATACCAGGCGACGCCCTCGGAACATGGCGGCGTGGTGAGCGAGCCCTGGAAGTGGTAGTAGCCATGCTTCGCGGGCAGCAGGTCGGCCGGGTTGAACGTGACGCCGGCGACGCTGTGCTCCGGGCCAGCACCAATGGGCATGTTGTCGAATACGGTCTTCAGCGCGCCGTTTTCATGCCCGGCCTTGAACAGCACCGCGACCACGGCGAGCTTGCCAGCGTCGTCCTTGTGCACCATGTGCGCGACCAGGTCGTAAGCGCGGCCCCGGATGCGTTCCTCGCTCGGCGTGTGGAAATGGAACTGCGCGAGTTTGTAGGCGTGGCCGCCGATCGTCAGCGTGCCGGCGCCGGTTTCGTTGACCTGCACCGTGTGGCCGTTGTTGACGATTGCCAGCGGCACGGCCTGGTAGGCGAATTCCAGATTGGGCGCATCGGCCAGGGCCTTGGCGCCGCGGATGTCGATCGGCGACTGCGCGTGGCCGAGCTTGCATTCGGAGAAGTTCTTGTCCAGTTCGGCCCAGTGGGCGGGGCCATGCGCGCCCTCGTAGGTCCAGTGCGGAGCTTCCGCGAAGGCAGCGAGGCTCAGGCAGGACAGGGCAATGGCGGACAGGCGGTGCAGCATCGGGTTCTCACTCGGTGACGAAAGCGGGGAGTATGCGGGTCCGAAGGTTAAGGCAAACTTACAGCCGGATTATTCGAACAGGTCGTCGACGCCCTGCGACGGCGCGCGCTCCAGGTCCTGCAGCATCTCGCGGAAGTCGTCGGGGTCCTGGAAGCTCTTGTAGACCGAGGCGAAGCGGATGTAGGCGATTTTGTCGAGCTTCTTCAGCTCGTGCATCACGAGTTCGCCGACCTCGCGCGCCGGCACCTCGCGCGCGCCGCGCGTCAGCAATAATTGCTGTATGCGCTCGACCGCCGCATCGACCAGCTCGGTCGACACCGGACGCTTGTGCAGCGCGCGGCGAAAGCCCTCGCGCAGCTTGGTCTCGGAAAAGTCCTCGCGGGTGCCGTTGCTCTTGACGATCTGCGGCGGCCGCAGCTCGGCCGTCTCCCAGGTCGTGAAACGCTTCTCGCACGCGACGCAGCGGCGTCGCCGGCGGATCGCGTCACCCGCTTCGTTGACGCGGGAGTCGATGACCTGGGTGTCGAGGGAACCGCAGAAGGGACATTTCATAGGGGCTAGGAGCTAGGGACTAGGATCTAGGGAATGAGCGGCCTTTGGCCGCGGGTTTGAGAAAAGAGCGAAGCACAACCCCCCTAATCCCTAAATCCTAGCCCCTAGCCCCTGCGGGGTCAGCCGTAAACCGGGAACTTCGCCGTCAGTTTCGCCACTTCACCCTTCACCCGCTCGATCACCGCCTCGTCGGTCGGTGCGTCGAGCACGTCGGCGATCAGGTGAGCCAACTGCTCGGCTTCGAGCTCCTTGAAGCCGCGGGTGGTCATCGCCGGGGTGCCGATGCGGATGCCGCTGGTGACGAAGGGCTTCTGCGGGTCGTTGGGGATGGAGTTCTTGTTGACGGTGATGTGGGCGCGGCCGAGCAGCGCCTCGGCTTCCTTGCCGGTGAGGTTCTTGGCGCGCAGGTCGACCAGGAACACGTGGCTTTCTGTGCGACCGGAGATGATGGCGAGCCCGCGCTCGACCAGCACCTTGCACATCACCAGCGCGTTGGCGAGCACCTGCTCCTGGTAGTGCTTGAATTCCTTGCTCGCCGCTTCCTTGAACGCGGTGGCCTTGCCGGCGATCACGTGCATCAGCGGGCCGCCCTGCAGGCCGGGGAAGATCGCGGAGTTGATCGCTTTCTCGTGCTCGGCCTTCATCAGGATGATGCCGCCGCGCGGGCCGCGCAGCGTCTTGTGGGTGGTCGAGGTGACGACGTCGGCGTGCGGTACCGGGTTGGGGTACACGCCCGCGGCGATCAGGCCCGCATAGTGCGCCATGTCGACCATGAAAATCGCGCCGATCTCCCTGGCGACCTTGGCGAAGCGCTCGAAGTCGATCCTGAGTGCGTAGGCCGAGGCGCCGGCGATGATCAGTTTCGGCTTGTGTTCGCGCGCCAGCGCTTCCATCCGGTCGTAGTCGATTTCCTGCTTTTCGTTGAGGCCGTATGCCACCACGTTGAACCACTTGCCCGACATGTTGAGCGCCATGCCGTGGGTGAGGTGGCCGCCTTCGGCGAGGCTCATGCCCATGATGGTGTCGCCGGGCTTCAAGAAGGCCATGAACACCGCCTGGTTGGCCTGCGAACCGGAATTGGGCTGCACGTTGGCGGCCTCGGCGCCGAACAGCGCTTTCACGCGGTCAATGGCTAATTGTTCGACGATGTCCACGTACTCGCAGCCGCCGTAGTAGCGCTTGCCGGGATAACCCTCGGCGTACTTGTTGGTGAGCTGCGAGCCCTGCGCCTGCATCACCGCCGGGCTGGTGTAGTTTTCCGAGGCGATCAGCTCGATGTGGTCCTGCTGGCGGCGGTCTTCCTGCTGGATGGCGGCCCACAGGTCGGGGTCGGTCTTGGCGAGGGTGTCTTGGCGGTTGAACATGGCGGTCGGAGCGGCTGCGGAAAAAATGCGATTTTACCACGCAGCCCCGGGGGCTTGCGGCTCGTATAATCGGCCAAAATCCGAGACCCACCATGCAAAGACGAGACTTTCTGACCGGCGCCGGCGTCGCCGCCATGCTGCCGCTGGGCGCGGCGCAGGCGGCCCCCGAGGAATTGAAACAGCTGCCGGCCATCCGCTGGCGGCTGGCGTCGAGCTTTCCCAAGAGCCTCGACACCATCTACGGCGCGTCGGAAACGCTCTCCAGGCGCGTCGCCGCGCTGACGGGCGGCAAGTTCCAGATCCGCGTCTTCGCCGGCGGCGAGCTCGTCCCCGGCCTGCAGGTGCTCGACGCGGTCGGCAACGGCACCGCCGAATGCGGCCACTCCGCTGGCTACTACTACGTCGGCAAGAATCTGGGTCTCGCCTTCGACACCGCCGTACCCTTCGGCCTGACCGCGCGCCAGCAGAATGCCTGGATGTACGCCGGCGGCGGCATCGAGGCCCTACGCAAGCTCTATTCCAAGTACAACGTCGTGCAGTTCCCCGGCGGCAACACCGGCACCCAGATGGGCGGCTGGTTCAGGAAGCCGATCAAGTCGCTCGCCGATCTGAAGGGGCTCAAAATGCGCATTCCCGGCATCGGCGGCCAGATCATGGCCAAGCTCGGCGCCGTGCCGCAGACCCTGCCCGGCGGCGATATCTACCCTGCGCTCGAACGCGGCGCGCTCGACGCCGCCGAATGGGTCGGCCCCTACGACGATGAGAAGCTCGGCTTCCACAAGATCGCCAAGCACTACTACTACCCCGGCTGGTGGGAAGGCGGGCCGCAGCTTTCCTTCTACGTCAACCAGGCCAGCTGGAAGGCCTTGCCAGAGCAGTACCGCCAAGCCTTCGAGGTTGCCACCGCCGAGGCCAACCAGCTGATGTTGGCCCAATACGACGCCAAGAACCCGCCCGCGCTGCTGCGCCTGGTCGGGCAGGGTGTGCAGTTGCACCCGTACCCGAAGGACGTCATGCTCGCCGCGCGCCGCGCCACCTTCGAGCTCTACGAGCAGGAAGCGAAGACCAACCCCGACTTTGCCGCCATCTATCGCCCCTGGAAGGCTTTTCGCGACACCGAGTTCCAGTGGTTCAAGGTCAACGAGGCGGCGTATGCGAATTTCAATTATTACGTGAAATGATTTGGCGTTAACCGCTAAGCTTAAGTACCGTTCGGGCTGAGCTTGTCGAAGTCCCGTTCCCACTCGGAGAAGCCCTTCGACAAGCTCAGGGCGAACGGTGGGCGTAAGTTTGAAGAAAATTCAGAGGCCACCATGAACCGACTCGACCAGCTCATCACCACCTTCGACCTCGGCCTGCGCACCGTCTTCGCCAGCCCCCACGCCGGCCGCCCCTATCCTGGCGCCGGCCCTGAAGCCGCGCTCTCCGAAGCCGAAAAGGCCGAGGCTGCCGCGCTGATGCGCGTCAACCACGTCGGCGAAGTGTGCGCCCAGGCGCTCTACGCCGGCCAGGCGCTCACCGCGAAGAACGACAAAGTCCGCGCCGAACTCGAACACGCCGCGCGCGAGGAAACCGACCACCTCGCCTGGTGCGAGCAGCGCATCAACGAACTCGGCGGCCGCAAGAGTCTGCTGAACCCCTTGTGGTTCGGCGGCGCCTTCGGCATCGGTGTCGTCGCAGGCCTCTTGGGCGACAAATGGAACCTCGGCTTCCTCGCCGAGACCGAGCGCCAGGTCGAAGCCCACCTCGACGGCCATCTGCAGAAGCTGCCCGAAGCCGACGTCAAAAGCCGCGCCGTCGTCGAGCAGATGAAGGTCGACGAAGCCCACCACGCGCAGACCGCCGTCGATCATGGCGGTGCGCCGTTGCCGATGCCGGTCAAGGTGGCGATGCGCTTCGCGGCGGACGTGATGCGGCAGACGGCGAGCCGAATCTAGGCTGGCCCGATTGCGGGCATACAAGCGCCTGAATATATAACTATCTATTCCTGTGCATCGGCCTATGATCGGCCTGTGCCGTGTTTGCCTTTTGGGCCAACCCGGACTTCTGAAGCCGTTGCAAGGAGAATCCCATGGCAAAAGGCCAGTTGCGTGGAAACAAGGAAGCAAAAAAGCCCAAGAAACCGAAACAGGTCGTCGTTCCGGTAGGATCGTTCATCACGCCGCCCAAGGCCGGCAATCCGGTAAAGAACCGGCACTGATTGCCGAAAGACCCCCAGCAAACGCCACCGTCGAGGTGGCGTTTTTGTTGGTGGCTGTCCGGAACGGGCAGGTTTTCCGGGGGGCGGCGAAGGGTGACAATAATCAAATGGTCACCGCCACCTTCCGCTTCTACGAAGAACTGAACGACTTTCTTGCGCCCAGACGGCGCAAGCAGGAATTCAGCGTGCCGTGCGCGCGGCGGGCGACGACCAAGCACATGATCGAGGCGCTGGGGGTGCCGCACACCGAGGTCGAGCTGATCCTGGTCAACGGCGAGTCGGTCGGCTTCGACCGCATTCTCGAGGACGGCGACCGGGTGGCGGTGTATCCGCGCTTCGAGGCGATGGACGTGACGCCGCTGCTGCGGATACGCGCGCAGCCGCTGCGCGAGCCGCGCTTCGTCGCCGATGCGCACCTCGGCGGGCTCGCGCACATGCTGCGCATGCTGGGCTTCGACACGCTGTACGACAACCATTTCCACGACGACGAGATCGTGGCGATCTGCGAGCATGACGGCCGCGTCGTGCTGACGCGCGACCGCGAACTATTGAAGCGGCGCGCGGTGTCACACGGCTGTTACGTGCACGCGCTCAAATCCGAGGACCAGCTGCGTGAGGTCGTCGAGCGGCTCGACCTCGCGCGCTGCGCCAAACCGTTCACGCTGTGCCTGCACTGCAATGTGCCGCTGCGCCCGGTCGACAAGGCGAGCGTGCTCGACCGCCTGCCGCCCAAGGTGCGCGAGCACTACGAGCGTTTTTCCACCTGCGGCCAATGCGGGCGCGTGTACTGGGAAGGTTCGCACTTCCGCAACATGCGGCGCCTGCTCGACGGCGTGCTGACGAACAGCGGCGCGAACGGAACTTGAGGCCGCGTGTGCGCTCTGTCCTCTCTCTGTCAATGAAAAATCGATCCGCATGAAAAGCCTGAAATGGAAAATCTTCGCCACCTTGGTCGTCGGCCTCGGACTGGCCGGCTGCGACGACGTGCCGTCGACCGGGCAGGCCGACACCGGCGAGACCGTGGTCGAACGCAAGCTCGATCCGGCCCAGGTGGCGCGCGGCAAGGCCGTCTATGAGAAATACTGTCTCGAATGCCACGGCGCAGGCGGCAAGGGGCAGCCGGGCGACTGGAGGGGGCGCGACGCCGACGGCCGCTTTCCGCCGCCGCCGCTCGACGATAGCGCGCATGCCTGGCATCACCCCACCGCGGTGCTGCTGCAAGTGATTCGCGAAGGCAGCCCGGGAGGGCAGGGCAACATGCCGGCGTGGAGGGGCAAGCTAACCGAGCAGGAGATGCAGGACGTGGTCGCCTACATCAAGTCGCTGTGGTCCGACAAGGTATACCAGTTGTGGTCGAAGATGGAGCGGCAGTCGCTGGAACCCTGATCGCACTGCAGTCCCTGTCACACGGGAGCAGGTAAAATGCCGCTATTGAAATCACCCCAACCAGGAGCAATACCATGAGCGAATACGGATTCGACACCCAGATCAGCGGCCCCTTCGACGCAGCCATCGACAAGGTTACCGCCGCCCTCAAGAGCGAAGGTTTCGGCGTGCTGACCGACATCGATGTGAAAGCCACGATGAAGGCCAAGATCGACGTCGACATGCGCCCCTACCGCATCCTCGGCGCCTGCAACCCGCCGCTGGCCAACCAGGCGATCGGCGCCGAGCCCGACGTCGGCATGCTGCTGCCGTGCAACGTCGTCGTGCGCGAAGAAGCCGACGGCAAGGTAACCGTGTCCTTCCTCGACCCCGGCATCATGGTCAAGCTGGTGTCCAACACCGCCGTGCACGGCGTCGCCAGCGAAGCGCGTGCGCGGCTGATGCGGGTCAAGGACAGCCTGGCGGGCTGAGCGGTTTGTGCCCTCGAAAAGCCCGCATTTGCGGGCTTTTTTATGGATGTTTCTGCGGCACGTCCCGCACCGCGGGCTCGGCGGCCAGGACCATCTTCGTTGTCATGACGCTGCCACAGTCGCCCAGTACTGTTGCATGCGTCCCGACGGTGTCGACCTGACGGCCTTACCCCAATTCTTCAAGGAGAACATCCCCATGCGTCCCCATGCCATCAAGCTGCTCTGCGCCGCCGTCGCGGCGACATTCGCCACCGCGGCCGTGCCCGCATTTGCCGCGGAAGACGCGGCATTCTGGTATCGGGACGGCCAGGCTGCGCTCGCGGAAGCCAAGCGCCTGCATCCCAACATGCGCCGCGCCAAAAACGTGATTTTCTTCGTGGGCGACGGCATGGGGGTGTCCACGGTCACCGCTGCGCGCATTCTGGAAGGCCAGCTGCAGAACCGCGACGGCGAGCGCAACCAGCTCGCCTTCGAGCGCCTGCCCTATCTGGCGCTGTCCAAGACCTATTCCGTCAACCAGCAGACGCCCGACTCCGCCCCGACCATGACGGCGATGGTGTCCGGCATCAAGACCAACGACGGCATGTTCGGCGTCGCGCCCGCGGTCAAGCGCGGCGAGAAAAACGCTGCGGTCCTCGACGCCAACAAGGTCCCTTCGCTGCTGCATCTGGCCGAGCAGAGCGGCCGCGCCACCGGCGTGGTCACCACTGCGCGCCTCACCCATGCTACGCCCGGGGCCACCTATGCCCATATCTCCGAGCGCAACTGGGAGCGCGACACCCAGGTGCCTGCCGACGCGACGGTCAAGGACATCGCCTCCCAGCTGATCGACAATTTCGGCGCCGGTAAGGTCGGCGACGGCATCGAAGTGGTGCTCGGCGGCGGCCGTCGCGAGTTCCTGCCCAGCACGCTGAACGACCCGGAAGACGCAGGCGCCAAGGGGCGGCGCGGCGACGGCCGCAACCTGGCGGCCGAATTCGAGCGCAAGTTCAATGGCCAGTTCGTCTGGGACAGGGCCGGTTTCGACAATTTCGATCCGGCCTCGGGTAAGCGTTTGCTGGGCCTGTTCGAGCAGTCCCACATGGAATATGAACACGACCGCGCCAACGATACCGGCGGCGAGCCCTCGATTGCCGAGATGACCGAAAAGGCCATCGATGTTCTCAAGCGCAACGACAAGGGCTTCTTCCTGATGGTGGAAGGCGGCCGCATCGACCACGCGCACCACGCCGGCAACGCCTACCGCGCGCTGACCGACGCCATCGCGTTGTCGGATGCGGTGAAGAAGGCGATGGAAATGACCGATCCGGAAGACACGCTGATCGTCGTCTCGGCCGACCACAGCCACGTGTTCACCATCGCCGGCTATCCCAAGCGCGGCAACCCCATCCTCGGAAAAGTGGTGACGCCGGGCAAGGACGCGCCCGACTATGCCCTGGCACTGGACGGCAACCCCTACACCACGGTTTCCTATGCCAACGGCCGGGGTTACCACGTCGACGTGCCGGGCGATGACGTTTACGGTGAGCCGGTCGCTGCCGGCCGCGTGGCGGACATGCGCACCGTGGACACGACCGATCCGGACTTCCATCAGGAAGCCTTGGTGCCGCTCGGTTCCGAGACCCATGCGGGCGAAGATGTCGCGATCTACGCCGGCGGTCCGAAAGCCCACCTGTTCCATGGCACGCGCGAACAGAACTATATTTTCCACGTGATGCAGGACGCATTCCGCGGCGGCGAAGAGCGTGGCAAGACGCGCGATTGACCTCGGCACCGCACGATAGGCAGACCCGACTTGATCCTGCGGTCGGCGTGGCGTCCAGCGCCACGCCGACCGCAGCCATTTTCAAAGCACCTGTTCAATCATCCGGAAAACATCATGCGCCACACGATTGTGCTTCTTCTCCTGCTGTGTTGCGGCCCGGCCCGGGCAGCCGCAGTGTCTCCCCCTTTGCCTACCACCCCCCTGCCGGCGGTTGCTGCCCATTTCGAAACCACGCACTGCGCGATTCCGTGCAAGAAGCCGGTATCGAGGCAATGGCATCTGCTGCGCGACGGCCAGACCATCGAGCTGCGCGGGGACGGCGCACCCTTCAGCGAACTGTGGCGGCGTCTCGGCGACGGCCGCATCGACTATGTTTACGTCATGCACGACGAGCGCCGGGCCATCGAATATTCGCCGGTCGACCTGACGCTGATCGGACGCGAGCCCGACTGGGTGCGCATCGGCGCGCTCCTGTCGCCAGCCGATCTGGAACGCCTCAAGCGCGGGGCAGCGGGGCGCCACGCCGGTTTGGCAACCCGCCGCTACACCGGCACCCTGGGGTCCGCCAAAATCGATGTCGCGTGGATTCCCGATCTGGCCCTGCCGGCCCGGCTGCAGTACCGCTACCCCGACCAGACCGTCACCATCCGGCTGCTGCGCCGCCACGCAGGCGCGCCTCCTGTCGCGCCCACCACGGCGGCTACGCTGGCCGGATACCAGCTGGTCGATTACGCCGATATCGGCGACATGGAGGAGGATGCGCAGGCCCAGACATGGATACGCAAGGCCGCGGCCGCGCCCGGCCACCTGCACCAGGGGCACGGCCACTGAGCGGTACGGGAATCTCCCCGGGTCCTGGCGTCGTCGCCTTTGCAGTTCGAGCGGGAATCCCGCCGGTTCGAGGCCGCGTATTCCGGCGATCAGATCCGCTCGCAGGCGAGCGCCCGCACGACCACCTCATCCTGACGAAAAATGCGCTCAAGCTCCGTGCGGTACGCAGACCACCACTCCCGCTCCAAGGTTTCAACCATCACTTCGATCAGGATCATGTCGTCGCGCGCGGTCGTTCCATTCTCCGTGTCCTTCCACAGGCCCAGCGCAGGAGACTGCACAAACGCCGTCAAGCCGCCGAAGCGCTCGATGAGTTGCGCTCTGACGCCGTCGAATTTGTCCCGCTGAAACAGGCGGCCTTCATTGTCGTAGATGGGAATGAGGAGCTGGATCAGGTGCATGTCTGAAGCGGATGGGGGCTTGTTCAATCCGCCTCCAGTTGCCCGGAAACTTCCTGCACCAGCACCCACGGCGCCACCACCACGGCCCAGAACATCGGCTTGCGCGCATGCCAGTCTTCGGCGTCGCTGAGTTGGGCGCGCGCGATGCGGCCCTCGGCCAGCCATTGCTGCACGGTGGCGGTATGGTTCTCGGCAATGTGGAGGGCGGCATCGATCAGGTCCAGGCCGGTGGCGACCTTGATGACGTCGCCGCGTGCGAAGTGGCGTTCGAGTTCGGGCCAGGCGAGTTGGGCGGTTTCGAGGTTGAGCTTGGCGCGGAGGATGTCGCTGGGGGTCATTTCAGGGATCAGGCATCAGGGATCAGGGATCAGGGATCAGGGATCAGGGATCAGGGATCAGGGAAACGTCAGCGCGCTTTGCCGCCGCCGCGGCGCTGGCTGAGCGGGTGCTTGGGCACTTGCGGGGGGCGGCCGCGGTCGGCCGGCGCAGGCTTGCCCGCATGGGGTTTGGCCGAGCCGGGTTTGCCGGGTGCCGGTCTGCCGCGTCCGCCTTCGGCGCGCGGGGTGCGCGTGCCTTCCGGCTGCTTGCCGGTGCCGGCGGGCTGGTATAGCGGGATCAGATGCTTCTTGCTGTTGCCGATCAGGTCTTCGCGGCCCATTGCCTTCAGCGCTTCGCGCAGCAGCGGCCAGTTGTCCGGATCGTGGTAGCGCAGGAAGGCCTTGTGCAGGCGGCGGGTGCGGCCCTGCTTGACGACGGACACCGCCTCAGCCTTGCCGCCCAGCACCTTCTTCAACGGGTTCTTCTCCGTGTGGTACATGGCGGTGGCCAGCGCCATCGGCGTCGGCAGGAAGGTCTGCACCTGGTCGAGGCGGAAGTCGTGCTTCTTCAGCCATAAGGCCAGATTCAGCATGTCCTCGTCGGTGGTGCCGGGATGCGCGGCGATGAAGTAGGGGATCAGGTACTGCTTCTTGCCGACCGCCTTCGACGCCGCCTCGAACATCTCCTTGAAGCGGTCGTAGGCGCCCATGCCGGGCTTCATCATCTTCGACAGCGGCCCGGCCTCGGTGTGCTCGGGCGCGATCTTGAGATAGCCGCCGACGTGGTGCTGCACCAGTTCCTTGACGTATTCGGGCGAGCGCACCGCGAGGTCGTAGCGCAGGCCCGAGCTGATGAGGATCTTCTTGATCCCCGGCAGCGCGCGGGCGCGGCGGTACATGTGGATCAGCGGCGTGTGGTCGGTGTTGAGGTTGTCGCAGATATCGGGGAACACGCAGGACAGGCGCCGGCAGGCGTGCTCGATCTTCTTCGACTTGCACGCCATGCGGTACATGTTGGCGGTCGGCCCGCCGAGGTCGGAAATGACGCCCGTGAACCCTGGCGTCTTGTCTCGGATCGCCTCGATTTCCTTGATGACCGAATCCTCGGAGCGGCTCTGGATGATGCGGCCCTCGTGCTCGGTGATCGAGCAGAAGGTGCAGCCGCCGAAGCAGCCGCGCATGATGTTGACCGAGAAGCGGATCATCTCCCACGCCGGAATCTTGGCGTCGCCGTAGCTCGGATGCGGCGCGCGCGCATAGGGCAGGTCGTAGACCGCGTCCATTTCCGCCGTGGTGAGCGGGATCGGCGGCGGGTTGAGCCACACGTCGCGGTCGCCGTGCGCCTGCCGCAACGCGCGGGCGTTGCCGGGGTTGGATTCGAGGTGGAAGACCCTTGAAGCGTGGGCGTAGAGCACCGGGTTGTTCTTCACCTGGTCGTAGTCGGGCAGGCGGACCACAGTGCGTTCGCGGATGGCCTGCTTCATCGCCAGCCGCTCGGCCTTCGAAACGAAGCGGAGCGGACGCACGCCTGCCTCGCCGGCTTGCGCGGGCGAGGGCGAGGACGGCTCGAACGCGGAGGTGTCGACGGACTCGGTGCTCGCCCGCTGCGCGCCGCCACCGTTGAGCGGCGTGGGCGTCATGGCGTACGGATCGACATGCGCGTCGATCACACCGGGGGTGTCGAGTTCGGTCGACAGTACCTCGATCCAGTTTTCTTCAGGCTTCCAGTCGCGCGGCGCCATGAAACCGGTGCCGCGCACGTCGCGGATGTCGCCGATCTTTTCGCCCTTCGCCAGCCGGTGGGTGATGTCGAGCAGCGCGCGCTCGGCGTTGCCGAAGATCAGGAGATCCGCTTTCGAATCCGGCAGCACCGAGCGGCGCACGGTATCGGACCAGTAGTCGTAGTGCGCGATGCGGCGCAGTGAGGCTTCGATCGAGCCGATGATCACCGGCGTGCCGGGGTAGGCCTCGCGGCAGCGCTGCGCGTAGACGGTGACGGCGCGGTCGGGGCGCTTGTTGGGCTCGGCGTTGGGGGTGTAGGCGTCGTCGGAGCGGATTTTCCTGTCCGACGTGTAGCGGTTGACCATCGAGTCCATGTTGCCCGCGGTGACGCCGAAGTAGAGCGTCGGCTGGCCGAGCGCGCGGAAGGGCTCGGCCGAGTGCCAGTCGGGCTGGCTGATGATGCCGACCCGGTAGCCCTGCGCCTCCAGCAGCCGCCCGACCAGCGCCATGCCGAAGCTCGGGTGGTCGATGTAGGCGTCGCCGGTGACGAGGATCACGTCGCACGCGTCCCAGCCGAGCGCGGCCATCTCGGCGCGCGACATCGGCAGGAAGGGGGCGGTGCCGAAGCGTGCCGCCCAGTGCTTGCGGTGGGAAAACAGGGCGTGGGTCATGAAAGTCTATCCGCGAAGTGCGCGAAGTGACGCGAAGGAAAAACCTGAAGAACTTCTTCGCGTTCCTTCGCGCCCTTCGCGGATATAAAGATTTAATTGACGCCCAGCAGTTCCACTTCGAACACCAGCGTGGCGTTCGGCGGGATCACGCCGCCGGCGCCACGCGAACCGTAGGCCATTTCCGGCGGGATGGTCAGCTTGCGCTTGCCGCCGACCTGCATGCCGGCCACGCCCTGGTCCCAGCCGGGGATGACCTGGCCCATGCCGAGCTTGAATTCGAACGGGTCGTTGCGGTCGACGCTGGAGTCGAACTTCTGGCCGTTGGTGAGCCAGCCGGTGTAGTGCACCGACACGTATTGGCCGGCGTTGGCGGTGTCGCCGTTGCCGACGACGATATCTTCGATGATGAGTTCGCTCATGGATGCTGTCCTTGCGTGGGGAATTCTGGATGCGACGGCGAGGGCCGGCGCGCGAGGGCGGCTATTTTCTCATGTTTCCCGGCCGGGGCGGAAACGTGGCTTAGCGCCACTCGGCCGGGAGGTAGCTGCCGTCGGGGTCGACGTCGACGGGGATTTCGGTGACGCTGCTGGACTCGGGCGGGGCGTCGCGCAGCACGACCTGGGGGAAGGCCAGCACCACCGCGACCATGAGGAGCTGGATGACGAGGAAGGGGATCGCCCCCCGGTAGATGTCGGCGGTGCGGATGGTCTTCGGCGCCACGCTCTTCAGGTAGAACAGCGCGAAGCCGAAGGGCGGGTGCATGAAGGCGGTCTGCATGTTCACCGCGAGCATCACGCCGAACCAGATCGGGTCGATGCCGAGCTTGTAGGCGATCGGCGCCACCAGCGGCACCACGATGAAGGCGATCTCGAAGAAGTCGAGGAAGAACGCCAGCACGAACACCATCAGGTTGACCGCGATCAGGAAGCCGAGCACGCCGCCGGGCAGCTGGTTGAACAGGTGTTCGACCCAGACGTCGCCATCGAGCCCGCGGAACACCAGGGTGAAGATGGTCGAGCCGATCAGGATGAAGATGACGAAAGTGGTGAGGCGGGTGGTGCTGTCCATCGCCTGCGTCAGCTGCAGGCGGCTCAGACGTCCGCGCGCGAGCGCCAGCAGCAGCGCACCCGCGGCGCCCATCGCGCCGCCCTCGGTGGGGGTGGCGACGCCGATGAAGATGGTGCCGAGAACCAGGAAGATCAGCACCAGCGGCGGCAGCAAGGTGGTGAGTGCGCGCAGCAGCAGCGCCGAGCCGTGCAGGGTGCGCGCGGAAGCCGGCATGGCGGGCGCGGCATGCGGCCGGAACAGCGTGAGCAGGAACACGAACGCCAGATACAGGCCGACCAGCCCCAGGCCCGGCAGCAGGGCGCCCTTGTACATGTCGCCGACCGAGGCGCCGAGCTGGTCGGCCAGCACGATCAGCACCAGCGAGGGCGGAATGATCTGCGCCAGCGTGCCCGAGGCGGCGATGACGCCGGAGGCCAGCCGCTTGTCGTAGCCGTAGCGCAGCATCACCGGCAGCGAGATCAGGCCCATGGCGATGACGGTGGCGGCGACCACGCCGGTGGTCGCGGCGAGCAGCCCGCCGACCAGGATCACCGCGTAGGCGAGGCCGCCGCGCAGGGAGCCGAACAGCTGGCCGATGGTGTCGAGCAGGTCCTCGGCCATGCCGGAGCGCTCGAGGATCAGCCCCATGAAAGCGAAGAAGGGGATCGCGAGCAGCGTCGGGTTGGCGACGATGCCGTAGACGCGCTCGGGCAGCGCGTGCAGGAGCGAGGCGTCGAACAGCCCGGACGCGATGCCGATGCCGGCGAACAGGAGGCCGTTGGCAGCGAGCGCAAACGCCACCGGATAGCCCAGCAGCAGGAAGGCCACCAGGCCGAGGAACATCAGCGGGGCCATGTATTCCAGCAGCATGGCTTCCATCACACTTCCTCTTCCGGCGCTTCGCGCGGCAACACCAGATGGCCGGTGAGCACGCCGATGCGCTTGATGATTTCGGCCACCCCCTGCAGCGCGAGCAGGGCGAAGCCTGTCGGCAACAAGAGCTTCACCGGCCAGCGCAGCAGCCCGCCGGCGTCGGGCGACATCTCATGGGTAATCCAGGCTTCGTGGAACATCGGCCACGAAAGCCACGTCAGCAGGCCCGCCATCGGCAGCAGGAACAGCAGGCCGCCGGCGAGATCGATCCACGCCCGGCCGCGCGGGCCGAAGCGGTTGTAAAAAATGTCGATGCGCACATGGCCGTTGTGCTTCAGCGTGTAGCCCGCCGCCAGCAGGAACATCGCGCCGAACAGGTACCACTGGATTTCCAGCCAGGCGTTCGAGCTTTCGCCGAGTGCGTAACGCACCAGCGCGTTGCCTGCCGAGATCAGCGTCGCGGCGAGCACCAGCCAGATGACGACGCGGCCGATGCGCTCGGTCAGCGCGTCGACCAGTCGGGCAAGGGCGAGCAGGGCTTTCATGCGCCTAACCTTTTTTGTCCGCGAAGTACGCGAAGTGGCGCGAAGGAAAACCTTCGAGAATTTCTTCGCGTTTCTTCGCGACCTTCGTGGATAAAAGGTTTTGAATTCACAGCGCGCCGGTTTCCCTGAGGAATTCGGCCAGCCGCTCGGCGACGACGCGGTAGCCGGCGGCGTTGGCGTGGATGGGGTCGGCCTTGAGGCGGTTGTCCTTCAGCACCTCGTTGAATACGTCGTCTTCCAGCGGCAGCCGCATGTCGTCGGCGACGCGCGCGTAGAAATCGGGCGCGCCGCCAAACAGCTTCGGCTCGGGCACGCCGATCAGAACCACTTCGGCGCCAGCAGAACGGATGGTCTGCACCAGCAGGCGCAGATTGTTCTCGGTGGCGGACTCCGGCTGCTGACGCAGCATGTCGTTGCCGCCGAGGCATAGCAGCACCAGGCGCGGCCGGTGTTCCTGCAGCACCTCGGGCAGGCGCTGCAGGCCCGATTCAGTGGTGTCGCCGGGCACGCCAGCGTTGATCACGGAGCGGCCGGTGAGCGAGGCCAGCACGGCAGGGTAAGCGGTGTCGGTGGTGGCACCGGTGCCGTGGGTGAGGCTGTCGCCGAAGGCGACGATGACGTCGTGCGGGCTGAGCTTGGGAAGGGTGGGCGCGCGGTCGCACGCAGCGAGCAGGACGGCGACGCAAGCCGCGATGAAGAAGCGGCTTGCGGCGAGCATCAGTTGCCGGCGACCGTCATGTGGTCGATGAGGATCGAGCCGACCTGCTTGGAGCTGCGTCGCTCGATGTCGCGGCCGATGGCGACGATGCCCTTGAACATCTCGGCGAGGTTGCCGGCGATGGTAATTTCCTCGACCGGGTACTGGATGGTGCCGTTCTCGACCCAGAAGCCGGCGGCGCCGCGCGAGTAGTCGCCGGTCACCATGTTGGCGCCGTGGCCGAGCAGTTCGGTGACCAAAAGGCCGGTGCCCATCTGCTTCAGCAGGCCGGCAAGATCGTGCTCGCCCGGGGCGACCAGCAGGTTGTGGCTGCCGCCGGCGTTGCCCGTGCTGGGCATGCCGAGCTTGCGTCCGGAATAGGTGGAGAGGAAGTAGCCCTGCACCACGCCGTCCTTGACCACGTCGCGCTCGAGGCAGGCGACGCCTTCGCTGTCGAACGGCGCGCTGCCGAGTCCGCCCGGCAGGAAGGGCGCCTCGTGGATGTTGACGAGCGGAGAAAACACCTGCTTGCCGAGGCTGTCGAGCAGGAACGACGACTTGCGGTAGAGGCTGCCGCCCGAGACGGCAGCGACGAAGTTGCCGATCAGCCCGGAAGCGATCGGCGCCTCGAAGATCACCGGGCAGGTACGGGTGTCGAGCTTGCGCCCATTCAGACGCCGCACCGTGCGCTGGCCGGCGATGCGGCCGACGCTCTCGGCGGATTCCAGTTCGGCGGCATTGCGCGCGCTGGTGTACCAGTAGTCGCGCTGCATCGCGCCCTTGTCTTCGCCGATGACGGCGACCGAGATGCCGTGGCGCGATCCCGCGTAGCCGTTGCAGAAGCCGAGGCTGTTGGCGTAGATGAAGTGCGAGGAATGCGCCGAGACGCCGGCACCTTCGGAGTTGGTGAGACGCTTGTCGACCGCCATCGCGGCCGCCTCGCAGGCGCGCGCGCGTTCGGCGGCTTCCTCGACGGTGAGCGTCCACGGATGATAGAGGTCGAGGTCGGGCACGTCCTTCGCCAGGCGGTCGGCGTCGGGCAGGCCGGCGGCCTCGTCCTCGGCGGTGTAGCGGGCGATGGTCAGCGCTTTCTCGACCGCGCTCTTCAGCGCGGCTTCGGAGAGATCGGAGGTCGAGGCATGGCCGCGTCGCTGGCCGATGTAGACGGTGACGCCGGCGCCCTTGTCCTTGTTGTACTCGATGGTCTCGATCTCGCCCTGGCGCACGCTGACGTTCTGACCGACGCCTTCGGAAATCTCGGTGTCGGCCGCACTGGCCCCCTGTTTCATGGCGTGCTCGATGACGATTCGGGACAGCGCGGCAAGCTGGTCATGGGTATAGCTGAATTGGGAACTGGACATGTCGGCTTACGAGAGGAAAGGGGGCGGAATCCGGGTTTGGGCAGGACGTTTTGATAGCCAGAAACTACAATGACGATAATAACAGCAACCGAAAGACCCGCCGTGCGCCTGATCGACCCCGATGCCGAACTGAAATTCGACCCCGATGACGTCTACGACGGCCCCAGCAAGAGCCAGAAGAAACGCGAGGTCGAGGCGCTGCAGGATCTGGGGGCCGAGCTGGTCAAGTTGCCGGATGCGCAGTTCAAGCGCATCGAACTGCCGGAGGAATTGCGCGAGGCGGTCGCCGCCTGCCGCAAGATCACCCAGAACAGTGCGCTCAGGCGGCAGCGGCAATACATCGGCAAGTTGATGCGCAGCATCGACCCGGCGCCGATCCAGGCGCAGCTCGACGCCTTCCGCGGCGTGTCCGCGGCGGAGAACGCGAAGCTGCACCAGGCCGAGAAATGGCGCGAGAAGCTGATCGCCGACAACGACGCGCTGACGCTGTTTCTCAATAATTACCCCGACACCGACGCTACGCATCTGCGGCAACTGATCCGCAATGCGCGCGACGAGGCGGCGCGCGCCAGGCCGCCGAAGGCTTTCCGTGAAATCTTCAGGGTGATCCGCGAGGCGATGCAGAAAACGGGTTGATCCGCGAAGTACGCGAAGAGACGCGAAGGACAATCTCGAGGGGCGTTCTTCACGTTCCTACGCGCCCTTCGCGGATAAAAAAGTTCGGAACCGGGGGGCTGCCATGTGGGGACGCGTCGTCAAAATTGCACTGAGCCTGCCCTTCCTCGCGGCGGCCGGCGTGTTCGGCCTGTACCTCGTGTTCGGTTTCTTTTTCGTCAACCCGCTGGCGCAGAAGCTGCTGCCGTGGATCGGCGAGGACAAGCTCGCCAGCCAGCTGAACGTCGAGCGGGTTGAATTCAATCCGTTGACGCTGGAGGCCACGGTCGACGGCCTCAAACTGACCGAGAAAAGCGGCGCGCCGCTGGCGAGCTTCGAACGGCTCTACCTCAACGTCGACACCACCGGGCTGTTCCGCTGGGCCTGGCGCATCCGTGACATCCGGCTCGAACAGCCGCACGCCACCCTCGAAATCCGGCGCGGCGGCAGGCTCAACTGGGGCGAGCTGATCGCGAAACTGCAGGAAGACAAGGAGCCGCCGTCGGACACGATCGCGCGGGTGCTGATCGACCACGTCAGGATCGACCGCGGCCATCTCACCTACGTCGACGCCAACCGGCCGGGCAAGCCGTTCACCGCCGTGCTGGAGCCGCTCGGCCTCGAACTCGACGGCCTCTCGACCCTGCCCGAGGATCGCGGCGATTACCTGATCGCCGCGAAGCTGCCGGAGCAGGGCGGCACCCTCAAGTGGAAGGGCGACGTCGGGCTCAACCCGGTCGCGTCGCGCGGCGAGCTCGGGCTCGAAGGCGTGCGGCTGGCCAACCTGCTGCGCGTGGTCAAGAGCCCGCGCAATTTCGAGATTCCGTCCGGCACGCTGGCGGCAGGCTTGCGCTACCGTTTCGCCCTGGTGCGCGACAAGGCAGGCGACGACGTGCCCTGGGTGCGCGTCGAGGGCGCCAACCTGATCGTGCAGAACCTGGCGCTGGCGCCGCGCGGCAGCGAGCCGGTGCTGGAACTCGCCGAGGCACGCGTCGGCAATGCCAGCCTCGACCTTGCACGGCGCGAAGTGGCGGTGGCAATGGTGAGCCTCACCGGTGGCCAGGTGTCGGCGACGCGCGAGGCGAACGGCAAGCTCGACTGGCAGACCCTGCTCGCCCTCAGTGAGGCGGTCGCGCCGGCGCCGCCGCCCCTGCCCCCGAAGCCCCGGGTGGAACCGGTCGCAGCGTGGAAGCTGGATGTGCGCGAGATCCGGCTGGCCGACTGGGCGGCGCGCTACACAGACCGAGGCTATGCGCGTCCGCTGGGCGTGCGCGCCGAAGGCTTCAGCCTGACCGCCGCGCTCCGCGGCGAGATCGGTACGGCGGCCGATATCAAGGTCGGCCCGGTCAATGCCGCGCTGGGGCCGGTGCAGGTGGTGTCTGGCGACGAACCGGTGGCGACGCTGCAGCGTGCGGCACTGGCCAACGCGAATCTGGGACTGGCGGACAAACGCCTGGCGATCGCGGCGCTGGAACTGTCCGGCGCCAAGACCAGCGTGGTGCTGGACAAGCGCAAGACGCTCAACTGGAGCGGCATCCTCAGGAAGGCGGCGGGGACTCCCGCCGCCACGCCTGCGCAGGCAGCCCCCGTGACGGCGCCGTTCGACGTGCGGCTCGCGCGCTTCAGCCTCACGGGGGCCGAGGTCGGCATCGTCGACCAGTCGCCGGCAAAACCGGTGCGGCTCGATATCGTCGACGGCGCGCTCACGCTGCAGAACCTCAGCCTCGATCCTGCGCAGGCGCTGCCGCTCGAGGCCGGCTTCGCGCTGAAGCAGGGCGGGCGTTTCAATGCCAGCGGCACGGTCGTTCCCGGCGAGCAGTCGGGCAAGCTCGACGTCCGGCTGGCCGCGCTGTCGCTGCGGCCCTTCGCGCCCTACGTCAATCAGTTCGCCCGCCTCAACCTGCATTCGGGCGCGGCGTCGACGCGCGGCTCGCTTGGCTTCGCGCAGGCGAAGTCCGGCATCAGGCTCGCCTACGATGGCGGCTTCGCGGTGAACGACCTGGCGATCACCGAGGAAGAGACCGAAGAGGCTTTCCTCGGCTGGCAGCGGCTGGCCTCCGACAGCCTGCACCTGCGGCTGGGGCCCGACCGCCTGCGCATCAACGAACTGGTGGCGACGCACCCGTTCGGCAAGGTGATCATCTTCGAGGACAAGTCGATCAACCTGCAGCGCATCCTGCGCAAGCCGGCCGACACGCCGGCGGCAGCGCTACCCGGGCCGCAGGTAGCAGTGCAGCAGGGCCCGGCATTTCCGGTCGCGGTCGAGCGCCTGCGCATCGTCGGCGCCAATGCGGAGTTCGCCGACCTGTCGCTGACGCCGCAGTTCGGCACGCGCATGCACGACCTCGGCGGTGTGGTCACCGGCCTCTCGACCGACCCGGCGACGACGGCGCAGGTGGAACTCGACGGTAAGGTCGACGACTACGGCTCGGCGCGCGTGCGCGGTTCGATCCAGCCGTTCCGCGCGACCGAATTCACCGACCTCGTGCTCACCTTCCGCAACCTGGAAATGACCAACCTCACGCCCTACTCGGGCAAGTTCGCCGGGCGCAAGATCGAGTCGGGCAAGCTCTCGGTCGACCTCGAATACAAGATCAAGGACCGCCAGCTGGCGGGCGAGAACAAGTTCATCGTCAACAGACTCAAGCTGGGCGAACGCGTCGACAGCCCGGACGCGATGAAGCTGCCGCTCGACCTTGCGATCGCGCTGCTGCAGGACAGCAACGGCGTCATCGACCTCGACCTGCCGGTGTCCGGCAGCCTCGACGATCCACAGTTCAGCTACGGGAAGATCATCTGGAAAGCCATCGTCAACGTGCTGACCAAACTGGTCACCGCGCCTTTCCGTGCGCTCGGCGCGCTGCTCGGCGTCAGTTCGGAAAAACTCGAGGCGATCGAATTCGACCCTGGCAGCAGCGCGCTCTTGCCGCCCGAGCAGGAGAAGCTCAAGACGATCGCTGAAGCACTCGCCAAACGGCCGGCGCTGGTGCTGGTCATGGAACCCGGCTACGACGCGGTTGCCGACCGGCGTGCGCTGCAGGAACAGACGGTGCGTCGCGAGGCGTCTGCCGTCGCCGGGGTCAAGCTCGCTCCCGGGGAAGCGCCGGGGCCGGTCGACGTCAACCTGTACGCGATCCAGACCTGGCTGGAGGACCGCTATGCCGAGGTCGCGGGCAAGGAAGACTACCGGAAGCTGCGCGCCAGCTTCCAGGACAAGGACGCCGGCGCGGCCGCGCGCGTGCTCGACAGCGCGCTGGTCGAGCGTCTCGGCCGCCGCTTCAAGGCCCGCGACACCGGTCCGGCCTCCGCCTTCCACGCCGAGTTGCTGGAGCGGCTGACGCAACGGACGAAGATCGATGACGCGGCGCTTGTCGCGCTGGCCCAGGCGCGCGGGCAGGCGATGCGCGATGCGCTGGTCAGGCAGGGGCTCGATGTCGGCCGTGTGAGTGTCGCCGCCCCCGTCGAGCAGACGGCCAGGGACAGGCTGGTGGGCAGCAAAATGAAGCTCGATGTGGACAAGCGGGCAGCGGCGGCCGCCGGGTCGCCTGCTGCAGCGGCCGCACCCTGAAGACGCCTCAAGCAGTCGCTGTGGCGGCCGTTATGGAGAAGCGCCCTCCCTTCTCCGTCTTGCCATGAGTCTTCGTCGAATCCGAATCCTGCTGCTGTTGGGCGTGCTGGCAGGCGCGCTCGGACTGACCTGGCTGGAGCAGACCATGGTGCGCGCCTGGCGGGTGCCGCTCGACGTCATGGTGATCCCGATCAACGGCGACGGCTCGCGCGAGGCGGCCCAAGCGATCGGCGACTTGCAGGCGGGCGATTTCGAGGACGTCAACGCTTTCCTGGAGCGCGAGGCGGCGCGCTACGGGTTGAAACTGCAGCCGGCGATGCAGGTGGCCCTGCTGCCCGAACTGAAACGCAAGCCGCCGGCGCCGCCGCATGACGGTAATGTGCTGAAGACCGTGCTGTGGAGCCTGGAGCTGCGCTGGTGGGTCTATCGGCAGTCGGGGCAGTGGCTGCCGCAACTCGGCACCGTCAAGCTGTTCGTGCTGTACCACGCCCCCGAGGACGGCGTCGCGCTGGCGCATTCGCTAGGCTTGCAGAAGGGCTTGATCGGCGTGGTGCACGCCTTCGCCGACCCCGGTCAGGCGAGCCAGAACAACATCGTGATCGCCCACGAGCTGTTGCATACGCTGGGCGCGAGCGACAAGTACGACGCCGCGGGGCTGCCGCTCTACCCGCAGGGCTACGCCGAGCCCGACCTGCCGCAGGGCGTGCCGCGCCGCGAGGCGGAAATCATGGCCGGGCGCCTGGTCGCGCCGAACGGGGAGGCGGTGATGCCGCACAGCCTGGAGCGCTGCATGATCGGTGCGCAGACGGCGCACGAGATCAACTTCGACGCCGGCTTCCGGCGGCGCTTCGGCTCAGGCAGTTGAGACACGCTGGCGGTTCAGCGTCGCCAGGCCATAGTGGATGAAGGCCAGTGCGGCGATCACCGGTGCCAGCAGATTCAGGAACGGGACGAACTGCAACAGGCCGGTCAGCAAACCCAATCCCCACCAGCCCGCACGTTCGTTCCTGAACAATGCGGCCATTTCGCCCGCGCTGGCATGTTCGGCGAGCGCGTCGTAGCGGAACAGGCGCTGGTTCAGGTAAGCCGCCGCGACGAAGGGCACGATCACGCCGACGCCGACCAGCCACAAAGGCAGCGTGACGAGCCACAGTCCGACGAACAGCACGAGTGCGAGCAGCGCGTTCCCCAGGCTGCCGGCGAGACTGCCGCCGCGCTCGCGCGCCAGATCCGGGTAATCGCGTTCGGCGACCAGGCGCACCAGCGCCGGCATGGCGAACAGCGCGGTGATCACCAGTGCGGTCAGCAGCACCAGCGGCACGAACAGCAGCAGGTGCAGGACGAGCTGGATGCCGTGGGCGATCCACACCGGTTCGAGATCGGTCAGCCAGGCCTGGATGCCCAGCATGTCGAGCCCTTGCGCGATCCAGCCCGAGAAGGTACCCCAGAAGGCCACGCCCAGCCCCAGCCACAGCAGCACGGCCACCCCCATCGGCCACACCACCACCCACAGCACGCGCAGGCTGAAGAGGTCGCGCAGGGCACGAGCGAGGGCGTCGAGCATCATGCCGGAGGCCGCAGCGCGGACTTGGGACGGAACACGGCGATCGTGTCGGGGCGCGCCTCGAGATAGGGACCGCCGATCAGGTCGATGCAGTAGGGCACGGCGGCGAAGATACCGTCGAGCGTTTCCTTGATCGCCTTGGGCTGCCCCGGCAGGTTGAGGATCAGGCTGGCTCCGCGGGTGACGCCGACCTGGCGCGACAGGATCGCGGTCGGCACGTATTGCAGCGACACCGCGCGCATCGCCTCGCCGAAGCCCGGCAGCACCTTGTCCGCGACCGCGAGCGTCGCTTCCGGCGTGACGTCGCGCGGCGCCGGGCCGGTGCCGCCGGTGGTGAGAATCAGCGCGCACCGCTCGACGTCGGCCAGCTCGACCAGCGCAGCCTCGATCTGCGCCTGTTCGTCGGGAATCAGGCGGGTGACATACTCGGCCGGATTGGCCAGCACCGCGCCGAACCAGTCCTGCAGGGCGGGCAGGCCCTTGTCCTCGTAGACGCCGCTGCTGGCGCGGTCGCTGATCGATACCAGGCCGATGCGTACGGAATCGTGGTTCATGTAGTCAGAAAAGAGGGTTGTACACGATGCCGAATTTATCAGAATGGAGACGGGCGACATAAGGAGGATGGTCATGCGGAGCATTGCGACGCTGCTGGCGGCGAGTCTGTTGTGGGCGGGAACGGCGTGGGCCGATCCGCCGCCCGGGTATGCCTTCGTCGATTTCGATGCCGGCCTCAAGGCGGCGAAATCCAGCGGCAAGCCCATCTTCCTGTACTTCGGCCGCTACGGCTGCGCGTGGTGCGACCACACCAACAAGAAGACCTTCTCCGACGCCGGCCTGAAGAAACTCTACTCGGACGGCTACGTCCTGGTCTACGTCGACGCCGAGTCCGGCAAGCGCCTGACGTTGCCCTCGGGCGAACGCATCACCGAGGCCGAACTCGGCGTGCGCCTTCAGGCCTTCGCCACCCCGCTGTTCGTCTACATGACGCCGGCCGGCGAGAAGATCATGCAGGTGCCGGGCTTCAAGACCGTGCAGGACTTCCGCGACTACGATCGCTACGTGCGCGGCGGCCACTACAGGCAGAAGACCCTGCTCGAATTCCTGGGCGGCAAGTCGTGAGGGCGCTGGCGTTGCTGCTCGCCGTGCTGGCCGGTCCGGCACAGGCGGCGTGGGAATGGGACGCGCCGCTTGCCGTCGGTTCGGCGCAGGGCGCGACGATTTTTCCGCATCTGGAATCGGCCAACCGCCGGGGCATTGCGGTGTCGGGCGACACCGTGGCCGTGGCATGGGAGGACAACCGCAGCGGCAGCCCGCAGTGCTATCTCGCGTCGAAGCCGGCAGGCGCGGCGCAGTTTCAGTCCGAAATCCGCCTCAGCCGCGAGGAATGCTACGAGCCGGCGGTGCTGGCGTTGGGGGGCGGACGTTTCGTCGCGGCCTGGGAAGAAGCCGGGACGGTGCGCGCGCAGGTCGTGCCGGGTGGCATGCCGCTGGTGCTGTCGCCGGCCGGCGCCGCGCAGGCGACGCTGGCCGGCGACAACGGCGCGCTCTACGCCGCATGGGCCGAGCAGGCCGGCCGCTTCCGGCGCATCGCCGTGGCGCGCCTTGAGCCTGTGGGCGACCGGCTTGCCGTGCAGACAGTGCAACCGGTCGAAGCGGGGCAACCCGTCGACGAGCAGGGCTGGCCTGCACTGGCAGTGACGGGCGACGGCAGCGTGACGGTGGTGTGGGAAGACCGCCGCACCCGCCACACCGTGCCGATGACGAGCCACAGCCGCGACGGCGGCAGGAGCTTCGCGCCGCCGGTGCGTCTCACCGATCAGAAGAGCGGCAGTGTGCAGGGACTCGGCGCCGGCATGGGGGCGATGCGGCCGACGCTGACCCGCTGGGGCCGCGACGGTGTCGCCGCGGTTTGGCTCGACAAGCGCGATTTTCTGTCGGGTTACGACGTCTATGCGGCGTTCGATGCCGGCGAGCGCCGCTTCGGCAGGAATCTGCGGGTGCAGGACAGCTTCGGCGACAACATGGCGCAGTGGCATGCGCAGATCGTCGGCGACGCAGCGGGGCGCCTGGTTGCGCTGTGGGACGACGCGCGCGACGGTACGCCGGACGTGTGGCTGGCCGACTGGGACGGTGGAACCTTCGGCGACAACGTTGCGGTGCCGGCGGCGGCGGGGCCGGGCGCGCAGTCCGACCCGGTGGCGACGCTCGACGCGGCCGGCAATCTGCACGTGGTGTGGCTCGACCGCGATGACGCGGGTGTCACGCGCATCCGCTACGCGCGTGCCGTTCGGAAATGAAGGGTTTCCCGTCCGCTCCGTGCAGGACGATCGCTCGCTAGATCCAGCCGCGCCGTCTCAGTCGCCGATACAGCACCCCGACCGCCACGCCGGTGATCAGCAGCAGTGTGGGGTAGGCGCCGCGCCATTTCAGTTCGGGCATGAATTCGAAATTCATGCCGTAGAGGCTGAACACCACCGTCGGCAGCGCCAGCAGTGCGCCCCAGCCGGCCAGTTTCTGCACTGATTCGTTCTGCTTCAGCGACAGCGAGGCGAGATGGAACTGCATCGCGTCCGAGGTGGCGATGCGCAGGCGGTCGATGGCGGCGGACACGCGCACCGCATGGTCGTGGATGTCGCGGTAGTAGGCCCTGAGCTCGCGAGTGCACAGATTGGGATGCAGGCGGATCAGGTCCTGGGTGATGTCCTGCATCGGCTCGGCGACGTCGCGCAGCAGGGTCAGGTCGCGCTTCATCGCGTAGAGTTTTTCCAGCGTGTCGCGGCCCGATTTCGCGCCGTGCATCAGCTGGCTTTCGAGTGACTGGAAGCGGTCCTGCATGTTCTCGATCGCCGGGCGGAACAAGTCGACGATGAGGTCGAGCACCAGGTAGAGCGCATACGGCGTACCCGCCCGGATGCCAGGCGGGCGGCGCTGCAGACGGTCGGCCACCCGCTGGTAGCCGCTGCCGCTGTCGTGGCGGATGGCGACGACGTAATTGCTGCCGACGAACAGGTGGGTCTCGCCGAGTTCCATGCGCTCCTCCCACAGCTGCACGGTGCGGGCGGCGATGAACACGTGCCTGTCGTATTCCTCGAGCTTGGGACGCTGGTGGGTGGAGATCGCATCCTCCAGCGCCAGTGCGTGCAGGCCCAGTTCCTCACCCAGCCGGGTGATGGTCGCATTGTCCGGTGACTTGAGTTCGACCCATAGGAACCGGTCGGGCTGGCCGACGTGGTCGCTGATGTCGTCGAATGCGATGGCCTCGGCCTGGACCTGGGCGTCGCGGAAGAGCAGGCAGTCGATGATGGTCTCCGGCAGCAGGGCGTGTTGAAAGGAATTCTAGCCCCAATGCCGCGCGAGCCGCACCCCGCCGGCAGATCGGCGGCGGCGCCGTCTTGGGAATTCACAGGGTGCGGGGTACACTCGCCGCACAACGACAAGCGGCATCCCCATAACAACACATAACAGGTTGCAGGAGAACACATGATGAGAATCGGGCTGGACCCGGCCATGCTGCCGGGCGCGGCGGCTCGGGCCTTGTCGCTGATTCGCTGCATGCGGCGCGGATCGGGCCGACAGCGCATGTCCCAGGAAATCGTCATCAGACAGGCTGTGCCCGGTTGTGCACAGGGCCCGGTCCATGCGTGAACGGCAGCTTGCACGCGCGGCCTCGATGAGTCTGCATGCGCGCATCCTGGGCGCGGTATTCGCACTGGCGCTGCTGATGTATGCGGTGACGCTCGCGATGCTGGGCATGCCGCTCAAGGCGGAAGCGCAGCGACACCTCGACGCGGCGGCACAGCGCGAACTGGGTGCGGTCGTCGATACGATCCGCGAGCCGGCGCAGCGGCGCGACCACGCCGCGGTCGAACGGGCGATCGCGGCACGCGTCAGCCATTTCCCGCTGCTGAGCGTGGGGTTCGTTGCCGGTCCGGTCATCCTGGAGGCGCCGGCACCGCAGCGCACCTGGAATCATCCGGCGTGGTTCGCAACGCTCCTCGACATGAGATCTCCGCTGGCGCGGGCCGAGGTGCAGGCAGACGGTGTGTCCTACGGCACGGTCTCGGTTGCGCTGGATGCGGGCGAGGCGGTGCAGGGCCTGTGGCTGCTGGCAGCGCGCTTCACCGCAGTGGCGTTCGGCTGCCTCGCGGGCGCACTGCTGCTGTTGCGCTGGCTGCTGCAGGTCAATCTGAGCGGCCTGGTCGCGTTGCGGACGGCGGCGCGGGCGATCGAGCGCGGCGACTTCGGCGCACGCGTCAATCCGGGCACTGGTTCGCCGCCCGAGGTGCGCGAAACCAAGCTGGCATTCAACCGCATGGTCGACGAGGTGTGCCGTCTGGTGGCGGCACTGGAGCGCAAACACGACGAACTGCTGGTCGAGAAGGAGCGCCTGCGTGTGACTATCGAATCGATCGGCGACGCCGTGGTGGTGACCGATGCCGAGGGCCGCATCGAGTTCATCAACCCGCGTGCCGAGGCGCTGACCGGATTCAGCAGCCGCGACGCGCAGGGGCGCCGGGTGCCCGAGGTGCTGCCGCTGGTCAACGACCAGACCGGTATGCCTGTCACCAATCCGCTTGAGCTGGCGTTGCGGCGCAACGCGGTGGTCGAACTCGACAACCATACGGTGATCCGGCGCCAGGACGGTGCGACGATTGCGATCAGCGACACCGCGGCACCGATCCGTTCCAGCGACGGCAGGGTGCAGGGCGGGGTGCTGGTGTTCCAGGACGAGAGCGAGCGGCGCAGCCTGATGCAGCGGCTCGCCTGGCAGGCCGAGCGTGACCATCTGACCGGACTGTGGAATCGCCGCGCGATGGAGGAGAAGCTGGGTAGCGCGCTGCACGACGTGCAGCACGAGGGCGGGCGCTTCATCTTCTGCTACATCGATCTCGACCGCTTCAAGCTGGTCAACGACACTTGCGGGCACCGCGCGGGCGATGCCCTGCTGCAGCGCCTGGCGGGCATCATGGCGCGCCGCGTCGAGGACCGGAACCTTTATCTGGCGCGGCTGGGCGGCGACGAGTTCGGATTGCTGTTCGTCGATTCCAGCCTGCCGGAGGCGCTCGATCATATCCAGGCCCTGCGCGACGAGATCGGCCGTTTTCGTTTCGAATGGGACGACAAGCTGTTCCGGCTCGGCGTGAGCCTCGGCGTCACCGAACTGCACCGCGGCATGACCGACATCGGCGAAATCCTGGCGCAGGCCGATACTGCCTGCTATCACGCCAAGTCGCTCGGCGGCAACGCCATCCAGGTCTACGAGAAGACCCATCCGGCGCTGCAGAAGATCAATGACGAGATGCAGTGGGTGGGCGCCATCACCAAGGCGTTCGAAGCGCATCGCTTCGCGCTCTACCGTCAGAAGAAGGTTCCCCTGGTGCCCGGCCTGAGCACCCAGCACTACGAAATCCTGCTGCGTCTGCGCGGCGAGGACGGGACGGTCATCGTGCCGGGTGAATTCCTGCCGGCGGCGGAACGCTACGGTCTGGCGCCCAGTTTCGACCGCTGGGTGATCCGCAACCTGTTTGCCTATCTCGACACTCACCCCGAGGACGAGGCCTGCTATGCGCTCAACCTGTCGGGGCGCAGCCTGAGCGATCCGGGCACAGCCGAATTCATCCTCGACGAAATCGACCAGTACCGTTTTGATCCCGCGCGCATCAGTTTCGAGGTGACCGAGACTGCCGCCATCGACAGTCTGGATGCCTGCGAGCGCCTGATCCTGTCGCTCAAGGCACGCGGCATCCAGTTCGCGCTCGACGATTTCGGCAAGGGGCAGTCCTCGTTCGGCTACCTCAAGCGCCTGCCGGTGGACACGCTCAAGATCGACGGCGATTTCGTGCGCGGCATGAGCGCCGACCGCGAGAAGCTCGCCATCGTCAAGGCGATGCACACGCTGGGCAAGGAGCTGGGCAAGCAGACCATCGCCGAGCAGGTGGAAACCGAATCCGACCTGGCGTGCCTGCGGGGCATGGGCGTCGATTTCGTGCAGGGCTATCTGCTCGACGTGCCGGCGCCGCTGCCGCTGAATCAGCGCAGCGAGGCGCGCAGCCCGGCGTAGAGGCCGACGTAGGCGGCGACGATCGCCGCTTCTGAATAGTGCGCGTCCACCTCGGCGTGGCCGCTTTCGATGAGACGCGCACGATGGGCGTCGTCGAGCTCCAGTGCGGTGTGCAGTACGGCGGCGAGAGCGGCCGGGTCGGCCAGCGGTGCCAGCAGGCCGTTGACGTCGTCCCGCATCAGTTCCAGCGGCCCCTGCGCGCGGGTGGAGACCAGCAGTACGCGGTTGGCCCAGGCTTCGAGAATGACGTTGCCGAGCGGCTCGTGCACCGAGGCGCAGACGAAGACGTCGGCAAGCTGGTAGTAGGGCGCAGGATCGTGCTGCCAGCCGGTCCAGTGAACGCGTGCCGCGATACCGAGTTCGCCGGCGAGCTGTTCGAGCGGCTGGCGCAAGGGGCCGTCGCCAACCATCAGCAGGTGCAGCGGTGCAGCGTCGATCGCGGCGGGCAGCTGCGCGAAGGCGCGCAGCAGGTCGGCCCAGCCCTTGTTGGGATGCAGGCGGCCGATGCCAACGATCAGGCGGCAGCCCGCCAGACCGAGCCGGCTGCGCAGGACATCGAGTGCGGCGGGCGGCAGACGGCCGGGCATGTCGACGAAGTTACCGATGTGATGCACGCGACCGGGGGGGAGCCCATGCTGCGTCAGGTAGTCGCGGATGCCACGCGTGTTGCCGACCCAGGCATGGGCATGGCGGTAGCCTTTCAGCTGGTAGTAGCCGCCGAGCCGTGCCAGATGCACCGGTGCGCGGTCGCGGGGCAGCTGCACGATGCGCGTCGCGCGGCCCATGTAGGTCTGCACCACGTCGGGTCCGAAGTCGCGGATCGCGCGGTTGATCCGCCAGCGCGAGTAGAGATCCCATACCCCGAGCATCGGCGCGTGATACTGGCGCACCGCGGGGTCGATGGCGCGGGCGATCGCGCCGCCCGCCACGGTCACTGCCGCGACCGGCTGGCCGGCACGTGCCAGCGCGTTCACCAGACGGACGAAGAAACGCTCGGCGCCGCCCGTGCCCTTGCCGCCGATGACGTGCAGGCTGCGCGGCGGCGTGTGGGTCTCGCTCAAAACGGCAGCGCGAGGCCCGGAGCGGCCTGGTGGATGACGCGGCGGAAGTCGGCCTGGATACGTTCCAGCGCGGCGGCGTTGTCGGCTTCGAAGCGCAGCACGATCACCGGCGTGGTGTTCGACGGGCGTGCCAGCCCGAAGCCGTCGGCGTACTCGACACGCAGGCCATCGAGGGTGATGACTTCCTGCGCGTCGGGGAAGTGCGCGGTCTTCTGCAGCGTGTCCATCAGCGTGTAGTGCTCGCCCTCGGCCATCTTGATGTTGAGCTCGGGCGTGTTCACGGTGTCGGGCAGGCCATGCAGGGTGGCGTCGATGTCGGTCTGCTTCGACAGGTATTCGAGCATGCGCGCGCCGGCGTAGAGACCGTCGTCGAAGCCGAACCAGCGTTCCTTGAAGAACACGTGGCCCGACATCTCGCCCGCCAGCAACGCGCCGGTCTCCTTCATCTTCGCCTTGATGAAGCTGTGGCCGGTCTTCCACAGGAGCGGCCGGCCGCCGCGCTCGCGAATCCAGCCGAACAGCTTGCGCGTCGACTTGACGTCGAAAATGATCTCGGCGCCCGGATTGCGGCTGAGCACGTCGTCGGCGAACAGCATCAGCTGGCGGTCGGGGAAGATGATCGTGCCGTCCTTGGTGACGATGCCGAGGCGGTCGCCGTCGCCGTCGAAGGCGAGGCCGATTTCGGCCTCGCTCGTCTTCAGGTGCGCGATCAGATCCTGCAGGTTCTTCGGCTGCGAGGGGTCGGGGTGATGGTTGGGGAAGTTGCCGTCGACCTCGCAGAAAAGTTCGTCGACCGTACAGCCGAGGTCGCGGAACAGCTTCGGTGCGAAGGCACCGGGCACGCCGTTGCCGCAGTCGACGGCGATCTTCATCGGCCGCGCGAGCTTCACGTCGGAGACGATGCGCGCGAGGTATTCACCGGCGATGTCGTGGGTGCGGTAGCCGCCGTCGCCGTGCACGAGATTGCCGTCTACGAGGCGCTGGCGCAGCGCCTGGATGGTGTCGCCCGACAGCGTCTCGCCGCCGAGCACCATCTTCAGGCCGTTGTAGTCGGGCGGGTTGTGGCTGCCGGTGACCATCACCGCGCTGTTGGTGCCGAGCTGGTAGGCGGCGAAGTAGGTCATCGGGGTGGCGACCATGCCGAGGTCGACGACACCGATGCCGGCCTTGCGGATGCCGCGCGCCAGCGCTGCGGCCATGTCGGGTCCCGAGAGGCGGCCGTCGCGGCCGATGCAGATTTCGGTCTGCCTGCGCGCGGCCGCTTCGGAGCCGATGGCGTGGCCGATGGCCTCGACGATCTCGGGCGTGAAGGTCTTGCCGACGATGCCGCGGATGTCGTAGGCCTTGAAGATTTCCTTGGGGTATTCCACAACGCACTCCCTGTATTCTGAATGGCCCGATTCTACCCGCGCTGCGTGTCGAAATGCTGCAGCAGGCGTTGTGGCAGCCAGTCGAGATTGCCGGGGAATGGTCCCGACGGGAAGGCGACATGGCCGCCGCTGTCGGGCTGTTCGAGCGTGATGGCGGGCGAGGCGTCGGCAGCGGCCGGCAGCGCCGACGCCGGCAGGAAGGGGTCGTTCTTGGCGTTGATGACGAGCGTGGGCACGGCAATCGATTTCAGCAGCGGTTTTGCCGACACACGGAGCCAGTAATCGCCGGCATCGCGGAATCCGTGCAGGCGTGCGGTGACCAGGGTGTCGAATTCGCGGAAGGTGGTGGCCGCCGCGATTGCCTTTGCATCCAGCAAGCCTGGGAACAGCCGTGCCTTCTGCAGCGCCTTCTTCTTGAGGGTGGCGAGAAAGCGCGCCGTGTAGACGCGACGGTTGAAGCCGCGATCGAGCGCGTGGCCGGCGGCGGCGAGGTCGAGCGGCGCCGAGACGGCAGCGGCGGCGTCGACCCATGCGTTCGCCCGCTTGCCCTCCTCGCCCAGCCATTTCAACAGCGCGTTGCCGCCGAGCGAGACGCCGACGGCATAGACCGGTACGCCGGGGTGGCGCGATCTGACGTGGCGCAGCATGTGCTCGATATCCGCGCTGTCGCCGGCGAAGTAGGCGCGTGGCAGCCGGTTGTCTGCGCCCGAGCAGCCGCGAAAATGCGCAACCACGCCGTGCCAGCCGCGCCGACGAGCGTGGCGCATCAGATCGCGTGCGTAGTGGCTGCGGGCGCTGCCTTCGAGGCCATGGAACAGCACCACCACCGGGCTGCCCGGTGCGCCGTCGACCCAGTCGAAGTCGAGGAAGTCGCCATCCGCCAGTTCCAGCCGTTCGCGCCGGTAAGCGACACGAGGCGTGCGAATGAACAGACTGGGGTAGATGGTCTGCAGGTGCCCGCCTGGCAGCCAGGCGGGCGCGCGATAGCGGGCGGGCATGGCGGCGGGCTTCACCGGCCGCTCAATGCAGCATGACAGGAGGCGTGCGGGCGGGCGGCGTGCCACCGACTTGCAGCGGCGAGGCGTGGTGCAGCACCATGCGCCAGCCGTCGGCCTGTTTGCGATAGACGTTGGTGGCGAGGATGGGCGGGCGCGGCTCGGTTTCCTGGCCGATGACGAGGTACTCGCGCACGATGCGGATGACCAGGTCGGCCTCGCGGATCTCGTGCGCGGTCTCGACCTGGATGCGGAACTGGCCGGCCGCCTCGAACAGGCTGCGCCATCCGGCTGCGACTGCGGCACGGCCGTTCAGCGGTGCGGTCAGCGGATGGATGCAGGCGATGTCGTCGCCGTCGGCCCAGGCTGCCATCATGGCATCCGGCGAGCGTGCCTCGAAGGCGGCGTAGAACGCGGCTTCAGTTGCTTCGGGCGTGGGAAAACTCATGATTCAAAGAAAGTCGGGTCAGAAGAGCCAGATCAGGCCTGCCCCCAGATAGTTCCGGGTGTAACCGCCGCCCGAGCCCTGCAGGAAACCGCTGCTGTCGCTGCCGCCGGCGTACGCGCGGAAGCGCAGCATGGGGGCGAGGTCACGCGCGGCCGAAACTTCCCAAGCGTAAAGTATGCTGCTGTCGCCCGGGGTTTCCCACAGCCGGCCCAGCGCCAGGCGCCCTTCCAGCAGCCAGCCGGCCGCTTCGTGCTCGGCGCGGGCGAAGGCCTTGAGTTCACGATAGCGCTCGGGATTGTAGTAGCCGCGGGCGATGTCGGGATCCGAGTCGCGGAAGCCCATGCCCTCGATGCCGGCAGCGAGTCGGGGGCCGGCCGTCTTCACGACGTGTTCGATGCGGCCGACCAGGCGGGTACGCCGGTTGCCGTCGTCGAAGCGCAGCACCGCCGCGCCCGCGGTGGCGCTCCAGCGTGGCGCGAAGCGCCAGTCGGCGCTGGCCGACACGGCGTTGAGCGTGACTTCGTTGCGAATCGAGTCGATGTTCTCGACCACGTCGTTGCCGGCCTCGACATCGATGCGCCAGAGATCGGCCGGGATCCATTTTCCCTGCAGCTTCCAAGCAGCGGTCTGCCAGCCGTCATAGTCGCGCACGCCGACCGTCAGGGTGGGCCAGAACAGGCCGCGCGCCGGGTCGCCGAGACGGGTGCCGGCCCGCACCAGCAGCTGGCGGCCGTCGATGCGCGCCGTGTTCTGTTCGATGCCGACGGCGCGTGCGGAAAGATCGAGCAGCCGGCCGGCGCCGAAGCGTTGCTGCCAGCCTAGCGCCAGTGCGCGGGTTTCGAGTTCGTCACTGTCCCAAGCCGATTCGAATTCGCCGCGCAGGTGGTCGGCATTTTCCTGACGCAGGCGATGCCGCAGCGCGTCGACGCCGCGGCCTTCTGCATCACCCAGCACGATGGCGGCCCGATCTTCCAGCCCCGCCCAGCGCAGCGCGGCAGCCCGCTCGACACGGGTGTCGCGTGCCAGCGCAGGGTCGTCGCGGGTCGCGTCTTCATATGCCGCCAGCGCTGCGAAATGGCGGCTGCCGTAGTTCAGTGCGCGGGCGAGCCCGAGCCGGGCTTCAGGGTCGCGCGGATGCATTTCGAGCAGCGTGCGATAGCGTGTGGCAGCGGCCTCGTTGCGATCCAGCCAGAGCAGCATGCGTGCTTCGCCCCTGCGTGCCCGAAGGTCGGTGGGGTCGGATGCCAGTTCCTGATAGATTTCAAGCGCCTGTTGCAGCTGGTTGCGCGCGGCAAGCGACTCGGCGAGGCCGTGCAGAGCCTCGCCCCTTTGTGCGGGTATTTCCCGGGATGCTTCGCGGAACAGGGAGACGGCATCGTCGTGGTGGCCACCCCAGGCGAGCTGCCATGCCAGCGGCAGCAGAATGTCGTGGCGTCGATCGGGGGCCGCTTGCAGCGCCTGTTGATACAGCCTGGCCGAGGAAGGGTGGTCGTCCGCCCAGGCGTGGACGCGCGCAGCTTCGATCAGGAGGTCGGCATCGCCGGGGCGCTCGGCCAGCAGGGTGTCGTAGGCGGCGATTGCCTCGGCATAGCGTTTTTGCTCGACCAGGGCGCGGGCCTGGCCAAGATCGGCGGCGAGGGCGGACAGGCTGAGTGTCAATGCGGCGAGCAGCGGCAGCAGCCGCATCATGCGCTTTCCTGTGCGAAGTCCTTGCGTGCGGTGCGCCAGCGAATGGCCTGCCGCGACGGGCGGCGGAACAGCCAGGAAAGGGAGATGAAATTGGTCCACGCGAGAAGCATCCAGTAAACGATCGGATAGTACACGGCGTACGGATAATACTTCAGCGTGTCGGGATCGTAGCGGCGGTCGAGCAGGGTGCCGGTAAGGAGCTGCAGCATGGCCAGCGTCGCGATAGCCATGCCCCACAGGTTGGGGATGGGGTGGGCGCCAACCGGCGGGTAGCCGGACAGATAGGACACGATCCACAGGGCGGTCAGGATCACGAAGCAGGCCGACCACAGGACCGACAGCGAAGACTCGACGAAGATCGGCCACATGCGGCGGTAGCGCCAGTGCAGCATGACGTCGCGGTGCTTGTGCAGCACCTGCATCAATCCGCGTGACCAGCGGCGGCGCTGGTGCATCAGGCCGGACAGGGTCGAGGGCACGGTCATCCATACCAGGGCACGCGGTTCGTAGCGGATATCCCAGAAACGGCGCTGCAGCTTCCAGGTCAGTTCGATGTCCTCGGTCGGCATTTCCGGCGAGAAGCCGCCGACGTCGAGCAGCGCAGACTTGCGGAAGGCTGCGACCACGCCGGACACCGTCATGATGCGACCCCAGATGCGCTGCGAGCGGCGCAAGAGGCTGACGATGGAGCTGAACTCGATCAGCTGCAGGCGCGCGAGGAAGGTGTCGACATTCTTCACGCGCGGGTTGCCGGTGACAGCGGCGACGCGGGCATGTTCGAAATGCGGCAGCATGTGGCGCAGAATGTCGGGCTCGGGCTCGGCGTCGGCGTCCATGATCAGTACGATCTCGCCGTTGAGGCAGGGAAGGGCGTCGTTCAGCGCCATCGCCTTGCCTTCGTTCTGCTGCTTGGCGATCAGCCGCACCAGCCCGCGCCGCACATACGGCTCGACGACGCTGCGGGTGCCGTCGGTCGAGCCGTCGTCAACCACCACCACTTCGTAGTCGGGATAGTCGATGGCGGTTGCCGCCGCCAGGGCCGCACCGATCACGCGCTCCTCGTTGTGGGCCGGAATCAGGACCGAGACGCGGGGGTGACGCGCAAGCGGCTGCGGCGCGTCCTGCCGTTCCCAGCGGTTGCGGAAGAACATCGACGTGGTGATCCACATCACGCTGGTGACCATCGGGTAAGCGGCGAAATACAGGATGGCGAGCCAGTAGAGCCAGCTGCTCTGGATGGCCGCGAGGACCTCGATCAGCGTCATGCGGCCTCGGGGTAGGGCTGAAACTGGCCGGGGGGCGCGAGGAAATGCTTCGCGTCCGGCGTGCTGCGAATGGTGATGAGCGGTGCCTGCTTCAGGCGCTCGAACTCGGCGTGCACCGGGCGCCCGGCCCAGTCCTGCTCATAGGGCGACTCAACCACCTGCACCTGCCGGCGCGGCCCCTTGCGATCGTAGATGCCGCGGTTGTGCAGCACCCAGTAGAGCGTGATCACCGGCAGCAGCACCAGGGTGCCGGCAAGCAGCCACACGATGTTGGACAGGGAGTTCGTTTCCTGTTGCAGCACGGCCCACCAGAAACCGCCAAACAGCAGCCAGCCGAACACGACCAGGAAAACATGCGAGGCCACGTGCAGCGGCCCGGACAAGGCAGGGCGTTGGAAGCGCATGGGTCAGCGTCGGGCGCGGGATCCGATGCCGATCGCAGCCAGTCCGGCCAGCATCAGCAGCGGAACCGACGGTTCGGGGATCGGACTGGTGAACAGATGAGACTGCGGCACGACAGCCCAGTCGCCGCTGCCGGGCGTGGCCCAGGCCAGCTGCACGGCGCCCGCCTCGAGGCGATCGTAGGCATCCAGGCGATAGGCGTAGAGGCCTTCCGACAACAGCAGGTCCTCGGCAAAGCCGAGACGGTCGCGTGAATTGAGGCCATCCATCTCCAGGCTGAGCGAACTGCCGCTGGCGCCGTACAGGCTGAAGCGGAAGCCGTCGTCGTAGAGCACGCCGAAGTTGTAGGCACCGGACGCGGTGATGGCGATGTAGCCCCAGAAGCTTGAGGCCCAGTTGTCCTGGTTCGTCGCGCCGCCGAGAATCGGGGCGAGTTGCGGTGAGCTCCACGCATTGCCCCAGGCGTCGATGAAATGCTGATCGGCAAAGTTGATCTCGGACACGCGGGCGTCAAGCGTTTGCACGACGCCCGGGTCGCCCTGCGACAGGCCCATGACGGCGGCGTGATCGGCCAGCCCCCAGATGCCGGTGCCCCAGGTCTCGCTGCCGTACAGGCTGCCTCGCCAGTCGTCGGCGACTTGTACCCAGCGGCTGTTGGCGCCGTCTCCGTTCAGGTAGAGGCCTTCGTACTGGGGTGTGAGCGGCAGGGCGTGGGCCGGGGCCGCAAGCCCGAGCAGGCAGGCCAGTGAGAGGTTGCGCAGATTGGACGGCTTCATTGCGAAAAGCTCCGGGAGGCTCGACTCGAAGCTCAATATTCAGCAATTCCCATACCAAGTGTCTGGATGGCGCGGTACGGCCCGGCTTGCCGGGCATCCCTGGGGGTGGAACGCGCCTTGCCCCGGGAGGGTGCGTTGAGATTTCGACGGCGTCGCCAGGAAGGCGGCGTCGAGCTTTCGACGGAACCCTGCCGGAGCAGGGGCCGTCTAGTGGTGGCTGCCGCTGGGCTTGCCCTTGAGCCGGTAGAGCGTGCCGCAATACGGACACAGCGCATCGCCGCGCGACTCGATCGGCAGGTATACGCGCGGATGCGCGTTCCAGTCCGCATGCTGAGGCATCGGGCAGTGCAGGGGCAGGTCGCTCTCGGTGACCTCGATGACGCGTTGCGTGTTGTTCTGCCGTTCGCTCATGACGCGCCTTATTTGACGGGGGTAAGCCAGTCGGTGTGCTTCGGTGCGCGACCGTGCACGCAGTCGAAGTACATCGCCTGCAGCTTCGCCGTGATCGGGCCGCGGGTGCCCTCGCCGATGGCGCGGTTGTCGAGCTCCCGAATCGGCGTGACTTCGGCGGCGGTGCCGGTGAAGAAGGCCTCGTCGGCGGAATACACCTCGTCGCGGGTGATGCGCTTCTCGATCACCGGCAGGCCGATCTCGGCGGCCAGCTGCACGATGGTGTCGCGGGTGATGCCTTCCAGCGCGCTGGTGAGGTCGGGCGTGTAGAGCTTGCCGTTCCTGATGATGAAGACGTTCTCGCCGGAGCCCTCGGCGACGAAGCCGTCGACGTCGAGCAGCAGCGCCTCCTGGTAGCCGTCCATCTCGGCTTCCTTGTGCGCGAGGATGGAGTTCATGTAGTTGCCGTTCGCCTTCGCCTTGCACATGGTGATGTTGACGTGGTGGCGCGAGAACGAGCTGGTCTTCACGCGGATACCTTTCGTGAGCGCTTCTTCGCCCATGTAGGCGCCCCACGGCCAGGCGGCGACGATGACGTGCACCGACAGGTTCTTCGCCGAGATGCCCATCGCCTCGGCGCCGAAAAAGGCCATCGGACGCAGATACCCGGATTCGAGCTTGTTCTCGCGCACGACCATGCGCTGCGCTTCGGAAATCGTGTCCTTGTCGAAGGGCAGCTTCATGCCGAGGATGTGCGCCGAGCGGAACAGCCGGTCGGTGTGCTCCTTCAGGCGGAAGATCGCCGTGCCCTGTTCGGCCTTGTAGGCGCGCACGCCCTCGAAGACGCCCATGCCGTAGTGCAGGGTGTGGGTGAGGACGTGGGTGGTGGCGTCGCGCCAGGGTACGAGCTTGCCGTCGTACCAGATGACGCCGTCGCGGTCGGCCATGGACATGGTGGGACTTTCTCAAAAACGAACGGAAAGCCGGAATTTTACCGGAATCTGCACCGCGCGAAGCGGCCTGTGGCACGATGTTGCCATCCCCGGAGGAATTCACATGCGATGGACCTGGCTGGCCGTCGCGCTGCTGCTGGCGCCGCTCGCGGGCCGTGCCGAGCCGGCGCGTTTCGATCATTACCTGCTGGCGCTCGCCGTGGCGCCGGCCTTCTGCGAGGACGAGCCGCAACGCAAGCGGAAATTCGCCCAATGCCGGGCCTTGTCCCGGCCGCAATTCCAGGCGCTGCCGCTGACCCTGCATGGGTTGTGGCCGAACCGTGCCGACCGTCGCCATCCGGCGTACTGCGGCGGCGAAGCCGGCGGCGCGTTCTGCCGTCTGCCGCCGCTGCGCCTGCCACCGGACACGCAGGCGCGGCTGCGGCGGGCGATGCCGGCTACGGCCGACTGCCTCGAACGCTACCAGTGGATGAAGCACGGCAGCTGCTCGGGCTTGCGCGAAGGTGCGTATTTCGCCGCCTCGGCCGCGCTGACCGAGCGCGTCAACCGTGCGCTCGGCGGCGAAATCGCCCGCCACATGGGACGCGAGGTCGAGCTGTCCGTGCTGCGCGCGGCGCTGGCACAACGCGATCCCGCATTGAAGGACGCTGTCACCTTCGATTGCCGCACGCCGCGTACCCCGGACCCAGGCAAACGCCGCCCGATGCTGCGCGAGATACGCGTCTATTTCGAGCGCGACCCGGTGAGCGGTGCGCCGGGGCGGCCACTCGCCTATGCCCGTGCCGGCGTGAAGCACTACAACTCGGGCTGTCCGCAGGGGCGTGCCTATGTCGATACGCCGCTGGACTAGCCTGTCCGGGCCTAGGGCGTGTTGATGCGCACGAACTCGGGAAAGAAATCCGCCCGTACGATGTAGGTGCCGTCACAGTTGTAGGAGGCGCGCACGATGCCCTCCGACAGCGAGATCGCCGCATTGCGCAGGTAGTAGCCCTCGATGCCGCGCAGCACGTTGAAGCCGTGCACGATTTCGTCGATGCGGTCGGCTGCCAGCGGCTGCCAGCCGGCGCGTGCTTCGTCCATCAGCTGCAGCCAGGCCGCTGGCAGGTACTGACGCAGCGGACTGGTCTGGATCATGGTGCGTACCCAGGCGATGGTGCGCAGCTTCTCGGCGTACGGCACGGACACGAAATGCCGCGCCGCGTAACCCGGTTTCACCAGGTCCTCGGCGTCGTGCACTTCGTAGGCGAAGGGGTTGAAGATCGATTCGGTGCGCACTTCCGAGCTGTTGAAGCCGACGTAGATCGCATAGACGCCGGTGTCGCGCAGCAGGGTGGCGCAGGTCTCGAGCACCGCGCCGGCGATCTGGTCGAGCCGCGACGGCTGGCGCGGGCGCAGCGGCACCGTCTCGCGCAGGCTGGGGTCGCCCTTGATGCTGACGAAGGGGGTGTCGGCGGACAGCCCGAAGGCGCCGACGATGGGCTCGTGCAGCAGGCAGACGTTGGGATCGGCGGGGGGCGGGACAGGGTTCATCCCGCCATTGTCGCACCCGACGATGGCTTAAAGGTATGCCTTGGCTTCCTCGCCGGGATTGGGCAGGCCGGCGATGCGCCAGGCCTCGCGCGGACTGGGGAACAGATGCTGCATGCAGTCGGCGCTCTGGCCGGTGAGGTGGCAGACATGGCTCAGCGCAGTGACGGTGCCGTGGCGGGAAAATTCGCGCCGCAGCGCGTGCAGCAGGCCGAGTTGCAGTTCGCTCAGCTCGCCCACGCCGTCGTTGCGGGCGATGCGATCAGCCAGGCTTTCGCTCCACATGGCCGGGTCGAGCAGAAAACCGTCGGGGTCGAAAATGGCGGTGCCGGGTAGGTCGAGGCGCATGCTCATGACAACCTCCTGCTGCAGTGACTCTAGGCTTAGATATAGCACTCCATTCGCATTCAGCCAGGATCGGTTGCGAGCACGACTTCGGCCGGCTGCGGCCGGCCAAAGTGATAGCCCTGCGCATAGTCGACGCCGAGTTCACGCACCCACTGCAGGATGGCCGCGGTCTCGACGTATTCCGCAACCGCCAGCTTGCCGTAGCCGTGGATCGCCTCGACCAGGGCTTTCACGAACAGGCGATCGTCCTCGCTGTGGTCGAGCGTGCGGATGAAGGAGCCGTCGATCTTGACGTAGTCCACCGGCAGGTGCTTGAGATACTGGAAAGTGGAGAAGCCAACGCCGAAGTCGTCCAGCGCCAGCTTGCAGCCGAGGGTGCGGATGCCGTTGAGCAGGATCTCGGCGTGCGTCATCTGGTTGAGCGTCGCGGTCTCGGTGATTTCCAGGATCAGCTGCTGCGGTTCGACGCCGTGTTCCTGCAGCATTTCCTGCAGCAGGGTGGGCAGTTCCGGATTGTCGAGGCTGCGTGCCGACAGGTTGACCGCGAGGCGCAGGCCGGGATGGCTGGCGATCAGCGCGATGGCGTGCTGCAGCACCCACTGGTCGATCTCGCGGATGAGGCCGGAGGCCTCCGCCGCGGCGATCAGCGGCGCCGGCGGCAGGATCTGGCCATCGGGCGCGCGCACGCGCAGCAGGGCCTCGTAATGGGTGGTCTGCCCGGCCTGGATCGCCGTCACCGGCTGCAGGTACAGCGCCAGCCGATCGTCGTGCAGGGCGTCGGTGATCAGCGCGAGCTGCTCGGTGCGGTCGAGCAGGCTTTCGCGCGTGCCGTCCGCCGGGTTGTACAGATGCCAGTTGGAACGGCCCTTGGCGCGCGCCTGCGACAGCGCCAGGTCGGCGTGGCCAAGCAGGCTTTCGGTGGTGCAGCCCGCCTGCACCACCGCGATGCCGACGCAGGCGGTGGCGATGTGCCGTTCGCGCTCGCCCTTGCAGAGGAAACGCGCGGTCTGCAGCAGCTGGGCGTCGGGCAGCGGTTCGAAGAACAGCGCGAATTCGTCGCCACCCAGCCGCGCGGCGAGCTTGGGTGCCGGCTTCAGTTCGCGCAGGCGCTCGGCAGCATGCTGGATTACCGCGTCGCCGGCGCTGTGTCCGGCGAGGTCGTTGATCGCCTTGAAGTCGTCGAGGTCGATCAGCAGCAGCGCGCCGCTCTTGAGTTCGGTGAGCGCATGGGCGAGCCGGCGCTGGAAGCCCTGGCGGTTGTAAAGGCCGGTGAGGGTGTCGTAGTCGGAGAGATAGCTGGCGCGCGCCTGGGCGCTCTTGAGTTCGGTCAGGTCGAGTCCGACCGACAGGATCAGCGGCTCGCTGCTGTCCTTCTGGCCGATGCGCGAGTGCACCCAGGTGATGTTGCGCAGTCCGTCCGGGGTGGCGAGCAGGGCCTCGAAGCGCAACGGCGCCGGGTCGCCGGCGAAATGCCCCAGCAGACGCGCGCGCCAGTCGCGGCTTTCCTGCGGCGCGATCATCTGCCGGAAGTAATCCTGCCCGACCAGCTGGGTCGCGCTGAGGCCGGTGAGCGTTTCCACGTAGTGGTTGGCCATGCGGATGACGCCATGGCGGTCCTGCGTCAGGATCAGCGCCTGCGCGGTATCGAGCAGGCCGGAGATGAAATCGCGCTCGTGCGACAGGGTGTCGACCAGCTTGGCGAGGTCGTTCTGCTGGGTGCGCGAGGCGCTGTCGAGGAATTCGAGCTGACTGGCGAGGTTGACCGCGGCTTCCTCCAGCGTGGAGAGTTCGTCGCGTGGCGGCCTGTCGCGGAATTGCAGGTGCTGGCTGGCATCGCGCCAGCGGCCTTCGCCGAGCAGGGGCAAACCGGTGCTGACGCGGTTCATCCGCCGCATCAGCCAGCCGAGCAGCACCAGCAGCACGCCCTCGGCCAGGATGAATACCGTCAGGCCGGTGACGAGATTGCCCAGAAAGGCCCGCCGGATGGCGTGTTCCGCATCGGTGACGTCCTTGCGCGCGATGAAGCTGGGCGTGTTCGGGATGTCGGCCAGCGGCTTCAGCTTCTGCCACTCGTACACCCGGCTGGCATGGCGACTGAGAGCGGATTCGAGCCGGGGCTGCTGCGGATCGGGCGCGAACGCCGCATGCGGTAGCGTGGTGCGGATGTCGGGCGAAGTGGTGGCGAACAGCTGCAATCCCTGCGGGCGCTCGGCGGCGACCGCCAGGTCGCGTCCGCTGCTCTGTCCGAAGGCGCTCAGCAAGCCGGACAGGTCCATCGACACCACCACGACGCCGGCCGTGATGCCGCCGTGCAATACCGGGGCCATGCCGTAGAACAGGCAGCGTTCGGCGCAGTACAAACCGCTGGCGGGACGTTCGTTGGTCAGCACCTCGGTCAGCCGGGCCGTCATCAGTTCGTCGGGTGCCGGCGTGGTGCCGAAACCTGCCAGCAGCCGCTGCTGGGCATCGTACAGGCGCAGGCCCTCGAAGCCCTGGTTGAGGCTGATCTGCTCCCAGTAGGGTTGCAGCGTCAGCCCGGACTGCAGGTCGGGCGGGCCGTGCCGGCTGGCGATCAGGAAGTCGGCCAGCGCGGCGCCGGCATCCACCAGCTGGCGTTCGTTCTGTGCAATCAGGAAGCGAAGCAGCGCCTCGTTGCGCACCGCACTGTCGAGGCGCGTCTGCTGCACCTCGCGGCGCAGGTTGGCGTCGTTGATCCAGGTCAGCACGACAGTGCCGAGCGCCATCGCCAGCGTGAGCGGCAGCAGCAGCTTCCACTTCAGACTGAGAAAAGCGGGCGGGGCCATCGGCTCAGAAGCGCCAGGCCGCCTGCAGCAGCCACATGTTCCAGCGTTGTTCGCGGTTGATCAGGTCCGGGTTGTCGGGGCCGGGCAGCCAGGCAGTGCCGTTCACATGGTGATACTCCGCGCGCAGCATCAGGCTGGGCGTGGCGTCCCAGCGCAGCCCCAGCGTCCAGTCGTGGGCGAACATGCTGTGCGCAGGCAGGCCGGTGGCCGCCTGGAACTGGCGGCCGTTCCTGTCGTCCTGGTCGCGGTAGAACACGTCGCGGCGCAGCATCAGCTCCCAGTCCTGATGAAAGCGCCACTCGCCCTGCAGATACGCGGCCTGCACCTTGCGCTGCGTGTCGGGCAGCCACGGGCCGAAGCCGGACAGGCTGAAGCGTGGCTCGCCGTATTCGGCCGTCAGCGTCAGGGTGTCGAAGCGCTGCTGCAGCGTGAACAGCGTGTTGCGGAACTTCACCTTGCCGGCTGCGAGCAGGTCGCCGCTGCCGGGCGAATAGTCGCCGCGGGCATCGGCATAGGTCAGCATCAGGGTGGTTTCGGTAGGCAGGTCCCAGCGCAGGCGGGCGCCGAGTGCGCTTTTGCCTTCCAGCGTGCCGGGGCGGGCATTGCCAAGGAAGCTGTATTCGACCGACTCGCTGTCGAACTCGGGGCGTACCCAGCCGAGCTGGAAATCGGTGGCGCCGTATTTCTGCACGCTGGCGCCGTGCAGGAATACGCCGGGCGCAGCGAGCAGCAGCTCGCGGCTGTTGTCGACGTAGACCGACTGCGGCAGCAGGATGCCGGAGCGGGTGAACGGGACGTCACGGGTTTCGTTGTACAGGCCGTAGGGCAGCTTGACCTTGCCCAGGCGGATGCCCAGGCGGGTGACGTCGGACTGGTAGAACTGCCAGTCGGCCTGTGCGTAATCAAGGCGCAGGCCTTGTTCGTCGCTTTCGCCAGCGCGGCGGTACAGGGCCTGGCCGGACAGGCGCAGCGCGTCGAGCGGCTGCCAGGTGCCGTGCAGTCCGGCTTCGGTGAATTCGGTGCTGACCGCATCGCGGCTGTCGCCGAAGAAACGGTTGTTGCTGGTGCCGATCAGGCCCTGGGCGGCGAATCCCTGGACGTGGTAGCGCGTGTCGGCCAGGTGTTCCGCCCAGGCCGGCGGCGCGGCGAGCAGTGCGCCCAGCAGCAGGCTATTCCAGCCTGAGAGTCTTGATGCCGTCATACGCTGTGTCCTTGCTGGTATACCCGATGGCGCCGGGCGTGGTGCGCACGCGCGCGCGCATTTCGTTTTCGTCCTTCACTTCGATCGGGGCCCCTGCCATGCCGCTGTAGCTCAGCCGGTCCCAGACCTGCCGCAGCCGGTAGGGATAGAGGCCGAGTGTTTCCTTGGCGAAGGCAGCGTGTGCGGGATGGTCGTCGGGCAGGACGAAGACGACGATGGGCTGGCGGTTGGGCCAGAGCGTCTGGCGCAGGGTGTAGATGTTCCGCAGGCTCGCGGTGCTGATGCTGCGGCCTTCGACGCTGGGGTGGACGATCACGCCTGCCGAGGCGGCGGGCGGGATGGCCAGCAGCGTCAGCACGATCAGTTTGCGGAGTAGAGAACGCGCTTGGGCCACCGGGGGTTGGAAAGTGGTCTTGTCGGTTTGCCGTTTTATAGCACGGCAAAACGCACGCGCCCAGCGCGGCGGGAACTCAGCGGCGCTCAAGCTGTTGCACCAGTTTGCGGACGGGGGCAGGCAGCGCGGCCTCCAGCGCATCGGCCAGCGGCAGCCAGATCTGGCCGGGCGGCGTGGTGCGGGGCGGCGCAAGCTGCAGGTGAACCGGGCGGATGTGCAGCCTGAAATGGGTGAAGCTGTGCGTGAGTTGCGGCAGCGCCTGCTGGGCGGTCGCGACGAAACCGAAACGCTCGCGGCAGTGGTGCAGCGGATCGGCATCGGGCGCGAGTTCGGGCAGGCTCCACAGTCCGCCCCAGATGCCCTGCGCGGGGCGCTTCTCCAGCATCAGTTCGCCGCGGTCGAGCAGCAGCAGCATCTGCACCCGCTTCTCCGGCAATACCTTTCTGGGGCGCGGCGTCGGCAGTTCGGCGATGCGGTTCTGCAGGCGTGCTTCGCAGTCGCTGCCGACCGGGCAATCCGCACAGGCTGGTCGGGTACGGGTGCAGAGCAGTGCGCCGAGATCCATCATGCCCTGGGTGTAAGCCTCGATGTCCCCGGCTGGCAGGTGCGATTCGGCCAGCTGCCAGAGTGCGGTTTCCACCGACTTGTCGCCGGGCCAGCCGGCGACTGCGCCGTGGCGGGCCAGCACACGCTTGACGTTGCCGTCGAGAATGGCGCACCGCTGGCCGAAGGCCAGTGCGGCGATCGCCGCGGCGGTCGAACGCCCGATGCCGGGCAGCTGCGCTATGGCGTCCGGCGTGTCAGGAAAGACGCCGCCATGCTCGGCGACCAGCACGCGCGCCGCGGTGAGCAGGTTGCGCGCGCGGCTGTAGTAACCGAGGCCGCTCCACAGCGCGAGCACCTCGTCCTCGGTAGCAAAGGCGAGCGCATGCAGATCGGGAAAGCGCGTCAGGAAGCGCTCGAAATAGGGGATGACCGTGGCGACCTGGGTCTGCTGCAGCATGATCTCGGACAGCCAGATGCGATAGGGGTCGCGGGTGCCCTGCCAGGGCAGGGTGTGGCGGCCATGCCGCTGCTGCCAGCGGATGATGCGGGGGGCAAATGAATTCACCCCGGCAGGGTAGCCGGGGTGGGGGTGTGAATCAATGGCAAGCCGCGGGTGGCCGGTGCGGAACCGGCCCGGGCGATACGACGGGACGCTCAATCAGTGTCTCAGGCGTGCCCCAGCTTCTGGCGGAACAGGTTCATCAGCTTGCCGAATGCCGATTCGGTGATCGACTTGCGCTCGACCAGCACCGCTTCGCCGCGGCGCAGTTTGTCGGCCAGGCGGTGCAGGCCGATGGAGAAGCTGTTCATGCCGTCCTGGTCCGAGAACAGGTAGGTGTTCTTGATGCTGCTGACCCAGCCCAGGCGGGCCCAGCGGAAGGTGCCGTCGTCGTAATGGAACTCCACCCAGTCGCCCTTGTTGAGGGCGCGTGCGCGCAGGGTGAATTCATCTTCCACTTCCGGCACCGAGGCCTCGGCTTCGGCGGTGGCGGCAACCGGTGCTTCGGCTTGCGGTGCGGGCGTTTCCTCGGCAGGCGCCAGTTCCTCGATTTCCTCGGGGGTGATGTCGGGCAACGGCACCGGCTGCGCGTTCGGGCGCACCGCGTTGGCGTGCAGGATGACCAGGGTGGCGAAAAAACGGTCGGTCATCTTCTGCGGCAGGTCGATCTCGGCCACGCCTTCGCGCAGGCGCTTCAGCAGGCCGGGCAGGATGCGCACCAGCATCAGCCGCGCGTCCATGTCGGCCTTGGGCTGCACGCTCCACACCAGTTCACGCATGGTTTCGACATGGCTGTTGAAATGGGCGCCCGCTTCGCCTTCGCTGATGTAGTCCGTGGTCAGCAGCTGGGCCCAGTCGCGGCGCAGGAACTCGCGCACCGCCTCGACTACCTGCTGGTCCTTGAGCGCGCGGTTGATGAAGTCATGCACGATGACCGGTGCGAGTTCTGCGCGTTCGGACTGCTTGAGGTGGTCGATGTCCTCCTGCAACGTGGTGCCCACCGTTTCTTCCAGCGAATCTTCCAGCAGCGAGCCCATCGCCTCGAGTTCCGCGGCAGCGAAATCGAAGACCGCGACGTCCTGCTCGAAATTCTCGAGTACCCGGCTCACTACCTGCGAGATGGCTTCCAGCCTGGCGTTGCCGGCTTCGTTGTCGGGCAGGTGAACCGCCAGCGTGGCGATGGCATCGAGCATGCGGCGAACCGGGTGGTTCTGCTGCGAGAAGAAGTTGCGGTCCAGCATCGCCGCCTTCAGCACCGGAATCTGCAGGCGCGCGATCTGTGCCTTGAGGCGGTCGGGGATGGTGGCTTCGTCGAACACCACGTCGAACAGCATCGCCACGGCGTCGACCAGCACGGCGTCGAGCGGGCTCGCGGCCTGCATCACGGGGCTCTGTTGCAGGGTGCGCAATACGTTCTGCACGGTGGCGGCTTCCAGCAGCGGCAGTTCGAAACGCACGCCGCCCGGCAGCGTCAGGCCGCCGCTCTGCAGTTGGCCGAGCGAGTCGAGCAGGCTGAATCCGGCGAGTCCCGCCGGCATGCCGGACGCGCCGCCAGCGCCGCCATTTCCGGCGCCCGGCACACCGCCGTTCGCCAGTTGCTCGAACAGCCTGAACATGTCGCCGCCGCCTGCCTGGCCGGGTACGCCGGGGGCGGTGCCAGTTGCTGTAGTGCCAGCCTGGGGTGTGCCCTGCGCACGGCTCTTGGCGCCGACCTTGAGGTCGGGCAGGATGCTGCGGTCGATCAGGCCGCGGTTGATCGACTGGTAGATGTGCGCAAGCTCGGTAGTCAGCACCAGATCGAACTGGTTCAGCAGCACGACCTGGACATCGCGTTCGAGCTGCATGCGCGAAATGCCTTCCAGCAGCGCTTCGCACAGGGCACGCGGACCAAGGGGATTGTCGTTTTCGGAGAGGTCGGAACGGCCCAGCAGATGGGCGATGCGGGCATCCAGCGCGACCAGTTCCTCGGCACAGTTGTAGCGCAGGCGCGAAGTGGCCTTGTCGACCACCAGGGTGATCTCGAACGACTGGTCGTCCACCAGGGACAGTTCGAGCAGTTCGCCGCCGGCTGGTTTCTCGCGGTTGTGGGCGAAGTCGTTGAATGCCTGGCAGTAGGCCTCCTTGCAGGCGCTGAGCAATTCGTTGGCGCGCTTGTTGAGGGTGCCCTGTGCCGCGTAATAGGCATTGCGGGTTTCCAGCAGCGGCGCACGCTCGGCCATCGCCAGCAGCGTGTTTTCCATCGCCTCGGCCTGGCGGGTCAGTACACGGGTTGCCCCCTCGATCAGCAGGTCGCGGCAGCCATGCAGGACGGACAGCGTCTCGGCGGAGACCTGCGCACGGCGGGAACGTTCGAACTGGTTCAGGTTGACTACGACTGATTTGTCTGGCATCTCGCGCTCCATGGGGTCACCTCGCGGTATCGGCGGCAGGCCGGCCGGGGAACGGGGAAGGACGCGTGACAGAAGACTGCCGGCGGTCCCGCTGTCTCGGCTGCGTGCTGCGGCAGCGAGACCGGTAACTTTGCGTCCCCGTCTCGCGGCGGGTTTGCCCTGTTCGGTGGTCGGCGATTGCGTCGGAAAATCGACACAGAACCGCATAACTGGCTTATCGGCAGGTGCTCGGGAGAACTTGAGCGTTGCGGGCGGAAATTTCGGAAAAAGAGCCGGGTGGCGGGACTCCCCTTGTCCTGCCTGGTTTTTGGCGTGAGTGATCGCTCGGTTACGTGGGTTGGCAGGCCCTTGCTGGCGCGGGTGGACTAGGAGGGGTGGATCAGGAGGGTGGAGCGGGCGAAGGGAATCGAACCCTCCTCATGAGCTTGGGAAGCTCAGGTAATGCCACTATACGACGCCCGCGCGATACCCCTGCCTTCGGGGTAGAATGGCGGATTCTACTGAATAGTCATGCCGGATAGAAGTCGTGATTGAACTGGTCGTCAACGGCGAACCCCGCAGTTTCCCCGCACCGCTCACCCTGGCCCAGCTGGTCGATGCGCTTGACCTGTCAGGCAAGCGCATCGCCATCGAGAAGAATGGCGAAATCGTTCCGCGCAGCCGGCATGCCGAGACTGCGCTCGCCAGCGGCGACCGCCTCGAAATCGTCGTGGCCGTGGGCGGCGGCTGAGCCGGTACTCATTCCTCCTGCCTTTAGCGCATACACCTGAACATGGAACCACTCGTCATCGCCGGCAAATCCTATGCCTCCCGCCTTCTGGTCGGCACCGGCAAGTACAAGGATTTCGAACAGACGCGCCTCGCGGTCGAAGCCTCGGGCGCGGAAATCGTCACCGTCGCCATCCGCCGCACCAACATCGGCCAGGACGCGAGCCAGCCGAGCCTGCTCGACGCGCTGCCGCCGTCGAAGTACACCTACCTGCCCAACACCGCCGGCTGCTACACGGCCGACGACGCGATCCGCACCCTGCGCCTGGCGCGCGAACTGCTCGACGGCCATTCGCTGGTCAAGCTCGAAGTGCTGGGTGACGCCGAGTCGCTCTATCCCAACGTGGCCGAGACGATCAAGGCCGCCGAGGTGCTGGTGAAGGGCGGCTTCCAGGTGATGGTCTACACGTCGGACGATCCCATCGCGGCGAAACAGCTGGAGGACATCGGCTGCGTCGCGGTGATGCCGCTGGCGAGCCTGATCGGCTCCGGCATGGGCATCCTCAATCCGTGGAACCTGCAGATCATCATCGACCGCCTCTCGGTGCCGGTGATCGTCGACGCCGGCGTCGGCACCGCGAGCGACGCCACCATCGCGATGGAACTCGGCTGCGACGCCGTGCTGATGAATACCGCGATCGCCGGTGCCGGCAACCCGGTGCTGATGGCGTCGGCGATGAAGAAGGCGGTCGAGGCCGGGCGCGAGGCCTTCCTCGCCGGCCGCATGCCGAAGAAGATCTACCAGGCCAGCCCCAGTTCGCCCACCAGCGGCCTCATCACCGGCAGCAAGTAAAGCATGACGAACGACACCGGCGCGCATCCGCGCATCCGCTCCTATGTGCTGCGCGCCGGTCGCGTCGGCTCCGGCCAGGCGCGCGCGCTCACCGAACTCGGCCCGAAGTTCATGCTGCCGTACCAGGCACGCTGCATCGACCTCGACGCGGTGTTCGGCCGAACCGCCCCGCGCGTTCTGGAAATCGGCTTCGGCATGGGCGAAGGGCTGACCGAGATCGCCGCCGCCCATCCCGAAAACGACTACCTCGGCGTCGAAGTGCACACCCCGGGCGTCGGCGCGCTGCTGAAGCAGCTCGGCGAGCGTGGGCTCACCAACGTGCGCGTGATCCAGCACGACGCGGTCGAGGTACTCACGCAGATGCTCGAACCGGGAAGCCTTGCCGGCGTGCACATCTTCTTTCCCGACCCCTGGCACAAGAAGCGCCACCACAAGCGCCGCCTGATCCAGCCGCCGCTGGTCGCGCTGCTGGCAAGCCGGCTCGCACCGGGCGGTTACATCCATCTCGCGACCGACTGGCAGGATTACGCCGAGCAGATGCTCGCCGTGCTGTCGGCCGAACCGCAATTGCAGAATGCCGTCGCCGACTACGCGCCGCGTCCAGAGACCCGTCCGCTCACCAAGTTCGAGCAGCGCGGCATCCGCCTGGGTCACGGCGTATGGGACCTGCTGTTCCGCCGCGTTTAGAAATGCGCCCGTCCATGCGGCTATGATGCGGGCATGGACCTCTTCGAACTCGTCAAGGCCGCACTCGCGCTGTTCGCCATCGTCGACCCGGTCGGCGTCATCCCGATCTTCCTCCTGGCTACCCATGGCTACACGCTCGCGCAGAGCCATGCGGCGGCGCGAATCGCCGCGCTGACGGTGCTCGGCGTGCTCACCTTGTTCGCCTTTCTTGGCGAGCCGCTGCTGATGTTCTTCGGGGTGCGCCTCGCGGCGTTCTCGGTGGCGGGCGGCCTGCTGCTCCTGCTGCTTGCGCTGGCCATGGTGCAGGCCCACGTCAGTCCGCAGCGGCAGACGCAGGATGAGGCAGTCGAGGCCGGGGAAAAGGACGCCGTCGGCGTGGTGCCGCTGGGGATCCCGCTGCTGGCCGGGCCGGGCGCGATCACCCACGTCATCGTGGCGGCGGGCGCGGCCAAGGGCGCAATGCTGCACCAGGCAGCGCTGCTGATTCCCATCTCGCTGGTCGCGCTGTCGGTCTGGTTGGCGTTCCGCGCCGCGCCGGTCATCGCGCGCCGGCTGGGCCGGACCGGCATTCACGTGGTGACGCGCCTGATGGGCCTCATCATCGCGGCGATCTCGATCGAGATGATCGCGAGCGGGCTGGGGCAGCTGTTTCCGGGGCTGCTGGCCTGAGGTGCACGCAGGGGGCACGATGCACCCTGATGGGGCGGGTCGGCTGCCGTTTCGCCGTCATACTGGCGTCCTATCATGTACTTACTGCTGGCATGCTTGATGCGGCATGCAGGTTTTCATCTGAAAGGAGCACCGCATGGAATTCGGACTCGTCGGCCTCGGCCGCATGGGCGGCAACATGGCGCGCCGTCTGGCGAACAAGGGCATTCGCATTGCGGTGTACAACCGCAGCCACGAGGTCAGCGCGGCGCTCGCCGCCGAAACCGGCCATCTCGCCTGTGCGTCGCTGGCCGATCTGGTCGCGTCCCTGCAGGCACCGCGCATCGTCTGGCTGATGCTGCCGGCGGGCGAGGCGACCGAGCAGGCGCTGCAGGCGCTGGCGCCGCTCCTGAGCCCGGGCGACCTGGTGGTCGACGGTGCCAACGGCTACTACAAGGACGACCAGCGTCGCGCCGACCTGCTCGCCGCGCGGCAGATCGACTTCGCCGACGCCGGCGTGTCGGGCGGCGTGTGGGGGCTGGAGAACGGCTACTGCATCATGTTCGGCGGCAGCGACGCCGCCGCGGCGCGCCTGAAACCCTACATGGAGGCGCTCGCGCCGACGCCGGCCACGGGCTGGCTGCACACCGGCCCGGTCGGCTCCGGCCACTTCGTGAAGATGGTCCACAACGGCATCGAGTACGGGATGATGCAGGCCTTCGCCGAAGGCTTTGCGCTGATGAAGCAGAAGCCCGGCTTCGATCTCGACCTCGGCGCGATCGCCGAGTTGTGGCGCCACGGCAGTGTGGTGCGCTCCTGGCTGCTCGATCTGTCGGCGGATTTCCTGGCGCAGGACCAGACGCTCGACGCCATCCAGCCTTTCGTCGCCGATTCCGGCGAAGGACGCTGGACCGCGCTGGAAGCGATCGAGCAGGGCATCCCGGCACCGGTGATGTCGCTCGCGCTGATGATGCGCTTCGCCAGCCAGGGCCGGAACGACTTCGCGGCAAAGATGCTCGCCAAGATGCGCCAGGGCTTCGGCGGCCACGCGATCAAGGAGACGTGAGATGAATCTCGCCACGAACGGCAGCCACGACGGCCTGCCGTGTTCGTTCGTGATTTTCGGCGCGACCGGCAACCTTGCTTCGAACAAGCTGCTGCCCGCGCTGTATCACCTCGAGGCGGCGTCGCGCCTGTCCGAATCGCTGTCGCTCATCGCCTTCTCGCGCCGCGAGTGGACGACCGAGAGCTGGCGCGAGCACATGCGCGAGGTGCTCAGAAGCAAGATCAAGGGCTCGCTCGACACCCCGGTGTTCGAACGCTTCATCGCCCGCTTCAGCTACCAGCGCGGCGATCTCAACGACGTTGCGTCGTATCGCGCGCTGGCCGAGCGGCTGCCGTCGGCGGCAATGTGTTCGAGCACGGTGTTCTATCTCGCGATCAAGCCGTCCGAGTTCGCCGCCGTGATCCAGAACCTCGAAGCCGTCGGCCTCAACAAGCCGCGCGGCATGAACCGCGTGGTGATCGAAAAGCCCTTCGGCGAGGACATCGAGTCGGCGCAGCGGCTGAACCGGCTGCTGCACCAGCATTTCGACGAGGAGCAGGTCTACCGCATCGACCACTTCCTCGGCAAGGAAACGGTGCAGAACCTGCTGGTGTTCCGCTTCGCCAACACGCTGATCGAGCCTTTGTGGAACCGCAACTTCATCGACCACGTGCAGATCACCGTGGCCGAGTCGATCGGCATCGAGAAGCGCGCCGACTACTACGACCGCGCCGGCGCCTTGCGCGACATGCTGCAGAACCACCTGATGCAGCTGCTCACCGTCGTCGCGATGGAGCCGCCGCCCGCGCTCGAGGCCGACGCCCTGCACGACGAGAAGGTCAAGGTGCTGCGCTCGATCCGGCCGATCACCAAACGCGCGGTCCATGCCCACGCGGTGCGCGCGCAATACGCGCGCGGCAGCATCGACGGGCAGTCGGTTGTAGGCTACCAGCAGGAGGAGAACGTCGAGCCGAACTCGATCACCGAGACCTTCGTCGCGGCCAAGTTCTATATCGACAACTGGCGCTGGCGCGGCGTGCCGTTCTACCTGCGCACCGGCAAGCGCATGCCGCGCCAGACCTCGATGATCGCGATCCGCTTCCGCCATCCGCCGCAGCAGCTGTTTCGCGAGACGCCGCTCGAATCGGTCGATCCCAACTGGGTGCTGCTGTCGATCCAGCCGGACGAATCGATGCGCATGGAGATCCACGTCAAGCAGCCCGGCCTCGACATGAACACGCGGCTGATGCAGATGAACGCGAGCTTCCTCAAGACCGACGAGCAGACGCTCGACGCCTACGAGACCCTGCTGCTCGACGTCATCGAGGGCGACCGTTCGCTGTTCCTGCGCTTCGACGAGGTCGAATGGGCGTGGCGCGTGGTCGACCCCATCCTCAAGCACTGGACGGTCGAGCGCGAATACATCCCCACCTATCCTGCGGGCAGCTGGGGCCCGGCCGAGGCCAACCGCCTGTTCGACAGCGACGACCAGACCTGGCGCAACGAACTGTGATGGCGACCCAGTGGCGAGTGTTTGCCGATGCCGATGCGCTGGTGCGGGCGCTGGCCGACGCGCTGTGCGCCGAGGCCGCCGCTGCGATCGCGGCGCGTGGCGCGTTCCACCTGGTCGTCGCCGGCGGCACCACGCCGCGCGCGCTGTATGCCGAACTCGCGCGACGCGGCGCAGGCGATGCGCGCTGGCACATCTGGTACGGCGACGAACGCTGCCTGCCGGCGAATGATCCGGAACGCAACAGCACCATGGCGGAGGCCGCCTGGCTCGCGGTGTCGGCTATCCCCGAAGAGCAGCGCTGGCCGATCCCCGCCGAGTATGGCGCCGGCGAAGGCGCGGCGGTGTATGCGGACTGGCTGGCGCGGGTGGGCGATTTCGACGTCGTGCTGCTCGGCATGGGCGAGGACGGTCATACCGCGAGCCTATTTCCCGACCACGATTGGGGCACGCAACCCGATAGCCCTGACGTGCTCGCCGTGCACGGCGCACCGAAGCCGCCACCTGAGCGGGTGAGCCTGTCGGCGGCACGCTTGAATCGCAGCGCGAAGCTGTGGGTCGTGGTGACCGGGGCTGGCAAGCGTGAGGCGTTGCGGCGCTGGCGACGCGGCGAAGCGCTGCCGGTCGAGGCCATACAGGGGCGGCAGGAGACGGTCGCCTGGCTCGACGCTGCCGCATGGACTGCTGCGTGATCAGTCGGCCGTGTCAGCTTCGATCGCAGCGGCTTTCCTGGGGTGTTTTGCGGCAGCCGCCAGCATCGCCTGCCGCGTCGCAGGCGTCTCCAGACTGATGCGGCCGAGCGTGCCGCTGCGGTAGTCGGTCAGCAGGATCATCGCCGCCTTTTCCAGATCGAGTTCGCCGCCGCGTCCCTTCAGGATGCAGCCACGCTTCTTCGCCACCGCTTCCAGCACGCCTGTCGCGTCGAGCCCCGCCAGCGGAAACTTGTAGCGCGCCTCCAGCAGGGCGGGATAACGCTCGAGCAGGATGCCGGCGAGGAAGATCGCCACTTCCTCGTCGATCACCGCGTTGCGCCCGATGGCGTGGCTCGCCGCCAGCATGAAGCCGTCGGCGTCGTGTTCGATCTTGGGCCAGGTCATCCCCGGCGTGTCGACCAGGATCAGCCGCGGCGACAGGTTGATGCGCTGCTGCGACTTGGTCACTGCCGGCTCGTCGCCGACCGCGGCGACCTTGCGCTTGACCCAGGTGTTCATCAGCGTCGACTTGCCGACGTTGGGGATGCCCATGATCATCAGGCGCAGCGGCTTGAAGGCGTCGTCGCGGTGCGGCGCCAGCTTCTGCGCCAGTCCCGCGAGCTTGGCGACGTCGCCCGGCTTCTTGGCCGAGATCGCGACCGCCATCACGCCGGGCTGCGTGTTGTAGTAGTCGATCCACGCGCGCGTTGCCTCGGGGTCGGCGAGGTCGACCTTGTTCAGCAGCTTGAGGCAGGGCCGCTGCCGGAAATGGCGCAGCTCGTGGATCATCGGGTTGCTGCCGGCCTCGGGCAGGCGCGCGTCGAGCACCTCGACCACCACGTCGATCTGCGCCATCGTCTCCGCGGCCTTCTTGCGCGCGGTGGTCATGTGACCGGGGAACCACTGGATCGGCATGGCGTTCGGGTGTCAGGTGAAGGAAAGCGTGCCGGCGTCAGCCCGCGCCGCCGCCGCTGCCGATGCCATGCGCGGCGGCGAGCACCAGCGCATCGAAATCGGCCGCGCTCATCAGGCCTTTTTCGGCGACGAGGTCGCGCACCGGGCGGCCCGATTTTTCGGATTCCTTGGCGACTTCGGCGGCCTGCATGTAGCCGATCTGGGTGTTCAAGAGCGTGGCGAGCGCGACGCTCTGGTGGATGAAGAAGGCGCAGCGTTCGCGGTTGACGACGATGCCCTTGAGGTTCTTTTCGGTCGCGGCGTTCATCGCGTTCGTGAGCCAGTCCATGGCGTCGAACAGGGCCGACCCCAGCGCCGGCATCATCACGTTCAGCTCCATCTGCCCGGCCTGCACCATGTAGGAGACGGCGGCGTCCTGCCCCAGCACCTGGAAGCAGACCTGGTTGAGCATTTCGAACATCACCGGGTTGACCTTGCCCGGCATGATGCTGGAGCCGGGTTGTACTGGCGGCAACTGGATTTCGCCCAAGCCCGTGCGCGGGCCGGAAGCGAGCAGGCGCAGGTCGTTGGAGATGCGCGTGAGTTCCAGCGCGAGGTTGCGGATCTCGCCCGACAGGCGCGCGAGGTCGTTCATCGACTGCATCTGCGCGACGAGCTGGCCGACGCGGATTGGCTCATTGGTCAGCTTGGCCAGTTCGGCGGCGGCGCGGGCGGGGTAATCGGGCGAGGTGTTGAGTCCGGTGCCGGCAGCGGAACCGCCGAGACCGATCTCGCACAGCGCCGGGCGCACCGCTTCGAGGCTCGCGGCGCAGCGCGTCAGCGTCCAGGCGTAGCCGGCAAATTCCTGGCCGAGCGTGGTCGGCACCGCGTCCTGCAGGTGGGTGCGGCCGGATTTGACGGTGTCCTTCTCGCGCTCGGCGAGCCGGCTGAATTCGGCGGCCATCGCGTGCACCGCGGCGACGAGGCGCGGCAACTTGGCCAGCACGGTGAGGCGGATCGCGGTCGGGATGGTGTCGTTGGTCGACTGCCCCATGTTGACGTCGTCGTTGGGGTTGACCGGCTTGTAGCTGCCCTTTTCGCCGCCCAGCGCGACGCTGGCGAGGTTGGCGATGACCTCGTTGCTGTTCATGTTGTGGCTGGTGCCGGCGCCGGCCTGGAAGCGGTCGACGACGAACTGATCCAGAAACTCGCCGCCGAGGATGCGCTCGCAGGCGGCGACGATGGCGTCGCGCTTTTCTGCGGAGAGCCAGCCGGGCTGGCAGTTGGCGCGCGCGGCGGCGAGCTTGATGCGTACGTGGGCTAGTACGAAATCCTTATCCGGGAGGCGGCCGGAGATGGGAAAATTGGCGACGGCACGCGCGGTCTGCGCGCCGTACCACGCGTCCACGGGAACCCGGACCTCGCCGAGCGAGTCCTTCTCGATGCGGAAATCATTCATGATGGAAAACCGATGCAGGCGATGCAAAAGAAGCGATTTTATCCGATGTGGCTGGCCGGGCTCGTCCTCGCGCTGGTGGCGGGCTGGGCGCAGGCGAATGGCTTCAAGGTGGTCGACACCGCGGGCAAGACGCACACGCTGGCCGGCTACAAGGGCAAGTGGGTGCTGGTGAACTACTGGGCGACCTGGTGCCCGCCCTGCCTGGAGGAAATTCCCGACCTGATCGCGCTGCACGGGAACAGGAAGAACAATCTGGTCGTCATCGGCGTGGCGTTGGACTACCGCGACCCCCGGCAGGTGACCGATTTTGCCGAGGGGCTGATGGTCGACTATCCGATCGTGCTCGGCAATGCCCGCGTGGTGAGCCAGATCGGGCCGGTGCGGGGATTGCCGACGACCTACCTGTACAACCCGGAAGGTAAAATGGTCGCCCAGCAGGTCGGCATGATCACGCGCGAGGCGGTGGAAAGCTACATCGCCAGCAAGACCGCCCGGCCCGGGAAATAAAACCGCAAGCTCATTCGAGGAGACCTCATGCGCCAGCTGTTCCTTGCGTTCGTCCTGTTGCTCGTCGCCCCGGCCTGGGCCGAGACGCGCGACCCGGTCAACCATTTCTTCCAGCCCCAGTTCGGCGACCTGCAGGCCGATCTGCAGGAAGCGAAGAAGCAGGGCAAGAAGGGCATCTTCCTGTTCTTCGAGATGGACGACTGCCCGTTCTGCGAGCGCATGAAGACGACCATCCTCAACCAGACCGACGTGCAGGAGGCCTACCGCGCGCAGTTCCTGGTCTACCCGATGGACGTCAACGGCGACACCGAGCTGACCGATTTCCAGGGCAATGCCACCACCGAGAAGGCCTTCGCCTTCGCCCACCGCGTGCGTGCCACGCCGACGCTGCTGTTCTTCGACCTCGATGGCAAGCTGATCGCCCGCCACACCGGGCCGACCCGCGACAAGGCCGAGTTCCTGCTGCTGGCCCGGTACGTGACCGAGGGCGCCTACGCGACCCAGCCCTTCACCAGGTTCAAGCAGGGTAAATGAGGCGCACAGCCTGGACCGCGCTGCTGGCCTGCGTCCTTGCGGCCCCGGCGTGGGCCGAGCGGCTGACGCTGGAGGAGGCGCTGGCGACTGTCGCCGCGCCGCATCCCGAACGCCGTGTCGCGGAGAGCGAACTCGCGCTGGCGCGCGCCGAACGCGATCTGGCCACGAGTCGGCAGGATTTCAGCCTGTTCCTGGACGGTAGCCTGCGCACGGGCCGGCGTCCGGAAGGGGAATGGAAGCCGGACAACGTCGCGCGGCTCGTCGCGCGCAAACCGCTGGTCGATTTCGGTCGCAGCAGCCAGGCCGTTGCCGCGGCCGACCAGGACATCGCCGCGCGTCAGGCGGTGCTCATCAACGTCGAGAATCTGCGCCGCATCGACATCATGGCGCGTTATTTCGATGTCCTGCTTGCCGACATGCAGTACGCCGCCGACAACGAGTTCATGGCGGTCGCCTACGTCACCTGGGACAACGCGCAGGACCGCTTCGAAGTGGGGCAGATCAGCCAGCCCGAGCTGCTGAAACTGGAAGCCGACTTCCAGGACATCCGCGAGCGCCGCAACGCCAGCCTGCAGCGCATGCGCAGCGTGCGGCTGAAACTTGCGCATGCGCTCAACCGGCCCGGCTGGCTGCCGAGCGAGCTGGTCCCGCCGGCGCTCGAGGATAACGCCCGCACGCTGCCCGAATACGATTCCCTGCTGGCTTGGGTGATGCAAAGAAACCCCCGCCTTGTGGCCATGCAGGCGCAGCTGGCGGCAGCCGACGCCAGGCTGGCGGCGATCCGTGCCGAACGCAATCCCGTGCTCGATGCCGAGGTCGTCGGCGGCGGCTACAGCCGCGAATCGAGCACGCGCGACGATGTGAGCGTCGGCCTGGTGTTCAACGTGCCGCTCTACCAGGGAGGCCGTGTCGACGCCCGCGTCGCCCGCGAACTCGCGCTGAAGGAACGCAGCCTCGCCGAGCTGGAGAAACTGCGCCTCGACCTGACCGACGCGCTGCTCGACACCTTGCAGGAAATCGAATGGCTGCGCGGCAGCGGCCGCCTCGCGGCCGACAAGCAGATCGAATACCGCGACTGGGCGCTGGAGCGCGCTCGTGCCGAATACGAGCTCGAACTGAAGACCAATCTGGGCACCAGCATGGCCGAGACGCAGGTGGCGCAACTGCGGCGCAGGCAGGTGGAGTACCGGCTGGCGCTGGCGCTGGCGCGGCTCGAGGCATTGTCCGGCGGCAGCCTGCCGCCCGTTAAGGGAGCACAGGAATGAGCAAGCGTGTCGCGATCGTGGCACTGGCCGGATGGGCCCTGGTTGTTGCGAATCCGCTGTGGGCGGCGGATGTCGAGTTGACCACCCGCGTGTCAGGCATGGTGGAGGAAGTGCTGGTCAAGCCCGGTCAGCGCGTAAAGAAGGGCACCGTGCTGCTGCGGCTTGAGCGCACCGTGCTGCAGGCGCGCCTCGACGAGGCGGCGGCCGAGCAGATGCGGGCGCAGGCTGACGAGGCGGATGCAAAGCGCGAACAGGAGCGGGCGCAGGAACTGTTCAACCGAACCGTGTCGTCGTCCAGCGAACTCGAGGCGGCGACGCTGCGTCATGCCCGGGCGCAAGCAGCGCGGGCGGCGGCCGAGGCGCGCCGCGCGATCGCGCAGAAGAATCTCAAGGACGCCGAACTGCGGGCACCGTTCGACGGTGTGGTGAAGGCGGTGCCGGGCGCACCCGGCACCGTGGTAGCGGCGGATTGTCAGCCCAGACCGCTGGTGGTGATCGCCCGCTGAGATGGCCCGTGTCGCCGGGCGGCGCGTCGGCCCGGGCGATGCGCCCGGGCACGAGCGTCAGCTGGTCAGACGCTTGGCGACTTCAGCTTCCATTTCCGCCGCCTGGTGCGGCGAGGCGACGGCAGCGATCACCTTGTGGCACATCGGCAGGACGGCGCTGAAACCCGCCATGTCCTGCACCTCGCTCATCTTCTTGTAGGCCGGCGACTTGGTGCCGACCAGCGCGCCCATGAATTCCAGCACGTAGCCGCGTGCGCTTTCCAGATTGACCGAAGCGGATTGTGCCGGCGCCGCCTGCGCAACCGGGGCAGCTGCGGCGGCGGGCGCCGCCTGCGCCATGGCGACAGGCTGCGGGTTGGCCATGTTGCGCAGCGCCTGGATGAAGCCGCTTTGCAGCAGCTCGTTCACCATCGCTTCGAGTTCCTTGCAGTGCGGTGATTTGTTGCACAGCTCGCCGAAGGAGATGCCGTTGCCGATGGTGAACAGCAATTGCCGATACTTCGGTCGCAGCGTATGGCCGTTGTTGAAGATTTCGTCCTGTCCCTTCATCGTGCGGGACAATTGCAGGGTCATTTCCATGGTCGCCTCCGTTGTTGTGTTGCAGGTACTTGGCCTGTGCCACAAGCCCTGCATGGCGCGTGCCAGGTGGAAGGGGGAGGCGGAATGCTCGTGCTGACGCGGTTCCCCGGAGAATTCCATCTGTTCGCCCGATTCGGATGAAGAGCCGGAAACGTCGAGTGGGCGACGCATGGTCGAGATTTCGTCAGGGATCGTGGCGGCTGCTGCGCGGGCGACCGCCACGGAAAGCGGGTTCAGTCGTGAATGTCCTCGATCAGGTCGACGATGATGCGGGTGCGCACGTTCATGATCGCCACATCGGCGCCGACGATGACCCTGACGTAGCCATCCGGCAGGCGGGTCAGCTGGCGCTCGACGTTGTAGGGCAGATAGCGCCAGTCGGCTTCCGGGGGCAGGGGCTGATTGACGCGATAGCGCTTGGCATGGCCGGGCGGCAGCTTGCCTTGCCTGGCGAGACCGGGCGGGAGAGCCCGGTAGTCGACGCGGTAGTAATCGCGCAGGATCCTGCGGTCCGAATCGCTGAAGACGACGCGTACGTGGGTGTCGCGGTCGCCCACGCGGACGTCGCCGTAGTAGGGAGGTGTTTCGCAGCCGGCCAGCCCGGCCAGGGCCGCCGCCAGCACGAATGCGCTGAGTCGGGTTTTCATCGGATAGGTCCCCTTCGCGGACGGGCGTCGGGATGACGCGCCTCTTGTTTCAAGATGGCGCGCGAAGCCGGAAAAATCAAGCATGCAACCGGCGGGATTGTCCGCGGGATGCGGCCGCCGGGATCAGCTGCGCGAGGCGCTGTTGCTGCGGTTGTCGGCGGAGCGGGTGCTGGGGGTGTAGTCCCAGTGGCGCTTCCAGGCGCCGACGACGAGATTGGGGTATTCCGGGCGGCCGAGGCTGCCGTTGTAGCGGCCCAGCGCGCGGTAGAGGTCGCCGCGTTCGATGTCGATGTAGTGGCGCAGGATCAGCGCGCCGTAGCGCAGATTGGTGCGCAGCTGGAACAGGTTGTGGTCGGGGTTGCCGATGGACTTGACCCAGAACGGCATCACCTGGGTGTAGCCGCGCGCGCCGACCGGCGACACGGCGTATTTGCGGAAGCCGCTTTCGACCTGGATCAGGCCGAGCATCAACTGCGGGTCGACCCCGGCGCGCGAAGCCTCCCAGTGCAGCGTGGTGAGGAATTCGAGGCGTTCGGCCTCGTCCGGCATGCGCTTGGCGAGCCGGCGCGACATCTCCTTCAGCCAGGCGGCCTCGTCGGCCGGGTTGCGGAACGCGGTACGCGTGACCGCCGTGTCGGCCAGCGCGCGTTGCAGCGACGCCCGCACATTGGCCGACAGCGCCTCCTCGCGCTGGCCGCCCGCGTGCGCGGGCTGGCCCAGCAGCAGGGCGGCAAGCAGGAGGCCGATGTGCGTCGTCTTGTTCTTCATGTCAGTGTTCCAGCACGCCTGTCAAAAATTCCTTCGCTTCGGCGAGCGCGATCTTCTGCGCTTCGCCGCTCTGCCCCGGCGCTGCGCGCCGCGGCTGGTATTCGATCACGCCGTCCTTCAGGCCGCGCTCACCGAGGGTGACGCGGTGCGGGATGCCGATCAGCTCGGCGTCGGCGAACATCACGCCGGGGCGCTCGTCGCGGTCGTCGAGCAGGACGTCGTAGCCGGCTGCCGTCAGGTCAGCATAGAGCGTATCGGCGGCTTTTTGAACCATCTCGCTCTTGCCGTAGCCGATGGCGACAATCACCAGCAAGAACGGTGCCATCGTCTTCGGCCAGATGATGCCGCGGTCGTCGTGGTTCTGTTCGATCGCGGAGGCGACGATGCGCGACACGCCGATGCCGTAGCAGCCCATCTCCATCACCTGCGCCTTGCCGGCCTCGTCGAGGTAGGTCGCGTTCATCGCCTGCGAATACTTGCTGCCGAGCTGGAACACGTGGCCGACCTCGATGCCGCGGCACAGTGCGAGGCTGCCCTTGCCGTCCGGGCTGGGGTCGCCGGCGACCACATTCCTGATATCGGCCACGAGGTCGGGTTCCTGCAGGTCGCGGCCGAAGTTGACGCCGGCCAGATGCAGCTTCGGCTTGTTGGCGCCGCACACGAAATCGCTCATCGCGGCGACCGTGCGGTCGGCGATGATCCGGATCCTGGCGCGGTCGATGCCGACCGGGCCGAGGAAGCCGGGCGGGCAGTCGAAGGCGGCGCGGATCTCGGCTTCGTTGGCGAGGCGGAAGTCGGCCATGCCGTCGAGCTTGCCGAGCTTGACTTCGTTGAGCATGTGGTCACCGCGCAGCAGCAGGACGACCATCTGTTCACCGACCATGACGGCGATGAGCTTCACCGTGCGCGCCAGGGGAATGTTCAGCAGCGCGGCAACATCCTCGCAGGTGGTCTGCTTCGGCGTATCGACCTCGCGCATTGCTTCCTGCGCGGCGGCACGTGAGGTAGCGGGGGCGAGCGCCTCGGCGAGCTCGACGTTGGCGGCGTAGTCGGAATCCGGGCAGTAGGCGATCAGGTCTTCGCCGGAGTCGGCCAGCACGTGGAATTCGTGCGAGCCCGAGCCGCCGATGGCGCCGGTGTCGGCGGCGACCGCGCGGAAGGTCAACCCCAGCCGGCTGAATACGCGGGTGTAGGCGTCGTACATGGTCTGGTAGGTGGCGATGAGGCTGTCGCGGCTGGCGTGGAAGGAATAGGCGTCCTTCATCAGGAACTCTCGCGCGCGCATGACGCCGAAGCGCGGCCGGATCTCGTCGCGGAACTTCATCTGGATCTGGTAGAAGTTGAGCGGTAGCTGGCGATAGCTCTTGATCTCGCGACGCGCGACGTCGGTGATGACTTCCTCGTGGGTCGGGCCGAAACAGAAGTCGCGCTGGTGGCGATCCTTGATCTTCAGCATCTGCGGGCCGAACACCGCCCAGCGCCCGGTTTCCTCCCACAGCTCGGCCGGCTGCACCGCCGGCATCAGCAGCTCGATGGCGCCGGCGCGGTTCATTTCCTCGCGCACGATGGCTTCCACCCGGCGCAGTACGCGCAGGCCCAGCGGCATCCAGGTGTAGAGCCCCGAGCCCAGGCGCTTGATGAGGCCGGCGCGCAGCATCAGCTTGTGGCTGATGAGCTCGGCTTCGGACGGGGCTTCCTTGGTGGTCGAGATGAAGAACTGGGTGGCGCGCATGGTGGGACGGTTCAGGGAAAAGGCGGCATTTTACCGCGCGGGCGTGTAATCTTTCGCGCTCGATTTTGGGATGGAATGGCAATGCGATTGAAGTTCGGCAAGCGCCGCGCGGCGGACGACGGGCTGGAAGTGACCGAGGAGCGCGGCGTGCGCACGCTGCATCTGGGCAGCCAGGCGATCCAGAGCGCGATGCGGATCAGCCGGCCGTGGGACCTGGAGCTCGCCTACACGCGGGCGATGATGGGCTTCCTGCTGTTCAAGGTGGCACCCGCCGACGTGCTGATGATCGGCCTCGGCGGCGGCTCGCTCGCCAAGTTCATCCGCAAGCAGCGGCCGCAGACACACATCACCGCGGTGGAGATCGATCCGCGGGTGATCGCCGCCGCGCGCAGCCACTTCGAGCTGCCGGGCAACGACGCCACGCTCAATGTGATCGAGGGCGACGGCGCGCTCTACGTGCGCCAGCATGCGGCCAGCGCCGACGTCATCCTGCTCGACGGTTTCGACGCCGGCAACCAGGTCGAGGCGCTGGCGACGCAGACTTTCTACGCAGCCTGCCGCCGGGCACTGAAGCCGGGTGGCGTGCTGGTGGTCAACCTGTGGGGACGCGACAGCGAATTCGCCGAGTATTTTGCGCGGCTGACACGCGCCTTCGACGGCGAGGTCGGCTGGCTTTCGGTGCAGAACAAGACCAATGTCATCGTGTTTGCCTTCGCCGAGGCGGGGGCGCCCGCCCGGCTGGAGGCGGCGAAGCCACAGCTGGCCGACCTGTCGAAGCGCTGGGGGCTGGACCTGCGCAGCTTCGCGCGTGATTTTCAGTGGGCCGAGGGCATCGCGCCGCTGCTCGAATAGCGCGTGTCGTCGAGGCGGTACAGGCGCACACTCTCATCGTCCGAGGCCGACGCCAGGCTGCGGCCGTCCGGGTTGAAGCGGATGGCCGCGCCGCACAGTTCGTGCGCCTGGTAGCGGCGTATCACCTTGAAGTCCGCCGTGTCGAGCACGCGAATCGCGGAATCGGTATGGCGACCCAGCGTGGCGAGGTAACGGCCGTCGGGGCTGAAGGCGATCGAGGTCAACAGGCCGTTGTGCTCGGTCGGAAGCGAACGGGCGTCGCCGCTGGAAACGTCCCACAGGTTCAGGCGGAACCAGCTGCCCGCGGCCAGCATGCGGCCGTCGGGGCTGAATTGCAGGTCGTGTGGCGTCCGGGCGGCCGGGAGCGTCTTGCGCGTCGTGTAGGCCGGGTCCAGCAGCAGGATGGCGCCATCGAGACCGACGGCCAGGCGGTCGCCGTGGGCGCTGAGCGCAACGACCGTGCCGTCGAGCGGCAGCGTGCGCAGGGGCGCGAGGCTGTTCGCCGACCACACCCGAAGCGTGCTGTCGGCATGCCCGCTGACGATTTTTCCCTGAAACAGCCCCAGTGCGGTGACGCCCGCGCCTTCTGCCTGTGCCCGGATGCGGTCGTCGTGCCACAGGATCAGGCGGCCGTCATCGTCACCGCTGACGAAATCCGTCGTTCCCAGCGGCAGGATCGCGCGCACCGCGACGCGATGGCCGCGGAGCTCTGCGATCGGCTGCAGGGTCGATGCCTCCCAGACGCGCACCTCGCCGCGGAGGCCACCACTGAGCAGGCGCTGCCCATCCGGCGTATAGGCGAGGGCAGTGGTGCCGAATGCGTGCGCCGCGGCAGCGATCCGATCCGGCGGGTCGGCCGGCGCCAGGTTTGAACATCCGCCCAAAAGGCCAATCAAAACAAGGATTAACAGCGGGTTTCTGGGCATGCAAGGTTTGCAATTTGCGGCGGCTGTGAAAGAATGCAGGTAATCGAACTTTATTGATGGTGGCGGCCATGATCGACCGAGAAGGGTACCGCCCGAACGTAGGCATTATATTGTGCAACGCGCATAACCAGGTCTTCTGGGGCAAGCGCGTCAACCAGCACGCCTGGCAGTTTCCCCAGGGCGGCATCAACGCCGGAGAGACGCCGGAGCAGGCCATGTACCGGGAACTGGAAGAGGAAGTGGGTTTGCAGCCCGAGCATGTGCGCATCCTCGGGCGTACGCGCGAATGGCTGCGCTACGATGTGCCGGCGCACTGGACGCGACGCGACAGCCGGGGGCTCTACCGGGGGCAGAAGCAGATCTGGTTCCTGTTGCGCTTGACCGGACGCGACACCGACGTCTCATTGCGCGCCAGCGATCACCCCGAATTCGATGCCTGGCGCTGGAACGAGTACTGGGTGCCGATGGAGGCAGTGGTCGACTTCAAGCGCGAGGTCTACCGTATGGCGCTGGAGGAGCTCGAGCGCTACCTGCACAAGGACGTGCGCTATCTGCGGCAGCGGGCGCGCCGCCTGTGCGACCGCCGCAGCACACCAGGCGATCTACAATTGAAGCCCTGAATCCTGGTTGCGGGAGGCGTGCGATGAAGATGCGGATCTACACTTCAACCACGCTTGCCGTAGCCGCCGCCCCTGGCGTGCCCCTGTGGCAGCTCGCGCCTACCCGCGACACCAGCGGTCGCCTGCTTACCGATTTCATGATGCTGATCCCGCGCCTGCGCTCGCGCCCGCCGCTCGAGATCGAGCGCGCCTCGCGCGACATCCAGGCGGTGTTGGCGCTGCACCAGGACGTCGTGTTCGCCGATCTCAACCTCAAGCTCAATCTGTTGTGGGTATCCTTGCGGCCGCGCCCGGGGGCGATCAGCGAACTGGTCGCGGCGATCCGCATGCGGGTGCCCGAGGCGGTGCTGGTCGCGCATCACGCCGAACCGCGCTAAGAGGTCCCGGAAGACGGCAGTCGCTACGTCCGATCACGTCAATTTGCCCGAATATCCCTGCAGATTACAGGGAATCCCGCGCCGTTTCTTGCGTTCCGCTTCACCCAAGGCGACAGAATTCGTTAAAATGAGCATTTGCTAATTAACCCTTGTTCAACCCCCTCACCCGCTGGAGCAACCATGGCCGTTTCTGAACTTCAGGTGCAGACCGCATTGAAAGAGTTGGTCGATCCCAACACCCACAAGGATTACGTCTCGACCAAATCCGCTCGCAACATCAAGATCGACGGCGGCGCCGTGTCGGTCGACATTCAGCTTGGTTACCCTGCGCAGAGCCAGCTGGCCACGATCAAGCAGCAGGTCGAAGACAAGCTCAAGAGCATCGACGGCGTCACGGGCGCTACCGCCAACGTCAGCTTCAAGATCGTGTCGCACAGCGTGCAGCGCGGCGTCAAGCTGATCCCCAACGTCAAGAACATCATCGCCGTGGCCTCCGGCAAGGGCGGCGTCGGCAAGTCCACCACCGCCGTCAACCTGGCGCTGGCGCTGGCCGCCGAGGGCGCGCGCGTCGGCATGCTCGACGCCGACATCTACGGCCCCTCGCAGCCGACCATGCTCGGCATCACCGACAAACCCGAGTCGACCGACGGCAAGAACCTCGACCCGTTGATCGGCCACGGCATCCAGGCGATGTCGATCGGCTTCCTGATCGACGTCGAGACGCCCATGGTGTGGCGCGGCCCGATGGTCACCCAGGCGCTGGAGCAGTTGCTCAACAACACCAACTGGAACGAGCTCGACTACCTGGTCGTCGATCTGCCGCCGGGTACCGGCGACATCCAGCTGACGCTGGCGCAGCGCGTGCCGGTGACCGGCGCGGTGATCGTCACCACGCCGCAGGACATCGCGCTGATCGACGCGCGCAAGGGTCTGAAGATGTTCGAGAAAGTCGGCATCCCTATCATCGGTGTGGTCGAGAACATGAGCCTGCACATCTGCTCGAAGTGCGGCCACGAGGAGCGCATCTTCGGCGAAGGCGGTGGCGAGCGCATGTGCAAGGACTACAACGTCGAATTCCTCGGCGCCCTGCCGCTGGACAGCGCGATCCGTGCCGACACCGATTCCGGCAAGCCGTCGGTGGTATCCGATCCCAATGGCCGCGTGACCGATATCTACAAGACGATCGCGCGCCGTGTTGCTGTTAAGATTGGCGAAACCGCGGTGGATCATTCCGCCAAGTTCCCCAATATCGTCATTTCCAATACCTGATGAGCATCAAGTCCGACCGATGGATCCGCCGCATGGCGGCCGAGCATGGCATGATCGAACCGTTCGAACCGGGGCAGGTCAAGCAGGCGGGGGGGAAATCCATCGTGTCGTACGGCACGTCGAGCTACGGCTACGACGTGCGATGCGCCAACGAATTCAAGGTTTTTACCAATCTCAACCACACGCTGGTTGATCCCAAGTCCTTCGATCCGGATTCCTTCGTCGAGATTTCCGGCGACTCCTGCATCATCCCGCCGAATTCCTTTGCGCTGGCGCGCACGGTGGAGTATTTCCGCATTCCGCGCAGCGTGCTGACCATCTGCCTCGGCAAGAGCACCTACGCACGCTGCGGCATCATCGTCAACGTGACGCCGCTCGAGCCCGAGTGGGAAGGCCACGTGACGCTGGAATTTTCCAACACCACCCCGCTGCCGGCGCGCATCTACGCCAACGAGGGCGTGGCGCAGATGCTCTTTCTCGAGTCCGACGAGGTGTGCGAAACCTCGTACAAGGATCGCGGCGGCAAGTACCAGGGCCAGGTCGGCGTGACCCTGCCGAAGATCTGATCCGCGCGGATTCCAGCCGGCGCGCAAAATTTAATCCCCCAGCCGCACGCGAGACGTACAATCCGCGTTTTTCCCATGGCCATTTTCAGGAGCCGCCATGCGCTTCCGCTTTCCCGTTGTCATCATTGACGAAGACTTCCGTTCCGAGAACGCCTCCGGACTGGGCATTCGCACCCTTGCCGAGGCGATCGAAAAGGAAGGCATGGAAGTGCTCGGCGTCACCAATTACGGCGACCTGACCTCGTTCGCCCAGCAGCAGGCGCGCGCCTCGGCCTTCATTCTGTCGATCGACGATGAAGAGCTGGCAGGTTCGGCGGAGGACGCGAACACCGCCCTCGAGAAGCTGCGCGGTTTCGTCGACGAGGTGCGCTTCCGCAACGCCGAGATCCCGATCTTCCTGCACGGCGAGACGCGCACCGCGCGCCATATCCCGAACGACATCCTGCGTGAGCTTAACGGCTTCATCCACATGCTGGAGGACACGCCGGAATTCCTCGCCCGCTACATCGCCCGAGAGGCCCGTGCCTATCTCGATTCGCTGGTGCCGCCGTTCTTCCGCGCGCTGACCCACTACGCGGCGGACGGCTCGTATTCCTGGCACTGCCCCGGCCACTCGGGCGGCGTTGCCTTCCTGAAGTCGCCGATCGGCCAGATGTTCCACCAGTTCTTCGGCGAGAATCTGTTGCGTGCCGACGTCTGCAATGCGGTCGACGAACTCGGCCAGCTGCTCGACCACACTGGCCCGGTGGCGGCGTCCGAGCGCAACGCCGCGCGCATCTTCAATTGCGACCACCTGTTCTTCGTCACCAACGGCACTTCGTCGTCGAACAAGATGGTGTGGCACGCCACCGTCGCGCCCGGCGACATCGTCGTGGTCGACCGCAACTGCCACAAGTCGATCCTGCACGCGATCATGATGTGTGGCGCGATCCCGATCTTTCTCACGCCGACGCGCAACCACTACGGCATCATCGGCCCGATCCCGCTCGACGAGTTCCGCCCGGAGAACATCCAGAAGAAAATCGCCGCACATCCGTTCGCCAGGGACGTGAAGCGCAAGCCGCGCATCCTTACCATCACCCAGTCGACCTACGACGGCATCCTCTACAACGTCGACATGATCAAGGAACTGCTCGGCGACTGCATCGACACCCTGCATTTCGACGAGGCCTGGCTGCCGCACGCGACTTTCCACGATTTCTACCGCGGCATGCATGCGATCGGCAAGGACCGTCCACGCGCCAAGGAGGCGCTGGTGTTCGCCACCCAGTCGACCCACAAGCTGCTGGCCGGCTTGAGCCAGGCTTCGCAGATCCTGGTGCAGGATTCGGAGACGCGCAAGCTCGACTTCCACCGCTTCAACGAAGCCTATCTGATGCACACCTCGACCTCGCCGCAGTACGCCATCATCGCCTCGTGCGACGTCGCGGCGGCGATGATGGAGCCGCCCGGCGGCCCGGCGCTGGTCGAGGAGTCGATCCGCGAGGCGCTGGATTTCCGCCGCGCCATGCGCAAGGTCGACGAGGAATTCGGCGACTCCTGGTGGTTCAAGGTGTGGGGGCCGCAGAAACTGGCGGAAGAGGGCGTCGGCGACCGCGAGGACTGGATGCTGGAAGCCGGTGCGCGCTGGCACGAGTTCGGCAATATCGCGCCCGGCTTCAACATGCTCGATCCGATCAAGGCCACCGTCATCACGCCGGGCCTCGACATGGACGGTGCCTTCGCCGACTGGGGCATCCCGGCGGCGATCGTCACCAAATATCTCGCCGAGCACGGCGTCATCGTCGAAAAGACCGGGCTGTATTCGTTCTTCATCATGTTCACCATCGGCATCACCAAGGGCCGCTGGAATACGCTGGTGACGGCGCTGCAGCAGTTCAAGGCCGACTACGACGAGAACCAGCCGCTGTGGCGCGTGCTGCCGGAGTTCGTCGAGAAGCACCCGCGCTACGAGAAGACCGGGCTCAAGGACCTGTGCGACCAGATCCATGCCATCTACAAGTCCAAGGACGTGGCGCGCCTGACCACCGAGATGTACCTGTCGGAAATGGCGCCGGCGATGAAGCCGGCCGACGCCTTCGCCAAGATGGCACACCGCGAGATCGAGCGCGTCGAGATCGACCAGCTCGAAGGCCGCATCACCGCCATGCTGGTGACGCCGTATCCGCCGGGCATTCCGCTGCTGATTCCGGGCGAGCGCTTCAACGCCACCATCGTGCGCTACCTGCAGTTCACCCGCGAATTCAACGAGAAATTCCCCGGTTTCGAGACCGACGTGCACGGCCTGGTCGAGGATGTGGTTGACGGCCGCGCGCGCTACTACGTCGACTGCGTGATCTGAGCCTGTCGCCCGGGAGGAGCGGCGCGGGCTTGATTTGTCAGGCAAAAAGCGTATGATTTGCAGTCCCCGGTTTGCCGGGGATTGTTTTTTGTTGTGTTAAACCTTGGCTGTTTTAAACCTTGCTCCACCGCACCGCAGCGGGGGGCTGAACCGAAAGGAAACTCGATGCGGCATTACGAAATCGTATTCATCGTCCATCCCGATCAGAGCGAGCAGGTGCCCGCCATGATCGAGCGCTACAAGGGCAACATCACCAGCCGCGGCGGCAGCATCCACCGCCTGGAAGACTGGGGCCGCCGCCAGATGGCCTACCCGATCCAGAAGGTCCACAAGGCCCACTACGTGCTGATGAACATCGAGTGCGACCAGGAAACCCTGGAAGAACTCGAACACGGCTTCAAGTTCAACGACGCCGTGCTGCGCCACCTGACCATCAAGCGCGATGCCGCGGTGACCACCGCCTCGCCGATGATGAAGGAAGAGAAATCTCGCGACATGCTGGACAGTGCCAAGCCGGAAGCGGCTGCCGAGGCGCCTGCCGCGGCCTGAGTGCACGTCGAGCTGAATGAGTGAACAGGCTGCTCATCAGCGGCGCGCTCATCCAGGTTGATCCGTTGCGTTACAGCCCGGCCGGCGTACCGATTGCCGAAGCGGTGATTGCCCACCGCAGCAGTCAGAGCGTGGCAGGCCAGGCCAGGCAGGTGGAATGCGAGTTGACGGTACAGGCGAGCGGAACGCTTGCCGGCCAGTTGGCCCAGCAGCCACCGGGAACGCAGGTGAAACTGGAAGGCGTGCTGAACCGGCGCAGCGTGAACAGCAGACAGTTGATCCTGATATTGAATCGAATCGAAAAGGAATGAATCATGGCACGTCCCATGGGTGGTAAATCCGGCGGCAAGTTCGCCAACAAGCGCCGCGACAGCGGCAACCGCGGTCTCTTCAAGCGTCGCAAGTTCTGCCGCTTCACCGCCGAGAAGGTGGTCGAGGTCGATTACAAGGACGTCGACGTCCTGAAGGAATTCATCAGCGAGAACGGCCGCATCATCCCGGCCCGCATCACCGGCACCAAGGCGCATTACCAGCGCCAGCTGTCCACCGCCATCAAGCGCGCCCGCTTCCTGGCGTTGATGCCCTACACCGATCTGCACTGAGGAGACGACGATGCAAGTGATTCTGATGGACAAGGTCGTCAACCTGGGCAACCTGGGTGACGTGGTCAAGGTCAAGGACGGCTACGCCCGCAACTTCCTGATCCCCACCGGCCGCGCGCGTCGCGCCACGCAGGCCAATCTGGAAGCGTTCGCTGCACAGAAAGCCGAACTCGAGCGCATCGCTGCCGAGAAGCTGGCCGACGCCCAGGCCCGCGCCGCCAAGCTGGAGGGTGCCAGCGTGACGATCAGCCAGAAGGCCGGCGTCGACGGCCGCCTGTTCGGCTCGGTCACCAACGCCGACATCGCTGACGCGCTGAAGGTGCAGGGCCACGAAGTGGTCAAGGCCGAGATCCGCCTGCCTGATGGTCCGTTCAAGGCCGCCGGCGAATACCCGGTGGTGCTGGGCCTGCATCATGACGTCACCGCCAGCATCACGGTGGTGGTGGTCGGCGAACAGTAATCCCGTCGCCGCACGAAAAAGGGAGCCGCCGGCTCCCTTTTTTTATTGACGCCTTTTACATGCCTTATCCACAGCCTTATCCCTTGGTCGGGGGTGGGCGGGGGACTAGAATCCCGCCATGGCCGCCATCCACTCCCTGAGCACCCAGTCCGACCCCCAGCTGGCGCAGATGCGCCTGCCGCCGCATTCGCTCGAAGCCGAACAGGCAGTGCTGGGCGGCCTTCTGCTCGAGAACGGCGCGTGGGACCGCATCGCCGACGTGATTTCGGAAGGTGATTTCTATCGCCAGGACCACCGCCAGATCCTGCGCGCGATCGTGCGCCAGATCGCGGAAAATCGTCCGGCCGACTCGGTGACGGTGGCCGAGGCGCTGCAGTCGATGGGCGAGCTGGAAAGCGTCGGCGGCTTGGCCTACATTGTCGCGCTGGCGAGCAACACGCCGTCGGCCGCCAACATCCGCCGCTACGCCGAGATCGTGCGCGAGCGCTCGGTGATGCGGCGGCTGGTGGAAGTCGCGACCGGCATCGCCGACAGCGCCTACGCGCCGGCCGGAAAGAGCGCGCAGACGCTGCTCGACGAGGCCGAAGCCAAGGTGTTCGAGATCGCCGAATCCGGCAGCCGTGGCCAGGCCGGCTTCACCGAGATCAAGCCGCTGCTGAAGGAAGTCGTCGAGCGCATCGACGAGCTCTATCACCGCGACAACGATTCCGGCGTCACCGGCGTGCCGACCGGATTCCACGACCTCGACCAGAAGACCTCGGGCCTGCAGCCAGGGGACCTCATCATCGTCGCCGGACGCCCGTCGATGGGCAAGACGGCGTTCTCGATCAACATCGGCGAGAATGTCGCGCTCGACACCGGCCTGCCGGTCGCGGTGTTCTCGATGGAAATGGGCGGCGCCCAGTTGGTGATGCGGATGATCGGTTCGGTCGGCAAGCTCGACCAGCACCGCCTGCGCACCGGCAAGCTCGGCGAGGACGACTGGCAGCGTCTGACCTACGCGCTCGGCAAGCTCAACGAGGCGCCGGTGTTCATCGACGAGACGCCCGGCCTCAACGTGCTCGAACTGCGCGCGCGGGCGCGCCGCCTGATGCGCCAGTGCGGCAAGCTCGGCCTCATCATCATCGACTACCTGCAGCTGATGGCAGGCAGCGGCGGCGGCGAGAACCGCGCCACGGAAATTTCAGAAATTTCGCGCGCGCTGAAGGGCCTGGCGAAGGAGCTGCACGTGCCGGTGATCGCGCTGTCGCAGTTGAACCGCGGCCTGGAACAGCGTCCCAACAAGCGTCCGGTGATGTCCGACCTGCGCGAGTCGGGCGCCATCGAGCAGGACGCCGACGTCATCCTGTTCATCTACCGCGACGAGGTCTACAACCCCGACACCCAGGACAAGGGCACCGCCGAGATCATCATCGGCAAGCAGCGTAACGGCCCGATCGGCACCGTGCGCCTGGCCTTCCTCGGCGAATACACGCGCTTCGAGTCGCTGGCGCAGCCCGGCGCCTACTGATGCGCCCGATCAAGGCGCGGATCTCCCTCGGCGCGATGGCGCACAACCTGCGTGTGGCGCGCAGCCATGCGGGCGGCGCGCGCGTGTTCGCGGTGGTCAAGGCCAACGCCTACGGCCACGGACTGTCGCGTGCGCGGCGTGCGCTGGCGGCGGCCGACGGCTTCGCCGTGCTGACACTCGAAGAGGCGGCCAACCTGCGCCTGATGGGGGTCGAGCAGCCGATCCTGCTGCTGGAAGGGCTGTTCGGCGCGGACGAGATTGCGACCTGCGCCGAACTCGATCTGTGGCCGGTGCTGCATCATCCGATGCACCTGGAATGGCTGCAGCAGCATCCGCCTGCCAGACCGCTGCATATCTTCCTCAAGTTCGACAGCGGCATGCACCGGCTCGGCTTCCCGCTCGCGGAGCATGCTGCACTCGTCGAACGCGTCCGCCGCCTGTCCGGCGTGGCGGGTGTCACCCTGATGACCCATTTTGCCCAGGCCGACGAAGCGGCCGGGGTGGACTGGCAATTGCGGCCCTTCCTGCGCGAACTCGCCGGCCATGGCCTGCCGTGGAGCAGTGCCAATTCGGCGGCACTGCTGCGCTACCCGGACACGCAGGGGGGCTGGGTGCGGCCGGGGCTGATGCTCTATGGCGCGTCGCCGTTTGCCGGGACGCCGGCAGAAGAGCTCGGCCTGCGGCCGGCGATGACACTGCAGTCGGAGCTGATCAGTGTGCAGACGTTGCAGCCGGGCGAAGGCGTGGGTTACGGCCAGCTGTTTCGTGCCGAGCGCGCCATGCGGGTCGGCGTCGTCGCCTGCGGCTACGCCGATGGCTATCCCCGCCATGCGCTTACCGGCACGCCGGTGCGGGTCGACGGACGACTGAGCCGCACCCTCGGGCGGGTGTCGATGGACATGCTGTGCGTGGACCTGAGCGAGTGCCCGGAAGCGGGCATCGGCAGTCCGGTCGTGTTGTGGGGCGAGGGCATGCCGGTCGACGCAGTGGCGACCGCAGCCGGCACCACGAGCTACGAACTGCTGTGCGCGCTGGCTGCGCGGGTGCCGGTCGAAGAGGTCGAATAGGGCGTCAGTGCGTGGTGCCGAACGACGGGTCGCGCGTGCCCGGCGGCAGCGGCAGGCCGGCATAGCGGGACGCCTGGGCGATCGGGCCACGGGGGAACAGGTTGTAAAGGAACTTGTGGCCGCCCAGCCCGGCGAATTCCTCTTCCAGCGACTGCATCAGCATGCGGGCGTTGACGGTGCCGCCATGATCGGCGTAGCAGTCGCGCAGATAGCGGATGATGCCAAGATGGTCGTCGGTCAGTTCCAAGCCATCCTGGCGCGCCATCTCGATCGCATGTTCCTCGCTCCAGGACTCCAGTTCGATCAGATGGCCGCGCGCGTTCGGGCCGGCATGTTCCTGCGCCACCAGTTTGTTGATGTCCAGCATGGAAACCTCCTTTGTCTACAGAGTGACTTTTTTATAGAACGCTGCCATCGAAAACCAAGCCTGCCGCCAGGGTGGCGAGCGCGCGGAAAGCGAATACAATCCCGGCAAATTAGAACCCAAGGGGACATTCATGAAAACCATTGCCCAGGCCCTTGTCACCGGCCTTTTCCTGACCCAGGCCGCCATGCCGGCCCACGCCCAGCTGTTCGGATTCAAACTGGGAGGCGATGCCAAGCAGGAGGCCGGCCAGCCATCCGGTTCCGCCGGCCCCGACGGCGCGCAGGGCGAAGCCAAGGAACTGGAGAAGTGTGACAAGCCCTACGGCACGCTGGCGGTCGTCGAGCCGCAGGACGCGGTGATCTCGCACCTGCTGCAGTACGGCCTGCAGTCGCCGACCGGGCTGATCCGCATGATGGTCCAGCAATCCAACTGCTTCGTGCTGGTCGAGCGCGGCCGCGCCATGCAGAACCTGATGCAGGAACGCCAGCTGGCCGAGGCGGGCGAGCTGCGCAAGGGCTCGAACATGGGCAAGGGCCAGATGGTGACGGCGGACTACGTGCTGACGCCGGATGCGGTGTTCTCGAGCAAGGATTCCGGTGGTGTCGGCGGCGCGCTGGGTGGCCTCGGCGTGTTCGGCGCGGTGGCGGGCCTGGTAGCCGCCGGCCTCAAGTTCAAGTCGGCACAGACCACCATGATCCTGGCGGATTCGCGCACCTCGCTGCAGATCGCCTCGGCGACCGGCACGGCGCAGAAGACCGACTGGAGCGTCGGTGGCCTGCTGGTCGGCGGCGGTGCCGCCGGCGCGCTGGGGGGCTATACCAACACGCCCGAGGGCAAGGTCATCGCAGCCAGCTATCTCGACAACTGGAACAATATCGTGCGTTCCATCCGCAACAACCCCGACCTCGTGCGGCAGGACATCAGCCTCAAGGGCAAGTCGGGGCAGCCGACCAAGGCCGGGGCCGTGTTCGAGGAGGGCGATGCGGTGACCGGCAAGATCGCCGGCCTGAAGATCTACGCCCAGCCCGGCAAGAAATCGAAGGTGGTGGCGACGATCGCGCGCGGCGAGGAAGTGATCTACACCGGCAGGGAGGAAGGCGGCTTCATCCATGTCCAGGGGCAGGACGGCGAAGGCTGGGTCGAGAAGATCATGGTGCGGAAGTAGGCCTTGCAGCACGCATGTCGCAGGGAAAGAGCCGGGTTCGCCCCGGCTTTTTTCATGCTGGGTCGGCTGGCGTGGCGAAGCATTCCAGATGGCGTCCGCCGTCGAGACAGGCATCGATCTGCAGCGTATGTACGGCGCGCTGCATCGCAGCGGTGAACGCCGCCCAGTCGGCGATGCCTTCGTAGATTTCCATCCAGGTCATTGCGTCGTCGCAGCGCACCAGACGTCGCGGCAGGTGCGTGCAATGCGAAGCCAGTGCCTGCAGCAGCGTGTCGACGCGGTTAGCGGCGAGCGCAGCATGCGCCGGAGCGACACGATAGTAGACGTAGGCGTCGCGCACCTATTCGGGCATGACGTAGGGCAAGGGCTTGAGCGTGAGCGCGGCACCATCGGGCGTTTTCAGATGCAGCGTCTGCGTTTTCGCGCTCTCGACCTGGGCGACCGCCAGGAGGTCGAAGCCGCCGGCCGGTGCCGGCGCAGCGTTGACCACGGTGCCGCTCGTCTGGCCGTCGAGGTCGGCACTGTAGAGACTGTCGCCGGGCGCGGCATCGGCGTCGACGTGGGCGAGGAACATGCGGCGCTTGAGCTTGCCGAGATACTGGCTGCGCGCGACGATTTCCTGGCCGGTGTAGCAGCCTTTCTGGAAATTCACCCCGCCGATCACCTCGAGGTTCACCATCTGCGGCACGAACTGTTCCTGGGTGGCGGCGACGATCATCGGGATGCCAGCCGACAGGCGTAGCCAGTCCCACACCGGCGCGCCGACCGGGATCGCGCTCTGACGCAGCGCCTGCCACACGGTGGCAGCCTGTGCCGGATCGACCGCCAGCACGAACTTGTCCGAGCCGACGCGCACCACGAGGCCGGACGCGCCAGTGGCCGTACGCATCGGCGCTTCCGGCAGCACGCCCATCGCGGCACCGACCGCGGCTGCCGCCTGCGGCCCGGCGACCACCAGCCGTACCGTCTCGTCGCTGGCGTCGCGGCCCTTGACCTTGGCGCGCAGGATGAACATCGACAGGCGCTTCAGCACGCTGGCGGTGAGGTCGCCGGAGAGCTGCAGGCAGGTATCCTCGCCCTGGCGCCACATCAGGAAATTGCCGAGCAGGCGGCCCTTGGGACTGCACAGGCCGTTCCACTGCGCGCTGTCGGAGTGCAGGGCGCGCACGTCGTTGGTCAGCTGCCCCTGCAGAAACGTGGCAGTATCCTCTCCGCGAAAGGCGATGAGGCCGAGTTGCGACAGGTCGGCGACGATGGTGCCGCCGGTTGCGGCGGCGCGCTCGGCGGCCGGGTCGCCGTAGTGCAGCACGGTGCCGTTTTCGATCGCCGCGCCTTGGCTGTGCAGAAAGTCATTCCAGGATTCGATCACGATGCGGTCCACTCAGAAAATCGGTGTCGGGAAGCGCAAAAGTGTACACGCTGATGCGCGAGATTGAGCTCAAATCCTCACGCCTCATGGGGATGTTGCAGGCGGGCATGGCCATGCTTGCGTTCGTCGCCATCGGCCTGGCCGAGCTGCCGGCATGGGCACAGTGGGCGGCGGCGCTGGCGGTCGCCTCTCTGGTGGCATGGGGCGCGCGCAGGGCATCCCGGAAGGAGACGCTGCGGCTGGCGCCCGCTGGCCGCCTGCAGGGCCGCGACGCGACGGGCGAATGGCGTGACGTCGAAGTACTCGGCGACAGCTTCGTATCGCCCGTGCTGGTGGTGCTGCGCTACCGGATGGAAGGGGAGTCGCCGCGCAGCCTGACGCTGCTGCCCGATAGTGCGGACACCGACGATTTGAGGCGGCTCAGGGTGTCGCTTCGCTGGGCACGCCACACACGCTCGGACACATCGTCCCCGGACGCGGGTTGAGCACGGTATTGCCGGCGATCGGCATGGTGTCGGGGTAGTCGCGGCTGTAGTGCAGGCCGCGGCTCTCCTGGCGCAACTGGGCGCAGCGGATGATGAGGTCGGCGCTCTGCACCAGGTTGCGTAGCTCGATCAGGTCGTTGCTGACGCGGAAATTGCGGTAGAACTCGTCGATTTCCGCGCGCAGGAGGCGGATGCGATGGGTAGCGCGCGCCAGCCGCTTGTTGGTACGCACAATGCCGACGTAGTCCCACATGAAGCGACGCAGTTCGTCCCAGTTGTGCGAGATCACCACCTCCTCGTCGGGGTCGGTGACGCGCGAGGCGTCCCAGGCCGGCAGGCTGAGGGACGGCGCCGGCGGCGTGGCAAGGATGTCGGCCGCGGCGGCGTGGCCGAACACCAGGCATTCGAGCAGCGAGTTCGACGCCAGCCGGTTGGCGCCGTGCAGGCCGGTGAACGTCACCTCGCCGACCGCATGCAGATTGCACAGGTCGGTGCGCGCGTTGATGTCGACGACGACCCCGCCGCAGGTGTAATGCGCGGCCGGCACCACCGGAATCGGCTGCTTCGTGATGTCGATGCCGAGTTCGAGGCAGCGGCGGTGGATCGTCGGGAAGTGCTCGCGGATGAAATCGGCCGGCTTGTGGCTGATGTCCAGGTACACGCAGTCGATGCCGCGCTTCTTCATCTCGAAGTCGATCGCGCGCGCCACCACGTCGCGCGGCGCGAGTTCGGCGCGCTCGTCGTGATACTGCATGAAGCGGCTGCCGTCGGGCAGCAGCAGATGGCCGCCTTCGCCGCGCACCGCTTCCGAAATCAGGAAGGACTTGGCGTGCGGGTGGTACAGGCAGGTCGGGTGAAACTGCACGAATTCCAGGTTGGCCACCCGGCAGCCGGCGCGCCATGCCATCGCGATGCCGTCGCCGGTCGAAGTGTCGGGATTGGTGGTGTAGAGGTAGACCTTGCCGGCGCCGCCGGTGGCGAGCACGGTGTGGCCGGCGGCGAAGGTCTCGACTTCGCCGGTGCCCTTGTTCAGCGCATAGGCGCCGTGGATCTGCCGTTCCTGGCCGCCGGCGCGCTTGCCGGTGATGAGGTCGATGGCGACGTGCTGTTCGAAGGTCTCGATATTGGGGTGGGCACGCACACGGTCGAGCAGGCTCATCTGCACCGCGTGACCGGTGGCGTCGGCCGCGTGCACCACGCGCCGGCGCGAATGTCCGCCCTCGCGCGACAGGTGCAGGCCACCCGGGGTCTGCGGGTCCGGGGTGAAGGCGACGCCGTTGGCGGTCAGCCAGTCGATCATCTCGCGCGCCTGACTGGCGACCAGCCGGGTTACCGCTTCGTCGCACAGCCCGGCGCCGGCGATCAGGGTGTCGTGGACGTGTGCCTCGACCGAGTCGCCGCTGTCGACCGCCGCCGCGATTCCGCCCTGCGCCCAGTCGCTGGCGCCGTCGGTCATCTGGCGCTTGGTCACAATGGCGACGCGGCGCTGGTCGGCGAGCCTGAGCGCGGTGGTCAGCGCGGCGAGGCCGCTGCCGAGGATGAGGACGTCGTGTCTGTGCATGATCTGGTCGCGGGATGATAGCAGGCTTGAGCCCGCGGCCGAATAACCCTGTTTGCGGATGAACTTTTTCGGTCCGGCCCGCTCACACCATGCGGAAGATGCGGTCACGTATACTTTCGCCATAAAACACAAGCTGCAGGGAGATATGTCGGACCGCGAACTGGATCAGGTACTGGTCGAACGCGCCCAGCGCGGCGACAAGCGCGCGTTCGAGCTCTTGGTGAGCAAGTATCACCGCAAGCTCGGGCGGCTCCTGTCGCGCATGGTGCGCGATGCGGCCGAGGTGGAAGACATCACGCAGGAAGCCTTCATCAAGGCCTACCGGGCCTTGCCAGGCTTCCGCGGTGAGAGCGCCTTCTATACCTGGCTGTATCGCATCGCCGTCAACACGGCCAAGAACTACCTGGTGGCGCACAAGCGCCAGCCGGTGTCGAGCGACGTGCAGGCCGAGGACGCGGAGAATTACGAGGACGGTGATCTGTTGCGCGACATCGCGACGCCGGATGCGGAACTCCAGACCAAGCAGATCGCCAAAGCGGTCAATGAGGCCGTCGACGCACTGCCGGAAGAATTACGTACGGCCATCACCCTGCGCGAGATCGAGGGCATGAGCTACGAGGAAATCGCGCAGATGATGGCGTGCCCGATCGGAACCGTGCGTTCGCGGATTTTCCGCGCGCGCGAGGCCATTGCCGAGAAAATACGCCCGATGCTGGGCACCAGTCAGGACAAAAGGTGGTAACCATGTCAGCACTTCGCAAACCCGAACCCTCCTCCCAGGCCGAAGAGAGCACGTGGTCGGCGCTGTCGGCCGTGCTCGACGGCGAAACGCCGCGGGCCGAGACCGAACACTGCATCGCCGCCCTGAAGGATGATGCCGGCCTGCGGCAGGCCTGGTCCGAATATCACCTGATCGGCGACCTGATGCGCGGCGTGGCTCCCGCGGGCGATGATTTCATGGCGCGTTTTTCGGACCGTCTCGCGGCCGAGCCGACGGTGCTCGCGCCACGCCGCAGCGTGTGGCCGCAGCGCGTCGCGGTCGCCTCGCTGGCCTCGCTGGCGGTGTGGGGCGTGGTCTCGCTGAGCGGCCTGATGGCGCCGGATGCATCGTTGAACGCCCCGTTGGCGGTGGTGCCCGGTTTCCAGCAGGCGGCGCTGGCTTCGCAGCCACAGCGTGACGACACCCGGCTGGCCCCCTACCTGGTGGCGCATCAGGAATTTGCGCCGATGGCCGTGGCGTCGCCCTACCAGCGCGTCGTGGCGGTTGCGGGAGAGTCGCGTTGATGCAGGTGTCACTGGCCCGGCGACAGGGCTGGCTGGTCGCGGGATTCGCCGGATTGCTGCTGCTGTCCGGCATGGCGCGCGCCGACGCTGCGCTGGACTGGCTGAAGCGTGCCGCGACGGCCGCCAAGCAGCAGAACTACAGCGGCGTCTACGTCTACCACCACGGCGAACATGTCGAGGTGCTGCGTGTCTTTCACCGCTCCGACGCCGCCGGCGAACAGGAAAAGGTCGAGGTTCTGGACGGTACGCCGCGCCAGTTCCTGCGCATCAACAACGACGTCTATTGCCACCTGCCGGACGGCAAGCACGTGCGGCTGGAGCGCAACGCCGCGCGTCGCTTCTTCCCGGCGCTGTTGCCGGCCCAGCCGGCGGGCCTGGCCGAGCATTACGACGTGAAGCTCGGCGGGGTCGAGCGCGTCGCCGGCCGGGTTTGCCAGGTGGTGACGCTGGAGCCGCGCGACGGCTACCGGTACGCCTTCAATCTGTGGCTCGACCGGCAGACCGGTCTGCCGCTGAAGTCGCGCATCGTCAACAGCAACGGCGGCGTAGTGTCGATGTTCGTGTTCTCCGAAATCCAGATCGGCAAGGCGCCCGACGTCCAGTTGTTCCGCAACGACATGGCTGGCAAGCGTATCCAGAAGGCCAGTCTCGACCAGCCGGCCGAGGTGGCCTGGAGCGTGATGCCGCCGCCAGGCTACGAACAGGTGCAGGAAGCGGTGCGCACCTTGCCGGGCAAGCGGGCGCCGGTCACGCACCTGGTGTTCTCCGACGGGCTTTCCGTGCTGTCGATGTTCGTCGAGCAGGCCGATCCGCAGGTGCAACGCCTGCAGGGACTGTCGGCGGAGGGGGCAATCGGCGTCTATGCACGCCAGGTCGACGGCCATGCCGTGACGACGCTGGGCGAGGTGCCGAATCAGGCGCTGATCGAGACCGGCAATTCGGTCAGGAAGAAGTAATCCGCAATCATGCTGGAGCAGACCGCAGAGATCGTCAGGACCGCGCGCGATGGTGTCTGGGTGCAGGCTGTCGAACCTTCGGGCTGCGGCAGTTGTGGCGGACAGGGCTGCTCGTCGCGCCGCATCGCCGAACTGTTCCAGCGCAAGCCCCGCGAGTTCCTGGTCGACTGTGACCTGTCGCTGTCCCCGGGCGACCGGGTGGTGGTCGGCATCGAGCACGGCAGCGTGCTGAAGAGCGCGCTGCGTGTCTACGGCCTGCCGCTGGCGCTGATGCTGGCCGGTGCCCTGGCTGCGCAGGCCGTGTATCCGGGCGACGGATCCGCCGTGGTCGGGATGCTGGCCGGCGGGCTGGCCGGTTGGCTGCTCGCGCGCGGCGGTCGCACGGCGCGGCCGGTCGTGCTGCGGCGTGAAGACGATAAGCGCATTCACATGAGGAAAGGATGAGCATGATGAAACAGGCTTTGGCGTTGGCGACGCTGCTGTTTTCCCTGGCGGCGCCGGTTGCGGCGAAAGACGTGGTCGACGTGGCCGACCTGGTCGAAAGACAGGGCCCGGCGGTGGTCAACATCAGTACCACCAAGCTGGTGAAGCGCGGGGCGGAAGCCTTTCCGTTCCAGATCCCCGACGACGAGGAAATGCAGGAATTTTTCCGCCGCTTCTTCCCGGGTGGCCCCGGCGGTCCCATGCAGGAGATTCCCGCGCGCGGCGCCGGCTCCGGCTTCATCGTCAGCAGCGACGGCTACATTCTGACCAACGCGCACGTGGTCAAGGGGGCCGACGAGGTGGTGGTCAAGCTCATCGACAAGCGCAAGTTCACCGCCAGGGTGGTCGGTGCCGACCCGCGCACCGACGTTGCAGTCATCAAGATCACTGCCGGCAACCTGCCGGCGGTCAAGTTGGGCGACCCGGCGAAGTTGCGCGTGGGTGAGGCGGTGGCGGCGATCGGCTCGCCGTTCGGTTTCGAAAACTCGGTCACCGCCGGCATCGTCTCGGCCAAGGGGCGCTCGCTGCCGTCGGAAAGCTATGTGCCCTATATCCAGACCGACGTGCCGATCAACCCGGGCAATTCGGGCGGACCGCTGTTCAACATGCGCGGCGAAGTGGTCGGCATCAACTCGCAGATCTACAGCCGTAGCGGGGGCTACCAAGGGGTGTCGTTCGCGATCCCGATCGACGTCGCGATGGAGGTGCTCGACCAGCTGAAGCAGAGCGGCAAGGTGTCGCGCGGCTGGCTTGGCGTGGTGATCCAGGAAGTGACGGCCGATCTCGCAGAGTCCTTCGGACTCGATCGTCCACGCGGCGCGCTGGTGTCGCAGGTGCAGGAGGGGAGCCCGGCGGCGAAGGCGGGCCTGCAGGCGTCGGATGTGATCCTCGGCTTCAACGGCAAGCCGGTCGAGAATTCGGGCGATCTGCCGCGCATGGTCGGCATGGCCAAGCCGGGAGCGAAGATCCCGCTGCAGGTATGGCGCCGCGGCAAGGTCCAGGAACTGCAGGTGGTGCTGGGCGAGCTCCCGGGCGAGGAACAGCTCGCCGGCAAGAACGGCAAGACCTATTCGCGCGGCGGGCTGGCGCTGTCCGAACTGACGCCTGACCAGCGGCGCGAACTCAAGATCGATCACGGCCTCCTGGTCGAGGAAGTGACCGGCGATGCCGCGCGGGCCGGCATCCGCGTCGGCGACGTCATCCTCGCGGTGAACAACGGCAAGGTGGCCACGGTCGAGGCCTTCCGCAAGGCGATCGCCGCCGTGCCCAAGGGCAAGAGCGCGGCCATCCTGGTGCGGCGTGGCGAGGGTTCGCTGTACGTTCCGCTGAAGATCTCGGGTGAGTAGGACCCTCACCCTGTACACGCGGGCGGGCTGTCCGCTGTGCGACGAGATGGCGGCTGGGGTCGGCGCCCTGCTCGCCGGCAGCGGCCATCGGGTCGTGGCGGTCGACGTCGATGCCGATCCGGCGCTCAAAGCGGCCTACGGCTGGGACGTGCCGCTGCTGTTCGACGGTGACGCCGAAATCTGCCGCCATCAGCTCGACCGGCCGGCTGTGCGGGCCTGGCTGGGCGCGCAACCATAGCGCCCCCAAATCCGTTAAAATTCGGGAAGTTATCTCATCCCTGACCGGGCACGGAAACGTGCCCGTTTTGCTGTGTCGCAGAACCTGATCCGCAATTTTTCCATCATCGCCCACATCGATCACGGCAAGTCGACCCTGGCCGACCGTCTGATCCAGTATTGCGGCGGGCTCTCGGAGCGCGAAATGGAAGCGCAGGTGCTCGACTCGATGGACCTGGAGAAGGAGCGCGGCATCACCATCAAGGCGCAGACCGCGGCGCTGACCTACAAGGCGCACGACGGCCAGACCTATCGCCTGAACCTGATCGACACCCCCGGCCACGTCGACTTTTCCTATGAAGTCAGCCGCTCGCTGTCGGCCTGCGAAGGCGCGCTGCTGGTGGTCGACGCCTCGCAGGGCGTCGAGGCGCAGACGGTGGCCAACTGCTACACCGCGATCGATCTCGGCGTCGAAGTCATTCCGGTGCTGAACAAGATCGACCTGCCCGCCGCCGACCCCGACCGCGTGGCGGAAGAGATCGAGGACATCGTCGGACTCGACGCCAGCGACGCGGTGCGCGCCTCGGCCAAGACCGGCATCGGCATTCCCGAGATCCTCGAAGTCGTGGTGAAGCAGGTGCCGCCGCCGCGCGGCAACGAGGATGCGCCGCTGAAGGCGCTGATCATCGATTCCTGGTTCGACAACTACGTCGGCGTGGTGATGCTGGTGCGCGTGGTCGACGGCGTGTTGCGCCCCAAGGACAAGATCCGCTTCATGGCCAGCGGCGCACAGCACCTGACCGAGCACGTCGGCGTGTTCACGCCCAAGTCGGTCGACAAGCCGCAGCTTTCGGCCGGCGAGGTGGGCTTCGTCATCGCCGGCATCAAGGAACTCAAATCGGCGCAGGTGGGCGACACCATCACCCTGGTCGACAACCCGGCCGCCGAGCCGCTGCCCGGCTTCAAGAAGGTGCAGTCGCAGGTCTTCGCCGGCCTCTACCCGGTCGAGTCGCACGACTTCGAGGCGCTGCGCGACGCGCTGACCAAGCTGCAGCTCAACGACGCCGCGCTGCAGTTCGAGCCCGAAGTCAGCCAGGCCTTGGGCTTCGGCTTCCGCTGCGGCTTCCTCGGCCTGCTGCACATGGACATCGTGCAGGAACGGCTGGAACGTGAATACGACATGGATCTCATCACCACCGCGCCGACGGTGGTGTACGAGGTGGTGCTGAAGGATGGCACCACGATCAACGTCGAGAACCCGTCCAAGCTGCCGGAGCCTTCCAAAATTGAAGAGATCCGCGAGCCCATCATCACCGCGACCATCTTCGTGCCGGAAGAATTCGTCGGCAACGTCATCACCCTGTGCAACCAGAAGCGCGGCATGCAGCTCGACATGCAGTACCACGGCAAGCAGGTGATGCTGCGCTACGACCTGCCGATGAACGAAGTGGTGATGGACTTCTTCGACAAGCTGAAATCGACCAGCCGCGGCTACGCCTCGCTCGACTACGAGTTCAAGGAGTTCCGTGCCGGCGACCTGGTCAAGCTCGACATCCTGGTCAACAACGAGAAGGTCGACGCGCTGTCGCTGATCGTGCACCGTGCCACCAGCGTCTACCGCGGCCGCGAACTGGCGTCCAAGATGCGCGAGCTGATCCCGCGCCAGATGTTCGACGTCGCGGTGCAGGCGGCGATCGGCGCCAACATCATCGCGCGTGAAAACGTCAAGGCGATGCGCAAGAACGTGCTGGCCAAGTGCTATGGCGGCGACATCACGCGCAAGAAGAAGCTGCTCGAAAAGCAGAAGGCCGGCAAGCGCCGCATGAAGCAGGTCGGCAACGTCGAAATCCCGCAGGAAGCCTTCCTCGCGATCCTCCAGGTCTCGGACAAATAAATGAACTTCGCCCTCATCCTGTTTCTCGCACTTGCCGTCACCGGCGGCATCTGGCTGTTCGACGTGCTGGTGCTGAGGCGTTACCGTGACCGTGACGTCCGCGAACCGCTGCTGGTCGAATACGCCAAGAGCTTCTTCCCGGTCATCCTGGTGGTGTTCGCGCTGCGTTCCTTTCTGGTCGAGCCGTTCAAGATTCCTTCCGGCTCGATGATGCCGACGCTGCTGGTCGGCGATTTCATCCTGGTCAACAAGTACACCTACGGCATCCGTCTGCCGGTGATCAACAAGAAGATCGTCGAACTGAACAACCCCGAGCGCGGCGACGTCATGGTGTTCCGCTACCCGGCCGACCCCGGCCTCGACTACATCAAGCGGGTGATCGGCGTGCCGGGCGACGTGGTCGAATACCGCGACAAGAAGCTCAGCGTCAACGGCCAGCCAGTGCCGACGACCCACACCGGTACCTACAGCTATGTCGGCAACGGCCTCAACTACATCACCGCCATGGTTTACGACGAACGCCTCAACAGCGCGGGCCACGCGATGATGACCGAGCCGGGCAAGCCGTCGGTCTTCCCGCCGCAGGTGGTGGACTTCCCCTACCGCGAGAACTGCTCCTACAATGCCGACGGCGAAGGCTTCGTCTGCAAGGTGCCGCAAGGCCAGTATTTCATGATGGGCGACAACCGCGACGCCAGCAACGACAGCCGTTACTGGGGCTTCGTTCCGGACGGGAACATCGTCGGCAAGGCCTTTTTCATCTGGATGAACTTCGACGACTTCGGCCGCATCGGCACCACCATACGCTAAGGAGATACCATGCAATACGCCCCCAGCCTGAAGAACCGGCAACACGGTCTCAGCATGTTCGGCTTTCTCTTCGTCGCCGTCGTGCTGGTGTTCGTCGCCATGCTGGCGATGAAGCTGGTGCCGGCCTACATCGAATTCTTCTCGGTGAAGAAAATCCTCGCTGCGATGGGGCAGGAGTCGGACATCCGCTCCAAGAGCAACGCCGAGATTCGCAAAGACTTCGTGATGCGCGCCGGCGTGGACTACGTCACCGCGGTCAAGCCCGAGGATCTCAGCATCAACCGCAGCGGTGGCGTTCCGGTCATCTCCGCCGACTACCAGTTCCGCACCAAGCTCGTTGGCAATGTCAGCCTGGTCGTCGACTTCAGCGCCAGCTCCGACCCCAACGCGGCGCCCCCGGACGTTGAATAATCCTTTGCTGATCCAGCGCCTGCAGCAGGCGCTGGGCTACACTTTCGTTCGTGCCGAGCTTCTGACCCAGGCGCTGACCCACCGCAGCTACAGCGCGTCCAACAACGAACGACTCGAATTTCTTGGCGACTCGGTGCTCAACTGCTCGGTTGCCCGCGCCCTTTACGATGCCTTTCCCGACCTGCCCGAGGGCAGCCTGTCGCGTCTGCGCGCCAACCTGGTGCGGCAGGAAACCCTGGCCGAAATCGCTGTCGACCTGAATCTCGGCGACAGCCTGCGGCTGGGCGAGGGGGAACTCAAGAGCGGCGGGTTCCGCCGTCCGTCCATCCTGGCCGACGCGCTGGAATCGCTGTTCGGTGCGGTCTTCCTCGACGCCGGATTCGACGAGGCGCAGCGCGTGGTGCGCCGCCTGTTCGATCCGCTGGTGGCGCGAATCGACCCCAAGGCATCGGGCAAGGATCCCAAGACGCAGCTGCAGGAAGTGCTGCAGTCGCGCCGCCTGCCTTTGCCAGAGTACCGGCTGGTCGGCACCGAGGGCGAGGCGCACGACCAGAGTTTCATCGTCGAGTGCGTGCTGGCCAAGCCTGCGCTCAATACCCGCGGCGTTGGCAAGAGTCGCCGCGCCGCCGAACAGGAAGCCGCGCGCCAGGCGTGTGCTGCCTTGCAGAAATGAACGGGGTGCCAGAATGAGCGAATCGTCCCAGGAATTCCGGTGCGGCCTGATCGCCATCGTCGGCCGTCCCAACGTCGGCAAGTCGACGCTGCTCAACCGGCTGGTCGGGCAGAAGGTCAGCATCACCTCGAAAAAGGCGCAGACCACCCGCCATCGCGTGATGGGCATCCATACCACCGACGCGGCGCAGTTCGTGTTCGTCGACACGCCGGGCTTCCAGACCCGCCATGCGAGCACCATGAACCGCGCGATGAACAAGCGGGTACGCGAAACCCTGTCGGACACCGACGTGGTGATGATGCTGGTCGAGGCCGGCCGGCTGACGCGCGAAGACCGCCAGGTGATGGAACTGCTGCCGAAGGACCGTCCACTGATCCTGGTGGTGAACAAGATCGACTACGCCAAGGACCGCGCGGCATTGATGGCCTACCTGCAGGAGGTCGCCGCCGCGCACGCCTTCACCGAGATCGTCCCGGTGTCGGCGAAGAACGCGAGCAACCTCGACGAGCTGCTGAAGACGTTGCAGACGCATCTGCCGGAGAACCCGCCGCTGTTCGGCGAGGACGACGTCACCGACCAGACCGAACGCCAGCTCGCGGCCGAGCTGATCCGCGAGAAGGTGTTCCGTCTGTGCGGCGAGGAAATCCCCTACGCGGTCGCCGTCACCATCGACAAGTTCGAGGAGGAAGGCAGGCTGCGCCGCATTTTCGCCACCATCCTGGTCGACCGCGACAGCCACAAGGCCATCGTCATCGGCAAGGGCGGCGAGAAGCTCAAGACCATTTCGACCCAGGCGCGCCAGGACATGGAGCGCGCGTTCGACGGCAAGGTCTACCTGGAGGTATGGGTCAAGGTGAAGGGCGGCTGGGCCGACGACGTGCGCATGCTGAAGTCGCTGGGGCTGGATTGAAAGGTGTTATCCGCGAAGCACGCGAAGAAACGCGAAGCAAGTCATTGCGATGTGTGGATCTGACATGCACGAACCTTTCATGTTTCTGCCTTGGTTTTTCTTCGCGTCCCTTCGCGCACTTCGCGGATAGCCGATTTTCATGTCCAGCGACGCCCGCATCAACAACGAGCCTGGCTTCATCCTCCACACCTATCCCTTCAAGGAAACCAGCGTGGTGGCGGAAGTCTTCACCCGTGGCCACGGCCGCGTCGCCTTGATCGCACGCGGGGCGCGGCGGCCGGCCTCGGCGTTGCGCGGGTTGATGCAGCCTTTCACGCCGCTGTTGCTGTCGTGGTTCGGCAAGTCCGAGATGAAGACGCTGCACGCCGCCGAATGGCAGGGCGGGCTGGTGGCGCCGCAGGGACGCGCACTGATGTGCGGCTTCTATCTCAACGAGCTGCTGCTGCGCCTGCTGGCGCGCGGCGATGCGCACGAGCTGCTGTACGACCGCTACGTCGATACGCTGGATCAGCTGGCAGGTGAGGCCTGCACCACCGATTACGAACGGATACTGCGCCGCTTCGAGAAGGACTTGCTGGGTGAAATCGGCTATGGCGCAACCTTCGACGTCGACGCCGACAGCGGTGCGCCGATCCGGGCCGATGCGCGCTACGTGTTCCAGCCCGAGCGCGGCGCCCTGCAGGCGATCGGACAGCCCGGCTGCCCGGTGTCGGGGCAGACGCTGATCGATCTGGCCACCGACCGCTTCGATAGCCCGGTCACGCTGGTCGAAGCCAAGGCGCTGATGCGTACGCTGATCAACCACACTCTCGGCGCCAAGCCGCTTTATACTCGCCAGCTGCTGCGCGAACTCACCGACCTCACCCCATGAGCATTTATCTCGGCGTCAACATCGACCACATCGCCACCCTGCGCCAGGCGCGCAAGACCCGTTATCCCAGTCCGGTCGAAGCCGCGCTGATGGCGGAGACGGCCGGTGCCGATTCGATCACCCTGCATCTGCGCGAAGACCGCCGCCACATCCAGGATGCCGACGTCGCCATCCTGCGCCAGGTGCTGAAGACCAAGATGAACCTCGAAATGGCGGTGACCGAGGAGATGATCGCCATCGCCATCGCAACGCGACCGCAGGACGTCTGCCTGGTGCCGGAAAAGCGCGAGGAACTGACCACCGAAGGCGGGCTCGACGTGAAGGGGCAACTGCCGAAGCTCACCGACGCCTGCAAGCGGCTGGCGGATGCCGGCATCCGTGTTTCGCTCTTCATCGACGCCGACTTCGCCCAGCTCGACGCCGCGCACGCGGCCGGTGCGCCGGTGGTCGAGATCCACACCGGGCATTACGCCGATGCGGCAACCGACGCCGCGCGCATTGCCGAGTTCGAGCGCATCCGCATGGCCGTTGCCTACGGCCGCAGCCTTGGCCTCACGGTGAATGCAGGGCACGGCCTGACCTACCACAACGTGCAGCCGATCGCCGCGCTGCCCGGAATTCATGAGCTCAACATCGGCCATGCCATCGTCGCACAGGCCCTGTTCGTCGGCTGGAAGGACGCAGTGGCGGAGATGAAGCGGCTGATGGTTGTTGCCGCAAACTGATGGCGGGGCGTGAACTGATTCAGGTTGTTTGAACGATGAGCGAACAGGTACAACGCATCAGCATCGACCAGGTCAGAGTGGGGCTGCATATCCAGCTCGAATCCTGGATGGATCATCCCTTCCTGTTCAGCAGCTTCAAGATTCGCAACGAGAAGCAGCTGCAGCAACTGCGCTCCCTCGGGATATCGCATGTGCTGTACGACAGCCGCAAGAGCGATCTGCCCCCCTTGCCCCCCACCGCGGCAGATGCGCCGCCAACCTCGCCGCCACCAGTGCAGGCCGATCCCGAGATCGAGGCGATGTGGGCGGAAAAACAGGCACGCCGGGAAAAACTCTCGCGCCAGCGCGAGGCGCTCGGGCGTTGCGAGCGGCAGTTCGCTGCCGGGGCCTCGACCGTCAAGGCATTATTGCGCAACCTCTTCTCCCGCCCTGGCGAGTCGATGCAGCAGGCACAGGCACTGGTGTCAGACATGGTTGATGCGATGCTGGCGGACAAGGACGTCGTCCTGCACCTGGTGAATGCCAAGGCAGGGGACGAAAATGCCTATTACCATGCCCTCAACGTCACGATGCTGGCGCTGGTTCTGGGAAAGGAAGCGCAGCTGGACCCGGAGGCAATGCGCGCACTGGGCCTCGGTACGCTGTTGCACGACATCGGCCGGGAAAAGATCCCCAGCAAGATCCTGTTGAACAAATTGCCCTGGACGAAGGCCGAGCTGAGCTTCTACCAGCAGCACGTGGCGTATGGCCTCGACATGGCGCGGCCATTGCCCGGGATGTCCGCCGCTGCGCTGGACGTCATTGCCATGCACCACGAGTTCCTCGACGGGAGCGGCTACCCCGGCCGGCTGGCTGGCGAACAGATCGGCCGTCTTGCACGCATTGCCTGCATCGCCAATACCTTCGATGGCTACTGCAATCGCGCCAACCCGGCGGAATCGATGACGCCGGCCGAGGCCATTTCCTTCATGTTCAAGAAGGAAACGGGCAAATACGACCCCGTGCTGATGCAATTGTTCGTGCGTTGCATGGGCATCTATCCGCCGGGAAGCATCGTGCAGCTGAACAGTGGCCAGATCGGCCTGGTCATGAGCGTCAACCCGGGACGTCTGTTGCATCCCTCGCTGTTGATCTACGACCCGCACGTGCCCAAGGAAGAGGCCTTGTGGCTGGATATGCGCGAGGCCCCCGACCTCTCCGTGGCCAGGACCCTGCGCCCGGCGGAACTCGACGTGGCCGTGCTCGCCTACCTCGACCCGCGTACGCGCATCAGCTATTTCACCGAGAGCGGCCTTTCGGACAGCCGGGCGTCCTGACGCCAGCCTGAACCGAATCGGGCGTCTTGCCGATCCCCTTTACGCGGGCATCGTGCTGAAATAGCCGGCATAGAACAGCCCCCAGAATCCCAGGGCCAGGGCGGCTCTTCGTGCGGGGCGCATTGCTTGCGCCCCGTGTCGGGCGATCCAGTCCACGACCACGACGACCAGCAGAAAACGCAGCGCGCGCGCCGGCAGGCTCAGGGCGAGAAAGGCGGCCAGAGGAAGCGCTGCTGCCCCCGCCTCTGCCGCGTAGAGCTTGTAGGGCACGCCGCTGAAGGCGCCTGCGAACATGGCCGCAAGGCCCGAACTGGCAAGTTGCTGCTGCACCTGGTCGAGCAACCCGGATGAAATCGCGGGGACGGACGTCAGCACATCCCGTGCGTGCACGGCATCGAGCAGGGCCCATCGGTACATCAGCCAGCCTCCCAGCAGCGCGCCCAGCACGGCAAAGCCGCTGGCAAGCAGGGCGCGTCGGCGGCTTGTCAATGCGATGAGCGACAGCAGCACGTCCGGGACGATGAAGAACAGCGTTGCTTCGGCAAACCCCCACAGAAAAGCCAGCAGGTTCATGATCCGAATGGGCGGGGGCTTGCCGGCCTAGGGTGGCGCGAGCAGGGACAGCGAACTGCCCGGCAGAATTAGCCGCGCCGCTGCCACCATACATAGCCGCCGATGATCAGCGCGACGAAGGCGATGACGCCGAGAGTGATGTGGTGCTGGTATTCCCTGATCAGCGCCTCGTTGCCACCGAGGAAGTAGCCGAACAGGGTGAGAATGATCGACCACAGCCCGGCGCCGAGGCAGGTGTAGAAGGCGAACGCGGCGAGGTTCATGCGCGTGAGGCCGGCGGGGATCGAGATCAGGTGGCGGATACCGGGAATGAGGCGGCCGGTGAAGGTGGACACCGCGCCGTGTCTCAGGAAGAAGGCGTCGGTCTTGTGCAGCAGTTCCGGGCGCACGAAGAAGTAGCGCCCCCAGCGCTCGAGGAAGGGGCGGCCCACCCACAATGCCATGTAGTAGTTGAACGAGGCACCGACCAGGCTGCCGACCGTCGACGCGAGCACGATCAGCCAGAAATTCATTTCGCCCTGGTGCGCGAGGTAGCCGGCCGGAATCAGGACGAGTTCGCTCGGCACTGGAAGCACCGTAGATTCCAGCGCCATCAGGACGAAAATGCCGGTGTAGCCCCAGTCGTGGACGGTGGCGAGGATCCAGTCGATGAAGTCGTGCAGCATAGGCTAGGGGCTAGGGGCTAGGGGCTAGGGGCTAGGGGCTAGGGGCTAGGGGCTAGGGGCTAGGGGCTAGGGGCTAGGGGCTAGGGGCTAGGGGCTAGGG
>JBEQCP010000007.1:0-143854 GCA_041639215.1 Pseudomonadota bacterium | reverse complement strand
CGACCATAGCAGAGTGGAACCACCCCTTCCCATCCCGAACAGGACGGTGAAACGCTCCCGCGCCAATGATAGTAGGCTCCCGCCTGTGAAAGTAGGTCATCGTCAGACTCCTTATACCGCCGCCTGGCAAACAAACCAGGCAGCAAGAAAAACCCCCTCCAGAAAAGAGGGGGGTTTTTTATTGCCTGGCCCATGGTGGGTATTGCTCTTGCCAATGTCCGTGAGATTATTTAATCAAACAAATCATTGGGTTGGCTCACGCCTACAACTAAAGTTGTATGGCCTGCCGCCTGGCTTCCCGGTACGTTTGCGACGTGGGCATCCGCCCACGTTCAACAAACCTATAGGAGGAAGTCATGAACAAGTTGTTAGGGAGTGTTCTGGGTGTCATCGGCATGATGGCATTGCCTGCGTTCGCTGCGGTGAACATCAATACGGCAACGCAGTCCGAACTGGAAGCGGTGAGCGGCGTGGGCCCGGCCAAGGCAAAGGCCATTATTTCGTATCGCGAGGCGAACGGCGGCTTCAAGAGCCTGGATGAGCTGGACAAGGTGAAAGGCTTCGGCAAAGCCAGCATCGATAAACTGAAAGGTGAACTGTCGGTCGAGCCGGCGAAAGCCAAGCGCTGAGTCGATGAAATTGCCCTGATCGAATGATTTTGATTGGGGCGGTATGTTCCGCCTGTCCAACGGGCGGGACATGCCAGCATCTGAATAAGACCATAGCGTGCATCCTCCGCGCGCAAGAAAGCCCGGGCCTACGGGCCTGCCCTCGGTATAATGTCGCGCTTTGCCAGCGGCATTCCATTTCATGTCCACCCTTGCCACCATTCTGATCGCGACTGCTGCCGGCAGCCTGCTGAGCCTGCTGCTGGCCGCGCTGTTGGCGCTGTCGGCGCGGCCGCACTGGGTGCCGGTGTTGGTGAGCTATGCAATCGGCGCGCTGCTGGGGGCGTCGCTGCTGGAAGTTTTGCCGGAGGCGGTAGAAATGGGCGGCGACATCGAGGCTGTCGCCAAGGCGCTATTGGGCGGGATCCTGCTGTTTTTCCTGCTGGAGAAACTGGTGCTGTGGCGGCATTGCCATGACGAGGTCTGCGAAGCCCATGGCGGCCATGCGCATGATCACGGTCACGACCATGGTCGTTCCGGCCTGATGATCACGGTCGGCGATACCTTCCACAATTTCGTCGATGGCGTCATCATCGCCGGCGCTTTCCTGGTCGACTTCCGTCTGGGGGCCGTCACTGCACTGGCGATCATCGCGCACGAGATTCCGCAGGAAATCGGCGATTTCCTGATCCTGCTGCATTCTGGCTACAGTCGCACCAAGGCCCTGTTGATCAATCTGCTGACTGGGGTGGCGACAATGGTCGGTGCGCTGGTGGGCTATTTTGCCCTGTCGATGCTCGAAGGCTGGACCCCGGTGCTGCTGGGACTGGCAGGGGCCAGCATGCTCTACGTGGCCTTGTCCGACCTGATTCCCGGGCTGCACAAGCGCGCGGAAATCGGCGAGACCATGCAGCAGCTCGCGCTAATCGGACTGGGAATCGGCAGCGTCGCGTTGTTCGGTTACCTGATCGGCCACGGTCATTGAACGGGCCGGCCGCTTGCGGCCGCCGACGGTATAGACGAACAGCGCGATCGGCAGCACACCCAGAAAAATCAGGATGGCGAGCGCCTTGCCGACACTGCTGGCGGTAATCGCCATCATCAGGATCACATACGCCCAGCCAATCGCTACGATATACATCACACTGCTCCATCAGGATTCAACGTCATGGTAACCAAAGCAAAACGCTCGCGCACGCCGACCGTCGGTTTCGTCTCCCTCGGATGTCCGAAGGCCACGGTCGATTCCGAACGCATCCTCACTCAGTTGCGTGCGGAAGGCTACGGCATCGTCGGCAGCTACGACGATGCCGACGTCGTGGTCGTCAACACCTGCGGCTTCATCGACGCCGCGGTGCAGGAGTCGCTGGAGGCGATCGGCGAGGCGCTGGCGGAAAACGGCAAGGTGATCGTGACGGGCTGCCTCGGCGCCAAGGGCGACGTGGTGCGCGAGGCCCATCCCAAGGTGCTGGCGGTGTCCGGCCCGCACGCGCTGGAGGAAGTGATGGAGGCGGTGCACGGCGCGCTGCCGAAGCCGCACGACCCGTTCGAGGACCTGATTCCGCCCGGCGGCGTGAAGCTCACGCCGCGTCATTATGCCTACCTGAAGATTTCCGAGGGCTGCAACCACCGCTGCACCTTCTGCATCATCCCGTCGATGCGCGGCGATCTGGTGAGCCGGCCGATCGGCGAGGTAATGAACGAGGCGGAAAAGCTGGTCGGAGCCGGCGTGCAGGAGTTGCTGGTGGTGTCGCAGGACACCAGCGCCTACGGCGTCGACGTGAAGTATCGCCCCGGCTTCTGGAGCGGTCGCCCGGTGAAAACGCGCATGACCGAACTGGCCGGCGCGCTCGGCCGCCTCGGCGCCTGGGTGCGGCTGCACTACGTCTATCCCTACCCCAGCGTCGACGACGTGATCCCGCTGATGGCCGACGGCATCATCCTGCCGTATCTCGACATTCCCTTGCAGCACGCCAGCCCGCGCATCCTCAAGCTGATGAAGCGCCCCGGCGCGGTGGAAAAGACGCTCGACCGCATCCAGGCGTGGCGGAATGCCGTGCCCGATCTCACGCTGCGCTCGACCTTCATCGTCGGCTTTCCCGGCGAGACCGACGCCGAGTTCGAGGAACTGCTCGATTTCCTGAAGGAGGCGCAACTCGACCGCGTCGGCTGCTTCAAGTACTCGCCTGTCGAAGGCGCGGCAGCCAACGAACTACCTGACGCGGTGCCGGAGGATCTGAAGGAGGAACGCCTGGAGCGCTTCATGGAGACGCAGGCTGAGATTTCCGCAGCGCGCCTCGATGCCAAGATCGGCAGAATCATCGAGGTGATGGTCGACGAGGAGGACGAAGTCGGCACGATCGCGCGCAGCCATGCCGATGCGCCGGAGATCGACGGCGTCGTCTACCTCGAAGGCGTGTTCGATCTCAAGCCCGGCACCCGCCTCAAGGTGCAGGTCGACGAGGCCGACGAGCACGATCTGTGGGCGACGCCGGTCTGAGCACGCCAATCAGCCGAGCAGTGCAATCAGGCTGCGCGGCCGCCGCCAGATTTTGATGAGATCGCTGCGCTGCACCTCCAGCGCCTTGCCGCTGATCGGGTCGGCGAGTTGCACGCGAGAATTGGACACTCGCAGTTGCGCCAGCATGGGAGCGAACCAGCCGGTTTCCAGCGCACGCAGCGCCTCACGCCAGCCGTAGGGATCGCCGCATTGGCCGGCCGGCGTCAGATTGTCGAGCACGGTCACGCCTTCAACGGCGAGCAGCGTTTTTTCGAATTGCGCCGGCGGTGCGGACAATGTGGCCTGACAGAACGCCCCCAGCGCGTGCACCGTCTCGTCGCGCGCCCACAGCGCGATCCGCCTCGACGGCGCGGCAGGCAGGGTGCCGCCGCCCCACAGCCACACCGAATTGACCGGCAGCGCGCCACGCGCCTCGCGCGTCAGGTTGACCGGGTGATCGTGCAGCAGCATCTGCAGTTCGTTGAGTTGAGCCCGGATCTGCAGGGCGTCCGCTCCCTGCGGCAGCAGGGGATCGATGTCGCAGCCGGTGGCGAGCGACAGTGGCGTGGTGGTGAATCGGGGCCGCTGCGGCAGGCGCAGGTACCAGCGAGTCGGCGCCAGTGGGATCGGATGCAGGCTGTCGCCAAAGTGTTGGCCGATCGCGCTGCAGAGGGCATCGGCCTCGGCTTGCGACAACTCGAGGTCGCGGCTGTCGGCGAGCACGATGCGATCACGCATCACGCGCAGGTGCACCGGGTCGGCGCGCAGCCAGTATCCATCACCGGCTGTTCTGCCGTCAGCCTGCAGCGTGATAGGCGCAAGCGGCCAGTCCTGTTGGCGTTCGAGACCAAGGGCCTCGCACACGGCGGCTTCCACGCCGTTCGCGGGGGCGGCCCCGCGCGTGCCGCGCGTCAGCAGGATCTGCAGCGCGGGCAGGCGCAGATCCTGCGCCGCCGCTTCCAGCAGGCGCGCGGAGGGAAACAGGTGGGGAACGAGGAAGCGCATGCGGCGAGTGTAGCAAAGCTAGAATGGCGTCCCATGCGACAAGGTCTTCATGAAATCTCCGTATCCACCCGCGGCAAGGGACTGTATGCCTTCACGCCGCAGGTGCGCGACTGGGTGCAGGCGAGCGGTATCCGCGACGGGCTGCTGACCCTCTACATCCGCCACACTTCGGCAAGTCTCCTGATCCAGGAAAACTACGACCCGACCGTGCAGACCGATCTCGAGCGCTTCCTCTCGCGGCTGGTGCCGGAAGGCGATCCGATCTACGAGCATGTGCTGGAAGGCGCGGACGACATGCCGGCGCACGTGCGCGCGGCGCTGACGCAGACCCATCTGGCGATTCCGGTCGCCAACGGCAGCCCCATGCTCGGTACCTGGCAGGGGGTCTACGTATTCGAGCACCGGCGCGCGCCGCAGACGCGTTCGGTGGTGCTGCACCTGCTGGGCGAGTAGGGCGGCTGTGGCATACTCGAAGCCTTTCATCCGCGAGTCGCGTCTTGCTTCCGTTTGAGCTCCTGGTCGGCCTGCGCTACACCCACGCCAAGCGCCGCAACCACTTCATTTCCTTCATTTCCATCGTCTCGATGGCGGGCATCGCGCTCGGCGTGCTCGCGCTGATCGTCGTGCTGTCGGTGATGAACGGCTTCCAGGAGGAACTGCGCGCGCGCATCCTCGGCGTGGCCGCCCACCTCGAGATCAGCGGGCCGGGCGACCGGCTGGCCGACTGGCGCGGCGTGCTGGCGCAGGCGCAGCAGAACAAGGAAGTTCAGGCAGGCGCGCCCTACGTCAATGCGCAGGGCATGCTCGCCAACGGCGATCTGGTGCGCGGCGCGATCATCCGCGGGGTGCTGCCCACGATGGAAAACCGGGTGGCCGACTTCGCGCAGCACATGAAGGCGGGGCGGCTATCCGATCTGAAGCCCGGCGAATTCGGCATCGTTCTCGGTGCCGAGCTGGCGCGTGCGCTCAATGTCTATCCCGGCGACAAGCTGGTGCTGCTGACGCCGCAGGGCAACATCACGCCGGCCGGCGTGATGCCGCGCGTCAAGCAGTTCACCGTCATCGGCATCTTCGAGGCCGGCATGTTCGAATACGATTCGGGTCTCGCGCTGATTCACCTGCAGGACGCGCAGAAGCTGCTGCGCCTCGGCGACGACGTGTCGGGCGTTCGCCTGAAGCTCGACGAACTGTTCCGCGCGCCCTTCGTGACGCGTGAGCTGGCGAACAGCCTCTCCGGCAGCTATTACCTCACCGACTGGACGCAGAGCCACGCCAACTTCTTCCGCGCGGTGGCGATCGAGAAACGCATGATGTTCCTGATCCTGCTGCTGATCGTCGCGGTGGCGGCGTTCAACATCGTCTCGACGCTGGTGATGGCGGTGACCGACAAGCAGTCGGACATCGCGATCCTGCGCACGCTCGGTGCGCGGCCCGGCTCGATCATGCAGATCTTCATCGTGCAGGGGGCCTTCATCGGCGTGTTCGGCACGGCGCTCGGCGTGATCGGCGGCGTGCTGCTCGCGCTCAATCTCGAGACCGTGGTGCCCTTCATCGAGCGGCTGGCGGGCATGGATCTGTTTCCGGCCGACGTCTACTACATCAACGAGCTGCCGTCCAAGCTGGTGTGGGGCGATGTCGGCATCATCGCCGGGATCTCGCTTTTGATCAGCCTCGTCGCCACGCTCTATCCGAGCTGGCGTGCGTCGCGCATCAACCCGGCGGAGGCCCTGCGCTATGAGTGAGACCGTGCTGCGCTGCACCGGGCTGGGCAAGACTTTCCGACAGGGGCGGACCGACGTGCCGGTACTGCGCGGTGTCGACCTCGAAGTGAAGGCGGGTGAATCGCTCGCCATTGTCGGTGCCTCCGGCTCCGGCAAGAGTACGCTGCTGCACCTGCTGGGTGGCCTCGACACGCCGACTCGCGGCCAGGTTGAGCTCATGGGCCGCGATCCGTTCGCACTCAGCGAGCCGGCACGCTGCGAACTGCGCAATACCGCGCTCGGTTTCGTCTACCAGTTCCATCATCTGCTGCCTGAGTTTTCCGCCGTCGAGAACGCTGCCATGCCGCTGATCATTCGCCGTATCGACCGCACCGAGGCGCTGGGGCGTGCGGCGAAGATGCTGGAGGCGGCCGGGCTCGGCCACCGCCTCGACCATCGTCCCGGTGAGCTGTCTGGGGGCGAACGCCAGCGCGTGGCGATCGCGCGCGCGCTGGTCACGCATCCGGCGTGCATCCTCGCCGACGAGCCGACCGGCAACCTCGATCGCCATACCGCCGACAGCGTGTTCGACCTGATGCGCGAGCTCAATCTCCGGCAGGGCACCAGCCTCATCGTGGTGACCCACGACGTCGAGCTGGCGGCGCGCATGGATCGCCAGCTGCGGCTGGTGGACGGAATGCTGCAGCCGGTTTGAGCGTAGACCGCGATGCGGGCCGCACTCATCGCGTTCTGTCTGGGGATCTGGCTGCTGCAGCAGCAGGCCGATCTGCCGCCGGCACGATGGCTGTGGCTGTTGCCGCTGCTCTCCGGCGTGCTGTGGTTGCCGCGCTTTCCCCGTCTTCTACCCGAGTCCCTGCGCCGTATCGGCATCGCGCTGTTGTGTGCCGCGCTGGGATTCGCGTGGGCCGCCTGGCGCGCCGATGCACGGCTGGCTGAACATCTGCCCGAGCACTGGCAGGGGGTCGATATCGAGATCATCGGCGTGATCGCCGACCTGCCGCACGCCAACGCGCGCGGTGAACGCTTCGAGCTCGACGTCGAGCAGGTGCTGACGCCGGGTGCGCCGGCGTTGCAGCGTGTCCAACTGGTGCGCTACTGGCCGCGCGACATGGCGCCACAGCCGACGATCCATGCCGGCGAGCGTTGGCGCTTCACCGTGCGGCTGAAAATTCCCTACGGCACCCACAACCCGCACGGCTTCGACCTCGAGGCCTGGATGCTGGAGCAGGGCATCGCGGCCTCCGGTTATGTGCGCGAGCACCCCACACCGCACCGGCTCGACAGGCGTGCGGCCACGCCGGCCGCATGGGTTGCCGCGGTGCGCGCCGGCATCCGTGAGCGGATTGCCCTGACCCTCGGCGATGCGCCCTACGCCGGCGTCATCGCCGCGCTGGTGATCGGCGATCAGGGCGGCATTCCGCATGAACAGTGGCGCGCCTTCACGCGTACCGGGGTGAATCACCTCCTGAGCATATCCGGGCTTCACGTCACCATGATCGCCGCGCTGGCCGGCTGGTTCGTGGCGTTCGCCTGGCGCCGCCTGCCGCGCGCGGCGGAACGGCTGCCGGCGCGGCAGGCGGGCCTGGTCGCGGCGGTTGTTGCGGCGTTCGGTTACACGCTGCTGGCGGGTTTCCAGGTGCCGGCACAGCGCACGCTCTTCATGCTGGCGGTGCTGGCGCTGGCGTTCTGGGGGCGGCGCGAGCCGCGCCCCTTTACGGCCTTGCTGTGGGCGTTGTTCGTCGTGTTGTTGCTCGATCCATGGGCGGTGCTGTCGGCCGGCTTCTGGCTTTCGTTCGGCGCGATGGCCGCGATCCTGTGGGTCACGTTCGCCCGCGTGGCGCTGCCCGCCAGGCTGCGCGGCTGGGTGACGGTGCAGGCGGCGGTGACCGTGGCGCTGGCGCCGGCCCTGTTGCTGCTGTTCCAACAGGTGTCGCTCGTCTCGCCCTTCGCCAACGCCGTCGCCATTCCGGTGGTCAGCTGGATGGTTACGCCGCTCGCGCTGCTGGGGGTGATGGTGCCGCCGCTGTGGCAGCTGGCGGCCTGGCTGATGGACGGGCTGGGGCAGGGGCTGGCGTGGGCCGCCAGCTTGCCGTGGGCGGTGGCGGCGCGGCCGGCACCGCAAGGTCTCGCGGTGCTGCTGGCGGTGGCCGGTACGCTGTGGCTGCTGTTGCCGCGCGGTTTTCCGCTGCGCGGGCTGGGCACGGTGCTGTGGCTGCCGATGTTGCTGCCGCCGGCCGACGGCGTGAGCCCGGACACGTTCCGCGCCGACGTCATCGACGTCGGCCAGGGCACGGCGGTGCTGGTCCGCACGGCGAATCATGCGCTCCTGTACGACACCGGCGCATCGTATGCCGACAGCGACGCCGGCGAACGCATTGTCGTGCCATATCTGCGCGCGTCGGGGATCGGCGAACTGGAGGGTGTCGTCGTCTCGCACGACGACAACGACCACAGCGGCGGATTGCGTTCTGTAATGCGCGACGTGCCCATCGGCTGGCTGCTGCACGCCCTGCCTGCCGACAGCGCCTTGCTGGACGATGCGCCGGCACCGCGGCGCTGCCAGCGGGGGCAGCGCTGGCAGTGGGATGGCGTACGCTTCGAGATACTGAATCCGCCGCCGGCGGCTTATGCGCACGATGGGCGTCGCGACAACGACTTCAGTTGCGTGCTGAAAGTCAGCCGGGGGGAGGACAGTCTCCTGATCACCGGCGATGCCGAGCGACGCGGCGAGCTCGAATTGCTGGAGTCGGGTGCCGATCTGTCGGCCACGGTGCTGCTGGCCGGACACCACGGCAGCCTGACCTCCTCATTGACTGAATTCGTGGCGCGCGTGCGGCCGCAACACGTGGTTTTCATGGTCGGTCATCGCAACCGTTACGGTCATCCGCATCCACAGGTGGTTGCACGTTTCCGCGCGGCGAACGCCAACATCCTGCGCAGCGACCGCGGCGGCCTGATCCGGCTGAGGTTTGGCGAAGCCGGGGTCGAGGCCTCAGAATATCGGCCATCCCACCGCCGCTACTGGCATGCGCCATGAACGAAACCATCCGTCCCCGCTGTTTCGACGCCACCGATTTCGAGTCGGCGCGGCTGGCGCTGGCGCGCGTGCTGCCGGTGGCGGAGAACGACCTGCCCTGGCGCGCGCTGGCCTACGCACATGAGCAATTGGGCGGCGACGAGAATTTCGCGCACAGCGTCGGCGCCGCGTTGATCGTGGCCGAGTTGCGCGTCGGCGCCGACGCCGTGGCGGCGGCGCTGCTGCACGCCTGTCTCGGCGCAGCCCCCGACTTCGACACGCTCTTCGGCACGGCGGCGCGGCTGGCGCGCGGGGTGGCGGCGATGGTGCGCATCGAGACGCTTGCCGCCAGTGCGACCGACAAGCGTATCGACCCGCATGCCCAGCTGGAAGCCTTGCGCCAGATGGTGCTGGCGATGGTCGAGGACATCCGCGTGGTGCTGGTGAAGCTCGCCGAGCGCACCCATGCGCTGCGCTGCGCGGCGAATCAGGATGTGGCCGTACGCGAACTGCTCGGCCATCAGGCACGCGAACTTTTCGCCCCGCTGGCCAACCGTCTCGGCGTGTGGCAGATCAAGTGGGAGATGGAGGACTGGGCGTTCCGCTACCTGGAGCCTGAAACGTACAAGACCATCGCGAAGCAGCTCGACGAGAAGCGCGCCGACCGAGAAGCGTACATTTTGGGCATCATCGAGCGGCTGGAGGCGGAACTCGCGCTGCACGGCATCGAGGCAGAGGTGACCGGGCGCCCCAAGCATATCGCCAGCATCGTCAACAAGATGCGCAGGAAGCGGCTCTCGTTCGAACAGCTGTACGACATCCGCGCGGTGCGCGTGCTGGTGAAGCACGAGATCGACTGCTACACCGTGCTGGGGCTGGTGCACAACCTGTGGCAGCCGATTCCGGGCGAGTTCGACGATTACATCTCGCAGCCGAAGAGCAACGACTACCGCTCGCTGCATACGGCGGTAATCGGTCCCGAGGACCGCGCACTGGAGGTGCAGATCCGCACCTTCGACATGCACCGCCACGCCGAACTCGGCGTGGCTGCGCACTGGCGCTACAAGGAGGGCGGCAGGCAGGACGCGCAGTACGAAGAGAAGATCGCGTGGTTGAGGCGCATCCTCGAATGGAAGGACGACGTCGCCGACAGCAGCGAATTCACCGAGCAGTTCAGGACCGAGCTGTTCCAGGACCAGGTTTACGTGCTGACGCCGCAGGGCCGGGTGGTTGCGCTCGACCGCGGCGCCACGCCGGTGGATTTCGCCTATGCGCTGCATACCGATCTCGGACACCGCTGCCGCGGCGCCAAGGTCGACGGCGCCATGGTGCCGCTCAACACCGTGCTCGACAACGGTCAGCGCGTCGAGATCGTTACCGCCAAGGAAGGTGCGCCGAGCCGGGACTGGCTCAACCCGGCGCTGGGTTACCTGGCGACGCACCGTGCACGCGCCAAGGTGCGCGCCTGGTTCCGCCAGCGCGACGTCGGCGAGCAGGTCGCGCTCGGCCGCACCTTGCTGGACAAGGAGCTGAAGCGCCTCGGCATCGTCGAGACGAACCAGGAAAAACTTGCGCAACGGCTCAGGTTCGGCAAGGTCGACGAGTTTCTCGCCGCACTCGGACGCGGCGACGTCGGCCAGCGCGATCTCGTTCATGCCTTGCAGGAGCCCGGCAAGCCGGTGCCGGCGCTGGTACCGACCGCGAAACCGCGTGCGCGGACGAAGTCGGGCAGTCCCGTCGTCATTCCGGGGCTGGGCGACGTACCGCTTACCCTGGCGCGCTGCTGCAGGCCGCAGCCGCCCGAGACGATCGTCGCCTACACCACGGTGGGCCGCGGGCTGACCGTGCATCGTGCCGATTGCGCGTCGCTGCGGCGTGCCAACCCGGCACGCATGATGCCGGCCGAATGGGGACTCGAGGCGGGCGCGGCGTTCGAGGTCGACATCCGCCTCAAGGCCTTCGACCGCCAGGGGTTGCTGCGCGACGTCTCCGACGTCATCGCCAAGGACAGGCTCGACGTGCTGCGGGTCAATACCGAGACGCGCGGCGAAGTGGCGTACATGCAACTCACCGTGCGGGTGAAGGAATTGCAGCAGCTATCCAGGCTGCTGGCGCGTCTGCAGCACGTGCAGAATGTGATCGAGGTGAAGCGTGCCTGAGCTTTCGTTTATTGTTCGTGTTCAGCTTTTTGTCCCGACCGAAAAACATGACTCCGCAAGCCGCCATCCTTGAACCCATTCCCGACCATGCCCGCCACCTGTTTTTCGACCTGAGGCCGGAAACCGATCCGCGTGCTGCCCTGCGTGCGCTGGCGGCGGCATGCGATGGCCGTTCGGTCGTGCTGGGCATCGGGGCAGGGGTAGCCGCTGCCCTGGGTGTCGTGGTGGCGGGCTTGCGCGGCTTCCCCGATCTGCCCCGGGCGAAGCCGGCGATTCCGGCGACGCCGCACGCATTGTGGCTGTGGCTGCGCGGCGACGAACCGGGCGAGCTGCTGCTGCAGGGGCAGGCGCTGGCGGTGCTGGCAGCGCCTGCCTTCCGTCTGGTGCAGGCGATCGACAGCTACCGCCATCGCGACAGCCGCGACCTCACCGGCTACGAGGACGGCACCGAGAACCCCAAGGACGATGCGGCGGTCGAGGCGGCGATCGCGCAGGGTCAGGGAGGCGGCCTCGACGGTTCCAGCTATGCCGCAGTGCAGCAATGGCTGCACGACTTCGCCGCTTTCAACGCGATGCCGCGCGTCGAGCAGGACAACTGCTTCGGTCGCGAGCGCGACAGCAATGAGGAGCTCGACAGTGCGCCCGCGTCGGCGCACGTCAAGCGCACGGCGCAGGAGGCGTTCGAGCCCGAGGCCTTCGTGGTGCGCCGCTCGATGCCCTGGACGGCGGGTACCGACGCCGGACTGGTGTTTCTCGCCTTCGGCAAGTCGTTCGATGCCTACGAAGCGCAGCTGCGCCGCATGACCGGCCACGATGACGGCATCAGCGATGCGCTGTTCGGTTTCACCCGGCCGCTGACCGGCGGCTATTACTGGTGCCCGCCTTCGGGTGGCGCGGGCATCGACCTGCGGGCGCTCGGTCTCTGAGCATGGGCAGGCCGGACGAGGCTGCCGGAGAATTGCCGGGACGGACGCCCTGGTGGCGCAACTGGAAGGTGATGCTGCCGTTGTGGGGCGCGATCGGCGGGCTGGTGTGGCTGGGCTTGCACTACGACGTCGACCGCAGCGTGATCGCTGGCAGCGTGGTGGCGGTCGGCCTGCTGTCCAACGCATTCGCCTGGCTGCTGGGGGTCATCGCGCTGGTGCCGGTGGTCGGGCCGGTCATCGTCAAAGTGTTGTCGATCGGCTTCATCTGGCTGCTCAACGCGGTCGGCTACCTGGTGTCCTACATTGCCATCCGCCGCGGTTATTCGAAGGACGTGCTGACCTATCGTGGGCTCACGATCGCGGTCATCATCGGCATCGTGATCGGGTTCGTGCTGGGGAAGCTGGTCTAGGCGAGAATCGCACGCGCCAGCCGGGCCAGCCCGTCGGGCGACAGGTCGTCGGCACGGAAGGCGCGATCGGCGGGTGACGCGGCGTAGTTGTGCGACAGCGACCTGTGATAGGCCGGGTCGTAGTGCTGTTCGAGTAGCGCCGTGACGAGCTCGGGCCATGCCTGCCGCCGGGCGAGGTCCTGCCAGGCCGCGATGGTGTCATGGCCGCGCAGCTCGGTCAGATGCGCCAGTCGGGCATTGATGACTTCGGGATCGTGCAGGAAGTGCGCGTAATCTTCGATCAGCAAGCGGACCCGTTCCGGTACCGGTACGTCAAGCCGGATGCAGGGGCTGGCGCGCATCGCCGCGATGAGCGCATCGGGCACCTGCACGGAGCCGATGCGTTTGCTTTCCGACTCGACGTAGATCGGGCGCTGCGGATCGAAATGGCTCAGCACCCACCAGACGGCGCTCTCGAAGCCTTTCTGCGAGGGCTGTGGCTGGTCCGGCAGCGCGCCCAGCAGCGAGCCACGGTGCGCAGCCAGCGCCTCGAGGTCGAGCACCTGGGCGCCGGCCTGATCCAGGGCCTGCAGCAGGCGGCTCTTGCCGCTGCCGGTGGGGCCGCACACCACCTGGTACGTGAACAATGCCGGCAGGCGGGCAAGCTCCGCCACCACGTGGCGGCGATAGGCCTTGTAGCCACCTTCGAGCTGTTCTGCGGCAAACCCGATCTTCTGCAGGACGTGGGTCAGCGCACCGCTGCGGCCGCCGCCGCGCCAGCAATAGACCAGCGGGCGATACGATCTCGGTTTGTCGGCGAACCAGGTGTCGAGGTGCCGTGCAATGTTGCGCGCGACCAGTGCGGCGCCGACCTTCTTGGCGTCGAAGGAGGTGGTTTGCTTGTACAGCGTGCCGACGTGTGCGCGCTCGGCGTCGTCCAGCACCGGCAGGTTGATGGCGCCGGGGAGGTGGTCTTCAGCAAACTCGCTCGGGGAACGCGCGTCGATGATGTCCTGGAAAGCAGGGAATTCGGTGACGGGGACGGACAAACGGAGCTCGACTTTCGGCAAAAGCTGTGGCGACGAAGGCCGTCATTGTGTCACAGACCCGCCGTGTGGCGGCTGGAACGGGTGGGGAATCGGGAGGATGACTTCGCCTCGGCACGAATGTGCCCGAGGCGCATGCTTGCCCGGGCAGGGCTGCCCGGGGACCGACGAGCCTTAGACGGCTCTCAGCGTCGCGGATTTGCGGTCTTCAGCGCGGCGGCTGACGACCTTGCGGCGATCCGCCGTGATGCCCGGGGGCAGGGCAGCATCGCGCGGCGCGACACGGCGGTCTCCCAGACGGCGCTCCAGCGGGATGAACTCAACTTCATAAACGGGAAGGGCCGACATCGGTTTTTCCTTGCTTGTCGAGATATTGACGATTGTAGTCAAGGTTTCGACAGGGAGACAAGGAAAAGTTCGACCGGTAAGCGGACTATTTCATCCGTTAGTCGGCTCGAAACCACACATCAATGCTGGGCGGTGCGCACGAGACGCTGCTTTTCGCGCTGCCACTCGCGTTCCTTCTCCGTTGCGCGCTTGTCGTGCTGCTTCTTGCCCTTGGCGAGGCCGATCTCCAGCTTGATGCGGCCCTTGGCGTAGTGCAGGTCGAGCGGTACCAGGGTGTAGCCGGCACGCTCGGTCTTGCCGATCAGCTTGTTGATCTCCGCGGCGTGCAGCAGCAGCTTGCGCGAGCGCGTGGGGTCAGGGTGGATGTGGGTGGAGGCGGTGGGCAGCGGGCTGATGTGGCAGCCGATCAGGTACACGGCGCCGTTTTTGACCACGACGTAGGCTTCCTTCAACTGCACCCGGCCGGCACGGATCGACTTCACCTCCCAGCCTTCGAGCACCAGACCCGCTTCGTAGCGTTCCTCGATGAAGTAGTCGTGAAAGGCTTTTTTGTTGTCGACGATGCTCATGGCTGGCGGGCTTGCGTACAATTCTCGATTTTACAAGGCTTTATCAAGCGATGGCGCGTGTGGAAAAAAGTGTGCTGGTGGCACACCCCCCCGAACGCATGTTCGAGCTGGTCGATCGGGTCGAGGACTATCCCGAATTCCTGCCCTGGTGCGGCGGGACCGAGCTGAAGTCGCGCGACGCGCAGCATACGGTGGCGACGATCCATATCGCCTACATGGGCATCCGCCAGAGCTTCACCACGGAAAACAGCAAGACGCACCCACGCGCGATGCGCATCCGGCTGCAGGACGGGCCGTTTTCCGAACTGGAGGGCGACTGGCTGTTTCTTCCCCTCGGGGACGACGCCTGCAAGGTCGAGTTCCGGCTGGAATACGTGTTTTCGAGCCGGGTGCTGGAAACCCTCCTGGCACCCGTGTTCAGCCACATCACCAATACCTTCGTCGACGCCTTCGTGCGTCGTGCCGACGAGGTGTACGCCGCATGAGCGCCGCCGCCATCCAGGTCGAAGTGGTTTATGCCCTGCCGGCACAGCAGCCGCTGCTGCGGGTGCAACTGGCCGAAGGGGCGACGGTGGAGGATGCCATCCGTGCCTCCGGTGTGCTCGAGGCCCATCCCGAGATCGATCTCGCCAGGAACAAGGTCGGCGTTTTCAGCAAGCTGGTCAAGCTGGACGAAAAAGTGCGTGACAGGGACCGGGTGGAAATCTACCGCCCGTTGATCGCCGATCCCAAGGAAGTGCGCCGCAAGCGGGCGGAAGAGGGCAAAGTCACCAGGAAGGGCGGGGGGGAAGCGGCTCCGGCGAAGGATGCGCCGGCCAACCCACCCGATGCGGCGTAGGCCCCCGGGCGGGTCCCCGACGCTTTATTTGCAGAAGTCGGATACGGCCTTGCGGCTGTTGGCCAGCGCGTTGGCGCGCGCGCCGTCGTCCATGTAGCTGCGCTGTCCTGCGGCGTTGGTGGTATAGACGCGCGGCTTGTTCTCCAGCGTCTCGAGATTGGCGCGGGCCCGGGCGCAGTTTTCAGCCCGGATGCGTTTTTCCTCGGCTTCCTTCTCGGCCTTGGCGCGTGCCTTGTCCTCTTCCTCGCGGCGCTTCTGGTAGGCCTGATCCTTGGCGTCGAGGCTCTGCTTTGCCTGCGTCGTGGTTTCGGCCTGTCCGGCGGCGCTGCGCTTGACGGTCTGGGCGTTCACCGTGGGCGGCTGGTCCGTGTAATGCACCTTGCCCTGGGCGTCGGTCCATTTGTAGAGATCGGCCTGCGCCTGCGAGGCAAGCACCAGGCCGCACAAAAAGAAAAGCCTTCCGGCATGAAACCGGAAGGCTCGTTTGTCGGGGTGGTGCAACTCAGTCACCGACTTTCAGCATCGGGTAGTTGAGCTGGGCCAGGCCTTTCTGGACGTGATCGCGAGCCAGCTTGGACTGCTTCAGCACCGTTTCGCTGTCGCCTTTTTCAGCGGCGGCTTCGGCGGCCTTCAGGGCGTTTTCCGCGGTTGTCCACAAGGCGTTCTTGGCCTTGGCATCCTTGACGTCGGCCTGGGCGGCGGTCAGTGCGGCCTTGGCGTCGGCGCTGATGGTGGGCTTGGCCGGTTCGGTGGCCGTTTGGCTTGCAGTCTGGTTGGTGGCGCAGCCAGACAGACCCAGCAGGGCAACGGTAGTCAGTGCAAGCAAAACTTTGGACATTGTTCTATCTCCTCGAGTTGTATGGCGTTCAGGGTCGGGCTGTTGGAGTTCGTGCCCTAGCAGGTTGGTTGCTGAAGCCAAAGTTAGTCGCATCAACGGCGTGAGTCAACCGCCATGCCTGCCATCCAGCTTAGTAGATTACAACCAAAAGTACGTCGCCCCGTGGCGTTTGTGCAGGGGCGGGCTGGGCGCGTATAATTCCGCTTTGCGTTAAGGAAAGCCCATGCGTGTTCTGCAAAAAGCGCTGACGTTCGACGACGTTCTGCTCGTTCCCGCCCATTCCGCCATCCTCCCCCGCGAAGTCAGCCTTGCCACGCAACTGACCCGTACGATCACCCTGAACCTGCCCCTGCTGTCCGCCGCGATGGACACCGTGACCGAGGCACGCCTGGCGATCGCCTTGGCGCAGGAGGGCGGCATCGGCATCATCCACAAGAACATGAACGCCGAGCAGCAGGCCGCCCAGGTGTCGGCGGTCAAGCGCTTCGAATCCGGCGTGGTCAAGGATCCGATCACCGTCGCGCCGCAGATGACCGTGCGTCAAGTACTGGAGATCACCCGCGCCAAGCGCATTTCCGGCCTGCCGGTGATCGACGGCGGCAAGGTGGTCGGCATCGTCACCAACCGCGACCTGCGCTTCGAAAGCCGGCTCGACCAGCCCATCGCCAACATCATGACGCCGAAGGAGCGGCTGGTGACGGTGAAGGAGGGCGCCAACCGCGACGAGGCGATGGCGCTGCTTCATAAACACCGCCTGGAGCGCGTACTGGTGGTCAACGACGCCTTCGAGTTGCGCGGGCTGATCACCGTCAAGGACATCCAGAAGTCGAGCGAGCACCCGCTGGCGTGCAAGGACGCGATGGGGCGCCTGCGGGTCGGCGCCGCGGTCGGCACCGGCGAGGGTACCGAGGAGCGCGTCGCCGCGCTGGTGGCAGCGGGTGTCGACGTCGTCGTCGTCGACACCGCGCACGGCCACTCCAAGGGCGTGCTCGACCGTGTCAAATGGGTCAAGCAGAATTTCCCCGACGTGCAGGTCATCGGCGGCAACATCGCCACCGCGTCGGCCGCTGCAGCGCTGGTCGAACACGGTGCGGATGCGGTCAAGGTCGGCATCGGGCCCGGCTCGATCTGCACCACCCGCATGGTCGCCGGCGTCGGCGTGCCGCAGATCAGCGCGGTCGCCAACGTCGCGGACGCGCTGGCGGGCAGCGGCGTCGGCGTCATCGCCGACGGCGGCATCCGCTACTCCGGAGACATTGCCAAGGCGCTCGCCGCCGGCGCCAGCTGCGTGATGCTCGGCGGCCTCTTGGCCGGCACCGAGGAGGCGCCGGGCGAGGTCGAGCTGTTCCAGGGGCGTTCGTACAAGTCGTACCGCGGCATGGGTTCGCTCGGCGCGATGCAGCAGGGATCAAGCGATCGCTACTTCCAGGACAACGAGAAGAGCGCCGAGAAACTGGTGCCGGAAGGCATCGAAGGCCGCGTGCCCTACAAGGGCAGCGTGCTGGGTGTCATTCACCAGATGATGGGCGGCCTGCGCTCCAGCATGGGCTACCTCGGCGTCGCCAGCATCACCGAGATGCACGCCAAGGCCGAATTCGTCGAGATCACCGGTGCCGGCATCCGCGAATCCCACGTGCACGACGTGCAGATCACCAAGGAAGCACCGAATTACCGTGTTGAGTAGGATCTAGGAGTTAGGGGCTAGGGATTAGGGAAAGTCACGCCGACGCGTGGCTTTCTTTTTTCCGCCCCCGACCCCTAGCCCCTAAATCCTAGCCCCTAGCCCCTAGAAACATGCACCAGAAAATCCTCATCCTCGACTTCGGTTCCCAGTACACCCAGCTGATCGCCCGCCGCGTGCGCGAGGCCGGCGTCTACTGCGAGCTGCATCCCAATGACGTCACCGAGCAATTCGTGCGCGACTTCGCGCCGCAGGGCATCATCCTCTCAGGCGGCCCGAACTCGGTGTACGAGGACGAGACGCCGCGCGCGCCCGACGTCGTGTTCGCGCTCGGCGTGCCGGTGCTGGGCATCTGCTACGGCATGCAGACCATGGCGGCGCAGCTCGGCGGCCAGGTGGAAAGTGCGGCCAAGCGCGAGTTCGGCTATGCCGAGATCCGCGCGCGCGGCCATACAGCGCTCTTGCGCGACATCCAGGACCGCGCCAACGACGAGGGCCATGGCCTGCTCGACGTGTGGATGAGCCACGGCGACAAGGTCACCGCGCTGCCGGCCGGCTTCAAGGTGATGGCGAGCAACGCCGCCACGCCGATTGCGGCGATGGCCGACGAGGACCGCCGCTTCTACGGCGTGCAGTTCCATCCCGAAGTCACCCACACGCTGCAGGGCAAACACATTCTCAACCGCTTCGTGCGCGATCTGTGCGGCTGCGCCGGCGACTGGAACATGCCCGACTACGTCGACGAGGCGATCGGCAAGGTGCGCTCGGAAGTCGGCACCGACGAGGTTATCCTTGGCCTGTCGGGCGGCGTCGATTCCTCGGTGGTCGCCGCCTTGCTGCACCGCGCGATCGGCAAGCAACTCACCTGCGTGTTCGTCGACAACGGCCTGTTGCGCCTGAACGAGGCCGAGCAGGTGATGCAGACCTTCGCCGACAACCTCGGCGTCAAGGTCATCCACGTCGACGCGCGCGACCGCTTCATGAAGGAACTCGCCGGCGTCACCGACCCCGAGCAGAAACGCAAGATCATCGGCCGCGAATTCGTCCACGTGTTCCAGGAAGAGGCTGAAAAACTGCCCAACGCCAAATGGCTGGCGCAGGGCACCATCTATCCCGACGTCATCGAATCGGCGAGCGCCAAGACCAAGAAGGCGCACACCATCAAGAGCCACCACAACGTCGGCGGCCTGCCCGACACCCTGCATCTCAAACTGCTCGAGCCGCTGCGCGAACTGTTCAAGGACGAAGTGCGCGAACTTGGCATTGCGCTGGGCCTGCCGCACGACATGGTCTATCGCCATCCCTTCCCCGGCCCCGGCCTCGGCGTGCGCATCCTCGGCGAGGTGAAGCGCGAATACGCCGACCTGCTCAGAAGGGCGGACGCCATCTTCATCGAGGAGCTGCGCGCTGCCGGCTGGTACGAGAAGACGAGCCAGGCTTTTGCGGTGTTCCTTCCGGTGAAGAGCGTCGGCGTGATGGGCGACGGCCGGACGTATGACTATGTCGTCGCGCTGCGCGCCGTCGTCACCAGTGACTTCATGACCGCCCACTGGGCCGAACTGCCCTACACGCTCCTCGGCAAGGTTTCCAACCGCATCATCAACGAAGTCCGCGGACTGAATCGCGTCGTCTACGACATCAGCGGCAAGCCGCCGGCGACCATTGAGTGGGAGTAAGGCTATTGAGCCGTTGGGCGAGGGGCCCCGCGTAGCGGGGATCGACCCGGCGAAATGGCCTGCCCGCGACGCACCAACCTTTGTCATGCGACGTACTCTCGGAGCGGGCTTCTTTGAGCCGTTGGGCGAGGGGCCCCGCGCAGCGGGGATCGACCCGACGAAAGGACGTGCCCGCGACGCGATGACCGTGGTCCTTCGCAGATATATCAGAGCGGGCGGGCTATGGAGTCAAACCTCGTAACAAACACCGTCGCTGTCATCGGTGCCGGTCCCGCCGGCCTGATGGCGGCTGAAGTGCTGGTCCAGGGCGGCGTGCAGGTCGACGTCTACGACGCCATGCCATCGGTCGGACGCAAGTTCCTGCTGGCGGGCGTGGGCGGGATGAACATCACGCATTCCGAACCCTTCGAATCCTTTGTCGCGCGCTACGGCGGGCGCATCGCGGCCCTCCGCCCGCTGCTCGAGGTCTTTCCCCCGACCACGCTGCGCGAGTGGATTCACGGACTCGGTATCGACACTTTCGTCGGTTCGTCAGGCCGCGTGTTTCCCCGGGACATGAAAGCCGCGCCGCTGCTGCGCGCGTGGCTGCACCGTTTGCGCGAAGCGGGAGTGCGCTTTCATGTGCGCCATCGCTGGCTGGGATGGAATGCGGCGGGTGCGTTGCGCTTCGCCAGTCCACAGGGCGAAATCGTCGTGCAGCCTGATGCGGTAGTGCTCGCGCTCGGTGGAGCCAGCTGGCCGAAGCTCGGATCAAATGGTGTATGGGTGCCGCTGCTGGTGAACCGCGGCGTCGACGTCGCGCCGCTTGCGCCAGCCAACTGCGGCTTCGATGTGGCGGGAGGCTGGAGCGAGCATCTGAAAACCCGCTTCGCCGGACAGCCGCTGAAGACGGTGGCGCTGCGCTTCACCGATGCCGCAGGGCGGGTCCACGAACGCGGCGGCGAACTGATGTTGTCGGATACCGGCATCGAGGGCAGCCTGGTCTACGCGCTGTCGGCGCCGCTGCGCGACACCATCGCGGTGCACGGGGCGACGACCGTGCAGCTCGATCTGCTGCCCGACAAGACGCTCGAACGCGTCATCGCCGACGTCTCGCACCCACGCGGGGCGCGTTCCTTGTCCAGTCACCTGCAGAGCCGTGCGGGACTGAGGGGCGCGAAGGTGGCGCTGCTGCACGAGATCCTGTCCCAGGACGCATTGCGCGATCCGCCGCAGCTCGCCCGCGCGATAAAATCGCTGCCACTGACCCTCACCGCGCCGCGGCCGATCGAAGAAGCCATCAGCAGTGCCGGCGGCGTGCGCTTCGAGGCGCTGGATGCGAACCTGATGCTGCGTGTGCTGCCCGGCGTATGCGTCGCCGGAGAAATGCTGGATTGGGAGGCGCCAACCGGCGGCTACCTGCTCAGCGCCTGTTTTGCCAGCGGCCGTGCGGCAGGGCAGGGTGCGTTGACCTATCTGAAGACACACCATGTTGCGACTGACTGAACTCAAACTCCCGCTCGATCATCCGCCGGAAGCCTTGCGCACGGCCATCCTGCAGCGCCTAGGCATCCGGGACGACGCGCTGCAGGGCGTCAGCATCTTCAAGCGCGCCTACGATGCCCGCAAGAAACATGCGCTCTTGCTGGTCTACTCGGTCGACGTCGCGGTGAAGGACGAGGCAGCAGTGCTGAAGAAATTCCGCAACGATGCGCACGTGAAGCCGACGCCCGACATGGACTACCGGTTCGTCGGCTACGCGCCCGAACACCTCGACGAGCGCCCGCTCGTCGTCGGCTTCGGTCCCTGCGGCATCTTCGCCGCGCTGGTGCTCGCACAGATGGGCTTCAGGCCGATCGTGCTCGAGCGCGGCCGCGCGGTGCGCGAGCGCACCCAGGACACCTGGGGGCTGTGGCGCAGGAAGGTGCTGAATCCCGAATCCAACGTGCAGTTCGGCGAGGGCGGCGCGGGCACCTTCTCCGATGGCAAGCTTTACAGCCAGATCAAGGATCCGCGCCACCTCGGGCGCAAGGTGCTGACCGAGTTCGTCAAGGCGGGTGCGCCGGAAGAAATCCTCTACGTGTCGAAGCCGCACATCGGCACCTTCCGTCTGGTCGGCATGGTCGAGGCGATGCGCCATGAAATCGAGCAGCTGGGGGGCGAGATCCGCTTCCAGCAGCGCGTGACCGACGTGCTGATCGAGGACGGACGGATCGAGGGCGTCGTGCTCGCCAGCGGAGAAGTCCTGAAGAGCCGTCACGTCGTCCTCGCGCTCGGCCACAGCGCGCGCGATACCTTCGAAATGCTGCACGCGCGCGGCGTGTATCTGGAGGCCAAGCCCTTCTCGATCGGCTTTCGCATCGAGCACCCGCAGTCGCTGATCGACCGCGCGCGGCTGGGGCCGAACGCCGGCAATCCGCTGCTCGGCGCGGCCGACTATAAGCTGGTGCACCACGCCAAGAACGGCCGCGCGGTCTACAGCTTCTGCATGTGCCCGGGCGGCACCGTGGTCGCGGCTACGTCGGAGCCGGGGCGCGTCGTCACCAACGGCATGAGCCAGTATTCGCGCAACGAGCGCAACGCCAACGCCGGCATCGTGGTTGGCATCACGCCGGAGGACTTCCCTGGCGACGATCCGCTCGCCGGCATTCGCCTGCAAAGGGAGCTGGAGTCGCGCGCCTTCGTGCTCGGCGGCGGCGACTACCAGGCGCCGGCGCAACGGGTCGGCGATTTCCTCGCCGGCAAGCCATCGAAAGAACTGGGCAGCGTCGAACCCTCGTACAAGCCCGGCGTGCATCTGACCGACCTCGCCACCGCGCTGCCGCCCTACGCGATCGAGGCGATCCGCGAGGCGCTGCCGGCCTTCGACAAGCAGATCCCGGGCTTCGCGATGCAGGACGCGGTGTTGACCGGCGTCGAGACGCGCACCTCGTCGCCGGTGCGGATCACGCGCGGCGACGATTTCCAGAGCCTGAACGTGAAGGGCCTGTACCCGGCGGGCGAGGGCGCGGGCTACGCCGGCGGCATCCTCTCGGCCGGCGTCGACGGCATCAAGGTCGCCGAGGCGGTCGCGCGCGACATGCTCGGGCTGGAGGCCGCCGAGGCGGGCGCGCGTTCCGGTCCGGGCTGCGATTACTGACCGCGGGTTGGGCCGCGCCCACGCGGCACGGATTCACGAAAATTTCATTTGCCTTCGTTTCCATGTTTCGATAATGTTCGAAACATGGAAACGAAAACCGCCGTCACCGCGCTTGCCGCCCTCGCCCAGGATTCCCGCCTGGCGATCTTCCGCATCCTGGTCCAGGCCGGCCCGTCCGGGCTCGCCGCCGGCAAGATCGGCGAACTGACCGGCATCGCACCGTCCTCGCTGTCCTTCCACCTGAAGGAACTGGCGCACGCCGGCCTGGTGGACGCGCAGCAGGCCGGGCGCTTCGTCATCTACACCGCGAATTTCGCGACCATGAACGCGCTGCTCGGTTTTCTGACCGAAAACTGCTGCGGCGGCAATCCCTGTTCGCCGGTTTGTTCGCCGGCCTGCGCACCCGAGAAGGAGTCAACATGAAGCGCCTGCACATCCACGTCGCGGTCGACGATCTGGCCGCCAGCATCAAGTTTTACTCGACGATGTTCGCCGCCGAGCCGACCGTCACCAAAACCGATTACGCCAAGTGGATGCTCGACGATCCGCGCGTCAACTTCGCGATCTCGGCGCGCGGCGCGCCGGCCGGCCTCAACCATCTGGGCGTGCAGGTGGAAAGCGCCGACGAGCTCGCCGAAATGAACGAACGCCTGCAGAAACTGGAAGGCGAGGTGGTCGAGGAAATGGGCACCGCCTGCTGCTACGCGAAATCCGACAAATACTGGGCGACCGATCCCACCGGCATCGCCTGGGAGACCTACCACACGCTCGACAGCATCCCGGTGTTCGGCGCCCAGGCGGCGGGCGAATGCTGTGTGCCCGAGCCGGTCGCCAGGGTGTCGGGCTGCATTCCGGTCAAGGGCAAGACCGCCTCTGGCGGCTGCTGCTGAAGCCACCCGTTTCGATTTTCAGTTCAACCAAGGATCATATCGTGACCCGACCCTACACCGTGCTGGTGCTGTGCACCGGCAATTCCTGTCGTTCGCAAATGGCCGAAGTGCTGCTCAACCATGACCTCGCTGGCCAGGTGCGTGCGCTGTCCGCCGGCACCCGGCCGCAGCCCAAGGTCGCAGACGGCGCCATCGCGGCGCTGCAGGCGGCCGGCCTCAATACCGACGGCCTGCACCCGAAGGACATCGACGCCGTGATGGGCGAGGACATCGATCTGGTGGTGACCGTGTGCGACAACGCGAAGGAGGCCTGCCCGATTTTCCCCAAGCCGATCCCGGCGATCCACCTGCCGTTCCATGATCCCCACGGCGAGCCGCTGGAGAGCTTTCTCGCGGTGCGCGACGACATTCGTGCCCGTCTCGTTGCCGCGGTGCGCGAGAAGCTGGGTTTGCAGGCCGCCGCCTGAGTCGAGTCGAACAGGATGGAATCTGCGTTCAACGTGCTGTTCCTGTGCACCGGCAATTCGGCGCGCTCGATCCTGGCCGAGTCGCTGCTGGACAGTCTCGGCAATGGACGCTTCCGCGCCTACAGCGCGGGCAGCCATCCGGCCGGGCAGGTCAATCCGTTCGTGCTGGAATTGCTGCAAAAAAGCCATCTGCCGACGGCCGGGTTACGCAGCAAGTCCTGGGATGAATTTGCGCAGGCGGGCGCACCGCATCTCGATTTCGTATTCACCGTGTGCGACAAGGCGGCAGGCGAGGTGTGCCCGGTGTGGCCCGGACAGCCGATCACCGCCCATTGGGGCATCCCTGATCCGGTCAGGGTGGAAGGCACGGACGACCAGAAGCGCCACGCCGTCGTCGATGCCATGAACCAGTTGCAGCGCCGCATTTCCATGTTCGTCTGCCTGCCGTTCGCAACCCTGGACAGGATCAAGTTGCAGCAGGCCGTACACCTGATTGGGAAGACCCCATGAGCGCGCAGTGCGAAGTGACAGGAAAGCGCGCTGCCGGCGCGCCGATGAGCGTGTTCGAGCGCTGGCTGACGCTGTGGGTCGCGCTGTGCATCGTCGCCGGCGTGGCGCTCGGGCAGCTGTTCCCGGCGCCGTTCCAGACGCTGGGGCGCATGGAGGTCGCGCAGGTCAACCTCCCGGTTGGCCTGCTGATCTGGGTGATGATCATCCCCATGCTGATGAAGATCGACTTCGGTGCGCTGCATCAGGTGAAGTCGCACTGGCGCGGCATCGGCGTCACGCTGTTCGTCAACTGGGCGGTGAAGCCGTTCTCGATGGCGCTGCTGGCGTGGCTCTTCATTCGCCACTGGTTCGCGCCGTATCTGCCGGCCGAGCAGCTCGACAGCTACGTCGCCGGCCTCATCCTGCTGGCAGCCGCGCCGTGCACGGCGATGGTGTTCGTGTGGAGCCGGCTGACCGGCGGCGACCCGTATTTCACGCTGTCGCAGGTGGCGCTCAACGACGCCATCATGATCGTCGCCTTCGCGCCCATCGTCGGCCTGCTGCTCGGGCTGTCGGCGATCGTGGTGCCGTGGGACACGCTGTTCATCTCGGTGGTGCTGTACATCGTCATCCCGGTGATCCTCGCGCAGATCTGGCGCAAGGCTTTGCTCAGGCGCGGGCAGGCGGCGTTCGATGCGACGCTGGCCACGCTGGGCCATCTGTCGATCCTCGCGCTGCTGGCGACGCTGGTGCTGCTGTTCGCCTTCCAGGGCGAGCCCATCCTCGCGCAACCGCTGGTCATCGCGCTCCTGGCGGTGCCGATCCTGATCCAGGTGTTCTTCAACTCGGGCCTGGCCTACTGGCTGAATCGAAAAGTGGGCGAGAAGCACAGCGTCGCCTGCCCGTCCGCCTTGATCGGCGCGTCCAATTTCTTCGAACTGGCGGTGGCGGCGGCGATCGCACTGTTCGGCTTCGAGTCGGGCGCGGCGCTCGCCACCGTGGTCGGCGTGCTGATCGAGGTGCCGGTGATGCTGCTGGTGGTGAGGCTCGTCAACCGCAGCAAGGAGTGGTATGAAGCAGGGCTGTCACCCCGTTGAGAGAACCGCCTTGCTGAAAAACCTAGTCCTTCTCGCGCTTGCCGTCGTGGCAGGCTTTTCCGTGGCGGCCCGCGCCGACTACCGTCCCGTGGCGGAAAAGGTCGTCGACAACGTCTACGCGATCGTCGGCCCGCTCGGGCAGCGCAGTGCAGACAATGACGGCCTCAACGCCACCTTCGGCTTCGTCGTCACACCCACGGGGGTGATCCTGATCGATTCCGGCGCCAGCCGCCTGGGTGCCGAGAAGCTTGCGGCGGCCGTCGCCCAGGTGACCGACAAGCCGGTGCGCTGGGTGATCAACACCGGCAGCCAGGACCACCGCTGGCTCGGCAACGACTATTTCGCCGGCCAGGGCGCCGAGGTCATCGCGCTCGCCCGCACCGCCGCGACCCAGGCCGAATACGCAGCCCAGCAGATGGAAAGCATGACGCGCTTCCTCGGCGATCGCATGCGGGGTACGACGGCGCTGCCTGCGCCGAAGGCCCTGGCAGGCGATTCGGCGACGCTGACACTCGGCGGCGAGCAGCTCAAGCTCGCCTACACCGACGCGCATTTCCCGGGCGATGCCTGGGTATGGCTGCCGCAGCATGGCGTGATCTTCAGCGGCGACCTCGTCTTCGTCGACCGCCTGCTCGGCGTGTTGCCCATGTCCAGCGTGAAGAGCGGCCAGCAGGCCTTCCATGCGCTCGCCGCGCTGAAGCCCTCCCGCATCGTGCCGGGCCACGGCCGCGTGTGCGACCTCGCGCAGGCGCAGCGCGAAACCGGCGACTACTACGATTTCCTCGTCGATCAGGTGGGGGCGGCGGCGAAGGACATGGCGCCGATGGACGCCACCCTCGACCGCCATGCCGACCTGCCCGCGTTCCGGCACCTGCAGAGCTACGATGCGCTGCATCGCGCCAACATGAACCGCACCTTCGTCGAATTCGAGTCCCAGTAGTTCTCGCCTTGCCGGCCTGAGCCGTCCCGCTGCGGGGGGAGAATCCTTCCAGACGCAGAGCGCCCTGAAGCCGAGCCCGGTTTGTGCCGTTAATGCCGATACAGGGGTCTGAGCCCCGGTTTGGTCGCGCCACTTGAACATCCAGAACACCATGGGCTTTCCTTCATTCGGGGCCGGCGGCAGGGAAAAACGCCGCTATGCACGACAGGCAACTGCGCAGACTGCGCATGTGCGGTTTGGCGAGGGCGTGTCCATCGTCTCCGAGATTCGCGACTATTGCCTGACCGGACTGTACGTCGCCTTCCCGGGTGGCCGCACCCCCGACGACGCGATCCAGGCGCTGGCGGGAACGCCGGTGCAAGTGACGTTTGCCACGGGCGAAACCATCGTCTACCGCTGCGATGGCCGGGTTGCCCACATTTCGCCAGACGGCGTCGGCATTTTCGTCACCGCCATGCCGGAAGGCGCGCTGCGTGCCCTGCGCACCGCGGGCGGGCGGCACGTCCGGCAGGATGCCACGCCTGCCGTCGGCGATCCGGACCCACGGCAGGCCGAGACCCTGAAGCAGGCATGCACCAGCCTGCTGCGCGGCTTTCTCAATGCCGTGATGCAGGAGGTGTTCCAGCAGGCCGGCGACCGCCTAGTCGAAGCCGGCCAGGAGCAGGCCAGTTTTCTGGAACGCTCCCGCTACGAGTACGGCGCGCAGGAGCTGACGCAGCGCCGCAGCCGCATCGAGGACGGCTTCTTCGACGCCATGCGCGATCGCATCCAGCATGTCGAACCGATCACGGAGGCGCGATGCGGGGCAACGGGCGGCAACCGGCTGGCCCTCATCGACGAGGCGGAGTTCGAGGACTGGCTGAACCTGTCGGCCGTCACCAAGCAGATCGAGGCGGAGTTCGCCGCATTGCTCGACGCGTTCGAACTGCGCTACAGCCGGCTGGCCGGCGTGGCGATCGATCGCAAGAACAACCCCTTCGGGCCGGAAGTGATCGGGCGCACCTTCCAGGGGGCGATCCAGGCGCTGGATTTCTCCAATCCGATGCGGACCGTGCTCTACAAGGTGCTGGGCCGGGCCATTTCCCGCCACGGGCCGGCACTGTATCAGCAGCTCAACGATACGCTGGCGCCCCTGCAGCCGGCTGTCGTGGCGGCATCCGAACGCGAGGCGCAGCAACCGGCGCCGACACCGGAAACGGCTGCCGAGCCCCAGCGGGCGAAACCCGATCTGGCCGAAGTGGCCGACAGGCTGAACAGCCTGTACAACCAGGATCAGGCCGGCATGCCGCCGTCCGTGGAAAGTGCCGAGTACAGCCTCGACCGCATTCTGTCCACGCTCAACCAGTCCGCGCGCCGCACGGCATCCCCCCCGGCGCAGCCGGACAGCCGTTCTGCCGCGGCCGCGGCAGGCCAGACCGCCGAGCTGCTGCAGGTGGTCGATTGCCTGCAGCAGACGGCGCGCCAGCTGGACCGGCCTGCCGGAGCGCGGCAGGCGGACGACAGCGCCAGCCCGCAGGCCAGCCTGCAGGAGCTGCTGAGCGCGCTCGACGGCCTGCCGCTGACCGGCCAGACACAGCCTGGCCACGCGATGCCGCCTTCGCTGCAGGAGCTGATCCAGGCCGGCATCGCCGCGGGCGGCGGTGCCCGGCAACTGGCGCCGCCCCATCGCCGGATACTGGAGACGACCTCGGGGTTGTTCGACCGCGCGCGCGAAGACCTGGTGCCGAGCTCGGATGTGGAGGCGCTGGTGAAGCGGCTGGAGCGCCCCCTGCTCAAGCTGGCGCTGCAGGACGCGCGTTTCCCCTCGACGCCCGACCACCCCGCCCGCCAGGTACTCAACCTCATCGAGCAGTATGCCGTCGCGGCGGACGACAGGGGCCGCTTCTTCGATGCCAAGCTGCAGCGCTTCCTCTACCTGCTGGTGGACCGTGTCTGCAGCCGCGCCGACGCAGAGCCGGGCATTTTCGAGATGGTCCGCGACAGCCTCGACAAGGTGCTGCAGCCGATTTTGCAGATACGCAGGACGCGCGTGGCGCGCCTGCAGGAAGCCAGCGAAGGGCGCGAGCGCATCCGCATGGCGCGAGTGCGGGTCAATGCGGCGCTGGAGGTGAGATTGGCGGGGCGCGAGGTGCCGGGCATGCTGCTGCGCCTGCTCGATGCCGGCTGGCGCCAGCATCTGGTCCTGCTGGAGATGCGCGAGGGCATGCAGGGCGAGGCCTGGGAAGCCGGACTTGCGGTGCTCGACCGTCTGCTGTCATGGCTGGGTTCCGATGCTGCGGGTGCGCGGACCGTCGACGAGACCCGGACCCTGCTCGGCAGCATCGAGCGTACGCTGCTGACCGTGAATGTCGACACCAGCCTGGTGGCTGCCTTCATGGACGAGCTGGCCGACCTGCTGGGAGCCGAGGGGCCGGCCGCCGCGGCTGCGCTGATCCGGGTGCCGCCGGGCAGGTTGTCCGCGTCGACCGACGACGGCGATGCGTTCCGGCAGTTGGCCGATCGCCTGCGGGTGGGTGAATGGTGGGCATTCAGCCAGGATGGTCGCCAGGTTCCGATGCAGCTTATCTGGGTCAGCCAGCCGCCCTTCGGCTGTGCCTTCGCCAACCGTTCCGCCACCAGCAAGCTGGAACTCACCCTGGCCGAACTGACGCGGCAGATCCAGGCTGGCGAGGCCCGGCCTGGCAAGGATCTCGACCTGCCGCTGGTCGAGCGTTCCGAGCAGTCGCTGTTCGACGAGACCTACCGGCAGCTGGTGCAGCAGGCGATGCACGATCCGGTGACCGGCCTGCTCAATCGCAAGGGTTTCATGCAGCGCCTGGAGCAGGTGGCGATGCCCGAACAGCCCGAGCAGGCCCATGCGCTCGGCATCCTCGAGTTCGACCAGTTCCGCATGATCACCAATACCTGCGGTGCCGAAGCAGCCGAAGGGCTGGCGCGCGCACTGGCCCAGGAGGTCCGCTCGCTGGTCGGCACCGATGCGGTGGTGGCCGCGTTCCGCGATGACACGCTGGCGCTCCTGCTGCCCAACTGCAACCGCACCGACGGCTGCCAGGCCGTCGACCGCCTGCTCGGCCAGGTGAAGGATTACCCCTTCCAGCATGGGCTGCACAGCTACAGCATCGGCTTCAACATCGGCATTACCGAGTATTCGCCCGCCAAGGTGAGTGCGGCCGAAGCGATCCGGCGCGCGGATTCGGCCTGCATCACGGCCAAATCGCTCGGCCGCAACCGCATGCAGATCTACGAGCAGGCCAGCCGCCAGCTGCAGTCGCAGGAGTCGCTGATGGACTGGGCAGGGCGCATCGATGCCTTCCTCAAGGGCAGCGGACTGCACCTGCGCTGCCAGCAGGTGCTGCCGATTGTGGCAAGCGAGACGCTGCAGCCCTATTACGAGATCCTGCTTGGAATCGAGAGCGAATCGGGAGCGACGGTCAACCCGATGCATTTCATCCCGGCGGTGGAGCGCCTGCAGCGCGCCCACGAGATCGACATCTGGGTGATGCGCAAGGTATTCGAATGGATAGCGGCGAACCGACCGGGCTTCGAATCGCTCGGCGGCTTTGCCATCAACCTTTCCGCCACCTCGCTGAACAATCCGGAAGTGGTGAGCTTCCTGCACCGGGTCCTGTCAGACGGCAGCCTGCCGGCCGGCCGGCTGACTTTCGAGATCACGGAGACCGCCGCCATCGAGAGCTACGGTGCAGCGCAGGAATTCATCCGCGAAATCCGCCGCTACGGCTGCAAGTTCTCGCTCGACGACTTCGGCAGCGGTTTTACGTCCTATGCGCACCTGAAGAATCTGCGCACCGACGCGCTCAAGATCGACGGCAGCTTCGTCAAGGACATGCTGCAGAATCCGGCCGACTACGCCATGGTCAAGTCGATGAACGACATCGGCCATTCGCTCGGCCTGCGTACCGTCGCCGAATACGTCGAGTCGCCTGCGATCCTGCAGGCATTGCGTGGGCTCGGCGTCGACTATGCGCAGGGTTACGCGATCCACAAGCCGTGCCGGCTCGATGAGCTGGCAATCGAACCCGCCCTGAAACAGGCATGAAAAAACGCCGCTCGGGGAGCGGCGTTTTTGACCAACTGGTGCCGGCGATCGGAATCGAACTGACGACCTTCGCATTACGAATGCGCTGCTCTACCAACTGAGCTACGCCGGCGAAAAAACAGCGCGCATTATAGCGAATTCGTCCCGGCTTGTGGCGCCCTACAGCGCGGCCCTCAGACGCGCGATCACCTTGTCCTTGCCGATCAGTTCCAGTGTTGCGTCGATCGCCGGCGTCTGGGGTTCGCCGGTCACCAGTACACGCACCGGCATCGCCAGCTTGGGCATCTTGAGGCCGTGGGCGGCCAGTGTTTCCTTGAATGCGGCGCTGATCGCGCTGCGGTCCCAGGCCAGTGCCTCGAAGCGCCCGGCCAGATCGGCCAGCGCCGGCAGCACCTCGGGCGTGACGTGCTGCGCCAGCAGTTCGGGCGTCGGGTGCAGGGTACGGTAGAACAGCGTGGCGGCGTCGGCGAGTTCGACGATCGTCGCGGCGCGTTCCTTGACCAGCGCGACCACCGCGGCGAGGGCGGGGCCGTCGTCCGGGTCGGCGCCGTTGCGCACAAGGAAGGGACGCACGAGACCGGCCAGCCGCGCGTCGTCGGCCGCCTTGATGTATTGCTGGTTGAGCCAGCGCAGCTTTTCGGTATTGAACTGCGCGGCCGACGGCGTGATGTGGTCGAGGTCGAACCACTCGACGAACTGCTCGCGGCTGAACAGTTCGGCGTCGCCGTGCGACCAGCCGAGGCGCGCCAGATAATTGATCACCGCTTCCGGCAGGTAGCCCTCGTCGGAATACTGCATGACCGACACCGCGCCGTGGCGCTTGGAGAGTTTGGTGCCGTCGTCGCCGAGGATCATCGACAGGTGGGCGTATTGCGGCACCGTCGCGCCGAGCGCCTTGAGGATGTTGATCTGGCGCGGGGTGTTGTTGACGTGATCGTCACCGCGGATGACGTGGCTGATCTGCATGTCCCAGTCGTCGACCACTACGCAGAAGTTGTAGGTCGGCGTGCCGTCGGCGCGCGCGATGATGAGGTCGTCGAGCTCGGCGTTGGCGAACTCGATGGTGCCCTTGACCAGATCCTTCCAAGCCACCGTGCCCTCGGTCGGATTCCTGAAGCGCACCACCGGCTGCACGCCGGCGGGCGGCACCGGCAGCGTCTTGCCGGGTGCGGGGCGCCAGCGGCCGTCGTAGCGCGGCTTCTCGCCGCGCACACGCTGCGCCTCGCGCATTTCGTCGAGTTCTTCCGGGCTGCAGTAGCAATGGTAGGCCTGGCCGTCGGCCAGCATCTGCTCGATCACTTCCTTGTAGCGATACAGGCGCTTGGTCTGATAGAACGGGCCTTCGTCGTGGTTGAGTTCGAGCCAGGCCATGCCGTCGAGGATGGCCTGCACCGCCTCGGGCGTCGAGCGCGCGATGTCGGTGTCCTCGATGCGGAGGATGAACTGGCCGCCGTGATGCCGTGCGAATGCCCACGAGAACAGCGCGGTGCGGGCGCCGCCGATGTGCAGGTAACCGGTGGGTGAGGGGGCGAAGCGGGTGCGGATCATGGCGGGGCGGGACGGAAAAAGGCGCCATTTTACCGGATCGTCCGCCGCAAAATTGACCTCGGCTGCCGGGTTGTGGTTTAATTCGCGCCGCTTCGGGGCAGTTAGCTCAGCGGTAGAGCATCGCCTTCACACGGCGGGGGTCACAGGTTCAAACCCTGTACTGCCCACCAGCCCGAACATCGAAACAGGACCGGCCCGTGCCGGTCCTGTTTCATTTCCGTTCGCCGGAAAAAGCATTGCTGCCCCCCGGCATAGCCGGTATAGTGCGGCCTCCCGCACCCAGCCAATCGGTGCGCGGTTCTCTTACCCCGATCTCACGATCCCTATTTGTCTGCCTCGATTGGTGTCACTGCAACGTGACAGGCCGTCGCAGGAAAAGCCCACATGACTACTGAAACCACTGTTGCCGGCCCGGCATTCGTCGAGCTCGGCCTGGCCGAACCCATTCTGCGTGCGATTGCCGATGCCGGCTACACCACGCCCACCCCGATTCAGGCGCAGGCGATCCCGCAAGTGCTGGCTGGCGGCGACCTGCTCGCCGCCGCGCAGACCGGCACCGGCAAGACCGCCGGCTTCACCCTGCCAATCCTGCATCATCTGTCGACGCGCACCGCGCAGACCAAACCCGGCCGCCCGCGCTGCCTGATCCTGGTGCCGACGCGCGAGCTCGCCGCGCAGGTCGAGGAGTCGGTCAAGACTTACGGCAAACACCTTTCGCTCACCTCGATGGTGATGTTCGGCGGTGTCAACATCAATCCGCAGTTCAAGGCGCTGAAGTCGCGCGTCGACATCCTGGTCGCCACTCCGGGTCGCCTGCTCGATCATCTCGGCCAGAAGACCGTCGACCTGTCCGGCGTCGAGATCCTGGTGCTCGACGAAGCCGACCGCATGCTCGACATGGGTTTCATCCGCGACATCAAGAAGGTGCTCGCCGTGCTGCCGAAGCAGCGCCAGAACCTGCTGTTCTCGGCGACCTTTTCCGACGAGATCCGTACGCTGGCCAACGGCCTGCTGCACAACCCGAAGAGCGTCGAAGTCGCGCGCCGCAACACCGCGTCGGAAGTCGTCGAACAATCGCTGCACCGCGTGCCGCAGGCGCATAAACGGGACTTGCTGGCGCATCTGATCAGGCACCACGACTGGCAGCAGGTGCTGGTGTTTACCCGTACCAAGCACGGCGCCAACAAGCTCGCCGAAAAGCTCAACAAGGACAACATCACCGCTGCCGCGATCCACGGCAACAAGAGCCAGGCGGCGCGCACCAAGGCGCTGGCGAGCTTCAAGGACGGCAGCGTGCGCGTGCTGGTCGCCACCGACATCGCCGCGCGCGGCATCGACATCGACCAGTTGCCGCAGGTGGTCAACTTCGAGCTGCCCAACGTGCCGGAGGACTACGTGCACCGCATCGGCCGCACCGGCCGCGCCGGCGCCACCGGCTCGGCGCTCTCTCTCGTCGACGACGAGGAAATGGGCTACCTGCGCGACATCGAGCGGCTGATCAAGCGCGCCATCGTGCGCGTCGAGATCGATCCCGGTTTCGTGCCGCCGGCCAAGGCCGACCTGATGTCGGACGAGCGTCCGCCGCGTCCGCCGCAGGGGCGCGGCACGCCACGCCAGAACAATGGCCCGCGCCAGGGCCAGAATGCCCGGCAGGGGCAGCCCGGCAATCGCAACGCCGCGGGGCGTGCGCCGCAGGGCAAGCCTGCAGGCGGCGCCAAGCCGGCGGCCAAGCCCGCGCCCGACCGCGCCGGAGCGAACCACCCCGCGCAGCCGCGCAAGCCGCGCCCGCAGGCGGCGCTGTTCTCGTCGAAGCCGGGATCGCGCGGGCATTGAAGGGGGAGTGGTGAGTGGTAAGTAGTAAGTAGCCCGTTCACCACTCACCTCCCGCGCGATGCGGCACAATTCGCGCCATGGACACTCTCGCCAGCTACGACGAACTGCCCTACGACAGCCTGCCGCTGCCCGAAACCCAGCCGGATTTCCTCGCCGCGGTGGCGCGGCTGCATGGTTTCGAGGCGCCCGGTCCGTCCCGTGCCCGCATTCTTGAACTCGGCTGCGCGCAGGGCGGCAACCTGATCCCGCTGGCCTGGCGCTGGCCCGAATCCGAGTGCGTGGGCGTGGAACTGTCGCGCGTGCAGGCCGAAGCCGGGGCGGATTTCGTCCGGCGTCTCGGTCTTCCCAACGTCCGCATCCTGCACGGCGATCTTGCCGCGCTGCCGCAAGCGCTCGGCGAATTCGACTACATCGTCGCCCACGGCGTGTATTCGTGGGTGCCGCCAGCCGTGCAGGCGGCGCTGCTCGACGTCTGCCGCCGCCATCTGGCGCCACAGGGGCTCGCCTACCTCAGCTTCAACGTCGCGGCAGGATGGGACAGGCTGCGGCCGTTGCGCGCCGCGCTCGTCGAGCACACGTCGGCCGAGTTGGCAGCGCCGGCGCGCCATGCGCAGGCATTGGGCGTGCTTGACGCGCTGCAGGCGGAATGGACCGACCCGCTGCTGCTGAAGGAGATCGCCTACCTGAGAACTGCGGCACCGTCCTACCTGTTTCACGAATACCTCGCCGAGTTCAATACGCCGCTGTCGTTCGACGAATTCGCCGCGCGACTCGATGCGCATGGTCTGCGTTACGTCGGCGAGGCCGGGCCACGGCGTGCCGTCGTCGAGCTCGAGGATGCCTGGGGGCTGACGCCCGAGGGCATGGCCGGGCGCTGGCTCGACGCCGAGGCGGCGCTCGACGCCGCTTTCGCCACCCGTTTCCGCCGGGCGCTGATCGCGCGCGACGATGCGCCCTGTGCACAGCCGCCGCGAGCGGACGCGCTGCGCGAATTGGCGTTCTGTGCGGATCTGCAAAGCGATGACGAGATCGACCTCGCAGCGGACGGCGAGCAGGTGTTCGTCAATCCGGCCGGCAACACGTTTCCGATCGCATTGCCAGCGATGAAGGCCGCCGCGATGGTCCTGTCGGCGGCCTATCCCGCTGCGCTGGCTTACGGTGACCTGCTGGACGCGGTGCGTCAATTGCTCGCCGATTATGGCAACACCGGCGAGGTCGATGCGATGGCCTTCGATGCGGCCCTGTTCCAGCAGGTGATCGCACACGGGGTGTTGCCGACGCTGTGGTCGGGTATTTCTGCGGGCGAACCGGACGAGCGTCCCCGTGCCCACGCGCTGGCGCGGCTGCAGGCCGGCACGCCTGGCTGGGTGGTCAGCGGGGCGCGCCACGTGGCGATGGATCTCGATGCGGCGGGGCGCACGCTGCTGGCGGCGCTCGACGGCAGCCGCACGCTGGACGAACTGGCGGATTTCATGCGTGCTGCGCTGGCGCAATCCGGCGTGGAATTGCCGCTGCTGGAGGTGCGGACGCTGACGGAGCGCCAGCTATGGCTGTTCGCGCGTCAGGGCTTGCTGGTGTCCTGAATCGCCGGCGGAATCAGCGCGGCGCCTGCCAGCAGTTGTTGCCGACCTGCCAGGTCATCGAGAGCTGTTCGCTGGTGGGAAACAGCGCGTACTTCAGGCCGATGTAGTCGGAGCCCTTGCGCCAGAACATCGCCAGCAGGTTTTTCTCGCCGTTGGCGACGACGCTGGTATAGGGGATGACCTTGAGCGGGTTGCCGTAGAGGTTGGAATAGTTCGACGCGACGACGACGAAATGGCGGAAGGCCGGCTCGATTTCCTGTTCGAACGCCACCAGCTTGTCGTTGCAGAAGGTGAACAGGAAGCGGCGGCCGGCCGGGTTGTTGGGCAGGTCGTAGGCGAACAGCCCGTCGCTGCCGACCGTCAGGGTGCGGTCGAAATTCCAGGTCCGGAGCTCTTTCTCGACCTCGGTGCGGCTCATGCCGTTCCGGAATTCGCCGACTTCCCACGCATGGACGGGCAGGGCGAGCAGCAGGCCGGCGAGCAGGCAGAGGCGTTTCATCTTGGTCATGGTGTCCACAATGGGGGCGGGTCAGACCATAACAGCGGCCATGACCCGGTCCGACTTTACCTGCCGCTGACCGCGCCGAAGACCTTCTTCAGCAGATCGCTGCCGGCCTGCAGCGGATTGGCGCGGATCGCCGCTTCCTTTTCGCCGATCAGGGTGTAGAGGCGGTCGAGCGCCTGCTGGGTGACGTACTGCTCGACCGTGGCCTGATTCTTGTCGACCAGGTCGAATTGCGCGGCCATGCCGGCGTAATGGTTGTATTGCTGCGCCAGCCCGACCTTGTCGGTGCTCGCCTTGACGATGGGCTGGAAGCGCTCGGTGAGCTTCGCCTCGGTCTTGCGGCGGAAGAAATCGGTCGCCGAGGTCTGGCCGCCGGTGAGGATGCCCTTTGCGTCCTCCAGCGTCATCTCCTTCACCGCGCCGACCAGCAGGGTCTTGGCTTCCGGTACCGCAGCCTCGGCGGCGCGGTTCATCGACAGCACCAGTTCGTCGGCCTGCCTGCCCATGCCGAGCAGACGCATCGCCTTTTCGGCCTTCTGCAGGCTGGGCGGCAGCGGAATCTTCAATTTCGCGTTGCCGAAGAAGCCGTCCTTCTGGCCGAGCTGGGCGACTGCGGCGTCGGCGCCGCGGGTCAGTGCTTCCTTCAGGCCGGCGTTGATCTCGGTCGTCGAGAGAGCGTCGACGCCGCTGGCCGTCGATGGCGAAGGCTGGCTCGCGGGCTTGCTGATCACGCCCTTCAGCATTTCGCCCCAGTCGACGGCGTGGGCGGGCAGGGCGAGGACGATGGCTAGAAGCAGCCAGCGTGCGGAAACCGGGGGGGACATGGCGAATCTCCTTGAAAGTGCGGGACTACAACACTTCTGCAGCATAGTCCGCCAGGCGCGAACGTTCACCGCGCTGCAGCGTGACGTGGCCGTTGTGCGGCCAGCCCTTGAAGTGGTCGACCACATAGGTGAGGCCCGAGCTGCCCTCGGTGAGGTAGGGCGTGTCGATCTGCGAGATGTTGCCGAGGCACACCACCTTGGTGCCGGGACCGGCGCGGGTGATCAGCGTCTTCATCTGCTTCGGCGTCAGATTCTGCGCCTCGTCGATGATGAGGAACTTGTTGAGGAAGGTGCGGCCGCGCATGAAGTTGAGCGACTTCACCTTGATCCGGCTGCGGATCAGGTCCTGCGTCGCCGCGCGCCCCCAGTCGCCGGCCTCGTCGTCGCTCTTGTTCAGCACATCGAGGTTGTCCTCCAGCGCGCCCATCCACGGCGTCATCTTCTCCTCCTCGGTGCCGGGCAGGAAGCCGATGTCCTCGCCCACGGGCACGGTGACGCGGGTCATGATGATCTCGTTGTAGAGCTTCTTGTCGAGCACCTGCGCCAGCGCGGCGGCCAGCGTGAGCAGGGTCTTGCCGGTGCCGGCCTGGCCGAGCAGGGTGACGAAGTCGATCTCCGGGTCCATCAGCACGTTGAGCGCGAAGTTCTGCTCGCGGTTGCGCGCGGTGATGCCCCACACGGCGTTCTTGTGGTGGGTGTAGTCGCGCACCGTGACGAGTTCGGCCTGCTTGCCCTCGACCTTCAGCACCTTGGCGTAGAGCGGGTTAGGGCCTTCCTGGAACACGAATTCGTTGGGCAGCATGCTTGCCACCAGCGGCCCCTTGATGCGGTAGTAGGTGTGGCCGTTGGCCTGCCACGATTCCATACCCTTGCCGTGGCTGTCCCAGAAATCGGCCGGCAGCTCGCGCAGGCCGGCGTACAGCAGGTCGGTGTCTTCCAGCACCTTGTCGTTGAAGTAGTCCTCGGCCGGCAGACCTAGCGCACGCGCCTTGATGCGCATGTTGATGTCCTTCGACACCAGGATGACCTGTCGCTTGGGATGGTGGCGCGACAGGAACAGCACCACGCCGAGGATCTGGTTGTCGACCTTGGAGGTCGGCAGGCTCATCGGGACGTCGCCGCTGATCGCCTGGGTCTGCAGGAAGAGCTTGCCGGTGGCGGCGTCGTGGCTGTGCGGCGCGAGCGGCACGCCGTCCTCGATGCTGTCGAGCGTGCTGACGATCTCGTCGATGAAGCGGCTGGCCTGGCGCGCGTTGCGCGACACCTCGTTCATGCCCTTCTTGTGCATGTCGAGTTCTTCCAGCGTCGCGATCGGCACGTAGACGTCGTGCTCCTCGAAGCGGTACAGGCTGGTGGGGTCGTGCATCAGGACGTTGGTATCCAGGACGAACAGCTTGGTCTGGGCAGCGGCTTTTTTTCTCGGCATGGTCTGGGCACGGTGACGGGGATGCGGACGGCTTCATCCTACCTCAAGCACAAGGCCGCTTGTCTACCTCGAAAGCAAACAAAAAACTAAAGCCGAAACCTTCCCCGCGGCGCGGATTTGCACGCGAATTTCTCAGTAGAATGGTCGATTCCTACCCTGTCGTGGCCCCCTCATGAATCATCGGCTGGCGCTGCTGTTCCTGTGCTGGGCGTGGGCGTTTCCGCTCCGCGCCGAGACCGGCGCGCACATTCTGCTGCAGGATTCGCCGCTGGCGGGTTTCCAGTATCACGCCGGCAAGTCGCTGTGGCCGCAGCTCAGGGTGGGCGATGCGCTCGACCTGGTACGCGAGCCCGACAACCCACACGACGCGAAGGCGGTGCGGGTTGAATGGCGCGGACAGAAGCTCGGCTATGTGCCGCGTCGCGAGAATGCCGACGTGGCGCGCCTGATGGACGGTGGCCAGGCGCTGACGGCCCGCATCACGTGGCTCGCCGAAGTGCGCGACCCATGGTCGCGGGTGCGCTTCGAGATCGTGATTCCGCTGCAGCCGTCAGGAGGCCCGGCGCAATGAGGTGGCTTCTGGTTCTGGCAGGGTTGGCAGGCTGGTTGGCCCAGGCTGCTGCATCCGACCTGCCGCTGGCGAGCCTGAGGCTGCCGCCCGGCTTCACCATCGAAGTCTTTGCCCGTGTGCCCAACGCGCGCCAGATGGCACTTGGCAAGAACACGCTGTTTGTCGGCAGCATGCGCGCCGGCAAGGTCTACGCGCTTCCGCTCAAGGGCGCGCGCAAACCGGTGGTGATCGCCGACGGCCTCGCCATGCCGGTGGGGGTGGCGTTCCGCGACGGCGATCTGTACGTGTCGGCGGTGAGCCGTGTCCTGCGCCTGCGCGCGATCGAAGGACGCCTGAACACGCCGCCGCGGCCCGAGGTCGTCAGCGAGGCGTGGCCGAGCGATCCGCATCACGGCTGGAAATTCATCGCCTTCGGCCCCGACGGAAAGCTCTACGTTCCGGTGGGGGCGCCGTGCAACATCTGTGAACCCGACCCCGACCGCTATGCGACGATCACGCGGCTGGACGTGGCAAGCGGCAAGACCGAGATCGTCGCGCGCGGCGTGCGCAACACGGTGGGGTTTGACTGGCACCCGCAGAGCCGCGAACTGTGGTTCACCGACAATGGCCGCGACTGGCTGGGTGACGACGCGCCGCCCGACGAATTGAACCGCTTGGGCCAGTTGGGTCAGCACTTCGGTTACCCGCATTGCCACGGCGGCAGCATCGCCGACCCCGAGTTCGGGCGGACCCGTCGCTGCGCCGAATTCGTGCCGCCGGTGCAGAACCTGGGCGCCCACGTGGCGAGTCTGGGCATGCGCTTCTACACGGGAACGCAATTTCCCGCGCGCTACCGCAATGCCGTCTTCATCGCCGAGCACGGTTCATGGAATCGGAGCGAGAAGGCCGGCTACCGGGTCAGCGTGGTGCACCTGCAGGACGGCCGCGCGGTGAGCTACGAGCCCTTCGTGAGCGGCTGGCAGCGGGGCGAGTCTGCGTGGGGGCGCCCGGCCGACGTGCTGGTGCTGCCCGACGGCAGTCTCCTCATTTCGGATGACCACGCCGGCGCAATTTACCGCGTCTCTTACCGCGGCAGCCGGTAAAATTGCGCAGATGAAATTCCTGGTCCTCGATACCTCCACCGAATGGTGCTCGACTGCGCTGTGGCTGGACGGCCGCGTGCTTACGCGCCGCGTGCTGGCCGAGCAGCGTCACAGTTCGCTGCTGCTGCCGATGGTCGACGACCTGCTGCGCGAGTCGGGCGTCACGCTGCGCCAGCTCGACGGCATCGCCTACGGTGCCGGCCCCGGCTCCTTCACTGGTCTCAGGATCGCCTGCGCCGTGACGCAGGGCCTGGCCTTCGGTGCCGACTTGCCGGTGGCCGGTGTCTCCACGCTCGAATCGATCGCCGAGCAGACCGGTGCCGATCACGTACTCACCGTGCTGGACGCGCGCATGGCCGAGGTTTACTGGGCGGCATACGAAAAGGAAGGCGGTGCGTGGCGAACCGTATCGGAACCGCAACTGGCGCTGCCGGGATCGGTCCAGGTGCCCGTGGGCGAGGGCTGGGTCGGTGCCGGTAACGGCTTCGCTGCGCTGGGGGAGGTGCTGCGGCCACGGCTGGCGTCGCAACTCGCGCGCATCGATGCCAGCCTGATGCCCGACGCCGCCGCGATGGCGCCGCTTGCTGCCGCCGTGTTCGCGCGCGGCGAGGGCATGGACGCAGCGCTCGCTGCACCGATCTACCTGCGCGACAAGGTGGCGCTGACGGTCGACGAGCGTCGTGCGAGGAAGACGGCATGAGCGCGGTGTTCGAGATCCGCCACAGCCTGCGGCCGATGGAAGCGGCCGACCTGCCACGCATCCACCGCATCGAACTGGCGAGCTACGAGTACCCGTGGAGCCCCGGCAATTTCGCCGATTCGCTCGACGCCGGCTACAGCGTGTGGGTGCGCGAGGCCGAGGGCGAGATCATCGGCTACTACGTGATGATGGCCGCGGCAGGCGAAGCGCATCTGCTCAACCTCACCATCGCGCCGTCATGGCGCCGTCACGGCCTCGGCCGCGACCTGCTCGAGCACTGTCTGGCGCGCGCCTGCGACCACAAGGCAGACAGCCTGTTCCTCGAGGTGCGGACATCCAATGCCGCGGCGATCGCGCTGTACCACAGCAGCGGCTTCGTCGACCTCGCGGTGCGGCGTGGCTACTACCCGGCGCGCGACGGCCGCGAGGATGCGCTGATCATGAAGAAGGACCTGTCGTGCTGAGCCGCGACGACGTGTTCGAGGAACTCGGCATCGGCCCGGTGTGGCGGCTGCGCGAGGCCGCATCTGCAGTCGCCGAGGCGCCGGCTGCGCGTAGTGACGCGCCGCTGCTCGGCTGGGACGAACTCGCCGACGCCGTCGCGCAATGCACCAAATGCAAGCTGCACAGCACGCGTACCCAGGGTGTGCTCGGCGTCGGCGACCGCAATGCCGACTGGCTCGTCATCGGCGAGGCGCCGGGCGCCGATGAGGACGCGCAGGGCGAGCCCTTCGTCGGCCAGGCCGGCAAGCTGCTCGACGCCATGCTGGCCTCGATAGGCCTGAAACGCGGCGACAACGTCTACATTGCCAACGTGCTCAAATCGCGCCCGCCCGGCAACCGTAACCCGGAGCCTGACGAGATCGCCGCTTGCATGCCGTACCTGCTGAACCAGATCGCATTGATCCAGCCGAAGCTCATCGTTGCTTCTGGCCGCTTCGCCGCGCAGACGCTGTTGCAGACGGATGAGGCCATTAGTCGCCTGCGTGGCCGCGTGCATCAATACCAGGGCATCCCGCTCATCGTGACCTACCATCCAGCCTACCTGCTGCGCAACCTGCCCGACAAGGCGCGCGCCTGGGAGGACCTGTGCCTGGCGCGGCGCACGATGCAGGGTTTGTGAAAACCTTTTTCATCCGCGAAGGGCGCGAAGCAAACCCTCTCAGGGCTTTGGCATTTCTTTGCGTCCTTCGCGGACCGTATTTTTTGTCTTTTGCCGACTGACTTATGAAACTCCTGCATTCCGCGCTGCGCTTTCGCGTCAACTACTTCTCCGACCTTGGCCGCCATCAGGTGGTGATCTGGATGCCGGGCGACACGCCGCCGGTCGATGCACAGATGGACGTCGGCCCGAAGATCGAACACGAGGTGCCGAACGAGGTGTTCCGCAGCGACATCGCGCCGCTCAAGTTCGGGCGCTTCTACCCATCGCAGCTTTTGCACGCCGACGACGCGCCCGGCCCGATGTTCCGCGTGACGAAGCTCAACGAGTCGAGCTTCGTCGCCAATTTCAGCCATCCGCTGCAGGGCCGCATCTTCAGCATCGACAGCGGCAAGAGCGACATCTCGACCGAGCCCGTCGGCCAAGTGACGCAGCTGCTCGAATGGAGCGGCATGGACACGCAGATGCAGACGCCGACCGACTTCGAAGGGCCGGATGCGTTCCGCCGCGAGGACGAGTTTCCCGACACCGAGTTCTACGCGCTCGCCCGCAAGGTCACCCACGTCGACGCCGTCTGCGCGCGGCGCATCCAGGCGCTGTACCGCACCGTGCTGCCGGAGAACGCGCGGGTGCTCGACCTGATGGCGGGCTGGCGCTCGCACCTGCCGGACACGGTGCAATCCGCGGTCGGTCTGGGGCTGAACGAAGAGGAGCTGGCCGACAACCCTCAGCTCGCCGAGCGCATCGTCAAGGATATCAACGCCGATCCCACGCTGCCGTTTGCCGACGCCAGCTTCGACGCCGTGGTGTGCACGGTGTCGTTCGAATACCTGACGCAACCGCACAAAATCGTCGCCGAGGCGAAGCGGGTGCTGAAGCCGGGTGGCATGTTCGTGGTGACGCTGTCGCACCGCTATTTCCCGCCCAAGGTCATCAAGTTGTGGACGCAACTGCACCCGATGGAGCGGATGGCGTGGGTCGGCACGCTGATCAAGCAGGCCGGATTCAAGAAAGTGGAAACCTACGTCGAGCGCGGCCTCAAGCGTCCCAAGGACGACCGCTACGCGGACAAGCTCACCGAATCCGACCCGCTGTTCGCTACCTGGGGCGTGGCGCCCTGACCCGCGGGAGCGGCCTGCCGCCATGCCGTGCACGCTGATCGGGCTGATCGCCGACACGCACGGCCTGCTGCGTCCCGAAGCCATCGCGGCGCTGGAAGGCTGCGCGCATATCGTCCACGCGGGCGACATCGGCTCGCGCACGGGGGAGCCGCGCGGCGTGCTCGATGCGCTGTCGCGCATCGCGCCGCTGACGGTGGTGCGCGGCAATAACGATCGCGCCGCCTGGGCGGCGGCTATCCCCTGCACGGCGGAACTTGAATTCGACGGCGTGCGCATCCATGTCCTGCACATCGTCGGCGAGTTGGCCATCGATCCCGCCACGGCGGGGGTGAACGTGGTCGTGTCGGGCCATTCGCATAAACCGCAGGTGGAGACGCGGGACGGCGTGTTGTTCGTCAACCCCGGCAGCGCGGGGCCGCGCCGGTTCACGCTGCCGGTCAGCGTGGCCCGCTTGTGGCTGGAAGATGGCCGCAGCGAAGCGGAGCTGGTTACACTCTTAAGGTAAGGTTGTCTTCGAAGCGGCGGGGCGCCGGCGGATTTCGGTGCCAGGCATATCACTTGAAGGAGGAGCGCGACATGTTGAAATGGCTGATGGTGACGTTCATGGCGCTGGCGCTGTCCGGCTGCGGCTACAACACCCTGCAATCGACCGACGAGGGCATCAAGGCGACCTGGGCCGAAGTGCTGAACCAGTATCAGCGCCGCGCCGACCTGGTGCCGAACCTGGTCAACGTGGTGAAGGGCTATGCGGCGCACGAGAAGGACGTGCTGACTTCGGTGACCGAGGCGCGCGCCCGCGTCGGCGCGATCCAGGCGACGCCTGAGCTGATCAATGACGAGGCGGCGTTCCAGAAATTCATCGCCGCGCAGGGCGAGCTCACCGGTGCGATTTCGCGCCTGCTGCTGGTCGCCGAGAACTACCCGCAGCTCAAGGCGGACGGCCTGTTCCGCGACCTGCAGGCGCAGCTCGAGGGCACCGAAAACCGCATCACCGTGGCACGCAACCGCTACATCGAGGCGGTGAAGACCTACAACGTCACGGTGCGCTCGTTCCCGTCCAACCTCACGGCGATGCTGTTCGGCTTCAAGACCAAGCCGAGCTTCACGGTGGAAAACGAGAAGGCCATCGCCGTTCCGCCCAAGGTCGATTTCGGTGCGCCGGCCCCCGCTGTCCCGGCGCCTGCGCCGGCACCCGCAGCCCCTGCGCCGGCAGCCCCGGCAAGCGATGGCGCCTCTTCCGGCAGCCTTTCGCACGGTTACTGAGACGCGGATGGCGCACAGGCTCCGGACGGGGTTTGCGCATACGATCTTTCGCGGGCTTCGGCCCACAGAAAGTCGGAGTCTCCTTGTGGGATTCGGTCTGCTGCTCGCGGTATGCGCGCTGGCCGCCTTGGCGCAGGTGGCGGTGCCGGAACTGACGCGCCGCGTCACCGACCTCACCGCCACGCTGACCGCCGACCAGGCCGCCGCGCTGGAGCACAAGCTTGCCGCCTTCGAGACGCAGCGCGGCAGCCAGATCGCGGTGCTGATCGTTCCCACCACCCAGCCCGAGGACATCGCACAATTCGGCATCCGCGTCGCCGAGCAGTGGAAGATCGGCCGCGAGAAGGTCGACGACGGCGTGATCCTGATCGTCGCGAAAAACGATCGCACGCTGCGACTCGAAGTCGGCTACGGCCTCGAAGGCGCGATTCCCGATGCGATCGCCAAGCGGGTGATCGCCGAAACCATCACGCCCCACTTCAAGGCGGGTGATTTCCATGGCGGCATCGACGCCGGCGTGACGCAGCTGATGCGGCTGATCGAGGGCGAGGCGCTGCCGCCGCCGCAGGCTGCGCAGGATGATCCCGGCGAGGCGTCGTTTGTCCTGCTGATCGTTGGGGGGCTGGTCGCGGGTTGGCTGCTTGCGCTGCTGATGAGCCGGCCGGCGGCGGGCGGCATCGCTGCGCTGGGCAGCGGCGCCGTCGGTGCGCTGCTGCTGGGGCTTACGCCGCTCCTGTTCTTCATCGTCGTGTTCGTGTTCGCCGGCGTCGCCGGCGGGTTCCGCCACGGCGGCGGCTGGTCGAGCGGCGGCGGTTCGTGGGGCGGGGGGGGCGGATTCGGCGGCGGCTCGTGGGGGGGAGGCGGCGGTGGATTCGGCGGCGGAGGCGCATCGGGCTCATGGTGAACATCGGGCGTTACCTCAGGCACCTGTTCATGCCGCCGCGTGCATGGAAGCGCGCGTTCCCGCAGGCCACGCTCGACGCGATCGAGGCGGCGATCCGTGAATCCGAGACGAGCCACGGCGGCGAGATCCGTTTCGTCGTCGAGAACAGCCTGCCCGCCATCCTGGCCTGGCGCGGCGCGAGTGGCCGCGAACGCGCGGTCGAGGTGTTCTCGAACCTGCGCGTGTGGGATACCGAACACAACAGCGGGGTACTGATCTACCTGCTGCTGGCCGACCGCGACATCGAGATCGTCGCCGACCGCGGGATCGCCGAACGGGTCGGGCAAGGCGACTGGGATGCGGTGGCGCAGACGATGGAGGCGGCGTTCCGTCAGGGTGATTTCGAGCACGGAGCATTGGCCGGAATCGCGCGCGTCAGCGCGCTGCTGGCTGCGAATTTTCCGCCGTCCGGCCATAATCCCGACGAGCTGGCCAACCGGCCGCTGATCCTGGGGAGATAAGATGCAGGCATACGTGTGGTGGTGGATTCTGGCGGCGGTGCTGGTGGGGGTGGAACTCACCAGCGGCACCTTCTATCTGCTGGTGTACGGCATCGCAGCCGCAGCGGCCGGAGTGGCTGCATGGCTGGGTGCAGGCTTCGTGGTGCAGCTGCTCACGGCGGGCGTGATCGCCGCGCTGGGCACGCTGGCGCTGCGCCACTGGAAGCGCAGTACGGCGCATCCGGAGACGTCGGTGCAGGACATGGACATCGGTCAGACCGTGCAGGTCGAGTCGTGGCAAGGCACGCGCGGCCAGGTCCGGTACCGCGGCGCACTGTGGGATGCCGAGGCGGGGTCGGAGGCCGTCGATCCCGCCCGCCCGCTGGTGATTCGCGCGGTACGCGGCAATACGCTGGTGCTGGGCAACTGAGACAACAATCAAGGGGAGAGAAATACATGGATATCGTCGCGCTGGTCGTACTCATCGTCATCGCCATCGTCGTCGCCAAGGGCATCCGCGTGGTGCCGCAGCAGAACGCCTGGGTGGTCGAGCGCCTCGGCAAGTTTCACGCCGTGCTCGGTCCCGGCCTCAATCTGGTCATTCCGTTCATCGACGCCGTCGCCTACAAGCATTCGCTGAAGGAGATCCCGCTCGACGTGCCGAGCCAGGTCTGCATCACCCGCGACAACACCCAGCTTGCGGTCGACGGCATCCTGTACTTCCAGGTCACCGACCCCAAGATGGCGTCGTACGGCTCGAGCGACTACATCTCGGCGGTGTCGCAACTGGCGCAGACCACGCTGCGCTCGCTGATCGGCCGCATGGAACTTGACCGTACCTTCGAGGAGCGCGAGGAAATCAACCGCGGCGTGGTGATGGCGCTGAACGAGGCCTCGACCAACTGGGGCGTCAAGGTGCTGCGCTACGAGATCAAGGACCTGACGCCGCCGAAGGAAATCCTGCACGCCATGCAGCGCCAGATCACCGCCGAGCGCGAGAAGCGCGCGCTGATCGCCTCGTCCGAAGGCCGCATGCAGGAGCAGATCAACCTCGCCACCGGCGAGCGCGAGGCTGCGATCCAGCAGTCCGAGGGCGACAAGCAGGCTGCGATCAACGTCGCGCTGGGCGAGGCCGAGGCGATCAAGGCGATCGCCATCGCCAACGCCGAGGCGATCGCCCGCGTGGCGATGGCGATCGAGAAACCGGGCGGGATGCAGGCGGTGAATCTGAAGGTCGCGGAAAAATACGTCGAGGCCTTCTCGGGGCTGGCCAAGACCGGCAACACCCTGATCGTGCCGTCCAACATGGCCGATCTCAGCTCGCTGATCGCCGGCGCGATGACGGTGGTGAAATCGCAGAACGGCACCGGCGCAGCGCCGAACTGACCCGGCGCGCTCCGCAAACGGTTCGCCAGGCGGGCGAACCGGTGTGGTAGGGATGTGTCATGCGGGATCCGCTCCTGCGGCCGATTCATCCCGATGAGCCCCAAAATCGCCATCCCCACAGCCACCGTGAACCGTATCCTTGCCCTTCTCTTGCTCGTCCTGCCCTGGACGATGGTTTCCTTCACCGCGCAGGCGGGCCATGGCGGCGTGATCGAGGCCAGGCTGCCGTCCGGCAAGATGGCCACCGCCGAGTTCCATGCGGGCAGGCGTGGCCAGCCTGCGGTCCTGATCCTGCACGGGTTCCTGCAGACCCATACCTTCCCGACGGTGGACAGCACCAAGGACGCCCTGTCCACTGCCGGATATACGGTGGTGGCGCCGACGCTTTCGCTCGGCATTTCGCGGCGCAACCGCAGCCTGCCCTGCGAGGCCCTGCACCTGCATACGCTGGACGAGGATGTGGCTGAAGTGGCGTTCTGGGTAAAGTGGCTGATGCGCAAGGGGCACGCGCGCATCGTCCTGATCGGCCACAGTTTCGGCAACCTGCAGTTGCTGGCGTATATGAGCCGGACGCCGTCGCCCACGGTGAAGAAGCTGTTGATGATCAGCCTGACCGATGTCGAGCTGAAGCAGGATGCGCAGCAGCGCGCCCAGCTGGCGAATGCGCTGAAGGCGCGTGTTGCGCGCAACGACCAGACCCTGGCTGAAGTCGAATTCGGCCATTGCAGGAAGTACGTCGGCCCGCCGGCGGCTTTGCTGTCCTATCTGAATCTCAGCCGGCAGAGCATCCTCGCAGACCTGGCCGGCGCTCCGGCACCGGCCCTGGCCATCATGGGGGGCAAGGACGACCGCATGGGCCCGGACTGGGTGGCCACGCTGAAGGCGCGCGGCATCGACGTGCGCGTGATCCCGGGGGCCACGCATTTCTTCGACAACCAGTACGAATTCGATCTGCAGGAAGCCGTACTGGAGGCCATGGCGGGCCGTTGAACATGCTGAACCCCGTCCTGCGGATGGCGCGTTCACCGCGGCCGATCGCCCACTATGCGCTGCTGCTGTTCTGCGTGCTGGTGACGGCGCTGGGTGTGCTGGCCGCCTTCGTCTTCCACGATGTCGCCCGGCTCAAGGAACAGATCGCACAATCCGACGAGCGGCTCGCGCGCCAGGAACTGAGCGAAATGATCGAGCAGCTCAACCGCGAGGCCGAGGATGCCGCCGAGTCGCTGATGCGGTGGGACGAGGCAAGGCAGCAACTGGAAACGCCGACCTACTATGCCTATTGGCGCAATACACGCGCGCTTGCTGCAGGCGTGCTGCCCGATACGCTCGACGCGGTCGATCTCTACGATTCGGCGGGACGCAAGCTGCCGGCGGCCAGCGAAGGGGAAGCCGTCATGCCGGGGCAGATCGACCCGCAGAACATCCGGCCTTTCCTGGGGCATGAATACGGGCACGATCACCTGTATTTCTTCTATCCCTTCTACCAGGATGCGGCGCGTACCCACCTCATCGGCTACGCGGGTTTCAAATTCGACCTGCTGCGGCATATCGCGCAGCTGCGCAAGTTCCGCTACCTGGATCTGCAGAGCGTCCGGGTGGGCGCTCGGGAAGGCGAACGCATTCCGCTGCAGGAGGTGGTCCCGTCGCTGCAGTTCCGCACCGTGCCCAACCCGGAAACGCGCGCCCTTTCGGGTCTCGTCGCCCGCTCGTTCTACGACATCGGCGCCGTCATCGCCGTCATTTCGCTGATCGGCTACCTGTCGCTGCTGTCCGTCGTCACCAAGCCGCTACGGCGCCTGTCCGACCATATCGAGGCGATGGGGCGCGGTCATGGCGAACTGCTCGGCGAGTCCTACCGCGGCGTACTGGCGGTGGCCGAACTCGAGAAAGTGCGCCAGTCGCTCAACGACTACCAGCAGCAGCTGGACGACATGCACGTCAGTCTCGAAGACAAGAACCAGGAACTGTGGACGCTGGCGCACCGTGATCCGCTGACCGGCATCTTCAATCGCCGCGCCTTCGACGACGACTGGAACGCGGGGCGCCGCGCGCAGCATGGCACCCGTGCGGAGGTGGCGTTCCTGCTGTTCGACTGCGATCACTTCAAGGCGATCAACGACACCTACGGCCATCAGGCCGGCGACCAGGTGCTGCAGGGGCTGGCGCAATCCCTGCACAGCGCGCTCCGGACCGGCGACCGCCTCTATCGGCTCGGCGGCGACGAATTCGCCACCGTGCTGTTCGCGACCGACATCGAGCACGCCCGCCAGGTGGCGGAACGCTGTGTCGAGCATGTGCTGCGCCACGATTTTTCGGTGTACGGGGTCAAGGAACCGGTCCGCATCAGCGTCGGCATCGCGCATCTGGACGACGCCGACGACGAGGCGCTGAAGCTGCTGCATCGCCAGGCCGATCTCGCGATGTACTACGCCAAGCGGCCGGGGCAGGGCAAGATCGCGGTGTATACGCCGGACATGGGCGCCGGTCAGGAAGCCTTGGTGTCGAACGCCGAGACCAGCGCGGTCTACGAGGCGATGGCCGATCCGGGGCGGCTGGAAATGCACTACCAGCCCGTGCTGTCGCTGCAGACCTCACGCATCGAGTACTACGAGGCGCTGGTGCGCATTCGCGGTGAACACGGCCTGATCATGCCGGGCAGCATCTTCCCGGTGGTCGAACTGCGCGGCCTGGAGTCCGAGTTCGATCTTGCCGTGCTGGAGCGGGTGCGGCGCGATCTGGAGGCAGGCCGCATTCCGGCCGGGGCGGGCGTGTCGCTCAACGTGTCCGGCCCGGGCATCGTCAATGCCCGCGTCAACGACAAGCTGATGGAATACGCGCCTCAGCTGTCAGTCTACAAGCTGGTGCTGGAGGTGACGGAAACCTCGCTCATCACGCAGATCGCCCAGGCCTCGGCCAACCTCAACCGGCTGCGCAAGGAGGGCTTCACCATCGCGCTCGACGATTTCGGCAGCGGTTATTCCTCGCTGCGCTATCTGGCGAGCATGCCGGTGGATCTGGTGAAGTTCGACATCTCGATGGTGCGCAGCCTGGAGGAAAGCGGGCGCCAGGCTGTCTTCGTCGAGGACCTGGCGCGCATGATCAAGGACGCAGGCTACCGGCTGGTGGCCGAAGGGATCGAGTCGGAGGCGCTGCTGCAACGCGTGACCGTGCTCGGTTTCTCGCACGCCCAGGGGTTCCACATCGGCCGTCCCGCTGCGCTGCCTGACTGATTCAGTGCACCACGTCGTGGCGGTGGCGCAGCCACACCAGGGTCATCACGCTGCTGATGAACAGCCCGAACACCCAGATGATGGTGTGGATGTGCCAGTCGGCGCGCACCATCAGGGCGTAGGCGCCGGTCAGCAGCAGGATGCTGATGTTCTCGTTGAAGTTTTGCTGCGCGATCGAGTGGCCGGCGCCCATCAGCAGGTGGCCGCGGTGCTGCAGCAGGGCATTCATCGGCACCACGAAATAGCCCGCCAGGATACCCGCCAGCAGTAACAGCAGCAGCGCCGGGAACAGGCTTTCCACCCAGATCAGCGCGATCGGCACGAAGCCGAGGACGATACCGGCGGGCAGCACGCGGATGGCACTGTGCAGGCGGATGAACCGACCGGCCAGCAGCGAGCCGATGGCGATACCGAGCGCAGTGGCGGCAGTCAGCTGGGTGGCCTGATCGAGACCGTATTTCAGGTTGAGCGCGGCCCACGCGATGATCAACAGGCGCAGGGTGGCACCGACGCCCCAGAACAGCGTGGTCACGGCGAGCGATACCTGCCCCAGCGGGTCGCGCCACAGCAGCACGAAGCTGTGCCAGAAGTCGTGCAGGATGAACAGCGGCGACTTGCTCGGCAGTGCGTGGTCGATCGGCAGGCGCGGAATGAACAGGTTGGCGATGGCTGCGGCGAGATAGAGGGTGGTGATGGCGACGATGGCGAACTTGGGTGCGATCAGGGCCCCGTCTATGCCGAGGCTGACGAGGATGCCCTCGGCCAGTTGCGGATTGATCAGCGCGCCGCCGATGATCGCGCCGAGCACGATGGCGGCGACGGTGGTGCCCTCCATCCAGCTGTTGGCGGCGACGAGTTTTTCCGGCGGCAGCAGCTCGGTGAGGATGCCGTACTTGGCCGGCGAGTACATGGCGGCGCCGATGCCGACGATGGCGTAGGCCAGCAGCGGATGCATCCCGGCCAGCATGATGAGGCAGCCGCCGAACTTGACGGTGTTGGCGATCAGCATCACGCGTCCCTTCGGCAGTGCGTCGGCGAACGGCCCGACCAGCGGCGCGAGCACGATGTAGGCGATGACGAAGACGGTCTGCAACAGCGGCGAAAACCATTCCGGCGCGGAGAAGAACACCAGCAGACCGATGGCGGCGAACAGCAGCGCGTTGTCGGCCAACGCGGACAGGAACTGCGCCAGCAGGATGGTGTAGAACGCGCGGTTCAAGGGAGCGGCCCGGATCAGGTTCGGCGCGGCACGCCGCCGGCACGGCCGCAGGACGCGCGGAAAAGCCCAGGTATTACAGCATTCTGGTGACGGGATGGTTTCAACACGGGCGGGTTTGTGGTTGAATAAAAATCTTTTCTGACCCAGGGGCGGGTATTAATGGCCGACCGCAGACTTCAAGTATTCTACACCGTCGCCAAGCAGCTCAGCTTCACCAAAGCCGCCGATATCCTCTACATGACGCAGCCGGCGGTGACCTTTCAGGTCAAGCAGCTGGAAGAGCATTTCAACACGCGTCTGTTCGAACGCAGCCACGGCAAGATTTCGCTGACCCCGGCGGGTGACCTGGTGCTGGGCTATGCCGAGCGCATCCTGGCGCTGACCGGCGAAATGGAAGCGCGGGTGGGCGAACTCACCGGCCAGGTCACCGGTCCGCTGATGATCGGTGCCTCGACCACCATCGCCGAATACCAGCTGCCGCGCATCCTCGGCGAATTCAAGGAACGCTTCCCGCAGGTGCAGGCACGCCTCACCGTGGCCAACTCCGAAACCGTCGCCGCCAAGGTGGCCGACCATTCGCTCGACGTCGGCCTGATCGAGGCGCCGTCGCACAATTCCAACCTGACCACGCTGGCCTGCTGCGAGGACGAACTGGTGATGATCTGCTCGCCTCATCATGCGCTCGCCTCGCGTGGCAGCGTCACTGCGCGCGACATCGTCGAGCAGCCCTACGTGTCGCGCGAGCACGGCTCGGGCACGCGCGAGGTGGTCGACGACTTCTTCAAGCACAACGGCGTCAATCCCGACGACCTCCATATCGAGATGGAACTCGGCAGTCGCGAGGCGATCAAGGGCGCGGTCGAGGCGGGCCTCGGCGTGGCGATCATGTCGGCGTCCACCGTCACCAAGGAAGTGCAGCTTGGGACGCTGGTCGCGGTACCGCTGACGCCGCGGCTGACCCGCGAACTGTCCATGGTCTACGCACCGGAAAAGTTCCGCAGCAAGCTGCTCGACGCCTTCATCAGCTTCGTCGAGAACAAGTTCCAGCAGTGCAACATGGACGTCGTCCCGCTGAAGCGCCCCAAGGGGCGCGGCCGCTGATGCGCGACAGCAAGCGTCTGCTGTCGATCTTCCGGGCGCTCTCGGAAACCCGCCAGCAGGCCTTGCTCGACTACGCCGAATTCCTCGCCGGCAAGGAGGGCGCCGAAACCGCTGCCGCGCCGCCCGCCGAGCCGCTGCCGATCCCGCGGCCCGGGCAGGAAAACGTCGTCAAGGCGATCCAGCGCCTGATGCAGACCTATCCCATGCTGGAACGCAATCACATCTTCCATGAGGCTTCGGCGCAGATGACGCGCCACCTGATCCATGGCGTGCCCGCGCCCGAGGCGATCGACGAGCTGGAACGGATATTTGCGCGCCACTACCAGCTGCACCTGGAAGCCAAGCGCCCGGACGAGCAGTCCTAATCGGCCAGTGCGCCGCCGCACTGCCAGCAGCTCAGGAAATTCGCCGGATTCGTCTCGCCGCAATGCGGGCAGGGCTTCTCGCCGTGCGTCGGCACCTGCGACAGGCAGGCCAGGGCGTCGCGTGCGCGGGCTTCCTGCGCGTCGTCATCGATCCAGACTTCAGGCTGCGCCTGCATGAACGGCACCTCGCCGAGCGCGCCGGCGGCATTGGCGTTGAAGATGTGGTTGGATATGCCGAGGCTGGCCAGCGCGTCGGCCGCGAGCTGGGCGTCGAGCAGGGTGGGGGCGATGTGGACCCGTTTCATCGACGGGCGGAAGGACATTACGTCTTGCGGCGAACGCGGACGATGAGGTCGATGCCCTCGGTCACCATGCCGTCCGGCAGCGGTGGCAGGCCGGAAATCTGCACGTGAGACGCGTCGATGTCGGACAGGTGGCCGGTATCGACTTCGTAGAGATGGTGGTGCGGGCTGGTGTTGGGGTCGAAGAACACCTTGCTGGGGTCGACGATCACCTCGCGCACCAGGCCTTTTTCGAGGAACAGCCGGAGGGTGTTGTAGACCGTGGCCTTGGAGGTCTCGGAGTGGCGGGTGTTGACGATTGCCATCACCTGGTCGGCCGACAGGTGCTCCTGGCGCGAAAACAGCGCGTGCGCAATCTCGATCCGCTGGTGGGTCGGATTGATGTCGTGGCCACGCAGCAGGCTGGCCATGTTGTCGCGCGTGTAGTGCATGCGCTTTATGATAATCATCAATCTGGACTTTGTCTAATATCCGGAATGGGTATGAAAATCATGCGGAACCCCCCGAACAGGCACGGAAAAACGTCAAAAGTCGGTACAATCCGGACTGTCTTCTGGTCCCATTCCTTGTGAAGCAGGTATCCCGTGGTTACGCTCACCCGCCTCGATAGCGCGCAGCCTGATTTTCAGGCGCGCCTTGCCCGTTTGCTGCAGTTCGACGACGCCACCGATGCTTCCATCGAGCAGACGGTCGCCGCCATCCTGCACGACGTGAAGACGCGCGGCGACGCCGCGGTGCTCGAGTACACCGAACGCTTCGACCGGCTGCCGGCCGTCTCGCTCGCCAGCCTGGAACTCGGTGCCGCCGAGCTCCGGGCCGCGCTCGACACCCTGCCGGCCGACACCCGTGCCGCGCTGGAAGCCGCCGCCGAGCGCGTGCGCCGCTATCACGAGAAGCAGGTGCAGGGCTCGTGGACCTATACCGAGGACGACGGCACCGTGCTGGGGCAGAAAGTCACCCCGCTCGACCGCGTCGGCCTCTACGTGCCGGGCGGCAAGGCGGCGTACCCGTCGTCGGTGCTGATGAACGCGATCCCGGCCAAGGTCGCCGGCGTCGGCGAACTCATCATGGTGGTGCCGACTCCGGGCGGGGAAAAGAATCAACTGGTGCTCGCGGCCGCGGCGATCGCCGGCGTCGACCGCGTGTTCACCCTCGGCGGCGCGCAGGCGGTCGCTGCGCTCGCCTACGGCACCGCAACCGTGCCGCAGGTCGACAAGATCGTCGGACCCGGCAACGCCTACGTGGCGGCGGCCAAGCGCCGCGTGTTCGGCACTGTCGGCATCGACATGATCGCCGGGCCGTCCGAAATTCTCGTCATCGCCGACGGCACGACGCCGCCGGAATGGGTGGCGATGGACCTGTTCTCGCAGGCCGAGCACGACGAACTGGCGCAGTCGATCCTGCTGTCGCCCGATGCGGCCTATCTCGATGCAGTGGCCGCGGCGATCGACAGGCTGATCGCCGAGATGCCGCGCAGCGAGGTGATCCGCACCTCGCTCACCCACCGCGGCGCGCTCATCAAGACGCGCGACCTCGACGATGCCGCAGCGATTTCCAACACCATCGCGCCGGAGCACCTCGAACTGTCGGTGGCCGACCCTGACGCGCTGCTGCCGAAGCTGCGCCACGCCGGCGCGATCTTCATGGGCAAGAACACCTGCGAGGCGCTCGGCGATTATTGCGCGGGCCCGAACCACGTGCTGCCGACCTCGCGCACCGCGCGCTTCTCGTCGCCGCTGGGTGTCTACGATTTCCAGAAGCGCAGCAGTCTGATCCACGTGTCGCAGGCCGGCGCCCAGACGCTGGGGCAGATCGCCGCCACGCTCGCCTACGGCGAAGGCCTGCAGGCGCACGCGCGCTCGGCCGAATACCGCCTGACGCACAAGTGAGCCGCTGCGCATGAGCCGATACTGGAGCGCCGTGGTCCACGGCCTGACGCCCTACGTGCCGGGCGAGCAGCCGAAGCTGGCCAACCTGGTCAAGCTCAACACCAACGAGAATCCCTACGGGCCCAGCCCGAAGGTGCTCGACGCCGTGCGCGCCGAAGCCGCCGACACGCTGCGCCTGTATCCCGATCCCAATTCGGACAAGCTGCGTGCCGGGATCGCGGCCTATCACGGCGTGAATGCCGAGCAGGTCTTCGTCGGCAACGGCTCCGACGAAGTGCTGGCGCACGCCTTCATGGCGCTGCTGAAGCACGACCGGCCGATCCTGTTTCCCGACATCACCTACAGCTTCTATCCGGTCTACTGCGGGCTGTACGAGATCGGTCATCGTGCGGTCCCGCTCACCGAAGCCTTCGAGATCCGCGTCGACGACTACCTGGTGCCCAACGGCGGCATCATTTTCCCCAACCCCAACGCGCCGACCGGGCGCCTCCTGGCGCTGGGCGAGATCGAGCGCCTGCTCGCCGGCAATCCGGACTCGGTGGTGGTGATCGACGAGGCCTACATCGATTTCGGCGGCGAGTCGGCGGTGGCGCTGGTGGCGCGCCATCCGCAACTGCTGGTGACGCGCACGCTGTCGAAGTCGCACGCGCTCGCCGGTCTGCGCGTCGGCTACGCCATCGGCCAGCCGCATCTGATCGAAGCGCTCAACCGGGTCAAGGACAGTTTCAATTCCTACCCGCTCGACCGCTTCGCCCAGGCCGGTGCGCTGGCGTCGATGGAAGACCGCGCGTATTTCGAGTCGATCTGTGCGAAAGTCGTGGCGACGCGCACCCGGCTGGTGAATGAAATGGAAGCGCTCGGCTTCGAGGTGCTGCCCTCGGCTGCCAACTTCATCTTCGCGCGCCATCCGGTGCACGACGGCGCTGCGCTGGCCGCGCGCTTGCGTGAACGCAGCATCATCGTGCGGCATTTCAGGAATCCGACCCGCATTGCGCCCTTCCTGCGCATCACGGTCGGCACCGACGCGCAGTGCGACGCGCTCGTCGCTGCCTTGAAAGCGCTGTGCTGAAATCGGGTGTGGCCTGCTAGAATCCCTTTAAAGTCTTACATTCCGACGCCATGCGCACCGCACAAGTCAGCCGCAACACCCTCGAAACCCAGATCACGGTCAGCCTCAACCTCGACGGCACGGGGGTGGCCAAGCTCGCCACCGGCGTGCCCTTCCTCGACCACATGCTCGACCAGATCGCGCGCCATGGCCTGATCGACCTCGACATTGAGGCCCGCGGCGACCTGCACATCGATGCCCACCACACGGTCGAGGACACGGGGATCACGCTCGGCCAGGCCTTCGCGCAGGCGCTCGGCGACAAGAAGGGCATCCGCCGCTACGGCCACGCCTACGTGCCGCTCGACGAGGCGCTGTCGCGCGTGGTGATCGACCTCTCGGGACGCCCCGGGCTGGAGTATCACGTCGACTACACCCGCGCGCGCATCGGCGAGTTCGACGTCGACCTGTTCCTCGAATTCTTCCGCGGCTTCGTCAACCACGCCGCGGTGACGCTGCACATCGATAACCTGCGCGGCATCAATGCCCACCATCAGGCCGAGACCATCTTCAAGGCCTTCGGTCGTGCGTTGCGCATGGCGGTGGAAACGGACCCGCGCATGGGTGACGTGATGCCGTCGACGAAAGGCTGCCTGTGAGCGTCGATATCGCCGTGATCGACTACGGCATGGGCAACCTGCGCTCGGTGTCCAAGGCCATCGAGCACGTCGCGCCGTCGGCCAGCGTGGTCGTCACTTCCGACCCGGCCGTGATCGCCGCGGCCGGCCGCGTGGTGTTTCCGGGGCAGGGCGCGGCGCGCGACTGCATGCGCGAGATCGACGCGCGCGGCCTGCGCCAGGTCATTATCGAGGCTGCGCAGAGCAAGCCCTTCCTCGGCATCTGCATGGGCATGCAGGTGCTGTTCGAGCACAGCGAAGAAGGCGACACCGCCTGCCTCGGCATCCTGCCCGGCACGGTGCAGCGTTTTCCGCACGAGGCGATGCACGACATCAAGGGTGACAAGCTCAAGGTGCCGCATATGGGCTGGAACAACGTCCACCAGGCGATGCCGCACCCGCTCTGGGTGGGGATCGAAGAGGGCGAGCGTTTCTATTTCGTCCACAGTTACTTCGTGCAGCCGACCACCCCCGACGTGATCGCCGGCTTCTCGCACTACCCGTTCCCGTTCACCTGTGCGGTGGCGTCGGGGAACATCTTCGCCGTCCAGTTCCATCCGGAAAAGAGCCAGAATGCGGGCCTTGCACTGCTCGGCAACTTCGTCACCTGGAATCCGGGCGAGCATGCCTCCGCCTGCGACATGTCCGGCGCTGCCTGCGCCTAATCCTTCTTTCGTACGACCATGCTGATCATTCCTGCTATCGACCTCAAAGACGGCCACTGCGTGCGCCTGGAACAGGGCGAAATGGACCGTGCCACCGTGTTCTCCGAGGACCCGGCCGCCACCGCCCGCCACTGGAAGGAACAGGGCGCACGGCGCCTGCATCTGGTCGATCTCAACGGCGCCTTCGCCGGCAAGCCGGTCAACGACGCGGCGATCCGTTCCATCGTCGACGCCGTGGGCGACGAGATGCCGGTGCAGCTCGGTGGCGGCATCCGCGATCTCGCCACCATCGAGCGCTATCTCGACGACGGCGTGCGCTACGTCATCATCGGCACCGCCGCGGTGAAGAATCCCGGCTTCCTGCACGAAGCCTGCGACGCCTTTCCCGGCCACGTGATGGTCGGGCTCGACGCCAAGGACGGCAAGGTTGCGGTCGAGGGCTGGTCCAAGCTCACCGGCCACGACGTCATCGACCTCGCCAAGCGCTTCGAGGGCTACGGCGTCGAGGCCGTCATCTACACCGACATCGGCCGCGATGGCATGCTCACCGGCGTCAACATCGAGGCCACGCAAAAGCTGGCGCAGGCACTGTCGATCCCGGTCATCGCCAGCGGTGGCGTCACCAACCTCGACGACGTGCGCGCGCTATCGACTGTCGCCAAGGACGGCATCATCGGCGCGATCACCGGCCGCGCCATCTACCAGGGCACGCTCGACTTCGCCGCGGCGCAGAAGCTCGCCGACGAGCTTGCCGGCGGCGTGTTCGGCGTCTGATCTGAACTGAAGGCGGCCATGCTCGCGAAACGCATCATCCCCTGCCTCGACGTCACCAACGGCCGCGTGGTCAAGGGCGTCAATTTCGTCGAACTGAAGGACGCCGGCGACCCGGTCGAGATCGCCCGCCGCTACAACGAGGCCGGCGCCGACGAGCTGACCTTTCTCGACATCACGGCGTCGTCCGACAACCGCGACCTGATCCTGCACATCATCGAAGCCGTCGCCTCCGAGGTCTTCATCCCGCTGACGGTCGGCGGCGGCGTGCGTGTGGTCGGCGACGTGCAGCGCCTGCTCAACGCCGGTGCCGACAAGGTCAGCATCAACACCTCGGCGGTCACCAATCCGCAACTGGTGAAGGATGCTTCTGACCGCTACGGCAGCCAGTGCATCGTGGTGGCGATCGATGCCAAGCGTGTGGGCGACCACTGGGAGGTGTTCACCCATGGCGGGCGCACCGCGACCGGCCTCGACGCGATCGAGTGGGCGAAGAAGATGGAAAGCCTGGGCGCGGGCGAGCTGCTGCTGACCTCGATGGACCGCGACGGCACCAAGAGCGGCTTCGACCTCGAACTCACGCGCGCGATCTCGGACGCAGTCGACATCCCCATCATCGCCAGCGGCGGCGTCGGCACCCTGCAGCATCTGGTCGACGGCGTGCGCGAGGGCCGCGCCGACGCGGTGCTGGCGGCGAGCATTTTCCACTTTGGCGAATACGGCATCGACGAGGCGAAGAAGTACATGAAGCAGCACGGCATCGAGGTGCGCCTGTGAGCGACTGGCTCGACGCCGTGAAGTGGGACGCCAGCGGGCTCGTGCCGGCGATTGCTCAGGATGCCGCCTCGGGCGAAATCCTGATGGTCGCCTGGATGAACCGTGAAGCGCTGGAGGAAACCGCGCGCACGATGCGTGGCGTGTATTTCTCGCGTTCGCGCAACAAACTGTGGCGCAAGGGCGAGGAATCCGGTCATTTCCAGAACGTCAGCGAAATCCGCCTCGACTGCGACAACGACGTGGTGCTCTTGAAGATCGAGCAGGTCGGCGGCATCGCCTGCCACACCGGGCGCCGCTCGTGCTTTTTCCAGAAGCTTGCCAAGGATGATCAAGGCAGCGGGCAGTGGGTGACGACTGCGCCCGTGCTGAAGAACCCCGACGAGATCTACCAATGAGCGACATCCTCGACCGCCTCGCCGAGACGCTGGAAGCGCGCAAGCAGGCCTCGCCCGACAGCTCCTACGTGGCGAAGCTCTACGCCAAGGGCACCGACGCGATCCTGAAGAAGATCGGAGAGGAGGCGACCGAGACCGTGATGGCGGCGAAGGACGACCAGCCCGAAAAGATCATCTACGAGATCGCCGATTTGTGGTTTCATACCTGCGTACTGCTGGCGCACAAGGGCTTGAGTCCGGCCGACGTGCTGAACGAGCTGGCGCGCCGCGAAGGCCTGTCCGGCCTGGTCGAGAAGGCGAACCGACATGAGTGACTGCATTTTCTGCAAGATCGTCGCGGGCGAGATTCCGTCGGCCAGGATCTACGAGGACGACGAGGTACTGGCGTTCCACGATATCCACCCGTTCGCGCGCGTGCATTTCCTGATCATCCCGAAGCTGCACGTCGCCTCGCTCGCCGACTGCACGCAAGCGCACGAAAAGCTGCTCGGCAAGATGCTGCTGCTGGCACCGCGCCTGGCCAAGGAACAGGGACTCGACAGCGGGTTCAAAACCCTGATCAACACCGGACGCGGCGGCGGCCAGGAAGTGTTCCACATTCACGTTCATGTGTTCGGCGGGGGTGATCCCGTCAAGCGCACTTAAGGCAAAAGGAGACATCGCATGGGTAGCTTCAGCATCTGGCACTGGCTGATCGTTCTGGTCGTCGTGCTGCTGATTTTCGGCACCAAGAAGCTGCGCAACATCGGCAGCGACCTCGGCGGCGCGGTCAAGGGTTTCAAGGAAGGCATGAAGGAGGATGCACCCAAGATCGCCGAAGGCGACAAGGGGCGCACCATCGACGCCGAGGTCAAGGACAAGCAGAACTCTTGAGATTGAGGGGTTAGGGGCTAGGGTTTAGGGACTAGGGGAAGTCGTGCTACGCGCGGTTTCCTTTCGGTTCCTAGCCCCTAGATCCTAGCCCCTAGATCCTGGCCCCCAAATGTTCGACATCGGCTTCACCGAACTCATCGTCATCGGCGTGGTGGCGCTGATCGTCATCGGCCCCGAGCGTCTGCCCAAGGTGGCGCGCACGGCCGGGCACCTGTACGGGCGGCTGCAGCGCTACGTGTCGACGGTGCGCTCCGACATCAGCCGCGAAATGCAGCTCGACGAGATGCGCCGCGCTGGCCAGAGCTTCCGCGAGTCGGTCGAGTCGATGGCATCCGACGTGCAGCAGCAGGCGACGGTGGTCGACGACTACCTGAAGAACGAGGCCGATCACGTCGGCAAGGTGGTGACGGCGATGGCGGCGACCGAGGGCGAGCGTCCGGTGACCGAGCCTGCCATGCAGACGGCTGCGGCGAAGGAGCCCGCGGCGAAGGCGGCGGAGCCCGCATTGCCCTCGCCGCAGCAGAGCCTGCCGCTGGACGAGCCCGACCAGAATCCCCATACCCTGCTGGAGACCCCGCCGCCGGACGGGAAGACCGCATGAGCACCGGCGAGGAAAGCTTCATCTCGCACCTGATCGAGATGCGCGACCGCCTGCTGCGCGCGGTGCTGGCGGTCGTCATCATCTTCGTCTGCCTGTTCCCGTGGGCGCAGGACCTGTATGCGCTGCTGGCCAAGCCGCTGCTGGCGGCGCTGCCCAAGGGCGGGCAGATGATCGCGACCGAAGTCACCACGCCGTTCTTCGTGCCGGTCAAGGTGACGATGATGGCCGCCTTCCTGCTGGCGCTGCCGTGGGTGTTCTACCAGGCCTGGGCCTTCGTCGCGCCGGGGCTCTACCAGCATGAAAAGCGCCTCGGCGTGCCGCTGGTGGTGGCAAGCGTGATCCTGTTCCTGCTGGGGATGGCCTTCGCCTATTTCCTGGTGTTTCCGGTGGTGTTCGGCTTCATCGTCGGCGTCGCGCCGGAAGGCGTCGCGGTGATGACCGACATCGGCAAGTACCTCGATTTCGTGCTGACCCTGTTCATGGCCTTCGGCATCACCTTCGAGGTGCCGGTCGCGGTCGTGCTGCTGGTGAAGATGGGCATGGTGTCGGTCGCCAAGCTGCGCGAGATCCGCCCCTACGTCATCGTCGGCGCCTTCGTCATCGGCGCGATCTTCACCCCGCCCGATGTCATCTCGCAGTTCATGCTGGCGGTGCCGCTGTGGATCCTCTATGAGATCGGTATCGTGGTCGCGGCGATGATCACCAAGCCCGTGCCGGAAACGGCACCGGATTACGAGCCGATGTCCGAATCCGACATGGACGCCGAGCTCGATCGCATCGAGCACGAATCGCGCGAGATCAAGTAACGCCCATCAAAGGTGCGCAATGCGCCTTCATGCACCTTCACGGTGCACGAAAACACGTACCCCAGTAGGCACTTCTATCAAAATCAATCACTTGCATTGAAGGAATGATGCTTGCTTGTTACGCCCGGCATTCAATCGGGAGTCGGGCATGGAAGCGTTGAAATCAGGCAGTGATGTGTTGTTCGTGTTGCTTGGCGGGATCATGGTGCTCGCCATGCACGCCGGGTTCGCCTTTCTGGAACTCGGCACGGTGCGCAAGAAGAACCAGGTCAATGCCCTGGTCAAGATCCTCACCGATTTCTCGGTGTCGACGATCGCCTATTTCTTCATCGGCTACAGCATCGCCTACGGCGTGAGCTTCTTCTCCGGCGCCGAGGCGCTGTCGGCAAAGAACGGCTACGACCTGGTCAAGTTCTTCTTCCTGCTGACCTTCGCCGCGGCGATCCCGGCCATCATCTCGGGCGGCATCGCCGAGCGTGCCCGCTTCAATCCGCAACTTGCCGCCACGTTCGCGCTGGTGGGGCTGGTCTATCCCTTCTTCGAAGGCATCGTGTGGAACGGCAACTACGGTCTCCAGGACTGGCTGGCCGCCACGACCGGCGCGAAATTTCACGACTTCGCCGGCTCGGTTGTGGTGCATGCAGTCGGTGGCTGGGTCGCGTTGCCGGCGGTGCTGCTGCTCGGCGCGCGGCGCGGCCGCTACACCAAGGACGGCATGATCTCGGCACACCCGCCGTCGAACATTCCCTTCCTCGCCCTCGGCGCGTGGATCCTGACGGTGGGCTGGTTCGGCTTCAACGTGATGTCGGCTCAGCTGATCGAGGCGGTGTCCGGGCTGGTCGCGGTGAACTCGCTGATGGCGATGGTGGGCGGCACGCTGGCCGCGCTGGTGATCGGCCGCAACGATCCGGGTTTCATCCACAACGGTCCGCTCGCCGGCCTGGTTGCGGTGTGCGCGGGATCCGACCTGATGCACCCGCTGGGGGCGCTGGCCACCGGCGCGATCGCGGGGGCGCTGTTCGTCGGCATGTTCATGGTGACGCAGAACCGCTGGAAGATCGACGACGTGCTCGGGGTGTGGCCGCTGCACGGACTGTGCGGCGCATGGGGCGGGATCGCCGCCGGCATCTTCGGCGCCAAGGCGCTGGGCGGCATCGGCGGCGTGAGTTTCGCGGCGCAGTTGCTCGGCACGCTGGGCGGCATCGCGGTGGCGGTGGTCGGCGGTTTCGTGGTGTACGGCCTGCTGAAGCAGACGGTCGGCCTGCGGCTCGATCCTGAGGCGGAATTCACCGGCGCCGACCTCAGCATCCACAAGGTGTCGGCGACCGCCGAGCGCGAGACCAACTGGTAGCGCGCTAGCGTGCCTGTTTGCGCTGTAACTGCCGCAGGTATCTGCGGCGTTCGGCCTGCAGGCGTTCGAGCTGGCGGTCGATCTGCACCACGTCGGGGTGCCGGCGCGTGTATTTCAGCAGCAACTCGGTGCGTTTGATGCGCAGTTCGACCGCCTTCTTGTCGAGGCCGGCGAGGTAGGCGTCGGTTTCGGTGAGCGGCGGTGCGGGCCGCGCGGGCGGTGGGGAGGGGGGCGCGATTTCGGGCGCGGGCTGCCGGGCTGGTGCAGTGGGCAGGGGCTCGGCCGCCGGGGGGACTGCCTGCCGGGACGGCCCGAGGAAGTGCTCGATGACGATGATGCCCAGCCCGATCAGCAGGAACACGCCGATCGGCGTACCGAACGCCAATATCCGCAGCGGGCGTGATATTCGGCCGGAAGACGGCGGAGCAGGCAGCAGCGGCATGGCTGGCGTCAGGGCCAGCGTCTGGAAGGCCGCCGCCAGTGCACGGGCATCCGGCCGGGCTGCCGGACTCTTGCTCAGCATGCGCCCCAGCAGTTCGGCCAGCGTGGAGGGCAGCCGCGGACGCAGGGTGGAGGCCGGCACCGGCATCTCGTGCACCACGCGGTACACGATGGTCGCCAGGCTGTCGCCGTCAAAGGCATAGCGGCCGGTGAGCATTTCATACAGCACCGCCCCGAGCGAGAAGATGTCCGAACGCCCGTCCACCTCGCCGCCCTTTGCCTGTTCCGGGGACATGTAGCGTGGCGAGCCGAGCATCTGGCCGGCGTGGGTGCGGTCGCTGTTGGCGAGATGGGCGATGCCGAAGTCGGTGAGCTTGATGCGGCCGCGGCGGCCGGTGACGACGACGTTGGCCGGCTTGATGTCACGATGGATGACACCGTGCTCGTGCGCGAACGCCAGCGCCTCGGCCATCTGCGCTGCGGTGTCGAGCGCAAGGTCGAGCGGCATCGGGCCCTTGTCCATCAGGTCGCGCAGGGTCGCGCCGGGCAGGTACTCCATGGCGATGTAGGCGAGCCCGTCGGCCTCGCCTACGTCGTAGATGGTGACGATGTTGGGATGCGACAGGCGTCCGGCGCTCTGCGCCTCGCGCAGGAAACGCGACTCGGCGTCGGCACCCTCCTGCTGCAACTGCGCGATCGACACGGTCTTGATGGCCACAGTCCGCTCGATCAGGGGATCGCGCGCCCGGTACACAGTGCCCATCGCGCCCTGGCCGATTTCGTCGAGGATTTCGTAACGGCCGATCTTCATCGCGGGAACGGGTTCAGATTGTCTGGCACTCGACGATCTGGCCGCGCACCGCGCGGCTGTCGGCTCCCATCAGGTACAGGTAGCACGGCATCAGGTCGTCCGGACTCGGCAGCGTTTCCGGCGCGAGGCCGGGGTGCGTCTTGGCGCGCAGCGTGGTCGCCACCTGGCCGGGGATCAGGGTGTTGATGCGCAGGTTCGCCTCCGCGTCGAGCTCGTCGGCCCAGATGCGGGTGAGCGTCTCCAGCCCTGATTTCGCCACGGCATAGCCGCCCCAGTAGGCGCCGGGGTGATGGCCATGCGTCTCGCCGGTGAAGATCACCGAGGCGTCCGGTGCTTGCCGCAGCAGCGGCAGGCAGGCACGGGTCAGCGCGAACGGTGCGATCAGGTTGACCCGCATCAGCGATTGCCATTGCTCGAGCGTCTGCAGTTCGAGCGGCGTCAGGCTGTGGAACTGGTGCGCGCTGTGCAGCAGGCCGTCGAGTCGCTTCAGGTGATGCAGCAGCGTGCCGGCGAGCGTCTCCATGCTGCGCTCGTCGGCGGCGGCGAGATCGTAGGGGAACATCGCCGGCTCGGGGCCGCCGGCCGCGATGATTTCGTCATAGACCGCCTCGAGCCGGGCTTCGTCGCGTGCCAGCAGCGCGACCGTGGCGCCGTGGCGCGCGAACGTCAGGCTGGCAGCGCGGCCGAGGCCGGAACTGGCACCGGTGACGAGAATGACGCGACCGGCGAGCAGGTCGGGGCGAGGTGAATAATCTTTCATAGTGTTTCCAGCAGCGAGGCGGCCGATTGTACTCCGCTCACGGTGGCGCTTTCGAGCGTGGCGGGGTAGGGGCCGGCGGTGTAGTCGCCGGCAAGAAAAATGCTTGGATGCGCGGTGCGCACGGCCGGGCGCGGCAGGTCCGGCACGCAGGCGTAGGTTGCCTGCTTCTCGACGATGCTGCGGCGCCAACGTGCGGGGCCGGTGGCGACGATGCGCCGCAGCTGGGCTTCGGCTTCATCCGCCCAGGCGGGCGACAGGGTCGTCGCCGCGCTGGCGACGAAGGCCACGAGCCCTGGCTGACCGTGACTCTGGCCGCGGTCGAACACGAATTGCGCCGGGCCGTCGGCCAGCGCATACAGGGGCCGGGACAGGCGGAACGCGGGATCGTATTGCACGTAGGCGGTGGCGATGGGCTGGTAGGTGTAGTTCGCTACCGCCGCGCTCGCCGCATCGAGCGCGGGGATCTGCCTGGCCAGGGCGGGAAGATGCTGCGGGGCGACCGCGAGAACGAGGTGGCTGTATGAGGCCGCGTCGTCGCGCGTGGCCACGGTGACGGTGCCGTCTGCGATGTCGAGCGCGGTCACCCGGCTGGCCAGCCGGATGTTGCCGCCGAGCTCGCCGATGCGGGCGGCAGCCGGCGCAGGAAACAGCGCCGTCAGGTCGCGGCGCGGCAGCAGCAGATCGCTGTGGTCGGTGCGTCCGCCGAAGGCGGCACGGATGACATCGCGGAAAACCTGCGCGCTGGCCAGCTCCGGCGGCGTGTTGAGCGCGGAGACGCACAGCGGATGCCACAGCAGGCGGTTGAGTTTCTCGGGGTGCGTGCGGGTGAGCTGGCTGACGCTGCCGGCGATCGCTTCGTCGGCGCTGCGAAGCAGGCGGTGTGTCCAGCGTGCCGCGGCCAGCTTCTCGCTCCAGTTCAGCCCATGTGCGCCGAGCAGGCCCGCGGCGAGATGCAGCGGCGCCGGCAGGCGCGGGCAGGCGAGACGGAAGTCCGGCGGCTGCTCGATCGTGAGCGGCAGGCGCCACAGGCCGCTTGCCTCAGGCTGCAGGCGGCCGATCAGTTCGAGGGTCTGCGTGTAGGCACCGAGCAGAATGTGCTGGCCGTTGTCGAGCGCCTCGCCTTCGAGTTCGACCCCGCGCGCGCGGCCGCCGAGCGTGCGCGCGGCCTCGTACAGCGTGACCGCGACACCGGCTTCGGCCAGTGTCAGCGCAGCGGCACAGCCGGCCCAGCCACCGCCGACGACCGCAACCTTCGGTTTCATGGGAAGAGCCAGGTCTTGCTGGCGAGCCACAGCTTGCGCAGCGGCGTGAGCGAGACGCGGGCACGCAGCACGGGGAAACCGTCGCGGTGGATCTCGTCGAGCAGGGTGCGGTAGATCGCCGCCATCACCAGCCCTGGGCGCTGTGCGCGTTTCGCGGCGACGGGCAGGGCAGCGAACGCATTGTCGTAATGAGCAATCGCGCGTTCATACTGGAATTGCATCAGTGCCCGGAATTCAGGCGAATCGCGGCCGGCGAGCAGGTCGGATTCGGCGACGCCGAAGCGCGCCAGTTCGTCCTGCGGCAGGTAGATGCGGCCGCGCCGCGCATCCTCGCCGACGTCGCGGATGATGTTGGTGAGCTGGAATGCCAGCCCCAGTTCGTGCGCATAACGGCGTATTGCGCGGTCGTGCTCGTCGCGCACGCCGCCGAAGATGGCCGCGGCGATCTCGCCGACCACGCCGGCGACGCGGTAGCAGTAGAGGTGCAGCGCCTTGAAGTCGGGATAACGCACATGGTCGAGATCCATCGCCATGCCGTCGACGATTTCGAGCAGCAGCGCGGCCGGAATGGCGCGTCCCTGTGGCGTGTCGGCGAGCGCACGGGTCGCCGGGTGTTCCGGTGCGCCGGCGGCGAAGCGGGCGATCTCGGTGCGCCACCAGTCGAGCTTGGCTTCGGCGACCTGGCGCTCGTGGCACTCGTCGACGACGTCGTCGAGCTCGCGGCACAGCGCGTAGAACGCGGTGATCGCGCGACGCGTCTCAGGCGGCAGAAAGACGAAGCTGTAGTAGAAGCTGGAACCGCTGGCGGCGGCACGTTCCTGGCAATAGGCGTGGACGTCCATCAGCGAAGACTCCGCGCGAGCATGAATATCCAGTCCTTTTTTGTCAGCACCGGGCGGTCGTGGAACACGCAACCGGGATCGGCGTGCAGCTTCTTCAGGATGGCTTCGCCGCCGCGGATCGTTACCCGGATCTCCAGTCCGATGCGGCCCTTGAGCGCGCGGCCGAGCGGGGCGCCGGCCTGCAATAATTTGCGGGTCCGTTCGATCTGTCTGTGCATCATCATGTGCCACAGGCCGCGCGTGTCGCCCGCGGCGATCTGCGCCTCGCTGACGTGGTGCGCGGCGAGTTCGTCCTGCGGCAGATAGATGCGGCCCTTCCTGAAGTCGATCGCGATGTCCTGCAGGAAGTTGATCAGCTGCAGACTGCTGCAGATCGCGTCGGAATAGGCGATGTGGCGTGCGTCGTGGTCGCCGTACAGATGCAGCATCAGCCGGCCGACGGGATTCGCGGAACGCCGGCAGTAATCCATCAGTTCGCCAAAACTGGCGTAGCGGGTCTTCTCCACGTCCTGTGCAAAGGCCGACAACAGGTCGCGAAACGGCGCAAGCGGGATGGCGTGGCTACGGATTGCCTCTGCCAGCGGGCCGAACACCGGATCGTCCGGCGTCTCGCCGCGCTCGATGCGATCGAGTTCATGGTGGTAGGCGGCGAGCTGCGCCAGTCGCTCGGCGGCCGGCGCGTCGCCCTCGTCGGCGATGTCGTCAGCGCTGCGTGCGAAGCGGTAGACGGCTTCCACCGGCCGGCGCAGCCGTCTGGGCAGCAACCAGGACGCAACGGGGAAGTTTTCGTAATGATCGACCGGCACCGGCAATAAAAAACGGAATGGGAATAAAGACTTAGGCAGGATGCCGGTGTGGCTTGGGTGACAGCATCGCTTTGATTATATTACACTTCTTGGTCGAAGGTTTTGCGGCCAAGCCGCGAGAGTGGCGGAATTGGTAGACGCACTGGATTTAGGTTCCAGCGCCGCAAGGCGTGGGGGTTCGAGTCCCCCCTTTCGCACCACCGGCATCGTGCCGATCACCCATTGAATACATAACATTCATCCCATCAATTCAGCCAGGAAGTATTGTGATGCAAGCAAATCTTGAAGTTCTCGAAGGTCTGGCCCGGCGCCTGGACATCAGCGTGCCCATGGACCAGCTGGAAACCGAAGTGCAGAGCCGGCTCAAGCGGCTGGCACGCAACGTCAAGATGGATGGCTTCCGTCCTGGCAAGGCGCCGCTGTCCGCTGTGGCGCGCCAGCACGGCCCTGGCGTGCGCCAGGAAGTCCTCGGTGAAACCCTGCAGGCCCGCTTCGGTGAGGCGGTGCAGGCGCATCAGCTGAAAATCGCCGGCTACCCGCGCTTCGAGCCCAAGGCCGGCCAGGCCGCCGCGGCCGAAATGACCTTCAGCGCCAGCTTCGAGGTCTATCCTGAAGTGAAGATCGACGCGCTGAACAGCGGCAAGATCAGCCGTCCCACGGTCGAACTGGGCGACGCCGACGTGATGAAGACGCTGGAAGTGCTGCAGAAGCAGCGCCGCGGTTTTGAGAAGGCCGACCGCGCCGCGGCCGAAGGCGATCTGATCCGCTTCGACTACCAGGGCACGGTCGACGGTACCGCGTTCGAAGGCGGCAAGGGCGAGGATTTCGCCGCGGTGATCGGCGAGGGCCGTCTGCTGAAGGACTTCGAGCAGAGCCTGGTCGGCCTCAAGGCAGGCGACAACAAGGGCTTCGACCTGACCTTCCCGGCTGACTACGCTGCGCGCGAGCTCGCCGGCAAGGCGGCGCATTTCGAGGTGCAGGTGAAGGATGTGCAGGCGCCGGTGCTGCCGCCGGTCGATGCAGACTTCGCCAAGGCGCTCGGCATCGAGGACGGCGACGTCGAGAAGCTGAAGGCTGAGGTGAAGGCCAACCTCGAACGCGAAGTGAAGCGGCGGGTGCAGGCCAAGCTGAAGGAGCAGGCGATGGAGCTGCTGCTGCAGAAAAGTACGCTCGACCTGCCGAAGAGCCTGGTCGAAATGGAAAGCGACCGTCTGTTGCGGATGACCGAAGCCGACATGCAGTCGCGTGGGGTTCAGAGTGTGAAGCTCTCTGCCGATATGTTTACTGGACAGGCCGAGCGTCGCGTGCGTCTGGGGCTGATTCTGGCCGAGATCGTGCAGGCGAACAAGCTCGTGGCGCAGCCCGAACAGATTCGTGCGCTGATCGCCGAGCAGGCGCAGAGCTATGAAGAGCCCGAACAGGTGGTCCAGTGGTACTACCAGAGTCCCGAGCGGATGCAGGAAATCGAGTCCCTGGCGCTGGAAGAGAATGTGGTAGCATGGGTTGCAGGTCAGGCCCAAGTGGAAGACGTGACAACCTCCTTTGAAGATTTGATGGGACGTGCCTGATGCGTATTGATCTTGAACGCAATTCCTTCGAGCCCCAGGGGCTGGGGCTGGTCCCCATGGTCGTCGAGCAGAGCGGCCGTGGCGAGCGCGCCTACGATATCTACTCGCGCCTGCTCAAGGAGCGGGTGATCTTCCTGGTCGGCCCGGTGAACGACGCCACCGCCAACCTGGTGGTCGCGCAGATGCTGTTCCTCGAGTCGGAGAACCCCGACAAGGACATCTACTTCTACATCAACTCGCCCGGCGGTTCGGTTTCGGCCGGCCTGGCGATCTACGACACCATGCAGTTCATCAAGCCGGATGTCTCCACCCTGTGCATCGGCCAGGCGGCCAGCATGGGTGCCTTCCTGCTGACCGCGGGGGCCAAGGGCAAGCGCTACTGCCTGCCCAACTCGCGGGTGATGATCCATCAGCCGCTGGGCGGTTTCCAGGGGCAGGCGTCGGACATCGAAATCCACGCCAAGGAAATCCTATATCTGAAAGCGCGTCTCAACGACATGCTGGCCAAGCACACCGGCCAGAGCATCGAAGCCATCGAGCGCGACACCGACCGCGACAACTTCATGAGCGCGGATGAATCGGTGAAGTACGGCCTGGTCGACAAGGTGCTGACCAGCCGCGTTGACGCAGCAGGCAACTAAGCAATACGTAACAAGGAACTGGCATGGCAGACAAAGGCTCGGGTGACAAACTTCTCTACTGCTCCTTCTGCGGCAAGAGCCAGCATGAAGTGCGCAAGCTGATTGCCGGGCCGTCGGTATTCATCTGCGATGAATGCGTCGAGTTGTGCAACGACATCATCCGCGAGGAAATCCAGCAGGCTGACAGCCAGAAGGGCGGTGGCTCCGACCTGCCGACGCCGCACGAGATCAGCGGCATCCTCGATCAGTACGTGATCGGGCAGAGCCAGGCCAAGAAGGCGCTGGCGGTTGCGGTGTACAACCACTACAAGCGCCTGCGCAGCAACACCGGCAACGCAGGCGACGTCGAACTGGCGAAGAGCAACATCCTGCTGATCGGCCCGACCGGTTCGGGCAAGACCCTGCTCGCGCAGACCCTGGCGCGGCTCCTGAATGTGCCGTTCGTGATCGCCGACGCCACCACGCTGACCGAAGCTGGCTATGTCGGCGAAGACGTCGAGAACATCATCCAGAAGCTCCTGCAGAAGTGCGATTACGATGTCGACAAGGCCAAGCAAGGCATTGTTTACATTGACGAAATCGACAAGATCTCGCGCAAGTCCGACAATCCGTCGATCACCCGCGACGTCTCCGGCGAGGGCGTGCAGCAGGCGCTCTTGAAGCTGATCGAGGGCACCACTGCCTCGGTGCCCCCGCAGGGCGGGCGCAAGCATCCGAACCAGGAATTCGTCCAGGTCGATACCAGCAACATCCTGTTCATCTGCGGCGGCGCGTTCAGCGGGCTGGAAAAGGTCATCCGCGGTCGCACCGAAAAGGGCGGCATCGGCTTCGGCGCCCAGGTGAAGAACGTCGACGAGACCAAGCGCGACGCCGAGCTATTGCACCAGGTTGAACCTGAAGATCTCATCAAATACGGCCTGATCCCGGAATTTGTCGGACGTTTGCCGGTTGTTGCGACGCTCGACGAACTCGACGAGACGGCGCTGGTGCAGATCCTGACCGAACCGAAGAACGCGCTGACCAAGCAGTTCGCCAAGCTGTTCAAGATGGAAGGCGTCGAACTCGAGTTCCGCGACGACGCGCTCAACGCCATCGCCAAGCGCGCCCTGGCGCGGCGTACCGGTGCGCGCGGCCTGCGCTCGATCATCGAGCACGCGCTGCTCGAAACCATGTACGACCTGCCCTCGCTCAAGGGGGTCAGCAAGGTGGTGGTGGACGACAACCTGATCACCGGTGACGGCAAACCCCTGCTGATCTATTCCGAACAGGGCGACCAGCCGCTGGCCGCCGGCGCATGAAGCCAAGGCTGATGGAACCAGTCAGCCCTCTTGAATTCCAACTGATGTCCCCCACCTGCGGATAAGCGCGGCGCGATGCCGCGCGTCCTTTCCCCAACCCTACCAGGACAGAATCATGAGCGACAACATCCCCGAGGAACAGATCGACCTGCCACTGTTGCCGCTTAGAGACGTGGTGGTCTTCCCCCACATGGTGATCCCGCTGTTCGTCGGGCGTCCCAAGTCCATCAAGGCGCTGGAAACCTCGATGGAATCCGGCAAGAGCATCCTGCTGGTGGCGCAGAAGACCGCCGCCCAGGACGACCCCACGCCCGAAGACCTGTATGGCACCGGCAGCGTGGCCACGGTGCTGCAGATGCTGAAGCTGCCCGACGGCACGGTCAAGGTGCTGGTCGAAGGCAACCAGCGGGCGCGCGTGATCGATGTGACCGACACCGGCACCCATCTGGCCGCACGCGCCGAGATCCTGCCCGCCGAGGGCGAGGAACTGGTCGAGGTCGAAGCGATGCGGCGCGCGCTGCTGACCCAGTTCGATCAGTACGTCAAACTGAACAAGAAGATCCCGCCGGAAATCCTCACCTCGCTGTCGGGCATCGACGAGGGTGGACGGCTTGCCGACACCATCGTTGCGCATCTGCCGCTGAAGCTCGAGCAGAAGCAGGAAGTGCTGGAGATGATTCCCGTCAACAAGCGGCTGGAGCACCTGCTCGGCCTGCTGGAAGGCGAACTCGACATCCTGCAGGTGGAAAAACGCATCCGTGGCCGCGTCAAGCGCCAGATGGAAAAGAGCCAGCGCGAGTACTACCTCAACGAGCAGGTCAAGGCGATCCAGAAGGAACTCGGCGACATCGAGGAAGGTGCCGAGCTCGAAGAGCTCGAGAAGCGCGTCAAGAGCGCGAGCATGTCCAAGGAAGCCGAGGCCAAGGCGCTCGGCGAACTGAAGAAGCTGCGCATGATGTCGCCGATGTCGGCGGAAGCGACCGTGATCCGCAGCTACATCGAGGCGATGGTCGGGCTGCCGTGGAAGAAGAAAACCAAGATCAGCAAGGATCTGGTCAAGGCCGAGAAGGTCCTCGATCAGGACCACTACGGTCTCGACAAGGTCAAGGAACGCATCCTCGAATACCTCGCCGTGCAACAGCGCGTCGACAAGGTGAAGGCGCCGATCCTGTGCCTGGTCGGCCCGCCCGGTGTCGGCAAGACCTCGCTCGGCCAGTCGATCGCGCGCGCGACCAACCGCAAGTTCGTGCGCATGGCGCTCGGCGGCGTGCGTGACGAATCCGAGATCCGTGGCCATCGTCGCACCTACATCGGCTCGATGCCGGGCAAGATCCTGCAGAGCCTGACCAAGATTGGCGTGAAGAACCCGCTGTTCCTGCTCGACGAAGTCGACAAGATGGGGCAGGACTTCCGCGGCGACCCGGCGGCGGCCCTGCTGGAGGTGCTCGACCCCGAGCAGAACCACACCTTCCAGGATCATTACATCGAGGTCGAGTACGACCTGTCCGACGTGATGTTCGTGGCGACGGCCAACTCGCTCAACCTGCCGGCACCGCTGCTCGACCGCATGGAAGTGATCCGGCTGTCGGGCTACACGGAAGACGAGAAGATCAACATCGCCGAGCGTTACCTGGTGCCCAAGCAGCTCAAGGTCAACGGCATCAAGCTGGATGAGCTGGCGATCGCCGAGTCGGCGCTGCGTGACATCGTGCGCTACTACACGCGCGAAGCCGGCGTGCGCAGCCTCGAGCGCGAGATTTCCAAGATCTGCCGCAAGGCGGTCAAGGCGCTGCTGCTGAAGAAGCAGAAGACCAAGATCACGGTCACCTCGCGCAACCTGGAAAAATATCTGGGCGTGCGCCGCTTCAGTTTCGGCATCGCGGAGAAGAACAACCAGATCGGTCAGGTGACCGGCCTGGCGTGGACCGAAGTTGGCGGTGAACTGCTCACCATCGAGGCGGTGTCGCTGCCGGGCCGCGGCAAGATGACCACCACCGGCAAACTCGGCGAAGTGATGCAGGAGTCGATCCAGGCGGCGCTGTCGGTGGTGCGTTCGCGTTCGCGCAAATTGGGCATCCAGGAGGATTTCTACCAGAAGCGCGACATCCACATCCACCTGCCGGAAGGCGCGACGCCGAAGGATGGTCCGTCGGCCGGCATCGCGATCTGCACTTCGATGGTGTCGATCCTCACCGGCATTCCGGTACGCGCGGATGTGGCGATGACCGGCGAGATCACGCTGCGCGGCGAGGTGCTGCCGATCGGCGGCCTGAAGGAAAAGCTGCTGGCGGCGCATCGCGGCGGCATCAAGACCGTGCTGATCCCGCAGGAGAACGTCAAGGATCTCACCGAAATCCCGGACAACATCAAGAACAAGCTCGACATCCATCCGGTGAAATGGATCGATCAGGTTCTCGAGTTGGCACTGGAACATGTGCCCGAGCCCCTGCCCGATGAACCCGAGTCCGAGACTTCGGCCATTGCCGTTCCCGAGGACGATGAAAGCAGCTCGGCGGCGCTCAAGCACTGAGTATTTTCTGACCACTCGCCCGAATCCCGCGCCAGGCGCGGGATTTTTTTGCCCATCGCCCGGAAAACCGCTTGACACAAGGTTTTGCGGATTGCTATAAATCCGCCCACAGGGTTTTCCTGTGCCACTTGAATGAAGGGGACAACACGTGAACAAATCCGAATTGATTGATGCCATCGCCGACTCGGCCGACATTTCCAAGGCTGCTGCCGGTCGCGCGCTGGACGCTGCGGTCGAGGCCGTCAAGAAAGCGCTGAAGAAGGGCGACATGGTCACGCTGGTGGGTTTTGGCAGCTTCTACGTGGGCAAGCGTGCCGCCCGCACCGGTCGCAATCCGCGCACCGGCGCTTCCATCAAGATCAAGGCTGCCAAGGTGCCGAAGTTCCGTGCCGGCAAGGGCCTGAAGGACGCCATTAATTAATAAAAAATCAGTTTTGCATTTGGCAAGATCGAAAAAAATGTTGTAGAATTTTGGTCTTTGTCGGGTGCTTAGCTCAGCTGGTAGAGCGTCGCCCTTACAAGGCGAATGTCGGGGGTTCGAACCCCTCAGCACCCACCAGCAGGGTCAAGGGGAACAAGCGGTAAAGTTTCAGGCAGTACAGTTTTTGTAATGCCAGGGAGTGGTAGTTCAGTTGGTTAGAATACCGGCCTGTCACGCCGGGGGTCGCGGGTTCGAGTCCCGTCCACTCCGCCAACATCAAAAAGGCGAACGCGAGTTCGCCTTTTTTCATTTCTGTGTCCTGGTTCCGCTCATCGTTTGAATCGGGCGCGTTTTTTAAGCGGCCGGGCGAGACGCGCGGCACAAAGTGCGCGAGAATTCGCGCTGACGTTTTTTCTGGAGTGGAAACCGTGCTCGAAGCAATCCGCAAGCATGCACAAGGCTGGCTGGCCAAGGTCATTCTGGGGCTGATCGCCGTGACCTTCGCCCTGTTCGGCATCGATTCCTACATGTCGGGCGATCGTAGCGGCGGCCTGGTGGCCGAGGTGGGCGATGTGGGTATTTCGCGCGACGAACTGACGCGTGAAACCCAGGCGCAGACCGATCGCATGCGTGAGGCGCTCGGCCCTGCCTTCGACCCCGCTGTCGCTGAGACGGCGGAATTCCGCAAACAGGTGCTCGACAGCCTGATCGAGCGCAAGGCGCTGCTGCAGGATGCGCAGAAACTCAAGATCCTCGCGCCGGATGCATACATCGCCGCGGTGCTGGCGCAGATTCCCGCGTTTCAGCAGGACGGCAAGTTTTCGCAGCAGCGCTATGAAGCGGTGCTGCGCCAGAATGGACGCACGCCGGTCGCCTTCGAGAATGAATTGCGGCAAAACTTCATGCTGGAAGTGGCGACCAGCCCGGTGACCCTCGCGGCCTTCCCCTCGAACGCATCGCTGATGCAGCTTGCGCGCCTGGTCGCGCAGCAGCGCGAAATCGCCTGGGTGGATCTGCCGGCTTCCACGGTCGCCGATCAGGTCAAGGTGACGCCGGCCGACGTGGAACGCGAGTATGCCGCCAACAAGGCGGCCTTTACCGAACCGGAGCAGATCCGGGCCGAATACCTGGTGCTGGACATGGCCGCCGTGGCCGCCGGCATCGAGGTGAGCGAACAGGCGGTGGCAGACTACTATGCTGCCAATGCGGCCCGGTTCGGCCAGCCTGAACAGCGCAGTGCGAGCCATATCCTGATCGCCGTCGACAAGAACGCCGATGCTGCGACCCGTGCCAAGGCCAGGGCCAAGGCGGGCGAACTGGCGCAGGTCCTGCAGAAAACGCCGGGCAAGTTTGCCGAACTGGCGCGTGCCGAGTCGCAGGATCCGGGCTCGGCGGCCCAGGACGGCAGTCTCGGCAGCTTCGCCCGCGGCATGATGGTGAAGCCGTTCGAAGATGCGGTGTTCGGCATGAAGCCGAACGAAATCCGCGGTCCGGTGGAGAGCGATTTCGGCTACCACATCATCCGCCTGGACGGCATCGAACCCGCCAAGGTCGTGCCGTTGACCGAAGTGCGCACCGCGGTGGTCGAGGAGTTGCGCAAGCAGCAGGCGCAGAAGGCCTTTGCCGATCTGGCGGAAAATTTCAGTAATCAGGTGTACGAAAACGCCGCTTCCCTGCAACCCGCCGCGACGGCCGCCAGGCTGAACGTGCAGCAAAGCGGCTGGATGGCTGCCAAGACCGCCCCCGCGCCCTTCAATCACGCCACGCTGTCGGCGGCGCTGTTCGGTGCCGAGTCGATCAAGTCGAAGCAGAACACCGAAGCGATCGAGGTGGCGCCCGGCACGCTGGTGGCGGCGCGCGTGATCGAGCACAAGCCGGCGCGGCTGCGTCCGCTGGTTGAGGTGTCGGCGGCGATCGAGACCGGACTGCGTGCGAAGCAGGGCGTTAGGCTGCTGACGGAAAAAGGCGAAGCCACGATCCAGGCGCTCGCCAAGGGTGAGGAAGCCGGACTCGCGTGGTCCGCATTCCGGGTGGTTGGTCGCCAGCCCTCGGCCGAGCTCGATGCTGCCGGCGTCAAGGCGGTGTTCCGGGTGAAGGCCGACAAGCTGCCGGCTTACACCGGCTTTGCGCGTCCCGACGGCTCGTACCGCATCGTGCGGGTCAGCCGGGTGCTGGACGCGTCTGCGCCTGATCCCATGCTGATGGCGTCGATTGGTTCCGGCATCGTGCAGGCGCAGCAGCGTGCCGACATGCAGGCGATGATCGCGCTGATCAAGGCGGGACAGAAGGTGAAAATTCAGCCCAACGCCATCGAAGGCCGCTGAGGCGGTTGATGCCCCAACGAAAAACGCGCCTCGAAGGCGCGTTTTTCGTTGGGGCGAGAGAAGTGGGCTCAGCTTTCGGCGCCAGCGGTCGAGTTGAAGCCGGCGTCGACGTAGGTGATTTCTCCGGTGATGCCGGACGCCAGGTCCGACAGCAGGAAGGCGGCGACGTTGCCGACTTCCTCGATGGTGACATTGCGGCGCAGCGGGGCGTTCTGGGCGACGAGGTCGAGCTTCTCGCCGAAGTTGGCGATGCCGCTGGCGGCGAGCGTCTTGATCGGGCCGGCCGACACGGCGTTGACGCGGATGCCCTTGGGGCCGAGGCTCTGCGCCATGTAATACACGCCGGATTCGAGGCTGGCCTTGGCGAGGCCCATGACGTTGTAGTTGGGAACCGAGCGGATCGCGCCCAGGTACGACAGCGTGAGCAATGCTGCCTTGCGGCCTTCCATCAGCGGCAGCGCGGCCTTGGCCAGCGCGGCGAAGCTGTACGAACTGATGTCGTGGGCGATGCGGAAGTTCTCGCGGGTGACGGCGCTGAGGTAGTCGCCGGCCAGTGCCGACTTCGGCGCGAACGCGATCGAGTGCACCAGGCCGTCGAGGCCGTCCCAGTGCTTGGCGAGCTCGACGAACAGCGCGTCGATTTCCTCGTCGCTGGCGACGTCGCACGGGAACACCAGGTTGGAGCCGAATTCCTGGGCGAACTCGACGACGCGGTCCTTGATGCGGTCGTTCTGGTAGGTGAAAGCGAGTTCGGCGCCTTCGCGCTTGCACGCGGCAGCGATGCCGTAGGCGATCGAGCGGTTGGAAATGACGCCGGTGATGAGCAAACGCTTGCCTGCTAGAAATCCCATGATGGTCTCGCGAAGTTCAGAATCCGCGAATTATACCGGCTGACGTTGGCGACGCGCTTGGGTACACTTGCGCCATGACGCGCACGGTCATCCTACTGCTGGGGTTGGGTTTGCTGGCGGGCTGCTCCGACAGCTGGAACACCCCCTATCCCGGCAGCCGGTCCGATGCCAACGTGCTCTACAGCGCGTTTTCCGAACGTCCCAAGCATCTCGACCCGGCGCGTTCCTACAGCTCGAACGAGGTCGAGTTCACCGGCCAGATCTACGAGCCGCCGCTGCAGTACCACTTCCTCAAGCGCCCCTACGAGTTGATTCCGCTGACTGCGGAGTCGGTGCCCAGGCCCCGTTTTTTCGACGCGGCCGGCCGGCAGCTGGCGGACGACGCGCCTTCGGCGCAGATCGCAAAGAGCGTATACGAAATCCGCATCCGCCCCGGCATTCGCTATCAGCCGCACCCGGCGTTCGCGAAGGACGCGCAGGGTCGCTACCGCTACCATGCGCTCGACGCCGCCGCAGTGGCAGGCAAGACCCGCATCGCCGATTTCGAGCACACGGGCACCCGCGAACTGGTCGCCGCCGACTACGTCCACCAGATCAAGCGGCTGGCGCATCCCGCGCTCAGCTCGCCGATCTTCGGCCTGATGGCCGAGCACATCGTCGGCCTCAAGGCGCTCGGCGACACCTTGCAGAAGGCTGCGCAGGCCCGGCCCGGCGGCAGGCTGGACCTCAACGATTTCCCGCTGGCAGGTGCCGAGGCCGTCGACCGCTACACCTACCGCATCCACGTCAAGGGCAAGTACCCGCAGTTCATCTACTGGCTGGCGATGCCGTTCTTCGCCCCGATCCCGTGGGAGGCCGAGGCGTTCTATGCCCAGCCCGGCATGGCCGACCGGAACCTCACGCTCGACTGGCAGCCGGTCGGCACCGGCCCCTACTACCTTGCAGAGAACGATCCCAACCGGCGCATGGTGCTGAAAAGGAACCCGAATTTCCACGGCGAGACCTATCCGGCCGAGGGCGGCGAAGCCGACCGTGCCGCGGGTCTGCTCGCCGACGCCGGCAAGCCGCTGCCGTTCGTGGACGAGGCCGTGTTCAGTCTGGAGAAGGAAACCATTCCCTACTGGAGCAAGTTTCTGCAGGGCTACTACGACAGCTCGGGCATCAGTTCGGACAGCTTCGACCAGGCGGTGCAGTTTTCGGCGGGCGGCGATCCGCAACTCACCGACAGCATGCGCGACAAGGACATCCACCTCATCACCACGGTGGCGGCCTCGCTCTGGTACGTCGGCTTCAATATGCTCGACCCGGTGGTCGGCGGTCTCGGCGTGGATCGCCAGAAATTGCGGCAGGCGCTGTCGATCGCATTCGACTACGACGAATTCATCTCGATTTTCCTCAATGGCCGCGGCATCCCCGCGCAGGGGCCGATCCCGCCGGGGCTGTTCGGCTATGTCGATGGCGTGGCGGGGCTGAATCCCTACGTGTACGAGGCGCGCGACGGCCGCATCCAGCGGCACCCGATCGAGGTGGCGAAGCGGCTGCTCGCCGAGGCCGGCTACCCCAATGGCCGCAACGCAAGGACTGGCGAGCCGTTGGTGCTCTACTTCGACACCATGGCGAGCGGGCCGGACGCCAAGTCGCGGCTCGACTGGATGAAGAAACAGCTCGACAAGCTCAACGTGCAGCTGGTGGTACGCGGCACCGACTACAACCGCTTCCAGGACAAGATGCGCAAGGGCAACGCGCAGCTGTTCGAATGGGGCTGGAACGCCGACTATCCCGATCCCGAGAACTTCCTCTTCCTGCTCTATGGCCCGCACAAGAAGGTCGGCACGGGGGGTGAGAATGCGGCCAACTACGACAATCCGGAATTCAACCGTCTGTTCGAGCGCATGAAAGACATGGACAACGGTCCGGAACGCCAGCGGGTGATCGATGCCATGCTCGAGATCGTGCGCCGCGATGCGCCCTGGATCTTCGCCTACTATCCCAAATCCTTCGGCCTGCGCCACAGCTGGGTGCACAACGTCAAACCCAATCTGATGGCCAACAACACGCTCAAGTACCGCCGCATCGATCCCGAATCGAGAGAGGCGCGACGCAAGGAATGGAACCGCCCGGTGCTGTGGCCGATCGGGCTGCTGATCGTCGTGCTGGTCGCGGTGATCGCGCCTGCGGTGATCGCCTGGCGGCGGCACGAAATTAGCAGAGCATGATGGGTAACCTATCGAATGGGGACTGATCTGTAATGCGATATCAGGGAAAAATCATCAAGTGGAATGATGAAAAAGGGTTTGGTTTTGTCGTTCCTAAAGGCGGCAACCAGCCGGTCTTTGTCCACGTGCGCGCTTTTTCCAACCGGCAGAGGCGGCCGGTGGTTGATGCTGCAATCAACTATGAGTTGGGCAGCGACGCGCAAGGGCGTTGTTGCGCGGTTAATGTCCGCTATGCAGATGAAAAACAAGCAACGGTTGAATTGAGAATCAGCGTTGTCCCAATGCTGTTGGCGATTTTGTTCTCGGCCTTATTGGCGCACCTAGTTGGCTCTGGCCAAATTCCGATGGTCGTGGCTGTTGTTTATCTGGCGGCAAGTCTTGTGACTTTCATGACCTATGCGCTGGATAAGGGGGCGGCCCAATCCGGGCAATGGCGAACTCAGGAAAATACATTGCACCTGATGGGAATCGCCGGTGGTTGGCCCGGGGCGATTGTCGCTCAGCAGCTTTTCCGGCATAAATCGAGCAAGCGGAAATTTCAGAAGAAATTCTGGCTAACCGCGATGATTAACGCGGGTGCCCTTGTCTGGCTGCTGTCGCCATACGGTGCAGACATGCGTTTGCTATTGGACGGCATGATTTGACCATGCTTGCCTACATCCTGCGTCGCCTGCTCTACGCGATCCCGATCCTGATCGGGGTGAACCTGCTCACCTTTGCGCTGTTCTTCGTCGTCAACACGCCCGATGACATGGCGCGGCTGCAGCTCGGCGTGAAGCACGTCACACCCGAGGCGGTCGAGCGCTGGAAGGTCGAACACGGCTACGACAAGCCGCTGCTGCTGAACGCCAAGGCCGAGGGCACGGCGCAATTCACCGACACCATCTTTTTCAGGCACTCGGCGGCGATGTTCGTGTTCGAGTTCGGCAAGGGCGACGACGGCCGCGACATCGCGCACGAGATCCGGACGCGCATGGGACCGAGCCTGGCGATCGCGCTGCCGGTGTTCGTCATCGGACTGCTGGTCAACATCACCTTCGCGCTCTTGATGGTGTTCTTCCGCACCACGTATCTCGACCTCTGGGGCGTGGTGCTGTGCGTGGTACTGATGTCGATCTCGGGGCTGTTCTACATCATCGCCGGGCAGTATTTCATCGCCAAGCTGTGGAACCTGCTGCCGATCTCCGGCTTCGCCGGCGGAATCGACGGCCTGCGGTTCATCCTGCTGCCGGTGATCGTCAGCGTGATCGCCGGACTCGGCAGCGGCGCGCGCTGGTACCGCACGATTTTTCTCGAAGAGATCGGCAAGGATTACGTGCGCACCGCGCGCGCCAAGGGCCTGAGCGAGGTGCGCGTGCTGTTCCGCCACGTGCTGAAGAACGGGATGATCCCCATCCTCACCGGCGCGGTGGTGGTGCTGCCGCTGCTGTTCATGGGCAGTCTCATCACCGAGTCCTTCTTCGGTATTCCCGGTCTCGGCAGCTATACCATCGACGCGATCCAGGCGCAGGATTTCGCGGTGGTGCGCGCGATGGTGTTCCTCGGCTCGGCGCTCTACATCGTCGGCCTCATCCTCACCGATATTTCCTATTCGTGGGCCGACCCGCGGGTGAGGCTGCAATGAATGTCATGCCCGTCGTGCTTTGGACCGATGCGCTGATTTTCGCGCTGCTGGCGGCCGTGCTGGTGCTGGTGTGGTTCGTCCGGCGCCAGGAGCACCTGCTTGAGCCGTGGCGGCGGGTGGCACAGCGGCCGATGGCGATGGGGGCGGCGCTGGTGCTGGGCGCGTTTGTCGTGATCGGGCTGCTCGATTCGCTGCATTACCGCGAAAGACTCCACGACAGTCCGGCCGACGCACCGCAATATTCGGTCGAGGTCCTGTCCGTGTTCGACGCGCTGGTGGGCGAGTTGCGTACGCAGCAGGAAAAGACCTACTCGGCGCCACTGGCGATGCAGCTCTATGCCAAGGAATTCGTCGAGCGCGACGGCGCGACCGTACGCGAATATCCACGCCTCAAGTACGGCGGTGCCCACCTCGGGCACGCGGCGGAACGCCTGCCCGATATCGCCTGGCGCAGCCTAGCCGGCGTGGTGCAGGGCCTGGGGGCGAGTCTTGTGCTGTTCGTCCTGCTGGCCGCCTGGCAGGCGCGGCGGGGCAGGGGGGCCGTTGGTGCCTGGCTTGCGATGGGGTGGCAGGGGCGCCTCGGCTGGCCGGCACGCACCGTCGCCGGCACGCTGGCACTCATGCTGGTTCTGGCCGGTGTCGTCGTGCAGCTGGCGGCCGGCTATCACGTGTTCGGCACCGACAAGGTCGGGCAGGACGTGCTCTACATCAGCCTGAAAAGCATCCGCACGGGCCTCGTGATCGGCACGCTGACGACGCTGGTGACGCTGCCGCTGGCGATCGGGCTCGGTATCGCGGCGGGCTACTTCCGCGGCTGGGTCGACGACATCATCCAGTACGTCTACACCGTGCTCAACTCGATTCCCGGCGTGCTGCTGATCGCGGCGTCGGTGCTGATCGTGCAGGTCTACATCGAATCCAATCCCGAACTGTTCGACACTGCGGCGGCGCGCGCCGACATCCGCCTCTTGGCGCTATGCCTCATCATGGGCGTGACGAGCTGGACCGGGCTGGCGCGCCTGCTGCGCGGCGAGTCGCTCAAGCTCCGCACGCTCGACTACGTCGAGGCGGCGCGCGCCTTCGGCGTGTCGCACACGCGCATCATCGGCCGTCACATCTTCCCCAACGTGTTCCACCTGGTGCTGATCGCGATCGTGCTCGACTTCTCCGGCCTGGTGCTGGCCGAGGCAGTGCTGTCCTACGTCGGCGTCGGCGTCGACCCCAGCATGTACAGCTGGGGCAACATGATCAACGGCGCACGCCTCGAGCTCGCGCGCGAGCCGGTGGTGTGGTGGCAGCTCGGCGCCGCGTTCGCCTTCATGTTCGCGCTGGTGCTGGCGGCCAACCTGTTCGCCGACGGCGTGCGCGACGCCTTCGACCCGCGCCTGGGAGGCCGCCGGTGAAGCCGTTGCTCGCGGTTCGCGATCTGGTCACCGAGATCGGTGCCGCACGCGTGGTCGACGGCGTGTCGTTCCACGTCGCGGCGGGGGAAACCTACGCGCTGCTCGGCGAGTCCGGCTGCGGCAAGTCGATGACGGCGCTGTCGCTCATGCGCCTGCTGCCGGACGGCGGGCGCGTCGCATCGGGCGCGGTCACGCTCGACGGCGAGAACCTGCTCGCACTGCCCGAGCGTGCCATGCGCGAAGTGCGCGGCGGGCGCATGGCGATGATCTTCCAGGAGCCGATGCTGGCGCTGAATCCGGTCATCAAGGTGGGGGAGCAGATCGGCGAGGCGCTGGCGCTGCATCAGCATCTGGCCGGAGCGGTGGCGCACGATGCCGCGCGGGCGCTGCTCGACGCGGTGGGGGTGCCGGACGCGGCGCGCCGGCTCGACAGCTATCCGTTCGAACTCTCCGGCGGCCTGCGCCAGCGCATGATGATCGCGATGGCGCTCGCCGGGCAGCCACGACTGCTGATCGCCGACGAACCGACCACGGCACTGGATGTGACCATCCAGGCGCAGGTACTGGAGGTGCTGCGCCGGCTCAAGGCAGAACGGCAGATGGGCATGCTGCTGATCACCCACGACCTCGGCGTGGTGGCGGAGAATGCCGACCGCGTCGGTGTCATGTATGCCGGCGAACTGCTGGAGGAGGGCACGCGCGCGTCGTTCTTCGCTGCCCCGCAGCATCCCTACAGCCGCATGCTGTTCGAGGCGCTGCCCCGGCCGGGCGACGGCGGGCGGCTCGTCACGATTCCGGGCCAGGTGCCGAAACTCGACGGCACCCTCCAGGGCTGCCGCTTCGCGCCGCGCTGCCCGCACGCGGTCGAGCGCTGTCGTCGCGAAATCCCCGGCTGGCAGGTCGTCGCCGGGCAGCGTGTGCGCTGCCACCTGGCGGGACAGCTGGCGGGAGCTGCATCGCGCGAAGCGTTCGCCGCGGCCCCGGCCGCTCGGCCCGCCGCGCCTCTGCTGCAGGTCGACGGCCTCAAGGTGCACTTCCCGATCCGCCGCGGTCTGCTGCAGCGCACCGTGGGGCATGTGCGCGCGGTCGACGACGTCTCGTTCGCCATCGAGGCCGGCCGCACGCTGGCGCTGGTGGGCGAGTCGGGCTGTGGCAAGACCACGGTCGGCAAGGCGCTGCTGCGGCTGATCGAGCCGACTGCAGGGGAAGTGGTGCTCGATGGCGAAGCCATCGCGGCGAGCACGCTCGACCGCCTGCGGCGGCAGGCGCAGATGGTGTTCCAGGATCCGTTCAGTTCGCTCAATCCGCGCATGCGGGTGGCCGACATCCTGCTCGAAGGCATGGACGCGCTCGGCGTCGGCGCGGCGGGCGAACGCCGTGACGCGGTGGCGCGCTTGCTGCAGCAGGTGGGTCTGCCAGACGACGCCGGCGGCCGTTATCCGCATGCATTTTCCGGCGGCCAGCGCCAGCGCATCGCCATTGCGCGGGCGCTGGCGGTATCGCCGCGGCTGGTGATCTGCGACGAGCCGACCAGCGCGCTCGACGTTTCGGTACAGGCGCAGATCCTCAACCTGCTGAAGGACCTGCAGGCTGAACTGGGCCTGGCCTATCTCTTCATCACTCACAACCTCGCCGTGGTCGACTACCTGGCGCACGCGGTGGCCGTGATGTACCTCGGCCGCATCGTCGAACACGGCGCGGCGGCCGAGGTGCTGGGAACGCCACGCCACCCCTATGCCCAGGCGCTGGTGAGCGCGGTGCCGCGCATCGAGGCGCAGGCGGGGCGCGAGATCATCCGCCTGGCGGGCGACCAGCCGTCGCCGCTCGATCCGCCGGCCGGCTGCCATTTCCATCCGCGCTGCCCGCATGCCAGCGACATCTGCCGCAAGACCTATCCGGACAGGACGGACCTCGGCAATGGTCACTGGGTGCGCTGCCATTGGGTGGCAGGGCAGCCCTGAAACATGCTTAACGGAGTATCGCGATGAATACCGGCAAACACAGCCGCAATTTCTGGATCGGCAACGGCATCCTCGCCGTGGCCATGCTGACGCTGTTTTTCATGGGCCCCCTGTCCGAGGCGCTCGGCATCTGGGCAGCGGTGCTGTGGATGGTGCTTGCCGCCGTGGGGATGGCGTTCCTGATGTCGGGCAAGGCGGACGAGCCGCCGGCGCCCGACTAAATTCCCTTCAGGGCTGGCGGACGACGAGCTTCTGGCCCGGTTGGACCGTGCTGCGCTTCTTGAACGAAGGATTCCAGGCGCGCAGCTCGGCGAGACTGAGGCCGAAGCGATCGGCGATGTCGGTGAGGGTGTCGCCGCGCTTGACCGTATAGCGCTGCGGCTGGGCCGGCTTTCTGAGCTGCGGCTTGAAGCTTGCACGCTGCAAGGGGGCGGCGTCTTCGCTCGTCTGCGCGGTGCCCGGCAAGCGCAGCGTCTGCCCGGGCTGCAGGCCGTCCAGGCCGGGATTGGCGGCGCTCAATTCGGCGACGCTCACGCCGTAGCGGCGTGCGATTCCGAACAGGGTGTCGCCGCGCTGCACCGCGTGGCGGGTCGCTGCCGCGGCCTGAACGTCCCGCTCGCCGGACGCTGCCGACTCCACTCCGCGGCCCTTGACCGGCACCAGGAGGGTCTGCGCCCGCTCCAGCTTGCCGCGCTTCAGGTGAAACTGGTTGTGTTCCTCGAGGCGGGCGAGGCTGACGCCGAAGCGCTTTGCGATCGCCTCCGGGCGCTCGCCCTTTTGTGCCGCGTAGGGCTGCCAGCTGTCCCAGTTGCCGGCTTCCAGGTTGCGCTGGAAGCGGTCCGCCTTGTCGACCGGCAGCAGCAGGTTGACCGGCGTGTCGGAACGGATGAGCTTGCGCGGGAAGGCGGCGTTGAGCGCCATGAACTCGTCGCTGCTCATGTCCGCCAGGCGCGCGGCGGCATGGATGTCCATGCTGGCATGCACGGTGACCTGGTTGAAATAGGGCTGGTTGGGCAGCGCATCGATGGCGATGCCGTACTGATCCGGATTGCGCACCAGATTGCGGATGGCCAGCAGCTTGGGCACGTAGTGCCGGGTTTCGTTGGGCAGGGTCAGGCTGGCGTAGTCGGTGGGCAGGCCTTGCTGCACGTTTTTCTGGATGGCGCGCGCGACGCAGCCTTCGCCGCAGTTGTAGGCGGCCAGCGCCAGCTGCCAGTCGCCGAAATCGAGGTAGAGCTTGCCGAGATAGTCGAGCGCGGCGCTGGTCGCGGCGGTGAAGTCGCGGCGGCCGTCGTACCAGCTGTCCTGTTTCAGCCCATAGAGGCGGCCGGTCGACGGGATGAACTGCCAGATGCCGGAGGCGGCCGAGGGCGACAGCGCAGTGGGGTTGAACGCGCTTTCGATCATCGGCAAGAGCGCGATCTCCATCGGCATCGCGCGGCGGTCGACCTCCTCGACGATGTGATAGAGATAGCGGCGCGAGCGGTCGACCATGCGGCGCACGTAATCCGGCCGTGCGGCGTACCAGGATTCGTGCACGCTCACCAGCGGGTTTTGCGCTGCGGCGTCGTCGATCCGGAAGCCGTCGCGGATGCGTTGCCAGACGTCGTCGTGGGACGCGGCAGGGGAATCGCCGTCGATCACGCCGCTGGCCTGGTCGTCACGCCATTCCAGGGCCTGGATGCCGGAGCGGGCGTCGGCCGCAAATGCCGGCAGGACAGGGAACAGCAGCAACGCGAGGCTGAGTCGACGGAGGGTGATTCTGAAGCGGGGACTGCAGGCCGTCAGTCGGCCGGCCGATTTGATTCCGGGCAAGTCGGTCTCCCGTACTCAACAAGGCTTCATGCTAATTCCTTTGGCGGCATGGGGTCAACCGTCCCACGCGTCCTTGGCCGCGCGGATCGCACCGAACACCTCGGCCGGCGCCGGATGCGGACGACCCAGATAATGCGCGGCGAACGCGACCATGTCGGGATCGTGAAAGCGCAGGAAGGGGTTGGTGGCCTTTTCCAGCGCCAGGGTCGACGGCAGGGTGGGGCGGTGCTGCGTGCGCAGCGCGCGGTCGGCGCGTTCGCGTTCGAGCAGCGCCGGGTTGGCGCCGTCGATGGTCCTGGCGAAATCGATATTGGCCAGCGTGTATTCGTGTGCGCAGCAGACCCGGGTCGCGTCGGGCAAGGCTAGAATGGCGTCGAGGCTGGCGGCCATCATCGCCGCGTCACCCTCGAACAGCTTGCCGCAGCCGCAGCCGAACACGGTGTCGCCGCAGAACAGGCAACCATGTCCGACGTAGCTGACGTGGTCGAGCGTGTGGCCGGGCGTGGCGAGCACGTCGAAATGCAGCCCGAGTGCTGCAATGTCGACCGAATCGCCGTCGCGCACGCTGTGGGTGACGGCAGGAATGCGCGGGTTGTCGGGCGCGTAAATGGCACAGTCGGTGCGTTGACGCAGGATGACGTTGCCGCCAGTATGGTCGCGGTGATGGTGGGTGATGAGCACGGCGGCGAGCGTGAGCCGCCGGGCGGCGAGAAAATCGAGCAGCGGAGCCGGATCGCCGGGATCGACCGCCACCGCATGGCGGTCGTCGTGCCACACCCAGATGTAGTTGTCGTCGAACGCGGGCAGGGGGATGAGGGTCGGCATGATGGAGTTCGGACAGGAGAAAAGACCATGTTATCCAAGCTGAACGCCGGATGGTTCGAAACGCCGCTCGGACAGCACCTGCTGTTCCGCGAGCAGCGCTATTTCGACAACGCGGTGTCGGATGTGTTCGGCTTCAACGCCGTGCAGGTCGGACTGCCGCAGCTCGATTTCCTGCGCAACAGCCGCATCCCGCTGCGCGTGACCTGTGCGGTCGAGGCGCCCGCGACGGTGCAGGCCGACCCCATGTTCCTGCCGTTCGAGAGCCAGTCGCTCGACCTGCTGCTGCTGCCGCACGTGCTCGAATTCAGCGCCAACCCGCACCAGGTGCTGCGCGAGGCCGAGCGCGTGCTGCGCCCCGAGGGCCGCCTGGTGCTGGCGGGATTCAATCCGCGCAGCCTGTGGGGGCTGGCGCGCATGCTGCAGGGCGGCGAGCGCGGCTATCCGTGGAACGGCAGCTTCCTCAACATCTCGCGGGTGAAGGACTGGATGGCGCTGCTGGGACTCGAGGTGGCGGCCGGCAGCATGTGCTGCTACCGTCCGCCGATCAATCGCGAGAGCTGGCTGCGGCGGCTGCGCTTCATGGAGCCGGCGGGCGACCGCTGGTGGGCGATGGGTGGCGGCGTCTACTTCCTGCAGGCGGTCAAGCGCGTGCAGGGCATGAACGTCATCCAGCCGCAATGGACCACGCCGGTGACGCAGCGGCTGCTGTCGCCCGCGGCCAAGGTGATCGATCTCAAACAATATCGCATGCATCGTGAGCGCTGAAACCATTTACATCTACAGCGACGGGGCCTGCAAGGGCAACCCGGGCACAGGGGGCTGGGGCGCGCTGCTGGTCGCAGGCGGACACCGCAAGGAAATCAGCGGCGGCGAGCCCAACACCACCAACAACCGCATGGAAATGACTGCGGTGATCCGCGCGCTGGAATTGCTGAAGCGCCCGTCCACGGTCGAGGTCCACACCGATTCGCAATACGTGCAGAAGGGCATCAGCGAATGGCTGCCCGGCTGGAAGCGGCGCAACTGGCGCACCGCCGACGGCAAGCCGGTGAAAAATCAGGATTTGTGGCTGCAACTGGATGCGCTTTCGCAGCAACACCGCATAGAATGGCACTGGGTGCGCGGCCACGCCGGCCACCCGGAAAACGAACGCGCCGACCAACTGGCCAACCAGGGCGTGCTGCAGGTACAACAACACTGATACAGGCAATGCGGCAAATCATTCTGGACACCGAAACCACCGGCCTCGACCCCAACCAGGGGCATCGCATCATCGAGGTGGCCGCAGTGGAAATGGTCAACCGCCGGCTCACCGGCAACCACCTGCACCGCTACGTGAATCCGGACCGTGACATCGACGCCGGCGCCATGCAGGTGCACGGCATCACCCCCGAATTCCTGCAGGACAAGCCGCGCTTCGCCGACATCGCGCAGGAGTTCGTCGATTTCATCCAGGGCGCCGAACTGATCATCCACAACGCGCCGTTCGACGTCGGTTTCCTCAACATGGAACTGCGCCTGCTCGACATGCCGCTGCTGCCCAGCTGGTGCGACGGCGTCACCGACACCCTGGCGATGGCCAAGGCGCTGCACCCCGGCCAGCGCAACAACCTGGACGCACTGTGCAAGCGCTATGGCGTCGACAACACGGCACGGACCCTGCACGGCGCGCTGCTCGACTGCGAACTGCTGGCCGCGGTCTACCTGGCCCTGACGCGCGGCCAGGAAAGCCTGTCGATCGGACTCGAGGCGCGCAGCGCGCAGGCCGACCAGGCGGCCAATCGCGTGCGTCCCAAACCGGTGGTGCTGCCGGCCTCAGCCAGCGAATTGGCAGAACACCATGCTCTGCTGCAGGCCATCGCCAAGGAAAGCAAGGGCGCGTGCCTGTGGAGCGCAGGGCAGGAGGCGGTTTGACGGCTGGGGCCGCGCACAACCGCTTGCGGCCCGGGCGCATCGCGTGGCTGGGGCTCGTGTGTGTCAGCCTGGTCCTGCTGGCAGCCGAGGCATTCGCGGCCCGGGTGACGGTGATATTGAGCGACGACTCCGCACCGTACCAGGAGGTCTATCAGGTCGTTCGCGCCTATCTGGACGACAGCGGTCACGACATCAGCCGCGTTTATGCGGAAAGCCTGAACCCGGCTTCGCTGGGCGAGACGCGCCTGGCGGTGGCGGTGGGCGTGCGTGCGGCGGAATCGCTGGCTGCGTTGCCGGGGCGCGCGCCGGTGCTGACGGTACTGGTGCCGCGTGCGTGGTTTCTCAAGACCGGCCGTGCACGCCTCGCCGACGGCGGCCGCCGCAGCGTCTCGGCGATTTTTCTCGACCAGCCGTTCGACCGCCAGGCCCAGTTGATCCGCCTCGCCTTTCCCGATCTCAGGCGGGTGGGCGTGCTGCTGAGTGTCGAGCAGAGTGCGGTGATCGGTGAACTCGAAGAGGCCTTGCGCGCGCACAGGCTCGCTCTGGTGCATGGCACGCTGACCGCCGAGGAACGTCTCATCACGCCGCTCGAAAACGTGCTGTCGGAGGCTGAACTGCTGTTGGCCGTACCCGATCCGCTGGTGTTCAACCGCAACACGGCGCAAAGCCTCTTCCTGACGTCCTACCGCTACCGTGATCCGGTGCTCGGCTATTCGCGTTCGCTGACGCGGGCGGGTGCGCTGCTGTCGCTGCACTCGAGCCCGGCGCAGATCGGCCGCCAGACCGCGGAGTGGGTGAATGCGGCGATGCAGGCCACGCAACTGCGTTTGCCGCCGCCAGCCTATCCGGCCTACTTCAGCGTGTCGATCAACGATCAGGTGGCGCGCTCGCTCGGCTTTGCCCTGCCGGCGGAAGCCGAACTCGAAAAGCGCCTGGGAGGCGGACACTGATGATGGTCACCTTGGGAATACGCGGACGCGTCATCGGTCTCGCCATGGTGCCGGTGGCCATCATCGGCGTGCTGCTGCTGTTCCAGCTCATCACCGGCAAGATCGACGATCTCGACGAATCGCTGCGCACCCGGGGGGTGGCCATCGCGCGCCAGCTGGCACCAGCGGCCGAATACGGCGTCGCCTCGGGCAATATCGAGGTGCTGCAGACCCTGCTGGAAAAGGCCGCGATCGAGCCCGATGTGCGCGGCGTAGCCGTGTTCGCCGAGAACGGCGAGCGGCTTGCCCAGGTCGGACTTGGCAGCTGGGGCGACCCGGCGCAGGATGGGTTGCCGGCCGATCGCATCCACCAGATCGAGCACCCCGGCCGGCTGGTGTATTACGCGCCGATCACGCGCACCGAGGTGGTGGTGGACGATTTTCACGCGCTCGACGAGCGTACCCGGCCGGCGGGCAGCCAGACCAGGCTGCTGGGCTGGGTCGGCCTCGACGTGTCGCGCAGTGCCACCATCCAGAGCCAGCGCGACGCCATCCTGCGCAGCCTGGCGATCCTGCTCGCCGGCCTGAGCGTCAGCCTTTACCTGGCGTGGCGCATCGGGCGCCAGATCACGCGGCCGATCCTGGCGTTGACCCACACCGTGAGCCGCATCGGCGAGGGGCACCTCGACGAACGGGTCGCGCAGACCGGACGGGCCGAGCTCGGCATGCTGCAGCGCGGTGTCAACCACATGGCGGCGCACCTGCAGACCATGCAGGACCAGATGCAGGAGAAGATCGACCAGGCCACCGCGCGCCTGGTCTACCAGGCCAGCCACGATGCACTGACCGGGCTGATCAATCGCCGCGAGTTCGAGCAGCGTCTGGAACGCACGCTGCTGTCGGCCCTGCAACAGGGGCGCGAGCATGCGCTGTGCTACATGGATCTCGACCAGTTCAAGGTGATCAACGATTCCTGCGGCCATGCGGCGGGCGACGAACTGCTGCGCCAGCTGGCGCTGCTGCTGAAGGGCAACCTGCGCGAGCGCGACACGCTGGCACGCCTGGGCGGCGACGAGTTCGCCCTGCTGCTGGAGAACTGCAGCGTGGCCGACGCGCTCGAGGTGGCCGACACCTTCCGCGCCGAAGTGCAGCGTTTCCGCTTCAAGTGGGGCGACCGCATCTTCGCGGTCGGCATGAGTGTCGGCATGGTCGCGATCAACCGCGACAGCGGCACCTCGGCGAGCCTGATGTCGGCGGCGGATGCAGCGTGCTACGTGGCGAAGGACCGTGGGCGCAACCAGATCCACCTGTACGAGAGCCGCGATTCAGACCTGGTGCGCCATCGCGGCGAAATGCAGTGGGTATCGCGCATTCAGCGTGCGCTGGAGGAACATCGCCTGCGCCTGTCGTGGCAGGAGATCCGCCGCACCGACGACGCGCCCGAGGCCACCCGCCACGTCGAGCTGCTGCTGCGCATGGTCGACGAGGATGGCAGCGAAATCCTGCCGATGGCCTTCATCCCGGCGGCCGAACGCTATTCCATCATGCCGTCGCTCGATACCTGGGTGATCGAGGAAACGCTGAGCGTATGCAAGCGCTACCTGGAACTCAGGGGCGACCTGCGCTGCCTGTTCGCCATCAACCTCTCGGGCGCGTCGCTGAAGGATCCGACTTTCCGCCGCATGCTGCTGGCGCATCTGGAGGCAAGCCCGGCGCTGGGGCCGCACCTGTGCTTCGAGATCACGGAAACGGCGGCGATCGGCAACCTGGCGGTGGTCAACGGCTTCATCGACGCCATGCGCAGATTCGGTTGCAGCTTCGCGCTCGACGATTTCGGCAGCGGCCTGTCCTCGTTCACCTACCTGAAGAACCTGAAGGTCGACTACCTCAAGATCGACGGCGCCTTCGTGCGCGACATCGCGAGCAATCCGGTCGATCGCTCGATGGTCGAGGCGATCCATCGCATCGGCCACCAGATGGGGCTGAAGACCGTGGCGGAATACGTCGAGAACGACCAGACCCTGGCGCTGCTGCGCCAGATCGGCGTGGACTACGTGCAGGGCAGCTGCGTGCACCGGCCCGAGCCGCTGGAAGCGCTCTGCCGGCAGTCCTGAGGAAGGGCGGTCAGGCGCCGACGCCGAAGCCGGCGTCGACGATGGCCTGCACCATCGCGGCGCGGTCGACCCGGGCGGGGTCGTAGGTCACGCGGGCCTGCCCTGGAGTCAGGGTGACTTCCGCGTGCTGCACGCCAGGCAGAGCCGTCAGCACCTTGTGCACGCTGTTGACGCAACCACCGCAGGTCATGCCGGTGACGGCGAGGACGATCTCGTTCATGGGAACCCCGAAAACGCGTTGAAAAGCCGATTCTAGTCCAGCAGATGCCGAAAGGACTGCGGCCCGCCAGAAGGCGGGCCGCAGTCCAGGGAAATCAGGGGCGCTTACTTCTTGCGCGGGCGCTTGCGCAGGGTTTCCTTGGTGTGGTCGATCAGGCGGTCGGCCACCACCTCGGCATCCACCGTGAAGCTGCCGTCGGCGAGCGCGGCCTTGACCGATTCGACCTTGCTGACGTCGGTGACGTCGACCGAGGCCAGTTGCGATTCCAGGGTGCGGATGCGGGTGCTCGATTCGGTCAGCGTCAGGGAATCGCTGCCGCCCGCAGCAGGGGTGGAGGCTTTTCCGGCACCCTTGCCCTTGGCGGACGACACTTTGGCGGCGGCGGGGGGGGTGATGCGCTTGTCGATTTTCACGGCGGGGTCCTGGTCGCTGTTGTTGGAGTTTTGACTGTTTCGGTGCTCAATCGTTTATCGGCAGGAAAAGCGGTTTTCTTTAACCCGGGCGAACGATTCAACCGAGCAGCGGAACCACCCCGTCCAGCCCCACCTGGTTCAGCGCGTAGCTGGCCTGCGTGCGCACCACCGGCTTGGCGCGGTAGGCGATGCTGATGCCGGCTTCGGCCATCATCCTGAGGTCGTTGGCGCCGTCGCCCATGGCAATGACCTGTTCCTTCGCCAGACCCAGTTCGGCCCGCACCCGGTTGAGCCAGTCGGCCTTGCCCTGGGCGTCGACGATGTCGCCGAGCACGCGGCCGGTCAGTTTGCCGCCGGCCACTTCCAGCGTGTTGGCGGCGGTGTAGTCGAGCCCCAGGCGGGGCTTCAGCCGTTCGGTGAAGAAGGTGAAGCCGCCCGACACCAGCAGAGTCCTGATCCCGGCGGCGCGTGCGGCGGCGAGCAGGGTCTCGGCGCCCGGCGACAACTGCAGACGCTCGTCGTAGACGCGCTGCAGCGCCGACTGGTCGAGGCCTTCCAGCAGCGACACCCGGCGGCGCAGGCTCTCGGCAAAGTCGATCTCGCCGCGCATGGCTGCCTCGGTGATCGCCGAAACCTGCGGCTTCAGCCCCTGCATGTCGGCGATCTCGTCGATGCATTCGATGGTGATCAGGGTCGAGTCCATGTCCATCACCAGCAGGCCGAAGTCGCCGATGCGGCGCTCGGCCGGCACCCAGCCGTGGTCGAGTGCGTTCGCCTCGCAGTACGCGGCGACCTCGGCGCGCGGGCCGTCGTCGGCCGCGACCAGGCGGAATGCCGTCCGCGAAACCGCCTCGATGGCCTCGGCGCCGGTCAGCCTGGCGAGCGCCTTGAGGCTGGGAGTGGGGATGTCTGTTCCCTGGACGATTAGGTTCATTTTCAATTGGTTATTGCAGCAAGTTGAACATTTTTATGACATTGGCGGCGCGTGCTTCCGGCGGCGACGAGGCGTTCCAGCGCAGGCGGTTTTCGCCCGCCAGCTTGATGTCGCGCCGCGTCTGGATCAGCTGGATGATGCGGCCGGGGTCGATCGGCGGCTGTGGCACGAATTGCAGCAGGATGCTGTCGCTGCTGGCGTCGACCTTGAGGATGCCGAGCGGCCTGGCGGCCAGCCGCAGCCGATGGGTGTCGAGCAGCGCGCGCGCCGGGTCGGGCAGCTGGCCGTAGCGGTCGATCAGCTCTTCCTGCAGCGCGGTCAGCGCCTCGGCGTCCTGCACGTTGGCGAGGCGCTTGTAGAGCACCAGCCGCTCGTGCACGTCGGGGCAGTAGTCGGTGGGCAGCAGTGCCGGCGTATGCAGGTTGATCTCGGAGACGACGCCGAGCGGCTGGCTCATGTCGGGCTCCTTGCCGGCTTTCAGGCTCGCCACCGCGCCGGCCAGCATGTCGTTGTAGAGCGAGAAGCCGACCTCGAGGATCTCGCCGCTCTGCTTCTCGCCGAGCACTTCGCCGGCGCCGCGGATCTCGAGGTCGTGGCGCGCGAGATGGAAGCCCGAACCCAGTTCTTCCATTAATTGAATGGCTTCCAGGCGCTTCTTCGCCTGCGGCGTCAGCGTGCGGTCTTCCTCCACCAGCAGGTAGGCGAAGGCCTGGTGGTGCGAACGGCCGACGCGCCCGCGCAGCTGGTGCAGCTGGGCGAGGCCGAACTTGTCGGCGCGATTGATCAGGATGGTGTTGGCGGTCGGGATGTCGATGCCGGTCTCGATGATGGTGGTGCACAGCAGGATGTCGTAGCGCTGCTGGTAGAAGTCGCGCACCACCTGCTCCAGCTCGCGCTCGCTCATCTGGCCGTGGCCGACGCGGATGCGCGCTTCCGGCAGCAGCTTCTCCAGCCGCTCGCGCATGTTTTCGATGGTGCTGACCTCGTTGTGCAGGAAATACACCTGGCCGCCGCGCTTCAATTCGCGCAGCACCGCTTCGCGGATCAGCCCGCCGGAGAAGGGCTGGACGAAGGTCTTGATCGCCAGCCGCTTCTGCGGCGCGGTGGCAATGACCGAGAAGTCGCGGATGCCCTCGAGCGACATCGCCAGCGTGCGCGGGATCGGCGTCGCGGTCAGCGTCAGCACGTCGACCTCGGCGCGCAGCGCCTTCAATTGTTCTTTTTGCCGCACGCCGAAGCGGTGTTCCTCGTCGAGGATGACGAGGCCGAGGCGGGCGAATTTGACGTCCTTCTGGATCAATCGGTGGGTGCCGATGACGATGTCGATCGTGCCGTCCTTCAATGCCTCCAGCGCCGCGGCCTGTTCCTTCGCGGTGCGGAAGCGCGACAGCTCGGCGAGCTTGACCGGCCATTGGGAGAAGCGGTCGGAGAAGTTGTTGAAGTGCTGCTCGGCGAGCAGCGTGGTCGGCACCAGCACCGCGACCTGATGGCCGCCCATCACCGCCATGAAGGCGGCGCGCAACGCGACCTCGGTCTTGCCGAAGCCGACGTCGCCGCACACCAGGCGGTCCATCGGTTTGCCCGATTGCATGTCTGCCATCACCGCCGCGATGGCGGCGGCCTGGTCGGGGGTCTCCTCGTAGCCGAAGCCCTCGGCGAAGGCCTCGTAGTCGTGCGGCGAGAACTGGAAGGCATGGCCCTCGCGCGCGGCGCGCAGGGCGTACAGGTTCAGCAGTTCGGCGGCGGTGTCGCGCGCCGCCTGCATCGCGCGGCGGCGCGCCTTTTCCCACTGGTCGGTGCCGAGGCGGTGCAGCGGCACCTCGCCCTCGCCGGCGCCGGAGTAGCGCGAGATCAGGTGCAGGCTGGCGACCGGCACGTAGAGCTTGTCGCCCTTGGCGTATTCGAGTTGCAAAAACTCGGTGTCGCCGTCGCCGAGGTCCATGCTGACGAGGCCGAGGTACTGGCCGACGCCGTACTGCGCGTGCACCACGGGGTCGCCGGGCTTGAGCTCGGAAAGGTCGCGCAAGAGGCTGTCGATCTGCGTCGCCCGCGCCTCGCGCGCGCGACGCGTCTTCGGCGGGATGGCGTAAAGCTCGGTCTCGGTGACGACGGCGAGCGCACCGTCGGCGGTGACGAAGCCTTCGGCGAGCGGGCCGTGGGTCAGCAGGATGCGCGCGTTGGCTTGCTGGCTATCTGCCCAGCTGTCGACGAGCACGGCGTCGAGGCCATGCTCGGCGAGGTATTCGTGCAGGGTCTCGCGGCGCCCGGCCGAGGGGGCGACGATCAATATCTTGCCGGCGAAACCGTCGACGAAGGACTGGAGCTTGGCGACCGGGTGCGCCTCGCGGCGGTCGACCGAAATCGGCGGAACCGGGCGGGCGAGGCCCTCGCCGGCCTGTTCGACGTCGAGCCGTTCGTAGCCCTTGGCGAGAACGAAGAAGGCGTCGGTCGCGATGAACAGTTCGGCGGGCGGCAAGAGCGGCCGGTCCTTGTCGCCCGAGAGCAGCCGGTGCCGGCCCTGCGCGTCGGTCCAGAACGCCTGGCCGGCGGGGTCGAGCGCGCCGTGGGCGACCAGCCGGGTGGTTTTCGGCAGGTAGTCGAACAGCGTCGCCGTCTCGTCGAAGAACAGCGGCAGGTAATACTCGATGCCGGCCGGCGCCAGTCCGTTGCTGACGTCCTTGTAGAGCTTGGATTTCGAGGGATCGCCCTCGAAGCGCTCGCGGAAATTCTGGCGGAAGCGGGTGATGCCGGTCTCGTCGAGCGGGAACTCGCGCGCCGGCAGGAGGCGCACCTCGTTCACCGGATAGATGCTGCGCTGGCTGTCGACGTCGAAGGCGCGCAGCGTCTCGATCTCGTTGTCGAACAGGTCGATGCGGTAGGGCAGCGCGCTGCCCATGGGGAAGAGGTCGATCAGCCCGCCGCGGAAGCTGAATTCACCCGGCGCGTACACCTGGTTGACGTGCGTATAGCCGCCCAGCGCCATCTGCGCGCGGAAGGCAGCTTCGTCGAGCGTGTCCTTCTGCTTCAGGAAAAAGGTGTGGGCGGCGAGGAAGGCCGGCGGTGCCAGCCGGTAGAGCGCGGTGGACAGCGCGACCACCGCGATGTCGAATTCGCCGCGCGAGATCTGGTACAGCGTCGCCAGCCGCTCCGAGATCAGGTCGGGGTGCGGCGAGAAGGCGTCGTAGGGCAGGGTTTCCCAGTCGGGGAAGGCGCACACCCGGAGTGTCGGGTCGAACCAGCGCAGTTCCTCGGCCAGGCGGTTGGCGTCCCACGCGCTCGCGCACACCACCGCCAGCGGCGCGGCGTGGCGCGCCAGCTCGGCGAGATAGAGCGCATCGGCGGCGCCGGCGAGGCCGGACCGGCGCTGGCCGGAAGAGGGGGCGTCGGGGGTGAACAGCATGCAAAAAGTCGGATTATACGGGGGGAGCGAAGGCCGGGGGCGGGCAGGTATAATCCCGCTTTTCCCGTTTTGACCGTTATTACCATGAGCCTCGATCGCGTCAGCTCCGGCCGCAACCTGCCGGACGATTTCAACGTCATCATCGAAATCCCCGCCCACGGCGAACCCATCAAGTACGAAGTCGACAAGGAGTCCGGCGCCATGTTCGTCGACCGCTTCATGTCGACCGCGATGCACTACCCCTGCAACTACGGCTACATCCCCCATACCCTGTCGGAAGACGGCGACCCCGTCGACGTGCTGGTGATCACCCCGATCCCGCTGATCACCGGTGTCGTGGTGCGCAGCCGCCCGATCGGCATGCTGAAGATGACCGACGAAGCCGGTGTCGATGCCAAACTGCTGGCGGTTCCCGTCGACAAGCTGTGCGGCCTCTACAAGGGCGTCGAGAAGCCCGAGGACCTGCAGCCCCTGCTGCTGGCGCAGATCGCCCACTTCTTCGAGCACTACAAGGATCTGGAGAAGGGCAAGTGGGTCAAGGTCGAGGGCTGGGTCGGCGTCGACGACGCGCGTGCCGAGATCCTCGCGGGCATCGAGCGTTATCGCAACGCGAAGGACAAACCGGCTTTCTGACGGCAGGATTCAGGGGCCAGGATTCAGGGGATGTGCGGGCTGAGCCCGCGCCTCATGAATTCATGAAATGCGGCGAAGCCGCACAAAGCCCCCTAATCCCTAGCTCCTAGCCCCTAAATCCTAAATATGAAAATCTGCATCCTCTCCGACTCCCACGACAACCGCCGCCTGCTGGGCGCGGCGGTCGAGCACGCCAAGGCGCACGGGGCGGAGGCGGTGCTGCACTGCGGCGACGTGGTCGCGCCGACGACGCTGCGCGTGCTGCAGAAATACGAACTGCCGGTGCACGTGATCCACGGCAACAATACCGGCGATCTCTACAACATGACGCGGCTCGCTGCCGAGCCCAACAGCGTGATCCGCTACCACGGCCAGGACGCGGCCTTCACCCTGGCCGACCGCAACCTGTTCCTGGTGCATTACCCGCACTATGCGCACGCGCTCGCCTGCACCGGCGACTACGATCTGGTGTGCTGCGGACACGACCACAAGTCGAGCATCTCGCAGGTCGCCACCGTCAAGGGCGGGCAGACCTGGCTGGTCAATCCGGGCACCGTCGGCGGCGTCGGCGCGCCGCCCACCTACATCATGGCCGACCTCGCGACGCTGCAGTTCGAGATCGTCACGATCGAAGCGGCGCCGGCATCGGTGCTGCCTCCGGTCACGCCGCACGTCTGATTTGCGTCCGCACAAGAAAAAAACGGGGCGCCGCCCCGTTTTTTTCTTGTGCGCCTATGGCCTGGCTGGTTTGACGGTGGTCAGCCCGAGCGCTTCCCAGTCCTGCATGCCGCCGCGATACCACTTGATCCGGTCGGCCGGGTAGCCGATTTTCAGCAGGCCGCGGATGTTGGTCGGCGATTGCCCGCACCAGGGCCCGTTGCAGAACATGACGACGGTTTTGGCGTTGTCGAACAGGGTGAAGCCATCCTGGCTCTTCACGCCGAAATGCTTTTCCAGGATGTCCTGCACGGTAATGGGGTCGGAGTGCCCGATGTTGAGTTTGTCCCACGGGATGTTGACCGCCCCCGGGATGGTGCCTTTCGCAACCCAGTCGGGCGTCCGGGAGTCGACAACGATGATGCGCTTGTCGCCCGCGCTCATTTTCTTGAGGTAGTCGAGGAGCTCGAGCTCGCCGATGGTCTCGACCCCGGTTGCCACCGTGCCCGGCTGGATGCAGAACGGCGGGCACTGGCGCGAGGTCTTGGCGAAGTCGGGCGCGATCGTGTTCGCCGGATTCTGGTTGCGCATGATCGTGACTTTCCTGCCTTCGTGCATGACCTCGACCGAGGGCAGGTCGCCGGTGATGTTGACGTCCAGGGCGCTGGCGGCAAAGGGCGCGGATAGCGCGGCGAGGAAGGCGGATGCGGCAAATGCAGTACGTAGATTCAATCGACTTCTCCTTGGATTCTGGTCGATAAGGGGCGTATCGGGCGGGGTGCAGGCGTCCCGCCTCTGCTTGGTCGTGAGTCCGGGCCCGGGGTTCCGCATGTCGGTCCCATGCGGGCCGGTGGCCGAGGGTTCATCCCCCTCGCACCAGGCTGCTGCCTGGCCGTGCGGGTTCGCCGCGCGGCCAGCGCTGGCCGGCCTATTTCCTGAGCTGCGGCTGGTCGAGGTAGCGCACGTCCTTCACCGACAGCGGGATGGGGTTGATGTACTGATAGCCCTTGCTCATGTAGTAGGCGAGTTCGGGGAAGCCCGCAGGCACGACGGTGATGAAGCCGTGCATGTCATCGGCGCTGAAGCCGGCGGCCTTCATGGCGTTGTTGCACATCTTGAATTCGACGCCGTCCTTGGCGAGTTCCGCCATCTTGTCCACCACGCCCTGGTATTTCTCGTAGTTTTCCTTGGCGAATGCCCGCAGTTCGGGACCGTGGGTGACCACCACCACCTTGCCCCGGGTGATCTTGCGGGTGTTGTTGACGAAGTTGTAGAGCGTGTTCAGCTGGTTCGGATCGGCGTAGTTCACGTCGAAGACGACGTCCGTGACGGGCATCGGGTGCATGTCGACCTTGGCCGTCCCGTACGGCGCGAAGCTCTCCGCGACGGCAGCCTGCGGAACGGGCAGGGCCAGGGTCATGGCCAGGGCCAGGGCGGCAAATTTCAGGGGATGCTTCATCGTGTCTCTCCTCGGTTGGGCAGGCCGTGTGCGGCCTGGGACGGCGGGCGCCCGATGCGCGCCCGGCATGACCGATTCTAAGTAAGCCGCCCGCAAAGGCAAGCCGTGCGCACGGCACATTGGTACCGCATGGACATGAACATTTCCCCTTATTCCCGCATAGAAAACTTCGATTGAGATTGCGCACTTGTGCGTGGCGACGGGGAGGGGCTTCGGAGTACCATTTCGGATGTCGAATTCGGGTTAAAACCCCCGTCATCCGGGAAAAGATTCCGGGTGGTCGTTCAAAAAAATTTGCATCCATCGGATGGAGGAAACAATGACGGAGCATGTTGCAACCAACGAGACCATACTCGTGGTGGGCGGCGGGATTTCCGGCATGACCGCCGCGCTCGAAGCGGCCGAAACCGGCAAGAACGTGGTTCTGGTTGAGAAGAATCCTGCACTGGGCGGACGCACCTCCCAGCTGTATCGCTACTTCCCCAAGCTGTGCCACCCCGTCTGCGGCCTGGAAATCAACCAGCGTCGCCTCAAGAACAACCCGCGCATTCGCGTGCTGACGCTGGCCGAAGTGACCGGCATCGAGGGCGAGACCGGCAACTACACGGCGACCGTCAAGATCCAGCCGCGCTACGTCAACGAGAACTGCACCGCCTGCGGCGATTGCGGTCGCGCGGTCGAGGCGGAAGTCGCCGACCCGTTCAACTACAACCTCGGCAAACACAAGGTTGCGTTCCTGCCAAACGCGATGGCCTACCCGCAGCGCTACGTGCTCGACCCGTCGATCATCGGCACGCCCGATGCCGACCGCGCCAAGGCGGCGTGCAAGTACGGTGCGATCGACCTCGACATGAAGGAAGAGACGATCCAGGTCAAGGCCGGCGCGGTGGTGTGGGCGACCGGCTGGAAGCCGTACGACGCGGCGAAGATCCAGCCCTACGGCTACGGCCGCTTCAAGAACGTCATCACCAGCGTCGAATTCGAGCGCCTGGCCGACATCCACGGCCCCACCGGCGGCAAGATCCTGCGCCCGTCCGACGGCAAGGAAGCGAAGAACATCGCCTTCATCCAGTGCGCCGGCTCGCGCGACGAAAACCATCTGCGCCACTGCTCGCGAATCTGCTGCATGGCCTCGCTGAAGCAGACCCACTACGTGCGCGAGAAGTATCCGGAAGACGGCAAGTCGACCATCTACTACATCGACATCCGCGCCATCGACCGCTTCGAGGATTTCTACCAGAAGGTCCAGGCCGATCCCTCGGTCACCTTCGTCAAGTCCAAGGTCGCGCGCATCTCCGAAGACGAGAACGGCAACCCGGTGTGCTGGGGCGTCAACACCGAAGGCTACAAGCGCTACACCACGCCGCACGACCTGGTGGTGCTGGCAGTCGGCATGGAGCCGTCGGTCAAGGCCGGCACCATCCCCGGCCACATCGTCGCGGATTCCTCCGGCTTCATCGAGGCCGACCCGGCCAACGGCGCGGTATTCGGCGCCGGTTGCGCGAGCAATGCCCTGGATGTGAACCGTGCAGTGCAATCGGCCACTGCTGCCGCGCTGCGTGCGATCCAGGTGGTGAACAGAGTAGCAAAGGCGGAGGCTTAAACAATGGCTGACATCAAAGTCGCAGCATATATCTGCAAGGGCTGCGGACTGGGCGAGCGTCTCGACACCGACGCGCTGGTCAAGATCGCACAGAAGGACGGCAAGGTGCCGATGGCGAAGACGCACGATTTCCTGTGCTCGGCCGACGGCGTCGCGATGATCAGGAACGACATCGACAACGAAGGCGTCACCCACATCATGATCGGCGCCTGCTCGCGCCGCGCCAAGACCGAGGCGTTCTACTTCCCGACCAACGCAGTGGCACGCGCCAACCTGCGCGAAGGCGTGATCTGGATCCGTCCCGACACCGAGGAGGCACGCGAGACCACGCAGGAGATGGCGGAAGACTACATCCGCATGGGCTGTGCCGAAGTGAAGGCGATGACCGCGCCCGGCGGCAACCCCAACACCGGCAGCAGCAAGACGCTGCTGGTCGTCGGTGGCGGCGTCACCGGCATGACCACCGCGATCGAAGCCTCGAAGACCGGCTACCCGGTCGTGCTGGTGGAAAAGACCGGCGAACTCGGCGGCATGGCGGCCAAGCTCTACAAGCGCATCCCGGTGCACGAGCCGTACAAGTCGCCCGCCGACACCGGCGTCGCCGACCTCGTCGCGCAGGTGATGGGCGACAGCAACATCAAGCTGTACCTCAACGCCACCGTCGCCAAGACCGATGGCGCGCCAGGCCGCTTCGTCGTCGACATCGCCACCGAATCGGGCGCGACGCACACCGAGGACATCGGCGCCATCGTGCAGGCCTCCGGCTTCACGCTCTACGACATGAACAAGCTGCCGGAACTCGGCGGCGGCCAGTCGCCCAACGTGGTCGACCAGCTCGGCCTCGAGGCGCTGGCGAAAGCGGCCGCGGCGGGCGACGGCGTGATCCGTCGTCCCTCCGACAACCAGCCGGTGAAGTCGGTGGTGTTCGTGCAGTGCGCCGGCCAGCGCGACCCCTCGGGCACCCACCTCGCGTACTGCTCGGGCTCCTGCTGCAATACCAGCATCAAGCAGGCGATGTACTTCAAGGACGCCAATCCGTCGGTCGACACGACGATCATCTACACGGATCTGCGCACGCCCGGCAACGGCGAGGACTTCTACCGCAGCGCGCAGGAAAAGGGCGTCATCTTCACCAAGGGCAAGGTCTCGCAGGTGATCCCGAACGGCGCCGGCAGCACGGTGAAGTTCCACGACCTGATCCTCGACGACGCCGACGCCGCGATGGCCGACGTCGACCTGGTGGTGCTCGCCACCGGCCAGGTGCCGAACTCCGGCGTCGACATCTTCGCCGCGCCCAAGGAAGCGGTCGAGGGCGCGGTCGAGGTCAAGCCGATCTCGATCCTCAACCTCAACTACCGCCAGGGCCCGGACGTGCCGCAGCTGAAGCAGGGTTTCACCGACTCGCACTTCATCTGCTTCCCCTACGAGACCCGCCGCACCGGCATCTACACCGCCGGCCCGGTGCGCCGCCCGATGGACATCGCGCAGGCGCGCGAGGACGCCACCGGCGCCGCGCTGAAGGCGATCCAGGCGCTGGAGAACGCCGAACTGGGACGCGCCGCGCACCCGCGCTCGGGCGACCTGTCGTTCCCGAAGGTGCGTCTCGAAGGCTGCACCCAGTGCAAGCGCTGCACGGTCGAATGCCCGTTCGGCGCCATCGACGAGGACGAAAAGCGCTTCCCGGTGTTCAACGAATCGCGCTGCCGCCGCTGTGGCACCTGCATGGGCGCCTGCCCGGTGCGCGTGATCTCGTTCGAGAACTACTCGGTCAACACCGTCGGCGCGCAGGTCAAGGCGGTCGACATCCCGGACGAATTCTCCGAGAAGCCGCGCATCCTCATCCTCGCCTGCGAGAACGACGCCTATCCGGCGCTCGACATGGCCGGCATGAACCGCAACGAGTACTCGGCCTTCGTCCGCGTGATTCCGATCCGCTGCCTCGGCTCGGTCAACACCATCTGGGTGACCGATGCACTGAATGCCGGCTACGACGGCGTGATGATGATGGGCTGCAAGCACGGCGACGAGTACCAGTGCCACTTCGTCAAGGGCTCCGAGCTCGGCCGCGTGCGCATGTCCAAGATCGACGACACGCTGAAGACGCTGAACCTGGAGTCGGAGCGCGTGCGCGATCTCGAAGTCGCCATCACCGACATCGAGCGGGTGCCCGAGATGATCAACAAGTACGCCGAAGAGCTGATCGCTGTCGGCCCCAGCCCGTTCAAAGGCTTCTAGCCAGGAGACCCACCATGAGCGCAAACACCGCGATGGCGGAGAAATACCGCAACAATTTCCTGAAGGAAATCGAAGAACAGGTCGAGATGGGCGACTGGGTGAAGATGTGCATGCAATGCGGCGTCTGCTCCGGTTCCTGCCCGACCAACTTCCAGAGCGCCTGGGAGCATCCGCCGCAGGAACTCTTCATGATGATTCGCGCCGGCAAGCGCGAAGAAGTGCTGACCACGACTTCGATGTGGAACTGCACCTCCTGCTACAACTGCATCGTGCGCTGCCCGCGCAAGCTGCCGATCACGCACATCATGCACGGCATCGCCGAGTACGCGCACCGTCTCGGCATGGCGCCGAAGCTGCAGCCGACCCGTTTCTTCTCCGGCCTGTTCTGGAAGAACGCGACCCAGACCGGCCGCGTCAATGAACTGAAACTCTCGATGGGCCTGTACTTCAAGGACGGCCTCGGCGCCGGCATCAAGGAAGGCATGAAGATGAAGGATGTCGCGCTCGGCCTGATCAAGGCCAGGCGGCTCAACCCCTTCGAGCTTTTTGGCGGCCACAAGTGCAAGGACCAGAAAGGCATCCAGGCGATGCTGAAGAAGGCCTACGAAATCGAGCGTAGCCGCAAGGCCGCCAAAATGGCGGGTTGAGGAGAAAAACAGAAATGGCCAAGAAAGAATACGCGTTTTACCCCGGCTGCTCGTCGCAGAAGGGCGCTTCCGCCTCCAACTACCTGACCTCGGTCGAATCGATGTGCAAGACGCTCGACGTCAAGCTCACCGAGATCCCCGACTGGAACTGCTGCGGCGCCTCGATCGGCTACGCCGAAGCCGGCGAACTGCCGCGCCACGTGATGAACGCGCGCAACTTCGCGCTGTCCGAGCAGCACCTGCCGGGGCAGGAAATCGTCGCTACCTGCGCCGCCTGCTGGCTCGGCGCGCGCGAGACGCGCGAGCGTCTGTCGCATTCCGACACCTTGATGGCCGACACCCGCGAGGCGCTCAAGGAAGCCGGCCTGCAGATCAACGAGATGCCCGAGATCCGCCACATGGTCGAGGTGCTGATCGAGGACCTCGGCTTCGACGAGATGGCGAAGCACGTCGTGCGTCCGCTCGAAGGCGTCAAGATCGCCGGCTACGTCGGCTGCCAGACCAACCGTCCCTTCGGCGTCGCCGGCGAATCGTTCGAGAACCCGATGTACCTCGACAAGATCGTCGACATGGTCGGCGCCGAATCGATTCCCGAATACGACATGAAGGTGACCTGCTGCGGCGGCGCGCTGGCGTTCTCCGAACCGGAGAAGGCGCAGGCGCAGATCAAGGACATCGTCGAGTCGGCCTACGACCACGGCGCCGAGATGATCGTCACGCCGTGCCCGCTGTGCCAGGCCAACGTCGAGATCTACCAGGGCCAGATCAACCAGCGCTACGGCACCAAGTTCAACATCCCGGTGATGTACTACAGCCAGCTGATGGTCGTCGCCTATGGCGGCAGCGCCAAGGATGCCGCGCTCAACGGCCAGGTCATCAAGGCGCGCCGGCTGGAGGAAATCGCGGCCAAGCCGGTCAAGCGCTGAGACGCGGGCCGGAACAAGAAAACAGGGGCGTTTGCCCCTGTTTTCTTGTGTGACGGCGCGGCGGCTAGGCAGCCTGCTGCAGCGCTTCGCCCTCTGTCGCGGCAGCCGGGGCGGCCTCGGCCCGAGAACGCTGGCGCATCGGCATCCTGCGCAGGAAGGCGGCGAGGCCGTGGCTGGCTTGGTCGAATGCGCCACCCGGAACCAGCGCCGCACGCGCAGCCGGAAAATCCTTCTGCTTGATGTTGTGGACGATCTCGCCGCAGATTTGGTGGAACCCGGCATGCAGCCGGCAGGCCTCCGCATGGTCCGCGGGCGACAGCATCCGGCGCGCTTCGTTGTCGAGCCAGTGCCCCAGCTTGCAGGCGTCGGTGCAGCCGACGGCCGACAGGTCCATCCCGACCCGCCCGCCGAGAAAGTTGCGGAAACGGGTTTTCCAGGCGCCGTGAATGTAGATGGCGTATTCGATATCGCGCTTGATGCTCATCGAGTCCTCCTTTGTCGTTGTGCTTGCATACCGGAAATAACGGCTTCCTGAGACGGTTGTTGAGGGGGGATCATTCCTCCTTTTCCCGCCGCAGCAATACGGCCTTGCGCGTGATGCCCCAGCGATACCCTGCCAGGCTTCCATCCGCGCGCACGGCACGATGGCACGGAATCGCCAGCGCCACCGGGTTGCCGGCGCAGGCGTGCGCTACCGCACGGTATGCCCGTGGCTGGCCGATGCGTTCGGCGAGCTCGGTATAGCTCGCCGTCTGTCCCGCAGGGATCGCCTGCAGGGCTTGCCATACGCGGCGCTGGAAGACCGTGCCCTGCACGTCCAGCGGCAGGTCGAGGACGCCGCGCGGCTGTTCGACGTAGGCGACCACCTGCGCGACCCACTGCGCGAATCCCGCGTCGGCCACTTCGAACTGCGCCTGCGCGAAGCGCGCATGTATCTGGTCGGCCAGCGCCTGGGCCGAGTCGCCGAATTCGATCGCACAAATGCCCTTGCGCGTGGCGGCGACGATCACCCAGCCCAGCGAGCAGGGCGCGACCGCATGGCGGATGTGCTCGCCCGCGCCGCCCTGGCGATAGCGGCCGGGCGACATGCCGAGCAGGGCCGGCGCCGCCTCGTAGAAGCGCCCGGCCGAGCCGAAGCCGGCGTCATGGTAGGCAGCGGTGACCGACGGCGCGGACGCCAGGCCGTCCCGCACCCGCCTGGCCTGGACCGACTTCTGGTAGGCCTTGGGCGACAGCCCGGTGACGGCCTTGAACATGCGCTGGAAATGGGCGGCGCTGGCCCCCGCCTGGCGCGCCAGCTGTTCGAGCGTGGGCACCGGCTCGGATTGTTCGATGGAACGACAGGCCGTCAGCACGCGGGCCTGCCAGCGCTGCTGCAGTGACGGTGCGTCGGGCCGGCAGCGCTGGCAGGGTCGGAAGCCCGCTGCCGCGGCCGACGCGGGCGACTCGAAGAACGCCACGTTGTGCCGTTTGGCGGCGCGCGACGGGCAGGACGGGCGGCAGTACACGCCGGTGGTCCTGACCGCGTAGACGAAGCGCCCGTCGGCCAGCGGATCGCGCCGGACGACCGCCAGCCAGCGGGCCGCGTCTGGATCCACCGCCGTTTGGGCATCGGCATCCGGCGGGAGGGGAACGGTCTTCTCGGACATGGGACGGTCGGGTGCGGGCGTTGGGATACAGTCTCGACCGGTTTTCCCCGGCCTGCAATCCGGAACCTGCGTTCGAATCACACGACCGTCGCGCCGCGCTGCAAGCGGCGGTATCCTTGGCGTTCCGTTTTGTTCGAACTGCAATCCGCCATGAAAAAAGCCAAGAACCTCGACCAGCTGATCGACCTGGTGCACGAAGCCGTCTACGAAGTCGACGAACTGCGCGCCTGCCTCGAGCACGACGACGACGAAGCCTCGACCTACACGCCCTACCTCGACAGCCTGGACAAGATGCTGCGCGAACTGCACGAATCGATGGCGTCGGGCAAATACGCCGGCGTGGGGCAGGGCGAGGACCTCGCCTACATGCCGCTGTTCAAGAAGCACGAGCGCGACATCCCGTTCCGCGAACTGCTGCGCACCATCAATGCGACGCATCGGGAAGGGTACGAGCCTTGAGGAAGCCGCCACGCTTGCCATTTTAGTGAGCAGACGGCAGTTCTCTTCACGCAGCACGCCGCCAGCGATGGACAACGAACCAGGTTGCGCCGCATCCTGTACACAATTCTGTTAACCCCTGTCAAGAAGCTGGCCATGGGCTTTTCTGCTGGCGACGTGGTGCCCTTCACACAGGCGCGTGCCAATCTCTCTGAACTGGCCGACCAGGCCAAGGGGGCGCCGGGAAGATCATTACCAAGAACGGCGAGAGCTGCGTCGCGCTGATCGACGCCGACCGGCTGGACTGCTGCCACCGCCTGGAACGCGAGCGTATCCACCTGCTGCTGATCGACGACGCCCGCTGCGGCCTGGCGGACATTGCGGCCGGCCGGACCTTCGAGGCGGACGAGGCCCTCGCACGGGTCCGGCAGCGTCGGACAGCGAGCGGTCGCGGCAAATCGTCCACCGCAGGCAAGCCCACCAGGAAGCGTGACTGATCACCTGCTCCGGGTCGAACTGACCGCGTTCTGGAAAGCCTCGACGCCGTCGAAGCCCCTCTGCTGGAAGCCGATGCGGGACCGGCCTTCGATGCGCTGCCGGCCGATCTGCGCGCCTCGGTCGTTCCCAACCTGGGCCGTTTCCCCCGCATCGACCCGCTATCTGGGCAATCCCCCGCAGTCGGCCGAGGCGCTCGCCCAGCTCGCTGCGCAGCCGGTGCCCTGCGCGAATACCTGCACGGCGACTGCCTGATGTAGTACACCGCATTGGAAACCGACGCCACGATTTATCTGCTGTCCATCCGGCATCATCGCCAGCTTTCGTTCAACTTCGCCCGCCTGTGGCCCGGTGCCTGATGGCCGCCGCGGGGAGCCTGTCACCAGAACCTGGCCAGATTGAGCGCAGGGCTTTCCGGTTCCCGGCCAAAAGCAACGTTGGTCCGAAGATCACTCGTGACTGCCGTGCAGCTAATCTCGGACATTGAAGCGCTCGACAGACCGAACGGCTCTCCCCATCCAACAACGCGCTATCGGGCGCGTTTTTCTTAGCAGCGGGCATTGACGTCATGTCTTTTGATGTGTAAGTATTAATACATGATTGTAGATAACGTTACATGGATATTGATCGTTCTTAGCCTGCCCACGCAGAACGCCACTGCGCGCATGCGCATCTGGCGTGGTTTGAAAAGCATGGGGTGCGCGGCGTTGCGGGATGGCGCCTGGCTTTTGCCCGAAACCGTTGCGACGAGGCAGGGACTTGGAACGCTGGCAGATGAAACCCGCACGGCGGGCGGCACTGCATGGGTTCTCAGGCTGGACGCCGAGGACGATCAGTCGGCTGCATTCAGGGGGATGTTTGACCGTACGACGGAATACGCCGAACTGATGGCGGATCTGACGCACTTCGATCCGCTCGCAGCGAATGTCACAACCGCCAGCAAAACCTTGAAGGCCTTGCGTCGTCGCTACGAAACGCTGGTCGAGCAGGACTATTTCCCGGGCGCCGGCAAACTCGAGGCGGAAACACGGCTGCTGACACTGGAAGCCACACTGGCGTCCCGCCTCTCCCCCAACGAACCGCATTTCCAGGACGGCCAGCCCGAGCGCCTCGCCCTGGCCGATTTCCAGAAGCGGACCTGGGCCACCCGGCAGGACTTGTGGGTGGACCGGCTGGCGTCCGCCTGGCTGATTCGCCGTTTCATCGACCGCAAAGCGCGCTTCGTCTGGCTGCAGCGCATCGAGGGCTGCCCGGCGGATGCGCTGGGATTCGATTTCGACGGCGCGCGCTTCACCCACGTCGGGCATCGCGTCACCTTCGAGACCCTGCTGGCGAGCTTCGGACTGGAAAGCGACGCCGCCCTGATGCGGATCGGCGCCATCGTCCACGCGCTGGATGTCGGCGGCGAGGCGCCCGAGGCAGCGGGATTCGAGACGTTGCTGAAAGGCCTGAAGACGCGCGTCCAGGATGACGACACTTTGCTCAAACAGGGCGGGCAGATGCTGGACGATTTATACGCAGTTTTTTCCAACCCGTAATATTCGAAGGATGCCATCTTGACCACCCCGACCGAACGTCCCGCCCACCCCAGTTTCTGGGAGGCCTTCAGATACTGGCTGCTGCTCGGCTTCATCAGCTTCGGCGGCCCCGCCGGGCAGATTTCCATCATGCACCAGGAGCTGGTGGAAAAACGCCGCTGGATTTCCGAGCGGCGCTTCCTGCACGCGCTCAACTACTGCATGGTGCTGCCCGGTCCCGAGGCGCAGCAGCTCGCCATCTACATTGGCTGGATGCTGCACCGCAGCTGGGGCGGCATCGTCGCCGGCACGCTGTTCGTGCTGCCGTCGCTGTTCATCCTGGCGGCGCTGACCTATGTCTATCTCGCCTTTGGCGACCTTACCTTCGTGCAGGGCGTGTTCAACGGCATCAAACCGGCGGTGGTGGCCATCGTGGTGTTCGCTGCCTGGCGCATCGGCTCGCGCGCGCTGAAGAACAATCTGCTGTGGGCACTGGCGGCCGCGTCCTTCATCGCGATCTTTGCCTTGAAGGTCCCGTTCCCCTACATCGTGCTGGCGGCGGGCCTGCTCGGTTTCATCGGCGGCAAGGTCTGGCCGGACAAGTTCAAGGTCGGCGGCGGCCACGGCGCCAGCAACAAATCGTATGGCCCGGCGCTGATCGACGACGACACGCCGCCGCCGGCCCATACCAAGTTCCGGCTCGGTCGCCTCGTGATCCTGACGGGATTGTTCGTCGCGCTGTGGGGCGTGGCCATGCTGCTGCTGCCGGCCGGCACGCTGCACGACATGGGCGTGTTCTTCACCAAGGCCGCGCTGGTCACCTTCGGCGGCGCCTATGCGGTGCTGCCCTACGTCTATCAGGGCGGCGTCGAGCATTACCAGTGGCTCACCGCCACCCAGATGATCGACGGCCTGGCGCTGGGCGAAACCACGCCCGGACCGCTGATCATGGTGGTGTCCTTCGTCGGCTTCGTCGGCGCCTGGACCAAGGAAATCTTCGGCCCCGACGCCCTGCTGCTGGCCGGCTTCGCCGGCGCCAGCGTGGCCACCTTCTTCACCTTCCTGCCGTCCTTCCTGTTCATCCTGGCCGGCGCGCCGCTGGTGGAAGCGACCCACGGTGACCTCAAGTTCACCGCGCCGCTCACCGGCATCACCGCCGCCGTGGTGGGGGTGGTGCTGAACCTGGCGCTGTTCTTCGGCTGGCACGTGATCTGGCCGCGCGCCACCGAGGCGGCGCCGTTCTCGGGTGGATTCGAGTGGTTCTACGCGCTGATGTCCGTGGCGGCCTTCATCGCGCTGTGGAAATACAAGATGGACATCATGAAAGTGATCGGCGCCTGCGCCGCCATCGGCCTCGTCTACACCTACATCGTTTGAGGAGTGCGCCATGCCCTATGAACTGAAGTCCCTGTCCTGCGACCCGGCAAAACTGTCCGGGCTGTCCGAGAAACTCATCGTCAGCCACTGGGAAAACAACTACGGCGGCGCGGTGAAGCGCCTCAACGCCATCGAGCAGAAGCTGGCCGAACTCCAGTGGGCCAGCGCCCCGGTGTTCGAGATCAACGGCCTCAAGCGCGAGGAGATGATCGCCAGCGGCTCGATGATCCTGCACGAGGTCTACTTCGACTCCCTCGGCGGCGCCGGTGGCGACCCGGCGGGCGCGCTCAAGGCGCGCATCGAAAAGGACTTCGGCTCGCTCGACGCCTGGCGCGCCGAATTCATCGCCATGGGCAAGGCGCAGGGCGGCGGCTCCGGCTGGACCCTGCTCACCTGGAGCCCGCGCCGCGGGCGCCTCGTCAACGCCTGGGGCGCCGACCACGCCCACAACCTGGCCGGCGCCACGCCGCTGATCGCGCTCGACATGTACGAGCACAGCTACCACATGGACTTCGGCGCCAAGGCCGGCGCCTATGTCGACGCCTTCATGCAGAACCTGTCCTGGAAGGCCGCCGAGGCCGCCTTCGCCACACTGGGAGCCTGACCATGGAACGCACCATCAAGCCCGACACCCTCAAGAACGAGCTGGCCGGCAAACTGATCCTCGATGTGCGCCGGGCCGCCGACCGCGAGGCCGCGCCCGCGCACCTGCCCGGCGCGCAATGGAAGAATCCGGAGCAACTCGCCGAGTGGGCCGACAGCCTGCCGCAAGACCAGGACATCGTGCTGTATTGCGCGCGCGGCGGCTCGGTGTCCAACAGCGTGGTCGATGCCCTGCAAGGCAGGGGGCTCAAGGCCCGCTTCATCGAAGGCGGCATCGAGGGCTGGAAGGCGGCGGGCGGCGAGGTCGTCGGCCCATGAAGTGGATCACGCGCGAACGTCCCAAGATCGACCGTATCGCCTGCCCCTGGCTGGTCGCGCGCTTCATTGACCCGGCGGCCGAGTTTCTGTACGTGCCTGCCGCCGACGTGCTGGGCATCGCAAAAGAAACCGGCGCCATTCCCTACGACATCCCGGGCGTGGAATACGGCCATCGCGGTGAACTGTGCAGCTTCGATGCCTTTCTGGACAAGCACGATCTCAACGATCCTGCGCTGCGGCAGCTCGCCGTGATCGTGCGCGGTGCGGACACCGACCGCCTCGATCTCGCCCCGCAGTGCGCCGGCCTGCTCGCGCTCTCGCTCGGCCTGTCGAAGAACTTCGCCGACGACCATGAGATGCTGCGCCACGGGATGGTGATGTACGACGCGCTCTATGCCTGGTGTGTCCGTTCCTCCAGCTAAAGTGTCCGGATGATTTGCCCTGTTTTCGTCGCTCAGTGACGCTGCCTTGACCACAGCTTTGCTTGTCCTGCTGCTCGGTTTCCGCCTGATTTGGAAATGATGGGCACGCTGCGCCGATCGCGGCGTGGTTTTCTCATTGCGCTTGCTATATCGCTGGCCTTGCACGCCAGTCTGTTGCGATCATGGTGGGGCAAGTCGAACCCACCCCCACCCGAAGAGCCATTGCAGGTGCATCTGAGGATTGAGCCTCAGATGAAGCTGCCGCCGTCCAAACCACGGCAGGCCAAGCCAGCCAAACCCGCCAGGCCACAGATCGTGCCTGAAACTCCACCAAGCCCCATTCAGGAGAAGGTGCCGGCAACCATGCCTGCGCCGCTCGCGCCGACGGCCGAGGAATGGCAATTGGCTTCGAGCTATACGCCCAGGAACAGCAAGCGTTATCGCTACACCTGGGGACAGCAGGTTCGCAGCATGATGGGGACGGCTGTTGAGGGCCCTGGCCAGGGCGCAGTCCGGTTCCGCATCGAGATCGCGCCTGACGGAAAGATTGCCCAGGTGGAAGCGCTTTGGTCAACCTCGGAGGTGGTCTCGAAGCTCGCTCGGGAGGCGATCCGGAATCTGCCGCCGCTGCAGCCAACTCCGACAGGAAAGCCACTCATCTTCGAGCAGACCATCTCCTTCCAGCCCTACGAAACGGGCTGGCCACCCAGCTATAAGCTTGACTGCCTGCCAGAGCCACAGCCTTTCAATAACCCTTTCGCGTGGAACGGTTCATCCCCGCCCAAGGCGGCGCCACGGGAGCATCGCCCCGCTCCGCCGGATGGGTGCCCACCTGATTCCACCGAGGACACGATCGAAGAAGAAGAAAAATCGTTCAAGCGCCAGATGGATCAATGGCGGTGGGCGCGTTGAATGGAATCGATTGGCCAAGTTGACGCGGCTATCCAGCGGCATTTCTAGCCAATGGCCGGTGTGCGGATCCAGCGCAGACATGCAAGGATTTCGTAGACTGGGGGTCAATGCCCGTGGCGGTGATGGATGTCCGGAAAATGGGGATGCTTGTGGGTTAAGGCCGCATGCCTGTGTTGATGGCTGTGGGGCTCGGTGCCATCCCAGTCGAAATCGTGCGCGTGCTGGTGATGCACGTCGTGGACGTGCGGGTGGGTGTGTTCGAGCGGCTCATGCGTGTGCGCATGCTCGTGACGCTCGGTCAGATGCAGCCAGACCCCAATCCCCATCAGGGAGGCGGCGACCCAGAACGGCACCGGCGTCGGTTCGCCCAGCAACAGGAGGGCGATGGCAGCACCTATGAAGGGTGCCGTGGAAAAATAAGCGCCGGTGCGAGCCGTACCCAGATTCCGCAGTGCCCGCACAAAGAGAACCAGGCTCAGGCCATAGCCCAGCAGGCCCGCTGCCATGGCTGCGCCCGCGGTGGACCAGGCAGGCAGGGATGCGCCCAACAACAAGGCGAGGCCGGTATTGACGACGCCTGCTGTCCACCCCTTGGCCCCGGCAATGAACAACGCGTCGGAGCTGGACACCCGACGCGTCAGATTGTTGTCGATGGCCCAGCACAGGCAGGCGGCGGCGATGGCCAAGGGACCGATCCAGTCTGGGGACGCGCTGCCGGCGGCGGGCCAGGCGAGCACCGCACCGCCCGCGACAATGAGCAGCATGCCGAGCACGATGCGGCGGTCGGCGTTTTCCTTGAAGATCACCCAGGCCAGCACGGCCGTAAGCACCGCCTCCAGATTGAGCATGAGGGAGGCGACACCCGCATCGGTACGGGTAAGGCCGAACACCAGCAGCACCGGTCCCAGCAACCCGCCGAAGACGATGGCACCCGCAAGCCAGCGCCATTCCCCGATCGCCAGTCCGCTCGGTTTCCAGCCGCGATCCCGCAGCAGGCGGATCGCAGCCAGCCCGAGCCCGCTGCCCAGATAGAGCAGCCCGGCCAGCAGCAAGGTCGACAACTCGCCCACCAGCAGCTTGACCAGCGGCGTGCTGGCGCCGAACAGGGCGGCTGCAGCCAGTGCTGGCCAGATGGCGGAGCGTGGATGGCTCACGGGAAACGCGACTGGCGCACCTGGTTTATTTCAGATTGAAGGTCGCCTTCGCCGGCGTTTTCCCGGGCAAGGTCGTCGTGAGCACCACCCGCACGCCGACGCCGACCTTGAAGTTGCCCTTGGCGACCATGCGGTTCTCGCCGGCCGGTTCCAGCTTGACCGAGGTCTTCTCGTTGCCGGCGTAGATCACGGCTTCCGCCGTCGCACCCTGGGTGGGGATGGGCTTGCCGTGGTCGCTGACATACAGCGTCAGAGAGTCCGGCTTGGTGACCAGTTCGTAGGCGACGTTATGAAGTTCGCGCACCACGCCGCCGTATTTCGGCCCGTGGTCGTGGCCTGCGCCGGCGAAGACGGGGGCGGCATTCAGCGCGGCAGCAAGACCGGCGGCGGCATACAGCGAGAGGATGGAAGATTTCATGGTTGCCTCCTTGTCAGTTGAGAAATTCAGACGGGATTGATGCTTCCGACGGCGCGCCGGTGCGGTGTGCCGCCATTTTCCAGCAGGTGGTTGATCGCGCCGAAGCGCAGATAGAGCGCCGGCACGACGATCATGTTCAGCAGGGTCGAACTCAGCAGGCCGCACAGAATGACCACCGCCATCGGTGCCTGGATTTCGCTGCCCGGCTGGCCGGCGGCGAGCGCCAGCGGCACCAGCGCGAGGCCGGCGGCGAGCGCGGTCATCAGGATTGGCACCAGCCGTTCCTCGGCGCCGCGCTTCACCGCTTCGACCGCATCGCGCACGCCTTCGTGTTCCACCAGGTGGTGGATGTGCGAGATCATCATCACGCCGTTGCGGGTGGCGATGCCGAACAGGGTGATGAAGCCGATGATCGACGCCACCGACAGCACACCGCCGCTGGCGAACACGCCGGCGACGCCGCCGATCATGGCGAGCGGCAGGTTGAGCATGACCAGGAAGGCGTCGCGCGCGGTGCCGAAGGCGATGAAGAGCAGGAGGAAGATGCCGACCGTCACCGCCGCGCCGAGAACCAGCAGCGTGCGCGAGGCCGCTTCCGCACTCTCGAACTGGCCGCCGTACTCGATGTGGTAGCCGGCCGGCAGCGTCACGCCCGCCGCCACCGCCGTGCGGATGTCGGCGACCACGCTGGCGAGGTCGCGCCCGGCGACGTTGGCCATCACCACCATCTTGCGCTGCACGTTCTCGCGGCTGATCGAGTAGGGCGCGCGGTCGTTTCGGATGTCGGCCAGCGCCGACAGCGGCAGGCGCGCGCCGTCCGCGGTGGTGATGAGCGTCGCGCGCACGGCGTCGAGGCTGGCGCGTGCCGACGGATAGAAACGCAGCACCAGGTCGAAGCTCGCCTGCCCCTGCTGCACGCGGTCGACCGGCATGCCGGCGAACGCGGTCTCGATCGCGTCCGACACCTCGCGCATCGAGAGGCCGTGCTGTGCCAGTGCCGCGCGGTCGAAACGCACGGTGAGGAAGGGGATGTTGGTCTGCTGCTCGTCGGTGACGTCGACCGCGCCCGGCACTTCCTGCACGACGGACTTCACGCTCTCGGTGAGCCGCCGCAGTTCGCCCAGATCCGGCCCGAAGATCTTCACCGCGATGTTCGAGCGGCTGCCCGACAGCATGTGGTCGATGCGGTGCGAGATCGGCTGGCCGACGACGATCTGGGTTCCGGGCACGCTCGCGAGGTCCTCGCGCAGCGCGGCGAGGAAGGCCTCCTTGCTGCGTTCGCCCATCTTCAGCGTCACTTCCATTTCCGATGCCGACACGTCCATCGCGTGCGGGTCGCCCTCGGCGCGGCCGGTGCGGCGCGCGGTGGCGACCACCTCGGGATGCGACAGCAGGATGATCTCGACCATGCGTCCGAGGCGGTCGGATTCCGCGAGCGAAGTGCCGGGCAGCGTCGCCATGCCGACGGTCAGCGTGCCTTCGTTGAAGTCGGGCAGGAAGGCGCAACCGGCGAAGGACAGTGCAATCAAGGCGGCGACCAGCGCAGCGACGCTGATGCCCGCCACCGTCCGCCAGCGCGTCAGCGTCGCGTCGAGCACGCGCCGGTAGCCGGCCTTGAGGCCGTGGATGAAGCGCGGCTCGATCGATTCGCGCACGGTCTTCGAGTTCGGCAGCAGCAGTGCCGCCAGCACCGGCGTCACCGTGATCGCCACCGCGAGCGAGGCGGCGAGCGATACCACGTAGGCCAGCCCCAGCGGCGCCATCAGCCGGCCCTCGACGCCGGAGAGGAAGAACAGCGGCAGGAACACCAGTATGATGATCAGCGTGGCGAACACGATCGAGCCCTGGATCTCGCGTGTCGCCGTGTACACCAGGTGCAGCGTGTTGGCCTGCTGCTCGGCGGGTTTGGCGCGATTCTCCCTGAGCCGGCGCACGATGTTCTCCACGACAATAATGGCGTCGTCGACCAGCGCGCCGAGCGCGATGGCCATGCCGCCGAGCGTCATGGTGTTGATCGTCGCGCCGAGCGCCTTCATCGACAGGATTGCCGCCACCAGTGACAGCGGGATCGCCACCAGGCTGATCGCGGTGGCGCGCGCCGACAGCAGGAAGGCAAACACGATGGCGACGACCAGCACGACGCCCTCGACCAGCGCCTTCATCAGGTTGTCGATCGAGACGCGAATGAAGTCGGCCTGGCGGAAGATGTGGCGTTCGATCTTCATGCCTTTCGGCAGCCCGGCCTGGATTTCCGCCAGCGTGGCGTCGAGGCGGTCGGTCAGCTCCAGCGTGTTGGCGCCGGGCTGCTTCTGGATGCCCAGCACCACCGCGGGCCTGCCGTTGTGCGAGCCGACGCCACGCGTCGGCGCCGGGCCGACGGCCACTTCGGCGACGTGCCGTACCAGCACGGCCTGACTGTCACGCTTCGCGATGACCGTGTCGCCGATGTCGGCGAGTGTCGCGATGCGCCCCAGCCCCTGGATCAGGTATTCCTGCCCGCCGTCGACCATGAAGCCGGCCGAGGTGTTCTGGTTGGCCCCGCGCAAGGCCTCGGCGACCTGGTCGACGGTCACGCCGTAGGCCGCCAGCCGCGCGGGATCGAGCGTCACCTGGAACTGCTGGGTGTCGCCGCCGATCGGCAGCACTTCGGCGACGCCCGGCACTGCGAGTACGCGCCGCTTGATCACCTGTTCGGCGGCGTTCTTCAGCGCCATCCCGTCGTGCTGGTCGGAGGCGAGCGCGATGAACAGGATCTCGCCCATGATCGACGCCGCCGGCGCCATCGCCGGCGCCGGGATGTCGGCCGGCAGCGAGGCGCGCGCCAGCTGCAGGCGCTCGGCGACGACCTGGCGGGCCTTGTAGAGGTCGGTGCCCCACTCGAACTCGACGGTGACGACCGACAGGCCGATCTTGGTCGACGAGCGCACGCGGCGCACGTCCGGCGCGCCGTTCAGCGCGGTCTCGATGGGAAAGGTGACGAGGTTCTCGACGTCGGTCGGCGCCATGCCGTGCGCCTCGGTGACTACCGTCACGCTCGGCGCGGTGAGGTCGGGAAAGACGTCGACCGGCGTCTTGGCCGCCTGCCAGCCGCCCCAGGCGAGCAGCAGCACGCCGGCCAGGACGACGAAGAGCTTGTTGCGCAGCGACCACGCGATGATGTGTCCGATCATGTCATGCCTCCGAAGGGCCGCCCCAAGGGGGCATGCGCCCCCATGGGGGCAGCGAACGAATGTGAGTGGGGGGTGGGCATGTAGCGCCCCCGATCAGTGCGCATGGCCGTGGCCGATTTGCGCGGTGCCGGTGGCGGCGAGCTTGACCAGGTAGGCGCCGCGCGAGACCACGCGGCTCCCCGGCGTCAAACCGTCGAGCACTTCGACCCAGTCGCCGTCGCGCGCACCCAGGCGCACCTGGCGCCGCTCGAAGGATTCGCCGCCGGTCATCACGAACACCACGCTCATGCCGCCTTCATCCAATACGCTCGACGCCGGGATCGCCACCGCATCGCGCGCGCCGCCGGCGAATACCTGCGCCTGCACTGCCATGCCGATCGGCAGTGCGAGTGCACCCGGCGCGAACTCGAACATCACCGGCACGGTGCGCGTGGTGGCGTCGACCACACCGCCGACGGCGACGAGCTTGCCGTTCCGGCCGGCGACGATGTCGACGCTGGTGTCCATGCCCGCGACCCTGAACGCCGCGCCGGTCGGTTGGGCAAGACGCGCGGCGTCGGATTCGGGCACGCGCAGTTCCAGCCACAGCCGGCTGCGGTCGACGATGTGGAACAGCGACGCGCCTTCGGCCGCGAACGCACCAGGTGCCACGCGCACGTCCGCCAGCGTGCCGGACACCGGTGCGCGTAGCGGAATGCCGCCGCCGGCGCCACTAACCTGGCCGAGGCGCTGCTGCGCCGCGTTCAATTCCGCGCGTGCCGAGGCTTCCGCCGCACGCGCCGCGAGCACGCGCTTCTCGGGAACGGCTTCGTCCTTGTACAAGCCTTCCATGCGCGCCCGTTCCTGCCGCGCGAGTTCGTGTTCGACGCGTGCCTTGTCGGCGGCCGCGCGCAGGCCGGCAAGGTCGGTGTCGCCGCCGAGGCGCGGCACCAGATACGCGAGCAGCTGGCCTTGCTTCACCGGCTGGCCCAGACGCGGAAACGCGCCCGCAGGCTGCACCTGCCCCGCCGCCACCGCGGTGAGCAGCGCCTCGCCGTCGGGGCGGGCGCGCAGCACGCCGGTGGCATTGACCGCGCTGCGGATCGGCCGCGTCACCACTTCGGCGGTGGCGAAGTCGACCTTCCACTGCTGCTCCTTGGTGAAGACGATGCCTTCGTCGTCATGCGGCGCCGGCTCGGCGTCGGCGGCCTTGCGGTCGGGGTAGACGGTGAACGGGCCGAGTTCGTGGGTGACGCTGAATTCGGGGGTGACGACCTCGATCGACAGATCGCGCTCGCCGGCGTGCTTGGGGGCCGCTTCGGGGCGGAAAATGCCGGGCTGGCTCGCGCTGTCGACGCTGAACGTCTCGTCGGGCTGGCCGCCGCCGGTGAGGCGCAGCGTGACCTTGCCGGCGCCGAGCGCGCGAAAATCGGCGAGCGTGGTGAGATGCGCGGCAAAGGCCGACTTCTCGCCCACCACCAGACGCGGGAACTCGACGAACAGTTCGGTGCGGTCGGTGAAGTGCGTGACTTTCTCGCCGCCGGCGCCATGGCCGTGGCCGTGGCCATGATCGGCTTCAGCTGCCGTATCGGCTGCGGCGTGCTTGTCGGCAGGCTTGTCGCCGCAGGCGGCAAGCGCCAGCGCGGCAGCAAGCCAAAGGGTCGTGAGCTTGGGGTTCATTCGGGGCTCCCGGTCAGCAGGTCATATTCGATGCGGGCTTCGCGCGCCCGCGATTCCAGTTCAAGCGCGGTGGTTTCCGCTTCCAGTGCGCCGCGATACGCGTCGAGCAATTCGAGCAGGCTCGACTCGCCGCCCTGATAGGCGCTTTCCGCGATGCGCAGCAACTCCGGCGTCGCCGCCAGCGCGCGGCTGCGGTAGTCGACTGCCGTGGCGCGCAGCGCGTCGGCCTGACGGTGCAGTCCACGCAGATCGGCAGCGATGCGCGCTTTTGCCAGGCGATATTCGGCGCGTGCCTGCTGCGCCTCGGCGGCGGCGCGCTGCCGGCCCGCCTGCTCGCGGTTGAACACCGGCAGCGGCACCGACAGCGAGAGCGCGATGCCGGTGTCCCTGACGCCGCCGCTCTCGACCTGCTTCGGTCCGATGCCGACCGTCACCTCGGGGATCGCAGCGCGCCGGGCGGCGCGGCCGTCGAGCTCGGCTGCTTCGGCACGGCGTGCCAGGGCCTGCAGAGTCGGGTGTTGGTCGAGACGTTCCAGCCCTGCGTCGGCGGCAGGCAGGGGGGGCGGCAGCATGTCGCCTTGCAGCGTGGGCAGCGGCACGATGCCGGTCAGCGACGCCAGCCGCGCCGACTCGCGTTCGAGATCGGCGCGTTCGGTCGCCAGGCGGGCTTCCGCCGTCTGCCGCTCGCGCGCCAGGCGGCGCTGGTCGTAGCCCGACGCTTCGCCGGCACGGGCCAGTGTGTCGACCAGGCCTTCGACGTGCGCGAACCGCCGCGCCCAGGCTTCGGTCGTGCGGATGGCCGCCTGCCGGCGCAACACGGCGCGGAAGCTGTGGCGGATCTCGGCGGTCAGCTGCAGCTGGCGGCTGGCGTTGCCGGCAGAGGCGACCGCGACGCGGCGACTGGCCGCTTCGCGATGCAGGCCGCGTCGACCCGACAGGTCGAACGCCTGTTCGAGCATCCAGTTCTGTTCGACCGAATCCGGCGCGCCGTCGATGCGCTCGCGGCTGTAGCTCAGCGTCGGATTGGGGTACAGGCCGGCGGCGCGGACGTCGGCCTCGGCCGCCAGCACCGCGCCGCGTTCAAGTTCGGCCAGGTCGGCCCGGGCGAGGCCGAGGCGCACGGCTTCGGCCTCGGTCAGCGGACTTTGCGCCCACGTTGCCAGCGGCAGCATGAGCATGACTACGGATAGCGTGAATCGCATGGTTTTCCTCGTGATGAATCAACGGAACGAAGAACACCGGCGCGCGATGCGGGGGCGGCACAAGGCCGCCATGAAACAGGCGCACGCCGGTCAGGCGCGCGCGAGCGGGGGACGGTCGAGGAGTGGGGGGGTTCGGGACAAAAACCCCGTTGGCGGCTGCAGGATCGGGCCGCCCGGGACGGTTTCCGCCAGAGGCAGACCGGATTCTGTCAGCAAGGAGGAGAAGACCGGATGCGTGTGGCCATGATGGCCATCGTCGCCGTGTTCCTGGTTCTTCGAATCGGTTGGCGCGTCGTGATCGTGATGCGCGTCGCCATGATGGTCATGGTCATGGCCGTGCGTGTGAAACCCCGCGACCGCGACGTTCTGTCCTGCATGCCCGTGCACGCCGATCGCCGCGGCCCAGGCGAACTGGAGCGGGACGACGAGCATGACGATCAGGGCGATGAGACGGCGCATGGACCGGATTGTACAGATTCCGGTCCAGCCACCAAGGGGCCGATCGTACCCGTTCCTGGAAGCGGTGCATCCGGGCCGGCTTGAACCCGGTCAGGACACACCTCACTCCGCCCGCAGCGCCTCCACCGGATTCAGCCGCGCCGCGCGCATCGCCGGCACCACGCCGGCGGCCAGCCCGATCAGCACCGACACCCCCAGCGCGCCGATCGCATAGTCCCACGGCGTGTTGACCGGCAGGCCGCTGACGGTGGCCTCCAGCAGCGCGGCGATGCCGGCGCCGAGGGCGAGGCCGCCGAGGCCGCCGAGGGTGGAGAGCACGGTCGATTCCATCAGGAACAGGGTGCGGATGCGGGCGCGGGTCGCGCCCAGCGCGGTGAGGAGGCCGATCTCGGCGACGCGCTCGGCCACGGCGATGTGCATCAGCGTGACCATGCCGACCGCGCCGACCAGCAGCGAGATGCCGCCGAGCGCGGCGACGGCGAAGGTGAGCACGTCGAGCACGGTGGAGAGCGTCGCCAGCATCTGCTGCTGCGGGGTGACGGTGAAGTCCTCGCGGCCGTGGCGCGCGATCAGGATGCGCTTGATGTCGTCGACCACCGCCTCGACCGGCGAACCCGGCTTGTAGGCGACGTGGATTTCCATCACGCCCTCGCGGTTGAACACCTCGAGCGCGCGCGCGGTGGGGATGTAGACGGTGTCGTCGAGATCGAAGCCCAGCACCTGGCCCTTGGGTGCCATCACGCCGATGACGCGGAAGCGGCTGCCGCCGACCTGCAGCAGGGCGCCGAGCGGGTTGGCGCTGCCGAACAGCTCGGTGCGCACTTTCGACCCCAGCACCGCGTAGGCGCGCGGGTTGCGCGGGTCGTCGGCGGGCAGATACTGGCCGACCGCGACGCGCATGTTGAACGCGCGCGAGAAATCCGGCCCCTCGCCGTACACCGTCACGCGCCGGCTGCGGCCGTGGGCGCGGATCTCGGCGTTGCCCATCACGCCGGCGTTGGTGAACTGTGCGTAGCGCGAGGTCTTGAGCGCCAGCGCGTCGTCGATGGTGAGCAGGCGCGCGCTGCCGATCGCGCCGACCGAGGCACCGTGGGTGCTGGTCTTGCCCGGACTGATGTTGACGATGTTGGTGCCGAACTGGGTGAACTCGGCGAGGATGAAACGATGGATGCCGTCGCCGATCGAGGTGAGCAGGATCACCGCGGCGATGCCCACCGCGATGCCCAGCGCCGACAGGAAGGTGCGCAGCCGGTGCGCGGTGAGCGCGTGCAGGGCGAAGCGCAGGGTGTCGATGGCGCTCATTTTCCGGATAGGGCCAGGACAGGATCGAGCTTCGCCGCGCGCGACGCCGGCAGCAGGCTGGCGACGACGCCGGTGATGAGCGCGGTGGCGACGCCGGCGACGCTCGCCCACGCCGGCGGCCAGGCGGGGAGCAGCGGGTAGGCGAGGCGGACTGCCCAGCTGGCCGCGTGCCCCAGCGCGAAGCCGAGCGCGCCGCCGGCGAGCGACAGCCACAGCGCCTCGGCAAAGAACAGCCGGCGGATGTCGGCGGCGGGGGCGCCGATGGCTTTCAGCAGGCCGATCTCCGAAGTGCGCTGGGCGACCGCCACCAGCATCACGTTCATCACCAGGATGCCGGCGACCGCCAGGCTGATCGCGGCGATGCCGCCAACCGCGAGCGTCAGCGCGGTGAGGATGCGGTCGAAGGTGGCGAGCACCGCGTCCTGGGTGATGACGGTGACGTCGTCCTCACCGTCGTGGCGCAGCTTCAGGGTGTGGGTAATCGCCGCCTTGGCCGGCTCGATGGCGCTGCGGCGCTTCGCCTCGACCAGGATGCGGAACAGCGACTCGGTGTTGAAGAGTGCCTGCGCGTAGTCGACCGGGATGATCACGATCTCGTCGGAGTTGAAGCCCATCGATTCGCCCTGCGGCGCGAGCACGCCCGAGACGAGGAAGCGGCTGTCGCCGAGGCGCACGCGCTGGCCGACCGCGCGGCCGTCGGGGAAGAATTCGCGCGCCAGCACGCTGCCGAGCACGACCTGCGCGCTGCGCTCATCGCCCCGGCTGAGGAAGCTGCCCTGCGAGAGTTTCATGTGACGGATCGGCAGCAGCTGGTCGTTGCTGCCGAGCACCGTCACCTCGCGCAGGCGGCCGCCGGCGACGAGCTCGGCGACGCCGACGTTGAGCGGGGCGTAGCGCCGCACCTGCGGCAGCTGGCCGATGGCCTGCGCGTCGTCGAGAGTGAGGTCGCGCGGCGTCTGCCCGAGCGCCGCGCCGGGAAAGCCGCCCGCGGTTTCGGCGCGCCCCGGCAGCACGATGACGAGGTTGGTGCCGAGCGAGGCGAACTGGCCCACCACGTAGCGGCGCGCGCCGTCGCCGAGCGCGGTCAGCACGACGACGGCGGCGACGCCGAGCGCCATCGCCAGCACGATCAGCAGCGAGCGCGTGCGGTAGCTCGCCACGGTGGCGAAGGAGAGGGTGAGGGTATCGCGCAGGGTCATCGGCCTAGCCGGAGAGAAGGGCAGCGAGTGGGACGAAACATGCGCGGGGGGACGGCCCTTCGACTTTGCTCAGGGCAGGCCCTTCGACCTCGCTCAGGACAGGCTTCGACAAGCTCAGCGCGAACGGTGGTTGGGTTGGAGGCATGCAGAAGTCCATCCTCTCAGCCCGTTCGCCCTGAGCCTGTCGAAGGGCCCAGACACACGCTGTCCGGACTGAGCCCGCGCCGCAGCCCATCCTTCCTGCCCGTTCGCCCTGAGCCTGTCGAAGGGCCTGTCCTGCACGCGTTCGCAGGACTAGGGCGGGCCTCATGTCTCGTCTCCCACGATCTCGCCGTCGCGCATCGCGATGTGGCGGTGCGCGCGCGCGCCGAGCTCGCGGTCGTGGGTGACGACGATCAGCGTGGTGCCGGCGTGGTGCAGGCCTTCGAGCAGCGCCATCACCTCGGCGCCGATGCGGTGGTCGAGGTTGCCGGTCGGTTCGTCGGCGAGCAGCGCGGTCGGGCGCAGGATGGTGGCGCGCGCGATCGCCACGCGCTGGCGCTGGCCGCCGGAGAGTTCGGCCGGGCGGTGGCGTGCGCGCGCCTTGAGATCGAAGGCGTCGAGCGCGGCGGCGACGCGCTCGGCACGTTCGGCGGGCGCGATGCCTTCGAGCATCAGCGGCAGTTCGATATTCTCCGCGGCGGTGAGGCGCGGCACCAGATGGAAGGACTGGAACACGAAGCCGATCTTCTCGCGCCGCACGCGCGCGCGCTCGGTTTCCGACAGGTCGGTGACGTCGCGGCCGTCGAGTTCGTAACGGCCGCCGTCGGGGTGGTCGAGCAGGCCGATGACGTTGAGCAGGGTCGACTTGCCGGAGCCGGACGGCCCCATGATCGAGACGTATTCGCCTGAGGCGATGTCGAGGGTGACGCCGTTCAGCGCCCGGACTTCCTGGTCGCCCATGCGGAACACGCGCGTGATCGCGGCGAGGCGGATCATGGCTGCGCGGGCTTGGCGCGGACTTTGGTGCCGGCCTTCACGTCCTCCTGGTCGAAGGACAGCAGCACGCGGTCGCCGGCCGCGAGGCCACCGGCGACTTCCGTGTAGGCCCAGTTGGCCAGCCCGGTTTTGATGCGGCGCGTCTCCAGCGTGTCGTCCTGGCTGAGAACCAGCACCGTGCCGTCCTGCTGGATCGCCTGGGTCGGCACGCGCAGCACGCGGTCGCGGCGCGCGACGATGACCTCGGCGTCGGCGCTGTAGCCGACCAGCAGCGCGTCCCGCGGCGGCTGGTCGAAATCGATCTCGACGTCGACGGTGCGCGCCTGCTTCTCGACTTCGGTGACGTAGGGCGCGATGCGCCGCACGTGGCCGGCGAAGCGCTGGCCGGGCAGGGCGTCGAGGCTGATGCGTGCGGGCAGGCCGGACTTGAGGCGCGGCGCGTCGACTTCGTCCATCGGCGCGCTCACGTAGAGGCAGCTGTCGTCGATCAGGTCGACGGCGGGCGGGGTGGGGATGCCGGGCGGCGAGGGGGTGGTGACCTCGCCGATTTCGCCGGTGACCTCGGCGACGATGCCGGCGAACGGCGCGGCGAGCGTGGTGCGCTCGAGGCCGGCGAGCGTGACGCGGATCTGCGCCTGCGCGCGCTTGACGTCGGCGGCGAGCGCGTCGCAGTTGGCCTGGCGCGCGCGCGCTTCGGCGCGGGCGTCCTCGCCGCGCTGCGGGCTGACGAAGCCCTGCGCGGCGAGCTGCGCGGTGCGGTCGGCGTCGCTGCGCGCATTGGCGGCGAGGATGCAGGCCTCGCGGCGGCGCTCCTCGCTGGTGGCGAGCTGGCGGGTGGCGAGCTCGCGCTGCGCGGCGAGGTCGCGGTTCCACAGTTCCAGCAGCGGCTGGCCGGCCGCGACGCGGTCGCCTTCCTTCACGTGCACCTTGACGATCTGCCCGCCCAGCGGCGGGGCGAGTTTGGCGCGGCGGCAGGCCTTGACGGTGCCGGCGCGGGTGTTGACGACGGTCGCTTCGACGCTGCCGTGTTCGATCGTGGCGAGTTCGACTTCGGGGGCCTGCGGGCGGGTGGCGCGCCAGCCGGCGTAGGCCAGTGCGGCGGCGATCACGATGACGAGGGCGAGACGAAGCCAGGTACGGGGTTTGGGCATGGTGTGGCGAAGCGTCGGGGGACCGCCGCAATGTAACATTCGGCCATGCTGAAAACCATCGTTCCCGCGCGCCTCGAATTCAGGGACGGCGTGCCGTATTCCACTGCCTACGGCGATGTCTACCATTCTGCCGACGGCGGCACCGGGCAGGCGCGCCATGTCTTCCTCGACGGCTGCGGCTTGCCGCAGGCGTGGGCCGGGTGCGCGTCGTTCACCGTGCTGGAAACCGGCTTCGGCACCGGCCTCAATTTCCTGACGACCTGGGCGGCGTGGCGCGACGACCCGGCGCGCCCGGCACGGCTGCATTTTCTTTCGGTCGAAAAGCATCCCTTCGGTGCCGACGACCTCGCGCGGCTGCATGCGCAGTGGCCGCAATTCGCCGCGCTGTCGGCCGAGCTGCGGGCGAACTGGCCGGTGCTGACGCCGGGCTTCCAGCGGATTTCACTCGACGGCGGCCGCGTGCAGCTGACGCTGATGCTGGGCGACGCGGCCGACTGCCTGCCGCAGCTCGACGCCGCGGTCGACGCCTTCTATCTCGACGGCTTCGCCCCCGACCGCAACGCCGACCTCTGGCAATCCACCCTGTTCCACGAACTGGCGCGGCTGGCGCGGCCCGGTGCGACCGCGGCGACCTATACCGTGGCGGCCCCAGTGCGGCAGGGGCTCACGCAGGCCGGCTTCGCCTGCGACAAGCGCGCCGGCTACGGCCGCAAGCGGCATTGCCTCGCCGCCCGCTTCCAGGGCGAGGCGACGGGTGACAGCGCCCGCCTGCCGCAGCATGTCGCCGTCGTCGGCGCCGGCGTCGCGGGCTGCGCGACCGCGCACGCGCTGGCGCAGCGCGGCATCCAGGTCAGTGTGCTGGAGCGCGCCGACGCCATCGGGCAGGGGGCGTCGGGCAATCCGGTGGCGGTGTTCCGCCCGCTCGTTTCGCGCGACGACAACCGCACCGCGCGCCTCACCCGCGCCGCCTTCCTGCACGACCTGCGCGCCTGGGCGGCGTTGGGCGAAGGGCTGCAATGGGCGCGCTGCGGCGTGCTGCACCTGGCGAAGGACGACGAAGCCGCCGCCAAGCAGCGCCAGGCGCTGGCCGACACCGCACCGCCCGCCGAGTATGCGCGCTGGGTCGAGCGCGACGCGGCGCGCGAACTGGCGAACTGGCCGGTCGCCGCGCCCGGCGTGTTCTATCCGACAGCGGGCTGGGTGGTGCCGGCGAGCCTGAATCGCGCTTGGCTCGGCCAGCCGGCGATCACGCTGAGGACCGGTGCCAGCGTGGCGCGGCTGCAGGCGGTTGCCGCTGGCTGGCGCCTGCTCGATGCCGCCGGCGCGGTGCTGGCCGAGGCCGACGCCGTGGTGCTGGCGAACGCGCGCGACGCCGCGATGCTGGTGCCGGACGCCGGCTGGCCGCTGCACACCGTGCGCGGCCAGATCACGCAGCTGCCGCCGGGTTGCCTGCCGGAACTGCAGCGGGTGGTGTCGCGCGAGGGCTACGTCGCACCGGGGACGGCGCAGCCGCTGGTCGGCGCGACCTACGAACATGACGATGACGACACCGCGCCGCGCGCGGCGAGCGACGCGGCCAACCTGGCGCGGCTGGAGGCGATCCTGCCCGGGGCGGGCGCGCGCTTCGCGGCGGCTGCGGTGAGCGGGCGCGCCTCGCTGCGCGCGACGCTGCCGGACCGCCTGCCGATCGTCGGCACGGTGGAGACATTACCGGGGGTAGTCGTGGCGGCGGGCTATGCCTCGCGCGGGGTGGTGTGGGCGGGGCTCCTGGGCGAGGTGCTGGCCGATGCGATGACGGCGCAGCCGCTGCCGCTGGAGGCGGACCTGCTGCGGGCGATTGCGCCCGCGCGGTTCAGGCGGCGGTAAGCGGCTTGCCGCTGCGCGCGGCCACGGCCAGGCCGTCCTGGTCGTACAGACCGGCCTGATTGGTGGCGGCGTGGATCAGCACGTTGAGCGCCTGGCGGGTGGAGGCGAGGCGCAGCTCGATCAGCGCGCCGATGCGCTGATTGAGGGCCTGGGCCTGGGTTTCCATCTCGCGCAGCGTCTGCCAGCGGGTGCGCGCTTCAGGCTGGCCGAGCTGCGCGAGCCAGGCGTCCATGCCCGGGTGGTCGGGTGTGTAGCCCGCCGCCTGCAATTCCTCGCGGCGGGTGCGCGCGAGATTGCCGAGGGTTTGCAGCTGCGCCAGTTTGGAGGCGTTCAGTTCCGCCAGGCGGTCGGCCGCGCCGTCGATGAGGGCGCGCTCCTCTTCCGCCAGCAGGTTCAGCAACGCCTGCCAGGCGGCGCTCTCGGCCGTCAGGCGGGCGAGCTGCAGCGCGCCGGACTCATTTGGAGACATGCAGCATCTCCTTCACCGAGTCGAGCAGGCTGCCGGCGATGTTGTCGGTGTTGATGCTGTACTGCCCCGACGCGATGGCCTCTTTAATATTGTCGACGCGGGCGCGGTCGACCACCGGGATCGCTGCCAGCTGGGTTTCCAGCTCCTTCAGCTGGGCCGCGCGCGGGCTCAGGGTGACGTCGGTCTGCTGGGGCGTGCCGGCTTCGGTCTTGTTGCCGCCCTGTGCAGCGCGGTTGTCGGCGGCAGGCGGCAGCGAAATCGGCTTCATGCCGGGATCAATTTTCATGTCGGCTTCCTGTATCGGTCTGGATGACCACTATAAAAGCTAGTTCAATAACGTCAATCTGGCAGTTTCCTGAACCGGGACACGCTCAAAAGGCGACGACCACCTGCTGGCCGTCCCCGGCGACGCCGCTGACCACCTGGCCGGAGCGGGTTTTCACCCGCACCCGGTCGCCGCGGCCGGCATTGGCCAGCGCCTGGCCTTCGCTCTGCACCGAAAATCCCGGGCCGTTCAGCACCAGGCGGGTGGTTTGTCCCTGCTGCACCACCAGCGGCGGGCGCAACACGCCCGTGCGCAGCGGTGCGCCCGCCGCCAGGCCGGACACGGTGCGGTAGCCGAGCAGCGCGTCGGGGTCGGTGGCGACGTCGGCCGGCAGGCTGCCGAGATCGCCCTCGCGCAGCGCGACGTCGACGGCGGTCACCACATGGTTGGGGGGCAGCGGCTGGCGGGTGACGGCGTACGCAGCGAGCACCTGGACCTGGGCCGGCAGGTAGACCGTCCAGGTCTGCGGCGCCAGGCAGCGCACCCCGACCGTGGTCTTGCCGATGGCGCGGCTGCCGGCGGGCTGGAAAGCGTCGAATGCGGAACAGGCGGGCAGCGCGGCGCGCGGCGGCTTCACCTGGAAGCTTACCTTGCCCGGCAGGCCGGCGGTCTGCGTCTTCAGGAAACGTTCGGCGTGCGCCTGCACCGCGGCAGGGTCCTGCGGTCCGGCCGCCTGGACGCCGGCCGCCAGGCAGCAGGCGAAGACGGCCAGCCAGGGCGCGCGGCTGCGGGCAGGGGGTGATTCGGTTGCCATCTCGACTCCTCGGCTCAGCTTCTCACACTGACGCATTGTAGGGAGCGGGGCGCGATCCTAAACGGCGAAATGAACGGGCTTTTTGCCGTTTATCGTTCGATTGGATGGACAGGCGCGTGTCTAGGATGCAGTCATCGTAAAAGGCCTTGCGGGGCCGGAGGTGACGACCATGCTGAACCGGTTGGACGACATGCTGAATTTCCACGCGCAGGCGCTGCGCATCCGCGAGCAGCGCCAGCAGGTGCTGGCGTCGAACATCGCCAACGCCGACACGCCGAACTACAAGGCGCGCGACCTCGACTTCAAGAGCGCGCTGCAGGGCGCGCTCAAGGGGGCGCCGGCGACCGGCGGGGTGACGCTGGCGGCCACCGCACCCGGCCATCTGGGCGGCAAGCCGGGGCTGGCTGCCGATGCGGCGCTGCAATATCGCACGCCGGCGCAGGGCAACGTCGACGGCAACACGGTCGATGTCGACGCCGAGCGCGCCGCCTTCGCCGAGAACACCATTCAATACGAATTCAACCTGACCCGCATCAACAGCCAGCTCAAGGGGCTGATGGATGCGATCAAGGGATAAGGAGTAGGCCATGTCGCTCTTCAATATCTTCAACGTCGCCGGTTCGGCGATGAACGCCCAGTCGCAGCGGCTCAACACCGTCGCCAGCAACCTCGCCAACGCCGACAGCGCCACCAGCTCGACCGGCGAAGCCTACCGGGCCAAGCAGGTGGTGTTCTCCGCCACCCCGGTCGGCGAGAACGGCGCCACTGGCGTCAACGTCGCGGCGGTGGTCGAGGATCCGTCGCCGATGAAGATGGTGTACGACCCGAAGAACCCGCTCGCCGACGACAAGGGCTACGTCACCATGCCCAACGTCAACGTGGTGGAAGAGATGGTCAACATGATTTCCGCCTCGCGCTCGTACCAGTCGAACGTGGAAATGATGAACACCACCAAGACGCTGCTGTTGAAGACCCTGAACATCGGCCAGTAAGCCGCCCGCATCCCCAAGAGGACACGCCATGAGTACGGTACAAGACGCAAGCAATGTCAGCAGCCTGTTCGGCGCCGGCGCCGCCAAGAGCGGGAAGAGCGGCACCGAAGAGACCCAGAACCGGTTCCTGAGCCTGCTGGTCGCGCAGCTGAAGAACCAGGATCCGCTGAATCCGCTCGACAACGCACAGGTGACCAGCCAGATGGCCCAGCTGTCGACGGTGCAGGGCATCGAGGACATGAACAAGAGCCTGGCTGCGCTCGCCGCCAGCATGGGCACCAACCAGATGGCGCAGGCCGCCAGCCTGATCGGACGCGGCGTGCTGGTGCCCGGTAACACGGTGAGCCCGGCCCAGCTGCAGGACGTGATGGGCTTCGAGCTGTCGCGCGCGGCCGATTCGGTGAGCGTCGACATTCTCGATGCCGGCGGCAACGTGGTGCGCCACCTCGATCTCGGCCCGCGCGACAGCGGCGTCAACGTGCTGGCCTGGGATGGCCTGACCGGCACCGGCAGCGCGGCACCGGCCGGAGAATACAGCTTCAAGGTCAATGCCGTGCAGGGCGGGCAGGCGGTCAGCCACACCGCCCTCAATCTCGGCATGGTGAACAGCGTGTCGCAGAACAGCCAGGGCGTGCAGCTCAACCTGGCCGGCAACAAGAGCGTTGGCTATGCCGAGATTCGGCAAATTTTTTGAGTGGTGCCGATATCCGGCAGATTTTCTGATCGGGCCTGAACGGGTCGTGACAGCAGTCATATAAAAGGAGCAGAACATGAGTTTTCAGCAAGGCTTGAGCGGCCTCAACGCCGCCGCGAAGAACCTGGATGCCATCGGCAACAACGTCGCCAACTCCAGCACGGTCGGATTCAAGCAGTCGCAGGTGCAATTCGCCGACGTGTACGCCAATTCCCTGACCGGTTCGGGCGGTTCCAACATCGGCATCGGCACCAAGGTGGCGGCGCTGTCCCAGCAGTTCACCCAGGGCAACATCACCTCGACCAACAACCCGCTGGACATCGCCATCAACGGCAACGGGTTCTTCCGCATGGACAACAACGGCGAGATCACCTACCAGCGCAACGGCCAGTTCCAGCTCGACCGCATGGGCTACATCGTCACCCCGGGCGGCGCCCAGCTGACCGGCTACACCGCCAATGCCAGCGGCGTGCTGTCGACCGGCTCGCCGGGCCCGATCAACATCAGCACCTCCGACCTGGCGCCGCAGGTCACCGGTGAAATCAATGCCGTGCTCAACCTGGATTCCAGCGTGACCGCGCTGCCGGCGGCCTCGTTCAACATGAACGACCCCACCACCTTCCACAACTCGACCTCGGTGTCGATCTACGACAGCCTGGGCAACCAGCACACCCTGCAGACCTTCTACGTGAAGACGGGTGCCGGCGCCTGGAGCGTGTTCGCGTCGGTCAACGGCGCGGCAGCCACCGCGGCCGGCACGCTCGGCTTCAACAGCAGCGGCGCCCTGACCACCGCCATGCCGATGACCCTGCCGGTGGCCGTCACCACGGGTGCGGCCACGCCCTTCAACGTCGACATCGACTACACCGGCACCACCCAGTTCGGTTCCGCCTTCAGCGTCAACACGCTGAACCAGGACGGCTTCACCTCTGGCCGTCTGTCCGGCTTCAGCGTCGGCGCCGACGGCATGATCCAGGGCCGCTATACCAACGGCCAGTCGGCGGTGCTGGGCCAGGTCGTGCTGGCGAGCTTCGCCAACCCCAACGGCCTGCAGCCGGTGGGCAACAACATGTGGGCGGAGACCGCGACCTCGGGTGCCCCGCTGGTGGGACCGCCCGATTCCGGCAACCTCGGCGTGCTGCAATCGTCGGCGGTGGAAGATTCCAACGTCGACCTCACTGCAGAACTGGTCAACATGATCACCGCCCAGCGGGTCTATCAGGCCAACGCACAGACCATCAAGACGCAGGACGCCGTGATGCAGACGCTCGTCAACCTGCGTTGATGCACTGAAGGACTAGGGGGGCCATATGGACCGTCTCATCTACACCGCCATGACCGGCGCCAAGCAGGCGCTGGAAAAGCAGGCGACCACCGCGCACAACCTGGCGAACGCGACGACCACGGGTTTCCGGGCGCAGATCGACCAGTTCCGCGCGGTGCCGGTGCAGGGCGCTCCCCTCGCCACCCGTGCCTTCGTCGTCGACTCCACCACCGGCAGCGACCTTCGTGCCGGCGCGATCCAGCACACCGGGCGCGAGCTCGACGTGGCGGTGCAGGGCGACGGCTGGATCGCGGTGCAGGCCCCCGACGGCAGCGAGGCCTATACCCGCAACGGCAGCCTGAAGATGGACGAGAACGGTGTGCTGCTGACGCGCGACGGCCTCACCGTGCTGGGCGACGGCGGCCCGCTGTCGATTCCGCCCGGCCGCAACATCGCGCTCGGCAAGGACGGCACGGTGTCGCTGGTGCCCGACGGTTCGGCGGCCACCGGCCTCACCTCGGTCGGGCGCCTCAAGCTGGTCAATCCGCCGCAAGCCGACCTGGTGCGCGGCGACGACGGCCTGTTCCGCCTGAAGGATGGCAACGCGGCCGAGGTCGATCCCAAGGTGACGCTGATCAGCGGCGCGCTGGAGTCGTCCAACGTCAACGTCGTCGATGAAATGGTCAACATGATCTCGCTGGCACGCCAGTTCGAGATGCACATGAAGATCCTGCAGAACGCCGAGAGCAACGACACCAAGGCCGCGCAGTTGCTGGGCAATGCTTGATCGTCCGCGGATGACCCGGACGTAATGATTTTTTGAAGGAGCCGACATGATTCGCTCACTGTGGATTGCCAAGACCGGTCTGGATGCGCAGCAGACGCAGATGGACGTGATTTCGAACAACCTGGCCAACGTCAGCACCAGCGGCTTCAAGCGCGCGCGGGCCGTGTTCGAGGATCTCCTCTACCAGACCATCCGCCAGCCCGGTGCGCAGTCGTCGGAACAGACGCAGCTGCCCTCCGGCCTGCAGATCGGCACCGGGGTGAAGCCGGTGGCGACCGAGCGCATCTTCACCCAGGGCAACCTGCAGCAGACCGGCAACGCCAAGGACGTCGCGATCCAGGGCAACGGCTTCTTCCAGGTGCTGATGCCGGACGGCACCACCTCCTACACCCGTGACGGCTCGTTCATGTCCGATGCCAACGGCCAGCTGGTGACCGCCAGCGGCTATGCGGTGCAGCCGGCGATCACCGTCCCGGCCGACGCGCAGAGCCTGACCATCGCGCGCGACGGCACGGTGTCGGTGACGCAGCCGGGCTCGTCGACGCCGGTGACCATCGGCACCCTGCAGCTGGCGATGTTCGTCAACCCGGCCGGCCTGCAGAGCCTGGGCGAGAACCTCTACGCCGAGACCGCGTCGTCGGGCACGCCGAGTTCCAGCGCGCCGGGCAGCAACGGTGCAGGCCTCCTGAACCAGGGCTACGTCGAGACCTCGAACGTCAACGTGGTGGAGGAACTGGTCAACATGATCCAGACCCAGCGCGCGTACGAAATCAACAGCAAGGCGATCTCGACATCCGACCAGATGCTGCAGCGCCTGACCCAGCTCTGAGGCCGGCCATGAACATCCTGCGTTCGATCGGCGTGCTGGCATTGATCCTCGGGCTGAGCGCCTGCGGCACCGCGCCGTCGTCCATCGTCGAACAGCCGACCACCGCGCGCCCACAGCCGCAGCCGCAGCAGGCTGCCAGCAACGGCGCCATCTACCAGGCCGCAGCCTACCGGCCGCTGTTCGAGGACCGGCGCGCCCGCCATGTCGGCGACGTGCTGACCATCGTCATCAACGAGAAGACCCAGGCCGGCAAGCAGGCCTCGTCGAGCGGTGCCAAGACCAGCGCGATCGACTCGTCGATCAGCGCGGTGGCCGGACTGCCGCTCAAGACCTTCCAGGGGCTGGGGGTGAACGCCGAGGCGTCGAACAAGTACGAAGACGAATCCGACCTCAATTCCAGCAACACCTTCAGCGGCAGCGTCACCGTCACCGTGATCGAGGTGCTGCCGAACGGCAACCTGGTCGTCGCCGGCGAGAAGCAGATCGGGCTGGACAAGGGCACCGAATACATCCGCCTGTCCGGCGTGGTGCAGCCCGACACCATCCAGGCCGGCAACACCGTGTCGTCGGCCAAGGTGGCGGACGCGCGCATCGAGTACCGCACCAGCGCCAAGTTCGACAAGGCCGAGATGATGAACTGGCTGGGGCGCTTCTTCCTCAGTTTCCTGCCGTTGTAAGGGGGCACCATGAAACTGCCGCATCTTTTCCTGTTGGCTGCGCTGGCGCTCTCCGGCGCCGCGCACGCCGAGCGCATCAAGGACATCGCCGCGATCCAGGGCGTGCGCGTCAACCAGCTGGTCGGCTACGGCCTGGTGGTCGGCCTCGACGGCACCGGCGACCAGACCACGCAGACGCCGTTCACCACCCAGAGCATCGCCAACATGCTGACGCAGATGGGCGTGAACCTGCCGCCCGGCATCAACATGCAGCTGAAGAACGTCGCCGCGGTGATGGTCACCGCCGACCTGCCGCCCTTCGCCCAGGCCGGGCAGGGCATCGACATCACCGTGTCGTCGATCGGCAACGCCAAGAGCCTGCGCGGCGGCACCCTCGTGCTGACCCCGTTGAAGGGCGCCGACGGCCAGGTCTATGCGATGGCGCAGGGCAGCCTGGTGGTGAGCGGCGCCGGCGCTTCGGCCAACGGCAGCAAGGCGCAGATCAACCACCTGTCGGTCGGCCGCATTCCCGCCGGCGCCACGGTCGAGCGCAGCGTCGCCACCGCGCTGGGCGAAGGCGGCCAGATCAACCTCGAACTGCGGCAGAGCGACTTCACCACCGCCAGCCGCGTGGTCGACGCGGTCAACGCGCGCTTCGGCAAGGATACGGCGCGCGCGCTGAACGGCCGGGTGATCGAAGTGAAGACGCCGGTCGGCGCCAGCGAGCGCGTCGCCTTCCTCGGCGCCGTCGAAAGCCTCGACGTCAGTCCGGCGCAGGCGATGGCCAAGGTCATCATCAATGCGCGTACCGGCTCGGTGGTGATGAACCAGAAAGTCATGCTCGACCCCAGCGCGGTGTCGCACGGCAACCTGTCGGTGATCATCAACACCGAGCCGGTGATCAGCCAGCCGGCGCCGTTCTCGCAGGGGCAGACCGTGGTCGCCGCGCAGTCGCAGATCGAGATCCGCCAGCAGCCGGGCGAAGTCATGCTGCTGAAAGGCAGCGCTTCGCTCGCCGACGTGGTGAAGGCGCTCAATTCGATCGGCGCCACCCCGCAGGACCTGCTCGCCATCCTGCAGGCGCTGAAGGCCTCGGGCGCGCTGCGCGCCGAGCTGGAGATCATTTGACCCGAAAACCGTGGTTGATCGCTTGAGACTTTTGGAATCTCGTATGAATACCGATTTTTCTGCCTGCTCTTACACCTGTCGGGGAGCCGAAAGCGCTACGCACTCGCTGGCACGCCTGGTCGCGCGCCCGCCTTTGTCGCTCGTCGTTGCAGGCATCAGCCTGCTGCCTTCTCGCTTCGCGGCAGCCACACGCCCAGACGCACCATCGGGTGCGTCCAACCACGGTTTCCGGGTCCTATGAGCATCGGCGGCGCCGACCTCACCTCGAAGTTCGCGCTCGACGTCCAGGGCGTCAACCAGCTCCGGCTGGAAGCGAAGCAGTCCTCGCCCGAAGCGCTGAAGGCGGCTGCGCAGCAGTTCGAGGCGGTGTTCATGAACATGCTGATGAAGAGCATGCGCGAGGCCACCCCGCAGGACGGGATGTTCGACAGCGAGCAGACCCGCATGTACACCTCGATGCTCGACCAGCAGCTGACGCAGAAGCTCGCCAGCCGCGGCATCGGTCTGGCCGACGTGATGGTGCGTCAGCTGTCCAATGCCATGACGGCGCAGCCGGCAGGCGAGGGTGCCGCCCCGACAGCCGATCCGGCCGTCCAGGCCTTTCCGCTGAATGCACCCGTTGCAGCGCCGGCGCAGCCGGCAGCGGCCGCGCCCGCCCGCAACGGCGACGTCCCGGCCCATGTCGAGGCCTTCGTGCAGCGCCTGCTGCCACACGCGCAGACCGCGAGCGCGGCGACCGGCATCCCGGCCCGCTTCATGCTGGGCCAGGCGGCGCTGGAAACCGGCTGGGGCCGCGCTGAAATGCGCGGGGCCGACGGCCAGAACAGCTACAACCTGTTCGGCATCAAGGCCGGCGCCGGCTGGAAGGGCAGGACGGTCGACGTCGTCACCACCGAATACGTCAACGGCAAGCCCCAGAAGCAGGTCGAGACCTTCCGCGCCTACGATTCCTACGCCGACTCCTTCCGCGACTACGCCAACCTGCTGCGCAACAACGCCCGCTACCAGAACGTGATCGCGCAGGGCCATGATGCCGCCGGTTTCGCCCAGGGGCTGCAGCGCGCCGGCTACGCCACCGATCCGGCCTATGCCCACAAGCTGATGGGGGTGATTCGGCTGGTAGAAACGACCTGACTCAAGAAATGGCCCGGGCGACCGATTCACCTATCAAGCGGATTTATATCGCCACCCCCTCAACTCTTGCGATCAGATAAATGGCTACCAATATTCTCGGTATCGGTCAGAGCGCACTTACCGCGGCACAGGTAGGGCTCAACACGACCGGGCACAACATCGCAAACGCTTCGACCCCCGGCTACAGCCGCCAGGTCGTGGTCCAGGGGGCGGCGCTGTCGCAGAACTTCGGCTACGGCTTCATGGGGCAGGGCACCGAGGTTTCCACGGTCAAGCGCGTCTACAACGAGTACCTGGGCGTCCAGGTGCAGACTGCCCAGGCCTCGAAGAGCGGGCTCGATACCTATTACGCGCAGATGCGGCAGATCGACAACCTGCTGGCGGATACGACCGTCGGCCTGTCGCCGGCACTGCAGGAATTCTTCAAGGGCGTGCAGGAAGTCGCCTCGAACCCTTCGCTGGTTCCGGCCCGCCAGACCGCGCTGTCCGCCGCCGAGTCCCTGGCGGCCCGCCTGCAAGGCATGGCGGGGCGCCTGCGGGAGATGGAGCAGGGCGTCAACAGCCAGGTCATCTCGAGCGTCAGCGCCATCAACAGCTATGCCCAGCAGATCGCCAGCCTGAACGACGCGATCGGCAAGGCCCAGCGCGCGAGCGGGCAGCCGCCGAACGACCTGCTCGACCAGCGCGACCAGCTGGTGGTGGACCTGAACAAGGAAATCAAGGCGACCGTCGTCAAGCAGGGCGACGGCGACTACAACATCTTCATCGGCAACGGCCATCCGCTGGTGGTGGGGCAGAAGACCTCGACGATCACCAACGTGGCGTCGCCGACCAATCCCGAGAAGATCGAAGTGGCCTACCAGGCTGCCGACGGCAGCACGGTCATCGTCGGCGAGTCCGGCTTCGTCGGCGGCAAGCTGGGCGGCCTGATCGAGTTCCGTACCAAGTCGCTGGAGCCGGCACAGAATGCGCTTGGGCGCGTGGCGATCGGCCTGGGCACCACCTTTAATGCGCAGCACCAGCTGGGTTTCGACCTCAACGGCGTGGCTGGCGGCGCCTTTTTCAACGTGGCGTCTCCGGTGGTGCGTGCCAGCGGGCTGAACCTCGGCACCGCGACCGTCACCGCGAGCATCAGCGATACCAGTGCGCTCACCACCAGCGACTATCACCTGAGCTACGACGGCAGCAATTACACCCTGACCCGCCTGTCCGACAGGACGGTCACGACGTTTGCCGGCTTCCCGCAGACCGTCGACGGGGTCGATATCAACCTGGCCGGGCCGGTCGTGGCAGGCGATGCCTTCCTGATCCGCCCCACCAACGCCGGCGCGTCCGGAATCAGCGTGGCCATCACCGACCCCGCCGGCATTGCCGCCGCCGCTGCCGCCGGGGCACCCGGCGACAACCGCAATGCCCTCGCGCTCGGTGCGCTGCAAACCACCAACACCCTCGGCAACGGGTCCGTCACCTACCAGGGGGCGTATGCGCACCTGGTCAGCCAGGTCGGCAACAAGACCCGTGAGCTGGAAGTCACCAGCAGCGCGGCGGGCAAGCTGCTCACCGAATCGAAGCTCGCGGTGCAGGCCGAGTCGGGCGTCAACCTCGACGAGGAAGCGGCCAACCTGCTGCGCTACCAGCAGGCCTATCAGGCCGCCGCCAAGGTGATGCAGATCGCCAGCGAGATGTTCGACATGTTGCTGACAATCGGCCGTTAAGGGAGATCGATACCATGCGCATCAGCACCCAGCACCTGTTCGAATCCGGCGGCGCCAGCATCGGCGAACTGCAGTCGGGCATGCTCAAGACGCAGCAGCAGATCGCCAGCGGTCGCCGCATCCTCACGCCGTCGGACGATCCGATCGCCTCCGCGCGTGCCCTCGAGGTCACCCAGTCGCAATCGCTCAACACCCAGTACGCCACCAACCGGATGTACGCGAAGAATTCCCTGGTGGAACTCGACGGCGTCCTGGAGGGGGTGACGGAATTGCTGCAGAACGTGAAATCCACCGTGATCTCGGCGGACAACGGCGTGTTCGGCGACAACGAGCGCAATATCATCGCCACCGAGCTGAAATCGCGCCTGGACCAATTGCTGGGCCTGGCCAACAGCCGCGATGCGCAGGGCAACTACCTGTTCTCCGGCTTCCAGACCACCACCCCCGCCTTCGTCAAGACCGCGACCGGGGCGACCTACCAGGGTGATGCCGGCCAGCGCCTGCTGCAGGTCGATGCCAGCCGCCAGCTGGCGGTGTCGGCCACGGGCCAGAGCGTTTTCCAGGGCGGCGGCCAGGACATGTTCCAGACGCTGACCGATGTGATCGCCCTGCTGCAGACGCCGGTGGTGACCGCGGCCGACCGGACCGCCCTGCAGACGGGCCTGGTATCCGCCAACAACGATCTCAAGCTGGCGCTGGACAACGTGTCGACGGTGCGCGCCGCGGCCGGGTCGCGCCTGCAGGAGATCGATGCGCTCGATACCGCGGGCGACGACCGCGGGCTGCAGTACAGCGCGATCCTGTCCGAACTGCAGGATCTCGATTACACCGAGGCACTGACGCGGCTGTCGCAGCAGCAATTCACGTTCGAGGCGGCGCAGAAGTCGTTCGTGAAAACCTCCGGCCTGTCGCTGTTCAACTTCATCTGATGAGCCCCCCCATGGCGAGCTGCGATCCCAGCGCGAACGACCGCATGCAGGTGCAGGTCGCCAGCCTGCTGTCGGGGGTGTCGGCCCATGGCGACCAGCACCTGGCCGAGGTCGAGCGCGATCTGGTGCAGATGGACGTGCTGCTGGACGAGGCGATCAAGAAGCTGTGCGCCAGCTTCATGGCGATCCATCAGGCCATCGGCATGCAGCAGGAAACGCTCGACTCCGTGCTGTCCGCCGGCAGCACTGCGCCCGAGCAGAGCGAACGCCTGCAGGCGCTGCGCGACGAGATCAGCCGGCACGTCGGCGCTGCGGTCACCGGGTTGCAGTTCCAGGACATGACCAGCCAGCTGATCGGTCGCATGGTGCAGCACCTCGCCGGCCTGCGCGACGTCTTCGGCGCACTCGGCGCGAACGGTACGGCGGCGCTGCCGGAAAGCGGCAGCGAGGAAATGCTCGCCATGCTGGACCGCATCAGCGACCGCGTCGGCGCGCGCTGCTCGGAGCTGAACGGCCTGGCGCGCAGCACGGTGAACCAGCGCCACATGGAAAGCGGCGACATTGAACTGTTTTGAGATGAGGGATGTCCGGGCAGCCGCCCGGCAACACGAGGTACAGGAGCGGCAATGACGAAAACGATACTTGCAGTGGACGACTCGGGGTCGCTGCGCCAGATGCTGTCCTTCAGCCTGAAGGCGGCCGGCTATGGCGTGATCGAGGCGGTCGACGGGCAGGACGGCCTGGCCAAGGCGAAGCAGCAGAAGGTGGATCTCGTCCTGACCGACCAGAACATGCCCGGCATGGACGGCCTGAGCCTGATCAAGGCGCTGCGCGGCATGGCGAACTACAAGAGCGTGCCGATCCTGATGCTGACCACCGAATCCGGCGACGACATCAAGGCGATGGGCAAGGCCGCCGGCGCGACCGGCTGGCTGGTCAAGCCGTTCGACCCGGCGCGCCTGACCGAAGTGGTGAAAAAACTGATCGGCTGAGATCGCGCGACGATCCCGCCGAACGCAACCAACGGAGTTGAGAAATGACAATTGACATGAGCCAGTTCTACCAGGTGTTTTTCGACGAGGCCTACGAGCTTCTCGCCGAAAAGGAGAAACTGCTGCTGGCTCTCGACGTGGCAGCCCCGGACAGCGAGGATCTCAACGCGATCTTTCGCGCGGCGCATTCGATCAAGGGCGGTGCCGCCACCTTCGGCTTCACCGACATCACCGAAGTGACCCACATGCTGGAGTCGCTGCTCGACCGCATCCGCAAGGGCGAGATGACGCTGACCACCGAGCACGTCGACGCTTTCCTGACGGCCAAGGACGTCCTGACCATGCTGATGGAGGGCCACCAGCACGGCAGCAGCGTCGATCAGGACGCGGTCGGCGGTGTCTGCCAGCGGCTGAAGGCGCTGTCGGACGGCCAGGCCGCGCCGGCCGCCGCGGCACCTGTGGCAGCGGCGGCGCCCGAGGCAGCCGCACCGGCTGCAGCCGATGCCGAGCCGGTGGCCGATGCCGACGGCAACTTCCACTACCGCATCGAGCTGCCGGTGGTGCCGCAGAAGGACGTCGAGGCGCTGGCCACCGAACTCGGCCTGCTCGGCACGATCAGCCAGGAAACCCTGGCCGACCAGCGTGCCGTCTTCACCCTCGTCACCAGCGAGGGGCGCGATACCATCGTCGCGATCTGCTCCTTCGTGCTCGATCCCGACGACCTCAGGATCACCCATGCAGGCGGTGCAGCTTCGGCCGCGCCCGCTGCTGCGCCAGTCGCCGGCGCGACGCCGGCTGACCCGGGTTATGCGCTGTTCGAGCAGCCCGGGCCCGAAACGGCTATCCAGCCCGCCGCGCCGGCTGCCGCCCCGGTGGCCGAAGCGGCCAAGCCCGAGCCGGCGGCGGGCGAAGCGAAGAACTGGGGCCGACGCGCCACCGACAAGGAAGGCGCCAGCGCCGAGTCCTCGTCGATCCGGGTCGGCATCGAAAAGGTCGACCAGCTGATCAACCTGGTCGGCGAACTGGTCATCACCCAGGCGATGATCGAGCAGCGCATCAACGCGCTCGACCCCATCGTCCACGAGCGCCTGCTCAACAGCGCGAGCCAGCTGGCGCGCAACACGCGCGACCTGCAGGAAGCGGTGATGTCGATCCGCATGATGCCGATGGACTACGTGTTCTCGCGCTTCCCGCGCATGGTGCGCGATCTCGCCGCCAAGCTCGGCAAGAAGGTGGAGTTCGTCACCCGCGGCGCCGCCACCGAACTCGACAAGGGCCTGATCGAGCGTATCGTCGATCCGCTGACCCACCTGGTGCGCAACAGCGTCGACCACGGCATCGAAATGCCGGAGAAGCGCCGCGCCAGCGGCAAGAACGAGACCGGCAAGCTGACCCTGTCGGCCGCGCACCAGGGCGGCAACATCGTGATCGAGGTGCACGACGACGGTGGCGGCCTCAATCGCGAGAAGATCCTCGCCAAGGCGAAGCAACAGGGCATTCCGGTGTCCGACGCCATGACCGACGGCGACGTCTGGCAGCTCATCTTCGCCCCCGGCTTCTCGACCGCCGACGTGGTGACCGATGTTTCCGGGCGCGGCGTCGGCATGGACGTGGTCAAGCGCAACATCACCGCGATGGGCGGCAACGTCGAGATCCAGTCGGTCCCGGGTTCCGGCACCACCATCGCGATCTCGCTGCCCTTGACGCTCGCCATCCTCGACGGCATGTCGGTCAAGGTGGGTGACGAGGTCTACATCCTGCCGCTCGGCTACGTGATCGAGTCGTTGCAGCCCGCTGCCGCCGACGTCAAGGAAATCGCCGGGCAGGGCAAGGTGGTCAAGGTGCGCGAGGAATACCTTCCGCTCATCCCGCTGTACCAGATCTTCGCCATCGAGCCGCGCTTCGACGACCCCTCGCAGGCCATCATCGTCATCCTCGAATCCGACGGCAAGAAGGCGGCGCTGCTGGTCGACAGCCTGGTCGGGCAGCAGCAGGTGGTGGTCAAGAACCTGGAGTCGAACTTCCGCAAGGTGGCCGGCATTTCCGGTGCCACCATCCTCGGCGACGGCGGCGTCTCGCTGATCCTCGACGTGGCGGCCCTGCTGCGCTCCAGCCACCAGCTCAACGCCGACACCATTTATTCCTGAGGCACAGGCAAGGAACACGAACATGACCTACACCACCCAGACCCAGACCCGCGTACAGGACGCCGGCGAGAGCGCCGGCAGCGAGTACCTGGCTTTCACTCTCGGCCGCGAGGAATATGGCATCGACATCCTGCGGGTGCAGGAGATCCGTGGCTACGAGCCGGTCACCCGCATCGCCAACGCACCCGATTTCATCAAGGGCGTGGTGAACCTGCGCGGCACCATCGTGCCGATCGTCGACATGCGCATCAAGTTCAGTCTCGGCACGCCGACCTACGACCAGTTCACCGTGGTGATCATCCTCAACATCGGCGGGCGCGTGTACGGCATGGTGGTCGACAGCGTGTCCGACGTGATGACGCTGAAGCCGGAGCAGATCAAGCCGGCTCCGGAAATCGGCACGGCCTTCGACACCGACTACCTGATCGGCCTCGGCACGCTCGGCGAGCGCATGCTGATCCTGGTCGACATCGACAAGCTCATGTCCAGCGACGACATGGGGCTGATCGAGCAGATGGCCGCGTAACGCACAGCAAACAAAACAAAACGAGAGAATCCCAGGGAGAGAATATGTTCAACAAGATGACCATCAAGTCGCGCCTGGTTCTGATGCTTGCCTTCATGGCGATCATGCTGATCGTCGGCGGGTTCATGGGGCTCGGCGGCATGGCCAAGACCGAAGCCGGGCTCAAGACCGTGTACGAGGACCGCACCATTCCGCTCGGGCAGATCGGCCAGATCGAGGCCCTGCTGCTGCAGAACCGCCTGGCCATCGCGGTCGCCCTGGTGACGCCGACGCCGGAAGTCATTGCCGACTCCATTACCAGGGTCGAAGGCAACATCGCGGAAGTCACCCGTATCTGGGATGCCTACATGGCGACCACCCTGACGCCGGAAGAAAAGGTGCTGGCGGAGAAATTCGCCGCCGACCGCAAGCGCTTCGTGACCGAAGGCCTGACGCCGGCGATGACCGCATTGCGCGCCAACGACATCGAAGGAGCGAAGCTGATCGTCACTGACAAGGTTCGCCCGCTGTTCGCTCCGGTCGGGGAGGGCATCGATGCCCTGCTCAAGCTGCAGCTGGACGTGGCCAAGCAGGAATACATCCTGGCACAGGAGCGCAGCACGAACACGCGCACCCTTGCGATTGTCGGCACCGTCGCCGGCCTGGCACTGCTCGCGTGGATCGGCTTCATGCTGATCCGCTCGATTACCCGTCCGCTCGACTCGGCAGTCAAGCTGGCACGTGCAGTCGCCGAAGGCGACCTGACCCAGCGCATCGAGACGGATTCGAACAACGAGGTCGGCCAGCTGCTGCATGCGCTGAAGGCCATGAACGACAGCCTGGTGAAGGTTGTCGCGCAGGTGCGCACGGGCACCGACACCGTGGCGACCGCGTCGAGCCAGATTGCCGCCGGCAACCTGGACCTTT
>JBEQCP010000006.1:0-170508 GCA_041639215.1 Pseudomonadota bacterium | reverse complement strand
AGGCGCCGAGCGTCCCGGCGAGCGCGCCGAAGATCACGTAGGAGGTGATGCGCCCGAGGTTGTAGGCGAGATGCAGGCGGAACGGCGGCGTGCTGCCGTCGGCGCGGAACGAGAAGGCGGCGACGATACCGCCGCACATGCCGACGCAGTGCACCCCGCCGAGCAGGCCGGCGAGCAGGGCGGTGAGGAGGGAGAGTTCGATCATTTTTTTATCCGCGAAGGACGCGAAGGGGCGCGAAGAAAAGCATTGAAGGGTTCATTGGGTGTTTATAAGGCGTCGCCATTCCAGTTTTCCGTGAGCGCCGAAATTGATCAGCAGGCCTACGGGCAAGCTTGAAGCTTTGAGATAGTTGATGACCTGAGACTCTTCCCGGCCGGTCAATCTGTCTATCGCCTTGAGTTCGACCAGCAGCTTGTCGAAACACAGGAGGTCGCAGACGTAGCTTTTTCCCAGCGGCTGGCCTTTGTAAAGAATCACCAGCTCGCGTTGTGCTTCGAACGCAATCCCCCGCAGTGCGAACTCTCGCTCCATCGCCTCCTGATAAACCGCCTCCAGAAACCCTGCGCCCAGCTCGCGGTGTACCTCAATCGCAGCGCCAACGATGGCATAAACCTCTTCCCGAAAAATCAGTTCATCCATTTTGCTTTTTCTTCCCTGTTTTTCTTCGCGCCCCTTCGCGTCCTTCGCGGATAAAAAGGTTTTAAGTCTTCAACCGCCCCACCAGCCACACCAGCAGCAGCACCGGTATCCCGATCGCGGCCGTGGCGGTGAAGAAATTCGCCCAGCCCCAGGCGTCGACGAACTCACCGGAGAAGCCGGCGATGAACTTCGGCAGCAGCAGCATCACCGAGGTGAAGAGCGCGTACTGCGTCGCCGAATACGCCTGGTTCACCAGCCCGGAAAGATAGGCGACGAAGGCGCTGGAGGCGATGCCGGCCGAGAGGTTGTCGGCCGACACCGTGAACACCAGCGCGCCGACGTCATGTCCGCGTCCGGCGAGCCACACGAACAAGAGGTTGGTCGCCGCCGACAGCACCGCGCCGAGGAACAGCGTGCGCATCACGCCCAGTCGCAGCGTCAGCAGCCCGCCGAGGCCCGCGCCCGCGATGGTCATGATCACGCCGTAGACCTTGGATACCGTCGCCACCTCGTCCTTGGTGAAGCCCATTTCCTGGTAGAAGGGATTGCTCATCACCCCCATCACCACGTCGGAAATGCGGTACACCGCGATCAGCGCCAGAATCGTCAGCGCCTGCCATTTGAAGCGTGCGAAGAATTCCACGAAGGGCTGCACGAAGCTCGTCGCCAGCCAGCGGCCGAAGCCCTGCTCGGCGAGGCGTGGCAAGGGTGCGGCGTGCGCGGGTTCGCGGATGATCAGCGTGGTGAGGAGGCCGACGCCCATCAGCGCCGCCATCGCCGTGTACGCTACTTGCCAGGGACGGAAGTCGTAGGTCGCCTCCGAGGGGTCGGCTGCCGCCGCGATCCATAGCGCTCCCGCGCCGGCGGTGATCATCGCGATGCGATAGCCCGCCTGGTAGGTCGCCGCCATCGCGCCCTGCTTTTCGGTTTCCACCGCCTCGATGCGGTAGGCGTCGAGCGCGATGTCCTGCGTCGCCGAGGCGAACGCCACCGCCAGTGCGAAGAACACCGTGTGGGTCAGGTTAGCCACCGGATCGGTGTTCGCCATGCCCAGCAGCGCCGCTGCGATGCAGATCTGCGACAGCAGCAGCCACGCCCGCCGCTTGCCCAGCGTGCGGGTCAGGAGCGGCAGCGTCAGGCGGTCGACCAGCGGCGACCACAGGAACTTGAAGCCGTAGGCCAGACCGACCCACGAGAGATGCCCGATCGTCGCACGGTCGATGCCGGCTTCGGAGAGCCAGAACGACAGCGTGCCCAGCACCAGCAAGAGCGGCAGCCCGGCCGAAAAGCCAAGAAAGAGCATGCCGACGACGCGCGGGTGGGCGTAGATCTTGAGGGCGGCGAGCCAGGGGTGGGCGCGTACTGTCATGGGGTGTAGTCGTAATCGACGATCAGCGGCGCATGGTCGGAGAAGCGCTGGTCCTTGTAGACGCTGGCGGATTTTGCCTTCGCCGCGATGCCGGGGGTGGCGATCTGGTAGTCGATGCGCCAGCCGACGTTCTTGGCCCAGGCCTGGCCGCGGTTGCTCCACCAGGTGTAGGCCTCGCCGGTGTGTTCCGGATAGAGGCTGCGGTAGACGTCGACCCAGCCGAGTTCGTCGAACAGGCGTGTCATCCAGGCGCGCTCCTCGGGCAGGAAGCCGGAGTTCTTCTGGTTGGATTTCCAGTTCTTCAGGTCAACCTCCTTGTGGGCGATGTTCCAGTCGCCGCAGATGATGATCTCGCGGCCGGATTTGATCAGCGCTTCGAGGTGCGGGAAGAACACGTCCATGAAGCGGAACTTGGCCTGCTGGCGTTCGGAGCTAGAGGAGCCGGAGGGCTGGTAGAGCGAGATGACCGCCAGCTTGCCGTAATCGGCCTCGATGTAGCGGCCCTCGGCGTCGAACTCGGGGACGTTCAGGCCTTCGATGACGCGCTGCGGTTTTGCTCGCGTATAGACGCCGACGCCGCTGTAACCCTTCTTCTCGGCGTAGTGGAAAGCGCCGGTCAGGCCGTCGCACGTCACGAACTCGGGCTTGAGGTCGGCGGCCTGCGCCTTCAGTTCCTGCACGCAGACGACGTTGGCGCGTTGTGTGGGCAGCCAGTCGAAGAAGCCCTTGGTGGCGGCGGAACGGATGCCGTTGAGGTTGGCCGATATAATTCGCATCAAGATTGATTCAAGAAATTGTGAAAAATGTCCGATTACAAAGCCGAGTTTGTGGAATTCGCCATCGCCTCGCAGGTGCTGTGTTTTGGCGAGTTCAAGACCAAGGCGGGGCGGCTGTCCCCGTATTTTTTCAACGCGGGCTTGTTCAACGACGGCGACAAGCTGAAACGGCTCGGCGAATTCTACGCGAAAGCCATTGTCGACTCGGGGATCGCGTTCGACGTGCTGTTCGGCCCGGCTTACAAGGGCATTCCGCTGGCGGCGAGCATTGCGATCGCGCTGTCGGGCATGGGCCGCAATGTGCCGTTCGCCTTCAACCGCAAGGAGGCGAAGGACCACGGCGAGGGCGGCACGGTGGTCGGCGCTGCGTTGAAAGGCAAGGTGCTAATCGTCGACGACGTGATTTCGGCCGGCACGTCGGTGCGCGAGTCGGTGGACCTGATCCGCCACGCGGGCGCCGAGCCGGCCGGGGTGGTGATCGCGCTGGACCGCATGGAGCGCGGCACCGGGGAGAAATCCGCCGTGCAGGAAGTGCGGGAACAATATGACATTCCGGTGGTGGCGGTGGTCACGCTGGACAATCTGGTGGAGTTTCTGGAACGTGATGCAAAGCGACGAACTGAACTGCAAGCCGTGGCGGGGTACCGCGCGAAATACGGCGTCTAGCGCACTGGCCATCGTCCTGCTGCTGGCCGCGGGCCTGGCGCAGGCCGGCATGTACCGCTGGGTGGACGGCAATGGCCGCGTGCACTACAGCGATACGCCGCCGACGACCTACCAGAAGAGCGGCGGCGTCGAGATGAACAAGCAGGGCAACGTCGTCAAGCGCACGCAGTCGGAGGCGGAGCGCCGCGCCGAGGCGGAGCGCCTGGTCGAGCAGAAGCGCATCGAGCAGGAACAGCAGAAACAGGCGCAACGCGACCGCGCGCTGACCCAGACTTACACCACCGAGGCTGAAATCGACCTGGCGCGCGACCGTGCGCTGGAACACCACAAGCTGGCGATCAAGGGCGCGCAGATCCGGGCCCAGGCGGTGGCGACCAACATGGCCGAATTGCGCAACCGCATGGCCAACATCGAAAAATCCGGGCGTCCGGTGGGCCCCGGCCTGAAGGACCAGCTGGCGCAGGCAACCCGGGAAAGCGAAGACCTCAAGCGCACCATCCACAGCAACGAGGAGGCGATGGCGAAGGTGCGCGAGAAGTATGCGGCCGACAAGGTGCGCTTCCGCGAGCTGACCGCGGGCGGCAGCAACTAGCCGACTGGGCTGGCACGCCTGGGACGGCGTGCGGCCAAGAATAAAAGGGCGCCCTGCAGGCGCCCTTTTCGTTTATTGCAACCGGGCTTTCAGCAGTTCGTTGACCTGCGCCGGGTTGGCCTTGCCGCGGCTTGCCTTCATCACCTGGCCGACCAGGGCGTTGAACGCCTTCTCCTTGCCGGAACGGAATTCCTCGACCGATTTCGGGTTGGCGGCGAGCACCTCGTCGACGATCTTCTCCAGTTCGCCGGAATCGGACATCTGCTTCAGTCCGCGCGCCTCGATGATTGCGTCGACCTCGCCGGCGCCTTCCCACAGGCCCTCGAACACCTGCCTGGCGAGCTTGCCCGACAGCGTGCCGTCCTGGATGCGGGCGATCAGCGCGCCGAGCTGGCCCGCCGAGACCGGGCTTTGCGCGATGTCGAGCTCGGCCTTGTTGAGCGCGGCCGAGAGTTCGCCCATCACCCAATTGGCGGCGAGCTTGCCCTGGCCGCAGGCTTTTGCGGCGGCTTCGAAGTAGTCGGCGAGCGCACGCGAGCCCGTCAATACTGCGGCGTCGTAGGCCGAGACGCCATAGTCGGCCTGGAAGCGCGCCTGCATCACGGCGGGCAGTTCGGGCAGCGTCGCGCGCACCGACTCGATCCAGTCCTCGGTCAACTTGACCGGCAACAGGTCGGGGTCGGGGAAGTAGCGGTAATCGTGCGCCTCTTCCTTGCTGCGCATCATGCGCGTCTCGCCGGTGTCGGGGTCGAACAGCACGGTGGCCTGCTGGATGCGGCCGCCGTCTTCCAGCGTCTCGATCTGCCAGCGGACTTCGTAGTCGATCGCCTGCTGCAGGAAGCGGAAGGAGTTGAGGTTCTTGATCTCGCGGCGGGTGCCGAATTCGGCCTGGCCGACCGGGCGCACCGAGACGTTGGCGTCGACACGGAAGCTGCCTTCCTGCATGTTGCCGTCGCAGATGCCGATCCAGGTCACCAGCGTGTGCAGGGCTTTGGCATACGCCACCGCCTCGGCCGACGAGCGCATCTCCGGCTCGGAGACGATCTCCAGGAGCGGGGTGCCGGCACGGTTGAGGTCGATCCCGGTCATGCCGTGGAAATCCTCGTGCAGCGACTTGCCGGCGTCTTCCTCCATGTGGGCGCGGGTCAGATGAATCGTCTTCTCGACGCCGTCCACCACGATGGTCAGCGCGCCGCCCTCGACGATGGGCTTGGCCAGCTGGCTGATCTGGTAGCCCTTGGGGAGGTCAGGGTAGAAGTAGTTCTTGCGGTCGAACACGTTGACGCGGTTGAGCGTCGCGCCGATCGCCAGACCAAATTTGATCGCGCACTCGACCGCGCCGCGGTTCAATACCGGCAGCACGCCGGGCAGCGCGATGTCGACCGCGCTCGCCTGCGTGTTGGGCGCGGCGCCGAAGGCGGTGCTGCTGCCTGAGAAGATCTTGGACTTCGTGGCGAGCTGGGTGTGGACTTCCAGCCCGATGACGGTCTCCCACTTCATGCGAGGCCCTCCGGACGTCGGGCGTGCCAGTCGGTGGCGCGCTGGTACTGATGGGCGACGTTGAGCATCTTCGCCTCGGAGAAATAGTTGCCGACGAGCTGCAGGCCGATCGGCAGGCCCTGGCTGTCGAAGCCGCACGGCAGCGACATGCCGGGCAGGCCCGCGAGGTTGGCCGGGATGGTGTAGAGGTCGTTGAGGTACATCTCGACCGGGTCGTCGGACTTCTCGCCGAGCTTGAATGCGGTGCCCGGCGCGGTGGGGCCGAGGATGACGTCGCAGGCGCTGAACGCTGCGGCGAAGTCGTCCGCGATCAGGCGGCGGATTTTCTGCGCCTGGAGATAGTAGGCGTCGTAGTAGCCGTGGCTCAGCACGTAGGTGCCGATCATGATGCGTCGCTTGACCTCAGCGCCGAAACCCTGCGCGCGCGTCTTGGCGTACATGTCGTTGAGGTCGGCATACTCGGGCGCGCGGTGGCCGTAGCGCACGCCGTCGAAGCGCGACAGGTTGCTTGAGGCTTCGGCCGGCGCCAGCACGTAGTAGACGGGGATGGCCAGTTGCGAGTTGGCGAGCGAGATCTCGACGGTCGTGGCACCGAGCTTCTTCAGCTCATTGACGGCGGCCTCGACTGCGGCGGCGACTTCGCTGTTCAAACCCTCGGCGAAGAACTCCTTCGGCAGGCCGACGCGCAGACCGGCGAGCGGTTTGTCGAGATCGCGCGCGTAGTCTTCCTTGTCGCGCTCGAGGCTGGTCGAGTCCTTGGGGTCGAAGCCGGTCATGACGTTCAGAAGCAGCGCGCAGTCCTCGGCCGACGGCGCCATCGGGCCGGCCTGGTCGAGGCTGGAGGCGAACGCGATCATGCCGTAGCGCGACACCAGGCCGTAGGTCGGCTTGAGGCCGGTGATGCCGGTGAACGCGGCCGGCTGGCGGATCGAGCCGCCGGTGTCGGTGCCGGTGGCGGCGGGCGCCATGCGCGCGGCGACGCAGGCGGCGGCGCCGCCCGACGAGCCGCCCGGCACGCGGGCGGTGTCCCAGGGGTTTTTCACTGCGCCGAAGTAGCTCGTCTCGTTCGACGAACCCATGGCGAATTCGTCCATGTTGGTCTTGCCCAGGCTTGGCAGGCCGGCGGCCTTGAAGCGCGCGATCACCGTGGCGTCGTAGGGCGCGACGAAGTTCGCCAGCATTTTCGAGCCGCAGGTGGTGAGCCAGCCGTCGGTGCAGAAAATGTCCTTGTGCGCGATCGGTACGCCGGTCAGCGGGCCGGCTGTGCCCGCCGCGATCAGGGCGTCGGCGGCGGCGGCTTCCGCCAGCGTCTTCTCGGGGTCGACGGTGACGAAGGCGTTGATCGACGGGTTGAGCGCGGCGATGCGGTCCAGATACGCCTGCGCGAGTTCGCGGCTGGAGACCTGCTTCGCCGCGAGCTGCGCGGCGAGGGCGGAAACGGAGGTGTCGAACAGGTTCATTCGATCACCTTGGGCACGAGGTAGAGGCCATTCTCGACCGCTGGGGCGATGGCCTGGAAGGCGGCGTGGCGGTCGGTCTCGGTGACGGCGTCGTCGCGCAGGCGCTGATAGACCTCCTGCGCGTGCGCCATCGGCGCGATGCCGGTCGTGTTCACTGCCTGCATCGTGGCGATGAGATCGAAAATGGTGTTGAGCTGGGCCTGCGTGGCCTGCGCCTGCGCGTCGTCGATTTCGATGCGCGCGAGCGCCGCGATACGCTTGACGTCGTCCTGACTGAGGGACATGGAAGGACCTGATGACTTACGGGAATGAAGCCCGTTAGGGTATCATAGGACCCTTGTTTTTTCTGCCCTTTTGCCCGCCTGACGCGGGGATTGCCGCCACCATGTTCAAGTTCCTGACCAGTTATTTCTCGACCGACCTCGCGATCGACCTCGGCACCGCCAACACGCTGATCTACGTGCGCGACCGCGGCATCGTGCTGGACGAGCCCTCGGTGGTGTCGATCCGTACCGATGCCTCGGTAGGCGGCAAGCGCACGGTGCAGGCGGTGGGCGCCGAAGCCAAGCAGATGCTGGGCCGCACCCCGGGCAACCTGCAGGCGATCCGGCCGATGAAGGACGGCGTGATCGCCGACTTCACCGTCACCGAGCAGATGCTCAAGTACTTCATCAAGAAGGTGCACGACACTCGCATGTTCCGCCCGAGCCCCAGGATCATCATCTGCGTGCCGTGCGGCTCGACCCAGGTCGAGCGGCGCGCGATCCGCGAGTCGGCGATCGGCGCCGGCGCACGCCAGGTCTATCTGATCGAGGAGCCGATGGCGGCGGCGATCGGCGCGGGTCTGCCGGTGGCCGACGCGACCGGCTCGATGGTGGTCGACATCGGCGGCGGCACCACCGAGGTGGGCGTGATCTCGCTCGGCGGCGTGGTCTACGCCAACTCGGTGCGCGTCGGCGGCGACCGCATGGACGACGCGATCATTAACTACATCCGCCGCAACTACGGCATGCTGATCGGCGAAGCCACCGCCGAGCAGATCAAGAAGCAGATGGGCTCCGCCTTCCCCGGTGCCGAGGTGCGCGAGATGGAGGTCAAGGGCCGCAGTCTCGCCGAAGGCGTGCCGCGCAGCTTCAACGTGTCGTCGAACGAAATTCTGGAAGCGCTGACCGAGCCGCTCAACGCCATCGTCAGCGCGGTCAAGCAGGCGCTGGAACAGACGCCGCCCGAACTCGGCGCCGACATTGCCGAGAAGGGCATGGTGCTGACCGGCGGCGGCGCGCTGCTGCGCGACCTCGACCGCCTGCTGATGGAAGAGACCGGCCTGCCGGTGATCGTCGCCGACGATCCGCTGACCTGCGTGGTGCGCGGTTCCGGCCGTGCGCTCGAGGAGATGGACAAGCTGGCGTCGGTGTTCACCAACGAGTGACCGCCGCGCGACGCATCACCCCGCACAAGGGCCATCGATAAATGGCGATGCCCGGCCAGCTCATGTTCGCCCGCCGGCTGGGGCCGACGGCACGCCTGCTGATCTGGCTGGCGATCGGCGTCGCCTGCATCGTGATCGATACCCGTTACCGGACACTCGACGGCCTGCGCAGCGGGTTTTCGCTGCTGCTGCAGCCGGTGCGCGAGGTCATGCGCGCACCTTCCGACGTCGCCGCCGAGCTCGGCGGTTTCTTCACCCGCCACCGCCTGCTGCAGAAGGAGCGCGATGCCCTGTTGACCGAGCGCGCGCGGCTGCAACTCAAGGTGAACGATGCGCGTGACCTCGCCCGCGAGAATGCCGAGCTGCGCACGCTGCTCCAGCTGCAGGCCCGTCCGGGGCAGAAGGTGGTGCACGCCGCGCAGTTGTATCAGGGGCACGACTGGTTCGCCCAGCGCATCACGCTCGACCGTGGCGCCGGCGCAGGATTGCGCAGCGGCCTGCCGGTGGTCGATGCCCTCGGGCTGGTGGGGCAGGTGAGCCGCGTCTACCCGGGGTCGAGCGACGTCACCCTGGTGAGCAGTCCCGACCAGCTGACCCCCGTGTACGTCGAGCGCACCGGCCAGCGCGGCCTGGCCGCAGGCAGCGGACACGGCCGTCTGGAGCTGCGCTACATGCCGGCGCAGACCGATGTCAGGGCGGGCGACCGCCTGCTGACTTCGGGTATCGACCGTCTCTACCCGGCGGGGATTCCGGTGGCGCGCGTGAGCCGGGTTTCGCGCTCGCAGTCCAGCCCCTACCTGCGCGTGGAGTGCCTGCCGCTGGCGGGCATCGACCGTTCGCGCACGGTACTGGTGCTGGTAGCCGAACCGCAGGTGACGACGCAATGAACGTGGCGACCGAAAATACCGGCAGCTGGCGCCGCATCCTCGGTACCCTGGCCCTGGCGGTGCTGCTCGAGCAGCTGCCGTGGGCCGGCTGGGCCCTGGCGCTACGGCCGGATTTCGTGCTGGTGGCGGTGCTGTTCTGGGTCTTGCACCAGCCCGCGCGCACCGGTTTCGCGACGGCCTTCTTCCTCGGCCTGCTGGCCGATTTCCAGGACGGCGCAGTGTTCGGCCAGCATGCCATCGCCTATGCGATCGGCGTCTATCTGGTGCTGTTCTTGCGTTTGCGGCTGCTGCAGTTCGATCCCTTGCGTCAGGCGGCGCAGCTCTTTCCGGTGCTGCTGGCGGTGCAGCTGGTCGTGCTGCTGGCCGGCTGGCTGGCGGTCAACCCGCCGTCGGGGCTGGCGATCCTGATGACGGTGCCGGCCAGCACCGTGCTGTGGTACCTGATCGCGCTGTTCGTGCGCCTGTGGCACGGCAAGGGGCTGCAGGGCCGGGCCTGAGTCTGAAATGCCGCTAGCGACACCCCTGAAGAACCTGGATCGCGAGCTGGCCCGCTTTCATCTGCGGCTGAAAGTGGGCGCGGCCTTCGTCGCCGTGCTCGCGGCCATCCTGCTCGCGCGCGCCTTCTACCTGCAGATCGTGCAGCACGAACACTATATCCAGCGCGCCGAGAGCAACCGCATCTCGCTGGTGCCGGCGGCGCCCAACCGCGGTCTGATCCTCGACCGCAACGACCGTATCCTGGCGGAGAACTATTCGGCCTACACGCTCGAACTGACCCGCGCGCAGACCCACGACCTCGAGACCACGCTGGCCGAGGTCGGCAAGCTGATCGAGATCACGCCCGGACAGCTGCGGCGCTTCCGTCGTCTGCTGGCCGAATCGCACGAGTTCGAGACGGTGCCGCTGAAGAGCAAGCTGACCGACGAAGAAGTGGCGATCCTCGCCGCCCATCGCTATCGCCTGCCCGGGGTGGAGGTGAAGGCGCGGCTGTTCCGCAACTACCAGGCGGGGCCGGGCATGGCGCATGTGGTCGGCTTCATCGGCCGCATCAACGACCGCGACCTGCAATCCCTGCGCGAGAGCGGGCGCGAGCAGAACTACCGCGGCAGTGTGCACATCGGCAAGACCGGCCTGGAGCAGAGCTACGAGACACTGCTGCACGGCCGCACCGGCTTCGACCAGATGGAGACCGACGCCAGCGGCCGGGCGGTGCGCATGCTGTCGCGCATTCCGCCGGTGCCGGGCAAGGACCTGCGCCTGCATCTCGACGCCGAGCTGCAGGCGGTGGCCGAGCATGCGTTCGGCGATTATCTGGGCGGGCTGGTGGCGCTCGATCCGAATACCGGCGGGGTGCTGGCGCTGGTGTCCAAGCCCGGCTTCGACCCCAACCTGTTCGTCGACGGCATCGACCCGGAAACCTGGAAATCGCTCAACGAATCGCCCGAGCGGCCGATGGTCAACCGGGTGCTGCGCGGCATCTACCCGCCAGGCTCGACCATCAAGCCGCTGATGGCGCTGGCCGGCCTCGAGCTGGGCGTGCGCAAGCCGTCGGACAGCATCGTCGACCCCGGCTATTTCAGCCTGCCCAACAGCCGCCACCGTTTTCGCGACTGGAAGCGCGAGGGGCACGGCGTGGTCGACCTGCGCCGTTCGATCTCGCAGTCGTGCGACATCTACTATTACCGGCTGGCAGTCGACATGGGCATCGACCGCATGCACGACTACCTCGCGCAGTACGGCCTCGGCGAGAAGACCGGCATCGACCTCGAGGGTGAATCCTCGGGCCTGCTGCCGTCGCGCGAGTGGAAGCAGCGCCGCTGGAAGAAGCCGTGGTACCCCGGCGAGACGGTGATCGCCGGCATCGGCCAGGGCTATCACCTGACCACGCCGCTGCAGCTGGCGACGGTGACCGCCATGCTCGCCAACGGCGGCAAGCGCATCGAGCCGCGCCTGGTGGCGGCGGTGCGCGACCCGCTCACCCGCACCTGGCAGCCGTTGCCGGGCGCGGTGCGCGGGCAGGTGGCGATCGCGCCGGCGCACCTCGAGGTGGTGCGCGAAGGCATGATGGACGTGATGCGGCCTGGCGGCACCGCGGCCGCCTCGGCTGCCGGGGCGCCCTATACCATCGCCGGCAAGACCGGCACTGCGCAGGTGGTCGGCATCAAGCAGGGCGCGCGCTACGATGCCAGCAGGCTGGCGCGGCAGCACCGCGATCATGCGCTGTTCATCGCCTATGCGCCGACCGAGGCCCCCCGCATCGTGGTGGCGGTGATGGTCGAGAACGGCGGTTCGGGCAGCGGTACCGCCGCACCGATCGCGCGCGCGGTGTTCGATTACTACCTGACCGGGAAGCGGCCCGGCACCATGCAACTGGAGGCGAGCGATGCCGCAGATTAGCCATTGGATCGTGCGCCGGCTGAGCCATCTGGACGGCATCCTGCTGCTCCTGGTGCTGCTTCTGCTGGGCATCAGCCTGGCCGTGGTGGCGAGTGCTTCCGGGCAGAGCCCGGCGCGCATCACCGGCCATCTGATCAACATCGGACTGGCGCTGTCGGTGATGGGGGTGATGGCCAACGTGCCGCCGCATATCCTGTCGCGGGTCGGCCCGCCGCTGTATGTCGCGGGGGTGCTGCTGCTGATCGGGGTGGCGCTGTTCGGCGAGATCCGCAACGGCTCGCGGCGCTGGCTCAACCTCGGCTTCATGGCCTTCCAGCCGTCGGAACTGCTGAAGCTGGCACTGCCGCTGATGCTGGCCTGGTATTTCCAGCGCAACGAGGCGATCCTGCGGCTCAAGCATTTCGCGGTCGGTGCCGCGCTGCTGCTGGTGCCCTTTCTGCTGATCCTGCGTCAGCCCGACCTCGGCACCGCGCTGATGATCGGCGCCTCGGGCTTCTACCTGCTGTTCTTCGCCGGGTTGCCGTGGAAGATCATCTTCGGCGGCGCGACGCTCGGGGCCGCCAGCCTGCCGGTGGTGTGGGGCTTCCTGCACGACTACCAGCAGCGCCGCGTGCTGACCCTGCTCGATCCCACCGCCGATCCGCTCGGCGACGGCTACCACATCATCCAGTCGACCATCGCGATCGGCTCCGGCGGCCTGTTCGGCAAGGGCTGGATGCAGGGCACGCAGAACCAGCTCGACTTCATTCCCGAGCGCACCACCGATTTCATCTTCGCCGTATTCGGCGAGGAATTCGGCTACGCCGGTGCGATTCTGCTGGTGGGGCTGTATCTCGCGCTCGTCGCGCGCGGGCTGGTCATTGCCGCGCGCGCGCCGACCTTGTTCGGGCGGCTGATGGCGGCGACGGTCAGCCTCAACCTGTTCACCTACGTGTTCGTCAACATGGGCATGGTGTCCGGCATCCTGCCGGTGGTGGGCGTGCCGCTGCCGCTGATGAGTTACGGCGGTACCGCGCTCGTCACCCTGCTGCTGGGGGTGGGCATCCTGATGAGCGTGGCGACGCATCGCCAGCTCAACAAGACCTGACAGGCTAAAATGTATCCATGAAGGCAATCCTGACTCTGACTGCGGCAGCCCTTGCGCTGGCGCTCGCCGGCTGCGGCAGCACGCCGCCCGCCAAGCAGGCTTCCGGTTCCTCGAAGGGCGGCGGCTACTACCTCGACGACGGCCCCGACGCCAATCCGCCGGCGAACCTCGATGCGATTCCCGATGCGGTGCCGCGGCGCGAGCCGCTGCACCGCTTCGCCAATCGCACCTATGTCGCGCTCGGCAACACCTACACGCCGCAGACCACCGTGCGCGACTTCCAGGAAGAGGGGCTGGCGTCGTGGTACGGCCGCCGCTTCCATGGCAAGAAGACCGCGTCCGGCGAGCTCTACGACATGTACGCCATGACCGCGGCGCATCCCACCCTGCCGATCCCCAGCTATGCGCGCGTCACCGCGCTCAACAACGGCAGGTCGGTGGTGGTGCGCATCAACGACCGTGGCCCGTTCCACAGCAAGCGCGTCATCGACCTGTCGTATACCGCTGCCTACAAGCTCGGCTATCTGAAACAGGGCAGCACCCGGGTGCGCGTCGAAGGCCTCGACCCCGACGGCTACGACACCCAGGGCGCGGCGCTGAAGGAGGGCATCTACCTGCAGGTCGGCGCGTTCTCGCGTGCCGACAACGCACAGAAGCTGCTCGACCGCCTGGTGCGCGAACTCGAGCTCGACGCCGACCGCACCCGTCTCGTGCTCAACGGCGATCTGCATCGCGTGCAGCTCGGCCCCTATCCCGACGACGACGCGGCCCACACCGATCGTGCGCGCGTACGGGAACGCCTGGCCCTGAATGCGGTCGTGGTCAGACGCGATTGATTGGAAGGGCACGCATGAAATTCCTCTGCTGGGGCCTCGCGCTCCTGTTTTCCGCATCGGTCTGGGCGGCGCCCGCGGGGATCGCCTCGCGCGCCTGGGTGGTGATCGACCAGGCGAGCGGGCGCGAGCTGGCGGCGCACCAGGCCGACCTGCCGCTGGCGCCGGCCTCGCTGACCCAGTTGATGACGGCCTACGTGCTGCTCGGCGATGTGCGCCGCAAGAAGCTGGCGCTGGATGAAACGGTGGTCGTGCCCGAGGCCGCGACCCGTGTCGATGGCGCGCGGGTGTTCCTGCAGGCGGGCGACAAGCTCAGTGTCGACACGCTGCTGCAGGCGATGCTGCTGCATTCGGCGGGCGATGCCACGCTGTCGCTGGTAGCCCACGTCGACGGCAGCGAGGCGGCCTTCGTCGAGCGCATGAACCGTGAGGCGAAACGGCTCGGCATGAACCGTACCCGCTTCGTCAACGCAACCGGGCTGCACGATGCCGCACACGTGTCGAGCGCGCGCGATCTCGCCGTGCTCGGCCGCGTGCTGGCGCGCGAATTCCCCAACCGGCAGGCCCTGTTCGCGCAGAAGGAGCTGGCACTGAAGGGGCTCACCTACTACAACGCAAATCGCCTGCTGTGGCGCGACAGCACCGTCACCGGACTCAAGGTCGGCCGCACCGCGCAGGCCGGCTACTGCATGGCGGCCTCGGCGCAGCGTGGCGACCAGCGGCGCATCGCGGTCGTGCTGGGCGCCCGCTCGGACGCGCAGCGCACCCAGGACGCGCTGCGTCTGCTCAACTACGGCTTCGAGAATTTCGACAGCGTGCTGCTGTATCGCGCGCAGCAGCCGGTCAAGGTGGCGAACCTCTATCGCGGGGCGCGCGCTTCGGTGAGCCTCGGCTTCGAGCAGGATTTCCATCTGCTCGCGCCGCGCGGCAGCGCCCCGCGGGTCAAGGCGCAGGTCATCACCCAGCAGCCGATCGTCGCGCCGGTGCGCAAGGGACAGCGCATGGGCACGCTGCGCCTGACGCTCGACGGCAAGCCGCTCGGCGACTATCCGCTGGTCGCGCTGCACGACGTCGGCGTGGCCGGCATCTTCGGCCGCGGCTGGGATTCGCTGCGCCTGATGTTCGCCAAATAGATGAGCGCCTACCTCAACGGCCAGTTCATGCCGCTCGCCGACGCCCGGGTCCCGGTGCTCGACCGCGGCTTCGTCTTCGGCGACGGCGTCTACGAGCTGGTGCCGGTGTATTCGAAGAAGCCGTTCCGCCTCGACGACCACCTGCGCCGCCTGCAGGCCAGCCTCGACGGCATCCGCCTCGCCAATCCGCACGGCCCCGCCGAGTGGCGCGCGCTGATCCTGAAGCTGGTCGCGCTGCAGGATTTCGACGACCAGTCGCTCTACATCCAGGTCACCCGCGGTGTCGCGCCGCGCGACCACGCCTTTCCGCAGGGCACGGCGCCGACGGTGTTCATGTACGCGCAGCCGCTGCTGACCGCGACACCGGAACAGAAGGCGGCCGGCGTGTGCGCCGTCACCGCCACCGACAACCGCTGGCTGCGCTGCAACATCAAGGCGATCTCGCTGCTGCCGAACATCCTGCTGCGCCAGCATGCGGTCGACGCCGGCTGTGCCGAGACCGTGATGCTGCGCGACGGTTTTCTCACCGAGGGGGCGGCAAGCAACATCTTCGTGGTGAAGGGCGGCGTGCTGCTGGCGCCGCCGCCGTCCAACCTGATGCTGACCGGCATCACCTACGACGTCGTGCTGGAACTGGCGCGGGCGCACGGCATTCCGACCGAGGTGCGGCCGATCGCGGAAGCCGAGGTGCGCGGCGCCGACGAGCTGTGGATGACCTCTTCGACCAAGGAGATCATGGCCATCGTGAAACTCGATGGCGTCCCCATCGGCGCCGGCGTGCCCGGCCCGCTGGCGCAGCGCGTGGACGGCCTGTACCAGACTTTCAAGCGTGAGGTGATGCGCGCATGAGCGAAGAAGAAACCCTGCTGAAATTTCCTGTCGACTTTCCGATCAAGATCATGGGCGAGCGGCGCTTGTCCCCGGATGGGGGCGACGATTTCGCCCGGACCATGGTCGAACTGGTGCTGCGCCATGCGCCGGATTTCCGGCCCGAGACGGTCGAGATGCGCGCGTCGCGCAATGGCAACTATCTGTCGCTGACCGTCGTGGTGCGTGCGACCTCGAAGGCGCAGCTCGACGCGTTGTACCGCGAGATCACTGCACATCCCTGGGTGAAGATGGCACTTTGATGGTGAGCGGCGAGCAGCAAGCAGTTGGCGGCGAGGCGGTTGTTCGGCGGCTGGGCCGCGTCGAGTACGAGCCGACCTGGCGGGCGATGCAGGCATTCACTGCCGCCCGTACCGCCGACACGCCGGACGAGCTCTGGCTGCTCGAACATCCGCCGGTGTATACCCAGGGGCAGGCCGGCAAGGCCGAGCACCTGATCGCGGCGACCGACATCCCGGTCGTGCCGATCGACCGCGGCGGGCAGATCACCTACCACGGCCCGGGGCAGGTGGTGGCCTACGTCCTGGTCGATCTCAGGCGCCGCGGCTACGGCATTCGCGAGCTGGTGAACCGCATGGAGCAGGCGGTGATCGACCTGCTGGCGGATGGTGGGGTCGTCGCCGAGCGGCTGGCCGGCGCGCCCGGCGTCTACGTCAACGGTGCCAAGATCGCGGCGCTCGGCCTGCGCGTGAAGCACGGCTGCACCTACCATGGCCTTGCGTTCAACGTCGACATCGACCTGGCGCCGTTCGCGGCGATCAACCCCTGCGGTTATCCGGGCATGGCGGTGACCCGGTGTCGTGACCTCGGCCTTGACTGGCCTGTCTGGCAAGCGGAGCGTGCGCTCACCGACGCGCTGCAGCGCGCGATCTATTCTTGACCGATTTAGTCGACTATTAGTATTCTCGCGACTTCTAATGGAGTGATGCATGAGCCCCGACACCCTGCCGTCCGACCCCAAACTCCTGATGCGTTCGATCATCCAGCGCATCGCCACCGGCCCCGACCTGTCCAAGGACATCAGCCGCGCCGAGGCGCATCTCGGCACCAAGGCGATCATCGACAACGTGATCGACCCGGTGCAGGTCGGCATTTACTTCATCGCGCTGCGCATGAAACGCGAGACGCAGGATGAGAACCGCGGCGTGCTGGACGCCGTGCTCGAAACCACCCGCCGCGTCACCGCCGAGGTCGACGAGGTGGTCGACATCGGCGATCCCTACGACGGCTACAACCGCTGCCTGCCGGCCGCGCCCTTCCTCGGGCCGCTGCTCGCCGAACTGGGTGTGCACGTGGTCAGCCACGGCCTCGACAAGGTCGGCCCCAAGTACGGCGCGACCGTGCGCCATGTGCTGGAGGCCGCCGGCGTGCCGGTGGATCTCTCGCCCGAAGAGGCGGCCGCGCGCCTGAAGGATCCCGCGCTCGGCTGGACCTACCTCGACCAGGCGCAGTCCAATCCCGGCCTGCACAACCTCGTCACCCTGCGCGCCCAGATGATCAAGCGCCAGGTGCTGACCACCGTCGAGGTGCTGTCCAAGCCGATCCAGGGCAAGAAGAAGACCCATTTCATCACCGGATATGTGCACAAGCCCTATCCGCCGGTCTATGCCGATCTCGCGCGCGAGGCCGGCTTCGATACCGCCTGCATCGTGCGCGGCGTCGAGGGCGGGGTGATCCCCAGCCTGCGCCAGGAAGGCAAGTACTTCCACTACCACGACAAGGGCGAGGAGATCGAAGCCAAGATCGATCCGGTCGCGCTCGGCATCGACCAGCCGGTGCGTGCCGTGCCGCTGCCGGGCTCGGTCGCGGGTGACGCGGGCGAGGACGAGATCGTGGCAGCGATCGACATCAAGGCCACGGCCCGTGCTGCCGCAGAAGCAGGCATATTGGCGCTGAAGGGGGACAAGGGTCCGACTTACGATTCGCTGGTGCTGGCCGGTTCGATCGTCCTCCACCATGTCGGCAAGGCGGCCAGCGTCGCCGACGCCGCAGCGCAGATACGTGCGGTGCTCGATTCCGGCCGCGCCGTGGCACGGGTGAAATGATGAGCGGATTCGTCGCCATCGCCGTTGCCGATGAATTGAAACCGGCGCAGATGAAGCGCGTCGTCGTCGACGGCCGTCGCCTGCTGCTGTGCAATTCCAACGGCACCCACTACGTCGTCGACGAGATGTGCAGCCACGAGGACTATTCGCTGTACCTCGGCTGCATCAAGGACGGCAAGATCAAGTGTTCGCTGCACGGCAGCTACTTCGATCTCACAACAGGCGAGCCTACCTGCGACCCGGCCGATACGCCGATCAGGACCTACGAGGTCAAGGTCGAGGACGGCCAGGTGTGGGTGAAGGTCTAGGGGTTAGGGGCTAGGGGATGAGCGGCCAAGCCGCGCCTTCATGAATTGATGAAACGCGGCGCAGCCGCTCAAGGCCCCCTAGCCCCTAGCCCCTAGCCCCTAGCCCCTAGCCCCTAGCCCCTAGCCCCTAGCCCCTAAAACTACTTCACCAGCAACGCGCGAATCGCCGCGATCATCGCCGGATGATCGAACTCGCGCCCGCCGATGGCGCTGGCGACGATGCGCCCCTGCTTGTCGACCAGATAGGTCGTCGGCAACCCCGCCACCTTCCAGGCCTGCATGGCGCGGCTGCGGGTGTCGAGCAGGATGGGAAAGGTCGGCACGGTGTCGAGCTGGCTGGTGAAGGTCTCGATGGTGTCGGCGTCCTCGCCGACGTCGACCGCCAGCACGACGAAGGGCTCGCCCGCCAGTGTTTTTTTCAAGCGTTCCATCGACGGCATTTCGCGGCGGCACGGCGGGCACCAGGTGGCCCAGAAGTTGATCAGCACGACTTTGCCTTTGAGCGCGGCGAGGTCGTGAGGCTGGCCATCGAGGTCGGCGAGCTTCAGCGCGGGCGCGGGCTTCGGTGACTGCTGCGTCAGGCTGTGCGACAGCGGCGGCAGGTCGGCAGCGGGGGCGGATGCGGACAGGGCGATGCTCAGCGCGGCGAGGCCCACAGCAAGGGTTTTACGAAGTTTCATCGGCACATTGCACCTGTTCGAGGGTTGCTGAAAGCGTTTTGCCGCCGTTGTTTATGCCCTTCAGGGTACGCCAGACGAAGCGCAGGTCGAAGCGGCCGCCGCGCGGCACGCTGTAGGTCGTCATGCCCTGGTTCCAGTCGCCCGGCGCGAAGACCTGGGTGGCCGGGAACTGCGCCCAGGTGAAGGCGATGCGTGCCGGCTCGGGCACGCCCGCCTGTTTCCAGATGCGTTCCCACTGCGCCTTACTGCGGATTGCGCGCGGCGGCTGCCCCGCTGTGACGTAGCGCCAGTCGGCGAGGCGATGGGCGATCGACGCGTCGCCGATGTTGCGTACCACGGTCATGAACACGCATTCCGCAGCGTAGCGTTCCGCGGCTGCCGCGGGAAAACCGCGCGCCTGGTAGAACGCGCGCGCCTGGTCCGGGCTGATCTGGGTGAGCCGCAGCTGGATGCCGGCGGCTTCGGTCTGCCAGGTGGCCAGTCCGGTCTCGGGATCGACGCCGTGTTCCGTCACGGCGGCGGCTGGCAGACTCCACAGCGCCAGCAGGGTCAGGGCTAAGTGTCGCATGGGCTAAAATTCGTTTTTGATTCGTTTCGAGCAGATTATGGCAGACCCCGTCCAGCACAAGGGCGCCGCGAAAACCTCGCGCATCCCGATCAAGATCGTGCCTCAAGAAAGGCAACGCCTGCCGCCGTGGATCCGCGCCAAGGCGCCGAGCCTGCCGAACGTCGGCCGGCTCAAGGGCATCCTGCGCGAGGCCAAGCTGCACACCGTGTGCGAGGAGGCCTCGTGCCCCAACCTCGGCGAATGCTTCGGCCACGGCACCGCCACCTTCATGATTCTCGGCGACCTGTGCACGCGGCGCTGCCCGTTCTGCGACGTCGGCCACGGCACGCCGCTGCCGCCGGACGCCGACGAGCCGCGTCATCTCGCCGAGACGATCGCGCTGATGGGGCTGAAATACGTCGTGATTACCAGCGTCGACCGCGATGATTTGCGCGACGGCGGCGCCGAGCACTTCGCCCAATGCATCGCCGCGGTGCGCGAGAAGTCGCCGGCGACCCGCATCGAGATCCTCACCCCGGATTTCCGCGGCCGGCTGGACAAAGCCCTCGACCAGCTCGACGCCGCGCCGCCCGACGTCATGAACCACAATCTCGAGACCGTGCCGCGCCTGTACAAGGCGGCGCGTCCGGGCGCCGACTACGCGCATTCGTTGAAGCTCTTGAAGGACTTCAAGGCGCGCCATCCCGGCATCCCGACCAAGTCCGGCCTCATGCTGGGGCTGGGGGAAACCGACGAGGAGATCCTCGAGGTGATGCGCGACCTGCGCGCGCACGACGTCGACATGCTGACCCTCGGCCAGTACCTGCAGCCGTCGAAGCACCACCTGCCGGTGCTGCGCTTCGTCACCCCCGAGCGCTTCGCGCAGTTCGAGCAGGAGGCGCTGGCGATGGGCTTCAAACACGCTGCCTGCGGGCCGATGGTGCGGTCGAGCTATCACGCCGACCAGCAGGCAGCCGGCGTCTAGTTACTTCAGCAGGCGCCGACGCGTGAGCGCCAGCGCGATGACGTAGCTGACGCTGCCGTAGGCCACCAGGCCGAAGACGTGCAGGGCGATGTCGTCGGGTGTCACACCGACGACCAGCGGCCGTGCCAGGTCGACCGCGTGGGTGAGCGGCAGCCAGGCCGAGACGTCCTGTAAGAGCGGCGGCAGCTGCGACACCGGGTAGAACACGCCGCATAGCAGCACCATCGGCGTGATCGCCAGCGTGAAGTAGTAGAGAAAAAAGTCGTAGCTCGGCGACACCGCATTCATCACCAGGCCCATGCCGCCGAAGCAGAAGCCGACCAGCGCGACCACCGGGATGATCCACAGCGTCATCCAGAAGCTGCCGTACAGGCCCAGCCCCCAGATCACCGCGAGGATTGCCAGCCCCGAGAGCAGGCTCTTCGACACCGCCCAGGTCAGTTCGCCGAGCATCACGTCGTCGAGCGTCATCGGCGCATTCATGATCGCGTCCCAGGTGCGCTGCACGTGCATGCGCGAGAAACTCGAATACAGCACCTCGAAGGTCGCCGCGTTCATCGTGCTGTAGGCGACGGTGCCGGCGGCGAGGAAGGTGAGGTAGGGCATGCCGGCGACGTCGGGCAAGAGGCTGCCGAGGCCGTAGCCCAAGCCCAGCATGTACAGCATCGGGTCGGCGAGGTTGCCGAGAATCGACGGGATCGCGAGCTTGCGCCACACCAGGTAGTTGCGCTGCCACACCGGGATGAAGCGCCAGGACAGCCGGGGAACGCGCAAATGCCTAGTCACGCAGGTCCCTCCCGGTAAGCTTGAGGAACACGTCCTCGAGATTCGACGGCCGGTGCACGTAGCGCAGGCCGTTTGCATGGCTGAGTGCGTCGATCACGCAGTCGGCGTCGCCCGTGTAGCAGAACAGCGTTTCGCCGACCGTCTCGGAACGGGTGCAGACGCCGGCTGCATGATCGCGGGTCCAGTCGGCCAGTCCCTCGCCGTAGACTTCGACCACCGCCGGCTCGATGTGCGTCTCGATCAGCGCGCGCGGCGTGCCTTCGACGACGATGCGGCCGTGGTCGAGGATGACCAGCCGGTCGGCGAGCCGCTCGGCCTCGTCCATGAAGTGGGTGGTCAGTACGATGGTCTTGCCGGCGTTGATCAGCCGCCGCAAGCCTTGCCAGATCAGGTGACGTGCCTGCGGGTCGAGGCCGGTGGTCGGCTCGTCGAGGAACAGGATGTCCGGGTCGTGCACCAGTGCGCGCGCGAGCGTCAGGCGCCGTTTCATGCCGCCCGACAGCTGCGCGATCTGCGCGTCGGCCTTGCTGGCGAGACCGGCGAAATCGAGCAGTTCCGGGACGCGCGCGGCGATCGCTGCCTTGTCCATGCCGAAATAGCGACCGTAGGCGATGAGGTTCTCGCGCACCGAAAAATCCGGGTCGAGGTTGTCCATCTGCGGCACCACGCCGACCTTCATGCGCGCCTCGCGCGCACGCTGCGGCACCGGGATGCCGGCGAGCTCGATGCTGCCGGCGTCGGGGTCGGTCAGCCCCAGCAAGAGGCGCAGCGTGGTGGTCTTGCCGGCGCCGTTGGGGCCGAGCAGGCCGAAGCATTCGCCGCGCTTCACGTCGAGGTCGAGGCCGCGCACTACCGTGGCGTCGCCGTATCGTTTCGTGAGGCCGCGCACTTTCAGCACGGGCACGACTCCAGGAAAGCCTGTTTCAGCTCCTTCAGCTTGCCATGGAAGAAATGACCGGCCTCGGGAACGATCCGGGTGGCGAGATGCTGCTGCTCGGCCCACAGCCGGATCGCGGTAGGCGGGATCAGCTCGTCGGCGTCGCCGAAGATCACCACCGTGTCCTCGGGCACCGGATCGAATTCGTACATGGTGACCGCGGGCGCGACCAGGATCAGTCGCTTCGCGTGCAGTTCCTGGCGCAGCCGGTGCTGCACGAAGGCGCCGAAGGAAAAACCGGCCAGCGCCCACGGCAGGCCGGGGTAACTCGCCTCGACGAAACGGGCGACGGCGAGCAGGTCGTCGGTCTCGCCGACGCCGGCGTCGAATTCGCCGTCGCTCATGCCGACGCCGCGGAAATTCGGCCGCACGCTGACCCAGCCGGCTTCGTTGGCGGCCTTGGCGAGCGTGGTGACGACCTTGTTGTCGAGGCTGCCGCCATGCAGCGGGTGCGGGTGGGCGACCAGCAGCAGACCGCGCCGCTCGGTCTCGGGGTCGTCGATTACGGTTTCCAGCTTGCCGATGGAAACCGGGATGCGCAGCTTGTAGCGTTTCATCGGGCCGCTCCGCTCGGCCGCGTCACTTCAGCTGCAGCCGCTCGACGACTTTTCCGTGCTTGAGGTGCTGCTCGAAGATTTCGTCGATGTCGGCCTCGTCGACGTAGGTGTACCAGACGCCTTCCGGATACACGACCAGGACCGGTCCTTCGTCGCAGCGGTCGAGACAGCCGGCGCTGTTGATGCGGCACTTGCCTTCGCCGTTGAGGCTGGCGTGCTTGACCTTCTTCTTCAGATAGTCGCGCATGGCCTGGCCGCCGGCGTCGCCGCAGCACTTGGCGCCGTCGTCGCGCTGGTTGGTGCAGAAGAACACGTGGTGCTGGTAGTACTGATCAGTCATTCGAAAAGTCCGAGTATTTGAGAGCGTTGCCGTGCGCCTTGTCGACCGGGTACTTGCGCGCGTTGATCGCGAGCTTGTCGGCGGCGGCGTCGAGCAGGTCGATATCGAGCAGGTCGGCCAGCCGGGTCAGGTAGATCAGCACGTCGGCGATTTCCTGGCGCACGGCCTCGTGCTGCCGGGCATCCAGTTGACTGCTCTGTTCAGCCGTCAGCCACTGGAAAGGTTCGAGCAGTTCGGCCGCTTCCACCACGAGCGCCATCGCCAGGTTCTTCGGCGTATGGTAGCGCTCCCAGGCACGCGCTTCGGCGAATTCGCGGATGCGCTGGCGCAAGGCGCCGAGGCTGTCGATCTCGTCAGGGCTCATGGCTACATGATACCGCGGCAGGCGACAGGCTTACGACACCGGTGTCGGGGCACCAACGCCGGGACCGCATGCTTTCCCGGCGAAGCGCGCGGATGCGCTTGCGGGACGGGAGAGGGAGGCTGGTACGCGACTTGCTGGCAGTCTTTGCGTTGACACCAGTTTTCGAATCCGCTCTGGCATAATGCGGCGGATCAACTGCATATAAGGGAGGGTGGACATGATTACGATCAACAAGCATATCGTGCGTGCCGGTGTGGTGCTGGCCATGGCCGCCCTGGCAGGCTGCTCCGGCACGCCGAGTTATCCGCCCGCGCCCGAGCGCACCGGCCAGGTCGACTGGAACTATCTCGTCGGTCCCGGCGATTCGGTGCAGGTCTTCGTCTGGCGCAATCCCGAGGTCTCGGGCAGCTTCCCGGTGCGGCCCGATGGCAAGATGACCATGAATCTGGTCGAGGACATCCAGGCCTCCGGCAAGACGCCCACCCAGCTGGCGCGCGACATCGAGAAGGCGCTGGCCAAATACATCCAGGAACCCATCGTCACCGTCATCGTCGGCGGCGGCATCGGCCCGTTCGACCAGCAGATCCGCGTGGTCGGCGAAGCGGCCAAGCCGCAGGCGCTGAACTACCGCGAGAAGATGAGCCTGATCGATCTGATGATTTCGGTCGGCGGCCTCACCGATTTCGCGGCCGGCAACAAGGCTTACATCCTGCGCACCGTGGACGGCAAGCAGGAGCGCCTCGGCGTGCGTCTGGAGGATCTGCTGCGCGGCGGCGACATCTCGGCCAACGTCGACATGCGCCCGGGCGACGTGCTGGTCGTGCCTGAAAGCCTGTTCTAAACCTGTTCGCGCCGCCTTCCGGGCGGCGCTTGTGCCCTGGCCGCAGGCTGTCGGGCGCTTTATTGAGGGCGGAACGTCCACATGGATCAACTGTTGCAGCAAGTGCTGGGATACGCCAAGGCCGCTTGGCAGCGCCGCTGGTGGGGCGTCGCCGTGGCCTGGCTGGTGTGCATCGTCGGCTGGACGTGGGTGATGATGATCCCGGACCGCTACCAGGCCTCGGCGCGCGTCTATGTGGATACGCAAACCCTGCTCAAGCCGCTGCTCTCCGGTCTGGCGGCCGAGCCCAACGTCGAGCAGCAGATCAAGCTGATGACCCGCCAGCTGGTCAGCCGGCCGACGCTTGAGAAGGTCGCGCGCATGACCGATCTCGACGTGAAGGCGAAGACGCCCGAGCAGACCGAGAAAATGCTGAACGATCTCGCCGAGAAGATTTCCATCGCCGACGCCGGCCGTGAAAACCTGTACACCATCAGCTACCAGGACGCCAACGGCGATCTCGCCAAGAAAGTGGTGCAATCGCTGCTGACCATTTTCGTGGAAACCAGCCTTGGCAAGACGCGTCAGGACATTTCCAGCTCGCAGCGCTTCATCGAGGAGCAGCTGCAACAGTATCAGCAGAAGCTGACCGATGCCGAGAATGCGCTCAAGGAATTCAAGCAGAAGCACATCGGCATGATGCCGGGCCAGGGCGGCGACTATTACGCCAAGCTCGCCGAGGTGAGCGGCCAGTTGCGGCAGGCGCAGCTCGACCAGCAGGAAGCGGCCAATCGCCGCAACCAGCTGAAGCGTCAGCTGGCCGACGAGGAGCCTGAGCTGAACGCGGCGGCGGCAGTGTCGACCAACAGCGAGGTCGACGGGCGCATCCAGGCGTTGCAGAAGCAGATGGATCAGCTGCGCCTGCAGTACACCGACCTTCACCCCGATATCCAGGCGACCAAGCGCCTGATCGAGAAACTGGAAGAGCAGAAGAAGATCGATCTTGCGTCGCGCAAGGCCGATCCTGCCGGTGCCCGGATCCAGAATCCGGTCTACCAGCAGCTCACCATCGCCATCGCCGAGGCGGATGCCACGGTGGCGTCGCTCAGTGCCCGTGTTGCCGAATACCAGCGGCGCTACGCCGAGTTGCGCAATGCGTCCAACATGATTCCGCAGGTGGAGCAGGAATACACCCAGCTGATGCGTGATTACGACGTCTACAAGCAGAATTACGACGCGCTGCTGAAGCGCCGCGAGTCGGTCACGATGTCCGGCGAGGTCGAGAGCAAGACCGACACCGTCGACTTCCGGGTAATCGACCCGCCTTTCGTGCCGAGCCAGCCCGCCTGGCCGAACCGTCCGCTGTTGCTGTCGCTGGTGACCCTGGGGGGGCTCGGTGCGGGGATTGCGGTGGCCTTCCTGCTGAGCCAGTTGCGTCGCACCGTGACCGACCGCCGCGTGCTGCGCGAACTGACCGGACTGCCGCTGCTGGGGGCGGTGTCGCGGGTGGAAACCGATGAGACCCGTCGCCGCAAGCGCAAGGGGCTGCTGACCTATCTGGCCGCTCTGGGCAGTTTGATCGCTGCCTACGGCGGCGTGATGATCCTGCAACTGGTCGTGACGCGTGCGGGCTAGGAGAGAGCATGAGCATCATTGAAAAAGCAGCGGGCAAGATCGGCACGGGCGCCCCGCGCCCCGCCGTCCAGGGGCCGGCCGGCGATGCCGGGCACGACGGCAGCCTGATCGAGGGCGCGCTCAACAAGCAGCGCAGCAGCCATGCCGAGCCTTTCGTTGCGACGCCGATCGAGCCGGTATTCACGACGCCGGCGCTCGACACCGGAATGGATGGTGGCAGCCAGGTGCAGTCGATCAACCTGGCGCGCCTGCATCGCATGGGCGTGGTGTCGCCGGATGCCGAGAAGAGCCAGATCGCCGAGGAGTTCCGCATCATCAAGCGGCCACTCATCGCCAATGCCTTCGGTCAGGGCACCGCGCGGGTCAAGAACGGCAACCTCATCATGGTGACGAGTTCGCTGCCGGGCGAGGGCAAGAGCTTCTGCGCGATCAACCTCGCGATCTCGATGGCGATGGAAATGGATCGCACCGTGCTGCTGATCGACGCCGACGTCGCCAAGCCGCGCGTGCCCGAATACCTCGGCATCCACGCCGACAAGGGGCTGCTCGACGTGTTGCAGGACAAGAACCTGAAACTGTCCGACGTGCTGATCAAGACCGACATTGCCAAGCTGACCGTGCTGCCCGCCGGCCGCACCTACAAGCGCGCGACCGAACTGCTGGCGAGCGCCGCGATGACGCGCCTGGTCGAGGATATCGGCAACCGCTATCCCGACCGTATAATCCTGTTCGACTCTCCGCCGCTGCTGGCGACCAGCGAATCGAGCGTGCTCGCGACCCACATGGGGCAGATCGTCATGGTGGTCGAGGCCGAGAAAACCTCGCAGGAGGCCGTGCGCGAAGCCCTCAGCCACATCCAGTCGTGCGAGGTGGTGGGCATGCTGCTGAACAAGACCACGCCGACCCCGGGCGCAGATTACTACTATGGCTACTATGGCAGTTACGGCAAATAAGTTTCACCCGCGCCGCATCCTGGCGGCGCCGCACGGACAAGCTCCCCTCGCAGGAGCTTTTTCTGTTTTCATGGCGATGGCATTCGCAACGCAGGCGCACGCCGTCGACTGGCGGTTCGAACCGAGCGTTGCTGCTGCTGCCACCTATACCGACAACGTCAAGCAAAGCGCGACCAATCCCGAGGACGCGCTGATCCTCAGCGCGACCCCGGGTTTCACGCTGCGTTCCGAAGGTTCGCGCCGGGTGCAGGCCTCGCTGCGATACGGCATGACCGGCGTGGCGCGCTTCGGCGGCGACGAAAGCGACGACCTCTTTCACAACCTTGACGCCGCCGGCAAGGCCGAGCTGATCGAGGATTTCCTGTTCATTGACGGCACTGCGCGCCTCTCGCAGGAACTCGTCTCGCTGCTGGGCACGACCGCCGACGCGACCGTCAACGCCGACAACCGCGCCATGGTCGGCAGCTATTCGATCAGCCCCTACGTCCAGAAGCGCCTCGGCACCTTCGCCTACGCGCAGGCGCGCTATACCGCCAGCGGCGCGATCTTCGAGAACAACGCCGCCTCAGACTCCAGCTCGAATTCATTCTCGGCGAGCCTGAGCAGCGGAACCCGCTTCGACGATTTGAGCTGGTCGCTCGATTATTCGACCCGCAAGACGGATTACCGCAACAGCGCGGACACCACGTTCGAACGCGTGAGCGCTACGCTGGGCTATGCGTTGTCGCGAAAATTTCGTGTGTTCGGCACGGTCGGGGAAGACTCCAACGAATACCTGAGCGCAACCGATACCAGCGGTTCGTTCTATCGCGCCGGCTTCGGTTGGTCGCCCACGCGCCGGACCAGCTTCGAGGCGTCGGGGGGCGAAAGCTATTTCGGCCCGACCTACAGCCTGGCCGCGAGCCATCGGACGCGCCAGACCCGCTGGGATGTGCGCTATTCCGAGGACGTGAGCGACATCTCGCGCCTGGCCGTGGACTACAGCAATCTGCAGGCCGCGACGGTGTCATGCCCCACAATGCCGGTGCTGCCACCCAACCCGACTACGGCGCAAATTATCGATGCGCTCATCAATGCAGGGTGCGACGTGAATCTCTTCTTTGGCACCGCACTCGCCAACAACGTGTTCATCTCCAAGCTGCTGACGGCCGGCGTGTCCTGGGACGTCGGTGTGCGCACCAGCGTATCGCTGCGACTGTCCGACCTGACCCGCGAGTTCCAGACGGCTACGCAGGGCGAGGACCGGGTGCGGATCGTGTCCGGCACGCTCAACTATCGACTGTCGCCGCGGACGTCTGCGAACGGCGGCCTGTCGCTCACCCGCAATAGCCTGGACAGCACTGCTGCCGGCGGCGCCGCGCGCGAGGACGACATCATGAGCCTCAACCTCGGCCTCAACCATCGCTTCGCCGAGGACTTCAACGGCGCGTTGACATTCCGCCATACCCAACGGGATTCGAACGCGGCCAACTCGGATTACGAAGAGAACAGCCTGACCGCCTCGGTCAACCTGCGTTTCTGACCGGTCTGCCGGAATGGCACAGCGGTTGCTTCGCATTTCCTGCGCGCACGGGCTGTGCCTCACTCAGACAACGGATAGTCATGTACGAAGATTACTACCGCTTTAACGCCAAGCCGTTCCAGCTCAATCCCGATCCGCGTTTCTTCTTCGGTTCCAAGGGCCACAAGCGGGCGATGGCCTACCTCGATTACGGCCTGTCGCTGGGCGAGGGTTTCATCGTCATCACCGGCGAGGTAGGCGCCGGCAAGACCACGCTGGTGCGCAACCTGTTCCGCCAGCTCGAGGCGCACAACCTCGTCGCTGCGCAACTGGTGTCGACGCAGCTCGATGCCGAGGACACGCTGCGCAGCGTGGCGGCGTCGTTCGGGCTGGAGCACGAGGGGCTGACCAAGTCGGCGCTGCTGACGAACCTGGAGGCGTTCCTGGGCGCTGCCGCGCGCCAGGGCAAGCGTGCGCTGCTGGTGGTCGACGAGGCGCAGAACCTGACGCCGCGGGCGGTGGAAGAGTTGCGCATGCTGTCCAACTTCCAGAATAACGAACGCTCGCTGATCCAGACTTTCCTGCTGGGACAGCCCGAGTTCCGCGGCATCCTGCAGAGCCCCGACATGCAGCAGCTGCGTCAGCGCGTGGTGGCCTCGTACCACCTGGGCCCGCTGGATCCCGACGAGACGCGCGGCTACATCGAGCATCGCTTGCGCACGGTCGGCTGGCAGGGCATGCCAGGCTTCGACGACGCGGCGTTCGCGGCGCTGCATCGCTTTACCGGCGGCATTCCGCGGCGCATCAATACCACCTGCGACCGGCTGCTGCTGTTCGGTTTCCTCGAGGAAAAGACCCATTTCGGCGAGGCCGAGGTCAACGAGGTGATCGCCGACCTGAAGAACGAGGTGGCGCACCAGGATTTCCACGGCGTCGCAGGCATCAACCATGTCGCGCCGGCGAGCGGGGGGCTGCGCAACGAGGATACCGCGCGGCTGGCGCAGCGCATCGAGCAGGTGGAGCGCTCGGTCAATCGCATCCTGCCCATCGTGCGCAAGATCCTCTACACCGTGAGCGAGCGCCACGCGGCGGACGGCGGCGCGCCGCCCGAGCAGAACGACACCACTTATTAAGACTCCTTCATGACTCAGGTCTTATGCGTCGCGGGCGCCCGCCCGAATTTCATGAAAATCGCCCCGGTGATGGCGGCGTTCGCCGAAACCGGCATCGCGGCGCAGTTGCTGCACACCGGCCAGCATTACGACGCGGCGATGAGCGACAGCTTCTTTGCCGACCTCGGCATCCCGGCGCCCGATCATCATCTGGAGGTCGGTTCCGGCAGCCATGCGGTGCAGACGGCGGAAGTGATGAAGCGCTTCGAGCCGGTGCTCGAAAGCGTGCAGCCGCAGGCCGTGCTGGTGGTGGGCGACGTCAATTCGACCATCGCCTGCGCGCTGGTGGCGGCCAAACGCGGCGTGCGCGTGATTCACGTCGAGGCCGGCTTGAGGAGCTACGACCGCGGCATGCCGGAGGAGATCAACCGCGTGCTCACCGACCAGATCTCCGACCTGCTGTTCACCACCGAGAAGAGTGCGCTCGCCAATCTCGTGCGCGAGGGCATCGACCCTGCACGTGTCGAGTTCGTCGGCAACGTGATGATCGATACCCTCTACCGCAATCTCGAGCGTGCCGTGCCGTCCGCGCACACGCTCGGTACCGCGCTGCCGCAATACGCGGTGCTGACCCTGCATCGGCCGTCCAACGTCGACGACCGGGAGACGCTCGCCGCGCTGCTCGACGTGGTCGGCGAAATCAACCGGCGGCTGCCGGTGGTGATGCCGCTGCATCCGCGCACCCGCGGCAATATCGAGAAGTTCGGCTTTTCCGCCAAGCTCGACGGCCTGCACGTGCTGCCGCCGGTCGGCTATCTGGAAATGCTCGGACTGATGCGTGACGCCAAACTGGTGCTGACCGACTCCGGCGGCATCCAGGAGGAAACGACCGCGCTCGGCGTGCCCTGCCTGACCTTGCGCGAAAACACCGAACGCCCGATCACCCTGATCGAGGGCACCAATACCCTGGTCGGTCCGAACCCCGCTGCGATCCGTGCGGCGTTCGAGGACGTGATGGCGGGCGGCGGCAAGGCCGGGCGCATTCCGGAATACTGGGACGGCCGCGCGGCGATGCGCATCGCGCATGCGCTCAAGGGCTGGCTGCCGCAGCAGAAAGGCACGCATGTCCTGTCGGGGGCGAGGCCGGCCTGATGAAGAACGCCATGTCGATCGACGTCGAGGATTATTTCCAGGTGTCGGCGTTCGCATCGCACATCCGGCGCGAGGACTGGGACAGTCTGCCGTGCCGGGTCGAACGCAATGTCGACGTCATCCTCGGCCTGCTCGACGAGGCGGATGCCAGGGCGACCTTCTTCACGCTCGGCTGGATCGCCGAGCGCTACCCGCAGGTGGTGCGGCGTATCGTCGACAACGGCCACGAGCTCGCCAGCCACGGCTATGGTCACCAGCGTGCGGGCGATCTCACGCCGCAACAGTTCCGCGACGACATCACGCGTGCCAAGCGCATCCTCGAGGACCTCGGCGGGGTGGCGGTGCGTGGTTACCGCGCACCGAGCTTTTCGATCAACCGCAGCAACTGGTGGGCGGTCGACGAACTGGAGCAGGCGGGCTACGCATACAGTTCCAGCATCTATCCGGTGAAGCACGACCATTACGGCATGCCCGATGCGCCGCGTTTTCCGCACCGCCCCAACGGCGAGGCCGGCATCCTCGAACTGCCGCCGACCACGGTGCCGTTCATGGGCCGCAATCTGCCGGCGGCCGGCGGCGGCTGGTTCCGTCTGCTGCCCTATCAGGTATCGCGCTGGATGCTGCGGCGGGTGAACGCCGCGGAGCAGGCGCCGTGCATGTTCTACTTCCATCCCTGGGAAGTCGACGCCGAGCAGCCGCGCCAGTCAGGCATCTCGGCCAAGACGCGCTTCCGCCATTACGTCAATCTGCAACGCATGCCAGGCAGACTGCGCCAGTTGCTCAACGATTTCGAATGGGACCGCGTCGACCGCGTATTCCTTGCTGAACAGTGAACATGCAGGCTGAACTTCCCGCTGCCGCGGCCGACCTGACTGCCGGCGTCATGGTGCGTACCATGCAGGCGCACGAGGGCGCGCGCTGGGATGCCTACGTCAACGCGCATCCGGATGCGAACTTCTTCCACCGTGCCGGATGGAAGCGCGTGATCGAGGACGCGTTCGGCCACCGCACCCATTTCCTTCTGGCTGAACGCGGCGGCGAGATCGTCGGCGTGCTGCCGCTGGCCGAAATCAAAAGCCGGCTGTTCGGCCACAGCCTCGGCTCGCTGCCGTTCTGCGCCTACGGCGGCATCCTCGCCGACCACGACGCCGCCTACCGTGCACTCGACGAGGCGGCGCAGGAACTGGCACGGCAGCTCAAGGTCGGCGCGCTCGAATACCGCAACCAGTCCGCCCAGCACGCGCACTGGCCGACCAAGGATCTCTACGTTACCTTCAGGAAGGCGATCGATCCCGAGATCGAGGCCAATATGAACGCGATTCCGCGCAAGCAGCGCGCGATGGTCAGGAAGGGCATCAAGGCCGGCCTCGCCGGCGAGATCGATGCCGATACCGGACGTTTCTTCAAGGCCTATTCGGCGAGCGTCCACCGCCTCGGCACGCCGGTATTCTCGCGCAAGTATTTCCGCCTGCTGAAGGAAGAATTCGGCGACGACTGCGAGGTGCTCACCATCGTGCTCGACGGCAAGCTGATCGCCAGCGTGATGTCGTTCTATTTCCGCGACGAGGTGCTGCCCTACTACGGCGGCGGCGTCGCCGAGGCGCGCGCGGTCGCCGGCAACGACTTCATGTACTGGGACCTGATGCGGCGGGCCTGCGAGCGCGGCCTCAAGGTGTTCGATTTCGGCCGCAGCAAGCGCGGTACCGGCTCGTTCGACTTCAAGAAGAACTGGGGCTTCGAACCGACGCCGCTGTATTACGAATATTTTCTGGTGACGGATCGCGAAGTGCCCGAGATCAATCCGCTCAATCCGAAATACCGTCTCTTCATCCAGGCCTGGAAGAAGATGCCGCTGGCGTTGGCCAATGCGATCGGCCCGCACATCGTGAAGAACCTGGGGTAGGGCATGGCTCAAGTCTTAGGCGCCGCCGGCCCTCACCCCGCCCTCTCCCCCAATGGGAGAGGGAGCGAACGTCTCGCTGCGCGAGGCCCAAACCGATGAACGAAGGCCTGCTGTTTCTCGCCCACCGTATCCCGTTTCCGCCCAACAAGGGCGACAAGATCCGCTCGTTCCACCTGCTGCGCCACCTGTCCGCCCATTACGCCATCCACCTCGGCGCCTTCGTCGATGATCCGGACGACTGGCAATACCAGGACGCCCTGAAACCGTATTGCGCGTCGATCAGGCTGCTGCCGCTGCATCCCCGCCGCGCGAAGCTGGCGAGCCTGACGGGCCTGTTGAGCGGCGAGGCGCTGACGCTGCCGTATTACCGCAGCCGCGAACTCGCGCGCTGGGCCGCCGCGCTGGCGGCGGACGGCACGGTGACGCGCGGGCTGGCGTTCTCGTCGGCGATGGCGCAGTTCATGCCGGCCGGATTGACCTGCCGCGTGCTCGACATGGTCGACGTCGATTCCGACAAATGGACGCAGTACGCGCCGACGCAGCGTTGGCCGCTGTCGTGGGTGTATGCGCGCGAAGGGCGCAAGCTCGCCGAATGGGAAGCCCGGGTGGCGCAGGACTTCGATGCCACCCTGCTGGTGTCGCGCGACGAGGCCGCGCTGCTGCAGCAGCGCGTGCCGGCGGCACGCCACAAGATCGGCGCGTTCGAGAACGGGGTCGACGCCGAGTATTTCTCGCCGGCGCGCGACTACCCGGATCCGTATCCGGCCGACACGCTCGGCGTGGTCTTCACCGGCGCGATGGACTACTGGCCCAACGTCGACGCCGTCAGCTGGTTTGCCGAGCGCATTTTTCCGGCGGTGCGCGATGCGGTGCCGGCGGCGCAGTTCACCATCGTCGGCAGCCGGCCGACCGAGGCGGTGCTGGCTCTGGCGCGCCAGCCCGGCGTGGTCGTCACCGGCGGCGTCGCCGACGTGCGGCCGTATCTCGCGCATGCCGCCTGCGCGGTGGCGCCGCTCAGGATCGCCCGCGGTGTGCAGAACAAGGTACTGGAGGCCATGGCGATGGCACGTCCGGTGGTCGCCACCCCACAGGCCGCCGAGGGCATCCGCGCCGAAGCGGGGCGCGATTTCCATCTGGCGCGTGACGAGGCCGGCTTTGCCGGAAGCGTCGTCGCGCAACTGCGGGCGCGCGCCTCGAATGGCGCGGCACGCGACTGCATCCTTGCCCACTACGACTGGACCCGCAACGTATCGGCGGTCGACGCCCTGTTCGACGCGGCGCCGGCCGTTGCCCCTGTTCTGGAGACGTGCCCCGCATGAGCGCACTGCCCGATTCGCTTCCTTCTGCCGCGCGCAACGACTGGTTGCTGCCTGCCACGCTGACCGTCGGTGCGTTGCTGGCATTGACCGGTATCTTCTGGCCGACCTTCCATTCGATGGCCGAGGTGTGGGAGCGCTCGGAAACCTTCGCCCACGGCTACCTGATCATCCCCATCAGCGCCTGGCTCGTCTGGCGTCAGCGTGAAACGCTGGCGCAGATCCGCCCGCAGACGGATCTGCGCGGCCTGCTGCTGCTGGCCGTGGCGGGTGTCGGCTGGCTGCTGGCCGACGCCGGCAGCGTCAACGTGGTGGCGCAATATGCGTTCATCGCCATGCTGATCGGCGCCGTCTGGACGCTGCTCGGCCGGACCTTCGTGTGGGCGGCGTTCTTTCCGCTGATGTTCCTGTTCTTCGCGGTGCCGGTGGGCGAGTTCCTGATCCAGCCGCTGATGGGCGTGACCGCCGACTTCACCGTGGCGCTGCTGCAGCTGACCGGCATCCCGGTCTATCGCGAAGGCATGTTTTTCAGCATTCCCAGCGGCGACTGGTCGGTGGTCGAGGGCTGCTCCGGACTGCGCTACCTGATTGCCTCGGTCACGCTGGGCGTGCTGTATGCCTACCTCACCTACCGTTCGTGGCAACGGCGTCTGCTGTTCTCGCTGGCCGCGATGATCGTGCCGGTGTTCGCCAACAGCGGGCGCGCCTACATGATCGTGATGATCGCGCACCTGTCCGACATGAAGCTCGCGCTCGGCGTCGATCACTACATCTACGGCTGGGCATTCTTCGGCATCGTCATGCTGCTGCTGTTCTGGATCGGCAGCTTCTGGCGCGAGGACGACCAAGCTGCGCCGGACAGCGCGCCCCCTCGGGCGGCGCAGGGTGGCGGCCGTGCGCGCCCGCTGCTGCCGGTCGCAGGTCTGGTACTGCTGGTGGCCGGCCTGTGGCCCGCCTATGCGCGCTGGCTGGACGCCCGGCCGCTGCCGGCGATGCCGCAGCTCGTGGTCGAGGCGCAGCGGGGATGGCAGCCGGCGCCTGCGTTCACCACATGGGTGCCGCACTGGATTGGGGCCGATCGCCAGTTGCGCCAATCCTATGGCCAGGCCGGACGTAGCGTCTTCCTCGAGCTGAACTATTACGTGACGCAGCGACAGGATGCCGAGCTGATCAATTCGCAGAATTTCATGATCCGCCAGAAGGACCCGCAGTGGTCCAACGTCGGCGAGGCTGTCGTCGGCGTGGAGATCGCGGGGGTGTCGCGCCAGGTACGGCAGGCGAAGCTGCGCGGTCGTGACGGCCAGCGCCTGCTGGCGTGGCAGTGGAATCTGGTCGACCAGCGCCCTCTGGTGAACGATCATCTGGCCAAGCTGGTGCTCGCGCTCGACCGCGTTCAGTTGCAGCGGGACGACGGCCTGTCGGTGCTGGTCGCCACGCCGTACGAGGAGGGGGCGCAGCAGGACGCGGCCGCCACGCTGGCGCGTTTCGCCGCCGACATGGAGCCGGCGATCGGGCGCACGCTCGACAGGATAGCCGGGCAGTGACCGCGCACATCGTGCATGTCGTCCACCGTTTCGACACGGGGGGCATGGAAAACGGCATGGTCAACCTGTTCAACACGCTGCCGCCCGAGCGTTACCGCCATACCGTGGTGGCGCTGACCGACTACAGCGGCTTCCGCCACCGTATTACCGCGCAGCGGGTCGATTTTCATGCGCTGAACCGGCCGCCCGGTCATAGCCTAGGCTGGGCGGTGCGCCTGTGGAAGCTGCTGCGCCGGCTCAAGCCCGATCTGGTGCACACCCGCAACCTGGCTGCGCTGGAGGCGCAGTTCGTCGCTGCCGCCGCCGGTATCCGTGCCACGGTGCACGGCGAACACGGCCGCGACGTGTTCGACCTGCACGGGCGGAACTGGAAATACAACCTGCTGCGCCGGAGTGCGCGGCCGCTGGTGTCGAACTACATCGCGGTGAGCCGCGACCTCGAGGCCTGGCTGCGCCGCGACATCGGCGTGCCGGCGCACCGGCTGCACCAGATCTACAACGGCGTCGACAGCGTCAAGTTTCATCCGCGCAGCGGGCCGCGGCCGGAGTTCGCTCACCCCGAGAGCATCGTGTTCGGCTCGGTGGGGCGCATGGTCGAGGTCAAGGACTACCCGCTGCTGGTGCGCGCCTTCATCCAGCTGATGCGCCAGCAGCCGGACCGCGCCGAGCGGGCGCGCCTGGCCATCGTCGGCGCTGGCCCCGCGCGCGAGGACTGCCTCGACATGCTGCGGGGCGCGGGCCTGGAGCATCTGGCGTGGCTGCCGGGCGAGCGCGACGACATCGCGGCGATCATGCAGATGATCGACGTGTTCGTGCTGCCTTCCAAGAACGAGGGCATCTCCAATACCATTCTGGAAGCGTTCGCCAGCGGCTTGCCGGTGATTGCCACCGCGGTGGGCGGCAATGTCGAACTGGTGCAGGACGGCGCCAACGGCCTGCTGGTGCAGCCGGGCGATCTCGACGGGATGGTACGGGCCTTGCTTTTCTATCTGGACTCCCCGGCGCGTATCGCGGGGCATGGCCAGAATGCCCGACGGCAGGCCGAGCAGCGCTTCAGCATTCCGGCGATGGCCGGAGCGTATGCCGCAGTGTACGACCGCACGCTGGGAAGCAGGCGCTGAACAGCCGTCGAACGGCCTGAAAACTCGACAAGACAGGGACCATAACAAGCATGTGCGGCATCACCGGGATTTTCGACACCAGCGGCGTGAACGAGATCGCTCGCGAACTGCTGCACCGCATGAACGAGACCCAGTTCCACCGTGGTCCCGACGAAGGCGGTCTGCATCTGGAGCCGGGGGTGGGGCTGGGGCACCGGCGGCTGTCGATCATCGACCTGTCGACCGGCCAGCAGCCGCTGTTCAACGAGGACGGCAGCGTGGTCGTCGTGTTCAACGGCGAGATCTACAACTTCCAGGAACTGGTGCCCGAGCTCGAGGCGCTGGGCCACGTCTTCCGCACCCATTCCGACACCGAGGTCATCGTCCACGCCTGGGAGGCCTGGGGCGAGGCCTGCGTCGCGCGCTTCCGCGGCATGTTCGCGTTCGCGCTGTGGGACCGCAAGCAGCAGACGCTGTTCGTGGTGCGCGACCGCTTCGGCGTCAAGCCGCTGTACTACGCCTTCCTCGACACCGGCGAATTCATCTTCGGCTCGGAGCTCAAGTCGCTGATGGTGCATCCCTGCCTCAAGCGCGAAATCGACCCGCTGGCGGTCGAGGAATACTTCGCCTACGGCTACGTGCCCGAGCCGCGCACCATTTTCAAACGCGTGCACAAGCTGCCGCCCGGATTCACGCTGACCTTGAAGCGCGGCGTGCCGCGCGCCTTGCCGAAGCAATACTGGGACATGCCCTTCGAGCCGGTTGCGGTGAAGGACGAGGCCGCGGCGATGGACGAGCTGGTCGAGCGCATGCAGGAATCGATCCGCCTGCGCATGATCGCCGACGTGCCGCTTGGCGCCTTCCTCTCCGGCGGCGTCGACTCCAGCGCGGTGGTGGCGATGATGGCGACGCAGTCGGCGACGCCGGTGAACACCTGCTCGATCGGCTTCGACGACCCGGCGTTCAACGAGATCGAATACGCGCAGCAGGTCGCCGACCGTTACCACACGCGGCACCATGTCGAAACCGTGGCTGCCGACGATTTCAGCCTGGTCGGCAAACTGGCGCAGGTGTACGACGAGCCCTACGCCGATTCGTCCGCACTGCCCACCTACCGGGTGTGCGAACTGGCGCGGAAACATGTGAAAGTCGCGCTGTCGGGCGACGGCGGCGACGAGCATTTCGCCGGCTACCGCCGTTATCGCTGGTTCCGCTACGAGGAACGCATGCGTTCGGTGATGCCGCTGGCGCTGCGCCGCCCGTTGTTCGGCACGCTCGGCAAGCTGTATCCGAAGGCCGACTGGGCGCCCAAGGTCTTCCGCGCCAAGACCACCTTCGAGGCGCTGGCGCGCGACACCGTCGAGGGCTATTTCCATGGCGTCTCGCTGCTGTCGGACGCGCAGCGCAAGCAGCTGTTCTCGCCGGCGTTCCGGCGCGAACTGCAGGGCTACCAGGCGGTCGACGTGCTGCGTCGCCATGCCGCGGTCGCGCCGACCGACGACCCGCTGTCGCTGGTGCAGTACCTCGACATGAAGACCTACCTGGTCGGCGATATCCTCACCAAGGTCGACCGCGCCAGCATGGCGCACGCGCTCGAGGTGCGCGAGCCGCTGCTCGACCACGAACTCATGGGCTGGGTCTCCGGGCTGCCCACCGACCTCAAGCTGCGCGGAACCGAGGGCAAGTACCTGCTGAAGAAGTCGATGGAGCCCTACCTGCCGCACGACGTGCTGTACCGGAAAAAGATGGGCTTCTCGGTGCCGCTCGCCGCCTGGTTCCGCGGCCCGCTCGCCGCCACCATCCGCACCGTGGTGCTGGGCGAACGGCTGGCGTCGACCGGCATGTTCAACCAGGATTTCCTGCGCGAGGTGGTCGAGGCCCACCAGTCCGGCCGCCGCGACTATTCGGTGATCCTGTGGACGGTGATGATGTTCGACGCCTTTCTCGGCCAGGTGCTGGGGATGAACGAGGCGGAGCGCGAGGCGGCATGAAGATCCTGCACGTATTCGACCATACCCTGCCGCTGCATTCCGGCTATACCTTCCGCAGCGCGGCGATCCTGCACCATCAGAAAAAACTCGGCTGGGAGACGTTCCATCTCTCCGGGCCCAAGCAGCTCGATTGCGAAGTGATGGAGGAGGATGCCGACGGCCTGCATTTCTATCGCACGCCGAAGCCGGCGGGCCTGCTCGCGAAGCTGCCCGGCGGCGACCCGTTCGCGGTGATGGCGGCGATCGAGAAGCGCCTGCTGCCGCTGGCGCGCGCGCTGCAGCCCGACATCCTGCACGCGCATTCGCCGGTGCTCGACGCCGTGCCGGCGATCCGCGTCGGCCGCACGCTCGGCATTCCCGTCGTCTATGAAATCCGTGCCTTCTGGGAAGACGCCGCGGTCGACCACGGCAGCACCCGGGAAGGCAGCCTGCGCTATCGCCTGACGCGCGCGCTGGAGACCTGGGCGGTGAAGCAGGCCGACGCGGTCACCGTGATCTGCGAAGGCCTGCGCGGCGACCTTGTCGCGCGCGGCATCGCGCCCGGCAAGATCACCGTCATTCCCAACGCGGTCGACATCGACCAGTTCGCCGTCGGCGGCAAGCCCGATCCTGAACTGAAGATGCGGCTCGGCCTCGGCAACAGCCGCGTGCTCGGCTTCATCGGCTCGTTCTACGCCTACGAAGGGCTCGACCTGCTGATTGCCGCCCTGCCGGCGATCGTGAGGCAGATGCCCGACGTCAAGGTGCTGCTGGTCGGCGGCGGCCCGCAGGATGCGGCACTGAAACGGCAGGTGATGGCGCTCGACCTCAAGGAGCGCGTCGTGTTCACCGGCCGCGTGCCGCACGCCGAGGTGGGCCGCTATTACGACCTCGTCGACGTGCTGGTCTATCCGCGTCATCCGATGCGGCTGACCGAACTGGTCACGCCGCTGAAGCCGCTCGAGGCGATGGCGCAGGGACGGCTGATGGTGGCGTCCGACGTCGGCGGCCACAAGGAGCTGATCCAGGATGGCAAGACCGGCGTGCTGTTTCGCGCCGGCAATGCGGGCGACCTCGCCAGCAAGGTCGTGGCGCTGCTGAAATACGAGCAGGGCTGGGACAGCATGAAGCGCAACGGTCGCCAGTTCGTCGAGACCGAACGCAACTGGGCGGCGAGCGTGGCACGCTATCGCGGCGTCTACGGCAGCCTGGTCCGGCCTGGCATGGAGGCGGCGCTTGGCTGAGCACAGCTTCGCTGAATCGGACCGCATCGACCTGGTGGTGTTCAGCACGCTCTTCCCCAGCGCGGTTCGTCCCGGTGCCGGCCTCTTCATTCGTGAGCGCATGTTCCGCGTGGCGCGCGAACGGCCGCTGGCGGTGGTGTCGCCGCAACCGTGGTTCCCCGGACAGGCGCTGATTCGCCGGGTGCGTCCGGGCTATCGCCCGCAGGCACCCGCGCTCGAAATCCAGCAGGGCATCCGCGTCTATCATCCGCGCTTTCTTTCCGTGCCGGGCCTGTTGCGCCGTCTCGATGGCCTCTCGATGGCGCTCGCCAGCTTCTTCCTGCTGCGCCGGCTGAAGCGGCAGGGGGCGCGTCTCATCGATGCCCATTTCGCCTATCCCGACGGCGAGGCTGCCACCCGGCTGGGCCGCTGGCTCGGCCTGCCGGTGACCGTCACCCTGCGCGGCACCGAAGTGCCGCATAGTCGCAATCCCGTGTTGCGTCCACGGCTGATGCGCGTGCTGCAGGCTGCGGCGCGTGTGTTCTCGGTGTCCGATTCGCTGCGGCAGCTGGCGCTCGAGCTCGGCGCCGCGCCGGACAAGACCGAGGTCGTCGGCAACGGCGTCGATACCGCGCTGTTCCACCCGGTCGAGCGGGCGGCCGCGCGTGCGCGCTACGGCCTGCAGGGCCACGCGCGCGTGCTGATCTCGGTCGGCGGCCTGGTCGAGCGCAAGGGCATGCACCGTGTCATCGACTGCCTGCCGGCCTTGCTGGCGCGCATGCCCGATCTCCATTACCTCATCGTCGGCGGCGCCAGCCCGGAGGGCGACCTGCGCGCCGAACTCGAGGCCCAGACCGCCCGCCTCGGGCTCGCCGGCCGGGTGCATTTTCTCGGCGCGCTGCCGCCGGACGAACTCAAGTGGCCGCTGTCGGCGGCCGACGTCTTCGTGCTGGCCACGCGCAACGAAGGCTGGGCCAACGTCTTCCTCGAGGCGATGGCGTGCGGCCTGCCGGTCGTCACCACCGACGTCGGCGGCAACCGCGAAGTCGTCTGCCATGATGATCTCGGTACCGTCGTGCCGTTCGGCGACGCGGCGGCGCTGCAACAGGCGCTGGAACGCGCGCTGGAAAAAACGTGGGACCGGGCGGCGATCGCCGCGCATGCGCAGGCCAACCAGTGGGATCGGCGGGTCGCGCAATTGCTGCGCGCGTTCGAACCCATCATCGGCGCGGCACCATCGCCGGCAGGACGGGCAGCCACATGAACGCCCCGGCCTGGTTCGCACGCAGCGTGTTCCGCTTGCAGGAGGCGGCGATGCAGCGTCCCACCTTCCCGATGCTGGAGGAACTCGAACGCACGCAATGGCTGTCGAGCGAGGACATGCTGGATTACCAGACCGGGCATCTCAATGTGCTGCTGCAAACCGCACAGGCACACAGCCCTTGGCACGCAGCACGCCTCGAGGCCGCGGGGCTCGCCGACATGGTGCGTGCCGGCGCCGTGCTGCCGGGCGACCTGGCCCGGTTGCCGACGATGGACAAGCGCGATGCGCGCGACAACGTGGAACGACTGGTATGGCGAGCGGTGCCGGGCGGCGCGTTTCCCTACACCACGGGCGGTTCCAGTGGTGAGCCGCTGATCTTCCATTTCGGGCGTGCGCGCCAGGCGGCGGATGCCGCCGGCCGCTTGCGCGCGCGGCGCTGGTGGGGGGTGCAGCCGGGCGAGCGTGAAGTCTATCTGTGGGGAGCGCCGGTCGAGTTGAACAGGACCGATCGTATCAAGACGCTGCGCGATCGTCTGGTCAACCAGCTGCTGCTGAATGCATTCGAGATGTCGCCTGAACGCATGGACGCCTATCTGGAGGCGATCCGGGCGTGGAATCCGAAGGCGATCTACGGCTACGCCAGCAGTCTGGCGCTGCTGGCTGCACACGCCGAGGCGCGTCGCGTGCAGCCGCGGCTGCCGGCGCTGCGCGTGGTGAGCAGCACCGGCGAGCCGCTGTTTCCGCACCAGCGCGAACTCATCGAACGCGTGTTCGGCGTGCCGGTGTCAGTCGAATACGGCGCACGCGACGCCGGCCTGATGGCGCTCGAATCGCCGGACGGCGTGCTGTTGCAGATGAGCGAGACGCACATCGTCGAAGTGCTGGACGCTGCCGGCAATCCGGCCGAAGAGGGCGAGGCGGTGATCACCAGCCTGGTGTCGGCGGCGCAGCCGTTCATCCGCTACCGCACCGGCGATGTGGTCGGGCGCAGCGGCCGGACCGACCCGGGCGGGCGCGGCCTCGCCGTGCTGGATGCGGTGGTGGGGCGCCAGACCGATTTCATCGTGGCCGCCGACGGCCGCATCATGCATGCACTGGCGGTGATCTACGTGCTGCGTGCGATCCCGGGCGTGGCGCAGTTCAAGCTGATTCAGCACGCGGTCGATCGCCTGGAAGTTCAGGTGGTGCCCGCGGCATCCTGGAACGAAGCCGCGGGCGTGGCCGTGATCGACGGGTTGCGCGCGCGCCTCGGCGAGGCGCTCGCCGTCGACCTGAAGCTGCAGGAGGCGATCGCACCGGAAGCGTCCGGCAAGCATCGCTACGTGGTCAGCCACGTTCCGCTGGAGGCAGCCCTGGCGCAAGCCGGGGCATCGTCGGCATGAAACCGGCTGCCTGGTTCGATCTGCCGTTGCGCCACAGGGCCTGGCGCCCGCGTCCGATGCGCTGGGTGATGCAGGATCTCGCAGGGGTTGCACGCCAGCCCGAGCAGGCGCATCGCACGCACTTGCGCGCCACGCTCGAATGGCTGTGCCGCGCACAGGATGCCAGCCGCGCGATGCCTGGCAGCGTGGCCGGCGGATGGACCTTCGAGGCGGGCTGGCTGCCCGGCAGCACGGAGGCCAGTGGCTGGCTGATCGAGACCTTCGTGCCGGCAGCGGAGTATCTGGCCTGGCCGGAGCTGACCGACCGCGCGCACCGCATGCTGGATAGCCTGCTGGCACAGCCGGACACCGCTGCAGTGGGGCGCATCCAGGGTCTGATCGCGGGCCATGTGCAGCTGGGCCGCGCAGACAGTCTGGCGCGTGCGCTCGAAAGCGGGCATCTGCTGGGCAAGGAATCGCTTGCCGCCCCGGCGCACAGCGCTGAGGCCGCGCATGCGTTGGCCCGGCTCGGTCAGCTGGTGCAGGATGCGCGCTGGCTGGAGGCCGCCCGGAGGCATCTGGAGGCGGCCCTGGCGCAGCAGACTCCGTGCGGCTGGTTTGCCGATCCGGGTGCGGCGGCTTCCACAGCCGGGCTGGCGCGCACTGTGCGTGGCGTGGCCGAGGCTGCGGCGCAGCTGGAGGATGCACACGCCTTGCGTGCGGCCCGGCGCGCGGCCGAGGCAATGGGCGCACATCTGCGCGAAGACGGCTGGCTGCCCGGCGCGTTCGACGATGGCTGGATGCCGGCCGCTGCCCACGCCTGCGTCCGCGGTACCGCGGGCATGGCGGCGTGCTGGCTGCGCCTGGCGCAATCGGGGCAGGGGGCCCACTTGCGCGACGCGGCCTGGCGCGCGCTGGCCTGGATCAAGCGCAACCAGCGCACGACGGGCGACGATCTTGCCCTGCGTGATGCCCTGCCGAGCGCGGTGCCGATCTGGGGTGGCCCGTCCGCATTCAGTTTCGACACCCTCGGCGCAAAATACTTTGCCGACGCCCTCATGATGGACATGGTGGGCATCGCCATTCCGCCCCTTGCGCAGAAAGCCGAACCCGCATGAGAGACCTCTTCGTCACCGGCCTGATCTTCAGCCTGCTGCCCTTCGTCTTCAAGCGCCCCTGGATCGGCATCCTGCTGTGGTCGTGGCTGGGCTACATGAATCCCCACCGGCTGACGTGGGGCTTCGCCTACAACCTGCCGTTCTCGATGATCGTCGGCCTCGTCACCCTCCTCGCCTTCATGGCGTCGAAGGAAAAGAAGGAGATGCCGTGGACGCGTGAGACGATCGTTCTGCTGATGTTCGTCGGCTGGATGCTGTTCACCACGTTCTTCGCCTTCTATTCGGACGTGGCCTGGTTGCAGTGGGACAAGGTGTGGAAGATCCAGCTGATGATCTTCCTCACCGCGCTCATCATCAACGAGCGCCACAAGCTGCACTGGCTGATCTGGGTGATCGCCCTGTCGTTCGGTTTCTATGGCGTCAAGGGCGGCATCTTCACCATCATCAACGGCGGCGCCTACCGGGTGCAGGGGCCGACCGAGACCTTCATCGCCGGCAACAACGAGCTGGCGCTCGCCCTGGTGATGGTGATCCCGCTGATCCGCTACCTGCATCTGCAGGAAACCCGCAAGTGGGTGAAAACAGGACTCGCCAGTGCCATGGTGCTGACCGGGGTGGCCGCCATCGGCAGTCAGTCGCGCGGCGGCCTGGTGGCGATGGTCGCGATGGGGCTGTTCCTGTGGCTGAAGAGCCGCAGCAAGTTCGTCACGGCGATCTACATGGCGGTTGCGGTCGGCATCATCGCGTCGGTCATGCCGCAGGAATGGTACGACCGCATGAGTACCATCAACACCTACGAACAGGACCAGTCCGCGCAAGGGCGCATCAATGCCTGGCATACCGCGTTCAACGTGGCGAAGGACCGCCTCACCGGCGGCGGGTTCGAGATGTGGCGTCCTCCGGTCTTTCGCCAGTACGCGCCGGATCCGTTCAACGTGCGCGACGTCCACAGCATCTACTTCGAGATCATGGGCGAGCAGGGTTTCGTCGGCTTCGGCCTGTTCATGCTGCTCGGGCTGCTGGCCTGGATCCGCGCCCAGCAGATCATCAAGCGCTGCAAGAAGGATCCGGACAAGAAATGGGCGGCAGACCTCGCGGCCATGATCCAGGTCAGCCTGGTCGGCTATGCCGCAGGCGGCGCCTTCCTCGGGATGGGGTATTTCGACCTGCCGTACCACCTGATGATCATCCTGGTTCTGGCGGCCAAATTCTCCGGCGTGCTGGAGAAACAGCCGGTGCCGATCGCGACCTTCGCCAGCCGCGGCGGATCACCGGCGCGCTAGCCGGCTCAGTGCTGGTTCGCCTGCAGCCAGCGTTCCAGCATCATCATCACCCAGATCATCACGCCGTAGTAGCTCGCGTGCGGGCCGCGCTGCATCGCGAGCATGTGGTCGAGATAGGCGGGCTGCACCCAGCCGCGCCGCTTGAAATCGGCCAGGCTGTCGTGCACGACCTCGCCGAGCGGCGCGTACTGCATGCTCCATACGCCGAACGGAAGTCCGAAGCCGTGCTTGCTCTTGTTGATGATCTTCTCCGGCAGCAGATCGGCAAGCGCTTCCTTGAAGAACCATCGCAGCCTTTGTCCGCGCACCTTGTAATCGACCGGCAGGTGATTGGCGAAGGCAACCATGCGGTCGTCGAGCAGCGGATAGCGCACCTCGATGCCGGTTGCTTCGGCCATGGTGCCGACCTTGCGCAGATCGTTGTCGGCCAGCGTGAACTTCAGGTCCAGATGCATCAGGCGATTGATGTAATGGTCGGAGGCGGTGCGTTCATATACTTCGGTGAGCGCGGCGTCTGCCGTCGAGGGATCGACGGCATGGATGAAGTCCGCAGCAAAGATCTGGTCGAGCGGGGTGCGATGCAGGAAATTGTAGCTTTCCAGCCGCAGCGGCAGGCCCATGCGGGCCTGGCGTACGTAGCTCTTCAGCTTGGACAGCGGAAAACGGTCGGACAGGCCGGGCAGGTGAGCGACCGGCTCGATGAGGCCGCGCCGCAGCGCGGCAGGCACGCGGAAGTAGTTCTCGAACAGTTTCTGCTTGGCGTAGCGCGCGTTGCCGCCGAAGATCTCGTCGCCGCCGTCGCCCGCCAGCATGCGCTCGAAGCCGGCCTCGCGGGCGGCGCGGGCGCAGAAATAGGTCGGCACCGCCGATTCGTTGCCGAAGGGCTCGTCGTATTCGCGCGCGATGACCGGGATCGCGGCGACGATGTCGGCGGGTTTCAGGTAGTACTCGTTGGCGCGGCTGGCGTAGCGCTCGGCGGCGCAGCGCGCGTATTCCATTTCGTCGAAACCGTCGGCGTCGAAGCCGATGGAGAAGGTGTCGACCGGCGCGCCGCGCGCGGCGGACAGCGCGCCGACGACGGTCGAGCTGTCGGTGCCGCCGGACAGGAAAGCCGCCGTGCCGGGCGCATCGACCGTGCGTACGGCCTGGTCGAGCAGGCTGCGGAAGGTGTCGCGGTGCGCCTCGAAGCCGGCGTCGACCGGCGTGTAGTCGGCCTGCCAGTAGAAACGGGCGTCGAGCTGGCCGTTCTTCAGCGTGACGATCTGCCCCGGCAGCAGCTTGCGTATGCCCTGGTACAGCGTGCGTGGGGCAGGGATGGTGTGGAAGTAGAGATAATCGTAGATCGCCTGCGGATCGATGACGCGCCCGGCGGCGGGATGCGCCGCGACGTGCTGCACGCTGCTGCCGAAGACCAGATGGCCGCCATGTCTGGCATAGCACAGTCGTTCGGCGCCGATGCGATCGAGCACCAGGCAGGCGCGTTTCTTCAGCGGCTCCAGCACGGCGAAGGCGAAGTTGCCCTGCATCAGCGTCGGCAGGGTCTCGCCGTGGCGTACCCAGCCGTGCGCCACGGCCACCGCCGGATTCTGGTCGCGTGCGATGAAAGCCAGCTCGTCGTCGAGGAAGCGCGGCCGCCCGGTGAGCGCGGCGGCCAGGCCGTTCTCGACATGGATGTCGGCCTTGCCGAAACGCGAGCACGCAGCCACGCCCAGCATCTGGCTGCTGTGCACGTTCAACAGGCCTTCGGGCGACAGGCCGGCCGCGTGCCCCAGGTGCCGGATCAGGTCCTGATGCGCGCCGTGATCGCCGAGCCAGCCGAAAATGCCATCCATGGTGTGTTGTAGGTGAGTGATACGGGATAATGTCCGCCAATATAAACGAGCCGGCGGATTGGCACGAATCCTGTTAGCCCTGCTCCGGGGAAACGGGCATCTGCAGGATAACGACAGAAAGTGCATGAGTTTGAGCGAATTTTTTGACAAGGTGGCGAAAACGCTGGCTTTCCATGCGCGCCGGCTGCTGCGCAGTCTGCGTGGCCTGCGCTGGAATTTCGCACGCAGACCGGCGACACGCCCCGTCATCGTGGTCGGCTGTTCGCGCGCCGGCACCACGCTGGTCTACAAGACGCTGTCCGAGTCGCGCGAGATCGGCAGCCTGCAGCGCGAGACCCACGACTACTGGACCCGCCTGCACCCGCCCGCCGCAAAGCACTGGGACACCCATGCGCTGGACGCGACGGACGCCAGCGCGGCCGACCGCGATGCCGTCAGCCGCTACTTCTACAGCTGGACCGGACATCATCGCTGGGTCGACAAGAACAACCAGAACGGCCTGTGCGTGCCCTACCTGCACGCGCTGTTTCCCGATGCCGTGTTCGTCTTCGTCAAGCGTGGCCCGGGCGACAACCTCAACTCTCTGATCGAGGGCTGGCGCAAGCCCGACGAGTTCGCCACCTGGTCGAACGACCTGCCGGCGCAGGTGGCGGTGGAGAACGGCCAGCTGCGCGAGTGGTGCTTCTTTCTCGCCGACGGCTGGCGCGATTACCTGAACGCGCCGGTCGAGGACGTCGCCGCCTTCCAGTACAACGCGATCAACCGCGCCATCCTCGACGCCCGCGCCGGCATTCCAGACGGCCAGTGGGTCGAGGTGTTCTACGAGGATTTCCTGCGCGACCCGGTCGCCACCTTCCGTCGCGTGTTCGAGGGCTGCGGGCTCGCTTTCGATGCGCGCCTCGAAGCACACTGCGCCGAGGTGCTCGACATTCCCTACAACGCTTTTTCGGAAATCCGCCTCGACAAGTGGAAGGACGGCCGCAACCGCGACAAGATCGAACGCGTGCTGCCGCAGGTGGCCGAGGTGGCGGCGCGGATGGGCTATTGATGAATGTGCTGACGCCGGTGCTCGCCGCGATCGTGCTGCTGTGGGCGGGGGTGTTGCTGGCGTTCGCGCGGCCGCTCGTCGCGCGCTGGCGCGAACCGGTGCTGCGCCATCCCGTCCTGGCTGTCGAGAGCGACGACTGGGGAGCCGGGCCGCTGGTGCAGGCCGAGGCCCTGCTCGAAATTGCCGCCGTGCTTCAGCGCGTGCGCGACCGCAGCGGACGGCCCGCGCTGATGACGCTGGGCGTGGTGCTGGAGGTGCCCGACGGCCCGCGCATCGCCGCGGCGGACTGTGCCGAATATCACCCGTTGTCGCTCGCCGATGCCCGTTTCGATGCCGTGCGCGCGGCGATGCAGGACGGCATCGCCGCGGGCGTGTTCACGCCGCACCTGCACGGCCAGTGTCACTACTGGCCGCCCGCATTGCTGGCCGCCGCCCGGGGCGATGCGCGGGTGAGCGACTGGCTCACCGCAGCGGGTCCCGCCGCCACCGAGGCGCTGCCGTCGCCGCTGCAGAGCCGCTGGGTCGATGCCTCCCGACTGCCGTCGCAGGCGCTGCCCGATGCGGTGATCCGCCAGGCCGTCGCGGCGGAATGCGCGACATATCGGTCGATTTTCGGCGTGGCGCCGCAGGTGGCGGTCGCCACCACCTTCGTCTGGAGCGCGGCTGTCGAAGCGGCCTGGGCACAGGCCGGCGTCGAGGCGGTGATCACGCCAGGCCGCCGCGCCACCTGCCGCACCGTCAGCGGCGAGCCGGGTTGCTTCGATGCCGCCATGCTCGCCGGAGAATGCTCGCCGGCAGGTCTGACCTGGCTGGTTCGTGACGTGTATTTCGAGCCGGCGCGGGGCCATGCGCCCGCACGGCTGGCAGACGGCCTCGTCGCGCGCACGCGGCAAGGGCGCGCCTGCCTGGTCGAGACCCATCGCTTCAATTTCATCGAGGCGCGCGAAGCCAGCCTGGCGGCGCTGGAAACCGGACTCAGGGCGGCGCTGGCCGCCTGTCCCGAGCTGCGTTTTGCCAGCCCGCTGGAACTCGCATGCGCACTGCGGCGCCGCGATCCGGCCTGGGTCGAGACGCGTCTGCGGCTGCGCCTTGCCGCCTGGCGCGCACGGCTCGACGAGATCCCGCGCTTCCGCCGCGTCGCTCGGCTCACCGGTCTCGCGCTGCCGCTGGCGCTGACAGGCGTCCGCACATGAGTCCGCGCTTTTCGGTGATCATCCCCGCGTTCAACGCGGCCGCCACGCTGGCGCGCGCGATCGACTCGGTGCGTGCGCAGACCTGGCCTGCACACGAGATCATCGTGGTCGACGACGGCTCGACCGACGCCACCGCCGAGGTGGCCGCGCGCTTCGGCGAGGCGGTGCGCCTGATCCGGCAGCCGAATCGCGGCGTCTCGGTGGCGCGCAATGCCGGTGCTGCAGCGGCCCGCGGCGACTGGCTGGCCTTCCTCGACGCCGACGACTGGTATGCGCCGGATCGCCTGTGCCTGCACGCAGAATGGATCGCGGAAGACGACGCGCTCGACTTCCTCACCGGGGACTACGAATACCGCGACGACGCGGGTGCCCTGCTCGGCACTTCGATGGCACAGCATGAATCCGGTCGCAGGATGCTGGACAAGGCCGCGGGCGCCGTGCGCGTGGTGATGGAAACCCCTGCGGAAATCGCCGCCTTCGTCGCCGACCATTTTGGCGACACGCACACGCTGTCGCTGCCGCGCGAACGCTTCGTCGCGCTGGGCGGCTATCCGGGCGGCTTCAAGGTGTGCGAGGACGTGCACTTCCTGACGCGGCTGGTGGCGACGAGTCGTCGTATCGGCGTCGTCTGTGCGAGCCTCGGCGTGTACGTGATCCACGGCGGCAGCGCCACGCGGCGCGACCCGGTGGCAGCGCAGCGCGAAAACGTGCGCACGCTCGCCGATCTGGCGCGGCTGGCGGAGCATTTTCCGGTCGCAGTGCGGCAGGGAGTGGCGGACCGCATGGCCGGCGCACGCTACAACCTCGGCTGTGCCCTGAGCCGCAGCGGCCGCCGTGCGGCGGCGCTGCGCGCCGTGCTGCCGACGCTGGTCGCGCGGCCTGGATGGCAGAGCCTGCGCGGCGTGCTGTCGATGCTGAAGGGATGAGCGCGTGAGCCGGCTGCTGGTGCTGAGCGAACTGTTCCTGCCGACCCGGGGCGGAACGGCCGTGTGGGCGGCGGAGGTATACCGGCGCCTGGGCGGAAAAACCATCCACATCGTCACCGCCGATGTGCCGGGGGCCATGGAAGTCGACGCCACCCATCCCAATACGATCCATCGCCTCGACCTGAAGCGGGTGCCCTGGCTGCGGCCGGAATCGCTGGCGATGTATGCGCGCTTCTTCTTCAAGTCGCTGGCGCTCGCGCTCACCCATCGCTTCGACGCTGTCCACGCCTTCCGCGCGCTGCCCGAGGGTCTGGCGGCGTGGGCGGTGGCGCGGCTGACCTTGCGCCCGGTGGTGATCTACGCCCACGGCGAGGAGCTCACCACCTGGGGGCGCGGCGGCAAGTACCGGGCGATGTGTTTCGCCCTGCGCCATGCCGATCGCGTCGTTGCCAACAGCGGGCACACGCACGCCACCCTGCGTGCGATGGGTGTCGAAGCGGCGCGCATCACGGTCATCTATCCCGGCGTCGACGTGTCGGTGTTCCGGCCGGGGCTGGATACCCATGGCCTGCGCGAACGCCTCGGCATCGGTGCGGATGCAGCCCTGGTCTTCTCGGTCGGCCGCCTGTCGCGCCGCAAGGGATTCGATCAGATGATCCGTGCCGTGGCGCGGCTGCGCGACGAGGGGATGGACCTGCATTATGTGATCGCCGGCATCGGCGAAGACGCCGAGTATCTCGACGACCTGATCCGGGCGTGTCGCGTGGAGGCCATCGTCCATCGCATCGGCGCGGTCAGCGAGACCGACCTGCCGCGCTGGCTGAACGCCTGCGACGTGTTCGCCATGCCCAATCGCGAGATCAATGGCGATAATGAGGGCTTCGGTATGGTGTTCATCGAAGCCGCGGCGTGCGGCAGGCCCAGCCTCGCCGGCGAAGCCGGCGGCACCGGTTCGGCGGTGCTGCACGACGAGACCGGACTGCGGGTGGACGGCACCTCGGCCGATGCGGTGGCCGATGGCCTGCGCCGGCTGCTGACGCAGCATGAACGGAGACTTGAACTGGGGCACCGGGCGCTGCTGCGGGTGCAGGACGAATTCGCCTGGGAGCGGGTGGCCGAAAAGACCCGCGCATTGAACAAGAGGCATGATGACTGACAGCAATCCAGCCTGGCCGGTGGCCGTGTTCGCGCACAACGAGGCGCGCAACATCGTCGCCTGCCTCGACAGCCTGCAGGCCGCCAGCACCCATCCGATCGCATGCTACGTACTGGCCAATGCCTGCCGCGACCGCACCGAGGACCTGGTGCGCGATTACGCCGGCCGGCATGCCAACGTACAACTCGTATCGATCCGGCTGGGCGACAAGGCCAACGCCTGGAACGTGTTCGTGCACGAGCTTGCTCCGCCGGGGGCCGCACGCTACTTTTTCATCGACGGCGACGTGCGTGCCACACCCGGCGCGCTCGACGCCCTGGACCAGGCGCTGGACCGCGAGCCCGGGGCCAACGGCGCGTCGGCGCTGCCGTGCAGCGGGCGCGGCGTCGCGGCGTTCCGGCGCGACATGCTGAAGGACCACGGCGTGGCCGGAAACCTGTATGGCCTGCGCGGCGATTTCGTCGAGCGCATCCGCAGCCGGGCGATCCGGATGCCGATCGGCACCATCGGCGAAGACGCCCTGATGGGAGCCATGCTGAAATGGGATTTGCGCGGCGATATCCGCTGGGACGACAGCAAGGTGACCGTGGCCGAGACGGCCGGGTTCGAATTCGATTCGGTCTCGCCGTGGCTGCCGCGCGAATGGAAGAAGTATTTCCGCCGGCGGGTGCGCTACAGTGTGAGGGGCTACCAGAATCGCATGCTGGGGCGGGCGATCCAGCCCGGCGGCTTCGAGGCGCTGCCGCAGCATGTGCGCGACCTGTACCTGCGCTATCCCGAGCTGCTGACCCTGGGCTGGCGCGGTGCCGATACCCTGTTCGACTGGCTGGCCATTCGTGAAATCAAGGCTGTCCGTTGAGCGGGATGCCTGTTTGAACCAAGAGGACCCGATGTCATGATCCGTTCCGCGAAAATCCTCCTGGCCCTGCTGGTGGGCTTGCCGACGGCGGCCGCGCAGGCCAATTGGCTGCCCAGCCCGGCCGAGATGGCGGCGTTGCCGCCGTATTGCGCAGCGCGGTTCAACGAAGGCTCGGACGCGTTCCGGACCTGGCGTTCGAATATGGGCGGGGACTTTTCCCATGTCCACCATTACTGCGCCGGGCTCAATTTTCTCAACCGGGCGCGCGGCAGCTTTACGTCCGGCCGCAATGGCGGGCTGGGCGCCGCAGTGCGTGAATTCGACTATGTGCTGACCCATGCCAGCCCCGGTTTCTATCTGCGGGCGGAAATCCTGATGAACCGGGGTGTCGCGCTGTCGCTGATGAAGCGCGATGGTGAGGCGGTCGGCAACCTGCTCGAGGCGATCAGACTGGATGCACGGCAGCCGCGTGCCTACATGACGCTGGCCGATCTGTACGACAAGCAGAAGAACCGTGGCAAGGCGCTGGAAACCGTGAGCGAGGGACTGCGCCAGAACCCCGGCACCAAGAGCCTGCAGCGCCGCTATACGGAACTGGGCGGTCGGCTGCCTTACCCGGAAGCGGCCGCGGCAGTGCCGGCTGAAGCCGAAGCCGCCCCGCCGGCTGCCGCTTCCCCGGCAAACGCGCAGCCGGCTGCGTCTGGCCCGGCCGACCCCGCGCCTGCCCCGCCGGCGCCCGAGCCGATCGTCCAGCCCAAGATCGGCTCGCCGACGAATCCCTACTGCCGTTTCTGCCCGGACTGAGGCGCGTCGCCGGCCCGCCGCCCCGAGGCCTGCAGGAATGCCTGGAGGCGCGACCACAGGTCGCCTGTCAGGTCGGGATGCCGGTCCGAGACATCGTGCTGGCAGGCGGGGTCGTTTTGCAGATCGTATAGGCGCAGGACATGGCCTTCTTCCAGCGGCTGGTATACCAGCTTCCAGCGACCGTGGCGGATCATGCGGTCCTTGGCGGCGAGGATGGCAGGGCAGTAGCCGGTCTTGATCGCCAGCGTGCCGCTGGTGCGATCGGGGACCTCCATCAGTTCGAGTAGATCCGGATAGCGCAGGTGGGTGGCGGGCAGGCCGGGAATATCGGCGATCCAGATGCCGGTTTCGTTGAAGGCGTCGAGATCGGGACAGGCGCCATCCACCGACAGGCACGCCGCGAGCGATACGCCGTCCATGCCGGGCGCAGCGGGCGCGCCGGCGAGTTCGAGCAGGGTGGGGGCAAGGTCGATCGAGCGCACCACCTTGTCCACCGTGCCGCGTGCGGCACGGCGCGGGTCGCGGATCAGCAGCGGGATGCGCGGACTGAAATCGCCCACTGCGGAGTTGCCCTGGCCCCAGGTGTCGTGTTCGAAGAACTCCATGCCGTGGTCGGAATAGACGACGACCAGCGTGTTGTCGGCGAGTCCGCAGGCTTCCAGGTGCCGCAGCATCTTGCCGATCTCGTCGTCGAATTCGGCCACGCAGCCGTCGTACAGGTCGATGATCTGGTCGAGGTCGAATTCCGCTTTCGGCGCGCCCTGGCGGCGGATGATCTCGAACGGATCGGTCAGCCGCGCCATCGCGAATTTCGATTCGCCGGCGTAGGCCGGGTCGGCGAAACGCGTGTACCACGGCCATTCCGAGGCGAACGGCGGGTGCGTGGTGGAATAGAACACGTTGAGGAAGAAGGGCTGCGCGCTTTCCGCCAGGCGCGACACCAGCCGCCGTGCGCGCCCCCCCAGCGGCTGGGTGAGCGGCACGCCACCGAGGTAATACAGTTCAGGCAGCAGCAATCGTCCCAGCCGGTTGTGGGTGAACAGGGAGACGAACAGCCGCAGGTCCTTGGGGCCCTGGCGGATCAGGTATTTCAGGTTCCACTGGTCGTGCGGCAGGTCGGTGTAGTCGAAGCCGAAGGAAAATTTCCCCATGTCGGCGCCGCACCAGTCGGAGATCGCGGCGGTGCGATAGCCCGCCTGCTTCAGCAGCGCGGGCAGGGCGTCGACCTTCAGGCGCGTGCTTTCGTCGTCGACGTAGTTGTCGCGGATGCCGTGGGTGTGCGGCCAGGTGCCGGTGAGCATGGAAATCAGGCTCGGCGCCGTGCGGGCGCACGGGACGTAGCAGTTGGCGAACAGCGCGCCGTCGGATGCCAGGCGATCGAGGTTGGGGGTCAGGGTGCGGCGGTAGCCGAGTGCGCCGAGGCGGTCGGCGCGCAAGGTGTCGGAGCCGATCATCAGGATGTTGGGCGGTGCGTCCGCCGGCCGCGCCGGACGCTTGCGCGGCGGCAGCGCCTGCGGCTGCCAGCCGGCCCACACGATGGTGCCTGCATAGAACAGGGTGGTGGCCCATAGCGCGATCAGGTCGCCCAGGCGGGTGTCGCGTGCCAGCTGCCAGGACGCGGCGGCCAGCAGCAGGGCGGTGGCCCCGATGCCCAGCGATTGCATGCGGGCGATGCGCGCCGGCGTCATCGCGTGCCACAGGCGATACACCCGGCTCATGCGGTAATGCATCGACGCGACCAGCAGGCCGGGATTGAAGCGCAGCTTGCGGATGAATTGCAGCATGAAGCTGCCCAGGACGCCGAGCAGGGCAGCGACAGCGGCGAGCATCCCTGACCATCCCGCGCCGGCCAGCGTGGTCAGCATGAAGTAGATCAGGACCCCGGCGCCGCCGGTGAACAGCATTACGGCGAACGCCCAGAGCGAGAGCCGGGCCAGCGCGAAGAGCGTGTACCGCCGGTAGTGGGTGAGCACTTCCTCGCGCATGCGCGGGCCGGTCTGCGAAAAGTCGAGCAGCGATTTGACAAGCAGGGCCAGCGTCCCGGCGCCCGCCACCAGCAACAGCGGAACGAGACCCGCCCAGCGTGCATCGCCGCTGGCGAGCCAGGCGATCAGACCGCTGGAGGCGGTAACGACGCCCAGCGTCTTGGTTTGCACCATGCCGCGATCGGGCGGCAAGTCCAGGCCGGGGGGTGTTCCCGGGCTGCGCAGCGTCTCGATCGCACCGGTCAGTTCGCCCAGGCTGGCCGCCAGCCTGACGAGGTAGAAGAAGCGGCGCCGGGCGTCGAGCGTGAACACCGCGCAGCCGAAGTGTTCCAGGATCTTCCTGAACATGTACAGCCGGGGACGGTGCTCGTCGCCGCGGATCAGGAAGTTGGCGCGCGAGCGCAGGAAGCTCTTGCGCAGCGTGTAGCCGGCGCTCATGCGCTCGGCATCGATCGCATGCAGTTGACGCATCTCGGGCAGATAGCGGATCGAGAATCCCCGGTCCGTTGCCCGCTTGAGGAAGTCATGGTCCTCGCCGCCGGCCAGGTTGTGACCGGTGGGGCCGAGCGCCACGGCAAACAGGCCGGTCGCCTCGAAGACCGGTCGGCGCACGACGATGTTGCCGCCGCTGGGAAAGCGGTCGTGAGGCGTAATGGCGAGCGGCTCGTCGCCGAGGTCGAATTCAGGAAACGGGCGGATCGGGATCGCATACGCGCCCTCGGTGTGAACCCAGGCCGGCTCGCTGCCGTCCCAGGCAGGCCAGATGCGCCCGCAATAGATGGCATCGTCGGGGTAGGCGTCCATGCCGTCGAGCAGGTGGTCGAGGAAGCCGGCCTCGACGGTCTGGTCGTCGTCGATGAAGCACAGCGCATCATGCGTGGTGTGGGCGATGGCGGCGTTGAGCGCATGCGACTTGCCGGCGCGCGCTTCCTCGATCCAGGCCAGCTGCAGCGTGTCGTGCGGATGGGCGGCCCTGAATTCGCCCAGGCGGGCGAGCGTGTCGTCGCTGCAGTTGTTGGCGACGACGAGGATGTCCACGTGTTCGGGCTTTGCGTAGCCGCTGCGATAGAGCGATTCCAGCGTCTGCATCAGCGACGCGCTGCGGTTGTAGGTGCAGATGACGACTGCGAGGCGGTTGCTCATGCTCATCGTTGAGGGGTCGATTGTCTTGTTCGTGTGCCGGGTGAGGCGGGTGAGGTTGCCGGCATGTGCATCAGATGTGCATGCCCCGCACGCTGAAGGCCGGCGCGGACTGCAGGCGCGCATTCACCGCCTCCAGGTTGCGGAGATAGAGCGTGTTGCCGCCCGGGTTGTGCCGCTTGTCCAGCGAGACCAGCCGGCGCTCGAACGGGCGGTAGCGATAGGTTGCGAAGTCCTGGTCGAGCAGGGTCTGGTGAATGACATCGTCGTCGAAGCCGTAGCGTTTTCCGGACTGGTTCAGTTCCACGATGATCGCGAACAGGTTCGGGTCGTGCAGCACGGCAGCGGCGCCTGCGAACACTTCGTGTTCCCAGCCTTCGACATCCACCTTGAGAAGCTGCGGCACCGAGCCCGCGAGCACGTTGTCCAGCGTGTCCGTTGCGACCGTCACCGTGCCGGCCGGCAACGCGCCATCGTTGCTGGCGACGACGTGGTTCTGGGTGTCCTGGTCGCCGGTCAGCGTGAGGCGGCCCGCTGCACTGCCTACGGCCATGCAGCGGGCGTCGACGCGCGCGGCGATCTGGTTGATCGCCACGTTCTTCAGGAGTTCGGCGTAGGTGCTGCGCACGGGCTCGAAGCTCATGCTGCGGGCGCCGACGGCGGCGGAAGCCAGCACCGTGTATTCGCCGACGTTGGCGCCGACGTCGCAGAACAGGTCGTCGGGGCGCAGGAAATGCAGCAGGAAGCCCATGTCGAAGAAGTCGTGCAGGCCGCACAGTGCATTGGCCTCGCTGCCCCAGTGCCCGGGCACGATGGCCAGCTTCGCCTGGTTGGCGAAGGGGATGATGATCTCGTACCCGGGGAGCAGCCGGGTCGCGAGCGCCCAGCGCAGCATGGCGGGCAGCGCGCGAAAGCGGGTGCGCCGGTTGAGCGGATGCGAGACCAGGTAGCGCACGAGTCTGGGCTTGATCATGGGGTCTCCGATTCGCCTGTCAGCATCCTGTCCACCGGGCCGCAGCGGCCAGGCTCAGACCCGCCCGCGTCCGTGCTTGCGCAGCACGGCCAGCCATTCTTCGATGTGCTCGCCCTCGGTGCGCATGTCCCACTGGAAACCGGTGCGGTGGAACGGATAGACGCCGTTTTCCACTGCCCAGATCAGATCGTCGAGGTGGCGCACGTAGTTTTCGTCGTGACGCCAGGGATGGATCGCCCAGTGGGTGTAGCCGTTCATCGACCAGCGCTGGTAACCCTTGCGGGTGAAGGTGTGCGAGAGGCTGTTTTCCAGCGGTTCGCCGGGGCGGGCCTGTTCGAGCGGCAGGCAGGCACGAAAGCGCGCGACGTCCATCAGGAAATAGCGGGTGGAGGTGAAGCTGGCGTGGTGCCAGGCGGTCTTCGGCTTCGCTTCGAACGAACGGCCGGTCAGCCGTTCGAGCCAGTTGCGCGCCTGCGGCGGGCCGCCTTGCGGCGTGGCGACGACGACGCGGCTTTCCTGCTGCAGCAGGTCGAGGCCGTCGTGGATCCAGGAGCGTGCGCCCGGCGGGCGATGGAACAGCATGTCGGAGTCGACGTGGAAGAGGTAGTCGCCGCTGCACGCGTCCATCGCGTAGAGGTACTGGTAGATGGGCGCGCCGGAGAAATCCTTGAGGTCGATGTTCTCGTCGCCGAAATACTTCATCAGGATGCGCTGCTGTTCCGCATCGGTCCATGGCACGACGTCGACGCGGTCGATGACCGCGTCGGCCAGCAGGCGCTGCAGGATGCGTTCGACCTCGCTTTGGGTGCCCTGGATGCGCTCGGCGTACTTGCCCTCCTGGCGACCGGGGTCGTAGGTGGCGATGCGCTCGGAGAACGGAAAGTCCAGCTGGCGCATCATGTGCCGCAGCGTCTGCTCGAGATAGGGGGCATCCGAGTTGCAGACGTTGACGGTGAAACTGACCTTGGGGAGGGACATGGCATTCATGATGTGGAAGACGGGGTCGGCTCGACCGCTCGACGGACGACAAAGTTGAGCTTGTTGCGATTGCGGCCGAGGGCGCGATAGAGACGGATCGCCAGTGCATTGTGCAGGCGGTAGAGCGCGCGGATCGGCAGCGGCAGGCGGCGGGCCGCAGTCAGCACGGGATAGCCCGATTGCTGCAGGGTGGCACCGGCTTCGCTTTCGAATACGCGGATCTGCCAGGCGCTGAGAGCGCGGCGCCACTTGCCCTGGTTGTCCTGTTTGACCGTTTTCAACTGGCGTATCACGTCGGATTGTGCGGCCAGCGCGCCAGCATCCGCGATGGGCGGGCGCTCGCCGAGAAAGGCGCACACAGTGTGCATGGCCGCCTCCTTGTCGTTGAGCACGTCTTCGTAACGCAGCTCGAGATAGTGTCCGGCCGGCAGCTGCCGGCCCTGTTCGCGGCAGACGTCGACGTACTTCTGCCAGTACTGCGCAGCGTAGTAGATGTTGTAGGCGCTGAAATCGTGCCGGCGCCCGAACAGCGACAGCGCCACGTCGCGGCCGTCGCGGACCAGATGGATGATGCGTGCGTCGGGCCACCACGCGATCAGCTTGTCGAGATGCAGCGCGTAATACGGCGTCTTGTCGCCCCAGCGGGTCTTGCCCATGCCGCGCGCGTTGTGCTCGAAGATGCCGCTGATGACGTCGCGCACGCTGCTGCGGCCTTCGTCCAGAAACGCCGCGGTCAGCGTCTCGACGTCGAACTTCACGCCGTGCAGGTCGGTGTCGAGAAATTCGGCGTTGAAGTCGTGCAGGGTCTGCAGCAGGCGGCGCATGCCGGCAGGCGTGTCGATGTCCGGGTAGGCCGCCTGGTTGCGATACAGCGGCACGATGAAGTGCGATTCGCCGGTCGGCATCGACAGGTTGGGCAGGTCGTCGAGGATGTACTGCAGCATCGTGGTGCCCGAGCGCGGGGCGCCCACGATGAATACGGGACCGGCTGAGGAGGGTGCAGGGGGGCTCATGGATTTCAGGAATGGCTGCGGCGGCGGTAGCCGACGATCGCGCCGAGTGCGTTCGAGGCGTTCATCGCCTGGCGGATTCGGCCAGGCCTGCCGGAGAGAAAGAGGCCCAGGGTTTTCGTGCAGTGGTTGAGGAACTGGCGCACCAGAAAAGGCGGTACGCCGAAGAAGGGGGCCGAGAAATCCGGCATGCGGAACTGGGCCTGGCGCAGGCCGGCGCGGTAGTGCAGCTGCAGGAAATAGCGCGGCGTCAGCTTCCAGGGGTCGACGCCGTGCCATACCGCCATGTCGGGGCGGTAACGGATTCGCGCACCGAGATCGAGCAGGGCACGCAGCATCATGGCGTCCTCGCCGCCGCCGACGCCTTCGCCAGCACGGTTGAAGCGCGCATCGAAACGCAGTTCAGGGTGGTCGCGAAAGAACGACATGGCGTAGGCCGTATTGCCGCTCCAGACCGGCGTGCGGTCGTCGACGACCCAGAACGGCGCCGCCCCGTGGTCGAGCCGGCCGAGAAAGCCGGCGACTTCATCGTCCAGCCAGGCAGGGCGGCCGTGGGGGCTGAAGTCGATCTCGATGCGGCCGCCGACGCAATGAGCGCCTTCGTTCGCGATCGCGTCGTATGCCGCCGCCAGAAAACCGGCCTGCGGCAGTTCGTCGTCGTCGATGAACACCAGGATGTCGCGGTCGAGCGCTTCCGCCAGCGCGCGGTTGCGCGCGGGCACGATGCCGGGCGCCATTTCGGTGACGATGCGCAGCGGGGCACCAGGCTGGGCTTGCAGCCGCGCCAGCACGTCGCGCGTGTCGTCCGGGCTGTTGTTGTCGACGGCGAGGATTTCGAACGGGATGGGGCAATGCTGCGCGCGCAGTGCCGCGACCAGCTTGTCCAGGCGGTCGGCGCGCTTGAAAGTGCAGAAGGCGACGGTCAGTGCGGGCATGCGTTCAGGGCCGGTTGCGTGCGCTGCGGCGGGCGTCGACCAGGCGAATCAGCGAATCGAACACGGGGGCAGGCAGGAAACTGGCGAAGATGTATTTTGCGTCGCGTGCCTTCCAGTCCGCATGGCGGAAGGCGCGGCGAAACAGCCGCCGTGCGGAACCGGTGTCGCGGCGCCAGTGACAGCGGTAGGCCTCGGCCAGCAGCGAGCCGTAGACCCGGGCGTCACGTTCGCTGCGACCGAGATGGGCGACCTGCTCGGGATGGCGGCGCACGAAATCCTCGCGCACGGTGATCGCATCGAATACCTGGCGCCAGCGCGGGATGTGGGCGTCGCCGCGCGGGTAGCGGCGATAGAAGGCCAGGACTTCCGGTACACGCACCACAGTGGGCTGCAGGGCCAGCATGCGCAGCCAGAGATCGTAGTCCATCGCGGTGGGCAGCCGTTCCGAGAAGCCGCGCAAGGTGTCGACCAGCTGCCGCCGCAGCAGCACGCCGTTGATCGGCCAGGGGCAGGCGTGGAGAAAGAGCGCGGTTGCGTCGGCTTCAGCGTAGTTGGGCGGGATGTACGGCTGGGTGTTGCTCGCCGCCTCGCCGACGTTCTGCCAGCCGCAATAGGCCACGTCGGCCAGAGTGTCGGTCAGCGCGGCGTGCAGCTGTTTCAGTGCGTCGGGGTGCCAGGTGTCGTCGGCGTCGAGGAAGGCGACGAAGTTGCCGTGTGCCTGGGCCAGCCCGCGGTTGCGCGCGGCGTAGGGTCCGCTATTGGTCTGGTGCAGCACCGTGATGCGGCCGGGGTGGGCGGCGGCCAGGCGCTCGACGATGTCGGTCGAACCGTCCGTCGAGCCGTCGTTCACGACGATGAGTTCGATCTGCGGATAGGTCTGCCGCAGGACGCTCGCGATCGCCTCCTCCACATGGGGGGCGGCATTGTGGCAGGGCATGACGACGGAAATCAGCGCAGGGTCAAAGTTGTCCATCGGGCGTCGGGGCGTTGCGGTCTCGCAGGTCGATCAGCCGGCGGTGCCAGGATGCGGGCAGCCAGGCAGGCAGCATGTGTTTCCAGTCCGAGAGTGTGCCATAGCCTTGTTTCATTACGGCGCGGAAGATGGCGCGGGCGGCTGGCAGGTCGCGCTGCCAGTAGCAGGCGTAGCCGCGTTTCAGCAGTTCACCGGTGGTGAGCGTGCGGATGCGGTCGCGGCTGAACATGCCGGCGAACGCGGGATGGGCGGCCAGGTAATCACGCTGCGCCTGCCAGTGCTGCAGGGCGGCGCGCGCGCGGTCGTCCGAGGCCTGGCCGCTGCCGTGGAAATGGTAGTAGGCCAGCACCTCCGGCACGCGGACGATGGGGGCGGCCGTCGCCACCCGCAGCCACAGCGCATAGTCCTCGGCGTTTTTCAGGGCGGGGTCGAAGCCGCCTGCCGCACGCACCGCCTCGCGCCTGACCAGCGCAGCGTGGATCGGCCAGCGGCAGCCGGCGAACAGGGTCTCGGCCTTGGCGGCATTTTCGTAATCCGGCGGCACGAAGGGCTCGCCGCGGCCGCCTGGAAGCCCCAGGTTCTGCCAGCCGCAATAGGCAAGTGCCGCGTCGGGCCGGCCTTCCAGAGCTGCCAGCATGCTTGCCAGAAAACCCGAAGCCCAGGTGTCGTCTGCATCCAGGAAGGCCACGTATCGACCTTGTGCCGTGGCCAGGCCGGCGTTGCGCGCGGCACTGACACCGCGGTTGGGCTGGCTCAGCGTCCGGATGCGGCGGTCGGCCTGCGCCTTGAGCCAGGCCTGCGTGCCATCGGTCGAGCCGTCGTCGACGGCGATCAGTTCCCAGTCCGGAAACGTTTGCGCCAGCACGCTGCCGACGCTCGCCGGCAGATGCGCGGCGGCGTTGTAGCAGGGCATGACGATGGAGACGGCGGGTGTCACGGGGAAGATCACACGCGCCGCAGGCGCCGCAGCGCGTAGGCGGCGAGATCGCGCCAGCGCACGTCATGGCTGCCGAAATAGAGCTTGCGTGCGAAGCTGCCCGGCGTGTCGGTGTTGAACACGGTCAGGCGCCGCAGCTGGTAGGGGGTGTCGTCGCGCAGCGCCCAGCCGGTGCGGGTGGTGCAGGCGGCGGCGTAGCCGGCCTGCTGCGCCGCCGCGGCGCAGCGTGCGTCCCAGGCGCCGTAGGGATAGGCGAAACTGCCGACCGGCGTGCCGAGCAGATCTTCCAGCGTGACCCGGGATTCGGTCAGCTCCTGCAGCAGACGCGCGTCGTCGAGTTCCGGCAGCCGTGCGTGGCTGACCGTGTGCGAGCCGATCTCCATGCCGCCGGCCTGCATCTCGCGCAGTTCGTCGGCATTCAGCAGCCGTCCGTCAGGGCGGCCGTCGGCAGGCCAGGCCGGCGCGCGCCCGATCGAGCCGGTGACGATGAACCAGGTGGCGCGCATGCCGCGCTTCTGCAGTTCCTCGCAGGCGGCCAGATTGTCGACGTAGCCGTCATCGAAGGTGATGACGGCGGTACGTCCGGTCCATGCCTTGGCCGGCCTGGCTGCGAGTTCGCCCATGGTCGGGGTGGCATAGCCCTCGGTGGCGAGAAAATCGAGCTGGTCGCGGAAGCGCTGCATCGAGACCGCCCAGGGCCATCGGGGGGTACCGGAGCCGGGTGCGACCGCGTGATACATGAGCATGACCGGACCATGCTGGCCGGCCTGCTGGTGCAACGCGCGCGAGAAAGGATCGATGCGGGTCATGCGGGGGCTTTGGCGAGTTTGAGCCGGACTTTCCAGCGGCCGGTTTCGGCAGCCAGTGCCGGGATCGGCAGATACAGGAAGCAGAGGGCGTATACCAACCCGCCGGTGCCGCCCATGAACAGCACGTAGAGCGCGTGGCTTGCCTGCACGGCGGGCGGGACGAGCTGCTGGGCGAGCCACAGGGCCGCCGCCAGGATGGCATTCAGCAGGGCAGCCGGCGCGAACGCGCGCGCCAGATCGATCCAGCGCGCCCGCAACGATTGCTTGGCCAGCCAGAACATGTGAATGCTCATGTAGAGCGTGGCGACCAGCAGGCCGGTCGCCACGCCTTCCATGCCGTAGGGCAGGCCGGCCATGATCGCTGCGCCCGCGATGAAAATCACGATGACCTGGGCGACCAGTTCCTTGCCCAGGCAGTTGCGGGCAGCGAGCACCGCGCCGGACAGGTTCTCGATCATCATCAGCGGGGCGGCGAGGCTGAGGATCATCAGCGGCGCGGCCGAATCGGCCCAGCGATGGCCGAACAGCGTGACCACCAGGGGCTCGGCGAGCCACAGGAAGCCGAGGTAGAACGGCAGCCCGTACACCGCGACCAGCGACAGACTGCGGAAGAACAGGTAGCGCGATGTGTCGAGATTGTCCTGCTCCTTGGCGAGCGCCCGGAACAGCACCTCGTACACCGATCCGGTGATGAAGCTGTGCGGGCGCATCGCCAGGCTCTCGGCCTTGTTGAACAGGCCCACCCCGGCGGGGCCGAAGCTGCGCGACAGCATGAAGGTGGGGAGCTGGCTGCGCACGTAGTAGACGATGTTGTTGCTGGAGGCGAGCAGGCCGTAGCGCATCAGTTCGCCAGCCCGCGCGAAGTCGAAGCACAGGCCCGGGCGCCAGCGGGCATACCAGGCGAACTGCAGCGCGCCGGCGACGGCGCTGAACAGTCCGGCCAGGATCAGGCTCCAGGGACCGTGGCCGAGCCAGGCCAGGCTCAGCGCGATGCCGTTGTACACCATCAGGTTGCTGAGCTGCACCGCGGTCTTGGCCTTGAAGCGCATGTCGCGGTGCAGCATGTTGCTCGGCACGTTGAAGAAGGGGCGGACCAGGAAGGACAGCGCCGCCACCCGCAGCAGGTCGGCGTACAGGGGGTTCTCGTACCAGCGGCCGAACCAGGGGGCGATCGCGAAGAAGAAGCCGACGATCGCCAGGCCGATCAGCGCCTGCAGCGTGAACAGCAGGTCGAAGTCGCGCTTCGAGGCTTCCTTCGCGCGCACGATCGCCTGGCCCATGCCGCCACCGGCGACGAAGCCGGCGAGGCTGGTGAAGATCAGGATGGTCGCCACCATGCCGAACTCGGCCGGCATCAGCAGGCGGGCCAGGATCAAGCCGAGGGCGAAGTTGATGATCTGGCTGCCGGTGTTGCCGATGAATACCCATTTGGCGCCGTGGCGGATGCTTTCTCCCAGACTCATTGAATTGTTTCAGACACGGTGTGTGATCGGATGTGGGGCGGGTTGCCCGAGTGGTGCGGTATGCGCGCGCTCCGGCATGTTCTTAATGTGAAGCGGCCTGGCCGATGGCTCGCCAGTCGCCCGCTTGAGCCAGCCCTGATCTCAGCAATTCTCATGCCTGGCTGACCGAGGCGACGAAGGCAAATTGCAGATAGCGGCTGTCGTTCAGCTTGCCGAGCGTGAGAATGGACGCGAGCCTGGCCCTGATCGACGGGGTCGGGTTGACGCCGACGATTTGTTGCGGCTGAAAGCCGCATGCGACGAGGGTGCGCTCAAGGCTTTTGCGGGTGAAGAAGCGTTGATGGGTGCGATCCAGAACGCCGTGATCGCTGTAGTTCCAGTCGGCGTTCCATAACAAGTCCAGCAGGACCGGGAAGTAGCGGACATTGGGGATCGAACCGACCAGCAGGCTGCCTGGCGCCATGATCCGGGGCAGGGCGCGCAGCGCGGCTTCGGGATCGGACAGGTGTTCGAGCACATCGTTGCACACGATGCAGTCGAAATGCGCGTCCGGCAGCTTGTCGAGATTGCGCTCCAGCGTACCCGGGAGTACGCGGTCGAGCCGCTCGGCCGCATACGCCGCAGCCTCGGGGTCGAGTTCTAGGCCCCAGATTTCCGCAGGCTGGCGTTGCTTGAGCAGGGCGCCGAATCCCCCGCACGCGCATCCCATTTCGAGTACGCGACGTGCATGGCGGGGGACGAAGGCCAGCATTTCGGGGCGGGCATGGGAAAAATAGTCAACCGTTCCGGACATGGTGTTCATCCTTGGGATGGTCGGTGCGGGCGGAGCAGCGATAGCAGGGCTGCCAACTCCTGCCGGTTGCGGCGCAGCAGCGCCTCCGGGATGCGCAACATCATGCGTGCGAGCACCAGCGGGAGATAGCGCCGGTTGTGGCGCCAGGTGAAGCGGATCAGGCTGCGGTAGTAGTGCGTGCGCACGATCCCGCCGGTGGTGCCGCCTTCATGGTGGTAGATCACGCTGGCGGGCGCATAGCCCAGCCGCATCCCGGGCGGCAGCCGGAATGCCCAGTCCAGCTCCTCGTAGTACAGAAAATATCCCTCGTCCATCAGGCCGGCCGTTTCCAGGAAGGCGCGTCGGACCAGCATCGAGGCCCCCACCACATAGTCCATCGGTTGTGTGGCGAGTCTGGCCAAGGGCACGGATGGCGGCCAGGCGCTGCCTTCGCCGATATGCCGGGTGGTGCCGGTGCTACGCCGCAGACAGCCCCCGCCCAATGCCAGGACACGCGATGGGCGGTGCAGGCTGAGGAGTGTCGAGCCGCCTATGCCGATATCCGGGTGGGCCTGGAGGTGATCGACCAGTTGTCGCAGGCTGTCAGGGGTTGCCAGTGTGTCGTTGTTCAGCAGCCAGACGTAATCGACCCCGCGCGCCAGCGCATTCCGTATGCCGACGTTGCAGCCGCCGGCAAATCCGAGGTTGGCGCCGGTCTGGATCAGGGTCAGGGGCGTGCGAGGCGATTCCTCGCTCGACGCGGCCTCGCTGCGGTCCAGGACGCGCACGGCGATCGGCTTGTCGACCGGGGGGGACGCCAGGCCTTGCAGTTCCGCAGTGGGGGGTGGCGGGGCTGGCTGCTTTCCGGCCGCCCATTCCATAAATCGGGCCATCGAGCCGTCCGACGAATCGTTGTCGCAGACAATGACGATGTAATTCGGGTAGTCCAGCCTGAACAGACTTTCCAGGCAGGTCAGCGTGTACTGCCAGCGATTCCAGTTCAGCAGCACGATGGCGACGGACGGGGAAGGGGCGGCGCTCATGGGATTCGGCTGGCGTCGGGCGACAGCAGCGTAGCGGCCTGCCGCATGAAAGCCTCTTTCGTGTAGCGGCGCCGCAGGCTTTCCTGGCATTGGGCGACTTTGGCTTCCCGTGCTTCCCGGTTCTGGAGCAGCTCTGCGCAGAGTCGCGCAAAGGAGGCGTCATCCTGCGCCACGGCCAGGCCGTCGGCCAGTTCGGTTTCGAATGCGCTGGCGCAGTGCGGGGTGCTGACGCAGGTGCGTCCGTACGCCAGCGATTCGAGGATCTTGATGTTGGTGCCGCCACCGGAATAAATCGGTGCGATGGTGAGCGCGGCATTGCGGTAGGCTGCCTCCAGATCGTTCACGAAGCCTGGTGCCGATACATCCGGATGGCGTTCCCAGGCCTGCCGCACGGCTGGGGGGGCGGCTCCGGCGAGCAGCAGACTCGCCCGCGGCTGCATGGTCTTGATGGCGGGCCAGCAGCGGGCGAGAAAATGATCGATACCCTCGCGATTGGGCGCATACCAGAGTGAGCCCACGAATAGCAGGGTGCTACTGTCGGCCTGGGGAAACGGCTGGGCAGGAGGCGTGAAGGGGATGTTGGGGAGGACGGCCGACTGCAGGGCGGGGTGCTGCTGCTGGTCGCGTGAACTGACGAAAAAATAGGCGTCGAAGCGTTCGAGTTGTCTTTGCGCCAGCCAGGCGGCATACATGGACTTGAGCTGCGTTGTGAATCGACCGCCTGCGTAGTGATAGCCCCAGTCGTCGAGGTCGACCACCGTGCGTACCCCGGCGGGAATGGCCAGTTTGCTGATGGGGTTCAGATATCGGCCGACGATCAGCCGATATCTTCCGGGATCGACCCCTCCCCCATGCAATGCCCGGTTCAGGGTGAGGTCGGGTTCGAACTTGCCGATTCCCAGGGGGCGCTGATGCCACAGCCCGTGCGCAAGGATGCCGGGCTGGGGGGCTGTCAGCCGGGTCGTGCCTGCAGTGGGCTCGAGCAGCAGTACATCGACCTGGCCATGTTGCTGCAGGGCGGCATGCAGCAGGGCCGTGCGCTGCTGGGCGCCCGATTGCGGTGCGAACGGCGAAGCGGGGGAAACCAGCAGGATGTCGGCGGGCATGGCGTGACGTGGCACCAGGAATGGCGGCGAAAATCCGTCGCAATGGATGAAATCATAACGCTCAATGGGTTTCCCGCTCACTGTGGGGCGTGCGGCCTTCGGTCGCGGCACATTGCTACAATGTGCTGTCCCCACTTGGTGCCCTTCTGCGTATGCAAACCCTCAGCGTCGACCTCGGCGACCGTTCCTATCCCATCCACATCGGCGCCGGCCTGCTCGCCCGCGCCGACCTGATCGTGCCGCATCTGGCGCAGCAGCGCGTGATGGTGGTGACCAACACCACGGTGGCGCCGCTGTATCTCGCGCAGCTGACGGCGACGCTGGAAGGCGCGGGGGTGAAGGTGGCGAACGTGGTGCTGCCCGACGGCGAGGCGTACAAGACCTGGGAGACGCTGAACCTGATCTTCGACGCGCTGCTGACCGACCGCGCCGAGCGCAAGACCACGCTGATCGCCCTGGGCGGCGGCGTGATCGGCGACATGACCGGCTTCGCCGCGGCAAGCTACCAGCGCGGCGTGCCCTTCATCCAGATTCCCACCACGCTCTTGTCGCAGGTCGATTCGTCGGTGGGCGGCAAGACCGGGATCAACCACCCGCTCGGCAAGAACATGATCGGCGCGTTCTACCAGCCGAAGGTGGTGCTCGCCGACACCGACACGCTGAAGACGCTGCCGCCACGCGAACTCTCGGCGGGGCTCGCCGAGGTGATCAAGTACGGCCTGATCTGGGACGCCGACTTCCTCGCCTGGCTGGAAGCCAACATGGACAAGCTTCGCGCACTCGATGCCGAAGCGATCACGCATGCGATCTACCGGTCGTGTGAAATCAAGGCGCAGGTGGTGGGGCAGGACGAGCGCGAGGGCGGCATCCGCGCCATCCTCAACCTCGGCCACACCTTTGGCCACGCGATCGAAACCGGCATGGGCTACGGGACCTGGCTGCACGGCGAGGCGGTCGGCGCGGGCATGGTGCTGGCGGCGCAGACCTCGCAGCGCATGGGCTGGATTTCCGAGGCCGATGTCGGGCGCAGCCGCGCGCTGATCCGCGCCGCCGGGTTGCCCGACGTCGCGCCCGATCTCGGCGTGGCGAAGTACCTCGAATACATGGGCCACGACAAGAAGGTCGAGAGCGGCAGGATGCGTTTCGTGCTGCTGAAAAAACTGGGCGAGGCGGTGATCACCGGCGACGTGCCGCCCGAGGTATTGAACGCAGTGCTGACCACGCCCCGATAACCAAGGAGACCTGATGGAACCGTCGTTCGCCTCCTACGCAGCGCATTCCAGTCAGTCCCGCGGGCGCCTGCATGCCGAAGCCGCCGCCGCGCCGCGCTCCGAATTCCAGCGCGACCGTGACCGCATCATCCATTCCACCGCGTTCCGCCGGCTGGAATACAAGACCCAGGTGTTCGTCAACCACGAGGGCGACCTGTTCCGCACCCGCCTCACCCACAGCATCGAGGTTGCGCAGATCGGCCGCACCATCGCGCGCTTGCTGCATCTGAACGAAGATCTGGTCGAGGCGGTGGCGCTGGCGCACGATCTAGGCCACACGCCCTTCGGCCACGCCGGGCAGGACGCGCTGAATGCCTGCATGCGCGAGCATGGCGGCTTCGAGCACAACCTGCAGTCGCTGCGCGTGGTCGACCTGCTGGAGGAGCGCTACGCCGAATTCGCCGGGCTCAACCTCACCTTCGAGGCGCGCGAGGGCATCCTCAAGCACTGCTCGCTCGGCAACGCCGAAAAGCTCGGCGAGGTCGGCCGCCGTTTCCTCGACAAGCGTCAGCCCTCGCTGGAGGCGCAGATCGCCAACCTCGCCGACGAGATCGCCTACAACAACCACGACGTCGACGACGGCCTGCGTTCCGGCCTCATCACGCTGGAACAGCTCATGGAGGTGCAGATCTTCGCGCGCCACCTCGCCGAGGTGCGCGCGAAATATCCCGCGCTGCAGGGACGCCGGGTGGTGACCGAAACCGTGCGCCGCATCATCAACACCATGATCCTCGACCTGGTGAACACGACGCAGCGCAACATCGAGAACGCCGGTGTGGCGACCGTCGACGACGTGCGCGCCGCGCCGCCGCTGGCGGCCTTCAGCCCGGCGCTGCTCGACGAGCACCGCGAGCTCAAGCGCTTCCTGCTGCGCCACCTCTACCGCCACTACAAGGTGGCGCGCATGAGCGCCAAGGCGGGGCGCATCATCAGCGACCTCTACACCGCCTTTACCGGCGACGCCCGCCTGCTGCCGCCCGAGCATCAGGAACGCGAGTCGCTCGAGGGCGCGCGCGCGGTTGCCGACTACATCGCCGGCATGACCGACCGCTATGCCATGCGCGAGCATCAGCGCATCTTCGCGGTCGAAGAAATCTATTCCTGAAACCTCAGGCCGCGGCTTCGCCGGGCGGCAGCGTGCGCGCCGCCACCCAGCAACTCACCTCGCGCGCCCCGGCGCGCTTCAAGGTCGCCGCCAGTTCGTCGAGGCTGGTGCCGGTCGTCATCACGTCGTCCACTACGGCGATGTGCAGGCCCTGCACGTTGCCGTCGCAGGCGAACGCGCCGCGCACGTTGCGCCGCCGCGCGTCGTGCTTCAGTCCCATCTGCGGCGGCGTGTCGCGGATGCGCCGGCAGCTGGCGGTGTCGAGCGGCAGTCCCAGTTGCCTTGCCACGACGCGGGCGATCTCGCCGGCGTGGTTGAAGCCGCGTTCGCGGATGCGCTGCGGATGCAGCGGCATCGGGATCAGGCGGTCGGGCCGCGGCGCGTGGCCGACGGCGCGCGTCAGGCACTGCCCCAGCGCCGGCGCGATCGCGAGCTCGCCGTGGTACTTCAGGCGCGGGATCAGGCGGTCGAGCGGGAAGGCGTAGGCAAGCGCGGCGTGGGTGCGGTCGAATGCCGGCGGATGCCTGAGGCAGTCGCCGCATACCTGGCCGTTGGGGGTGGGAATGGCACATTGCGGGCAGTGCGGCTGCGCGTGCCAGGGCAGGCCGGCGTCGCAGCCGCTGCACAGCGGATGGGCGCCGGAAACGGCACCGCAGAGCAGGCAGCCGTGTGGAAACAATCGATTAATAATTGATCTGATGTTCAATTTTGCAAGGCCGTTGATTTGACAGTCGGCGCGCCGACCCCGACAATCCGGGCATGAACGCCACCCGTATCATTCCTGCCGCCTCCTCCCGTCTGAACGCCCAGCTGTTCAACATCATTACCGTGATCGCGCTGCTGCTGTCGCTGACCGCGCTGCTGCTCGGCAAGCTCCTGGCCAGTCAGAAAGTCGGCTTCCTGCCCTTCGTGCTGTCGCTGCCGCCGGTGATGATCTGGCTCGGCGCGTCGATCTTCGTTTACGCCAGCATCGCCCACCACCCCAATCCGCGCGTCGGACACTACAACAAGTGGGCAGGCTACCGCTTTTACGGCGTGATGGGCAGCCTGGTCGTGGTCGGTCCGATGATCTACGGTCTGCTCGGCGGCTGGCAGGGCCTGATGCTGGTGCTGGGGTCGGCGGTGGCGATCATCGTGCCGTGGGCGATCTACGACATCATCAAGGCCGGGCGCGAGCCGTGGCAGGACATCACCATCGAGGTGGAGCAGCACTAGGCGGCGTTGCGTCGCTGCGCTGCGAAGATTTCACGAGGCCCGTTCCATGAATGACATGACCCACCCCATCCCGCGCCGCTCGGTCGCCGATATCGAGGCGCTGTTCGCGCTGCCCTTCGCCGACCTGATGTTCCAGGCGCAAACCGTGCACCGCCAGCATTTCGATCCGAACAGGGTGCAGCTGTCGACGCTGCTGTCGATCAAGACCGGCGGCTGCTCGGAGGACTGCGGCTACTGCCCGCAGTCGGCGCGCTACGACGCCGGCGTCGAGAATCAGGGGCTCCTTGATTTGAATGACGTACTGAAGGCGGCGAAGGCCGCCAAGGCTGCCGGCGCCTCGCGCTTCTGCATGGGCGCGGCGTGGCGCGGGCCGAAGCAGCGCGACCTCGAACCGGTGCTCGACATGGTGCGCGAGGTCAAGGCACTCGGGCTCGAGACCTGCGCGACGCTCGGCATGCTGAAGGACGGCCAGGCCGAGCAGCTGAAAGAGGCTGGCCTCGACTACTACAACCACAACCTCGACACCGCGCCCGAGTTCTACGGCGACATCATCACCACCCGCGATTACCAGGACCGCCTCGACACGCTCGAGCGCGTGCGCCATGCCGACCTTCACGTCTGCTGCGGCGGCATCGTCGGCATGGGCGAATCGCGCACCCAGCGCGCCGGCCTGATCGCGCAACTGGCCTCGCTCGACCCGCAGCCGGAGTCGGTGCCGATCAACCTCTTGGTGCAGGTCGAAGGCACGCCGCTCGCCGGCACCGAGGCGCTCGAGCCGCTGGAATTCGTGCGCACCATCGCCGTCGCGCGCCTGTGCATGCCGCAGAGCTTCGTGCGGCTGTCGGCCGGCCGCCAGCAGATGAGCGACGCGGTGCAGGCGCTGTGCTTCCTCGCCGGCGCCAACTCGATCTTCTACGGCGAGAAGCTATTGACCACCGGCAACCCCGAGTGGGAGCGCGACCAGCGCCTGTTCGACGCGCTCGGCCTGCAGCCCTTGTGACCTTTCCTGCTTTGAGCCGCCTGCAGCAGGGGCTGGCGGCGCTCGAGGCCGAGCACCTGACGCGGCAGTGCCGCCTGCTCGACGGTCCGCAGGGTGCCCACGTCATGATCGACGGCCGCCGCGTCGTCTCTTTCTGCAGCAACGACTATCTCGGTCTCGCCGCCGACCCGGCGCTCGTCGCCGCGGCGCACGCCGCGCTCGACCAATGCGGTGTCGGCGCCGGCGCGGCGCATCTGATCACCGGCCATCACCGCTTCCACCACGACTTCGAGACAGCATTCGCGCGCTTCGTCGGCAAACCTGCGGCGCTGCTGTTTTCCACCGGCTACATGGCCAATCTCGGCGTGGTGACCGCGCTCGTCGGCCGCCATGGCGAAGTGTTCGCCGACAAGCTCAACCATGCCTCGCTGGTCGACGCTGCACAGCTGTCGGGTGCGAGTTTCACCCGCTATCGCCATGGCGATCTCGCGCAACTCGAAGGCCAGCTCGCCGCGAGCCGGGCCGCCGACAAGCTGATCCTCTCGGACCTGGTGTTCAGCATGGACGGCGACGTCGTGCCGGTCGACGCGCTGCTCGATCTCGCCGAGCGCTACGATGCCTGGCTGTATCTCGACGACGCCCATGGCTTCGGCGTGCTGAACGGCGGCCGCGGCGGGCTCACCGATCGTGCGCGCGCGAGCGATCGCGTGATCTACCTCGCCACGCTCGGCAAGGCGGCCGGCGTCGCGGGCGCGGCGGTGGCGGCGCACGTCAGCGTGACCGACTGGCTGATCCAGAAGGCACGCCCCTACATTTACACCACTGCGTCGCCACCGCTGCTGGCCGCGTGCCTCGTGGAAAGCCTGCGCCAGATCGAAGCAGGTGCGCCGCGACGGGAGCGGCTCTCCAGCCATGTCGCGCAACTGCGTGAAGGGCTGGCCGATCTGAGAATCGGCACGCTGATGGCGTCGGCGACGCCGATCCAGCCGCTCGTGATCGGCGCCAACGCCGATGCGGTGCGGCTGTCGCAGGCGCTGCTCGAACGCGGCCTGCTGGTGCCGGCGATCCGCACGCCGACCGTGCCGCCGAATACCGCGCGCCTGCGCATCACGCTGTCGGCGGCGCACAGCACCGACGACGTCGCGCAACTCGTCGAGGCCCTGCATGCCGTCGCCTGAACCGGTGCTCGCCCTGCTGCATGGCTGGGGCATGAACGGCCACGTCTTCGACGACCTCGCGGCGAGACTCGCGGATGAATTCGACGTGCGCGTGCTCGACCTGCCGGGTCACGGCGGGCGTGCTGCGCTCGCCGGCAATGCGCTCGCCGCCTGGGCGGACGATCTTGCGCAGCAGTTGCCAGATGGCGCCACGCTGCTCGGCTGGTCGCTCGGCGGGCAGGTTGCGATGCGTGCCGCGCTCGATCATCCGCACAAGGTCGGCCGCCTGATCCTGCTGGCGTCGACGCCGAAGTTCGTCGCCGAAGGGGACTGGGATCGCGGCATGGCGATCGCCGACCTCGAGGCCTTCGGTGCGGCGCTGCTGGCGGATCCGGAGGCGACCCTGCTGCGCTTCCTCAGCCTGCAGACGCGCGGCATGCCGGGACAGAAGGTTCTGCTGCAACAGCTGCGCCAGAGCGTGATCGCGGCGGCGCCGGCCGAACCGGCCGCGCTGGCGGCGGGGCTGGCGATCCTGCGCGATACCGACCTGCGCGCGGAGCTGCCGCGGTTGCTGCAGCCGGCACTGGTGCTGCACGGCGGGCTCGACACGCTCACGCCGGCAGCGGCGGGCGCATGGCTCGCCGCCACGCTGCCGGCCGCGGCGTATTGCGAGCTGCCGCGCGCCGCCCACGCGCCGCATTTGTCGCATGTCGACGAGGTCGCCGCGGCGATCGCGGGATTCGCGCATGCCTGAAACCGAACTCGATTTCGCCGAAGTGCGGCGTGCCTTCGATCACGCCGCCGCCAGCTACGACGCGCACGCGGTGCTGCAGCGCGAGGTGTGCGACCGCCTGTTCGACAGGCTCGATTACATGGCACTGCAGCCGGCACGCGTGCTCGATGTCGGCTGTGGCACCGGCTATGGTCTGGCGCAGCTGCGGTCGCGCTACAGCGAGGCCGAGCTTGTCGCGCTCGACATTGCGCCGGCCATGCTCGCGCAGGCGCGCAGCAAGCTGCCGCAGCTATCGTGGACGCAGCGTGCGCTGGCGTCTTTCACGTCCAAGCCGTCGTCGCCGGCGCAGTTCGTCTGCGCCGACATGGATCGGCTGCCGCTGGCGGCCAACAGCGTGAATCTGGTCTGGTCGAGTCTCGCGCTGCAATGGGCGCACGATCTCGAAGCGACGCTGAAGGGCTTCCGTCGCGTGCTGGCGCCGGGCGGGCTGTTGATGTTCGCCACCTTCGGTCCCGACACGCTGAAGGAGTTGCGTACGGCGTTCGCCGCGATCGACGATGCGCCGCACGTCAATCGCTTCGTCGACCTGCACGACATCGGCGACATGCTGATCCACGCCGGCTTCGCCAGCCCGGTGATGGAAATGGACATGCTGACGCTGACCTACGCCGACCTCAAGACGCTGATGCGCGACCTCAAGGGCATCGGCGCGCACAACGCCGCGGCAGCCCGCCGCCGCGGCCTGCTCGGCAAGACCGCGTGGACGAGGCTGGAGCAGGCCTACGAGGCAAACCGCAGCGAAGGGCGCCTGCCGGCGACCTTCGAGGTGATCTACGGCCATGCCTGGGCGGGCGACAAGACGCGGCTGGAGGATGGCCGCCAGGTCATCCAGTTCGCCATCGGCGAGCGCAAACGCAAACTGGGCCTGGCATGAGTGCACGCGGCCTGTTCGTCACCGGAACCGACACCGGCGTCGGCAAGACGCGAGTGGCGGTCGCGCTGGTCCGGATGCTGCGAGCGCAGGGGCTGCGCGTGGCGGCGATGAAGCCGGTGGCGGCGGGCGCCGAGCCGGGCGAGCTCAACGAAGACGTCGTGGCGCTGCGCGCTGCGGCCAACGTCGACGCCGATCTGCGCGACGTCAACCCGTATGCTTTCGCGCCGGCGATTGCGCCGCACATCGCTGCGGCAGAGGCCGGCGTGCGCATCGAACTCGGCGTGATCGCAGCGGCGTACGCGCGGCTCGCTGCGCGTGCCGACGTCGTGGTCGTCGAGGGGGCCGGCGGCTGGCGTGTGCCGCTGAACGATTCCGAGGACATGGCCGACCTTGCGTGGCGACTCGGCCTGCCCGTGGTGCTGGTGGTCGGGCTGCGGCTCGGCTGCCTCAGCCACGCCCTGCTGACGGCCGAATCGATCGCCGCCCGCCGGCTGCCCTGGGCCGGCTGGGTGGGCAACCACATCGATCCGGAGATGGCCCGCCAGGCCGCGAATCTTGCCGCGCTGCGTGCGCGTCTGCCCGGGCCCTGCCTCGGCGTGCAGCCCTATCAGGCCGCAGGCATGCCGCCGACCGAGCCCTCGGCATGGCTGGCGTTGCCTAATAAATAAGCATACAAGAATAGTCAACTATTCAAATATTATATTAAAATCAATAGGTTGGTCTGGTGTCGCGCTTGTTCTTCTTGCCGGCATCGTGTTACTGTCCGCGACAGATTGCCGCACGCGGTTTCCCCGGTTCCCTCATGGAACAGACGAAGACGGAAGACTGTGTGGGTGAGTCAGCAGGGGCGTTCGTCTTTCTATCCCGTCCCAATCTCGCGCTGACGCGCACCCAGGAACGGCTCGCGCTCTGGAGCCTGGCGGCTTTGTGTTTTGCGACAGCGATCGGCTTTGCACTATTGGGCTACTGGCTGATCCTGCCGTTTGCCGGACTGGAGATCGGCGCGCTGGCCTGGGCATTCCGGGCTCTGCGCAGCCGCGAGGGCGATTACGAAACCCTCACGATCGACGGCGACAGGATGGTGCTGGAATGGCATGCCGGCACGCATTCGGAACGCCGCGAAATGAATCGCCAGTGGGCACGCGTGGCATGCGACTGCAGAACGCCCGGCCGGGGCTGCCGGCTCAGCGTGAGTTCTCACGGTCGCGCAACAGAAGTCGGGCATTACCTGAATGACGAGGCGCGGCTGCAACTGGCCGCCACCTTGCGCAGCAAGTTGCAGGCTTGACACCAATACCAACACGACGCGCCCGCAACACCCATAACAACGTCGAGAGAGGATGGGGGGATACGCGATGAAAAGCACGTGGCAATCAGGGACGGGAGTGCTGGCGCTGGCAGGGAGCGGGACGGCGCTGGCGGATTATGCATACAACCTGCAGCCGCCGGCGAGCCAGGTGGCGCACGACGTGTTCCAGTTGCACAACCTGATCATGCTGGTGTGCCTGGGCATCTTCGTCGTGGTGTTCGGCGCGATGTTCTACTCGCTGATCAAGCACCGCAAATCGGTCGGCCATCCGGCCGCGCATTTCCACGAGAACACCACCGTCGAGGTCATCTGGACGGTGATCCCCTTCGTGATCCTGATGGGCATGGCCTATCCCGCCGCCAGGGTGGTGATCGACATGAAGGACACCTCCAACCCCGACCTCACCATCAAGATCACCGGCTACCAGTGGAAGTGGGGCTACGACTACCTCAACGACGACGTCCGCTTCTACAGCACGCTGGCCACGCCGCGTGAACAGATCGAAGGCAAGGCGGAGAAGGGCGAGCACTACCTGCTCGAAGTCGACGAACCGATGGTGGTGCCGGTCGGCAAGCGGGTGCGCCTGCTGATCACTGCCAACGACGTGCTGCATGCCTGGTGGGTGCCTGCGCTCGGCGCCAAGCAGGATGCGATCCCCGGCTTCATCCGCGACAGCTGGTTCAAGGCCGACAAGATCGGCACTTATCGCGGCCAATGCGTCGAGCTGTGCGGCAAGGACCACGGCTTCATGCCGATCGTGGTCGAGGTGGTGTCGGAAGAAGACTACAAGGCCTGGGTGGCGAAGAAGAAGGGCGCCGCACAGGCGGCTGCCGCCGACGGCGCCAGGGCCTTCGCCGTCGCCGAACTGGTCGAGCGCGGCGAGAAGGTCTATCAGGCCAACTGCGCTGCCTGTCACCAGGCCAACGGCATGGGCCTGCCCGGCACCTTCCCGGCGATCAACGGTTCCAAGGTGGCGACCGGCCCGATCGCCGACCATATCGCCGTCGTGCTGCACGGCCGTCCGGGGACCGCGATGGCGGCCTTCGGCGGACAGCTGTCCGATGCCGACATCGCTGCGGTGGTGACCTACCAGCGCAACGCCTGGGACAACAAGATGGGCGACCTCGCCCAGCCGGCCGAGATCGCCGCGGCGCGCGGCGGGGCATCCGAAGCCGCCGCCCCCGCCGCGCAGTGAACAACCGAGAGGAGAGCCCAATGTCTGACGCACACGCCCACGACGACCACGGACACCACGCCCATCCTGCCGGCATCATGCGCTGGCTGACGACCACCAACCACAAGGACATCGGCACGCTCTACCTGTGGTTCGCGCTGATCATGCTGTTCGCCGCCGGCAGCATGGCGCTGTTGATCCGCGCCGAGCTGTTCCAGCCCGGCCTGCAGGTGACCAATCCCGACTTCTTCAATCAGCTCACCACCATGCACGGCCTGATCATGATCTTCGGCGTGATTATGCCGGCCTTCTCCGGCTTCGCGAACTGGCAGGTGCCGCTGATGCTGGGGGCGCCCGACATGGCCTTCCCGCGCATGAACAACTGGGCGTTCTGGGTGTTGCCGGTTGCGGCGCTGCTGCTGATGTCGTCGTTCCTGCTGCCGGGCGGCGCGGTGGCGGGTGGCTGGACCATGTATCCGCCGCTGTTCATCCAGGGCGGCATCTCCTACGATCTGACGATCCTGGCCGTCCACATCATGGGCCTGTCGTCGATCATGGGTTCGATCAACATCATCACGACCATTCTCAACATGCGTGCCCCCGGGCTCACGCTGATGAAGATGCCGCTGTTCTGCTGGACCTGGCTGATCACCGCCTACCTGCTGATCGCCACCATGCCGGTGCTGGCAGGGGCGGTGACCATGCTGCTGACCGACCGCAACTTCGGCACCCACTTCTTCAACGCCGCCGGCGGCGGCGATCCGGTGATGTTCCAGCACATCTTCTGGTTCTTCGCCCACCCCGAGGTGTACATCCTGATCCTGCCGGCCTTCGGCATCGTCTCGCAGGTGATCCCCACCTTCGCCAGAAAGCCGCTGTTCGGCTATGCGTCGATGGTGTACGCGACGGCGTCGATCGCGATCCTGTCGTTCATCGTGTGGGCGCACCACATGTTCACCGTCGGCATGCCGGTCGCCGCACAGCTGTTCTTCATGTTCTCGACCATGCTGATCGCGGTGCCAACCGGGGTGAAGGTGTTCAACTGGGTGGCGACGATGTGGAAGGGCTCGCTGACCTTCGAGACGCCGATGCTGTTCGCCATCGCCTTCGTCTGCCTGTTCACCATCGGCGGCTTCTCCGGGCTGGTGCTGGCGATCGCGCCGGTCGACATCCAGCTGCATGACACCTACTACGTCGTCGCGCACTTCCACTACGTGCTGGTGTCGGGCGCGCTGTTCTCGATCTTTGCCGGCATCTACTACTGGCTGCCGAAATGGACCGGGCACATGTACGACGAGACGCTCGGCAAATGGCATTTCTGGCTGTCGGTGATCGGCATGAACATCGTGTTCTTCCCGATGCATTTCCTCGGCTTGGCCGGCATGCCGCGGCGCATCCCGGACTATGCGCTGCAGTTCACCGAGTTCAACCAGATCGCCACCGTCGGCGCCTTCATCTTCGGCTTCAGCCAGCTGATCTTCCTGGCGGTGGTGCTGAAGGCGATCAAGGGGGGCGCCAAGGCGAGCGACAAGGTATGGGAAGGTGCCGAGGGCCTCGAGTGGACGGTGCCGTCGCCCGCGCCGTATCACACCTTCGAAACCGCACCGGTGATGAAATGAACGGCACCGCGGCGACCGACCGGCGTAAAGTCCGCACGGCGATCCTGCTGGCGCTGTTCGCGCTCGGGCTGTTCCTGTTCACGCTCTACAACGGGCTGAAATAGCGCATGAAGACGGGTAACGCCAAGACCCTGGCCAAGCTCGTCGTGGTGACGCTGGGCATGTTCGGCTTCGGCTTCGCGCTGGTGCCGTTCTACTACAAGATCTGCGAGGTGACCGGCATCAACGCCGGCGCCGAGCAGAGCCTGGCGAAGAATACCCAGGTCGACACGGGCCGCTGGGTGACGCTGGAGTTCGACGCCAACACGAACGCGGCGCTGCCATGGCGCTTCAAGCCGGAGGTGCGCAGCATGCGGGTGCATCCGGGCCAGCTGGTGCAGATCGAATACGAGGTGACCAATACGAGCGATGCGCCCATCGTCGGCCAGGCAGTGCCGAGCTACGGACCGGCGCGCGCGGCGGAATTCTTCAGAAAGATCGAGTGCTTCTGCTTCACGCCGCAGACGCTGGCCGCCGGCGAGACACGCCGCATGCCGGTGCTGTTCGTGCTCGATCCGGATATGGACCGCGAGGTGCACACGGTGACGCTGTCGTACACCTTCTTCGATACCTCGGTGAAGAGGCAGGTGACCGGGCTGCGCCGGGAGGGCGCGCGTGGCTGAGGGCGGGCACCTCAAGGCCGCGCTGGCCGTGTTCTGGAGCTTCTTCGGCGTGCGCAAGCGGCGCGACTACGACGCCGATGCCAGGAGCCTGACGCCGGCCCAGGTCGTGATTGCCGGCCTGCTCGGTGCGGCGGCATTCGTGTTGACGATATTGCTGGTGGTTTACGGGGTGTTGCAGTTCGTGAAGTGAACGATCCACGAAACGGAATAGGGGGACGAGATGAGCCTGGCACAAACCGATAAGTACTATCTGCCGCAACCTTCGCTATGGCCGATCATCGGCTCGGTGGCGCTGCTGCTGATGGCGGTGGGCGGCACCATGACCATGCGCGAAATAGCCAATGGCGGCTGGGTGTTGCTGGCCGGCCTTGCGATCCTGTTCGTCATGATGTTCGGCTGGTTCGGCGAGGTGATCCGAGACAGCGAAGCCGGCCGCTACAACAAGCAGGTCGATTCCTCGTTCCGCTGGTCGATGAGCTGGTTCATCTTTTCCGAGGTGATGTTCTTCGCTGCCTTCTTCGGCGCGCTGTTCTACACCCGGGTACTGTCGGTGCCCTGGCTGGCAGACGCCGAAACCGGCAGCCTCTTGTGGCAGGGATACCAGGCGACCTGGCCGACGGCGGGGCCGGGGCTGCATGACAGCGTGCAATTCACGCCGATGGGCGCCTGGGGCATTCCCGCGATCAACACCCTGCTGCTGCTGACATCCGGGGTCACCGTGACCTGGGCGCACTGGGGGCTGAAGAAGGACAACCGCACCCAGCTGATCCTGGGGCTGGCGCTGACGGTGGCGCTGGGCGCGACCTTCCTCGGCCTGCAGGTATACGAATACATCCATGCCTACCGGGAACTTGGCCTCACCCTGGGCGCGGGCGTGTACGGCGCGACCTTCTTCATGCTGACCGGCTTCCACGGCTTCCACGTGCTGGTCGGCACCACCATGCTGATCGTCATGCTGCTGCGTGCGATCGCCGGACATTTCACGGCCGAGCATCATTTCGCGTTCGAGGCGGTATCGTGGTACTGGCACTTCGTCGACGTGGTGTGGGTGCTGCTGTTCATCCTGGTCTACTGGATGATCTGAGCAGGGTGGCGAACCGCTTCGCGAGGCAAGCAAAAAGCCGCCAGCGAGCGGCTTTTTGCTGAATGGCCTGTCAGCGCAGGCCGTTGTGCGGGATGATGCCGAAGTAATAGCCACCCATCAGCAGGACGAACAGGGCGAGCGAGAGGGTGACGCGCACGGTCAGCATCCTGACGGTGCGGTCGGACTGGCCCTTGTCCTTGATGAGGTAGTAGAGGGCACTGGCGAGACTGGCCAGAATGAGGACGATGAACAACAGGGCAAGGATGCGCATGAAGTCGAGAGCGACCCGGAAAAATTTCAGTCTAACCGGATTGCCCGGGGCGCGCACTTGCTGAACCTGCGCATCGGCGCATGGCGCTTCGCGCCGACCCTGTGGCCGACGCTGACGGCGCTGTTCTTCTTCACGCTGACGCTGGCCCTCGGCAACTGGCAAAGCGGACGTGCCGAGACCAAGCGCGCCCTGCAGGCCCGCTTCGACGCCGCATTGGCGGAAGCGCCCATCCATGTCGGGGAAGCGCCGCTCGATCGCGACAGCGTGCTGTATCGCAAGCTCGAGGTGCGCGGCGCCTTCGATGATGCGCACACCATCCTGCTCGACAATCGGATGCACGGTGGCAAGGCCGGCTATCACGTGCTGACGCCGCTCAGGATCGGGGGCGGCGCGCGCGCGATCCTGGTCAACCGCGGCTGGGTTGCCGCCGGCCGCACGCGTGACGAACTGCCCATGCCGCCGGTGCCGCGCGGCTGGGTGAAAGTCGAGGGGATGGCGGTCGAGACGCAGGCGCGCTACATCGAACTCGGCGACGCGGCGCCGCAGGGGCGCGTGTGGCAGAACCTCGATTTCGCACGCTACGTGTCGGTTCACCGTCTCGATCTGCAGCCGCTGCTGCTGCAGCAGACCAGCCCGGCGGACGACGGGCTGCTGCGGGACTGGCCGCGGCCCGACACGGGCGTCGGCATGCATGTCGGCTACGCCTTCCAGTGGTACAGTCTGGCAACGACGCTGGCGGTGTTGTGGTTGTTCATGAACGTGAAGCGTCGCGAAGACGGCGTGCATGCAGGAACCTGAAAACAATAAGCGTGAACCATGCAATTGACCCCGCGCAGTAAATTCCTCCTGTTGATCGGCGTGTTCGTGGTGCCGGTGGTGGCAGCGTATCTGGCCTACTTTGGCTGGCGTCCGGCTGGCCACACCAACTACGGCGACCTGCTGCAGGTGACGCCGCTGCAGCACACGCGCGGCACGACGCCGGCTGGTGTGCCGTTCGACCTCGAGGCGCTGCAGGGCAAGTGGGTGATGGTGCATGTCGGCCCGGCCGCCTGCGGGGCCGCCTGCGCGCAGCAACTGTATCTGATGCGACAGACACGTATCGCGCAGGGCAAGGAGCAGTCGCGCATCGAGCGGCTGTGGGTGCTGACCGACGCGACCGAGCCGGCAGCGTCGCTGTTGCAGGAACATCCGGGGCTGCACGTGTGGCGTCCGGTCGCTGACGGTTTCGCGGCGCAGTTCCCCGCTGCGAATGGGCGGGGGGAGCATATCTATCTGGTCGATCCGCTGGGCAACCTGATGCTGCGCTTTCCGGCCCGTCCCGACGCCAAGCGCATGATGAAAGACCTCAAGTTGCTGCTCAAGGCTTCGCAGATCGGCTGACCATGCGCCATTACCGCAACCTGATTCTCGCTGCACTGATCCTCACGCTGGGCGTGGTGAGCCTGGGGGCGTACGTGCGCCTGTCCGACGCCGGCCTCGGCTGCCCCGACTGGCCAGGCTGCTACGGAAAGCTGACGCCGCATCATGCCGCCGACGCCATCGAAGCCGAACTCGCCGTCAGCCCGGACGGCCCGGTGTCGCACGCGAAGGCCTGGAAGGAGATGGTGCATCGCTATTTTGCCGGCACGCTGGGGCTGCTGGTGCTCGCGATCGCGGTGATGGGCTGGTACGGCCGGCGCGACACGCGCGGCAGCCCCGGCCTGCCGCTGCTGTTGCTGGGGCTGGTCGTGTTCCAGGCGTTGCTGGGGATGTGGACCGTCACCCAGTTGCTGAAGCCGCTGGTCGTCAGCGCGCACCTGCTGGGCGGCATGGCCACGCTGTCGCTGCTCGTGTGGTTGTGGCTGCGCGAACGCAGTACTGCCAGCCACGCCTATTTCGCTCATGTCGGGCATGTACGCAGCGCGGCGACCTGGGGGCTTGTGCTGGTGGCGGTGCAGATCGCGCTGGGCGGCTGGGTCAGCACCAATTATGCGGCCCTGGCCTGCACCGATTTCCCGCAATGCCAGGGGACGTGGATGCCGGCGATGGATTTCGGGCACGCCTTCACCCTGCATCGCGAACTGGGCGAGACAGCCGCCGGCGACCTGCTGCCGATGGAAGCGCTCACCGCGATCCATTGGGTGCATCGCGTCATGGCCCTGGTCGTGACGCTGTATCTTGGCTGGCTGGTGCTGCGCCTGCTGCGCACGCCGGGTTACGCGGGCATGGCGGTGGGGATCGCCGTCCTGCTGGCGCTGCAGGTGACGCTCGGCATCGGCAACGTGCTGCTGAGTCTGCCGTTGGCGCTGGCAGTCGCCCACAACACCGGGGCGGCGCTGCTGCTCTCCAGCCTGGTCTGGTTGAATTTCCGCTTGCGCAGGAGATGAACATGGATGCCTTGATGGTTCAGGGGGCGGCCTGCCGCTGCCAGCAGTTTCTGGCGCTGTGCAAGCTCAGGGTGGTCAGCCTGATCGTGTTCACCGCGGTGATCGGCATGTTCCTCGCCGTGCCCGGCTGGCCGGACTGGAATGCGCTGTGGGCAGGCACCCTGGGTATCGCTCTGGTGGCCGGTGCGGCGGCGGCGTTCAACTGCCTGATCGAACAGAAGATCGACGCGCTGATGGCGCGCACCCGGGCGCGCCCGTTGCCGCGCGGCGAACTCACCAGCGCGCAGACCCTGGTGTTCGCCGGCGTAGTGGGCGGTATCGGACTGACCCTGCTGCACGTGTTCGTCAACCCGCTCACCATGTGGCTGACGCTCGCGACCTTCGTCGGCTATGCGGTGATCTACACGGCGCTGCTGAAGCCGGCCACGCCGCAGAACATCGTGATCGGCGGCGCCTCCGGCGCGATGCCGCCGGTGCTCGGCTGGGCGGCCGCCACGGGGGAGATCCACCACGACGCGCTGCTGCTGTTCCTCATCATCTTCGCCTGGACCCCGCCGCACTTCTGGGCGCTGGCGCTCTACCGCCGCGACGAGTATGCGCGTGCCGGGCTGCCGATGCTGCCGGTGACGCACGGCGAGGCCTATACCCGCCTGCACGTGCTGCTCTACACCCTGCTGCTGTTCGCGGTGGCGATGCTGCCGGTTGCCACCGGCATGGGCGGCTGGATCTATCTGGCCGGCGCCGCGCTGCTGGGCGGCCGCTTCATTCAGCTGGGCTGGCAGCTATACCGGCAATACAGCGATGCACTGGCGAAGCAGACTTTCCGCTATTCCATCTGGTATTTGAGCGGCCTGTTTGCGATCATGTTGCTCGATCATTATTTCCCATTACGCATTTGATTTTTATGGGGAATTGATGTCCTATCTGGATATTCGGACAGGGTTGTTTTATATTGTGTCCAATTCCTTCCGTTGGGGCACCCGATGATCCTCTCGCGCACCAGTCAATACGCCGTACAGGCGTTGATCTACATGGCGACCCAGCCAGACGCGACCCCTGTGCTGAACAAGGATATCGCTGCCAAGCTGGGCGTGCCCGCACCCTATCTCGCCAAGATCCTGCAAAGCCTGGCCAAGGGCAACCTGCTGTTTTCCTTCCGTGGTCGCCTCGGGGGGTTCTGTCTGCGCGAAGGCGGCGACAAGATCACTCTGATGCAGATCCTGTTGCTGACCGAAGGCCCGGCGTTCACCCAGAGCTGCCTTTTGGGGCTGAAGAAATGCAGCGATGAGACCGCCTGCCCGCTGCACTTCCGCTGGGTGCCGGTGAAGAAGAAGATTCTCGACCTGCTGCAGGACACCACGCTCGACAAGCTGGCGCGCGCGGTCGAATCGGGCAAGTACCGCCTCGCCGACATTCCCGGACAGTTGTTCGAGCAGATCAAGGCATGAAGCGCAGGGTCGCCGCGCTGATGGGTGCGGCTGCCTGCCTGCTGGCGGCCTGCCAGCCGCCCCCGCCGCCGCCTGCCTTCGAGGCGACCGACATCACCGGCGCGGCTTTCGCGCGTGACTTCCGTCTGACCGACCACAACGGCCAGACGCGTACCTTGGCGGATTTTCGTGGCAAGGTCGTCGCCGTCTTCTTCGGCTACACCCATTGCCCGGACGTCTGCCCGACCACGCTGTCGGATTTTGCCGCTGCTTTACAGCAGCTCGGGCCGCAGGCGGAGCGGGTGCAGGTGGTTTTCGTGACAGTCGACCCCGAGCGCGATACGCCCGAGCTGTTGCGGTCCTTCGTGCCGGCGTTCGACCCGACCTTCCTGGGCATGTACGGCGACGCCGAGACGCTCCGTCTGTTGGCGAATGAATACAAAGTGGTCTATCAAAAGACTTCGGTCAAGGCGGCGGATGATTACCTCATCGATCACAGCGCTGGAACCTATGTCTATGATCAGAAGGGCAATATTCGCCTCCTGATGCCCTACGGCAGCAGCCCCGAGGCAATCGCCCGGGATCTGAGGACCTTGTTGTCCGCCCGGTGAGCAGGGTTTCGGTCTTGCAGGCGAGGGGGCGGCTGTCATATAATCCCGCAGTTTTTAATATAAGCATATGCTGTTAAGGCGCGGCAACAAGCGCATTTCGGGTACAACAGGAGCGGTCTGATGGCGGTAACAACATATTCCGGTGCAGAGCAGTACAACTTTGATATCGTTAAGAAATTTTCCGTCATGGCCCTGGTGTGGGCGGTCGTCGGCATGTTCGTCGGCGTCTATATCGCCTCCGAGCTGGCGTGGCCGTTCCTCAACTTCGACAGCCCCTACTTCTCCTTCGGCCGTTTCCGCCCGGTGCACACCAGCGCGGTGATCTTCGGCTTCGGCGGCTCGGCGCTGTTCGCGACCTCCTATTACGTGGTTCAGCGTACCTGCCAGACCCGCCTGATTTCCGACGGCATGGCGAGCTTCACCTTCTGGGGCTGGCAGACCGTCATCGTGCTGGCCGCACTCTCCTACGTGGCGGGCTACTCGCAGGGCCGTGAATACGCCGAGATGGAATGGCCGATCGACCTGCTGGTCGAGGTCGTGTGGGTGACCTACCTGATCCTGTTCGTCGGCACCATCATGCGCCGCAAGCAGCCGCACATCTACGTCGCCAACTGGTTCTACCTGTCGTTCATCCTGGCGACCGCGCTGCTGCACACCTTCAACAACCTGGCGATGCCGGTCGACCTGTTCTCGATGAAGTCGTACAGCCTGTTCTCCGGCACCCAGGACGCGATGACCCAGTGGTGGTACGGCCACAACGCCGTCGGCTTCTTCCTCACCGCCGCCTTCCTCGGCATGATGTACTACTTCGTGCCCAAGCAGGCCGGCCGCCCGATCTACTCCTACCGCCTGTCGATCGTCCACTTCTGGGCCCTGTCCTTCATGTACATGTGGGTCGGTGGTCACCACCTGCACTGGACCGCGCTGCCCGACTGGACCTCGTCGCTGGCTGCCGCGTTCTCGATCCTGCTGCTGATGCCCTCGTGGGGCGGCATGATCAACGGCATCATGACCCTGTCCGGTGCCTGGGACAAGCTGCGCACCGACCCGGTGATGCGCTTCATGATCGTCGCGCTGTCGTTCTACGGCATGTCGACCTTCGAAGGCCCGATGATGTCGCTGAAGGAAGTCAACGCATTGAGCCACTACACCGACTGGACCGTCGGCCACGTGCACTCCGGTGCGCTGGGCTGGGTGGCGATGATCTCGTTCGGTTCGCTGTACCACATGATGCCCAAGCTGTGGAACACCAGGATCTACAGCCAGAAGCTGGTCGAGTGGCACTTCTGGTTCGCCACCATCGGCATCGTGCTGTACATCGTCGCGATGTGGATTTCCGGCATCACCCAGGGCCTGATGTGGCGCGCCTTCGACGACTTCGGCAACCTGCAGTACTCGTTCGCCGAATCCGTCGCCGCGATGATGCCTTTCTACGCGATGCGTGCGATCGGCGGCATGTTCTTCCTCAGCGGCGCCGCGATGATGGCCTTCAACATGTTCATGACCATCCGCCAGGGCCAGCGCGAGAGCGCAGAACTGGAAGCCAAACTGGCCGCCAAGATGGCGCATGCATGATTCAGGGAAGATAAAGAATGAACTTCAACTTCAAACACGAATGGATTGAAACCAACATCGGCCTGATGGCCGTGTTGACCATGCTGGCGATCAGCGTCGGCGGCCTGGTGGAGATCGCCCCGCTGTTCTTCATCGACAAGACCATCGAGAAGGTCGAGGGCGTGCGCCCCTACACGCCGCTTGAACAGCGCGGTCGCGACATTTACATCCGCGAAGGCTGCTACACCTGCCACTCGCAGATGATCCGCCCGTTCCGCGACGAGAAGCTGCGCTACGGCCACTACTCGCTGGCGGCCGAGTCGCAGTATGACCATCCCTTCCAGTGGGGTTCCAAGCGCACCGGTCCGGACCTCGCCCGCGTCGGCGGCAAGTACTCCAACGAATGGCATGTGCAGCATCTGGTCGCGCCGCGTTCGATGGTGCCGGAGTCGGTGATGCCGAACTACCCCTGGCTGCTGTCGACCAAGCTCGACATTTCCGACGTCGCCGGCCGCATGAAGGCGCTGCGCACGGTTGGCGTGCCGTATTCGCTGACCCAGGCCGAGCTCGACGCCAACGTCACCAAGTTCGGCGAGACCGTCGCCAAGCAGCTGCACATCCCCGATGCGCAGAAGAACCTGGTCGAGCAGGCCAACTTCGGCAACTACGATGGCGACCGTTCCGGCATTTCCGAAATGGACGCGCTGGTGGCCTACCTGCAGGTGCTGGGCACCATGGTCGACTTCAGCAAGCAGGCCGACGACGCGTTCGTCGACAACCGCTGAACGGAACGGCAGGGGCTAGCGCATGGAATGGCTGATGTGGTTTTCCAAACCTGAGAACACCAAGCCCTTGGCCCTGATCATTTTTTTCGTCACCTTTATCGGCATCCTGATCTACGTGTACGGGAGCAAGAAGCGCGGACAGAAACTCGAGTCCTACCGCGACATCCCGTTCCTCGACGATCAGGAAGGCACGAAGGACAAGCAATGAGCGAGCAAAAACTACAATCCCAAACCGTACAGACCACCGGCCACGCCTGGGACGGCGACCTGCAGGAATACAATAACCCGCTGCCGGTGTGGTGGGTCTATACCTTCTACGCCACGGTGATCTTCGCCATCGTCTACTGGACGATCTATCCGTCGTGGCCGATCGGCAAGGGCTGGATCGGCGGCATGTCCGACATCACCTACGTCAACAGCGAAGGCGAGACCAAGACGCACAGCTGGAACACCCGTGCCCTGCTTCTGGAAGACCTGAACCAGGCCGCAGCCGCGCAAAAGCCCTATTTCGACAAGATCGCGACCATGTCGTACGAACAGATCGCCAAGGACCCCGAGATGAACGGCTTCATCCTGTCCGCGGGCAAGGCGCTGTTCTCCGACAACTGCGCGCCTTGCCACCAGGCGGGCGGCCAGGGCGTGGTCGGCTTCTTCCCCAACCTGACCGACGACGACTGGCTCTATGGCGGTTCGTTCGACACGATCCACAAGACCCTGATGGACGGCCGTCGCGGCTACATGCCGACCTTCGGCGAAGTCCTGTCCGGGCAGCAGATCGACCAGCTGGCCAACCATGTCGCCAGCCTGTCCGGCATCGCCCACGACGCCGCCAAGGCTGCAGCCGGCGCTGCGCTGTTCGGCAGCGAGACCGCCGCCTGCTTCTACTGCCATGGCAGCGATGCCAAGGGCCGCAAGGACATCGGTGCACCCAACCTCACCGACAACATCTGGCTGTGGGCCAACGTGCCGGGCGCAGAGGGCGACGAAGGCAAGATCGCGGCGATCCGCAGCGTCATCTCGAACGGTCTCAACAAGGGCGTGATGCCGGCCTGGGCCGGCCGCCTGTCGCCCGAACAAATCAAGGTTCTGACAGTCTACGTTCATGAACTGGGCGGCGGACAGTAAGGCCGTCGACTGAGGAAATGAGCAAAGCCCCCGTTCACGGGGGCTTTTGTTTCACGCATCGGCAAACTGGGACAGCATGCAAACAGGATTAGAAGATCAGCTTGGCCTCTATCAGAAGCGCATTCCCATCTTCACCCGCTCGGTGAAGGGGAATTTCCGCCGTTTCAAGACCTCGGTGCTGGTGCTGGCGTACGCGATCTATTTCCTGCTGCCGTGGCTGCCGTGGTCGCGGCTGGACGCCCCGGCGCAGGCGGTGCTGTTCGACCTGCCGGGCCGCCGCTTCCTCATCTTTGGCCTGACCGTCTATCCGCAGGACGTCGTGTGGCTGGCGCTGCTGCTGTTCATCGCCGCCATCCTGCTGTTCTTCGTCACCGGCCTCGTCGGTCGCGCGTTCTGCGGCTACTTCTGCTTCCAGACGCTGTGGACCGATTTCTACATCTGGATCGAACACTGGTTGCAGGGCGAGCGTCCGGCACGGGTACGTCTCTACCGCCAGCCGTGGGATCGCGAGAAGGTGCTGAAAGTTGGCGGCACCCATGCCCTGTGGGTGCTGGCGTCGTTCTGGACCGGTCTGACCTTCGCCGCCTACTTCGCCTATGCGCCGCAGCTGGTGATGGATTTCTTCACCGGCCAGGCCGCCGCCGCAGCCTACATCACGGTCGGCATCCTCACCCTGTCGACCTATGCGGCGGCCGGCCTGATGCGTGAACAGATCTGTACCTACGTCTGCCCGTACGGCCGTTTCCAGAGCGTGATGTACGAGCCGGAGACCCTGGCGGTGCATTACGATGCCAGGCGCGGCGAGGCGGCGCACGGCCGTGCCAGCGCACGCGCCGGGCAGCGCACGCTGGCTGAGCGCCACGAGAAAGGGCTCGGAGACTGCGTCGATTGCGGCCTGTGCGTGCAGGTGTGTCCGGTCGGCATCGACATCCGCGACGGCCTGCAATACAAGTGCATTTCCTGCGGCCTGTGCATCGACGCCTGCAACACCATCATGGATTCGTTCAGTTTTCCGCGCGGCCTGATCCGCTACGACTCGGAAAAGAACCTGGCTGCGGCCGCGCCCACCGCCCCCAGGCTGCAATGGAAGCGCCTCAAGACCATCGGTTACGGGGCCGCGCTTATCCTGATGAGCGCCTACCTCGTCTACAGCGTGAGCACCCGTGGCAGCTTCGACCGTGCGGTGAACCAGATCCGCCAGCCGCTCTACGTGGTGTTGTCGAACGGCGACATCCGCAATCGCTACCAGATCCGCATCACCAACAAGGCCGGCCAGGATCAGGTCTACAAGATCAGCGCGCGCGGCATCCCGGCCACGGCGCTCGACCTCGGCAACTTCCGCGAGATCGCAGTCAAGCCCGGACACAGCGGTCTGGTACAGGCGAGCGTGCGCCTGTCGCCGGAGATGGCCGCGCAGATTCACCAGTTCGAGCTGGTGATCACGCCGCAGGGCAAGCCGGCCGAGGCGCGTGCCGAAACCGTCCGCTTCGACAGCCCGGGGCGCCGTTCATGAATACCCTGACCACGCTGTTCGGTGGCCTGGCGGCCGTGTTCGTGCTGTATGCGGCGGGCGGGGCCATCCGCAGCCTGCCGCCTGCGCTGCGCGCATTGCTGGCCGGCCTGATTCCGCTGCTTGCCTATTTCGTGCTGATCATCGGCCGCTGGCCGGGGCTCGACGTGGCGGCGATCCACATCTCGGTGTTCCTCGCCGCCGCGCTGGTGCTGTTCGCCCTGACCCAGTTCCGCCGGCGCAGCGCCGGGCGCATGCACTGGGCGCCCAAGCTGCTTACCGCCTTCTTCATCGGCCTGGTGTTCCTCAATGCCACGCTGTTGTATATCGCGACCAAGGGCTTGCCCGAACCGATCGCGCGCTGGTGGCTGGGCAGCGAGGGCGGCGCGGTGTACAGCGGCTTTTCGGGCGTGGTGGCACACGGCCAGGGCGCGGCCAAGGCGGTGTCGTCTGAGCTCAGCCAGCTGCATCGCGAGTCACAACTGGGCTGGCAGGTCGAAGTGAGCGGTTTCGACGCGTCCGGCCGGACGCGGGCGCTCGAGGTGCGCGTCAAGGATCGCACCGGGCTGCCGGTGGCGCAGGCGCAGGCTGAGGTGCGCCTGCTGCGCCCGGGCGCGCCCCGTCCCACGAGCACGCTGACGCTCGAGGCGGTGGAGGCGGGCGTCTACATCGGCGCGCTGTCCCTGCCGGCTGCCGGCCGCTGGCTGGTCGAGGTGGAGGTCCGGCAGGGCGGCGCCGCAGGCTATCACAGCACCCGGGAAATCGTGGCGCCATGAGCGGCGTGCTGGTATTCCTGTTCGTGCTGTCCGGCGTGTTCGTGCTGCTCATCATCCTGGGCGTGTTCTGGTCGATCAGGAGTGGTCAGTTCGACGACCTCGAAGGGCCGGCCGAACGCATCCTGATGGACGACGACGATCCGCTGCTGCCGGGACGCCAGCGGCAGGCGCAGGACGACAAGCGCGCGGACTAGGTTAGCCCATGTGGATCGGAGCCCTTCAGGGTACCCAAAATGCCGCAAGTAAATTAGAATTCGTTAACTTAACTGGAGTGCGTGACATGAAACAGCTTCTGACTTTTCAGGGTTTTCCCATGGTGGTGGTGGTCGCATTGATCGTCTGGTCGTGGATCAGCATCCTCTCGGTCCTGATCGGCTCGTTCTTCTGACCCGGTTTGCCCAAAGCAAAAGCCCCGCGAACGCGGGGCTTTTGCTTTGGCGGGGCTGACGCGCGTCAGGCCGGCATCGCGGCGCGCATCTTCTGCAGCGCGCGCGCCTCGATCTGGCGGATGCGCTCGGCGGACACGCCGTACTTCGCTGCCAGCTCATGCAGGGTCGCGGCTTCGCCTTCGGTCAGCCAGCGTGCCTGGATGATGTGGCGGCTGCGCTCGTCGAGGTTTTCCAGCGCGGTGGCGAGGCCGTCGTGGCGCAGGCGCTCGGTCTGTTCGCGCTCCAGCACCTGGGCCGGGTTCTCGTCCGGGCTCGCCAGGTAGGCGAGCGGACTGTAGCTGTCCTCGCTGTCGTCGGCCAGCGGGTCGAGCGATACGTCGTGGCCCGACATGCGGGTTTCCATTTCGAGGACGTCCTTGCGGCTGACGTTGAGCTCCTTCGCCATCGCATCGGCCTGTTGAACCGTCAGCGCGTTGAGCGACTGCTTCAGGCTACGCAGGTTGAAGAACAGCTTGCGCTGCGCCTTGGTCGTCGCGACCTTCACCAGGCGCCAGTTGCGCAGCACATACTCGTGGATTTCGGCGCGGATCCAGTGCAGCGCAAACGACACCAGCCGCACGCCGCGCTCCGGATCGAAGCGCTTGACCGCCTTCATCAGGCCGACGTTGCCTTCCTGGATGAGGTCGGCGTGCGGCAGACCATAGCCGAGATAGTGGCGCGCCACGCTCACCACCACCCGCAGGTGCGACAGCACCAGCTGGCGGGCGGCGTCGACGTCCTGCTTGTCGTGCCATGCGCGTGCCAGCCGCTGCTCGTCTTCGACGCTGAGCATGGGATAGCGGTTCACTGTCTGGATGTAGCTGTCCAGGCTGTAGGCCGCAGGCACAGGTAAAGACATGGATTGCTTCATTGCGTGAGTTACCCCCTTGCAAAACATTTTAGCACTCCCGATCTAAGAGTGCTAAAGCGGGGCAGGGTTCCTGAAAGCAGGAAAAAGTCGATTCAGCGCGCCGATTCGACCTGGTGCAGTGTGCGCGCGACCGACAGCCAGGCGCCGAGCCAGCCGAACAGGGTGGTCAGGCCAAGCACGACAGCGATTTCGGACGCGCTCGGCGATGCCAGATGGAAGGCCGAGCCGTAGAGGCTGGCAAGGCGCTCGACCTGCGGGCGTAGCAGCATGCCTGCCACCGCCAGCACGCCGCCAGCGGCGAGGCCGCCCAGCAGTCCCTGCAGCGCGCCCAGATAGAGGAAAGGGCGGCGGATATAGCGGTCGGTGGCGCCGATCAGGCGGCTGACGTGGATCTCGTCGCGACGGGCCAGTACCTGGGCACGGATCGCGTTGCCGGAGATGGCGACGAGCGCGATGGCGAACAGGCCGGCCAGCAGCCATACGCCGGTGCGGCCGATCGCCAGCGCCGCCTGCAGGCGCTCGGCCCACTGACTGTCGAGATGGGTTTCCGCGACACCGGGCAGCTTGCCCAGTTCGTCGGCCACGCGCGCCAGCGCCTCGCGTGAATGGGCGCGGGGCTGGACCACCCAGGCATCCGGCAATGGGTTGTCGGTCAGTCCGGCGCTGATGTCGGCCAGATCCTGCGAAGTGCTGAGCGCGGCCAGCGCGTCCGCTTTGGGCACGAAACGGGCCTCGGCGATGTCGGCCTGGCGGAGCCGGGCGGCGACCGCCTGCCTGTCTGCAGTGCTGGCCGCGGGAGCGAGGAACACGCTGATTTCGGGCTGAGCCGGGAGATCGCCCGCCAGCCGGCCGAGGTTGCCGAGGCCGAGATACAGCCCGGCGGGCAGGCTGATCGCCACCCCCATCGCCAGCGCGGTGAGCAGCGTGGCGACCGGCTGTCCGGCGAGGCGGCGCAGCGCGGCAGCGAGCGCATGCTTCTGGTGGCGCAGCCAGGCGATCATGCCGCTGCCTCCACAACCTTGCCGTGATCGAGGTGCAGGATGCGGCCACCGAGTGCGCTGATGGCACGGTCGTCGTGGGTGGCGATCACCAGCGAGGTGCCGACCTGATGGAAGTCGCGGAACATGGTCATGATGTCGGCGGCGTAGCCGGCGTCGAGGTTGCCGGTCGGTTCGTCGGCCAGCAGCAGGGCGGGGCGTGAGACCAGTGCGCGGGCGATGCACACGCGCTGCTGTTCGCCGCCGGACAGGCTGACCGGATTGGCCTTCTCGCGGCTCAGGAGACCGACCTTGTCGATTACTGCGCGCGCGCGCTTGAGTGCCTCGCGGCGGTCGAAACCGGCGATGTCGAGTGGCAGCACCACGTTCTCGATGACGCTGCGGTCGAACAGCAGTTTGTGGTCCTGGAACACCAGGCCGATGTTGCGGCGCAGGTAGGGGACGGCACGACGCGACAGGCGACCGACGTTCTGGCCGTTGACCGAGACGACCCCGCCGGTGGGACGCTCGATGGCAGCGATGAGCTTGAGCAGCGTGCTCTTGCCGGCACCCGAATGGCCGGTCAGGAAGACCAGTTCGCCCTGTTCGATCACGAAGCTGGCATTGTTCAGCGCCTCGTGTCCGCCGGGGTAGCGCTTGGTGACCTGGCTGAAGCTGATCATGCCGCGAACACTGCCTCGACGAACTCGCGCGCATCGAATGGCCGCAGGTCGTCGACGGTTTCGCCGACGCCGATGTAGCGCACCGGGATCGGCCGCGCCTGGGCGATCGCAGCGATGGCGCCGCCCTTGGCGGTGCCGTCGAGCTTGGTGAGTGCCAGCCCGGTCACGCCGAGCGCGTCGTCGAAGGCCTTCACCTGCGTCACCGCGTTTTGCCCGGTGTTGGCGTCGAGCACCAGCAGTACCTCGTGCGGCGCGCCAGGGGCGGTCTTCTCGATCACGCGCTTGACCTTCTTGATCTCTTCCATCAGGTGCAGCTGGGTCGGCAGGCGGCCGGCGGTGTCGGCCAGCACCACGTCGATGCCGCGCGCGCGCGCAGCCTGGATGGCGTCGAAGATCACTGCGGCGGAATCGCCCTTTTCCTGGCTGATGACGGTCACGTTGTTGCGTTCGCCCCAGACCTGCAGCTGTTCGCGCGCCGCGGCGCGGAAGGTGTCGCCCGCCGCCAGCAGCACCGACAGACCCTGCGACTGGTACAGCTTGGCGAGTTTGCCGATGGTGGTGGTCTTGCCGGCACCGTTGACGCCGGCCAGCATCAGGATGAAGGGCTTGTGTCCGGCGACGTCGAGCGGGGCTTCGAGCGGCGCCAGCAGTTCGATCAGCGCCTCCTTCAACGCGGCCTGCAAATCGGCGGCCTCGGTAAGGTTCTCGCGCCGCACCCGTTTCTGCAGAATGTCGAGCAGATGCTGGGTGGCGTCGACGCCGACGTCGGCGGTGATGAGGATGGTTTCCAGTTCCTCGAACAGCTCGGCGTCGATCTTGCGGCCGACGCCGAACAGGCCGGCGAGCTGGCCGCCGAGCTTGTCGCGGGTTTTGGCCAAGCCCTGCTTGAGGCGCTGCGCCCAGCTCGGGCGCGGGGCGGCGCCGGCAGGTTCTGCCGCAGGCTCGGCGGCGGGTTGTGGTGCCGCCTGTTCGGGGGATGGCGCCTCGGGTGCAGCGGCAGGCTTGGACTTGAAGAAACTAAACACGGAGGGTGACGGTCTGCAAGGCAGTTTGACGGACGCCTAATCTTAACATTCGGATGCGGCTTATCATTCGGGGCTCATTCCATTCGAGGTGAAACCATGCGCCTTTGGGCAATCGGGTTGGCGCTGCTGGCAGGCGGCGCGCAGGCAGCGTTGACCGACGTCACGCTGGACAACGGCATGCGGGTGATCGTGCAGGAAGACCGCCGCGCACCGGTGATGGTGTCGCAGGTGTGGTACCGCGCCGGGGCCATGGACGAATTCAACGGTACCACCGGCGTCGCACACGTGCTCGAGCACATGATGTTCAAGGGCACGCAGACCGTGCCGCCGGGCGAATTCTCGCGCCGCATCGCCGCGGCGGGCGGGCGCGAGAACGCCTTCACCAGCCGCGACCACACGGCGTATTTCCAGCAGATGCAGAAAGATCGCCTGGAACTGTCGATGCAGCTCGAGGCCGACCGCATGGCCAACCTCGTCATCAGCGATGAGCTGTTCGCCAAGGAAATCCAGGTGGTGATGGAAGAGCGCCGGCTGCGCACCGACGACCAGCCGCAGTCGGTGGTGTACGAGCGGCTGATGGCGACGGCTTTCCAGGCGCACCCTTACCGCCGTCCCATCATCGGCTGGATGGACGATCTGCAGCACATGAGTGCGCAGGATGCGCGCGACTGGTACGCGCGCTGGTACGCACCCAACAACGCCACCCTGGTGGTGGCGGGCGACGTCAGGGCCGACGAGGTGGTCGCGCTGGCCAGAAAGCATTTCGGTTCGCTGCCTGCGCGTGCGCTGCCTGCGCGCAAACCGCAGGACGAGCCGGCGCAGCTGGGTGAAAAGCGCATTGTGGTGAAGGCACCGGCAAAACTGCCCTATCTCCTGATGGCCTGGCACGCGCCCGTGCTCAAGGACTGGGACAAGGATGCCACGCCCTATGCACTGCAGATCCTTGCCGGCGTGCTGTCCGGAAACGACTCGGCGCGGCTGCAGAAATCGCTGGTGAAAACGCGCCAGATCGCGGTGAACGCGAGTGCCGGCTACGACACCGTCGCGCGCGGCCCGGGTCTGTTCATGATCGATGCGACGCCTGCGCCTGGCCAGCAGGTGGCCGTGCTGGAAAAAGCGATCCGCGACGAAGTGCGGCGCATCCAGCGCGACGGCATCAGCGCGGCAGAGCTCGCACGCGTCAAGGCGCAGGTCATCGCGGCCGACGTCTACCAGCGTGATTCCCTGTTCTACCAGGCGATGCAGCTGGGCGAATACGTGACCGCCGGCCTGCCGCCGGAGGCACTGGCGCGTCGGGTTGAAAAGCTGCATGCAGTGACCGCCGAGCAGGTACAGGCGGCTGCGCGCGACTGGCTGGGTGACGACCGTCTCAGCGTCGCCGAGCTCGATCCTCAGCCCTTGAACGGCACGGCGCGCCGTGCCGCCGTGTCGGGAGTGCGCCATGCGAATTGAGTCTTTCCTGTTCGGACTGCTGCTGGGCCTGCCCGTGGCCGTTCAGGCGGCGCTGCCCCTCCAGCATTGGCAAACGAAGGAGGGGGCACGGGTGGTCTTCGTCGAAAGCCGCGAATTGCCGATGCTCGACATCGCGGTGAATTTTCCGGCTGGCAGCGCCCGCGATCCTGCCGACAAGGCGGGGTTGGCCCAGCTGACCCACGGCCTGCTCGACCAGGGCGCGGGCGGGCTGTCGGATACCGCAATCGCACATCGCCTCGCCGACGTCGGCGCGGTGCTGGCCGGGACCTTCGATCGTGACCGTGCCAGCGTGACCCTGCGCACACTGTCCTCGACGCGCGAAAAGACGGCTGCACTCGACATGCTCGCGCACGTGCTGCAGCAGCCCGACTTCCCGCAGGCCGTGATCCGGCGCGAGAAGCAGCGGCTGATTGCCGCCATCCGCGAGGCCGAAGCCGATCCGGGAACGGTGGCCGAGAAGGCCTTCTATCGCGCGCTCTACGGCACGCATCCTTATGCGCGCGACGAGGCGGGCGAGCCCGCGGCGATCGCGCGACTGGGGCGCAGCGACGTGCAGGCGTTCTACCGGGCGCACTACAGCGCGCCCAACGCGGTGATCGCCCTGATCGGCGACATCCCGCGCGCGGAGGCCGAGGCCGTCGCCGCGCGCCTGTCGGCCGGCTTGCCACGTTCGGCCGTTGTGCCCGCTTTGCCCAAGCCCGTGATGCCGGTTACGGCTCCCGATAAGCGCATCGCGCATCCCTCGACGCAGAGCCATGTGCTGGTGGGAACGGTGGGCGTGGCACGGCTCGACCCCGATTTCTTTCCGCTGTTCGTCGGCAACTACGTGCTCGGTGGCGGCGGCTTCGATTCGCGGCTGCTGAAGGAGGTGCGCGACCAGCGCGGCTACGCCTATAGCGCCTACAGCTATTTCCTGCCGCTGGCAGAGGCCGGACCGTTCCAGCTCGGACTGCAGACCAAGCACGCGCAGGCCGACGACGCCCTCAAGGTGGCGCAGGCGACGCTGCGGCAGTTCATCGCCGAAGGGCCGAGCGAGGCCGAGCTTGCCCAGGCCAAGGCCAATCTCACCGGCGGTTTTCCGCTGCGCATCGACAGCAACCGGAAAATCCTCGACTACCTGTCGACGATCGGCTTCTACAACTTGCCGCTGGATTACCTGGATACCTGGGTCGACCAGGTCAACGCGGTCGACGTGGCAGCGGTGAAGCAGGCGTTCGCGCGCCGCATCGATCCCGACAGGCTGGTGACGGTGGTGGTGGGAGGCGACGGTGCGCGCTAAGCAGGTGTCGTCCCGGCGCGCGCACGGCGCGGCCAACCGCGTGCGCATCATCGGTGGACAATACCGTCGCCGACTGCTGGAGTTTCCCGGCAGCGCAGGATTGCGCCCGACGCCCGACCGCGTGCGCGAAACACTGTTCAACTGGCTCGGGCAGGATCTTCCGGGCTGGACCTGCCTCGATCTCTTCGCCGGCAGCGGCGCGCTCGGCTTCGAGGCGGCGTCGCGCGGGGCGGCGCGAGTGGTGATGATCGAGCGCGACGCGCAGGCGCTGGCCGCACTGGAAAAAAACCGCGTGATGCTGGAGGCGGCACAGGTCGATGTTCTGCGTGCCGATGCGCTGACCTGGCTGGCGAACAACCGCGAAACCTTTGACCTCGCCTTTATCGATCCGCCGTTCGACAGCGGGCTGGCAGAGCAGGTGCTGGCCCAACTGGCGCGCCATCTCAAGCCAGGCGGTCAGGTGTACGTCGAGCAGGGGGCGAACGTCGTGCCACCGCCGGGGTTTATCATCCACCGCAGCGGACGCGCAGGGCGTTCGCACTTTGCCCTGCTCATGAAGGAATGACGATGCTGACTGCGGTCTATCCCGGCACTTTCGACCCCATCACCCGTGGCCACGAGGATCTGGTGCGGCGCGCGGTGCGCCTGTTCGACCGGGTCGTCGTCGCGGTCGCGGAATCGCGCAACAAACGGCCCTTCTTCAGCATGGAGGAGCGGGTGGCGATGACGCGCGAGGTGCTGGCCGACGTGCCGCAGGTGAGCGTGCAAGGCTTCTCCGGCCTGCTCATCGACTTTGTCGCCGAACAGGGCGGGATCGCCGTGCTGCGGGGGCTGCGCGCGGCGTCCGACTTCGAGTACGAGTTCCAGCTCGCCGGCATGAACCGCAACCTCAAGCCCGACATCGAGACCATTTTCCTCACCCCGTCGGATCAGTACATGTTCATCTCGGCCAGCATGATCCGCGAGATCGCGCAATTGGGCGGCGACGTGACGCCCTTCGTGCACCCATTGGTCGCACGGCGATTAAATGAGAAAATAAGCGGAAACTGATATAACCCGGAGAGCGCCATGGCCTTGATGATCACGGACGAATGCATCAACTGCGACGTCTGCCTGCCTGAATGCCCGAACGAAGCCATTTCCCAGGGCGACGAGATCTACATCATCGACCCCAACAAGTGCACCGAATGCGTCGGCCATTTCGACACGCCGCAATGTGTGGAGGTGTGTCCGGTCGACTGCATCCCGAAGAACCCCGATTACGTCGAGACGCCCGAGCAACTGCAGCAGAAGTTCCTGCGCCTGACCGGCAAGTAATCAGGCTGTCCTGGCCAGCTGCGTTCCGGCAGCCTCGTCGGCCAGGGCCTCGGCGATGCGCGCATTGATGCGCGCCAGATGGTCGAGCTGATCGCTCACCGTTCCCATTGCAGTTTCCAGCTCGGCGATACGCTCGTCGAGCGTCTCGGTTGCGGCGTGGATGCGGCTGACGCTCTCCAGACGGCGTTTCAGCTGGACCTTGTGCTCGCGCACCTGGGTTTCCATCGGCGCGATCAGCGCTTTCAGCCAGGCCTCGGTCTCGCTGTTGGCAAGTTCGAACACCTGCACCACCTTGCTCGCCAGCGTTTCGAAGAAACGTGCGGTGAGTTGTCCCTGGCCGACCGTGAGCATCCTGAACACGGTATTGAAGCGCTCTTCGAAGATGCGCTCCAACCGTGCCATCTCCTTGCGGTACTTGTCGAGGCGGTGATCCGGCGGATTGACTGCCGCGAGGCCGTGTTCGTCGCTGAACTTCTGGTACATCGCCGTCATCATGGCGCGGATTTCCTTGATGCTCGCTCCCGACGCATTCAGGTTGCCCTCGACCTGGCGGAAGAAACGCTGCATCGCCTCGCGCAGGCCAGTGCTGAAATGGCTCTTTTCCATCGCCAGGCGGGTGCGCTTGACCTCGTCGCGCAAGCTGGCCATGCCCAGCTGACCACGCAGCGTCTCGACCTGGGTGGCGAACACGTTGCGCAGCGCGTTGAACTGCTGCAGGCCGCGTTCGAACGCCTGCTTGTCCTCGTTCGCCTTGACCATCATGTGCTGGATGACGTCGCGATTCTTGCCGCGCAGCCCCTGCAGTTCGTCGACCTGGTCCTGCAGCGTGGCGAGCCGGGTTTCCAGCAACTCGGTGGTCTTGACCACCACGTCTTCCACCGCCGCCTGCGTCGACTCGCTGACCAGCGCCTGCTTGCAGGGGATCAGTTCCTGCGACAGCGCCGTTTCCAGCTCGGGCAGCCGGCTGCGCGTCAGCAGGGCGCCATCGCCTTTCACCTTGGCGACCAGCGCCTTCTGCGCCGATACCGGATAGATCTGGCTTGCCGGCAGGTCGAGCAGTGCTGCACTGCTGGCGGCCTGCTTGGCGATCTCGGCGTGGATCTCGGCCTCGCTCTTGAGCTCGTCCCACAGGCCGTCGATCTTGTTCAGCACCACCAGCCGCGCACGGCTGGCGCCTTGCACCGGGGCGATATGCTGGCGCCAGATCTCGATGTCGGACTTGGTTACGCCGGTGTCGGCGGCGAGCAGGAACAGCACCGCATGGGCATTGGGCAGCATGCTGAGCGTCAGCTCGGGCTCGGTGCCGATGGCGTTGAGGCCGGGCGTGTCGAGGATGACCAGCCCCTGCTTCAGCAGCGGGTGCGGGAAGTTGATCAGGGCATGGCGCCAGCGCGGGATCGAAACGTGGCCGTCGCGCGCCAGATTGCGCGCGGTTTCCTCGTCGGCGGGGTTGATCAGACCGAAGGCTTCGGCTGTGGCGGCGTCGACCTCGATGGTGTCGGCGAGCCGCATCAGCGTCGCGCTCATCTCCTCGGCGGAATCGAGATTGAGCGGGAATTCGGTCCACAGCTCGGCCTCGCGCTTGAACTCGGCGAGGCTGCCTTCGCGTGCCTTGGTGTCGATCGGCAGCAGGCGCAGCGAGGGGCGCCGCATGGGGTCGAAATACAGTTCGGTCGGGCACATGGTGGTACGCCCGGCGGACGACGGCAGCACGCGCTGCCGGTAGTCGGAAAAGAAGATCGCGTTGATCAGTTCGGACTTGCCGCGCGAGAACTCGGCGACGAAAGCGACGTTGAGCGTGTCCTCCTGCAGACGGCCGAGCAGCTGGGTCAGCCGCATCTCGGATTCGGCGTCGCCCAGCTCCTGTACGTTGAGCCAGTCGCGCAGCGCCTCGACCCGCACGAACACGGCGTCGCGCCAGTTGCTGTAATGCTCGAATTCGTCAACCAGGGTCGTGGGCTTCATGGGGCGATCCGCCGGGTAAGGGACAATCGGTTAACGACATGTTAGCGGCAAACTTGATTTGCGCCAGGCGGCTCAACGCTGGCAGGCCGGGCAGTAGAAGCTTGCCCGCTGGCCCTGGACGATGCGGCGGATCGGCGTGCCGCAGGTCTTGCATGGCAGGCCCTCGCGGTCGTAGACCCGGGTCTGCAGCTGGAAGTAACCGAGTTCGCCGTCGCTGGCGACATAGTCGCGCAGCGAACTACCACCGGCGGCGATGGCCGCGGCCAGCACCCGCTTGATCGCCCCGGCCAGGCGCGCGCAGGCCGGACGGCTCAGGCGCCGTGCCGCGGTGGCGGGGCGGATGCCGGCATGGAACAGTGATTCGGAGGCGTAGATGTTGCCGACGCCGACCACCACCGAGGCGTCCATGATGACCTGCTTGATCGCGGCGCTGCGGTGCCGGCACTGCGCATGCAGATAGTCGGCATCGAACGCGGGCGTGAGCGGTTCCGGCCCGAGATGGACGAGCAGCGGATGCCGCGCCGGATCGTCGGTCCACAGCACCGCGCCGAAGCGGCGCGGGTCGCGCAGCCGCAGCACGGTGCCGTCGTCGAACAGCCAGTCGAGATGATCGTGCAGCGCTGCAGGCTCGTTCGGCCCGGCGAAGCGCAGGCTGCCCGACATCCCCAGGTGCACGATCTGCGTCACCGGCCCGAAATCGAACAGCAGGTACTTGCCGCGCCGGGTCATGTCCTTGAGCAGTTTTCCGGCCAGGCGTGCCTCGAGATCGGGCGGGACCGGCCAGCGCAGCCGCGGATTGCGCACCTCGATGCGGCGCAGCGTGCGGCCCTGCAGGCGCGGCAGCAGACCCGTGCGGGTGGTTTCGACTTCGGGCAGTTCGGGCATGGCGGGATTGTATAACGCGGCCTGTCCGGACTCGGCCCGCGTGCGCGCTGCAAATGCAGGCGGCGAGTGAACCTTGCTTGCAGGCGGGCCTCGAACGCTTAGAATCGTGACAGGCAATCCACCAAGGCACCCCATGATCCCGTTCAGACTCCTTCCCTTCTACGCCGCTCTGGCGCTCGCGACCGCGTGCAGCCAGCCTGGCGTCAGGGCGTCGCAGCCGGTGGCTGCGGAAACCCAGGCGCAGTCGCCTGCGGAGCGGGATGCTGATGCCGACGCCGAGGCGGAAGCCGCCAGGGTGCAGGCGGCCCTGCCCAGGCAGCCGCTCACCCCCGACATCCTGTTCAAGTTCCTGGTGGCCGAGGTGGCTGGCCAGCGCGGCGCGATCGGTATCGCACAATCGACCTATCTCGATCTGGCGCGGCAGACCCGTGACCCGCGCATCGCGCGTCGTGCCGCGGAAGTCTCGGCGTTCGCGCGCGACAGCGCCGGCGCGCTGGAAGCGACCCGCCTGTGGGCGGCAGCCGAGCAGGATTCGCCGCGCGCGCAACAGATGCTGGCCGCACTGCTCCTGAACGAAGGCAAGCTCGACGAAGCCGAGCCCATCCTGCGCGCGCTGCTGAAAGAAGACGCCGCCAACGGTTTTCTGCATCTGTCGGCGCTGATGGGAAAGACGCGCGACAGTGCGGCGGCGCTGGCGCTGGTCGAGCGGCTGGCGGCCGATCACCCCTCCTTGCCGGAAGCGCGCTTTGCCGTCGCCCAGGCGGCGGCCGGGGCGGGGCGGTTCGAGGCGGCGATCGCCGTCCTGCGGCAGGCCGATACGCTGCGGCCCGGCTGGGAACCCGCCGCGCTGCTGCAAGTGCAGCTCCTGGGCAAAACCTCCCTTTCCGATGCGCTCGCCTTCATGCGCGCTTTTCTGGCGACCTACCCCGATGCGCGCGAAGTGCGTCTGGCCTACGCGCGTGCGCTGGTCAACGCCAACCAGTTTCCCGATGCGCGTGCCGAATTCGCGCGTCTGACCACCGATTTCCCGCGTAACGCCGAAGTAAGTTTCGCGGCCGGCCTGCTGTCGCTGCAGATGGGCGATGCGACCGTGGCACGCGATCTGCTGACCCAAACCCTGGAGTACAACCCGCGCGATCCCGATACGGTGTACTACTATCTCGGGCAGGCGGCCGAGCAGCTGAAGCAGCCCGAGGCAGCCGCGGCGCACTACGCCGAGGTCGGCGCCGGCAATTACCTGGTGCCGGCGCGTACCCGCCAGGCGGTGCTGCTGACCCGCGCGGGCAAGCCCGACGAGGCACGCGCCCTGCTGGCGTCGACGCGCGGCGAAAACGACGTGCAGAATGTGCGGCTGATCCAGGCGCAGGCCGAACTGCTGCGCGACAGCAAGGCACATGCAGCCGTGTTCGAGGTGTTGTCGGAAGGCCTCAAGCGTTATCCGGATGCGCCTGACCTGCTGTACGACCGTGCGATGGCGGCAGAAAAGCTCGGCAAGCTCGACGTGCTGGAAGCCGACCTGCGCCGCGTGATCGTGCTGCGCCCCAACGATGCGCAGGCCTACAACGCACTCGGCTACACGCTGGCCGACCGCACCGACCGTCTCGCCGAGGCCGTCGTCCTGCTCGACAAGGCGCTGACGCTGGCGCCGGAGGATCCCTTCATCCTCGACAGCGTGGGCTGGGCGCAATACCGCTCGGGCAACCTCACGCGCGCGCAGGAATACCTGGAACGCGCCTACAAGGTGCGCCCCGATCCCGAGATCGCGGCGCACCTGGGCGAAGTGCTGTGGGCGCGCGGCCAGCGCGATGCCGCCGGCCAGCTGTGGCAAACCAGCCTGCAGTCGCATCCGCAGAACGAAGTGCTGCTGGAAACCCTGCGTCGCCTGAAACCCTGATGCGCATCGGCCTTTTTGCCGCCACGGCGCTGCTGGCGCTGACGCTGGGAGGCTGCGCCTCCGTTTCCCCGCCTCCCGCCGCCGAATCGCCCGTGTCGGCAAGCTGGACGCTGCAGGCGCGTATCGGCGTGCAAAGCGGAGAGCAGTCGATGTCCGGCCAGATCCGCTGGCAGCATCGCCATGACGGCGACGACCTGATGCTGATTTCGCCGCTGGGCCAGGGGGTGGCCCGCATCGTGCGCGACGCCGCGGGGGTGGTGCTCGAGATGCCCAACCAGCCGCCGCGCCGGGCGCGCGATGCGGACGCGCTGACCGCAGAGGCGTTGGGCTATGCACTGCCGGTGGCAGGGCTGGCGTGGTGGGTGCAGGCGCTGCCCGATCCCGCCCGCGCCTTCGAGGCCAGGCGCGACGCCGTCGGCCGTCTGGCGCAACTGAAGCAGGATGGCTGGGTCATCGATTACCTGCAGTACGCCGCCGATGCGCGCCCGCGCAAGCTGGTGGTGACGCGCGAGGGGCTGGAGATCCGCCTGGTGGCGGACAGCTGGGCGGCCGAATGAGCCACGCCTATCCCGCGCCCGCCAAGCTCAACCTGTTCCTGCACGTCACCGGACGCCGTGCCGACGGCTACCACCTGCTGCAGAGCGTGTTCCGTCTGATCGACCGCAGCGACACCGTGCACCTGGATGTGCGTGACGACGGACGGGTGGTGCGCGAGGGCGACCTGCCGGGCGTGCCGGAAGAGCACGATCTCACGGTGCGTGCCGCGCGCCTGTTGCAGGCCCACGCGCCGCAGGGGGCGGGGGTCGGCATCCGGCTGGAAAAGGTGCTGCCGATGGGCGGCGGGCTCGGCGGCGGCAGTTCCGATGCCGCCACCGTGCTGCTGGCGCTGAACCGTCTGTGGCAGGTCAACCTCCCGCGCGAAGCGCTGCAGCGGCTGGCCTTGCAACTGGGGGCCGACGTGCCGGTGTTCATCTTCGGGCAGACTGCATTTGCCGAAGGGGTGGGCGAGATCCTGCATCCGGTCGCCGCGCCACCGGCGTGGTACGTGGTGCTGATGCCGCCGGTGCAGGTGCCGACCGCAGTAATTTTTGCCGCGCCGGAATTGACACGCAACACGCCAGCCCTCAAAATAGCGCCCTTTTCCGCAGGCATGGGTCGAAACGACCTGCAGCCGGTGGTCGTGAATCGCTACCCGGAAGTCGCGCGCCATCTCGATTGGCTGGCGCAATTCGGCGAGGCGCGAATGACCGGTTCGGGTGCCTGCGTGTTCGCAGCGTTCGGTACGGAAGAGGCGGCACGCGGTGTGCTGCAGCAACTGCCCGCAACAATGCAGGGGTTCGTGGCGCAGGGTCTCGATCGGCATCCGCTGTACGATTTTTGCGCCTGAGTAGTGCCCGTTATTGGGGAGTCGCCAAGTGGTAAGGCATCGGATTTTGATTCCGACATTCGTAGGTTCGATCCCTACCTCCCCAGCCAGATTAAGCGAACAGCCGCCGGTGGCGGCTGTTTTTGTTGTTGTGTCGGATTAGCCAAACCGCCCGGAGACTCGCGTGTCCATAGACAATCTGATGGTGTTCACGGGGAATGCCAACCCCCGTCTGGCCAGCGATGTGGTGCGCCATCTCAACATCCACCTCGGGCGCGCCACTGTGTCGCGCTTCTCCGACGGCGAGGTGATGGTCGAGATCCTCGAGAACGTGCGCGGCAAGGACGTGTTCGTGCTGCAGTCGACCTGCCAGCCGACCAACGACACCCTGATGGAAGTGATGGTGATGGTCGACGCGCTGAAGCGCGCCTCGGCCGCTCGCATCACCGCCGCGATTCCGTATTACGGCTACGCGCGTCAGGATCGCCGCACCCGTTCGGCGCGGGTGGCGATCACCGCCAAGGTGGTGGCCAACATGCTGCAGGGCGCCGGCGTCGACCGCCTGCTGACGATGGACCTGCACTCCGACCAGATCCAGGGTTTTTTCGACATTCCGGTCGACAACATCTATTCCAGTCCGATCCTGTTGGGCGACATCTGGAAGCGCAACCATCCGAACCTGATGGTGGTGTCGCCGGACGTCGGCGGCGTGGTGCGGGCGCGGGCGATCGCCAAGCGCCTCGAGTGCGACCTGGCGATCATCGACAAGCGCCGTCCCAAGCCGAACGTGGCGAAGGTGATGCACATCATCGGCGACGTCAAGGACCGCACCTGCATCATCATGGACGACATGGTCGACACCGCCAACACGCTGTGCGAGGCGGCCAATGCGTTGAAGGAACATGGCGCGCAGAAGGTGATGGCCTACTGTACGCACGCGGTGCTGTCGGGCAGTGCCGCCGAGCGCGTGACGAACTCCGCGCTCGACGAACTGGTGGTGACCGACACCATCCCGTTGCGCGACGACGCGCGCGCATGCAAGAAAATCCGGCAATTGTCGGTGGCTGAGCTGCTGGCGGAAACGATCCGCCGCATCAGCAACGAGGATTCCGTCAGCTCGCTCTTCATCGAGTAGGGCCGGCAGAGTGCCCCTGGTCGCGGGGGCTTCCCATGCGTTGGTCTTTTTCGGCAACGCAACATTGAAGTAGCAACTTAGGAGAAGTTTCATGGAAATCGAAGTCATTGCTTACAAGCGTGAAGCGCAAGGGTCGAGTGCGAGCCGCCGCCTGCGCCACGCCGGTAAAGTCCCGGGCATCGTTTACGGCGGTACTGTCGCCCCGATGCAGATCGAGCTGGATCACAACGCGCTGTACCACGCGCTGCGCAAGGAAGCCTTCCATGCGTCCGTGCTGACGCTCGTCGTCGACGGCGCCAAGGAGCCCGTCCTGCTGCGCGACACCCAGTGGCATCCCTACAAGCAGCAGGTGCTGCACGTCGACTTCCAGCGCGTCGACAAGGACCACAAGATCCACGTCAAGGTGCCGCTGCACTTCCTCAATGCCGATGTGGCGCCGGGCGTCAAGACCGGCGGCGGCAAGCCGCACCACATCGTGACCGAACTCGACGTCCAGTGCTTCCCTGGCAGCCTGCCCGAGTTCATCGAGGTCGACATGGGCAAGCTGGAAGTGGGCCATTCGATCCACGCGAACGATCTCAAGTTGCCGGCTGGCGTCGAGCTGGTGGCCCACCTGAAGGCGGAGAATCCCGCCGTGGCGTCGATCAATGCGCCCAAGGGCGGTGCTGCCGAAGAAGCGCCTGCGGCTCCCGCAGCGTAATGCAGTCGTGCAACCCTTCGTGGGTTGCACAACGCAAGCGGTATGACGGCCCCCCGTCTGATCGTCGGCCTCGGTAATCCGGGGCGCGACTACGAAGAAACCCGGCACAATGCCGGGTTTTGGTTTTGCGCACGCCTGGCGCATGCGCGAGGCATGGCGCTCGCACATGAGTCGCGCTTTCACGGCATCGTCGGCCGCGGTGGCGCCACCTGGATGCTGCTGCCGCAGACCTTCATGAACCGCTCCGGGCAGGCGGTGGGGGCGCTGGCGCGCTTCCATCGCATCGCGCCGGCCGAGATCCTGGTGGTGCACGACGAGCTCGACATCCCGCCCGGCCAGCTGCGCCTCAAGTTCGGCGGCGGCATGGGCGGCCACAACGGCCTCAAGGACATCACCTCGCACCTCGGCACCCAGGACTACTGGCGGTTGCGCATCGGCATCGGCCACCCGGGCGATCGCAACGAGGTGGTGAACTACGTGCTGAAACCGCCGCGCCGCGAGGAACAGGTCGAGATCGACGCGGCCATCGAGCGCGCGCTCGACCTCATGCCGCTGATCGAGCGGGGTGAGTGGAACGCCGCCACCCAGCGCGCCAATACCAAGCCCCTAGCCCCTAGCCCCTAGCCCCTAGCCCCTAGCCCCAGGAATCCCCATGAGCCTCAAATGCGGCATCGTTGGCCTGCCCAACGTCGGAAAATCCACCCTCTTCAACGCGCTGACCCAGGCGGGCATCGCGGCGGAAAACTATCCGTTCTGTACCATCGAGCCGAACACCGGCGTGGTCGAAGTGCCCGATGCGCGGCTGGCGCAGCTGGCCGAAATCATCAATCCGCAGAAGGTGGTGCCGGCGATCGTCGAATTCGTCGACATCGCGGGCCTGGTCGCCGGCGCCTCCAAGGGCGAGGGCCTGGGCAACCAGTTTCTCGCCAACATCCGCGAAACCGACGCGATCTGCCATGTGGTGCGCTGCTTTCACAACGAAAACGTGATCCACGTCGCCGGCAAGGTCGATCCGCTCTCCGACGTCGAAACCATCGCCACCGAGTTGGCGCTCGCTGACCTCGCAAGCGCCGAAAAGGCGCTGGCGCGCTTTGAAAAGCCGGCGCGCGCCGGCGACAAGGAGGCGCAGAAAATGGTCGCCGCGCTGAAACCGGTCGTCGCCACGCTGAACGAGGGTCGTCCGGCGCGCGCGGCCGGTCTCGACGCCGAAGGTCTGGCGGCGATCAAGCCGCTGTGCCTGATGACGGTCAAGCCGACGCTGTATGTCGCCAACGTCAGCGAGGACGGCTTCCACGACAACCCCATGCTCGACGCGCTGAAGGCGTTTGCCGAGAAAGAGGGCGCGCCGGTCGTTCCAGTGTGCGCGGCGCTCGAGGCCGAGCTGCAGGAGCTGTCGCCGGAGGACCGGGTGGAGTACCTGAAGGAACTGGGTTGGGACGAGCCGGGGCTGAACCGCCTGATCCGTGCCGCCTACGATCTGCTCGGCCTGCAGACCTACTTCACCGCCGGGGTCAAGGAGGTGCGTGCCTGGACCATTCACAAGGGCGACACCGCGCCGCAGGCGGCCGGCGTCATCCACACCGATTTCGAGCGCGGCTTCATCCGCGCGCAGACGATCGCGTTCGAGGATTTCATCGCCTGCAAGGGCGAGCAGGGTGCCAAGGAGGCCGGCAAGATGCGCGCCGAGGGCAAGGAATACGTCGTGAAGGACGGCGATGTCATGAATTTCCTGTTCAACGTGTAAATAAGCGGAGTTTTTGCGGCAAAGGGGTTTGACAGTCGGTCTGCAGGCCCCCTATAATCTCGCGCTTCGTTTGGGTGGGGTTCCCGAGCGGTCAAAGGGATCAGACTGTAAATCTGACGGCTCTGCCTTCGAAGGTTCGAATCCTTCCCCCACCACCAGTTTTGCAGTAGGAGCAGGGCGAAGCGGGAGGAGCGTGGTTGCTGACGCTTGAGCGGTTTACAGCCATGGCCTGCCCCTTGTTGTTGTTTGGCTCAGCGGGTGTAGCTCAATGGTAGAGCTGAAGCCTTCCAAGCTTAAGACGAGGGTTCGATTCCCTTCACCCGCTCCAGTTTTTGAGTGGGCTTATTTAGTTGTCGTAAGTCCGAAGCCCATGTAGCTCAGTGGCAGAGCACTCCCTTGGTAAGGGAGAGGTCGGCAGTTCAATCCTGCCCATGGGCACCAGTTTTCTTGGTGTCGCCGGTTTGATAGGGTGGCGCACCCGTGAATGAGTAGTTGTCAGAGTCGTCGCATCATTACTTGTGCAAATTTGAGGGGTACTTGAAATGGCTAAGGAAAAATTCGAGCGGACCAAGCCGCACGTAAACGTTGGCACCATTGGACACGTTGACCACGGCAAGACCACCTTGACCGCGGCGATCACCACCATTCTGGCGAAGAAGTTTGGCGGTGCTGCGAAGAAGTACGACGAGATCGACAGCTCGCCCGAAGAGAAGGCGCGCGGCATCACCATCAACACCGCGCACGTCGAGTACGAGACCGAGAAGCGTCACTACGCCCACGTCGACTGCCCGGGTCACGCCGACTACGTCAAGAACATGATTACCGGTGCTGCCCAGATGGACGGCGCCATCCTTGTCGTGTCTGCCGCCGACGGTCCCATGCCCCAGACCCGCGAGCACATCCTGCTCGCCCGTCAGGTCGGCGTCCCGTACATCATCGTCTACATGAACAAGGCCGACATGGTCGACGACGCCGAACTGCTCGAGCTCGTCGAAATGGAAATCCGTGAGCTGCTGTCCAAGTACGACTTCCCCGGCGACGACACCCCCATCATCATCGGTTCCGCCCTCAAGGCCCTCGAAGGCGACCAGAGCGACATCGGCGAGCCCAGCATCTTCAAGCTGGCCGACGCCCTTGACAGCTACATCCCCGAGCCCGAGCGCGCCATCGACCGTCCCTTCCTGATGCCTGTCGAAGACGTCTTCTCCATTTCCGGTCGCGGCACCGTCGTCACCGGTCGTGTCGAGCGCGGCATCATCAAGGTTGGCGAAGAGATCGAAATCGTCGGCATCAAGCCCACCCTGAAGACCACCTGCACCGGCGTCGAAATGTTCAGGAAGCTGCTCGACCAGGGTCAGGCGGGCGACAACGTCGGCGTCCTGCTGCGCGGCACCAAGCGTGAAGAAGTCGAGCGTGGCCAGGTTCTGGCCAAGCCCGGCAGCATCAAGCCGCACACCAAGTTCAGCGCCGAGATCTACGTGCTGTCGAAAGACGAGGGGGGTCGTCACACCCCGTTCTTCAACGGCTACCGTCCGCAGTTCTACTTCCGCACCACCGACGTCACCGGCTCGATCGAACTGCCGGCGGGCACCGAGATGGTGATGCCTGGCGACAACGTCAGCATCAAGGTCTCGCTGATCGCCCCGATCGCCATGGACGAAGGTCTGCGTTTTGCCATCCGCGAAGGCGGCCGTACCGTCGGCGCCGGCGTCGTGGCCAAGATCGAAGAGTAAGGCTTTGGCCGCAGGGCCGGACGGGCGTCATGCATGCGGCCGTCCGGCCCTGGATAAGCGGCTTCAGGTAATACAGGCCAATAGCTCAATTGGTAGAGCGTCGGTCTCCAAAACCGAAGGTTGGGGGTTCGAGACCCTCTTGGCCTGCCACAGGATAAGCCGCAAGGCGCACAGCATTCATGGCTGACAAAATCAAGCTGCTGATAGCGGTATTGCTGGTCATCGCAGGGGTGGCTGGCTTTTATTTTTTTGCGGACGCGCCGACCGTGGTGCGCGTGCTGTCCGTCGTAGCGGGTCTGGTGTTGGCTGGCGTGGTTGCCGGTCTGTCGGCGCCCGGCAAGCAGTTCTTCCGTTTCGCGCAGGATTCGCGTGACGAGGCCAGGAAGGTTGTCTGGCCGACGCGCAAGGAGACCGTTCAGATGACGGGTATCGTCATGGCCTTCGTGGTGGTGATGGCGCTGTTTCTGTGGGCGGTCGACGGCATTTTGATGTGGCTGGTGAAGCTGGCCTTGGGACAGGGGAGTTGAGTATGCGGTGGTATGTGGTTCATGCCTACTCCGGCTTCGAGAAAAGCGTCGCGCGCAACCTGGCCGAGCGCGTCGAGCGTGCCGGCATGAAGGATCGCTTCGGCGAGATCCTGGTTCCGGTCGAGGAAGTGGTGGAAATGAAGGCGGGGCAGAAGAAGACCGCCGAACGCAAGTTCTTCCCCGGCTACGTGCTGGTGCAGATGGAGATGGACGACGACACCTGGCACCTGGTGAAGAGTACGCCCAAGGTCACCGGCTTCGTCGGCGGCACGGCGACGAAGCCGGCGCCCATTTCCGAGAAGGAAGTGCAGGCGATCATGGATCAGATGCGCGAGGGCGTGGAAAAGCCCAAGCCCAAGATCCTGTTCGAAGTGGGCGAGACGGTGCGCGTGATCGACGGTCCGTTCACCGACTTCAACGGCAACGTCGAAGAAGTGAACTACGACAAGAGCAAGCTGCGCGTGTCGGTGATGATTTTCGGGCGTGCGACGCCCGTCGAGCTGGGCTTCGGCCAGGTCGAGAAGAGCTGATTCCCGCCCGGCGGGAATCGGAAGTAAAGTCCGGGCAACCGGAGAGGAGCGCAAGTAGGGCAACCGAAAGCGCGCTGGTACTCACGTTAAGGAGCCATCATGGCAAAGAAGATTGTCGGCTATATCAAGCTGCAAGTGCCGGCGGGTAAAGCCAACCCGTCGCCCCCCATCGGTCCTGCGCTCGGTCAGCGCGGCCTGAACATCATGGAATTCTGCAAGGCGTTCAATGCCAAGACCCAGGGCATGGAGCCCGGTCTGCCGATTCCGGTCGTGATCACTGCGTTCGCGGACAAGAGCTTCACCTTCATCATGAAGACGCCGCCCGCGACCGTGCTGATCAAGAAGGCGATCAAGCTCGACAAGGGCAGCGCGAAGCCGCACCTCGACAAGGTGGGCACCATCACCCGCGCCCAGCTGGAAGAAATCGCCAAGACCAAGGAACCCGACCTGACCGCGGCCGACATGGACGCGGCCGTGCGCACCATCGCCGGCACCGCCCGTTCCATGGGCATCATCGTGGAGGGAGTCTGACATGGCTAACGCATCCAAGCGCCTGCGCGCGCTGAAAGAGAAGATCGACCGCACCCGCAATTATGCGGTGGCGGATGCCCTGCAACTGGTCAAGGAAACCGCGACCGCCAAGTTCGACGAGTCGATCGACGTCGCCGTCAACCTCGGCGTCGACGCGCGCAAATCCGATCAGATGGTGCGTGGCGCGGTGGTGCTGCCCAAGGGCATCGGCAAGACCGTTCGCGTCGCCGTGTTTGCCCAGGGCGACAATGCGCAGAAGGCGCGTGACGCCGGTGCCGACGTGGTCGGCTTTGACGACCTCGCCGCCGAGATCAAGGCCGGCAAGATGGACTTCGACGTGGTGATTGCCACCCCCGACGCGATGCGCGTGGTCGGTCAGCTCGGCCAGATTCTCGGTCCGCGCGGCCTGATGCCGAACCCGAAGGTCGGCACCGTGTCGCCCGACGTGGTCGGCGCCGTAAAGAACGCCAAAGCCGGTCAGGTGCAGTACCGCACCGACAAAGGCGGTATCGTGCACTGCACCATCGGCCGCGCCTCGTTCAGCGTCGACGACCTGAAAGAGAACCTGGTCGCCCTGCTGGATGCGCTGCAGCGCGCCAAGCCGGCGAGTTCCAAGGGTATCTACTTCAAGCGCCTGTCGGTCTCCTCGACCATGGGCGTGGGTGTGCGCGTCGACCAGGCCAGCGTCAACGCGTGATGTGATTTCGGGCGGCTCCGGGAAGGGGCTGTCCAAGCGAACTTTGGGCCGCCGGCGCAGTTGGGCTGGCGGGTTGTCAAAGACCGTAGGCACCCGCGAGGGTTTAATTCCGGCGAACGGGGAGTGGGTGATGTCTCATCCTCTGTTCTTCGCCAGTCGGAACCTACGCAGATGGCGTTCCCCAGCAGGATTTTCCTGTCAAGGTCGCCAGCCGGGGCGGGCAACGCCCCGTAACTGAGAAGGAGGTAAGACCTTGAGTCTGAATCTTGAAGAAAAGAAAGCCGTCGTTGCCGAGGTTGCTGCACAGGTTGCAGCCGCCCAGACGGTTGTCGTTGCCGAGTATCGTGGCATCACCGTGGAAAACATGACCCTGTTGCGTGCGAAGGCGCGCAAGGAAGGTGTCTATCTGCGCGTGTTGAAGAACACGCTGGTGCGTCGCGCGATCGCGGATACGCCGTTTGCAGGCATTTCCGACCAGCTGGTCGGCCCGCTTGCCTACGGTATCTCCAAGGATCCCGTGGCGGCTGCCAAGGTGATGCACGAATTCGCCAAGACCAACGACAAGTTCGTCGTCAAGGCCGGTGCCATGCCCAACTTCGTCATGTCTGCCAAGGACGTGGGGAATCTGGCCAGCATGCCCAGCCGCGAAGAACTGCTGTCCAAGCTCTTGGGCACCATGCAGGCCCCGATCGCGCAATTTGTCCGCACGCTCAACGAAGTGCCGACCAAATTCGTGCGTGGCCTCGCCGCGGTGCGCGACAAGCAGGCTGCCTAAGCTGCCCATCAGGGTGGCGCGGTCTGCCGGCAACCGAACCGACGATATTGTTTTTTTAATCTGAAGCACATTTGACAGGAGTAACAAACATGGCTGTTGCAAAAGCTGACATTCTGGACGCCATCGCCAACATGACCGTCCTCGAGCTGTCCGAGCTCATCAAGGAAATGGAAGAGAAGTTCGGCGTTTCCGCCGCTGCCGCCGCGGTGGCCGTGGCTGCCCCGGCTGCCGGCGGCGGTGCTGCCGCTGCTGCCGAAGAGCAGACCGAGTTCACCGTGGTCCTGGCCTCCGCTGGCGAGAAGAAAGTGGAAGTCATCAAGGTCGTGCGTGCGGCCACCGGCCTGGGCCTGAAGGAAGCCAAGGATCTGGTCGACGGCGCACCCAAGGCCGTGAAGGAAGGCATCGCCAAGGCCGACGCCGACGCGCTGAAGAAGCAGCTGGAAGAAGCAGGCGCCACCGTCGAAGTCAAGTAAGTCAACGGTGTTTTGGGCGGTGCGCGCAAGCGCGCCGTCTCATTCCGGTGACCTATTCGACTCGTTCGGACGCTGCGGGGAAACCCGCGGCAGACGCAAGCAGCAAATACCCGGAACCCGGTTACGGCTTCCGGGTCGTTTGCTTTTTGCGTGTGCCTTACATAGCGCAGGCCGCACCTCACGTGCCCGTTCGCCCCTGATCGTCAAGGAGACCCCATGGCTTACACCTTTACCGAGAAAAAACGTCTGCGCAAGAGCTTTGCCAGCCGGACCAACACCCTTCCGGTGCCGTTTCTTCTGGCGACCCAGCTTGAATCCTATCGCGCCTTCCTGCAGGAAGGCCGCTCGCGCGACGAGCGCCTGAACGAAGGCCTGCAGGCAGCCTTCACCTCGATCTTCCCGATCGTCAGCCACAGCGGCAACGCGCGCCTCGAATACGTGAACTACTCGCTGGGCGAGCCTGTGTTCGACATCAAGGAATGCCAGCAGCGCGGCCTGACCTTCTGCGCACCGTTGCGCGCCAAGGTGCGCCTGGTCATCATGGACAAGGAAGCGTCCAAGCCGACCATCAAGGAAGTCAAGGAGCAGGAAGTCTACATGGGCGAGATTCCGCTCATGACCCCGACCGGCTCCTTCGTCATCAACGGCACCGAGCGCGTCATCGTGTCGCAGCTGCACCGCTCGCCCGGCGTGTTCTTCGAACATGACCGCGGCAAGACCCACAGCTCGGGCAAGCTGCTGTTCTCGGCGCGCGTGATTCCCTATCGCGGCTCGTGGCTCGACTTCGAGTTCGACGCCAAGGACATCCTGTTCTTCCGTGTCGACCGCCGCCGCAAGATGCCGGTGACCATCCTGCTGAAGGCGCTCGGCTACACGCCCGAGAGCATTCTCGACGCGTTCTTCGCCAAGGACACCTTCTACATCAACACCCAGGGCATCCAGTTCGAGCTGGTTCCGGAACGCCTGCGCGGCGAAATCGCGCGCTTCGACATCTGCGGCAAGGATGACCACGTCATCGTCGCCAAGGACAAGCGCATCACTGCCAAGCACATCCGCGAACTCGACGCCGCCGGCGTCAAGAAATGGGCGGTGCCGGGCGAGTTCGTGGTCGGCCGCGTGCTGGCGCACGACGTCGTCGACAAGGGCACCGGCGAACTGGTCGCGCGTGCCAACGACGAGATCACCGAGGAACTGCTGAAGAAGCTGGCTGCCGCCGGCATCGACAAGTTCCAGACGCTCTACACCAACGACCTCGACCACGGCGCCTTCATCTCGCAGACGCTGCGCACCGACGACACCACCGACGAATACGCCGCCAAGGTGGCGATCTACCGCATGATGCGTCCGGGCGAGCCGCCCACGGAAGACGCCGTCAACGCGCTGTTCGTCAACCTGTTCTTCAGCGAAGAGCGCTACGACCTGTCGGCCGTCGGCCGCATGAAGTTCAACCGCCGCATCGGTCGCGACGAACTGACCGGCGCCGGCACGCTGTCGACCGAAGACATCGTCGCCGTGATCAAGATCCTGGTCGAGCTCAGGAACGGCCGCGGCGAGATCGACGACATCGACCACCTCGGCAACCGCCGTGTGCGTTCGGTCGGCGAACTCGCCGAGAACCAGTTCCGCGCCGGTCTGGTGCGCGTCGAGCGCGCGGTGCGCGAGCGTCTCTCGCAGGCCGAATCCGACAACCTGATGCCGCACGACCTGATCAACGCCAAGCCGGTGTCGGCCGCGATCAAGGAGTTCTTCGGTTCGTCGCAGCTGTCGCAGTTCATGGACCAGACCAACCCGCTGTCGGAGATTACCCACAAGCGCCGCGTCTCGGCGCTGGGCCCGGGCGGCCTGACCCGCGAGCGCGCCGGTTTCGAGGTGCGCGACGTGCACCCGACGCACTACGGCCGGGTCTGCCCGATCGAAACGCCGGAAGGCCCGAACATCGGCCTGATCAACTCGCTCGCGCTGTTCGCGCGCACCAACTGGTACGGCTTCATCGAGACGCCGTACCGGAAAGTGGTCAACAACAAGGTGACCGACGAGATCGAGTACCTGTCGGCGATCGAGGAGTCCAAATTCGTGATCGCGCAGGCCAACGCCGAACTCGACGCCAAGGGCAAGTTCAAGGACGATCTGGTTTCCTGTCGCTACAAGAACGAATTCACGCTGTCGGCTCCTGACCGCATCGAGTACATGGACGTGGCGCCGGCGCAGATCGTGTCGGTCGCCGCCTCGCTGATCCCCTTCCTCGAGCACGACGACGCCAACCGCGCGCTGATGGGCTCGAACATGCAGCGTCAGGCCGTGCCTTGCCTGCGCCCCGAGAAGCCCTTCGTCGGCACCGGCATCGAGCGTACCGCCGCCGTGGACTCCGGCACGGTGGTGACGGCGCATCGCGGCGGTGTGGTCGACTATATCGACGCCGGCCGTATCGTGATCCGCGTCAACGACGAAGAAGCGCGTGCGGGCGAAGTCGGCGTCGACATCTATTCGCTGATCAAGTACACCCGTTCCAACCAGAACACCAACATCAACCAGCGTCCGCTGGTGAAGGTGGGCGACGTCATCGCCCGCGGCGACGTGATCGCCGACGGCGCATCGACCGACATGGGCGAACTCGCGCTGGGCCAGAACATGCTGGTCGCCTTCATGCCGTGGAACGGCTACAACTTCGAAGACTCGATCCTGATCAACGAGAAGGTCGTCGCCGAGGACCGCTACACCTCGATCCATATCGAGGAACTGTCGGTCGTCGCGCGCGACACCAAGCTCGGTCCCGAGGAAATCACCCGCGACATCTCCAACCTCGCCGAGCGCCAGCTGTCGCGCCTGGACGAGTCGGGCATCATCGCGATCGGCGCCGAAGTCGAGGCCGGTGACGTGCTGGTCGGCAAGGTCACGCCCAAGGGCGAGACCCAGCTGACGCCGGAAGAGAAGCTGCTGCGCGCGATCTTCGGCGAGAAGGCCAGCGACGTGAAGGACACTTCGCTCAAGGTGCCGTCGGGCATGTCGGGTGTGGTCATCGACGTGCAGGTGTTCACCCGCGAAGGCATCGAACGCGACAAACGCGCGCAGTCGATCATCGACACCCAGCTCGCCGAATACAAGAAGGACCTCACCGACCGCATGCGCATCGTCGAGGACGACACCTTCCAGCGTCTCGAGAAGCTGCTGCACCTGAAGGTCGCCAACGGCGGTCCGAAGAAGCTCGCCAAGGGCAGCAAGGTGACGAAGGATTACCTGGAGTCGCTCAACCGCCACGACTGGTTCGACATCCGTCTCGCCGACGACGAGGCCAGCCGCCAGGTCGAGGCGCTGAAGGACAGCCTCACGCAGAAGCGCGTCGAGTTCGACGCGATGTTCGAGGAGAAGAAGAAGAAGCTCACCGCCGGTGACGAACTGCCGCCCGGCGTGCAGAAGATGGTCAAGGTCTACCTGGCGGTCAAGCGCCGCCTGCAGCCCGGCGACAAGATGGCCGGCCGCCACGGCAACAAGGGTGTGGTTTCGAAGATCGTCCCGGTCGAAGACATGCCCTTCATGGCCGACGGCCGCCCGGTCGACATCGTGCTGAACCCGCTCGGCGTGCCGTCGCGTATGAACGTCGGCCAGATTCTGGAAACCCACCTCGGCTGGGCGTCCAAGGGCCTCGGCGAGAAGATTGGCCAGATGCTGGCGGCACAGACCAAGACGCTGGTGAAGGACCTGCGCCATTTCTTCAAGGAAATCTACAACCAGTCGGGCAAGGCGGAAGAACTCGACAGCTTCACCGACGACGAGATCATCGAGCTCGGGCGCAATCTGACCAAGGGCGTGCCGTTCGCGTCGCCGGTGTTCGACGGCGCCTCGGAAGAGGAGATCCGCCGCATGCTGACGCTCGCCGGGCTGCCCGAAGGCGGCCAGGTCACGCTGTACGACGGCCGCACCGGCGAAGCCTTCGACCGCCAGGTCACGGTCGGCTACAAGCACGTGCTGAAGCTGCATCACCTGGTCGACGACAAGATGCATGCGCGTTCCACCGGCCCGTACTCGCTGGTCACCCAGCAGCCGCTGGGCGGCAAGGCGCAGTTCGGCGGCCAGCGCTTCGGCGAAATGGAAGTGTGGGCGCTGGAAGCCTACGGCGCCTCCTACGTGCTGCAGGAAATGCTGACCGTGAAGTCCGACGACGTGAACGGCCGTACCAAGGTGTACGAGAACATCGTCAAGGGCGACCACAAGATCGAAGCCGGCATGCCCGAGTCCTTCAACGTGCTGGTGAAGGAAATCCGCTCGCTGGGCATCGACATCGATCTGGAACGTTATTAATTTAGGGGTGAGGACACAGCCATGAAAGCACTGTTGGATCTATTCAAGCAGGCCACCCACGAGGAAGAGTTCGACGCCATCAAGATCGGCCTGGCGTCGCCGGAGAAAATCCGCTCCTGGTCGTACGGCGAGGTGAAGAAGCCGGAGACCATCAACTACCGTACCTTCAAGCCTGAACGCGACGGCCTGTTCTGCGCCAAGATCTTCGGCCCGGTCAAGGATTACGAGTGCCTGTGCGGCAAGTACAAGCGCCTGAAGCACCGCGGCGTGATCTGCGAAAAGTGCGGCGTCGAAGTCACGCTGTCCAAGGTGCGCCGCGAGCGCATGGGCCACATCGAGCTGGCCAGCCCGGTCGCCCACATCTGGTTCCTGAAGAGCCTGCCGAGCCGTCTGGGCATGGTGCTCGACATGACGCTGCGCGACATCGAGCGCGTGCTCTACTTCGAAGGCTTCGTCGTCGTCGAGCCCGGCATGACCCCGCTCAACCGCGGCCAGCTGCTGACCGAGGAAGACTACCTCGCCAAGCTGGAAGAGTACGGCGACGAGTTCAAGGCCCTGATGGGCGCCGAGGGCGTGCGCGAACTGCTGCGTTCGATCGACCTGCATTCCGAGGTTGAAAAGCTGCATGCGGAACTCAACGGCACCACCTCGGACACCAAGATCAAGAAGCTGTCGAAGCGCCTGAAGATTCTCGAGGGCTTCCAGAAGTCGGGCATCAAGCCCGAGTGGATGATCCTCGAAGTGCTGCCGGTGCTGCCGCCCGAACTGCGCCCGCTGGTGCCGCTGGACGGCGGCCGCTTCGCGACCTCCGACCTCAACGACCTGTACCGCCGCGTCATCAACCGCAACAACCGCTTGAAGCGCCTGCTCGAACTGAAGGCGCCGGAAATCATCGTGCGCAACGAGAAGCGCATGCTGCAGGAAGCCGTCGACTCGCTGCTCGATAACGGCCGTCGCGGCAAGGCGATGACCGGCGCCAACAAGCGTCCGCTGAAGTCGCTGGCCGACATGATCAAGGGCAAGAGCGGTCGTTTCCGCCAGAACCTGCTGGGCAAGCGCGTCGACTACTCGGGCCGTTCGGTCATCGTGGTGGGTCCGACCCTGAAGCTGCACCAGTGCGGCCTGCCGAAGAAGATGGCGCTGGAGCTGTTCAAGCCCTTCATCTTCAACCGCCTCGAAGTGCTGGGGCTGGCGACCACGATCAAGGCCGCCAAGAAGATGGTGGAAGACGAAGAACCGATCGTGTGGGATCTGCTGGAAGAGGTCATCCGCGAGCACCCGGTGATGCTGAACCGTGCGCCGACGCTGCACCGCCTGGGCATCCAGGCGTTCGAGCCGGTGCTGATCGAAGGCAAGGCGATCCAGCTGCACCCGCTGGTGTGCGCGGCGTTCAACGCGGACTTCGACGGCGACCAGATGGCCGTCCACGTGCCGCTGTCGCTGGAAGCGCAGGCCGAGGCCCGCACGCTGATGCTGGCGTCGAACAACGTGCTGTCGCCTGCCAACGGCGAGCCGATCATCGTGCCGTCGCAGGACATCGTGCTGGGCCTGTACTACATGACGCGCGAGAAGATCAACGCCAAGGGCGAAGGCATGATGTTCGCCGACGTCACCGAAGCGCGCCGCGCCTACGACAACCGCGAAGCCGAGCTGCATGCGCGTGTGACGGTGCGCATCAAGGAAGTGACGCTGGACGAGCACAAGAACCGCGTCGAGGCGATCAAGCGCGTCGAGACGACGCTCGGCCGTGCGCTGCTGTCCGAAATCCTGCCGCCGGGGCTGCCGTTCAGCTTCGTCGACAAGGCGTTGAAGAAGAAGGAAATCTCCAAGCTGATCAACGCCAGCTTCCGTCGCTGCGGCCTGCGCGAAACGGTGATCTTCGCCGACAAGCTGATGTACACCGGCTTCACGTTCGCGACGCGTGCCGGCATGTCGATCGCGATCAAGGACATGCTGATCCCGGGCGAGAAGGACCAGATCCTGGGCGCGGCCGAAGCCGAGGTCAAAGAGATCGAGTCGCAGTACACCTCGGGTCTCGTGACGCAGGGCGAGCGCTACAACAAGGTCGTCGACATCTGGGGCCGCGCCGGCGACGCCGTGGCCAAGGCGATGATGGGCCAGCTCGGCGGCGAGAAGGTCAAGGACCGCACTGGCAAGGAAGTCACCCAGGAGTCGTTCAACGCGATCTACATGATGGCCGACTCCGGCGCCCGCGGTTCCGCCGCGCAGATCCGCCAGCTGGCCGGCATGCGCGGCCTGATGGCGAAGCCGGACGGCTCCATCATCGAGACCCCGATCACGGCGAACTTCCGTGAAGGCCTGAACATGCTGCAGTACTTCATCTCGACCCACGGCGCGCGCAAGGGTCTGGCGGATACCGCGCTGAAGACCGCGAACTCCGGCTACCTGACGCGCCGTCTGGTCGACGTGACGCAGGATCTGGTGGTGGTGGAAGACGATTGCGGCACCAAGAACGGTCTTGCCGTGAAGGCGCTGGTCGAAGGCGGCGAGGTGGTCGAAGCGCTGCGCGAGCGGATTCTCGGCCGCGTGGCTGCGAGCGACATTATCAATCCCGAAACCCAGGAAACCGTGTACGAAGCCGGTACCCTGCTGTCCGAGGATGTGGTCGACACGATCGAGGCACTCGGCATCGATGAGGTGCGCGTGCGCACCCCGCTGACCTGCGAAACCCGCTACGGCCTGTGCGCCAAGTGCTACGGCCGCGATCTCGGCCGCGGCTACCTGGTCAACGTCGGCGAAGCGGTCGGCGTGATCGCCGCGCAGTCGATCGGTGAGCCGGGCACCCAGCTCACCATGCGGACCTTCCACATCGGTGGTGCAGCCTCGCGTGCCGCTGCGGCAAGCCAGCTGGAGGCGAAGTCCAACGGTACCGTGCAGTACACTGCCGCCATGCGCTACGTCACCAACGCGCGCAAGGAGCTGGTGGCCATTTCGCGCAGCGGCGAATTCATCATCGCCGACGACAGCGGCCGCGAGCGCGAGCGCCACAAGGTGCCGTATGGCGCCACCCTGATGGTGACCGATGGCGCCAAGATCAAGGCCGGCGCCGTGCTGGCTACCTGGGATCCGCATACCCGTCCGATCATCACCGAGTACGCTGGCCGCGTCCGCTTCGAGAACGTCGAAGAGGGCGTCACCGTGGCCAAGCAGGTCGACGACGTCACCGGCCTGTCCACTCTCGTCGTCATCGACCCCAAGCGCAAAGCCGGTTCCAAGGGCGTGCGTCCGCAGGTCAAGCTGCTGGACGAGTCCGGCAACGAGATCAAGATCGCCGGCACCGACACCGTCGTCAACATTACCTTCCAGATCGGCTCGATCATCACCGTGAAGGACGGCCAGGACGTGGCGGTCGGTGACGTGCTCGCGCGTATCCCGCAGGAAACCTCGAAGACCCGTGACATCACCGGCGGTCTGCCGCGCGTGGCCGAGCTGTTCGAGGCGCGTTCGCCGAAGGATGCCGGCGTGCTGGCGGAAGTCACCGGCACGGTGTCGTTCGGCAAGGACACCAAGGGCAAGCAGCGTCTGGTCATCACCGACCTGGACGGCGTCGCGCACGAGTACCTGATTACCAAGGAAAAGCACGTTACCGCGCACGACGGCCAGATCGTCCAGAAGGGCGAAATGATCGTCGACGGTCCGGTCGATCCGCACGACATCCTGCGCCTGCAGGGCGTCGAGGCGCTGGCGCGCTACATCACCGACGAGGTGCAGGACGTCTACCGGCTGCAGGGCGTGAAGATCAACGACAAGCACATCGAGGTGATCGTGCGGCAGATGCTGCGTCGCGTCACCGTGGCCGATCCGGGCGACACCGGCCTCATCCCCGGCGAGCAGATCGAACGCTCCGAAGTGCTGCAGATCAACGACGAGATGGCGGCGGCGGGCAAGGAGCCGGCCAGCTACGACCCGATCCTGCTCGGCATCACCAAGGCGTCGCTGTCGACCGATTCCTTCATTTCCGCGGCGTCCTTCCAGGAAACCACGCGCGTGCTGACCGAAGCGGCCATCATGGGCAAGAAGGACGAACTGCGCGGCCTGAAGGAAAACGTGATCGTCGGCCGCCTGATCCCCGCCGGCAGCGGCCTGGCCTACCACAACACCCGTCGCCGCCAGGCTGCCGGGGAAGATCTGGGGGCTGCGCACCTGATCGAAGGCGGGGAAGCCAACCCCAGCGAAAATCAGGAGGTGGCTTGACAGAGGGGGGGCTCTCCCCTAGAATCACGCGTCTTTTTCCGGCCATCCGTGTGCCGGCGAGCGCTGGACTGTAGCCCGGGACGGCACCGCTTAAGAATGCGGTCGGCGCCGTCCCGCTTGTTTTAGAAACGATACGCTTACTTAATTTTTCGGAATTTTTGACATGCCAACCATTAACCAGCTGATCCGCAAGCCGCGTCAGGCGCCGGTGGAAAAGAGCAAGGTTCCGGCCCTGAAGGCCTGCCCGCAACGTCGTGGCGTGTGCACCCGCGTGTACACCACGACGCCCAAGAAACCGAACTCCGCCTTGCGCAAGGTCTGCAAGGTCAAGCTCACCAGTGGCTTCGAGGTCATCAGCTACATCGGTGGCGAAGGTCACAACCTGCAGGAGCACTCGGTGGTGCTGGTGCGTGGTGGTCGTGTGAAGGATTTGCCGGGTGTGCGCTACCACACTGTCCGCGGCAGCCTGGATACGGCTGGCGTGAAAGACCGGAAGCAGTCGCGCTCGAAGTACGGCGCAAAGCGTCCGAAAAAAGCTTAATTTTGAGAGGCTGAAGAACCATGCCCCGTCGTCGCGAAGTCCCCAAGCGTGAAATCCTGCCTGATCCGAAATTCGGCAATCAGGAGGTTTCGAAATTCATGAACGTCGTCATGTCCAGCGGCAAGAAATCCGTTGCCGAGCGTATCGTCTACGGCGCGTTCGAGCAGATTTCCAGCAAGTCCGGCAAGGATCCGCTGGAGGTGTTCAGCACTGCGCTGAACAATGCCCGCCCGCTGGTCGAGGTGAAGAGCCGTCGCGTTGGCGGCGCCAACTACCAGGTGCCGGTCGAGGTGCGTTCGAGCCGTCGTACCGCGCTGGCCATGCGCTGGCTGAAGGATGCTGCACGCAAGCGCGGCGAGAAGTCCATGGGCGCCCGCCTGGCCGGCGAACTGCTGGATGCGGCCGAGGGTCGTGGCGGTGCCGTGAAGAAGCGCGAGGAAGTGCACCGCATGGCAGAAGCCAACAAGGCCTTCTCGCATTTCCGCTTCTAAACCCAACGTATTGATTGGCAGGTAACTAACGTGGCACGCACTACTCCTATTGAACGCTATCGCAATATCGGCATTTCGGCCCATATTGACGCCGGCAAGACCACCACCACCGAGCGCATCCTGTTCTACACCGGCAAGTCCCACAAGATCGGTGAAGTGCACGACGGTGCCGCGACCATGGACTGGATGGAGCAGGAGCAGGAGCGTGGCATCACCATTACCTCCGCGGCGACCACCTGCTTCTGGCGCGGGATGGATGGCAAATTCCCTGAGCATCGCATCAACATCATCGACACGCCGGGGCACGTCGACTTTACCATCGAGGTGGAGCGCTCGATGCGCGTGCTGGACGGTGCCTGCATGGTCTACTGCGCCGTGGGCGGCGTGCAGCCGCAGTCTGAAACCGTCTGGCGTCAGGCCAACAAGTACGGTGTGCCGCGTCTGGCCTTCGTCAACAAGATGGACCGTTCCGGTGCTGACTTCTTCAAGGTCTACGAGCAGATGCGTGCGCGCCTGAAGGCCAATCCGGTTCCGGTCCAGGTGCCGATCGGTGCGGAAGACAAGTTCGAGGGTGTGGTCGATCTGGTCAAGATGAAGGCGATCTACTGGGATGAGGCCAGCCAGGGCATGAAGTTCGAGCTGCGTGACATCCCGGCCGATCTGCTGGACACCTGCAAGAAGTGGCGTGAGGCCATGGTCGAAGCGGCTGCCGAGTCGTCCGAGGACTTGATGAACAAGTATCTCGAAGAGGGTGATCTCTCCGAGGCGGATATTCTCGCCGGTCTGCGTGCGCGCACCATCGCCAGCGAAATCGTGCCGATGATGTGCGGTACTGCGTTCAAGAACAAGGGTGTGCAGGCGATGCTCGACAAGGTGATCGAGTTGATGCCGGCGCCCACCGATATTCCGCCGGTCAAGGGTGAGCTTGAGAGCGGCGAAGAGGGTCAGCGCCTGGCGGCCGATGACGAGAAGTTCTCGGCGCTGGCGTTCAAGATCGCGACCGACCCCTATGTCGGCCAGCTGATTTTCTTCCGCGTCTATTCAGGTGTGGTGAACTCGGGTGACACGATCTACAACCCGGTCAAAGGACGCAAGGAGCGCATCGGCCGCATTCTGCAGATGCATGCCAACCAGCGTGAAGAGATCAAGGAAGTGCGCGCGGGCGACATCGCTGCTGCGGTCGGCCTGAAGGATGTCACGACCGGCGATACGCTGTGCGATTTGGCTGCCCCGATCACGCTTGAGCGTATGGAATTCCCGGAACCGGTGATTCACGTGGCGGTGGAGCCGAAAACCAAGGCCGACCAGGAAAAGATGGGTATCGCGCTGGGCCGTCTGGCGCAGGAAGACCCGTCGTTCCGTGTGCGCACGGATGAAGAGTCGGGTCAGACCATCATCTCGGGCATGGGTGAGTTGCACCTTGAAATCCTGGTCGACCGCATGCGGCGCGAGTTTGGCGTCGAGGCCAACGTCGGCGCGCCGCAGGTGGCGTATCGTGAGGCGATTCGCAAGTCCGTCGAGCAGGAAGGCAAGCATGCCAAGCAGTCCGGCGGTAAAGGTCAGTATGGCCACGTCTGGATCAAGATGGAGCCGAACGAGGCGGGTAAAGGTTTTGAATTCGTCGATGCGATCAAGGGGGGTACCGTGCCGCGCGAATTCATCCCTGCCGTGGAGAAGGGCCTCATCGAGTCGCTGAACAATGGCGTGCTCGCGGGCTTCCCGGTGGTGGATATCAAGGTTACGCTGTTCGATGGTTCGTACCACGACGTCGACTCGTCCGAACTCGCGTTCAAGCTGGCCGCGAACCTGGCGTTCAAGGATGGCATGCGCAAGGCGAACCCTGTCCTGCTGGAGCCGATGATGGCGGTCGAGGTGGAAACGCCCGAGGACTACATGGGCGATGTGATGGGCGACCTGAACCGTCGTCGCGGCATCATCCAGGGCATGGACGATGTGGGGGGCATCAAGGCGATCAAGGCCGAGGTGCCGCTGGCGGAGATGTTCGGCTACTCCACGGATCTGCGTTCGATGTCGCAGGGGCGTGCCACCTATTCGATGGAATTCAAGCACTACTCCGAGGCGCCGAAGAACGTCGCCGAAGCGGTTATCGCCAAGAAGTGATCTGGCGCCAAGAAATATTTTTGATTTGATAGGGCACTGAAATGGCTAAGGAAAAATTCGAGCGGACCAAGCCGCACGTAAACGTTGGCACCATTGGACACGTTGACCACGGCAAGACCACCTTGACCGCGGCGATCACCACCATTCTGGCGAAGAAGTTTGGCGGTGCTGCGAAGAAGTACGACGAGATCGACAGCTCGCCCGAAGAGAAGGCGCGCGGCATCACCATCAACACCGCGCACGTCGAGTACGAGACCGAGAAGCGTCACTACGCCCACGTCGACTGCCCGGGTCACGCCGACTACGTCAAGAACATGATTACCGGTGCTGCCCAGATGGACGGCGCCATCCTTGTCGTGTCTGCCGCCGACGGTCCCATGCCCCAGACCCGCGAGCACATCCTGCTCGCCCGTCAGGTCGGCGTCCCGTACATCATCGTCTACATGAACAAGGCCGACATGGTCGACGACGCCGAACTGCTCGAGCTCGTCGAAATGGAAATCCGTGAGCTGCTGTCCAAGTACGACTTCCCCGGCGACGACACCCCCATCATCATCGGTTCCGCCCTCAAGGCCCTCGAAGGCGACCAGAGCGACATCGGCGAGCCCAGCATCTTCAAGCTGGCCGACGCCCTTGACAGCTACATCCCCGAGCCCGAGCGCGCCATCGACCGTCCCTTCCTGATGCCTGTCGAAGACGTCTTCTCCATTTCCGGTCGCGGCACCGTCGTCACCGGTCGTGTCGAGCGCGGCATCATCAAGGTTGGCGAAGAGATCGAAATCGTCGGCATCAAGCCCACCCTGAAGACCACCTGCACCGGCGTCGAAATGTTCAGGAAGCTGCTCGACCAGGGTCAGGCGGGCGACAACGTCGGCGTCCTGCTGCGCGGCACCAAGCGTGAAGAAGTCGAGCGTGGCCAGGTTCTGGCCAAGCCCGGCAGCATCAAGCCGCACACCAAGTTCAGCGCCGAGATCTACGTGCTGTCGAAAGACGAGGGGGGTCGTCACACCCCGTTCTTCAACGGCTACCGTCCGCAGTTCTACTTCCGCACCACCGACGTCACCGGCTCGATCGAACTGCCGGCGGGCACCGAGATGGTGATGCCTGGCGACAACGTCAGCATCAAGGTCTCGCTGATCGCCCCGATCGCCATGGACGAAGGTCTGCGTTTTGCCATCCGCGAAGGCGGCCGTACCGTCGGCGCCGGCGTCGTGGCCAAGATCGAAGAGTAAGGCTCAATAATGCAAAACCAGAAAATCCGCATCCGCCTGAAGGCGTTTGACTACAAACTGATCGACCAGTCGGCCCTCGAAATCGTCGAGACCGCCAAGCGCACCGGCGCCGTGGTCAAGGGTCCGGTGCCGCTGCCGACCTCGATCGAGCGTTTCGACATCCTGCGTTCGCCGCACGTCAACAAGGCGAGCCGTGACCAGTTCGAGATTCGCACGCATCGCCGCCTGATGGACATCATGGACCCGACCGACAAGACGGTCGATGCCCTGATGAAGCTGGATCTGCCGGCTGGCGTGGACGTCGAAATCAAGTTGTAAAAAGCGGGCGGCATGGGTATAATGCCGCCCCTTCTGCTGTACCAAAATAGTCGCCGGTCAATTGTAATCGGCACCTACAACCCTTGCCCGCGAACTTTTGCGGGCTTGAGATAGGAAATACGAAGATGAGTATCGGGCTCGTTGGCCGCAAGGTCGGCATGACCCGCATTTTCACCGAGAACGGTGCGTCCGTTCCGGTGACGGTGCTGGAAATGTCCAACAACCGTGTCACGCAAGTGCGCACACCAGAAACTGACGGTTATTCTGCTGTGCAGGTTGCCTATGGCAGCCGTCGCAATAGCCGCGTCAATCAATCAGAAGCGGGTCATTTCGCCAAGGCGGGTGTCGAGGCGGCTGCCGTGCTGCGCGAGTTCCGCGTTGCGCCGGACGTGGCGGCGCAATACCAGCCTGGCGCGGCCGTGTCGGTCGAGGTGTTTCAAGCCGGCCAGAAGGTCGACGTGACGGGTGTCACGCAGGGCAAGGGCTTTGCGGGCACGATCAAGCGCCACAACTTTGCCTCGCAGCGCGCCTCGCACGGCAACTCGCGTTCGCACAACGTGCCGGGCTCCATCGGCATGGCGCAGGATCCGGGTCGCGTATTCCCGGGCAAGCGCATGGCGGGTCACATGGGTGCGGTGACCTGCACCAAACAGAATCTCGAGGTGGTGCGCGTCGATGCTGAGCGTGGTCTGGTGCTGGTGAAGGGTGCCGTTCCGGGTGCCAAAGGCGGCCATGTCGTGGTGCGTCCGGCTGTGAAAGGGGGTGCCTAATGGATTTGGCAGTCATTAACGATCAGGGGCAGCAGGTCACCAGCCTGGCTGCATCCGACGAGACCTTTGGTCGCGATTACAACGAGGCGCTGGTGCACCAGGTGGTGACGGCGTTCCAGGCGAATGCGCGTAGCGCCAACCGTGCGCAGAAGACGCGTGCCGAAGTGACCGCTTCCACCCACAAGCCGTGGCGCCAGAAGGGTACTGGCCGTGCGCGTTCGGGCCGTACTTCGAGCCCGATCTGGCGCGGGGGTGGCGTGACCTTCCCGAACAAGCCGAACGAAAACTTCGCCCACAAGGTGAACCGCAAGATGTACCGTGCCGGCCTGGCTGCGATCCTGTCGCAGCTGGCGCGCGAGGGCAAGCTCAAGGTGGTCGAGAGTCTGGGTATCGAGTCGCCCAAGACCAAGGTGTTGGCCGGCAAGCTGAAGTCGATGGGCTACGGCAAGGTCATGATCATCGCCGACAGTGTGGATGACAACCTGTGGCTGTCGTCGCGCAACCTGCCGAACGTCTATGTGGTCGAGCCGCATCAGGCCGACCCGTGGAGCCTGGTCAAATTTGGCAACGTGCTGATCACCAAGGCGGCGGTCAAGCAGTTTGAGGAGATGGTGTGATGAGCGCGATCAGTCAGGAGCGTCTGCTCAAAGTCATTCTCGCGCCGGTGATCTCCGAAAAGAGCACCCGCGTGGCCGACAAGCTGAATCAGGTTGTTTTTCGTGTGTTGCCCGACGCGACCAAGCAGGAAATCGGCGCCGCAGTCGCCAGCCTGTTCAAGGTTGAAGTGACGGGTGTGCAAGTGCTGAACGTCAAGGGCAAGGTCAAGCGCTCCGGTCGTGTCATGGGTCGTCGTGACAACTGGAAGAAGGCGTATGTCACCCTGAAGCCGGGTCAGGACATCGACTTCACGTCCGGTCAGTAAGGGAGAAAAACCATGGCACTGATTAAAGTCAAACCCACTTCTGCCGGCCGTCGTGCGGTCGTCAAGGTCGTAACGCCCGGTCTGCACAAGGGCAAGCCGGTTGCGTCCCTTCTCGAACCGAAGAAGCGTGGCTCGGGCCGTAACAACAACGGCCACATCACGGTTCGCCACAAGGGTGGCGGCCACAAGCAGCACTATCGCGTGGTGGATTTTCGTCGCAACAAGGACGGCATTCCAGCCAAGGTCGAGCGTCTGGAGTATGACCCCAACCGCTCGGCACACCTTGCACTGCTCTGTTACGCCGATGGCGAGCGCGCCTACATCATCGCCCCGCGCGGTGTGCAGGTTGGTGCGCAGCTGCTGAACGGTGCCGAAGCGCCGATCAAGGCCGGCAACTGCCTGCCGCTGCGCAGCATCCCGGTCGGCAGCACGGTGCATTGCGTCGAAATGATGCCGGGCAAGGGTGCACAGATCGCGCGTTCCGCGGGCACCTCGGTGCAGTTGCTGGCGCGCGAAGGTAGCTACGCCCAGTTGCGTCTCCGCTCCGGCGAAATCCGCAAGGTGCATGTCGATTGCCGTGCCACGCTGGGCGAGGTGGGCAATGAAGAGCATAGCCTGCGTTCGATCGGCAAGGCCGGTGCGATGCGCTGGCGCGGTGTGCGTCCGACGGTGCGTGGTGTGGTGATGAACCCGGTCGATCACCCGCATGGTGGTGGCGAGGGTCGTACTGCAGCGGGTCGTCATCCGGTCAGCCCGTGGGGTACGCCGACCAAGGGTTACCGCACCCGCAGCAACAAGCGCACCTCCAACATGATCGTCCGCCGCCGTCACGCGCGCTGATTGAGGTAGAAAGAAATGGCACGTTCAATTAAAAAAGGCCCGTTCGTTGACGGGCACCTGCTGAAAAAGATCGAAGCCGTGCGCGGCTCGAACGACAAGCGCCCGATCAAGACCTGGTCGCGTCGTTCCACCGTGCTGCCCGACTTCATCGGCCTGACGATCGCGGTTCACAACGGGCGCCAGCATGTGCCGGTGTTCGTGACCGAGAACATGGTTGGCCACAAGCTCGGCGAATTCTCCCTGACGCGTACCTTCAAGGGCCACGTCGCGGACAAGAAGGCGAAGAAATAAGGAGCGCATGATGGAAGTTTCTGCAGTTTTGCGTGGTACCCGCCTGTCCGCACAGAAAGGTCGTCTGGTCGCTGACCAGATCCGTGGCCTGCGCGTGGAGAAGGCGCTGAACATTCTGGCGTTCAGCCCCAAAAAGGGCGCCGGCATCATCAAGAAGGTGCTGGAGTCGGCGATCGCCAATGCCGAGCACAATGAAGGCGCCGATATCGATACCTTGAAAGTGAAGACGATCTACGTCGACCAGGGTGCCGTGCTGAAGCGCTTTACTGCCCGCGCCAAGGGCCGTGGCAACCGTATTAGCAAACCGACCTGTCACATCACCGTGACGGTTGGCGATTAAGGAAGCGGCATGGGACAGAAAATACATCCGATTGGGTTCCGTCTTGGTGTTCAACGCATCTGGACGGCCAAGTGGTACGGCTCCAACCGTAACTTCTCGAGCACCCTGCTCGAGGACATCAAGGTTCGCGACTATCTGAAGAAGAAGCTCGCCCACGCCTCGGTCTCCAAGGTGCTGATCGAGCGCCCGGCCAAGAACGCGCGCATCACGATTTTCAGCGGTCGCCCCGGTGTGGTGATCGGCAAGAAGGGCGAAGACATCGAAGTGCTGCGCGGCGAACTGGCCCGCATGATGTCGGTGCCCGTGCACGTCAACATCGAGGAAGTGCGCAAGCCCGAGACCGATGCCCAGATCATCGCCGACGGCATCGCCCAGCAGCTCGAGAAGCGCGTGATGTTCCGCCGTGCGATGAAGCGCGCGATGCAGAACGCCATGCGTCTGGGTGCCCAGGGCATCAAGATCATGAGCTCGGGTCGTCTGAACGGCGCCGAGATCGCCCGCACCGAGTGGTACCGCGAAGGCCGTGTGCCGCTGCACACCCTGCGTGCCGAGATCGACTACGGCTTTGCCGAAGCGAAGACCACGTACGGCATCATCGGCATCAAGGTTTGGGTTTACAAGGGCGACTCGCTCAACCGCAGCGAACAGCCTATGGCCGCCGAACAGGAAAAGCGCGGCAAGAAATCGGGAGTGAAACATGCTGCAGCCAGCTAGAAGAAAATTCCGCAAGGAGCAGAAAGGCCGTAACACCGGCCTCGCCACGCGCGGCGCGAGCGTAAGCTTCGGCGACTTCGGCCTGAAGGCCGTCGGCCGTGGCCGGCTGACCGCGCGCCAGATCGAAGCGGCACGTCGTGCCATGACCCGCCACATCAAGCGTGGCGGCCGCATCTGGATCCGCATCTTCCCGGACAAGCCGATTTCGCGTAAGCCGGCCGAAGTCCGGATGGGTAACGGCAAGGGCGCACCGGAGTACTACGTGGCTGAGATTCAGCCGGGCAAGGTCCTGTACGAGATGGATGGCGTGAACGAGGAACTGGCGCGCGAGGCGTTCCGCCTGGCTGCGGCCAAGCTGCCCATCGCCACCACCTTTGTCACCCGCCTGATCGGGAGCTAAGCGATGAATACGAAAGAAATGCGCGGCAAGAATGCCGCAGAACTGAAGCAGGAACTCGAGTCGTTGTTGCGTGCCCACTTTGCGCTGCGTATGCAGGTGGCCACCCAGCAGTCGAACAAGACTGCCGACCTCGGCAAGTTGCGCCGCGACATCGCCCGGGTCAAGACGATTATGCGCGAGAAGGCGGGTCAAGCATGACTGAATCCAAGAAGATGGTGCGCACCCTGACCGGGCGCGTGGTGAGCGACAAGATGGACAAGACCGTGACCGTGCTGGTCGAACGTCGCGTCAAGCACCCGGTGATCGGCAAGGTGATCCGGATGTCGAAGAAGTATCACGCCCACGATGAAAACAACGAGTTTCACGAAGGCGATACGGTGCAGATCGAGGAATCGCGCAAGCTGTCGCGTACCAAGGCCTGGACCGTCAGCAAGCTGATCGAGCGCGCGCGCGTCTAAAGCTTGCATGACGTAATAAAACCCGGTATAGTGCCGGGTTTTCCGGTTGGCTGGCCGGTTGTTTTGATTCCGGTTCGCTGACTCAAGCATGTCCGCGTCGAGCGGAGTTTCTCCCGAACGGGTTCCAAAACTGGCCACCGCATGGTGGGTTAAGTTGGAGGCAATTTAAATGATTCAGATGCAGTCCGTACTGGACGTTGCAGACAACACGGGTGCGCGCTCCGTCATGTGCATCAAGGTGTTGGGGGGTAGTCATCGTCGCTATGCCAGCGTCGGCGACATCATCAAGGTCAGCATCAAGGATGCGGCGCCGCGTGGCCGGGTCAAGAAGGGTGATGTCTACAATGCCGTGGTGGTTCGTACCGCCAAAGGCGTTCGGCGTCCCGATGGCTCGCTGGTGCGCTTCGACGGCAATGCCGCCGTGCTGCTCAACAACAAGCTGGAGCCGATCGGTACCCGTATCTTCGGCCCGGTCACTCGTGAATTGCGTACCGAGAAGTTCATGAAGATCGTCTCGCTTGCGCCCGAGGTTCTGTAAGAGGCAATCATGGCACGTATTCGTAAAAACGATCAGGTCATCGTTCTGGCCGGGAAAGACAAGGGCAAGCGTGGCACCGTGCTGCGCGTGCTGGACGATGGCCATGTGGTGGTTGAAGGCGTGAACCGCGTCAAGAAACACCAGAAGCCGAATCCCATGCGCAATATTCAGGGGGGCATCGTCGAGAAGGAGATGCCGATCCAGGCTTCCAATGTCGCGCTGTTCAACGCGGCGACACAGAAGGCTGACCGCGTGGGTTCTAAGGTGCTGGAGGATGGACGCAAGGTTCGCGTGTTCAAGTCCAACGGCGAAATGGTTGACGCACAGGGGTGATCATGGCGCGTTTGCAAGAATTTTATCGTGAGACGGTGGTGCCCAAGCTGGTCGAGCAGTTTGGCTACAAGTCTGTCATGGAAGTGCCGCGGATCCAGAAGATCACGCTGAACATGGGTGTGGGCGAGGCCGTTGCCGACAAGAAGGTAATGGAGCACGCGGTGGGTGACATGCAGAAGATTGCAGGCCAGAAGCCGGTGGTCACCAAGTCCAAGAAGTCGATCGCCGGCTTCAAGATCCGTGAGAACTATCCGGTCGGCTGCATGGTGACCCTGCGTCGCGCCCAGATGTACGAATTCCTGGATCGTCTGGTGACGGTGGCGATGCCCCGTATCCGCGACTTCCGTGGCGTTTCGGGCAAGTCCTTCGATGGTCGTGGCAACTACAACATGGGTGTCAAGGAACAGATCATCTTCCCCGAGATCGAGTACGACAAGATTGATGCGCTGCGTGGGATGAACATCACCATCACCACCACCGCGAAAACTGATGATGAAGCGCGCGCGTTGCTGGCCGCCTTCAGTTTCCCGTTCAAGAATTGAGGTAGGCATGGCCAAGTTATCCTTGATCAACCGTGAAGAAAAGCGCGCGCGCATGGTGAAGAAATATGCCGCCAAGCGTGCCGAGCTGAAGGCTGTGATCGCCAATGTGCAGACCAGCGATGAAGATCGTGCGGCTGCCTACAAGGCGCTGCAGGAGCTGCCGCGCAATGCCAGCCCGGTGCGCCAGCGCAACCGCTGTCAGCTGACCGGTCGTCCGCGTGGGGTGTTCAGCAAGTTCGGCCTGGCGCGCGGCAAACTGCGCGAATACGCGATGAAGGGCGAGATTCCCGGCATCGTCAAGGCTAGCTGGTAAGGGGCAAACAATATGAGTATGAGTGATCCCATCGCGGATATGCTGACCCGCATCCGCAATGCGCAGGCGGTCGAGAAGGCTTCGGTGTCGATGCCTTCTTCCAAGGTCAAGGTGGCCATCGCCAAGGTTCTGAAGGATGAAGGCTATATCGAGGACTTCGCCATCCGTGGTGAGGCCGGCAAGCCCGAACTCGAACTGCAGTTGAAATACTATGCCGGACGCCCGGTTATCGAGCACATCGAGCGCGTGAGCAAGCCCGGTCTGCGCATCTACAAGGGTGCCGAAGATCTGCCGCGCGTCATGAACGGTCTCGGTGTGGCCATCGTGTCGACTTCCAGCGGCGTGATGACCGACCGCCACGCCCGCGCCAAAGGCGTGGGTGGCGAAGTTCTGTGCGTGGTCGCATAAGGGGGAACGGATATGTCACGTGTAGCCAATAATCCCATTACCGTGCCGAAAGGCGTCGAAGTCACGCTCGGCAATGCGATCGCCGTCAAGGGCCCGCTGGGCTCCCTGACCCAGGCGATGGCGTCGGACGTGTCGGTCGCCCTCAACGATGGCGTGCTGACTTTTGCGCCTGTGGGTTCGAGCATTCAGGCCAACGCGATGGCCGGTACGTTGCGTGCCCTGGTGAACAACATGGTGCAGGGCGTTTCCAAGGGGTTCGAAAAGCGTCTCACGCTGGTTGGCGTGGGCTATCGTGCCCAGGCCCAGGGCGATGCGCTCAACCTGACGCTGGGTTTCTCGCACCCTGTCGTGCACAAGATGCCCGCCGGGATCAAGGTCGAGACGCCGTCCCAGACCGAGATCGTGATCAAGGGTATCGATCGCCAGGCTGTTGGGCAGGTGGCCGCCGACGTGCGCGCATACCGTCCGCCGGAGCCCTACAAGGGCAAGGGCGTTCGCTATAGCGACGAAGTGGTCATCAAGAAAGAGACCAAGAAGAAGTAAGGCTTAAGGACAGACAATGAACACCAAGCAATCACGGATTCGCAGGGCGCGCAAAACCCGCGCCAAGATCGCGGCCGTCAAGGCGATTCGCCTGGCCATTCACCGCACCAACAGCCACATCTACGCCCAGATCATCTCGGCCGACGGTGGCACGGTCATGGCCAGCGCCTCGTCCAACGACAAGGACATGCGTGCCACATTGGCCAACGGCGGCAACACTGCGGCTGCCGCTGCGGTGGGCAAGCGCCTGGCCGAAAAGGCCAAGGGCTTGGGCATTGAAAAAGTGGCTTTCGACCGGTCTGGCTTCAAGTTCCACGGGCGTGTGAAAGCCCTGGCTGATGCAGCCCGCGAAGGCGGTTTGGTATTTTAACGAGGCAGACTCAAGATGGCCCGTACAGCACCTACGAGTAACGAAGAGCGCGGCGACGGCTTGCGCGAGAAGATGATTTCGGTCAACCGCGTCACCAAAGTGGTGAAGGGCGGCCGGATCATGGGTTTTGCAGCGCTGACCGTGGTCGGCGACGGCGATGGCGGCATCGGCATGGGCAAGGGCAAGTCCCGTGAAGTCCCGGTGGCCGTGCAGAAGGCGATGGAAGAAGCCCGCCGCAAGCTGGTCAAGATCAGCCTGAAGAATGGCACCTTCCACCACACCGTGGTGGGCCAGCATGGCGCTTCGCGCGTGCTGATCCAGCCGGCGTCCGAAGGTACCGGCATCATCGCCGGCGGTGCGATGCGCGCCGTATTCGAGGTGATGGGCGTGCAGAACGTGCTGGCCAAGTGCCTCGGCTCGACCAATCCCTACAACGTCGTGCGTGCCACCATCGACGGCCTGATGAAGATGTCCACGCCGTCCGAGATCGCGGCCAAGCGCGGCAAGTCTGTCGAAGACATCACGGGGTAAGTCATGAGCGAGCAGAAGAAAATCAAGGTGACGCTGGTCAAGAGCCTGATCGGCACCAAGGCGCCCCATCGCGCCTGCGTGCGCGGCCTCGGCCTGCGTCGGTTGAACCACACGGTTGAAGTGCTGGATACCCCGGCAAACCGCGGGATGATTACCAAGGTTGCCTATCTGGTGAAGTGCGAGGCTTAAATGGAACTGAATACGATTAAACCGGCTGACGGCGCCAAGAAGGACAAGCGCCGCGTGGGTCGCGGCATTGGCTCCGGCCTCGGCAAGACCGCCGGGCGTGGTCACAAAGGCCAGAAATCCCGTGCGGGCGGCTTCCACAAGGTGGGCTTCGAGGGCGGCCAGATGCCGATGCATCGTCGCCTGCCCAAGCGCGGCTTCGTTTCGCTGACCAAGGCCGACACGGCTCGTGTGCGCCTGTCCGACCTCGCCGCAGTGGGTGCGGACGAAATCGATCTGCTGGTGCTGAAACAGGCCGGTATCGTGGGTGCGGCGGTCAAGGCGGCGCGTGTCTATCTGGCCGGTGAAATCGGCAAGGCAGTCAAGTTGCGCGGCATTGCCGTGACCAAGGGTGCGCGCGCCGCGATCGAAGCGGCCGGCGGCAGCGTCGCCGAGTAAGTCTGCGAGGATCCACGCTTTGGCCACGCCCAAGACCGGCTTGAACAAATTCGGCGACCTCAAACGCCGCCTGCTGTTCCTGCTCGGTGCCCTGATCGTCTATCGCATCGGCACCTTCATTCCGGTGCCGGGTATCGATCCGCTGGTGCTCGATCAGCTGTTCAAGTCGCAGCAAGGCGGCATCCTGGGCATGTTCAACATGTTCTCGGGCGGCGCACTGTCGCGCTTCAGCGTGTTCGCGCTGGGTATCATGCCGTACATCTCGGCATCGATCATCGTGCAGCTGATGACGACCGTTTCGCCCCAGCTCAAGGAGCTGAAGAAGGAAGGCGAGGCTGGACGCCGCAAGATCACGCAGTACACCCGCTACGGCACGCTTGTGCTCGCCGTGTTCCAGGCGCTTGGCATCGCCATTGCGCTGGAATCGCAGGCCGGTCTGGTGCTCGATCCGGGCATGGCATTCCGTCTGGTGACGGTGGTCACCCTGACCGCGGGGACGATGTTCCTGATGTGGCTGGGCGAGCAGATCACCGAGCGCGGGCTGGGTAACGGCATTTCGATCATCATCTTCGCCGGCATCGCGGCTGGACTGCCTTCGGCGCTCGGGGGCACCCTCGAGTTGACCCGCACTGGTGCGTTCTCGATTCCGCTGGTGCTGATGCTGTTCGTCGGCGTGCTGCTGGTGACTGCCCTGGTGGTGTTCGTCGAACGTGGTCAGCGCAAGATCCTGGTGAACTATGCCAAGCGCCAGGTCGGCAAGATGGTGGTGGGCGGGCAGAGTTCGCATCTGCCGTTGAAGCTGAACATGGCCGGTGTGATTCCGCCGATCTTCGCTTCGAGCATCATCCTGTTCCCGGCTACGCTGGCAGGTTGGTTCGGCAGCGGTGAAAACATGGGCTGGCTGAAGGACATCGGTGCGACGCTGTCGCCCGGCCAGCCGGTATACGTGCTGCTGTATGCGCTGGCGATCATCTTCTTCTGTTTCTTCTATACCGCCCTGGTGTTCGATCCCAAGGAGACGGCAGACAACCTGAAGAAGAGCGGTGCCTTCGTTCCGGGTATTCGCCCGGGTGACCAGACCGCGCGCTACATCGACAAGATTCTGACCCGGCTGACGCTGGTTGGCGCAATCTACATCACGCTGGTGTGTCTGCTGCCCGAGTTCCTGATCCTGAAATGGAACGTGCCGTTCTACTTCGGTGGCACGTCCCTGTTGATCATCGTTGTGGTAACCATGGATTTCATGACGCAGGTCCAGGCGTACGTCATGTCGCACCAGTATGAAGGCCTGCTCAAGAAAGCCAATTTCAAGAACGGCTTGGTGGGGCGCTGATGTCGAAGGAAGATGTCATTCAGATGCAGGGCGAAGTACTGGAGAACCTGCCGAACGCCACCTTTCGGGTCAAGCTTGAAAACGGTCATGTGCTGCTGGGCCATATTTCGGGAAAGATGCGCATGCATTACATCCGCATTCTCCCGGGCGACAAGGTTACGGTTGAGCTCACGCCGTACGATTTGACCAAGGGCCGGATCGTTTTTCGGGCCAAATGATTTTTGTCCGGCAGCGCGCTGCCGGCGAGTGAATGGAGAAAACCATGAGAGTGCAGGCTTCTGTCAAGAAAATGTGCCGTAAGTGCAAGGTTGTGCGCCGCAAGGGTGTCGTGCGCGTGATCTGTGACGACCCGCGCCACAAGCAGCGCCAGGGTTGACCCACGCCTGCACAAGTTTGAACATGAGCCAACCCGAAGCTGGGTTGGTGTGTTATAATTTTTTGTTTTCCGTTCGGAGCATTGCGAATGGCTCGTATTGCTGGGGTTAATATCCCGAATCATCAACACGCGGTTATTGCGTTGACCGCCATTTACGGCATCGGCCGGACCACCTCCGGCAAGATCTGCGACGCGGCGGGCATTGCCCAGACGTCCAAGATCAAGGACTTGTCCGAGGCTGAAATGGAGCGTTTGCGCGAAGGCGTGGCCAAGTTCACGGTCGAGGGCGACCTGCGTCGTGAAATCACCATGAACATCAAGCGCCTGATGGACCTCGGTTGCTACCGCGGCTTCCGTCATCGCAAGGGCTTGCCGGTGCGCGGTCAGCGTACCCGCACCAATGCGCGCACCCGCAAGGGGCCGCGCAAGGCCATCAAAAAGTAAAGGTTAACCATGGCTACCAAAACTGCAGCGCGTGTTCGCAAAAAGGTCAAGAAGAATGTCGCGGAAGGCATCGCGCACATTCATGCTTCGTTCAACAACACCATCGTGACGATCACCGACCGTCAGGGCAACGCCCTGTCGTGGGCGACCGCCGGTGGCGCCGGCTTCAAGGGCTCGCGCAAGTCGACGCCGTTTGCGGCGCAGGTTGCTGCCGAGAATGCCGGCAAGATGGCGCAGGAATACGGCGTCAAGAACCTGGAAGTGCGGATCAAGGGCCCCGGCCCCGGCCGCGAGTCCACCGTGCGGGCGCTGAACGCGCTGGGCTTCAAGATCGTCGCGATCTCGGATGTCACGCCGATCCCGCACAACGGCTGCCGTCCCTCCAAAAAGCGTCGTATCTAATTACCAGGGAATATCATGGCTCGTAATCTTGATCCCAAATGCCGTCAGTGCCGCCGCGAAGGCGAAAAGCTCTTCCTCAAGGGTGAGAAGTGCTTCACTGACAAGTGCGCCATCGAGCGCCGCGCCTACGCCCCCGGCCAGCACGGCCAGAAGAGCGGTGCCCGCCTGTCGGGTTACGGCGTGCAGCTGCGTGAAAAGCAGAAGATCCGCCGCATTTACGGCGTCCTCGAAGGCCAGTTCCGCCTGACCTACAAGAAGGCCGACAGCGCCAAGGGCGTGACCGGCGAGAACCTGCTGTCGATGCTGGAATCGCGCCTGGATTCCGTGTGCTACCGCATGGGTTTTGGCGCCTCGCGCACCGAGGCGCGTCAGGTCGTGCGTCACAACGGCATCACCGTCAACGGCCGCCGCGTCAACATTCCGTCGTACCAGGTTCGCCCGGGCGATGTGGTCGAAGTGTCCGAAAAGGCCAAGGCTCATCTGCGCGTCAAGGCAGCTGCCGAAGCGACCGCTGCGCGCGGCTACCCCGAGTGGGTCGAAGTCGACGCCAAGGCGCTGAAGGGCACCTACAAGGCTGCGCCGCAACGCTCCGAACTGCCGTCGACCATCAACGAATCGCTGGTCGTCGAACTGTACTCCAAGTAATTAAGCTGGCTGGGTCTTTTTGACTGGGTCTTAAGGAATCGCACTTTATGCAAAGCGCTACGGAATTTCTCAAGCCGCGTATTGTGGAGGTCGACCGTGCCTCCCCGCTGCACGCCAAGGTCATCATGGAACCCTTCGAGCGCGGCTACGGCCACACGCTCGGCAATGCGCTGCGCCGTATCCTGCTGTCCTCGATGGTCGGCTATGCGCCGACCGAAGTGGCCATCAGCGGCGTCGTTCACGAGTACTCGACCATCGAGGGCGTGCAGGAGGATGTCGTCGACATCCTGCTGAATCTCAAGGGCATCGCGTTCAAGATGCACGGCAAGTCCGAGGCCGTCCTGAAAGTCTCCAAGGCCGGTGAGGGCGTGGTCACCGCTGGCGATATCGAAGTCGGCCATGACATCGAAGTGCTGAATCCCGACCATGTCATTGCTCACCTGACCAAGGGCGGCAAGCTCGACATGGAAATCAAGATCGAAGCCGGCCGCGGCTACCAGCCCGCTACCGCGCGCAAGGTCTCGGAAGAGACCCGCGCCGTCGGTTCGATCCTGGTCGACGCCTCGTTCAGCCCGGTGCGCCGTGTGGCCTACTCGGTCGAGAGCGCCCGTGTCGAGCAGCGCACCGACCTCGACCGCCTGGTGATCGACATCGAGACCAACGGCGTGGTCGAGCCGGAAGAAGCCGTGCGCACCGCCGCCCGCATCCTGGTGAACCAGCTGTCCGTGTTCGCCGACCTGGAAGGCACCCCGGCCGAGTCCGAATCGCCGCGTTCGCCGCAGGTCGATCCGCTGCTGCTGCGCCCGGTCGACGATCTGGAGCTGACCGTTCGCTCGGCCAACTGCCTGAAGGCCGAGAACATCTACTTCATCGGCGACCTGATCCAGCGTTCCGAGACCGAACTGCTGCGCACCCCCAACCTGGGTCGCAAGTCGCTCAACGAGATCAAGGACGTGCTGGCCTCCAAGGGCCTGTCGCTGGGCATGAAGCTGGAGAACTGGCCGCCCGCAGGTCTCGAGCGCCCCTGAGTTTTCAACACCCCAAAACAATAAAGTGCGGGTCGCCGTGGCAGGCGGCCTTGCCCAAGAATACTGACTGAAAGGAATTAGCCATGCGTCATCGTCAATCCAACCGCAAACTCAATCGCACCACCAGCCACCGTCTGGCCATGTTCCGCAACATGACCAACTCGCTGCTGAAGCATGAAGTCATCAAGACCACGCTGCCGAAGGCCAAGGAACTGCGCCGCTTCGTCGAGCCGCTGATCACCCTGGGCAAGGAGCCCAGCCTGTCCAACCATCGCCTGGCATTCGACCGCCTGCGCGATCGCGAAATGGTCATGAAGCTGTTCGGCGAGCTGGGCCCGCGCTACAAGGCCCGCCCGGGCGGCTACCTGCGCATCCTGAAATACGGCTTCCGCGTCGGCGACAACGCCCCGATGGCGCTGGTCGAACTGGTCGACCGTCCCGAGACCGACGCTGCTCCGGTCGAAGCCGAGTAAGCCAACGCCACACCAGAGGCAAAAAGCCGGGTTCGCCCGGCTTTTTTTTGCCTGCCTGCAGCGTTCACTCATGGCGGCCTTGCTCCTGTCGCGTTCGCTCAGGCATAGTCGGAGGATCGTATCCGACCGGAAACCACATGATCGTCCTGTTCACCGATTTCGGCCTGCGCGATCCCTATGTGGGGCAGGTGAAGGCACGTCTCGCCGAGCATGCGCCGGCGCAGCCCGTGGTCGACCTGCTGCACGAGGTGCCTGATTTCAATCCGCACGCGGGGGCGCATCTGCTGGCCGCGCTGGCAGGCGGCTTTCCGCCGGGGAGCGTGTTCCTGGCTGTGGTCGATCCCGGCGTCGGCACGCCGCGCGGCGCGGTGGTGGCGATGGCGGGCGGGCGCTGGTATGTAGGTCCGGACAACGGCCTGCTGTCGGTAGTTGCCGCGCGCCATGCCGATACCCGCCTGTGGCGCATCCGTTGGCAGCCAGACGGTCTCTCGGCCACCTTCCACGGGCGCGACCTCTTCGCGCCGATCGCCGCCGAGATCGCGCGCGGCGAATTCCCGACCGACAAGCTGGACCCGGTCGACGCGCTCAACGTCGAATTCGACGCCGGCGATCTGCCGCGCGTGATCTACATCGACCACTACGGCAATGCCTGGACAGGGGTGCGCAACCTCCCTCCCGACGCACGTGTCGACGCAGGCGGGAGCACGTTCAGACATAGCGAGAGCTTCGGCTTTGTGGGCAAGGGCGAAGGGTTCTGGTTCCTCAACAGCGCCGGTCTGCTCGAGCTTGCGGTCAATCGTGGCAGCGCAGCGGAACGCTACGGTCTCAAGGTGGGCGCCCCGGTTGGGGTGCAGCGCTCGAACTGAGGCTCAGTCCAGCCCGACCAGCAGTGCCCGGTAGTCGTTGACGTTGGTCCGCGTCGGGCCGGTGACGACGAGGTCACCGAGCGCCGCAAAGAAACCGTGGCTGTCGTGATCCGCAAGATGGCCTGCCGCGTCGATTTTCAGCGCACGTGCGCGCGACAGCGTGTCGGGCGTCAGCAGTGCACCGGCGTTGTCCTCGCTGCCGTCGATGCCGTCGGTGTCGCAGGCGATAGCCCAGGCGGGCAAGTCGCCCAGCGCCAGGGTCAGCGCCAGCAGGAATTCCGCATTGCGCCCGCCGCGTCCATGCTGTGGGCGCAAGGTCACGGTCGTCTCGCCGCCCGAGAGCAGCGCGAGCGGCTGCCGGCAGGCCACAGCGCTCAACAATGCGGCATGCTGCCGCGCGACCGTCTGGGCATCGCCGCTGACGCTGTCGGACAGCAACAATGCGCGAATGCCATGCGCCTCGAAATGACGCGCCGCAGCCAGCAGGCTGGCGCGCGCACTGGCGACGACGCGGTTTTCCGTGCGTGCAAAGCAGAGGTCGCCAGGCTTGGGCGTATCGGAGCATGCGCCGGCCGCACACGCCCCGAGATGGCTTTGCACGCCCGTCGGCGGCACGATGCCGAAGCGCCGCAGACGGTCCAGCGCATCGGTGCACGTGGTGGGATCGGGCGCACAGGGGCCGGACGCGATGTGGGTGGGGTCGTCGCCGACGACGTCGGAAATGATCAGGGCGAGCACGCGAGCCCCGTTGGCCGCGCGCGCCAGTTGCCCGCCCGCTACGCGCGTGAGGTGTTTGCGCACGGTATTGATGTCGTGGATGGTCGCGCCGGCGCCGAGCAGCGCCTTGGTCACCTGGCGCAATTCCTTCAGGCTGACACCCTCGACCGGCGCCGCGAGCAGGCTCGATCCGCCGCCGGAAATCAGCGCGAGCAACAGGTCATCCGGCCCCAGTTGGCGGGCGAGATCCAGCATGCGCAGCGCGGCGGCCTCGCCGCGGCCGTCGGGCAACGGATGGCTGGCTTCGACGACTTCGATGCGCCGCGTCGGCAGACCATGTTGATAGCGGGTGACGACGAGGCCGGACAGCGGGGCGTCGTCAGGCCAGTGCGCTTCGACCGCCGCGGCCATGCTGGCGGCCGCCTTGCCACCGCCGACCACCAGGGTGCGGCCGCGCGGCGGAACGGGCAGGTGCGGCGGCAGGATCACCGCCGGATCGGCTGCCGCCACGGCAGCGCGAAACGAATCCAGCAGCAGGGTGCGCGGGTTCATCCGGGGCAGGGAAAAACGATGACGCAGCCATTGTAACGGCCGTCATGATGTCCCCGGAAACAAAAACGGCCAGGAGATCCTGGCCGTTTGTGCGCTTGCAGCGAGGCTTACTGCTTGGCGGCGTCCTTGGCTTCGTCGGCCATTTCCTGCACCTTGTCGGCGCCGGCCGCAGCCGCGTCGGCCGCGCCCTGGGCTGCATCGGCTGCGGCATCCTTGGTGGCTTCGCCAGCGGCTGCTGCGGCGTCACCAGCAGCTTCGGCCGCGGCGCCGGCAGCTTCGGTTGCGGATTCGGCCGCAGCACCGGCAGCTTCCTGTGCCTGCTCCATCGCGGGGGCGGCAGCTTCTTCGGCCTTCTGACAGGCGGTCAGCGCGAGAGCGGCGAAGAGGGTAACGAGCAGTTTGGATTGCATGTAGATCTCCCTTGAATGTGGGTTGAAGTAATGGGAAATGCGGGTCTCTGGTTTCCCGCAACTTTTATTAGTAACTCTAAAACGCGTCTGGCACAAGACCGGAATCCAAGCGCGGGTGGATTCTGGCAGATCAGAACGTCTCGTCGTCGCGCAGATAGCGCCATTGACCGAGAGGCAGGTCGCCCAGCCGCACGCGGCCGATGCGCACCCGCTTGAGGCCCACGACCCTGAGCCCGACCAGTTCGCACATGCGGCGTATCTGGCGCTTGCGGCCTTCCTTGAGGATGAAGCGCAGCTGGTCGGCGTTCTGCCAGACGACTTTCGCCGGGCGCAGTTTGCGGCCGTCGAGCGACAGGCCGTGATTGAGGAGCGCGAGGCCGCGCTCGTCGAGCCGGCCATCGACGCGCACCAGGTATTCTTTCTCGACCGTTGAGTCATCGCCGATCAGCTGCTTGGCGACGCGGCCGTCCTGGGTGAGGATCAACAGCCCGGTCGAGTCGATGTCGAGCCGCCCGGCGGGTGCGAGTCCTTTCAGGTGATCGCGGGAAAAGCGGCGCGGCGAGCGGTCGTCGCGCCAGCGCGTGTCGGGCTGGATCAACGCCGCGGCGGGCTGGTAGCCTGGTTCGGGCTGGCCCGAGACGTACCCGACGGGTTTGTGCAGCAGGATCGTCACGCGCTCGGCCTGGCGCGCGGTGGCTGCGGCGTCGAGGCGGATCGCGCAGTCGGGGTCGACCCTGGTGCCGAGTTCGGTGACCCGCCTGCCGTCGACGAAGACGAGGCCTTTCTCGATATACGCGTCCGCCTCGCGGCGCGAGCACAGCCCGCGCTCGGACATCAGCTTGGAGAGGCGGACCGGTTCCTTCATCAGCGTCGCGAAAGCACCGGCTGCAGATACTTGCCGGTGTGGCTCGCCGGGTTGGCGGCGACGTCCTCCGGCGTGCCCTCGGCGATGATCATGCCGCCGCCCGCGCCGCCCTCGGGGCCGAGGTCGACCAGCCAGTCGGCGGTCTTGATGACGTCGAGGTTGTGCTCGATGACCACCACGCTGTTGCCGGCGTCGGCCAGCCGCTGCAGCACCTTCAAGAGCAGATCGATGTCGGCGAAGTGCAGGCCGGTGGTCGGCTCGTCGAGGATGTAGAGCGTGCGGCCGGTGTCGCGCTTGGACAGTTCGAGCGCGAGCTTGACGCGCTGCGCCTCGCCGCCCGATAGCGTGGTGGCGGACTGGCCGAGGCGGATGTAGCCGAGGCCGACGTCGATCAGCGTGGTCAGCTTCTTCTTCACCACCGGCACCGCGTCGAAGAATTCGGCGGCATCCTCGACCGTCATCTCGAGCACGTCGCGGATGGTCTTGCCCTTGTAGTGCACTTCCAGCGTCTCGCGGTTGTAGCGCGCGCCGTGGCAGACGTCGCACGGCACGTAGATGTCGGGCAGGAAGTGCATCTCGACCTTGACCACGCCGTCTCCTTGGCAGGCCTCGCAGCGGCCGCCCTTGACGTTGAACGAGAAGCGCCCCGGGCCGTAGCCGCGCGCGCGCGCCTCCGGGACGCCGGCGAACAGCTCGCGGATCGGCGTGAAGAGCCCGGTGTAGGTCGCCGGGTTGGAGCGCGGGGTGCGGCCGATCGGGCTCTGGTCGACGTTGATGACCTTGTCGAAGAATTCGAGGCCCTGGATCTCGCCGTGCGGCGCGGGCTCGGCCGAGGAGCCGTACAGATGGCGCGCGACCGCGGTGTAGAGCGTGTCGTTGATCAGCGTCGACTTGCCCGAGCCCGACACGCCGGTGATGCACACCAGCAGCCCGACCGGCAGGTTGAGCGTGACGTGCTTGAGGTTGTTGCCGGACGCGTCGGTCACCACCAGTTGGCGCTCGGGGTCGGCTTTGCGGCGCTTCTTCGGGATGGAAATCGCGCGGCGGCCGGAGAGGAACTGGCCGGTGAGCGAATCCTTGCTGAGCCGGATTTCTTCGGGCGTGCCTTCCGCCACCACCTCGCCGCCATGCACGCCGGCGCCCGGTCCCATGTCGACCACGTAGTCGGCGGCGCGGATCGCGTCCTCGTCGTGCTCGACCACCAGCACCGAGTTGCCGATGTCGCGCAGGTGCTTCAAGGTCGCCAGCAGGCGATCGTTGTCGCGCTGGTGCAGGCCGATCGACGGCTCGTCGAGCACGTACATCACGCCGGTGAGGCCGGAGCCGATCTGGCTGGCGAGGCGGATGCGCTGCGCTTCGCCGCCGGAGAGCGTGTCGGCCGAGCGGTCGAGCGAGAGGTAGTCGAGGCCGACGTTGTTGAGGAAGCCGACGCGGGCGACGATCTCCTTCACGATCTTGTCGGCGATCTGCGCGCGGTGACCGTCGAGCTTCAGCGTCTCGAAAAAGCTCAGAACGTCCTTCAGCGGCATCGCGCTCACCTGGTAGATCGGCGCGCCGCCGACCATCACGTGGCGCGCTTCCTCGCGCAGGCGGGTGCCGCTGCAGGCAGGGCAGGGCTTGTTGTTCTGGTACTTGGCGAGCTCCTCGCGCACCGCCATCGAGTCGGACTCGTGGTAGCGCCGCTCCATGTTGGCGAGCACGCCCTCGAAGGGGTGCTGGCGCGTGGTGAAGCCGCCGCGCGGGGCGAGGTACTGGAAGCCGATGGCTTCGCGGCCGCTGCCGTTGAGGATGACGTCCTGGATGCGCTTCGGCAGATCCTCCCATGGCGTATTGAGGTCGAAGCCGTAATGCATCGCCAGGCTCTGCAGCATCATGAAGAAGAACTGGTTGCGCTTGTCCCAGCCCTTGATCGCACCGCTGGCCAGCGACAGATGCGGAAAGGCGACCACGCGCGTCGGGTCGAAGAAGGTGATCTGGCCGAGGCCGTCGCAGGTGCTGCATGCGCCCATCGGGTTGTTGAACGAGAACAGGCGCGGCTCCAGTTCGGGCAGCGCGTAGCTGCAGATCGGGCAGGCGAATTTCGCGGAGAACAGGTGTTCCTTGCCGGAATCCATTTCCACCGCGAGTGCGCGGCCTTCGGCGTGACGCAGCGCGGTCTCGAAGCTTTCGGCGAGGCGCTGCTTGGCGTCGGCGCGCACTTTCAGGCGGTCGACCACCACCTCGATCGTGTGTTTCTTGTTTTTATCCAGTTTGGGCACGGCGTCGAGCTCGTGCACCTTGCCGTCGACGCGCACCCGCACGAAGCCCTGCGCGCGCAGCTCGGCAAACAGTTCGATGTTCTCGCCCTTCCTGCCCACCACCAGCGGCGCCAGGATCATCAGCTTGGTGTCTTCCGGCAGCGCCAGCACGGCGTCGACCATCTGCGACACCGTCTGCGCGGCGAGCGTGATGCCGTGCTCGGGACATTGCGGGTCGCCGACGCGCGCGTACAGGAGACGCAGGTAGTCGTGGATCTCGGTGACGGTGCCGACGGTCGAGCGCGGATTGTGGCTGGTCGCCTTCTGCTCGATCGAGATCGCCGGGGAGAGGCCTTCGATCAGATCGACGTCGGGCTTTTCCATCAGTTGCAGGAACTGCCGCGCGTAGGCCGACAGCGACTCGACGTAGCGGCGCTGACCTTCGGCGTAGAGCGTGTCGAAGGCCAGCGAGGATTTGCCTGAGCCCGACAACCCCGTGATCACCACCAGCTTGTTGCGCGGCAGGTCGAGGTTGACGTTCTTCAGGTTGTGGGTACGGGCGCCCCGGATGCGGATGAATTCCATTGTGTGGCGGCCATCGATCAGGCCGCGAGCGTAATTCGCAACCTGCTAATATAACGGACTTCCCGACTCAGCCGAACCCGCAGTGGCCCAGATCGATCAGACCGAAAGCATGACTCGCGCCGAGAAGCGCGCCGCATCGGGTCTGGCGGCGATCTTCGGGCTGCGCATGCTGGGCATGTTCCTGATCCTGCCGGTGTTCGCGCTGTACGCCGAGCACCTGCCGGGCGGTGACAACCACACCCTGGTCGGCCTTACGCTCGGCATGTATGGCCTGACCCAGGCCCTCCTCATGATCCCCTTCGGCATGGCGTCCGACCGCATCGGCCGCAAGAAGGTCATCATCTTCGGCCTCATCATATTCGCGCTCGGCAGCTTCGTTGCCGCGGCGGCGACGGATATCTACTGGACGATCTTCGGCCGTGCGTTGCAGGGCGCCGGCGCGATTTCCGCCGCCGTCACCGCGATGCTGGCCGATCTCACCCGTGAGGAGCATCGCACCAAGGCGATGGCGCTGATCGGTTCCACGATAGGCATTGCCTTCGCCGTGTCGCTGGTGGCGGGGCCAGCGCTCAATCGCGTGATCGGCGTGCCGGGGATCTTTGCGCTGACCGGAGTACTCGCACTGGCCGCCATCTGGGTGGTGAAGGTGTGGGTGCCGGATCCCCTGGACAGCCATTTCCACGCTGACGCCCAGGCCAACCCGGCACGGCTGAAGGACGTGCTGAAGAACGGCCAGCTGCTGCGGCTCGACTTCGGCATTTTTGCGCTACATGCCGCGCAGATGGCGATGTTCGTGGTGGTGCCGGTGGCGCTCAAGAACAGCGGTCTCACCGCGGACCACCACTGGGCAGTCTATCTGCCGGTGTTGCTCGGGTCATTCGTCCTGATGGTGCCCGCCATCGTAGTGGGCGAAAAGCGCGGCCAGATGAAGCCGGTGTTCATCGGCGGAGTGGCCTTGATGCTGCTGGCGCAACTGGGGCTGGCGTTCGGCATCGATCATTTCTGGGGCATCGTGTGGGCGCTGTTCTTCTACTTCGTCGCCTTCAACCTGCTCGAAGCCAGCCTGCCCTCGCTGATTTCCAAGCTCGCCCCGGTCTCGGCCAAGGGCACGGCGATGGGCGTGTACAACACCGCGCAGGCGCTGGGACTGTTCTTCGGTGGCGTGGTCGGCGGCTGGCTGGCGCAGCATCACGGCTTCCAGGCCGTGTTCCTGTTCTGCGTCGTGCTGATGGCGGGGTGGCTGCTGGCGAGCCTGTCGATGATGCCGCCACCCGCGATCAAGACCCGCATGTTCCACGTCGGCGCCATGCCGGCCGACCAAGCTGCCCTGCTGAAGGCGCAACTGGCCGCCGTGGCCGGAGTGGTCGAGGCGGTGGTGCTGGCCGAGGAGGGGGTGGCCATGCTCAAGGTCAGTCTCAAGGGATGGGACGAGGCCGGCGTACGCAGTCTGCTGGAGGCGAGCGGCGCCTGATAGAATCCGTCCACTAAACGCTTACATTCAGGGGGAAACATGGCATCGGTCAACAAGGTCATTCTGGTCGGCAACCTGGGGCGCGACCCCGAAATGCGCTACCTGCCGAGCGGCGAGGCTGTCGTCAACCTCAGCGTGGCCACCACCGACAAGTTCAAGGACAAGAGCGGTGCCATGCAGGAAGCCACCGAGTGGCACCGCGTCAGTTTCTTCGGCCGCACCGCCGAGGTCTGCGGCCAGTACCTGAAGAAGGGTAGCCAGGTCTACATCGAGGGCAGCATCCGCACCCGCAAGTACACCGACAAGGACGGCGTCGAGAAGTACGCCACTGAAATCCGCGGCGACCGCATGCAGATGCTGGGTGGCAAGAGCGGCGGCGGCATGGCCGACATGGACGACTACAACCAGGCGCCGCCGCGCAGCCAGCCGCGTGCCAATGCGCCGGCTGCAGCCCAGCGTCCCGCCAGCAGCGGCTTCGACGACATGGACGACGACATTCCGTTCTGAGGAACGGTCGAGCGGGCCCGATGCCCGCAGCACCATCCCATACGACAACAAGGCGGAGAAAACGGCGCATGCGCGCTGGAGAAGTGAGCGGCAAGCAGAATGCCCCATGCAGCTTGGCAGGCGCCGTGCTTCTGATGGGAAGCGCGCTGGTACCCGCCTGCGCGCGGGCCGACGTCAGCGAGGCGGATTTCTTCGACGAACTTCCAGTGGTGTTGTCGGTGTCGCGCCTGTCCCAGCCGGTCAACGAGGCGCCCGCTGCCGTCACCGTCATCGACCGCGACATGATCGCGGCGTCAGGCTTTCGTGACATTCCCGACCTGCTGCGCCTGGTACCCGGTTTTTCGGTTGCCTACACGCGTGAGAACACCTGGGCAGTGGGCTACCACGGCATGGCCGACGCGTTTTCGCGCCGCTTTCAGGTGCTGGTCGACGGGCGTTCGATCTACAGCGCGGCCTATGGCGCGGTCAACTGGGGCGAATTGCCTCTCTCCATCGACGACATCGAGCGTATCGAGGTGGTGCGCGGGCCGAATGCCGCAACCTACGGCGCCAACGCCTTCCTGGCCGTCATCAACATCATTACGAAGGACCCCGCGCAGACCCTGGGGACATTTGCGTCCCTGCAGCTTGGCGAGCAGGGCATGTCGGGGCTGAGCCTGCGTCATGGCGGCGGCCAGGGGGGGCTGCGTTACAGGGTGACGCTATCGGCGCAGACCCGCGACCGCTTCGAGACCGACGTGCTCAACGGGACGACGCCCGTGAAGTTGTATGAGGAAACCCAGACCTACTTCCTCAACGGGCGGGCAGACTACCGGGTCTCGGCGACCGACGAATTGAGTGTGCAATTCGGGTTGACGCAAGGAGACTGGCAGGCCGGCTATTCCGCAGCACCCGAAGAGCCTCTGGGACAGGATGTGTCGGCGCAGTACATTCAACTCAAATATCGACGTGTCTACAGCGTCGACGACGAGTGGATGGTGCAGGCGTACTTCAGCCGCAATGCCCAGGACTCGCCGCATGTGACACCGCTCGTTCCGCCGCTGGTTCCCGTGGCGACGCCCTTTCTGCTCGATGCCGGAGGGGGGCTCGTGCAAACCCGGGCCAATATCGAACTGCAGGTGAATCGCCGCCTCGCGCCTGATTGGCGCATCGCGTGGGGCGCCGAACTGCGCCACGAAACGGTGGAGTCCAAGCGCTATTTCGATACCGATGAAACTTTGGACGGCGCGCTGGGCCGCGCTTATGTCAACCTGGAATGGCGGGCCCGCCCCGGACTGCTGGTGCAGGGCGGCGCGATGCTGGAACATCATTACTTCACCGGTACCGACATTTCGCCGCGTGCCGCGATCAACTACACCCTGGCCGACGGGCACATGCTGCGCCTGAATGTCTCGCAGGCGTATCGCTCCCCGACCTTCTTCGAGCGGAAGGGCGATCTGACGTACTACACCACGCAGGGGCTTCAGGTCGCGCAGTTGTTCGCCCCGTCCGACCGGTTGCGACCCGAGCGGATCCTGTCGCGCGAGATCGGCTATGTGGGCCAGTTTCCGACGCTTCATCTGCAACTCGACGCCAAGCTGTTTCACGACGTCATCTACGACTACATCAACAGTGACGGCACACCCGCGACATTCGACAACCGCGATGATTTCACCGTACGCGGCGGCGACCTGCAGCTCAACTGGCAGCCGTTCCCGGCTCTGCGGCTGTCTGCTCAATACGCGCGCGCCTTCATCGCGGCGGACCCGGGCGTCGACGATGACCTTGTCGAGTCTGCGCCGCGCAACAGCTTCAGCCTGCTGGCGCGCTACGACCTGGGGTTGGGTTGGTCGGCCAGCGCAGGCGTGTATCGTTCGGCACGCATGAAATGGCTATCCGAAGGCGATGTCACGCAAGCCTTCACCCGTTGGGACGCGCGCCTGGCACGTCGCTGGATGTGGCAGGGCCATGAACTGGAGGCGGCACTCGTGGGGCAGAATCTGGGCGAGAGTTACGAGGAATTCCGCAATACCAACATTTTCAGCCGCCGGGTCTATGGCAGCCTCGCTTTTCGGTGGTGATGCCGCGCAGCGTGTTGCCTGATGCGGGTAGCCTTGTCCTGACGGACGGCGAGGACCTGTGCTTGCCGTCGCTAAAGCCCGCAGCGCGGGGAGCCGTAATTCATCTGGTTTTGTACGCGTCATGCGGGGCGAAGCAGGCATGACGCCTGCGCTGAAGCAAGAGTGATCAAGTGAGCAGCAAGCAGACAGCCTTATTCCGCGCACTGAGCGGCTTTCTCCTTCTGGGAAGTGTCTTTGCCATTTCCCATCGGGCCGCTGCCGCGGTCACCGAAACCGATTTTCTCGACGACCTGCCGGTGGTGCTGTCGGCGTCGCGTCTGTCGCAGCCGGTGAACGAAGCGCCGGCTGCCGTCACCGTCATCGACCAGGACATGATCCGTGCCTCGGGCTTCCGCGATATTCCGGAACTCCTGCGCCTGGTGCCGGGCTTCTCGGTGGCCTATACCGGCGACAACACCTGGACCGCCGGCTACCACGGCCTCGCAGACGCCTATTCGCGGCGCTTCCAGGTGCTGGTCGACGGGCGTTCGATCTACAGCCCGCACTACGGCACGGTGTACTGGACCGACCTGCCGCTGGCGATCGAGGACATCGAGCGCATCGAGGTGGTGCGCGGGCCCAATGCCGCGATTCACGGGGCGAATGCCTTCGTCGCGGTGATCAACATCATCACCAAGACTGCCGCGCAGGTGCCGGGCGGATTTGCCTCGCTGCAGGCCGGCGAGCAGGCCATGCGTGGGTTGACGGTGCGCCAGGGGGGGGGCGAAGGTCCCCTGCGCTACCGCGTGACCGCCTCGGCGCAGCAGCGCGACCGCTTCGAGAAGCACGTCGCGGGGACGGGGTTCGACGACGGCAGCTACTTCGAGGCGAGCAAGACCTACCTCGTCAACGGGCGGCTGGACTGGCAGCTTGCGCCCGATTCCGACGTGATGCTGCAGTTCGGACTCTCGCAGGGTGACTGGAAAGGGGGTAGCCGCCAGCCGGCCAGTGCGCGGTCCGCCCTGCAGCCGATCGAGCAGGACTCGCGCGCGCTCTACCTCCAACTGGCCTATCACAAGATCGAGTCCGAACGGCGCGAATGGCGCGTGCAGGCCTACCATACGCAGAACCGTTTCGATGCCGATGCCGTGGCCAACATTGGCGGTCCGGTGGTGGTCGACCAGTACCTCACGCAGTCGCGCAGCAACCTCGAACTGCAGGTGAACGAGCAGTGGGCGCCAGGCCTGCGTGCGGTGTGGGGCGGCGAAGTGCGGCAGGAAACGGTGAAAAGCCCGCAGAACTACAACATCGGCGAGACCTTCAGCGGTGAGCTGGCACGCGCTTTCGGCAACCTCGAATGGCGCGCCCATGAACGCGTCCTATTGCAGGGCGGCGCCATGCTGGAACACCACTATTTCACCGGTACCGACCTCTCGCCGCGGGTGGCGGCCAATTTCACCGTCGTGCCCGACCACGTCGTGCGTGTCGGCGTATCGCGCGCCTACCGTTCCCCGACCTTCTTCGAGGAGGAAGGCAACCAGGTCTACCGGCGCGCCAGCGGCGCGCTCGCCGACGTCTACACGGTGCCGTCCGACGGCCTCAAGCCGGAGCGTATCCTGTCGCGCGAGATCGGCTACGTCGGCTACTGGCGCCCGGCCCGCCTCGAACTCGACATCCGCCTGTTCAGGGACAAGATCGACGATTTCATCGGCCAGCAGAAAGCCGACTACGCCGCCGACCCGGGGTCCATCATCAGCGGCAACGAATTCCAGTACCAGAACCTCGGCTCGGTCAAATCCCGCGGCGGCGAGCTTCAACTGCGCTGGCAGCCGACCGCGGCGCTGGACGTGAGCGCGCACTACGCACGGGTGTACATCGGCGCCGATACCCGCCGGCAGAACTACAACAACGACATTCCGCTTTCCGCGCCACGCAACAACTGGGGCCTGCTCGCCAGTTACCGCCCCGGCGGCGGCTGGGAGGCGAGCGTCGGGGCCTGGCGCAGCGACGCGGTGATGTGGCTGACCGAAGGCGACATCACCCGTTCCTATACCCGCGTCGACGCCCGCCTGGCGCGGCGCTGGAAATGGCAGGGCGGCGAGGTCGAGGCCGCGCTGGTGGGACAGAACCTGGGCGAGGATTACGAGGAATTCCGCAGCACCAACGTCTTCAGCCGCCGTGTCTACGGCAGCCTGGGATTCACCTGGTAAACCCACACTTGAAACACCGGCATCCCGCCGCCAGATCGGAAACATGCAACCCGTGTGGGCGAGGGCCCGTTGCGGCGACGTGTGTCCGCGGTTGGGTACTTGTCGCCAACACCGGGTATAATTTCGCAACTTCTTGATTGTCGGAGAATTTTATGCCGATCTATGCCTACAAATGTGCGTCCTGCGGCTTCGCCCAGGATGAAATGCAGAAAGTGTCCGATGCCCCGCTGACGGTGTGCCCGTCGTGCGGCAAGGCCGACTACGCCAAGCAGCTGACCGCGGCCGGTTTCGCCCTCAAGGGCACCGGCTGGTACGCCACGGACTTCAAGAACGGCGGCAGCAAGCCCGCGGCCTCGTCCGAGGCGCCGTCCCACGCCTGCGGCACCGGCGCCTGCCCGGCGTGTAACTGACGGGGGCGAAGAACCGGGAAGCGGGCGGTGCAAGCCGTCCGCTTCTTTGCTTTCAGCGAATTCGCGCATGAAGCGTTATTTCATCACCGGACTCCTGATCTGGGTGCCGCTGGGGATCACCCTGTGGGTGCTCGATCTGCTGATCGGCACCCTCGACCAGAGCCTGACCTTCCTGCCGGCAGAATGGCAGCCCGAGTCGTGGATCGGCATGCGCATCCCCGGCCTCGGCGTGATCCTGACCCTGCTGGTGATCGTGCTGACCGGCGTGTTCGCCACCAATTTCTTCGGCCAGAAGATCATCGACGCCTGGGAGCGCCTGCTGATCCGCATCCCGGTGGTGAAATCGATCTACGGCGGCGTCAAGCAGGTGTCCGACACCCTGCTGTCGGGCAGCGGGCACGCCTTCCGCAAGGTGCTGCTGGTGCGCTATCCCCATCCGCAGGCCTGGTCGCTGGCGTTCCAGACCAATATCCCGGACGAGGTGGCGCGCATGCTGCCGGACGAGCATGTCGCGGTGTTCATCCCCACCACGCCCAGCCCGGTCAACGGATTCTATTTTTATGTGAAAAGGAGCGAGGTCGTCGAACTGGACGTATCGGTCGACCGCGCGCTGAAATACATCGTTTCCATGGGGGTCGCGTCCGGTGAGGCGCGCCCCGGCATCCAATAGCAACAGGAAAAACACATGCGTACTCATTACTGCGGCGCCGTCACCGCCGCCGACATCGGCAACACCGTCACCCTGTGCGGCTGGGCGCACCGTCGCCGCGACCACGGCGGTGTCATCTTCGTCGACCTGCGCGACCGCGAGGGCCAGGTGCAGGTGGTCGTCGACCCCGACACGCCCGACGCGTTCAGGCATGCCGAGGAAGTGCGTTCCGAGTTCGTCCTGAAGATCGAAGGCAAGGTTCGCCCGCGCCCTGCCGGCACCGAGAATCCCAACCAGACCACCGGCATGATCGAGGTGCTGGCGCAGGCCATCGAGATCCTCAACCCCTCGCTGACGCCCCCTTTCCAGCTCGATGACGACACCATCAACGAGAACATCCGCCTGCAGTACCGCTACCTCGACCTGCGCCGCGAGCCGATGCAGAAGAACATGCGCCTGCGTTACCGCGTCTCCAAGCTGATGCGCGACTACCTCGACGCCAATGGCTTCATCGAGGTCGAAACGCCGATGCTGACGCGCTCGACCCCGGAAGGCGCGCGCGACTACCTGGTGCCCTCCCGCGTGCACGACGGCATGTTCTACGCGTTGCCGCAGTCGCCGCAGCTCTTCAAGCAGCTGCTGATGGTCGCCGGCTACGACCGCTACTTCCAGATCACCAAGTGTTTCCGCGACGAGGACCTGCGCGCCGACCGCCAGCCCGAATTCACCCAGGTCGACCTCGAAACCTCCTTCCTTGGCGAAGAGGAGATCATGGCGCTGGTCGAGGGCATGATCCGCGACATGATGCAGAAGGCGCAGGGCATCGAGTTGCCGAACCCGTTCCCGCGCATGCCCTACGCCGAGGCGATGGCGAAGTACGGCTCCGACAAGCCCGACATGCGCGTCACGCTCGAACTCGTCGACGTCGCCGACGCCATGAAGGACGTCGCGTTCAAGGTCTTCTCCGGCCCCGCCAACGATCCCAAGGGCCGCGTCGCCGCACTGCGCATCCCCGGCGGCGCCAGCCTCTCCCGCAGCGAAATCGACGGCTACACCGAATTCGTCAAGATCTACGGCGCCAAGGGCCTGGCCTACATCAAGGTCAACGACGTCAGCCAGCTCAACGAAGCCGGCCTGCAGTCGCCCATCGTCAAGAACCTCTCCGAAGCGTCGCTCAAAGCCGTGATCGAGCGTACCGGCGCAGCCAACGGCGACCTGATCTTCTTCGGCGCCGACCGCGCCAAGGTCGTCACCGATGCGCTCGGCGCGCTGCGCCTCAAGATCGGCCACGAGAAGGGCCACGTCGACGGCCGCGCCTGGGCGCCGCTGTGGGTGGTCGACTTCCCGATGTTCGAATTCAACGAAGACGAAAACCGCTGGGACGCGCTGCACCATCCCTTCACGGCACCGAAGGACGGCCACGAGGACTTCCTCGCCACCGACCCCGGTCGTTGCCTGTCCAAGGCCTACGACATGGTGCTGAACGGCTGGGAAGTCGGCGGCGGCTCGGTGCGTATCCACCGCGAGGCGGTGCAGGAAAAGGTGTTCGCCGCGCTCAACATCGGTGAGGAAGAACGCCGCGAGAAATTCGGCTTCCTGCTCGACGCGCTGCAGTATGGCGCGCCGCCGCACGGCGGCCTGGCGTTCGGCCTCGATCGCCTGGTCACGCTGATGACCGGCGCCGAGTCGATCCGCGACGTCATCGCCTTCCCCAAGACCCAGCGCGCCTCGTGCCTGATGACCAACGCGCCCAACGTGGTCGACGAGAAGCAGTTGCGCGAACTGCACATCCGTCTGCGCAACACGGCAGCGGCGGACAAGGCGGCCTGAAAGATTTTTCATCCGCGAATACCCTGAAGGGCATAAAGAACGCGGAGGAACACGAAGAAGATCGGGACCCGCCCCACGCCGCCATGGCGAGCAGCGCGAAGCCATCCAGGCCGTCCCGTGGCGTTTCTGGATTGCTTCACTGCATTCGCAATGACGGGACATTGGGGTTTCCTTCGCGTTTCTTCGCGTCTTTCGCGGATAAGGGATTTATGAAATGAAATTCGCCGACACCCTGAAGACCCTGCCCGAGTTCGCGGGCGAGAAACTGGTGCTGACCGACGCGTCCGGTGCCGAGGTCGCGACGATCGCCAACGCGCCCGGCACCGCCGGCTCGTTCCGCGTCTACGCCCATCTCGCCCGGCAGCATGGCGCGATCAATTCCGAGGCGGCCGCCGAGGGCCTCGCGATCTACGCCGAGCACACCGAGGATGCGACGCAGCATCCCGGCAAGCACCCCAACATCGACCGCCTGATCGGCCTCATGCTCAGCGGCGGGACGCTCAACGTCCGCATCGAGTGACCGCCCACAAGATCCCGGTGTCCGTGCTGGTGGTGATTTACACTGCCGACGGCCAGGTGTTGCTGATGGAACGCGCCGACGCCCCGGGCTTCTGGCAGTCGGTCACCGGTTCGCAGGATGCGGGGGAGACGCTGGTCGAAACCGCGATCCGAGAAGTGCGCGAGGAAACCGGGCTCGATGCCGCCGCCTTCGAACTGACCCCTTGGGGCATCGAGAACCGCTACGAAATCTACGAACGCTGGCGCCACCGCTACGCGCCTGGCGTCACCCACAACACCGAGCACGTATTCGGCCTGAAACTACCGGCGCCGCTGCCGGTCGAACTGGCGCCGCGCGAGCATCTGCGCTACGCATGGCTGCCGTGGGAAACTGCCGCGGAGCGCTGTTTTTCCCCCAGCAATGCCGCCGCGATTCGCCAACTCCCAGGGCGCATATAATTCAGCATCATGAGCGCCATCCAGATCGCCAGCTACAACATCCACAAGGGCCTGTCGCAGTTCAACCGGCGGCTGACCGTGCACGAACTGCGCGACCGTCTGGGCACGCTGGGCAGCGACATCGTCTTCCTGCAGGAAGTGCAGCACAGCCACGGCCTGCGTGCCAGCCGCTTCCAGCACTGGCCGAGCAAGCCGCAGCACGAATTCCTCGCCGGCCACGTCTACACCGACTTCGCCTACGGCAAGAACTGCGTCTACGACACCGGCCATCACGGCAACGCCATTTTGTCGCGCTACAAGATATTGTCGTGGGAGAACGAGGACATTTCCTCCCATGCCTTCGAGAGCCGCGGCATGCTGCACTGCGAGATCGAAGTGCCGGGGATGGCGACGCCGGTGCACTGCATCAACGTGCACCTGGCGCTGAACGAGGGCGGGCGCAGGCGCCAGCTGGCGCTGATCGCGGCGCGCGTGCGCCGAATGGTGCCCGATGGGGCGCCGCTTATCCTGGCGGGCGACTTCAACGACTGGCGCGTGCGCGTCGGTCGCTATTTCGAGGATGAACTCGGGCTGGTCGAGGTGTTCGAGAGCCACCACGGCAAGCCCGCGCGCAGCTATCCGTCCATCCTCCCCATGTTCCAGCTCGACCGCATCTACGTGCGCCGCTTCAGCATCGAAGCCGCGCACGTCCATACCGGCAACGCCTGGCACCGCATTTCCGACCACGCCGCCCTGACCGCCAAGCTGAATCTGGCGGGATGAACGCACGCCGCGGGCAACGGTTCTTTTCCGGTCTCGAACCGGTGCCCGGCAACCATGTGCGGCTGCTGCAAAGCGGCACCGAGTTCTTTCCCGCGCTGCTTGCCGCCATCGACGCCGCGCGTGTCGAGATACACCTCGAAACCTACATCTTCAACACCGATGCCGCCGCAGCCCAGGTGCGCGACGCCCTCGTGCGCGCGGCGCAGCGGGGCGTCGCGGTGCGCCTGCTGATCGACGGCGTCGGCTCGCGCGACCTGCCCGACGACTGGCGCAGCCGCCTGCAGGCGGCTGGCGTCGTCGTGCGCGTCTATCGGCCGCTGGTCGGCCGCTGGCGTTCCAATCCCAAGAGCCTGCGGCGCCTGCATCGCAAGCTGGCGGTGATCGACGCCCGCATCGCCTTCGTCGGCGGCATGAACCTGATCGACGACTTCGAGCCGGTGCGCCATGCCGCGCCGCGCCTCGATTACAGCGTCGAGGTGCAGGGGCCCCTGATCGCGCGCATCCACCAGAGCGCGTGGCATCTGTGGCGGCTGGTCGCCCTGACCCAGCTGCAGCGGTCCAGCCGCAGGGCCCCGGCGATCGAACCCTCATGGCCCACCGATGGCCGCATGCGTGCCGCCTACGTCGTGCGCGACAACTTCGCCCACCGCCGCGACATCGAACGCAGCTACCTTGCCGCAGTCGCGCTGGCGGATCGGGAAATCGTCATCGCCAACGCCTACTTCCTGCCCGGCCGGCGCTTCCGGAAACTATTGAAGCGCGCCGCCGCGCGCGGCGTGCGGGTGCACCTGCTGGTGCAGGGCCACACCGACCATCCCTTCTTTCAGGCCGCCGCCCGCGCCCTCTACCGCGACCTGCTCGCCGCCGGCGTCGCCATTCACGAATATCAGGCCAGCGAACTGCACGCCAAGGTCGCCGTCGTCGACGGCCACTGGGCCACCGTCGGCTCCAGCAACATCGACCCGTTCAGCCTGTTGCTGGCACGCGAGGCCAACATCGTCGTCGACGACGGCGCGTTCGCGCACGACCTGCGCCAGCGGCTGCAGGCTGCCATCACGCAATCGGCCACCCTCGATCCCGCCGACTGGCACCGCCGGCCCTGGCCGCGCCGCGTGCTGTCCTGGCTCGCCTACGGCGGGGTGCGGGTGATGCTGGGGCTGGCAGGCGCCGGCCGCTGGGCGTAGCAAGCCGGGGTCAGGTGGCGCGGCGCCGCGCCAGGAAACGATCGAGCTGGTTGGCGAACGCCTGCCGGTCCGCCTGCGACAGCGCTGCTGGCCCCGCGATGTCGGCGCCCGCGCCGCGCATCCCTTCCATGAAATCGCGCAGCGCCAGCCGCTCGCGGATGTTCTCGCTGCTGTAGAACTCGCCGCGCGGCGACAGCGCGAACGCGCCCTTGTCGATCAGCGCTGCCGCCAGCGGAATGTCCGCCGTCACCACCAGATCGCCGCCCGCCACCCGCTCCACGATCTCGGCATCGGCGACGTCGAAGCCCTTCGGCACCTGCAGCGCGCGGATGTAAGGCGAAGGCGGCACCCGCAGCAGGCGGTTGGCCACCAGCGTCAGCGGCAACTGCAGCCGCTCCGCCACGCGGAACAGGATGTCCTTGATCACGCCCGGGCAGGCGTCGGCGTCAACCCAGATATGCATAGAAGAGAGGACCGGATCCCAACGACGTCGCGACAGAGACGTGGACAATCACATTGCAACCTCGACCAGGCGGACCCCTGAATCAGACGCAGCGACCACAGCAGACAGCCCGCTTTCAAACCACGCCAGCAATTTTTCGTTGGGGAGACGCTGATTAATTAGGCCCGTTCGCCCTGAGCTTGTCGAAGGGCATTTCATAGGGGGATTTTGTTTGGGCTATCCCATTCGTGGTTCGACAGGCTCACCGCGAACGGAATAGATCAGTACTTACTTAGGGAGCCCCTGAACAAGTCCCCATAGGGGTCATTGCGAGCAAAGCGAAGCAATCCAGTTCTTTGATCGACAAGCGCTTTCTAGATTGCCGCGTCGCTGCGCGACTCGCGATGACGACTTGTTCAAGGGGCTCCTTAGGCTGATTGTATCGACTTGAAAGGGAAAAATCGCCGCACGCCAACAGCCCGAAGCTTGTTCTCCAATCGGTGCGCGTCCCGCGGGCCGGCCAGGCGCCAGGTCTACAGCTGCGCCGCCTTGAACGTGTCGCATTGCCCCGGATCGCCGCTCTGCAGGCCGCGCTTGAACCAGCGCATGCGCTGTTCCGACGAGCCGTGGGTGAAGGAATCCGGCACCACGACCCCGCGCGCCTGCTTCTGCAGGCGATCGTCGCCCACCCCGGCCGCCGCTGCCAGCGCCTCCTCGGTGTCGCCGGGTTCCAGGATCTGGCGCTGCTTGTGGGCATGGTGCGCCCACACCCCGGAGAAGCAGTCGGCCTGCAGTTCCATCCGCACCTGCAGCGCGTTGCCCTCGGTCTGGCTGGCGCGGCTGCGCGCCGCGTGCACCTGTTCCGAAATGCCCAGCAGCGTCTGCACGTGGTGGCCCACCTCGTGCGCCACCACGTAAGCCTGCGCGAAGTCGCCCGGCGCGTCGTGGCGCTGCGCCAGATCGTTGAAAAAGCGCATGTCGAGATACAGCTTCTGGTCGGCCGGGCAGTAGAACGGCCCCATCGCCGCCTCGGCGAAACCGCACGCCGATTCCACCGCGCCCGAGAACAGCACCAGCTTCGGCTGCACGTACTGCTGGCCCGAGCCCTGGAACAGCGCGCCCCACACGTCCTCCGTGTCGGCCAGGACCACCGACATGAACGCCTTCAGCTTCTCCTCCTCCGGGCTGAACGTCGTCGGCTGCTGCTCGGTCTGCGCCGGTGCCAGATTCCCGGCCTGGTTCAGCACCACCGACGGGTCCACCCCGAAATACATCGCCACCAGCGCCAGAATGATCGCCCCGATGCCGCCGCCGGCGATCCCCTTGCGGCTCACGCGCATCCCGCGCCGGTCCTCGATGTTGTCGCTGCGTCGTCCGCGTTCCCAGCGCATGGCGTCTCCTTTTCTTATTGAATGGGTCGTGCGTCATTCTAGCTCTTGGGCTAGGCCCTCAAGCTTGCAGGCCGGAGGGCGAAAGCCGTGTCTCCCCAAGTTGTGCCGTGCTACGCGCTGCACATGTTTATGGAGGCACCTCGCATGGCCACGTCGGTACTAACATTACGCATCTCGCAAGAAATCAAGGCAAAGATCGCCCAAGCTACGCATCGCTCCAGATCTTCTCTGCCAGAGGAGACCATCGCGCGCTACGTTAACTTCGAGGCCTGGCAAATTGGCGAAATCAGGCAGGCGATCCAGAAGGCGGGCCAAGGCGATTTCGCGACCCTGTCCGGCATGGTGAACCTCCTGATGAATCAGGCAGACTGAATGCGGAACAGTCTTGGACATTCCCCGGTTGCGGCAAGCGCCACGACGGGCTTGGCAAACCTTATTCTGATACGTATATTAATAATTAATTTATACGTATCTTGGGGTTCCCCATGTCGACCAACAAACTCACGCTCAGCATCGATGCCGACACCGTCAAAAAAGCCAAGCGCTACGTCGCTGCGCATGGAACCAGCCTGTCACGCCTGTTGACGCAATACCTGGCCAGCCTGCCCGACGAGACCGAGAAACCTTTGCCGCCCAGGGTGGGGCGTCTGGCCGGCGTGTTGCCGCCGCAGACAGACATCGAGGAATACAAAGCCCATCTTCACATCAAGCACGGCCTGTGAAACTCTTCATCGACACTAACGTCGTGCTCGACGTGCTGGCGCAACGCGAGCCCTGGTTTCGCGATTCGGCGCGTTTGCTGGCGCACATCGAGCAGGGCGGCGCAACCGGGCATATCGCTGCGCATACCCTCACCACGTTGCATTACCTGCTGGCCAAACATCTGGGACAACAAAAGACCGCAGCCGTCCTGATCGATCTCACTGCCATGCTCCGCGTCGAACCGGTCGATCACGCGGTCCTGCAGCAGGCGCTGGCTCTCGGCTGGCGCGATTTCGAGGATGCCGTCCAGGCGGTCACCGCTGCCCAGTGTCAGGCCGACTATCTCGTCACGCGCAACCCGCGCGATTTCAGGCAAAGCCTGGTTCCCGTCATTACGCCATCCGAGTTCCTGGCCTTGATTACTTGACACTGTTGCCTTGGTGCAACAAAACAACAGTTTTCCGTACTAGTGTCGTAAAAAACAACAGTGTTTGCTTGCCCGGGGTTGCCGAGTCTGGATAATCGACCTCGTCCATCAAGCACTCTTGCATGTAGGACAGCTCTGCAGAGCTTTAAACCATGACCTGGTTTTTATTTTTCTTTCTTAGGAGAAAGCAATGAAAAAATCCCTGATCGCTCTGGCCGTCGCCAGCGCCGTCTCCGCCCCCGCTTTCGCGGCCACCAGCAACGTCGACATCTACGGCAAGCTGCACGTCTCGGTCAGCAGCTTTGACGCCGACACCGCTGGCGTCGACACCAACACCGGCGTTTCCTCCAACGCCAGCCGCATCGGCTTCAAGGGCTCGGAAGACCTGGGCGGCGGTCTGGCCGCCATCTGGCAGTACGAAACCACCGTCAACATGGATGGGCAGAACTCGGGCAACGGCGGCTTCGGCTCGATGCGCAACAGCTTCGTCGGCGTGAAGGGCGGCTTCGGTACCGTTTTCGCCGGCATCCACGACACCCCGATGAAGCTGCTGGGCCGCATGGTCGACAACTTCGGCGACACCCTGGCCGACTCCCGCGGCATCCTGGGCGCAACCTCGCTCAACGGCACGAATATCTTCGATCCGCGCACCAACAACACCATCGCCTACGTGTCGCCCGACTTCAGCGGCCTGACCGTGGCCGGCGCCTATGTGACCGATCTGAATGAGACCGACAACGCGATCGACAACAACGACACCGATGCCTACAGCGTGAACGGCGTGTACAAGAACGGCCCCCTGTTGCTGGGCGCGGCCTACGAAAAGCAGAATGTCAGCGCCACTACCGACCGCAGCATGTGGCGTCTGGCGGCGGGCTACAAGTTCGGCAACGCCAAGCTGGGCGCGCTGTACCAGTCGTCCAAGAGTGACGTCCTCACCGAGGAGCGCAAGGGCTGGGGCGTGTTCGCCGACTACGCCATGGGCGCGGTCACCCTCAAGGCCAACTACCTGAAAGCGGGCGACAGCGAGTCCGTCGCCGAGGACAGCGGCAAGCAGTTCACGCTGGGCGCCGACTACGCGCTCTCGAAGCGCACCACCGTGTACGCCCTGTACGCCAAGGTGACCAACGACACCGCCGCCGTTTATGGCCTGGGCACCGGCGTCGGCTCGACCGACCGGGTTTCCGGCGGCGGCACCGGCACCGGTATCACCGGCGGTGCGGATCCGTCCGTCTTCAGCGTCGGCATGATGCACAGCTTCTGATTCGACGCCGGGGCAACCCGGTTTGAACGACGAAGCTGAAACGGGCTCCTGCGGGAGCCCGTTTTTTATGCCCGTTTTGCAGCGGAAAGTCTTGCGTGCTCAGCCTTCCACGACTTCGAAGTCGTGCGTGATCTCGGCCGTCTTGCCGAGCATGATGCTGGCCGAGCAGTACTTCTCGGCGGAAAGCTTCACCGCCTGTTCGACGCGCTTGGGGTCGAGTGCTTTGCCGGTCACCGTGAAGTGGACGTGGATCCTGGTGAATACCTTGGGGTCGGTGTCGGCGCGTTCGGCTGAGAGGTCAGCGACGCAGTCGCTGACCTGCTGGCGGCCCTTGCGCAGGATAAGGACGACGTCGAACGCCGAGCAGCCACCCAGCCCCAGCAGCAGCATTTCCATCGGCCGCACGCCGAGGTTCTTGCCGCCGGATTCGGGGGCGCCGTCCATGACGACGCTGTGGCCGGATTCGCTCTGGCCGACAAAGCTGACGCCTTCGATGAGTTTGACGCGGGCTTTCATGGAGTTCCTTCAGGCAAAAATCGAGCGGAGTTTGTACCACAAAATCCCCAGCCACTCATGCAGCGCAAAAGTGCTGTCGCGCAGTCCGGCGGGGGTGGGCAATACATCGAGGATGGAGTCGATGCGGGTGTTTGAAAACTGGATCCCGGCGGGGATGACGCTAAGCCCCTGCGCTTGGAACAGGGGGACGGCGCGGCGCAGGTGCCAGGCGTGAGTGACCAGCACGATGCGCTGGACGCCGGCTTGTTTGAGCGGCGGTGCGGACAGCCGCGCGTTGTCCCAGGTGGTGAGCGAGGCGTCTTCGATCCAGCGGATGGGGAGGGCATATTCGGTGTGCAGGACGTGCTGCATGATGCGGCCTTCGGCGAGCCGGCCGCCGCCGGGTTTGCCGCCGGTGGCCAGGATCGGCAGCCCACTGGCGCGATGCAGAAAGGCGGCGTAGCGCAGGCGTTCGAGGCTGATGCCGTTCAGGGTGTCGCTGCCGCCGTATTCGGCCGCGTCCACGCGACGGCCGCCGCCGAGGACGACGATGGCGTGGGCGTTCTGCAGTGAATCGGGGCTGACCGGCGCGCTGATTTCCAAGGTTTTCAGCAGCAGGCCGCCGACCCAGGGGGTGGAGAGGGCATATAGCGCGGTGGTGGAGAGCAGTATCAGCGACATGGAGAGGCGGGGGCGGCGGCGGTGGGCGATAAGTCCGGCGGCCAGCAGAATCACCAGCAATAGCGGCGGCAGCAGAGCGGCGGCGACGAGATTGGTGGTAAGCCAGGCGGTCATGGCGGGGATTGTATGCCAGCATGGCAATCTCTTCGCAGACAGTGTTTGACTTTGCACCGGGAGCGCAGTTAAAATGCCCGGCTTTCCGAGATTGTCCTCTGTGCAGAGGTTGGGTCATGAAAACCTTTTCCGCTAAAACGCATGAAGTCAAACGCGACTGGTTCGTGGTTGATGCCGATAACAAAGTGCTGGGTCGCCTGGCTTCCGAGATTGCCCGCCGTCTGCGCGGCAAGCACAAGCCCGAGTTCACGCCCCACGTCGACACCGGCGACTACATCGTCGTTGTGAACGCCGCCAAGATGGTGGTGACCGGCAACAAGGGCCTCGACAAGAAATACTATCGCCACTCCGGCTTCCCCGGCGGCATCTACGAAACGAACTTCGACAAGATGCAGGAGCGTTTCCCCGGCCGTGCGCTGGAAAAGGCGGTCAAGGGCATGCTGCCCAAGGGTCCGTTGGGTTACGCGATGATCAAGAAAATGAAAATCTACGCGGGCGCGGACCATCCGCACGAGGCTCAACAGCCGAAGCCCCTCGACATCAACGCTAAGGTCTGATCATGATCGGTAACTACAACTACGGTACGGGGCGTCGCAAATCGTCGGTTGCCCGTGTGTTCATCAAGGCCGGCAGCGGCAAGATCATCGTCAACGACAAGCCGGTGGACGAGTATTTCTCGCGCGAGACCGGCCGCATGGTCGTGCGTCAGCCGCTGGTGCTGACCGACAACCTGAACCGCTTCGACATCATGGTCAACGTGGCAGGCGGCGGTGAGTCTGGCCAGGCCGGTGCGGTGCGCCACGGCATCACCCGTGCGCTGATCGACCTGGACGCCGGGATGAAGCCCACGCTGAAGGCTGCCGGTCTGGTGACCCGCGATGCCCGCGAAGTCGAGCGCAAGAAGGTCGGTTTCCACAAGGCGCGTCGCCGCAAGCAGTTCTCCAAGCGCTGATCGCTTGCTGCGCAAAAAGCCGTCCGATTCAGGGCGGCTTTTTTTATGTCCGCGCATCGGGCGTGTCTTACAATTGGAAAGTTCTCTGCAAGGAAATCGCACCATGATCAAAGTCGGTATCGTCGGCGGCACGGGCTACACCGGGGTCGAACTGCTGCGCCTCCTGGCGCGCCACCAGCAGGTGGAGCTGAAGGCCATCACGTCGCGCAAGGAAGCCGGTATGCCGGTGGCGGACATGTTCCCCAACCTGCGCGGCCGGGTGAAGCTGGCGTTTTCCACCCCCGAGGAAGCGGGGCTGGAAAGCTGCGACGTGGTGTTCTTCGCCACCCCCAACGGCGTGGCGATGCAGCAGACGCGTGCGCTGCTCGACGCCGGCGTCAAGGTGATCGACCTCGCGGCCGATTTCCGTATCAAGGACATCGGCGTGTGGGAGCAATGGTACAAGATGGAACATGCCTGCCCGGATCTGGTCGCCGAGGCGGTGTACGGTCTGCCCGAGATCAATCGCGACAAGATCCGCGGCGCGCGCCTGATCGCCAACCCCGGCTGCTACCCGACGGCGGTGCAGCTGGGTTTTCTGCCCTTGCTGGAAGCGGGCGTGGTCGACGCGAGTTTCCTCGTGGCGGATGCCAAGTCGGGCGTTTCGGGCGCCGGACGCAAGCCGGAAACGCACATCCTGTTCGCCGAGGCGGCCGACAATTTCAAGGCCTACGCCGTCGGCGGTCATCGCCACTGGCCGGAAATCAAGCAGGGCCTGGAGATCTTCGCCGGCAAGCCGGTCGGCTTCACCTTCGTGCCGCACCTGACGCCGCTGATCCGCGGCATCCACGCGACCCTGTACGCGAAGGTCGGCGCCGACGTCGACCTGCAGGCGCTGTACGAGAAGCGCTATGCCGGCGAGACCTTCGTCGACGTGCTGCCTGCAGGCAGCCATCCCGAGACCCGCTCGGTACGCGGTGCCAATGTCTGCCGCATCGCCGTGCACCGCCCGCAGGGCAGCGACAGCGTGGTGGTGTTGTCGGTGATCGACAATCTGGTCAAGGGCGCGGCCGGCCAGGCGGTGCAGAACATGAACATCCTGTTCGGGCTGTCCGAGGATACTGCGCTGGCCGACGTGGGCATGCTGCCCTGACCGTTTCCAGGGCGGTGCTTGCAGGCAGGAACTCCGCAGCCCAAGCAGGGTCTTTGCTTGACGCATGACGGGTGATGCGGATAATCACCCCACACATTTTTTAGGAGCATCACCATGAATGCAGCAACCGAAATGGAATCCCCGCTGGTCTTCACCGACAGCGCGGCCAACAAAGTCAAGAGCCTGATCGACGAGGAAGGCAACCCCGACCTGAAACTGCGCGTGTTCGTGTCCGGTGGCGGTTGCTCCGGCTTCCAGTACGGCTTTACCTTCGACGAGTCGCAGAACGACGACGACACCGTGATGGTGAAGAACGGCGTGACCCTGCTGGTCGACTCGATGAGCTTCCAGTACCTGGTCGGCGCCGAAATCGACTATTCGGAAGGCCTGGAAGGCGCGCAGTTCGTGATCAAGAATCCGAACGCCACCACCACCTGCGGCTGCGGCTCGTCGTTCTCGGCGTAAGCGGGACAGCGCAGCACACAAAAAAAGCGGCTTCGGCCGCTTTTTTCATTGGGGCTGCGCGCGGCTTCGGCCGCATGGTCAGGCTCCGCCGTCTTCAGGTAGGGTGGATCGCCCCGAGAATGCGCGGCCCGTGCGCGCCAGTCACGGCTGGCAGGTTGCCCGGCACACCGTGCAGGGTCTGGCGGGCCAGCCAGGCGAAGGCGAGTGCCTCCATCCAGTCCGGGTCGATGCCCAGAGCGGTGGTGGTGTCCACCCTGGCCCCGGGCAGCAGGGCGCCGATCCGCCGCATCAGGGCGCCGTTGCGCGCGCCGCCGCCGCAGACGTAGAGCTCCTGCATGCCGGGGCATTCGCGGCGGATGGCTTCGCACAGGCTGCTGGCGGTGAATTCAAGCAGGGTGGCCTGTACATCGGCCGGGGCGATGCGCTTCTGGCCGTGGCTGGCGAGTATTGCGTCCAGCCATTCGAGATTGAATTGTTCGCGGCCGGCACTCTTGGGCGGCGGCAGACCCAGGTAGTCGTGCTTCAGCAGGCTTGCCAGCAGGCCGGGGTCGGCTTTGCCGCTGACAGCCCAGGCGCCGTCGCGGTCGTAATGGGTTCCCTGGTGGCGTTTGATCCAGGCGTCCAGCAGCATGTTGCCGGGGCCCGTGTCCCAGCCGCGCACGGCGCCGCCTGGGGGCAGATCGGTGATGTTGGCGATGCCGCCGAGGTTGGCGATGACGCGGTGAATCGTGGCGTGGCCGAGCACTTCTGCGTGGAAGGCCGGCACCAGCGGCGCACCCTGGCCGCCAGCCGCGATGTCGCGGCTGCGGAAGTCGGCGACGACCGTGATGCCGGTGAGCTCGGCCAAGAGGGCGGCGTTGCCGATCTGCAAGGTGTAGCCGTCGGCCGGACGGTGACGCAGGGTTTGCCCGTGACAGCCGATCGCGCGCGCGCTGCCGGGCGGGATGCCGCCGAGTAACGTCCCGGTCGCGTCGGCGTACAGCCGTGCGAGTTCGTTGGCGGCGAGGGCGGCGAGATGAATTTCGTCGGGCTGCGGCGCATGCAGTGCCAAAAGCCTGGCGCGCAGGTCGTCGGGGTAAGGCAGGTAGTGGCTCTGGAGCAGCCGGACCTGGCCGGCGGGCGCTATTTCGGCGAGGACGGCATCGACACCGTCCAGGCTGGTGCCGGACATGAGGCCGACGTAACGCTCGGCCTCATGCGTAGGCGCTGCGCTCAATCGAGCGCGGCGAGGTTGGTGCCGCGTAGCAGGCCGAGCTTTTCAGACCAGCCGGCAGTCTGCTGCAGGAAGCGCGCGCGCTGTGCCGCGACCAGCGGGGGCGAACCCGGCAGCTTGATGGTCATGGGATTCTGCGGGCGGCCGGCGATGCGGACTTCGTAGTGCAGGTGAGGACCGGTCGAGGCGCCGGTCGAGCCGACGTAGGCGATGATCTGGCCCTGGGCGACGGCGCGGCCCGGGCGGATGCCGGAGGCAAACGCGCTGAGGTGAGCGTAATAGGTCTCGAAGCCGTTGTGATGACGCAGGATGACCAGGTTGCCGTAGCCGCCCTTGCGGCCGGCAAAGGCCACCGTGGCGTCGCCGGTGGCCTTGACGCGGGTGCCGGTGGGGGCGCCGAAGTCGACGCCCAGATGGGCGCGGTGGAAGCCATAGACCGGGTGCTTGCGCGAATTGCTGAAGCTGGAGGTGACGCGCGAGAATTCCAGCGGCGAGCGCAGGAAGCCTTTCTTCAGCGATTCGCCCTCGGGCGTGTAATAGTCTTCGCGTCCGAACGGATCGCGGAACAGCACGGCACGGTAGGGCTTGCCGGCATTGACGAATTCAGCCGCCAGCAGCTTGCCTGCGGCAATGGGTTCGCCGTTGCGATAGTTGACCGTGTAGATGACCGAGAAGGTGTCGCCGCGGCGCAGGTCTTCGCGGAAGTCGATATTGGTCGAGAAGGTCTCGGCCATCTGGTCGGCGACCCTGTCTGGGATGCCGGCGCTGTCGGTGGCGCCATACAGCGACGATACGATGCGGCCCGAGCGCATCACCACGCGGGTTTCGAGTATTTCGCTGCTTTCCTCGGCGACGAAGCCGTCGCCCTGGCGGCGCACCATCAGGGCGGGAGCGTCGCTGCGCTCGAACTGGATCGACAGCACCTGGCCGTCCTGCGTGGTGGTAGCCTGGATGCGCTTGCCGGCGCGGATGCTGGAGGCCAGCTGGCGCACGGCGTCGGTGGCCAGCAGGCGCTGGATTTCGAGGTCGTCGATCTTGAGTCGAGACAGTGCGCTGGAAAGAGTGTCGCCGGACTGGATCAGGCTTTCGCGCTGGAAGCTGCCGTCGTTCTGGACGGAGGCAAGCGCGGGCAGGGCGATCGCTTCGGTTACGGTTTGCGGGGTGATGTCGAGCGTATTGGTGTCGGGGGCCAGACCGAAGGCGGCGACGACGCCGAACAGCGGCAGGCTGGAGAGTGCAACCAGAGTGCGCAGGCTGAAGCGGCGTTCCGCTCCCGTCAGGCGATCGGTTAAGATTCTCAGTTTGGTGAGCGGCATTGACCGTTTCCCTTCCTTGAACGATCCCGGAGTTTAACACAATTGTTTTCCGGGAAAATATTCAATCCAAACAGCGGGTTGTTATGTGTCCGGCGCGGTGGTAAGAATGTCTTACGGCCATTTCGCGGGCAAACTTGACCTGCAAGTGAGAGGAATTTGATGCAGGACGTTTTGCAGGAAATCAAGCGCGGGGCCGACGAGCTGCTGGTCGAGGCCGAGCTCGTCGAGAAGCTGAAATCGGGCCGGCCGCTACGGATCAAGGCCGGATTCGACCCGACGGCGCCCGATCTCCATCTCGGCCACACCGTTCTGCTGAACAAGCTGCGCCAGTTCCAGCAGCTCGGGCATCAGGTCGTTTTCCTGATCGGGGACTTCACCGGCATGATCGGCGATCCCACCGGCAAGAACACCACGCGTCCGCCGCTGACCCGTGAAGCCGTCGCCGAGAACGCCAAGACCTACCAGGAGCAGGTGTTCAAGATCCTCGACCCGGCGAAGACCGAGGTGCGCTTCAATTCCGAGTGGATGGAAAAGTTGGGCTCGGTCGGCATGATCCGCCTGGCGGCGACTCATACCGTGGCGCGCATGCTGGAACGGGATGATTTCCACAAGCGCTACAACAGTCAGCAGCCGATCGCGATCCACGAATTCCTCTATCCGCTGATCCAGGGCTACGACTCGGTGGAGCTCAAGGCCGACGTCGAACTGGGCGGCACCGACCAGAAATTCAACCTGCTGATGGGGCGCGAGCTGCAGAAACATCACGGTCAGCCGGCGCAGTGCATCCTCACCATGCCGCTGCTGGAAGGGACCGACGGCGTCAACAAGATGTCGAAATCGCTCGGCAACTACATCGGCATCAACGAGCCGCCGCAGGAAATCTTCGGCAAGCTGATGTCGATCTCCGACGAGCTCATGTGGCGCTACATCCAGTTGCTGTCGTTCGAGTCGCTCGCGACCGTCGAGGGCTGGAAGCGCCAGGTCGCCGAAGGCGCCAACCCCCGCAACATCAAGGTTGGCTTTGCGCAGGAGATCGTCGCGCGCTTCCACGGGCAGGCGGCGGCAGAAGCTGCCTTGGCCGAATTCGAGGCGCGTTTCCAGCGCGGTGCGCTGCCGGACGACATGCCGGAGATCGACCTGCCGGGGGTCGAGGGGGGCTTGTCGGTGCCGCAACTGCTGAAGCAGGCCGGGCTGGTCGCCAGCACGTCGGACGCCATCCGCCAGATCGCCGGCGGCGGCGTGAAGCTCGACGGCGAGCGCGTGGCGGACAAGGGCGTCAGCGTGCCGGTGGGCGCGACCGTCGTGGCCCAGGTCGGCAAGCGGAAATTCGCCCGTGTGACGGTTGTTTGAAAATAATTTTGTCGAAAGTGTTGACGGATTATTTTTGCTCTGTAGAATGCGCACCTTCTCGAAACGCACTGTGCCACGCAAATCGCGAAACGCAATGCTAATCGATTGATCTTTAACAATTTACAGCCGATAGGTGTGGGTGTTGTGGTGGTGGTTGGGCCGACTTTGGTTGGTCTGACAGCTAGCATAGATGCTCACACTTGAATGAAGTAATTCGTTTGAGTTGAGCGACAGAAGTATTTGAAGTAATTGCAGAGATTGAACTGAAGAGTTTGATCCTGGCTCAGATTGAACGCTGGCGGAATGCTTTACACATGCAAGTCGAACGGCAGCACGGGAGCTTGCTCCTGGTGGCGAGTGGCGAACGGGTGAGTAATGCGTCG
>JBEQCP010000005.1:0-183304 GCA_041639215.1 Pseudomonadota bacterium | reverse complement strand
GCTGGTCAACGCGGTATAGCGGAGACGGGTGGCGACGCGGCCATCCAGCGCCTCGCGCAGCGCGCCGGTGCGGCGCGCCAGCGCGGCGGGCGCCAGCATGCGGCCAGCCAGCAGCGCCAGCGCCGCGGGGGCACCGGCCAACGCGGCGAAGAGGCCTTGCACGGGATCGCGGCGGCTGCCCTGGACGAGGCGTGCCTGCCACGCGAGCCGCCGCGTTCGGCGAGCGAGGAAGGTATTACTCGCTGCCTCCGCACCCGGGGCAGGGATTTCCTCGATGAAGTGCGCGGGGCGCGCGCCGACAGGGCATAGGTCAGCGGGCTCGAAGGCGCCGAATTCCCGATAGCGGACGAAGAGGCCTAGATGGGCCGCCGCACCCAGGGTTTCGACGTCTGTTGCGCATTCTTCCAGGTGACGTCGCAGGCCTTCTTCGCGATCGTCCATGCAGAACACCAGCTGGGTGCGTGGCACGCCGCCAGCGCGGTCGCGCCACGCGCCGCGCCCGTGGTTGGCAGCCAGCGCGCCGAAAATCTGCTCGCGGTAGTGGCGCTCGTAGGCCAGAAGCCAGACCCACGCGGCACGTTCCGGCGTGAGCTCGGCCATGCAATCGAGCAGGGCCTGGACATCCTCGGGGGACAGGGCGGAGAACTGCTTGGCACCGATGCCGAGATGTTGGCAGAGGCGGAATAGCGGCCAGACGTGGCGGTCCGGGACGGTGACCCCGGCCATGGCGCCCGGCGCCTCGCCGCGCTGCCAGGCCGCAAGCAGATGCGCAACCGGCAGCCAGTCGGCTTCCTGTTCCTCTGCGGTGCGGCCGGTGGCCGCCCGCACCAAGCGATGGCCCTGGTCGGCCAGCCATTCCGGCAGTTCGTCGCCGTACAGCGCCAAGCGCATCAGAAGCTCGGCCGGGTGGCGGCGCAGGTATCCGCGCAGCCCCGGCAGGCTGGCCTCGGTCTTGAAGTTCACGGCGCACAGACGCTGACCGTACAGCTGTTCCAGCACCAGGCGTACCGCCAGATAGTCAGTCATCGCAACCGGCATGCCACGGCCTGGATGGTGGTCGCGCCAGAGCACCATCCCGGACCAGCCTGGCAGCTCCTTCGCCAGTGTTTCCAGATAGGCCTCCCAGCGCGCCGGTTCGAGACCCAGTTCGAGCAAGACCTGCAGGATGGCTTGCAGCGGATCTTCCGGGAGGCGCTCCAAGGTTTGTTCCCAGGTGACGAACCCGTGCAGGTCGAAATGCGGATCGTTGCGCGCGTCTGCCAGCCATGCGGCATAGAAGCCGTGCGCGCGAGCCGGATTGGGCCAGGCGGACAGGCCGAGGTCGAGATGCGCGGCCAGATGGCGGATGAAGTAGGGCCGGATCTCGTCCAGCACGTCACGGCCGGTCAGCCGTTGCAGCAGGCCGCGCAAAGTAAGGTGCTTGCCCACGCTGCCCAGCAGGCGGACGAGCCGGTCTTCCGCCTCCCTGTGCAAGGCACGAGTGGAGCCGCGTGACTCGGTGTCCGGCGACAACGCCTGTGCGGAAACTGCGGCTGCACAGGTGTCCCACAGACGACGCAGTGCAGTCGCCTCGCCTGCACCGGCCAGCAGCTGCTCGCGGGCCATGGCTGTCACCTCGGAATCGACCTGCTCGAGCGCGCCCAGTTCTTCCACCTGCCAGGCCCAGGTGGCGGCAGGTGGCACGCTCAGGTCGATGCGCAGCGCAGCCAGGAGGATATCGATGCGGCGCAGCGACGTGCCGGCCGGTTCCGCAGCGCGCAGTTCCGGGGTCTCGTCGAGCGCGGCCACGAGATCGTCGGTGTTGATGCGGCCTTCGCGAAACAGGGCGCGGAAGCGTGGTAGCGGCAGGAAGCCGTGGGCGCCGGTCGCGGCTTCCGCCGCCGTCAGCGCGTCACGGAAGGGCAGGTGCTGAAAACCGTGCAGGGTGTTGTGGTGCACGAAATCACGGATCGGCGCTTGCGCCGGCAAAACGTGCTCGAGCCGGTGGGACAGGTTCTCCAGCAGCGTGCGCAAGGTTTCGAGGCGGTCCATGCCATCACCCCCCGAAGAGCGCGGCGTAGTGCTGCACCGATACGGCGACCAGGTGCAGCAGTGGTGCAGGATAGAAACCGATGGCGAGGCTGCCGGCCGTAAGCATCCCGGCAGCGGCGAACTCGCCGCGGTTGAGGTCGGGCAGGTCTCGCATGCGCGCGGAGACCGGTCCGACGAACAGGCGGCCGACGGTGCGGATGGCGTAGGCGGCGCTGATGACCACCGTCATGGAGAGCAGCAGCATCCAGGCTCCCCAGCGCTGGTAGCCGCCGACCAGTGCGTGGAACTCGGCGACGAAGCCGGCCGTGCCAGGCATGCTGACCGCAGCGATGAAGGCAAGCGCCGTGAAGAAGGCGAAGCGCGGCATGACCTGGACGAGCGAGCCGTAATCGGCGAGGTCACGCGTATGGGTGCGCTCGTAGAGCAGGCCGACAAGCAGGAACAGCGCCCCGGCGACGAGGCCGTGCGCGACCATCTGCATCACCGCGCCGGTCAGCCCGGCCGTATTGAGTGCGGCGAGCCCGAGCAGTACCACGCCCATGTGCGAGATCGACGAATACGCCACCATCGACTTGAGGTCGCGCTGCTGCCATGCCAGCACACCGCCGTACACGAGGCTCACCAGTGCCAGCACCATTAACAGACCCTGCAGGGCCTCGGCGGCGGAGGGCAGTGTCCAGACGGCGCGGATCAGGCCGTACGAACCCATCTTCAGGAGGATGCCGGAGAGCAGGATCGATACCGGACTGGGCGCTTCGACGTGGGCGAGCGGTAGCCAGCCATGCAGCGGGAAGATCGGCATCTTCACGCCGAAGCCGATCAGCAGCCCGAGGAACAGGATCACCTGTGTCCCCTCAGGCAGCCGTGCCGCACCCTCGCGAATCATCGCCATGTCGAAGCTGTGGCTCGGCGCGGCGTCGTACAGGATCAGCAGCGCAATCAGCATGAATACCGAACCGCCCAGCGTGTAAAGGACGAAATTGAGCGCCGCCCGCTGGCGTCCCGCGCCGCCCCAGCGGTCGATGAGGAAGAACAGCGGCAGCAGGGTCAGTTCCCAGAAGACGTAGAACAATGACCAGTCACGCGCGCAGAACACCCCCAGCATGGCCGATTCCAGCAACAGCAGCAGGACGTAGTACGCCTTGATACGTTCGCGGATGGTTCCGGACGCCAGCACTGCGATGAACGTCAGCAGCGTGGCGAGCCACACCAGCGGCAGGGAGAAGCCGTCGACGCCGAGGCTGAACGCACTGCCAAGCCGCGGATTCCATGCATGGGTCTCGTACCACTGCACGCCAGCGCTCGACGGATCGAAGGCGGCGGCGAGCCAAGAGCTCCAGCCTAACGTCGCTGCTGCCACGCCCAGTGCGATGCGGCGCACGAGCCAGGTCGATCGCACTGGCACCAGCATGATGAGCGCGGCGCCTATCAGGGGGAGCAGCAGCAGGATTTTCAGCATGCGACGCGGACTCGGGCGGCAGGGTGATGCGCCCAAAGATTGACATAGTATGCGTATTGCATGAGCATAATATTATCATGAAGTTCTTATTGAGCGAGACCCATGGAACTGAAAACCGCACGTCTGACCGTCCTGCTCGATCCGGCCAAGAAGCGGGCGTTCGAGCAACTGTGCGCGCAGCAGGACGTGACCCCCTCGCAGGTGGTTCGGCAATTGATCCGTGAATATCTGAAGGCGCACGGCGTCGAGTGGCGACCGAGCGGGCAGCAAAACGCTGCTGCGGCGAGCGAGCAGGACTGAGTGCAGGAAAGGCTGGGGCGGCACCTTACGGTGCTGCGCCCGGTCGTGCCAGGGGCTTACAGCCGGACTTCGGCGGCGCGCTTGTTCGCCATGGTGGCGATCGCGCGTTCGAGATCGATTTGGTTGGGGTTGGTGGCTTCGGCGCTACCCAGGCGTTCGACCAGCTCATCCTGCTCAAGGATTTCGCGGCGTCCGTCGGCGTGCTGCAGATAAGCGGCCCAGGGAACGAATTTGGTGAGTGGAAAGTGCTCGCCGGGGTTGGGTGAAATGTCAATGTTCAGGCCAGCGAGGAACAGCAGGTTTCTGTCGTGCATGGCGGACGACTGAACAAGGCTGCGGAAGGTCCGGTCGAATTCAACCATCGTGTTGGCGCACGCCGCGGTCAGCAGGGGGTGTCTGGACGTGAGTATCCAGGGCATCGGCGCAAGGAGGTTGTTTTCCAGTTGGTCCTGCAGCGGGTCCAGATAGCCTCCCTTGTGGCGGAAATAAAAATCCTCGGCCGCCAGATGCTTGCCGATGGCGACGCTGCCGTTCTGCGGCCAGGTATCGACTCCAAGCCGGGCGATCAGGTGGCTGGATGCGGCGAAGATGTGGCCAGTGCTGCGCGTCGACAGGGGCGGGGGCAACTCTTCGCCGACTGCGCCCTGCACCAGATTCTCGAAGATAAGGAATAGTCCCTGCGGGCGCGGGCTCGCGAACAGCTGATAGTCGACGAGGACGGCGAGTTGGCCATCATGGCGCAGCAGGCGGATATTCTCGCAAGCGTATTCGTGCTCGGTCCTGTACCAGTCGAGGATGCGGCCGATCTTGCCGCAACTGCAGCTCAGGTGTTCGTGCTCGGCGTAAAGCCGGCGGTATACGCCGAACTCGCCCGACTCGGGGTCGTAGCCGACATGGCTTGCCTGCAGTATCAAAAGGTCCTTGCCATGGTCCGCGTGGGGGCCGTGGCGGTCGACCGATACGATGCCGCCGACGCGCCCGTGGTTGAACGGAAAGGCGCCGAAATGTTTGGTGATGAGAATGATCGGGAAACCCTGGCTTTCGTCCGAGCAGAATGCGCGCGAAGGCATGATCTTGCCCGGCGTGAAGCCCAGCGACAGGCACCAGTTGTATAGCTTGGGAACGAAGCTGTTGTAGCACAGCATGCGGCCATCTAGGCGAAAGCTATGCAGGGCGCTGGAAATGCTGGAGCGGTGCGAGAACATGGGGCAGCGGAAGATGCAGAATTATCGCTTATAATAACAAGCTTTTTATAATCGTCAGACAGGGCGGCGTCGGCTAAACCGGCCCCGCGATTCCATGAACCCCAAGCTTTACCGTTTCCTGCCATTTCTGCGCTGGCTCCCGCTCAAGGCCGACGATGTCCGCATTAATTTTCTGGCCGGCCTGACCGTTGCGCTGGTCCTGATTCCGCAATCCATGGCGTATGCGCAACTGGCCGGATTGCCTGCTTACTACGGCCTGTATGCGGCCTTCCTGCCGGTGGCTGTCGCTGCCATGTGGGGGTCGTCGAATCAACTCGCAACCGGCCCGGTGGCAGTGGTCTCACTGCTCACGGCGTCGTCGATTGCCACGCTTGCAGCGCCGGGCAGCGATCATTTCATTGCGCTGGCAATCATGCTGACGCTTCTGGTTGCGCTGATTCAATTGGCGCTGGGGCTGTTCAAGCTGGGGGTGGTGGTCAACTTCCTGTCACATCCCGTGATCGTTGGTTTCACCAATGCCGCGGCCATCATCATTGCGCTGTCGCAGGTGTCGAAGATCCTGGGCGTGTCGATGCCGCGCAGCGAATCCTTCATCCAGGACATCATCGCCGTCTTCCGCCAGGTCGGCGATACCCATTGGCCGACCTTCGCCATGGGTATCGGCGCCATGGCGCTGATGTGGGCGATGAAAAGGTACGTGCCGAAGTGGCCGGGGGTGCTGGTTGCGGTGGTGCTGACCACGCTGATTTCCTGGGCGGTCGGCTTCGAGCGCAACTCGAGCGGGACGCTCGGGCAGGTGAGCGATGCTGAACTGCATGCCCAGATTGCGCGCGTGGTGCAGGCGAATGAAGAGATCGATCGCCTCAACAAACAGATCGCCGAGCAGAACGACGCGCTTGCAGCAGCGATCAAGGCGGAAGGCGTGGAAAACGTCAAGGCGGTGAATCTCGATGCCGCGGTGGCACTGGCCCGGCTTTCCCTGAAACACGCTGAGGAAGTCTCCGCGGCCGAACGGAAGAAGCTGCGCAAGATTCCGGTGGTGCGCCAGGTCGACGCGTCCGGCCAGACCGTTGCGGTGTTCCCTGCCGTGCGTGCGCCCCAGGGCGTCAGCCTCGATTCCGTCGAATACCGCATTCGCAAGGTCGAAAAAGACAAGTTCAAGCTTGTCGGTGGCGGAGAAGTTGTAGGCAGCATTCCCGAAGGTCTGCCCAAGATCAGCATGCCGACGCTGGAAATGGACAAGCTGGGAGCGCTTTTTTCTGCTGCGCTGGTGATCGCGCTGGTTGGCTTCATGGAAGCCATCTCGATCGCCAAGGCGATGGCGGCCAAAACCAAGCAGCGCCTCGACCCCAACCAGGAGCTCATCGGCCAGGGCCTGGGTAATCTCGTCGGCAGCTTCTCGATGGCCTACCCGACCTCGGGCTCGTTCTCGCGCTCGGCGGTGAACATGAACATGAAGGCGACCTCGGGTCTGTCCTCGGTGTTCACGGCACTGATCGTACTGGTGGCGTTGCTGTTCCTGACGCCCCTGCTCTACCACCTGCCGCAGGCGGTGCTGGCTGCGATCATCATCATGGCGGTCGGCGGACTGGTAAACGTCGAGGGCATCAAGCATGCCTGGAAGGCGCACAAGCACGACGGCGCGGCTGCCGTGGTCACCTTCTTCGCGACCATGTTCTTCGCGCCGCATCTCGACAACGGCATTCTGGTCGGCGCCGGCCTCGCCATCGTGCTGTTCCTGTTGCGCAGCATGAAGCCGCGTGTCGCGCTGCTTGGCCGCTATGCTGACGGCACCTTGCGCGATATCAAGGTCAACCCGGATCTGCCGACCAGCGAGCACATCATGGCGATGCGCTACGATGGCTCGCTCTATTTCGCGAACGTGTCCTATTTCGAGGACACCGTACTCGAAGCGCTGGCCTCCCATCCCACCGCCAAGTACGTGCTGATCGTCGGCGACGGCATCAACCAGATGGACGCGTCCGGTGAGGAGGTCGTGCACCACCTGATCGATCGCCTGCGAGACAACGGCGTCACGCTGGTATTCTCGGGCCTGAAGAAGCAGGTGATCGACGTGATGCGTCAGACCGGGTTGTTCGAGGTCGTTGGTCAGCAGAACATCTTCGCCACCGAGGATCAGGCGATCGCCGCGATATACGAGCGCTTGGGCGATCAGGCGCGCGAGGACCTTTTCTGCGCGGTGAAGCCGGCTGCTGCATAAGCACGTCGACGAAAGGCGAGCATGGAAATCAACTCCATCACCAAGAAGCTGCTTTTTAACACGGTGCGGGTTGATACCGTGCTGGAGGATGGCAGCGAGGGATCCGGTACCGCCTTCGTGGTGAGCCACACCCATCCGCGCGGCACCAACACCTTCATCGTCACCAATCGCCATCTGGTCGACGGCGTGCGTCGTGGCGGCCTGGTGTTCACGCAGAAACGCAACGGCCAGCCGGTGTTCGGTCAGCGCTTCCAGCTCAACATCGAGGACTTCCCGCACGCCTGGTTCATGCATCCCGATCCCGATGTCGATCTCGCGATCATCCCGATGCGCCCGCTCGAACAGGCGGCGCGCGACCAAGGCGTCGAGCTCTACTACCACGCGATCGACAGCCGGCTCGCGCCGGATGCCGCTACGCTGCGTGCGCTCGACGCCCTGGAGGAAGTGCTGTTCGTCGGCTACCCGAGCGGCGTGTGGGACCAGACCAACCTGATGCCCATCCTGCGGCGCGGCACCACGGCGACGCCGATGGCGCTCGACTTCGAGGGGCGCAAGGAATTCCTCATCGATGCCGCAGTGTACCCCGGGTCGAGCGGCAGTCCGGTGTTCGTCTACCAGCCCGACGCGATGCGGCCGAATCAGGGCGGCGGCAAGAAATTCCTGTTCGCCGGCGTCGTCGCCGCGGTCTTCTTTCGCGAGGAAGCCAACCACCTGGTGCCAGCACCGGTGCCGGCGAACAACCACGGCATGGTGATGGGCTCCGAGATGATCGATCTGGGGCTGATCATCAAGGCCGAGGCCGTGCTTGAGGTGATCAACGCCTATCTCGGCAAGTGGATCGACTGAGCGCGTCCTGACTTATTCCTGACCGACGGTAAACGCCATGTACGACAACAAGAAGACCTATCCGGGATTCCATCACGACACTCACGGCATCACCATGCTGGGCCGGATCGTCCTGGATGCGTGGCTGTTCGGCCTGATTCCTGAGACCGAGGACTGCGCCGGCTGGGACCTGCAGCGCATGCAGAAACTGATGGGTGAAGTCGAGGCCGAATGGGACAAGTACGGCAACCTGCCGAGCTTTCTGCCGCCCGAACTGCGCCAGCGTCACACCGAGCTTTACGAAATGGCGACCGACCGCGCCAAGAAGCGCGGCTGGAATCCGGAACTCGACGAAGACGAGTGAGGCAGCCACCCTGGGGCGGCCACGGCATCAATCGGCCGTGCGGTCGTAGCGCTCGGCCAGCGCCTGCAGGGCCAGGTCCTTGCTCGGAAAGAGGTTGTTGCGGCCCAGCGTTTCATCCAGTCCGGCGCGCGTCAGCGCGTCCCGCACGGGTTTCTTCAGCCCGGATAACATCAGCGTCACCCCTGCCGTCTTCAGGTCGGCTGCGAGCGCGCGCAGTTTTTCCTCGCCGGTGGCGTCGATCTGGTTGATGCCGTTGCCGATCACAAGTACCGCCTTCGACTGGGGAAACTGGCTGATCGCCTTCATCACCGCCTGCTCGAAAAAGGCGGAGTTGATGAATACCAGCGACGCATCGAAACGCAGCACCACGTAGTTTTCGCTGATCGGCGGCAGATCATGGCTCGCCGCACCGGCGAGCGTGCCCTCGCGGGTCCGTCCGAGCACTTCGCTGCGCGGCTGCATCACGCCGTGCAGGAACAGCAGGATGGTCAGCACCACGCCGACCAGCACGCCGCTCGCGAGTTGCGGGGCCATCACCAGCGTGGCGACGAAGGTCAGCCCGCCCACCACGCCGTCGCTCTTGCGCACGTTCCAGGAATGGCGCAGCGTCTTGAAGTCGATCAGGCCGAACACCGCGCTCATCACGATGGCGGCGAGCACCGGCTGCGGCAGGTGGTAGAAGTGCTGCGTCAGGAACAGCATCACGATGACGACGCCGACCGCGCTGATGATTGCGTACATGCCGGTACGTGCGCCGGACTTGGCCGCCACCGCGGAGCGCGAGAACGAACCGGAGACCGTGTAGGACTGGAAGAAGCTGCCGACGATGTTGGCGAGGCCCTGGCCGATCAGCTCCTGGTTGGGGTCGAGCTTTTCGCGGCTCTTGGCGGCGAGCGCGCGCGAGATCGAGGTCGCCTCCATGAAACCGATCAGCGCCATGATGAAGGCCGTGCCCAGCAATCCGGTCATGACGCCCAGATCCATCGCCGGGATCGTCAGGCTCGGCAGGCCGGCGGGGATGTTGCCGACGACCTGGCCGCCGCCAGAAAGGCGGAACTGACCGTCCTTCATGCCGACGAAACGCCAGGGCGTTGCGCTCCAGCCGGATGCCGTCATGGCCTGGTAGCGCACTGTGCCGTCATGACCCTTGACGGGCTCGAGCGCGTAGCGGAATACGGCGACCCGCTGGCCGTAGAGCTGCTTCTTCAAGCTCTGTTCTTCGCCGAGGAGGCGCAACTCTTCTGCTTCCAGCGTGTAGTCGTGGGTGTCGGCCTTCGCCAGCGTGGCGATCCGTTTGCGCAACTCGCCCTGGGCGGTCTTGTTGCGTGCCAGCGCTGCTTCGAGTTCGCCGAACTGGGCGTAGGCCGCCCGCGCGTCGGCGTCGACGATCTGTTCGGGCGCGACCAGCGCCGTTTTCTCGAAGCCGACGGCCGCGCTGATCACGGTGCCAAGCACGACGACCGCGAGTACGCCGGGCAGCTTGGGCAGCCAACGCTTGAGCAGCGACATCACGACCAGCGTGCCGACGCCGAAGGCGATGGTCGGCCAGTGCGCCAGCGGCAGCTGCATCACCACATGCCAGAGGTCGCGCAGAAACATGTCGGAGCGCGGCATCGGCACGTTGATGAAGCTGTTCAGCAGCGACAGGCCGATGATCAGTGCAGCGGCATTGGTGAAGCCGTTGATGACCGGGTGTGAGGCGAGATTGATCAGTACCCCCATGCGGAAGGCACCGAGGCCGAGGCGCATGACGCCGACCATGAGCGCGAGCGTCATCGACAGCGCGATGAATTCGTCGGTGCCGCGGCTGGCCAGCGGTTCGATCGCTGCAGCCGACATCAGCGAAAGCAGCGCGACGGGCCCGGTATGGAGGAAGCGCGAGGCACCCCACATCGACGCCACCATCACTGGCAGGAAGGCGGCGTACAGACCGTAGACCACTGGCAGCCCTGCCAGCGTGGCGTACGCCATCGATTGCGGAATCAGGATCAGCGAAACGGTGATGCCGGCGACGAGGTCGCCGCGCAGGGTGTCGCCCTTGAGGGGAAACCAGCGCAGGAAAGGAAAGAAGCGGCTCAACATAAGCGGACAGGCGTGAAAATGGAAAAACCCCATGCTTTGCGCATGGGGTGTTAACCAGGCGAATTATACGGTCGCCTGGCGAGAGGCAGGTCAGGCCGCGCGCGTGCGGGTCTCGCTCGCCTCGCCATGGACGGGCTGTGTTGCCGCATCGCCGCTGGCGACCATCACCACCGGTACCGGAATGGCGTCCTGGCGGACCGTACCCTTCAGCAGGCCGCGGCCCAGGTAGCCGGATTCGTTGCAGATGAGGAAGGCCACCTCGGGACGCTTGCGCAGTGCGTGGATCAGCGAGGCCGGCGGCTCGCCAGCCAGCACGCTTACCTGCGGACGGATCCCGGCTGCGTCGAGTGCGGCCTGGAAGGGGGCCAGCAGGGCTTGCGCTTCGCTTTCGGACTGGAACGTCAGCACCGTGAGGCCATGTTTGAGGCGGGTGCAGGTCTGCATCACATACTGCATGACATCGCCCGGCAATTCGCTGCCGAGGTACAGGCCGACTTGCGGCCGGTGGGCCGAAGGCGTGGGTGCTGAGGCCTGTGCGGCCGCTGCCACCGGTGCCGTGCTGCCGGAGAGCACGCGTGTTTTCTGGCGCAGGTTCAGGTTTTCGCCCGCATTGGCGTAGGCGAGGGCATTGAGCATGCGCTTGATTTCGTGGGTGAGATTCTTCATGGCGGGCTCCTGTGCAGGTTTGGGTGATGTCCGTTACCTAAGCATGCACCGTGCCATTAATTTAAGTAATTGAATTTACAAAAAATAATATCTTCTTGGTGGCAATCGACTTTCTGCAGCGTTGCAAGGTGAAGCGGCAATTGTTGCATGTGTTGTAACATGCAACACCCCAAGCCAGATGCCTGCCATGCCCAGCCTTCGCAACAAGATCCTTCGCACCTACGGTTTTTCCAAACTGGTCATGCTGGGCTTCGCAGTGGTCGTCTTCGTCGATCTGCACTATCTCAATCGCCAGATTGAGGCGGGACAGGCGGTGACCGATTTTCGTGAGGCGACCCTGGAGATGCGCCGTGACGAAAAAAATCTCTTTCTCTACCGCGATTACACCAGCCTCGATCAGCTGCTGCTGCAGATCGATACCAGCCGACAGGCGCTTGACGAAAGCCGCGAAACCTTCGCCGCGATCGGCGGCGAACCGGCGTTGCGCCGCATCGAAACCCTGTTGCAGCGATATCGCGCGGAACTCGAGCGTTACCCTTCCCGCAGTGCGGCCGAGCAGTCCGCAGCAAGCAGGGTGATTCGTGATCTGGGCCACGACCTGACCGAGGTCTCCGGCGAGCTGTCACGCGGCGAGCGCCAGCTGCTGGCCGAAGCCACGCAGCGGGCGGGTCAGATGCTGATGCTGGCGTTCGCCGGTGTGGTCGTGCTGGGGATTGCCGGCGGCCTGTTCCTGGTGCGGCGGGTGGCGCGACCGCTGCGCGAACTGGAGGCAGGCCTGCATGCCATCGATGAAGGCCGCGCCCGCAGCCTGCCAGGATCTTTTGGCGATCAGGAGATCCAGTCCTTTGTCGCCGCTTTCAACGACATGCTGAAGCACATGCGCCAGCAGCAGGACCAGGTGAAGCGCAACGAGAAGGCGGCAGCGCTTGGCGTGCTGGTGTCGGGCGTGGCACACGAACTCAACAATCCGCTCTCGAATATTTCCACTTCCGCGCAACTGCTGCTGGAGGAAGGTGAGACGGGTGATCCCGACACCAAGCGCCAGTGGCTGACCCAGATCGACAGCGAAACCGAACGCGCGCGGCGTATCGTGCGGCGCCTGCTGGACAGTGTGCGGCAGCCGAAGCTGCACCGGCAGCGGCTGCCACTGGCGGACCTGGTGCAGTCCTCGCTCGTACTGGTGAACCGCCAGTTGCCGGCGGGTGTGCAAGTGTGCGTGGGCACGACCGCCGACCTCGAAATCGAGGTCGACCGCGAGCGTCTGCATCAGGTCTTCATCAACCTGATCAAGAACGCGGCCGATGCCGGTGCCCGTCACATTACCTTGAGCGCGGAGCTGCAGGCCTGGAATCACGATGCTGCCGAGGAGGGCCTGCTGGTCGGCGATCCCGCAGCCGTGAGGGAGTCGCCGTACGCGGTGCGTATCAGCGTCGAGGATGATGGTCCCGGGATTCCGCCCGAACTGCGCGAGCACATCTTCGATCCCTTCTTCACCACACGCACGAGCGGTGAGGGTACCGGCCTGGGGCTGTACCTGGTGGAGGAGATCGTCAGCGAGCATCTCGGCTGCATCGTGCTCGACAGCGCCGCCGGCAGCGGCACCCGTTTTTCCATCTGGCTGCCCTATCCGAAGGATCACGCGTCATGACCCAGCCTCATATCCTGCTGATCGACGACGAGGCGATTGCGCTCACCAACCTCAGCCACGTGCTGCAGCGCGAAGACTACGCGGTGACTGCCTGCAAGGATGGCGAATCCGGGCTGGCTGCGCTGCGCACCACCGATTTCGATCTCGTCCTGACCGATCTCAAGATGCCGGGCATCGACGGCATGGCCGTGCTGCGCGAGGTGCATGCGCGCTACCCGGACGTACCGGTGATCATGATTACCGGCCACGCCGCGCTGGATTCCGCGGTCGAGGCGATGAAGGCGGGCGCCTACCACTACCTGGCCAAGCCCTTCCGGCTCGCCGAGGCACGCGAAGTCGTGCGCGCCGCGCTCGACCTGCGCCGGGTCAAGCGCGAGAACCAGGATCTCAGGCTGCGCATCGAGCAGCTGCAGAACCCGCATACCCTCATCACCCAGGATCTCGGCATGCAGCGCCTGCTCGAGACCGCCCGTCAGATCGCCACCAGCGACAGCAGCGTCGTCATTCACGGTGAATCGGGCACCGGCAAGGAGCTGCTCGCGCGCTATATCCATCAGAACAGCCGCCGCGCCCAGGGTCCCTTCGTCGCCTTCAACTGCGGTGCGCTGTCCGAGGACCTGGCCGCGAGCGAACTGTTCGGCTTCGAGAAAGGTGCGTTCACCGGCGCGCAGGCGCGCAAGATCGGGCTGTTCGAGGCGGCGAACGGCGGCACGCTCTTTCTCGACGAGGTCGCCGAGTTGCCGATGTCGGTGCAGATCAAGCTCCTGCGGGTGCTGCAGGAGCGCGAGGTGCTGCGGGTCGGCGCCGTCGAGCCGGTGAAAATCGACGTGCGGGTGCTGGCGGCGAGCAACCGCGATCTGCGCGAAGCCGTCGAGGCCGGCCATATGCGCAATGACCTCTATTTCCGCCTCAATGTGGTGACGCTTTCGCTGCCGCCGTTGCGCGAGCGGCGCGACGACATTCCGCTGCTCGCCTATTTCCTGCTGCGCAAGTTCGCCGTGACCATGGACCGGCCGGTGAAGGAGATCGCCTCCGACGCGATGCAGCGCCTGGTCGAGTACGACTACCCGGGCAACGTGCGCGAACTGTCCAACTTCATCGAACGTGGCGTCGCGCTGGCGCAGGGCGAGGTGCTCGGCGTCGAGCATCTGCCGCAGCATCTTGGCAAGCTCACCGTGCGCGTGTTCACGCCTGCTGCCGCGGCCGCGCCGGCGACACTCGAAGCCCAGGAGAAGGAACACATCCTGCATGCGCTCGAACTTGCCAAGGGCAACCGCAGCGAGGCGGCGCGCATGCTCGGCATCGACCGCGTGTCACTTTGGCGCAAGCTGAAGAAATACGGTGTGAGCGAGAAGTGATGGCCCACACAATGCCGAATCCTGGCGCCCGGGCGGCGGTGATCACCGAGGCGGCGGCGATCCTGCGCGGGGGCGGGGTGGTCGCGTTCCCGACCGAGACCGTCTACGGCCTCGGCGCCGATGCCGCCAATGTCGATGCGGTGCGCCGCGTCTTCACCATCAAGGGACGACCGGCCGATCATCCGCTCATCGTTCATCTCGCCGCGACCGATGCGCTGGACGACTGGGCTTGCGCGATTCCCGCCGCCGCCCGCGAACTGGCGCGCACCTACTGGCCGGGGCCGCTGACGCTCGTGCTGCCGCGGCGTGCTCATGTGCCGGATGCGGTGACCGGCGGCCAGGACAGCGTCGCCCTGCGCGTGCCGGCGCATCCGGTGGCGCTGCAACTCATCGCCGCCGCTGGCGCCCTGGTCGCGCCCTCGGCCAACCGCTTCGGCCGTGTTTCGCCGACCACGGCCGCGCACGTGCGCGACGAACTGGGCGATGCCGTCGACCTCGTCGTCGACGGCGGCCCCTGCACGGTCGGTGTCGAGTCGACAATCGTCAGCCTGCTCGGCACGAAACCGGTGCTGTTGCGCCCCGGTGTCATTACCCCGGCGCAGATCGAGGTAGTGCTTGGCGAGCCACTTGCGCGGGGCGGTGGCGGAGTGCGCGTCCCGGGGGCGTTGCCAGCCCACTATGCGCCAGCCACCCCGCTCGAGTTGGTCGGGCGCAAGCAACTCGATGTGCGCGTCGCCCATTTCGCCGAGCGTGGGGCGCGGCTTGCCGTGCTGGGCGTTGGCGAGCCACCGTCCGCCCTACCCTCGGGCGTGCGATGGGTGCCGATGCCGGGTGACGCCGACGCCTATGCGCGTACGCTCTACGCGACGCTGCGCGCCGCCGACGCCGCCGGCCACGACGTTCTGCTCGTCGAGATGCCGCCTGACCGCCCCACCTGGATGGCGGTGCGCGACCGCCTCGGACGCGCGGCCAGGGCGTTCGCCACCGGGGGCTGACCTGCACAAATCGGGCGCGAATAGGCAATAATGGCTGCTTGGCGCCCTTCAAATCCTCCAGCATGACCGTGCATCCGCTTTCCCACGACCTTCCCATCTTCGACACCCATCTCGAGCACTTCGACCGCGACGTCATCGAGGCCTCGCATGCGCAGCCGATCCTGGTCGATTTCTGGGCCGACTGGTGTCCGCCGTGCCGCGCGCTGACGCCGGTGCTCGAGCGCGTCATCGCGCACCACGCCGGCAGGGTCCTGCTCGCCAAGGTCGAAGTCGACGAGGGTGCCAACATGAAGCTTGCCGGGCGCTACGGTCTGCGCGGCTTTCCCACCGTGCTGCTGTTCGTGAAGGGTGAGATCGTCGGGCGCTTCGCCAGCGCCAAGCCGGAGCACTGGGTGCGCGAATTCATCGCCGAGCACACCGATATTGAATAAGGTCGTTCTCGACACCAACGTCGTTTTCGACCTCTTTTTCTTCGACGACGCGGCCGCGCGGCCGCTGCGGCTGGCACTGGAAGAGGGCCGCATGCGCTGTGTGGTGTCGGATGCCACCTTCGACGAATGGTCTCGTGTGCTGGCCTATCCGGAATTCGGCCTCGATGCCATACGCCAGGCGGCATTGCGAGAGCGCTATCGCGCGCTGTCTTCGCGGCAATCGATCGTCGCGGTGGATGGATTGCCGCGCTGCAGTGATCCCGACGACCAGAAATTCCTCGAACTGGCCGCCGCCAGTGGCGCAGGGGCACTCGTCAGCAAGGATCGCGCGCTGCTCAAATTGCGTCGCCGCTGCAGGCCGCTATTCCGGGTGCTGACGCCGGCCGAAGCTGAAGACTGGCTGCAGGCGATGGCTTTCAGCCAGGCACTTGCGGCTGGAACCTGAGCCGCGCCGCCTCGCTCACCGCCAGCACCGCCGGATGGGACAGCCGCCGCTCGACCGAGATGGCGAAAAAGCGCTCGCGGATCTCCGTCGTCTGTCCTACTTCCACCACTTCGTATTGCCGCATCACCTCCTGTGCGGTGGTGAGCGGCGCCGGGAACACCCCGGCACCGGCCTGACCGAAGGCGCTCATCAGCGCGCTGTCGTCGAATTCGCCGACGATGGTGGGGGCAAGATTCCGGCGTTCCAGCCAGCGCAGCAGCGGTGCGCGCAGCGCGCTGTCCTCGCCCGGGATGAGCAGCGGCGCGCCGTCCAGACAGTCCGGGAACGGCGGTCGCAATTTTGCTTCTACCGAGCGGGCGGCGAGGAAGGCGATGCCGCATTCGCCAAGCGGGTGACTGTAGCCCTTGATGTCCATGTTCGACGGCAGCGGCCGATCGGCCAGAATCATGTCGAGACGGTGGATCGACAGCTCGGCGGCGAGCTGCTCAAGCCGGCCTTCCTTGCAGGCGAGCCGGACCGGTTCGGCGAGCGTGAGCGCGGGTGCCAGCAGCTGGTAGGCGGTGGCCTTCGGGACGACGTCGGCGATGCCGACCCGGAACGGGTGTGCGCGTGCGGTCGAGCGGTTCTGCAGCGCCTCCTCGAGCTCGGCGCCGACATGGAAGATTTCGTCGGCGTAGGTGAGCGCGGTGCGCCCGGCGTCGGTCAATTCCAGCCGGCGCCCGCTGCGGCGGAACAGGGCCACCCCGAGGCGTTCCTCGAAAGCACTCAACTGACCCGAGAGTGTCTGTGGTGTCAGGTGCAGTTTTTCGGCTGCGCGGTTGATCGCGCCGGCCTTGGCGACGGTGCGGAAGTAGTGCAGGTGCTTGTAGTTCAGCATGGCCGGGATTCGATTCGATAAAATCGAACAATAGCAGTAAAAAAATCGAATTTTATTGTTCTTGTGTCGTCTATATATTCCCTGTGTATCCGCGACCGGGCAGCAGACCCGTCGCGACCTGAACGTTTAAGGAGGATTCCATGAAGCGTATCGTTCTGTTCCTGGCCACCAATCTGGCCATCGTGCTGGTGCTCTCGCTCACCATGCGCATCCTGGGCGTCGAGCCCTATCTCACTGCGCAGGGCCTCAATCTCGGATCCCTCCTGATTTTCGCTGCGGTCATGGGCTTCGGCGGTTCGCTGATCTCGCTGGCGATCTCGAAGTGGATGGCGAAGAAGTCGATGGGCGTGCAGGTGATCGAGACGCCTTCGAACTCGACCGAGTTCTGGCTGGTCGAGACCGTGAAAAAATACGCGGCGGACGCCGGCATCGGCATGCCCGAGGTCGGCATCTTCCATTCGCCCGAGGTCAATGCCTTCGCCACCGGCATGAACAAGAACAACGCGCTCGTCGCGGTGTCTTCCGGCCTGCTCAACACCATGACGCGCGAGGAGGCCGAAGCGGTGATCGGCCACGAGGTCGCCCACGTCGCCAATGGCGACATGGTGACGCTGGCGCTGATCCAGGGCGTGGTCAACACTTTCGTGATGTTCCTGTCGCGCGTCATCGGCCACACCGTCGACCGCGTGGTGTTCAAGAACGAGAACGGCCATGGCCCGGCGTTCTTCGTCACCATGATCATCGCCGAACTGGTGCTCGGCATCCTCGCCTCGATCATCGTCATGTGGTTCTCGCGTCAGCGCGAATTCCGCGCCGACCGTGGCGGCGCCAGCCTGGCCGGCAAGGGCGCGATGATCGCCGCGCTGGAGCGTCTGAACAGCCTGCATCCGCACCCGCTGCCCGACAAGATGGCCGCGTTCGGCATCGCCGGCGGCGGTGCCGGCGGTCTCAAGCGCCTGTTCATGACGCACCCGCCGCTGGAAGAGCGCATCGCCGCCCTGCGTGCAGTGCAGTAAACATCACCCTATCCGAGGATGAACATGGAAACCGCACTGAATATCGGCGAACCCTGGATGTGGGCCGCGTTCGTCGGCTTCGTGCTGGTGATGCTGGCCGTCGACCTGTTCCTGGTCGGCGGCAACAAGGCGCACAAGGTCGGTTTCAAGGAGGCGGCAGCGTGGTCCTTCGTCTGGTTCACGCTCGCCATGCTGTTCAACCTCGGGTTGTGGTGGTATCTGAAGGGGAGCTACGGCAGCGAGATCGCCGACGTCAAGGCGATGGAGTTTCTCACCGGCTACCTGATCGAGAAGTCGCTCGCGGTCGATAACATCTTCGTCTTTTTGATGATTTTCAGCTTCTTCGCCGTGCCGGCGGAGTACCAGCGCCGGGTGCTGATCTACGGCGTGATCGGCGCGATCGTCATGCGTGCGATCATGATCCTCGCCGGGGCCTGGCTGGTGAAGGAGTTCCACTGGATCCTGTATCTGTTCGGCGCCTTCCTCGTCATCACCGGCGTCAAGATGTTGATGTTCGCCGAGGTCGAGCCGGACCTGTCGAAGAATCCCCTGCTCAACTGGATCAAGCGCCATATCCGGATGACCCCGGACTTCCGCGGCGAGAAGTTCTGGGTGGTCGAGAACGGCGTGCGCGTGTTCACGCCGCTGTTCCTGGTGCTGATCATGATCGAGATTTCCGACCTGATTTTTGCGGTCGACTCGATCCCGGCGATCTTCGCCATCACCACCGACCCCTTCATCGTGTTCACCTCGAACATCTTCGCCATCCTCGGCCTGCGCGCGATGTACTTCATGCTCGCCGGCATGGCCGACCGCTTTCATCTGCTCAAGTACGGCCTGGCGATGGTGCTGGTGTTCGTCGGCACCAAGATGCTGATCGTCGACCTCTACAAGATTCCGGTGGGCTTGTCGCTCGGCATCGTCGGCCTCATCATCGCCACCTTCATGTTTGCCAGCCTCTGGGTGACGCGCAAGTCGGCTACTCCGCGCTGAGCGGGGGGTGCCGGCCGAGGCGGGCCCGGCCAAGGAGTTGAAGCGCCATGCCGATCAACATCGACTCCCCGCTCGCCCGCCGCATCGCGGCGTTCGCGTTCCTGTTCTCGATCTTCGGACTCACCTTCTGGGTGCTGTCGCCGTTTCTCGCCGCACTGGCGTGGGCCGGCATTCTCGCCTATGCCACTTGGCCGTTGCATGTGCGGCTGTGCCGCCGGCTGCCGGGGCGCGACAGCCTGGCCGCGCTGCTGATGACGCTTGCCGTGGGGGCGACCCTGCTGCTGCCGATGGTGTGGGTGCTGTTCACCCTGGTGGGTGACATCGCCGCTGCCTCGGCAACCATCAAGCAGCTCTCGACCCAGGGCCTGCCACCGCTGCCAGCGGGCGTGCGCGACTGGCCGGGCGGCGAGTGGCTCGCCGCACAATATCGGCGCGTGCAGGCCGACCCGGCCTGGGTGCAGGCACAGCTGCATGCGCTGGGACTGACCGATGCGGGCAACGTCAAGCTGGTGGTCGGCGGCGTCGGCCGCAACGTGGCGAAGTTCGGCCTCGCGGTGTTCGCGCTGTTCTTCCTCTACCGACACGGCGACAGCGTCCTGACGCAGTTCCGCAAGGTGGCGACGCGCTGGCTCGGCGAGGCGGCGCGCGGCTACATCCAGGCCGTCGGCGTGACGGTGCGCGCGGTGGTGTTCGGCATCGTGCTGACCGCGCTGGCACAGGGCACCCTCGCCGGGCTCGGCTACTGGGTGGCGGGTGTACCGGCGCCGGCGCTGTGGGGCGTGATCACCGCGCTGGTGTCGCTGATTCCCTTCGTCGGGCCGGTGGTGTGGATCGGGCTGTCGCTCAACCTCCTCGCGCACGGTGAAACCCAGGCAGCGCTGGGCCTGTTCCTGTGGGGGGCGCTGGTGGTGAGCTGGGTCGACAATCTCATTCGCCCGCTCGTCATCAGCGGGCCGACGCGCATTCCCTTCCTGCTGGTTTTCCTCGGCGTGCTCGGCGGACTCAACGCCTTCGGTCTCATCGGGCTCTTTCTCGGTCCGGTGCTGCTCGCGGTGTCGGTCGCCATCTGGCGCGAGTGGCTGGTGCATGCGCGCTCGGCATGAAGCGTTCGTCTGCCGTGGCGTTCCCATGTCGATTGCGGTGGCCGTGTGGTGTGTGCGGGAACTCCCCGCCGCGCCGGCGAGTCCGCTACGAAGCGAGTCCAGCGGGACTCCTGGAAGATCGATCTGAATCAACGAGACCTGAACATGCCTACCCGGAATCCCCTGCTTGAACTGGCAGTCACTCTCGTCGTGCCGGCGGTGATCCTGATGAAACTGAGCGGTGACGACGCCCTCGGCGCGCTTCCTGCGCTGGGGCTGGCGCTGGCGTTTCCGCTCGGCTGGGGCGCGCTGGCGTGGAAGCGCGATGGCAAGCCGGGCTGGATGGCGGGGCTGGGGCTGGTCAGCGTGCTGCTCACCGGCGGCATCGGCCTCTTGGCGCTCGATCCGCAGTGGCTGGCGATCAAGGAGGCCGCGGTGCCCGGCGCGATCGGCCTGGTCGTGCTGGGTTCGGTGTGGACGCGCCGTCCGCTGGTGAAGGTGCTGCTGTTCAACCCGGCGGTGCTCGACGTGGCGCGGGTCGACGCCAGGTTGCAGGCGCGCGGCCTGGTGCCCGCGTTCGAGGCTCGGCTGCGGCGGGCGACCTGGATGCTGGGCGGCACCTTCTTCTTCTCGGCCGCGATGAACTACGCGCTGGCGAGCTGGATCGTCACCAGCCCGGCGGGCAGCAGCGCGTTCAACGAGGAGCTCGGGCGGCTGACGCTGTTGAGCTATCCGATGATCGCGCTGCCGTCGACGCTGATGCTCGGCTTTGTCCTCTACTACCTGTCGCGCGCCATTCGCGAAATGACCGGGCTGCGCTTCGGCGACCTGCTCGCGGCCAAGTCCGCGTCCTGAGCGCAGGGTCCGCCGCGAAGCGGTTGCGGTGTCAGTCGCGCTGTTCACGCGCGGCCGCGCGGCCGAGTGCGTGCGAAGCGAGCGGCAGGGTGGCGAACAGGATCGCCAGCAGGAGCAGCAGGCGGCCCACCCAGTCGAGCCCATAGCCGCTGCCCAGCGCCCACAGCAAGGTGCCCAGCGTGAACAGCGAGACCGCCAGCGTCCCCGCCTTGGTCGCAGCGTGCTGCCGCGTCAGCGCGTCGGGGAGCCTGACGACGCCGAGCGCGGCGACCAGCAGGATCGCCATGGCCAGCGCTGACGTGATCCAGCCGAGCAGCATCATGGCGCGGCGTCCCCGTTGTCGCCGCTGCGCTCGATGAGCCGCGCCCACGCCAGGGTGGCGACGAAGCCGGTGAGCGCGAGGCCGATCGCCACGTCGAGGTAGACCGTGCTGCCGCTCGCCCTCGCCGCGGCGAGGCTGAGCACCAGCGCCACCGCGAACAGGAGGTCGAGGCCGATCACGCGGTCGGTGCGGCTGGGGCCGACGAGCAGGCGGAAGAAGCCGACCGACGCCGCCAGCAGCGCGGGCACGATCAGCAGGAGCAGCAGGGTCATGTGCGGCCTCCGAAGAGGATGCGCGCGGGCGCGATGAAGTCGCGGCGGATGCTGTCGAGCGTGCGCTCGGCCTGGTCGAGGTCGAGCACATGCAGCCGATACGTGCGGCGCTGCAGGTCGATGTCGACCGTGGTCGTGCCCGGGGTGAGGGTGATCAGCGCGGCGACCAGGTTGGCGGCGTCGTCGGGCAGGTCATCGAACGCCAGAGTCGCGAAGCCGGGGCGCAGGGTCTTGCGGCGGAACAGGATGATGCGTGCCGTGCCCCAGCCGGACGCCAGCAGGTCGCGCAGCAATTTGAATCCCAGGTGCAGCAGCGCGCGCAGGCGGTTCATCCGGCCCTCCAGAACGCTGCGGTCGCCGCTTCGAGATGGCGAATGAAGGGGTCGGGATAGAGGCCCATGGCGACGATCAGCAGCGTCATCAGCGCCACGCCCGCCAGCGCGGGTCGCGGCAGCGCGGCGGCGGTCGTCGTCGCGGGGTGCGGGTCCGGCTTCCAGAACGCCTCCGCCCAGATCTTGCTCATCGAATACAGCGTCAGCAAGCCGACCGCCAGCGCGATGCCGCCCCACGCGTAATGCGCCTGCGCGAAGGCTTCGCGCACCAGCATGAACTTGCCCCAGAACCCCGAGCTCGGCGGCACCCCCACCAGCGAGAAGGCACTGACCAGGAACAGCAGCGCGAGCAGCGGACGGGCCGGATACAGGCCGCCGATGCGGCGCAGGTCGTAATGGCCGGCCGCCGCGAACATCAGGCCGGCGATGAGGAAGAGGTTGGCCTTGACGAGGATGTTGTGGACCAGGAAGAAGGCGGTACCGGCGGCCGCCGCGGGCGAGGCCAGCGCGATGCCGAGCAGCAGATAGCCGATCTGGCTGACGATGTGGAAGGCGAGGATGCGGCGCACATCCCAGTGGTAGGCCGCGCCGAGCACGCCGATCACCATCGTCGCCGTCGCCAGCCAGCCGAGCGCGCCGAGCAGCGCCGCGGGCGTCGCCACGAACACGTCGCCCAAGAGGCGCAGCAGCACGTAGGCGGCCACCTTGGTCAGCAGGCCGCCGACCAGGGCGAGGAGCGGCGCCGGCAGCGTGTGGTAGCTCGCCGGCAGCCAGGCGAACAGCGGAAACGCGCCGGCTTTCAGCAGCACCGCCAGCGCCAGCAGCGCGACGTAGCCCGGCACGGCGCCGGCGAGGGCGGGCCGGCCGGCGGCTTCGCGCAACGCCGCGAAGTTGAGGTGGCCGGTGGCGCCGTAGAGCAGGCCCACGGCGGCCAGCATGAGCAGCGTGCCGAGCATGCTGAGCACGAAGTACTTGAGCGCGGCTTCCGCGTGGCGCGGCTTGCCGCCCAGCACCAGCAGGCCGAGCATCGCGATCAGCATCAGCTCGAACCAGACGTAGAGGTTGAACAGATCGGCGGCGAGGAACACCGCACAGCAGGCCGCCAAGAGGCCGTGCAGCAGCGGGTGCAGGCCGGGCAGGTCCGCGCCTTCGTGCCAGCGGCGCGCGAACAGCAGCACGGCGACGGCCAGCGCCGCGGCGACCAGCACCAGCAGCGCGCTGAGACCGTCGGCGGCGAGGGCGATCGCGTAGGGCAGCGGCCAGTCGCCGAGCGCGACCGTCTGCGGACCGGCGGCGAGCACCTCACTCAGCAGCGCGCCGGCGGCGAGCAGCAGGACCAATCCGCCGCCGAGGCTGACGTTCGCCTGGGCGCGCGGACGCGGGCCGAGCACGGCGGCGAGGAGTGCGGTCACCAGCGGGATCAGCAGCGGGGCGAGCAGCGTCATCAGGGCTCCAGCACCGAAGGCTTGACCGGGTCGGGGTCGACGGGCTCGGCGTACCGCAGCGCGTCGGGGTCGTCGGACGCGGCGCGCCGGGCGAGCCACGCGCCCAGCACCAGCGCGTAGCAGAGCAGGGCGAAGCCGATGACGATGGCGGTGAGCACCAGCGCCTGCGGCAGCGGATTGGCGGCGCCGGCGGGCAGGGCCTGCGCACCTGCCTCGATCACCGGCGGGATCAGACTGCCCGGCCGCGCGCTGAAGAACACGGCGAGGTTGACCGCGCCGCCGAGCACCGCCAGCCCGATGATCGTGCGAAACACGTCGCGCGACAGCAGCAGCAGGACGCCGGCGGCGACGGCCACGCTGATCACCAGCGCCAGCAGCAGACTCATGGGCGCGCCTCCAGGCTGTCGAGGATGGCGTAGACGTAGCCGGTCAGCGCCCCCCATACCGCGAAGAAAACGCCGACGTCGAAAAGCAGCACGGTCGACAGGCCGAACGGGCCCCACAGGTGGGTGAGATAGGGCAGGCCGAGCAGCGCGCCCGGCAGCCCGCTCGCCACCGCCAGCCCCACGCCGAGCATCGCCAGCGGCAGCGAGGCCAAGGGCTGCAGGCGGCGCGCCTGCGGCGGGCCGAGCACGATGGCTAGCAGGCTGCTGCCGGCCACCGCGACGAGCCCGCCGATGAAGCCGCCGCCCGGCGCGTTGTGGCCGCGCAGCAGGATCCACAGCGCGGCGACCAGCAGCAGCCAGTAGATCGGGCGCGCCGCCGCCGTCAGCAGGGTGGACTGCGGGGTCATGGCGCCGGCCTCCGCTTGAGGCCGGCCAGCAGGGGCAGCGCGGCGAGCAGCGAGAACGCCACCACCGCGATCTCGCCGAGCGTATCGAGCGCGCGGAAGTCGACGATGATGACGTTCACCACGTTGTGCCCGTGCGCGGCGGGCAGGCTGTTCGCCGCGAACCAGTCGGCCAGCGTGCGGTCGGCCGGCAGGCCCGCCAGCTGGGCGAGCAGCACGAAGCTGCCGACCCCGGCCGCGAGCGCCAGCGCGACGTCGAGCGGGCGCCAAGCGGGTGGTGCGGGCGGGCGCGCCGCGTAGTGCGGGAGCACGCTTGCGGCGACGACGACGAGGATCGTCTCGACGACGAACTGGGTGAAGGCGAGGTCGGGCGCGCCGGCGAACAGGAACAAGAGGGCCGAGCCGTAGCCGACGAGACCGCTCGCCATCAGCAACGCGAAGCGGTCGCGCAGTCCGACGGCGGCGAGCGCGCCGGCGGCGATCAGCAGGCCGGCGGCGAGCCACGCCCAGCCCTGCGGCTGCCACGTCCACCCCAGTTCAGGCCAGTCCGCGGTGGCGAGCCACGCGGCTGCGCCGAGCGTCAGCAGTGCGGCGACGGTGAGGCGGACGTACGCGCTCAGCCGCCCCGGCTGCAGGCGCCGGGTCTGCCACGCCGCCAGCGTGGCGACGCCGTGCAGCGCACGCTCGTAGGCCGCGCCCGGGCCGTAGCGGTCGAGCCAGTACAGCCGGTGCAGGACGGCGTGCAGGCGGTCCCAGGTGAAGAAGAGCAGCAAGCCCGCCGCCGCGGCGATCCCCGTCGCCGACAGCAACACCTCGAGGTCGAGCGCCGCGCTCAAGGCCACCGTGCCGAGTTCGGGGGAGACGGCGCGGGCCGCCGCGATCAGCAGCGGGTCGGCGATCGCCGGGAAAAAGTCGATCTCCATGCCCAGCAGCACGATCGCGAACGGCGGCAACAGCATGCGCCAGGAAACCTCGTGGACGGCGCCGCGCGGGGCTTCGGGCGGCCCCCAGAAGATGCGCACCGCCGCCACGCCAGCGACGGCGACGGCGATGGCGTTGACGAAGACCGTCGCGTAGCTCACCAGCGCGAAAATCTCGGCTTCCGACTTGGCGGCGGACATCGCATCCTTGGCGACGAAGCCGAACGACAGCGGCAGGCCGGCCATCGACAGCCCCGCGAGCACCGCCGCCGCGGCGGTCCAAGGCATGGCGTGGCGCAGGCCCATGAGGTGGTCGATGATGCGCGTGCCGGTGGCATGGTCGATGTTGCCGGCGACCATGAACAGCGGCGCCTTGTACAGGGCGTGGGCGAACAGGAAGACGACCGCGGCCAGCCCCGCGCCCGGGTTCGGCAGCCCGATCAGCAGGGTGAGCGTCCCCAGCGCCGACACCGTGCTGCGCGCCAGGATGCGCTTGAGGTCGCGCTCGCGCAGCGCCAGCACCGCCGCCCACACCGCGGTGAGCGTGCCGATGCCGACCAGGGTCGCTTCCCAGAACAGCACCGCGTTGAACGCGGGGTCGAGCCGGGCCAGCAGGTAGATGCCCAGCTTCACCATCGTCGCCGAGTGCAGGTAGGCCGACACCGGCGTCGGCGCGGCCATCGCGTTGGGCAGCCAGAAATGGAAGGGAAACTGCGCCGATTTGGTGAACGCGCCCAGCATGACCAGCGCGAGCGCATACGGCAGGCGCGGATCGCTGGCGAGCGCCGGGCCGGCGGCGACGATTCCCGACAGCGTGTAGACCCCCGCCATTTGCCCGAGCAGGATGAGGCCGCCGAGCAGCGCCAGCCCGCCGCCGAGGGTGATGAGGAGCGCCTGGCGCGCGGCCGCGCGCACTGCCGAGTGCTTGTGCTTGAAGCCGACCAGCAGGAAGGACGTCAGGCTGGTGAGTTCCCAGAACAGGAACAGCAGGAAGACGTTGTCGGCGGCCACCGCGCCGGCCATCGCCAGCATGAACAGCGTCAGTACCGCGAGCAGGCGCCCCGGCCGGGCCTCGTGCGCGAGGTAGCCGCTGGCGTAGACGAAGACCCCGGTGCCGACGCCGAAGATGAGCGCGAGCATCAGCGCCGACAGTCCGTCGACGCGGAACGCCAGCGCGACGTCGAGGCTCGGCACCCAGGCTGCATCGAACTGCCAGGGCAGCGCGTAGGTGCCGAGCCCCCACGCCAGCAGTGCGAACAGCGCCAGCGGCAGGGCCGCCAGCCAGAGCAGATCCGGCTGCGCGGGCGCGGAGTGGGTCTCCGCCGTCAAGCGCGCCCCTCGCCGAGGCCGATCCGCACCATCTGCTCGATTTCCAGCCCCAGCACCAGCAGCCAGACGAACATGGCGACCCCGACGCCGGCAGCGGCGATGTCCTTGATGATGCCGATCTTGTCGTTGTGGCGCGTTTCGACGAAATCGCACAGGGCCTCGATGGCGCTGTTCATGATCTCGGCGACCAGCACGAGGGCGGTGACGACGATGATGAGCACGGCGTCGATCCAGTCGCGCACCAGCAGGGCGGCCGCCAGCACCACGAGCGAGAAGGCGAGCTTCCAGGCGACGCTGAAGTCGTAGACGACCGCGTACCGCAGTCCCGACGCGATGGTGAAGAGCTTGCGCAACGGGTGGTAGCCGGGTTCGCCGGTGCCGAGGAATTTATGTCTCATGCCGTGTCGAGGATTCGATTCATGCGGACGGATGGGCTTGACGGCGGAACATCCAGTGGTGCAGGCCAGCGACCCAGAAGATCGCGGCCAGCATACCGGCGATGACATCGCTGGGGTAGTGCACCTGCAGGTAGATGCGCGAAACCGACACGACCGATGCCCCCCCGAGCAGGATCGCGACCAGGGCCGAATGGGGCCTGCGCGCGAGGAGGACAATCGCCGTCGCGATGGCGAAAGCCTGCATTGTGTGGGCGCTGGGGTATGACCAGTCGAGAGGCAGCGGGAGACCGGATGGAAACAGGTCGGGGCGGGGGCGCGCCAGGATCAGCTTGACGAGATGCGAGAGGGCCGATGCGCCAAGCAGCGAGCCGAGGAGAAAGAGGCCGGCGCGGGGGGTGCCGCGTGCCGCCAGGTGCAGTCCAGCCAGTGCCGTGAGCGGTAGCAACAGCCAGAGCGACCCCGCCCACGTGATCGCGTGCATCGCCGAATCGAGCACAGGCGTGCGCAAACCATGGGCGAATTCGAGTCCCGCGCGGTCGAGTGCGCTTATGCCGCAGTGGCCGAGCGGGCAAACCATCAGCGCGCCCACGATCAATACGAAGATGCCGCTTGTCCAGTATGCAAACATTTCACGCAAAAGGTTCTCCGGCCGCTCACGCCGGCGAGACCGTGTGGCAGTGCCGGCGCGCAATCCTGGCGGTGCGCATGCGCAAGTTCAATTCGGCGCGTTGCCTTCCCCATCGACTGGTGATGGACAGGCGAGTTCCTGGACCCGGTGCCGGAGGCGCGTCGTTCGCGAGCTGGAGGATAATGCCGGGCACTCCCTGTCTTCCCGAATTCACGCAATGAAGATCAACATTCGTGTCGACTGAGCGTGGTCGACTCTGCTTTGTCGCTACTGCAACCGCGACCTGCAGCTTGCCAGTGGAGGCCGGTGGTATCCTTGCCGCCTGCTAGAGGACACAGCCATGCATCCTGCTCAAAACCGCCCACTCTCGCGTTTCGCGCTCAGCACGCTGGGCATATTCGAAGCGCTCGGCCTCATCGTCATCACCCTCGCCACGCTCGTTGCAGGCGCGATCGAAGTGCGGGTGATGATCGCCGCCGGCACGGTGACACTGGCCGACTTGCTGCTGCTGTTCCTGTATCTCGAAATTCTTGCCATGGTGGGTGCGTATTTCCGTTCCGGCCAGTTGCCGGTGCGCTTCCCGATCTACATCGCCATTGTCGCGCTGGCGCGCTACCTGGTTCTCGACATGAAGAGCCTCGACGTCTGGCGCATGCTCGGCGTGACCGCGTCGATGCTGCTGCTGGCCTGCGCGGTGCTGGTGATCCGCTACGGTCACACCCGCTTCCCGTATCTGGACAACCCCAGGGGCGACGGCCAGCCCTGAGGGCGTGCACGTCGCTCCACACTTTTCGCCAATGGAACTCACCCCGCCGCTGCTGCAACTGGCCACCCAGGCGCTCGACCTGGTGCTGGATTTCAAACGACCGGCCGACGCCGTGCTGTCGGCCTTTTTCCGCGAGCACAAAAAACTCGGTGCGCGCGACCGCGCGTTCGTCGCCGAGGCCGTGTTCGGCGTACTGCGGCGCTACCGTTATCTCTCGGTCGTGGTGCCGGCCGCCAACCCGCGCACGCTGGTCATCGCCTGGCTGATCAAGGTGCGTGGCATGAGCGGCGCGGCGTTGGAGAAATTTGCCAAGCCCGAGCTGATCCAGCACATCCGCGCGGCCGCGACCGACAATTTGCCGCTCGGTGTGGCGGCCGAACTGCCCGATTGGGTGGTCGACAAGCTGCGCGTTTCCATGAGCGAGGCCGACATCCTTGCGCTCGGCCGAGCCTTGCAGCAACCGGCGTCGCTCGACGTGCGGGTGAACGCGCACAAGGCCGGCCGCGACACGGTGCTGGCGCAGCTTCAGGCGGAAGGCCATGCGGTCGAGGCGACGCCGTATTCGCCCTGGGGCATCCGCTTCCGGGACAACCCGGCGATCAATCGCCACCCGCTTTTTCTCGACGGCAGCCTCGAGGTGCAGGACGAGGGCAGCCAGTTGCTCGCGCTGCTGCTCGGCGCGCGGCGCGGCGAGATGGTGTGCGACTTCTGTGCCGGTGCCGGTGGCAAGACGCTGGCGATCGGCGCGATGATGGCGTCATCCGGGCGTCTGTATGCCTTTGACGTCGCCGAGAAGCGGCTCGCCAACCTGAAGCCGCGGCTGGCGCGCTCGGGCCTGTCGAACGTGATGCCGCAGCTCATTGCATCGGAATCCGATACGCGGGTGAAGCGGCTCGCCGGAAAGCTCGACCGGGTGCTGGTCGACGCGCCGTGTTCGGGGCTGGGCACGCTGCGCCGCAACCCCGACCTCAAGTTTCGCCAATCGCCCGAAAGCGTGGCCGAACTGACGCGGAAGCAGGCTTCGATCCTGCGCGCGGCGGCAAGACTGCTGAAACCCGGCGGCCGCCTGGTCTATGCCACGTGCAGCCTGCTGCCGGAGGAGAACGAGGGAATCGTCGAGGCATTTCTCGCCGAAGGCGGTTTCAGCCTGCAGCCGGCGAACGAATTGCTGGCGCAGCACAGGGTGGCGCTCGACACCGGTCCCATGCTGAAGCTGTCGCCGGTATTGCACGGAACCGACGGCTTTTTCGCTGCCGTGCTGGTGAAGCATCCGGCTTGACCCACCCGGCCTTTGCAGTTATCAATGCGACGTTTTCCCCGGCTGGCCCGACTCACCTGACATGACCGCTGCCCCCTTTCATCCCGATGCGCTCGGCTCGCTCTGCGGCCTGTTCCGTTCGCGCGTCGAGGCGACGCCGGACCAGGTCGCCTACCGCCAGTTCGACGAGGCGAAGAACGACTGGGTGAGCTTCACCTGGGCGCAGGTGGCGGCCGAGGTGCCGCGCTGGCAGGCGGCGCTGGCGAAGGAAGGGCTGCTGCCCGGCGACCGCGTCGCGGTGATGCTGAAGAACAGCGTCGAGTGGGTGATCTTCGACCAGGCCGCGCTCGGCCTGGGGCTGGTGACGGTGCCGCTCTACCTCGACGACCGCCCCGACAACGCCGCCTGGATTCTCGACCACGCCGACGCGAAGCTGCTGCTGGTCGAAGGCAGGTTCCAGCACAAGAAACTTGCCGAGATTGCCGGCAGCGCACACAACCTGCAGCGCATCGTCAGCCTGGTCGCGCCCGAGAATGGCCTGGCCGACTGGAGCGCGCGTTTCGCCGTCGCCGCCGACTGGCTCGCCGCCGCCGCAGATACACCGGTCCCCGAACGCCACGTCTCGGCTGATTTACTGGCGAGCCTCGTCTACACCTCGGGCACCACCGGGCGCCCCAAGGGTGTGATGCTGACGCACGAGAACTTGCTGTGGAACGCCTGGTACGCGTCGCAGTGCGCGGAGTTCGGCGCGCACGAGGTGTTCCTCTCCTTCCTGCCGCTGTCGCACACGCTCGAGCGCACCGGCGGCTACTATCTGCCGATGCTGCTCGGCGCCGAGGTCGCCTACGCACGTTCGATCGCGCAGCTGGCGCAGGATCTGCAGACCATCCGCCCGACCATTCTGGTGTCGGTGCCGCGCATCTACGAACGGGTGCACACGCGCATCCGCGACAGCCTGCAAAAGAAGGGACCGGCCGCGCGCCTGCTGTTCGGCCTCGCAGTGTCGGTGGGCTGGCGGCGCTTCGAACGCAGCCAGGGACGCGCGGCCTGGACGCCCGAGCAGTTATTGTGGCCTGTGCTCGAGAAGCTGGTGGCGGGCAACGTCACCGAGAAGCTCGGCGGCCAGCTGAAGATGGCCATTTCCGGCGGCGCCGCCCTGTGCCCTCAGATCGCGCGCGTGTTCATCGGCCTCGGCGTGCCGATCTACCAGGGCTACGGCCTCACCGAAGCGAGTCCGGTGGTGACGGTCAACCGTCCCTGGTCCAACCTGCCGGCCAGCATCGGCCAGGCGCTGCCCGAGGTGGAAGTGCGGATCGGCGACGACGATGAATTGCTGACCCGCAGCCGTTGCCTGATGCGCGGCTACTGGAAGAACGAAGAAGCGACCCGTGCGATGATCGACGCCGACGGCTGGCTGCATACCGGCGACCAGGCGCGCGTCGACGCCGACGGTCACTACACGATCATCGGCCGCATCAAGGACATCATCGTACTGAACAACGGCGAGAAGGTGCCGCCGGGCGACATGGAATCGGCCATCCTGCTCGATCCCCTGTTCGAGCAGGTGATGATCGTCGGCGAGGGCAAGCCTTTCCTCGCGGCACTGGTCGTGCTGAACGAGGAGCACTGGCGGACATTCGCCGCGCATCTGCACGTCGACCCCATGCGCGCCGACACCCTGCGCGATCCCAAGGTCGTGAAGGCGCTGACCAAGCATGTCGCCCACCAGCTCAAGCACTTCCCGGGCTATGCCCAGGTCCGCCGCCTGCATCTCGAACTGAAGCCGTGGACCGTGGACGAGGGCCTGCTGACGCCCACGCTCAAGGTCAAGCGCAGCCAGGTGCTCGACCGCTATCGCGCGGTGGTCGACGGCCTTTACGCCGATCTCGCGCGCTGACGATTTCAATCATCAAGGGAGAACTTTCATGCCGTTTCGCATCCATCGTGTGGCCGCTGCCCTCGTCCTTGCCGGCTGCGCCAGTCTGACCCACGCAGCCGGATTCGCGCTGATCGAGCAGAACGCCAGCGGCCTGGGCAACGCCTACGCCGGTCAGGCCGCCGCCGCGACCGACGCCAGCACGATCTTCTTCAATCCGGCAGGCATGACGCTGCTGCCGGACCGCCAGCTGGTGCTCGCGGGCCATCTCATCAAGCCGCAGGCCGAATTCACCGGCACCTCGACGATCGGCGGGGGCGACGGCGGCGATGCCGGCGGCCTGGCGCTGGTGCCGAACGCCTACTACGCGTTCCGCCTCAGGCCCGACGTGCATGTCGGCGTCGGCCTCAACGCGCCGTTCGGCCTTGCGACCGAATACGACTCCACCTGGGCGGGACGCACCCAGGCGATCAAATCCGAGCTGAAAACGGTCAACCTCAACCCGTCGATCGCGTGGAAAGCGAGCGACAGCGTGTCGCTCGGTGCGGGCGTGAGCCTGCAGTACGCCGAGGCGACATTGACCAACGCCAGCGCGGCCGGTCTGGCCACGGTCAAGGGCGACGACTACGGCTGGGGTTTCAACCTGGGTGTCCTGTGGCAGCCGAGCGAGGTCACGCGCATCGGCCTCGCATATCGATCCGAGGTCGACTACACGCTGGAAGGGACGGTCACCTTTTCGGGGCTGCCTGCGGGCAACGGCCCGGTGACGGCGGACACCACCCTGCCGGATTCGGCCTCACTGAGCGTGTTTCACAAGCTCAACGACCGCTGGGACCTGCTGGCTGACGTGACCTGGACCGGCTGGAGCGATTTCGACGAACTGCGCATCGTGCGCACCAGCGGGGCGTTGCTGACCGTTACCCCGGAAAACTGGGACGACAGCTATCGCTATTCGGTCGGCGCCAACTACCGCTGGAGCGACCGGCTGACCCTGCGCGGCGGCGTGGCATACGACGCAACGCCGGTGTCCGACACCTACCGCACCGCACGCATTCCCGACGAAAGCCGCACCTGGATCGCTTTCGGCGCGCAATACCGGTTGTCGCCGAAGACGCTGCTCGATGTCGGCTACGCGCATCTCTTCGTCGATGACGCACGCATCAACAAGACCGAGACGGGGCCTGTCACGCTGACCGGTGAATACGATGCTTCGGTCGACATCCTCTCTGCCCAGCTCACGCTGAACTTCTGACCTTGGCGCAGCCCATCCCCTTCGACAACCTCCTGACGCGCCTCATCGACGACAGCCAGGACGTTGTCCTGCTGTGGCAGGCCGGCGTGCTGGTGGTTTGTGCGCTGGTGGCCTGGGGCGTGATGCGCCTCGTCAAACCCTATCTCGAGCGCCCCGATACGCTGTGGTCGGCGGGGCGTGCCGGCATCCGCCGCGTCGGCTTTCCGCTGGCGATGCTGCTGGCCTTGCTGCTCGGGCGCGAGCTGGCCGACATCGGGCTGCCGAACACGCATCTCCTGAACCTGGCGGTGCCGTTGCTGCTGTCGCTGGCGGGCGTGCGGCTGGCGATCTACGCGCTGCGCTACGTGTTCGAGCCGCGCGAATCGCTCAAGATCTGGGAACGCGGGGCGGCATGGCTGATCTGGGGTGCGTTCGCGCTGCACATCACGGGCTTGCTGCCGCGCATCCACGCGGCGATGGAGGCGCTGTCGTTCCAGTCGGGCAGCCATCGCTTCTCGCTGTGGCTGCTGTTCCAGGCCGCGGTGGTGATCGTGGTGGCGGTGATCGCCGCCCTGCTGCTGGCGCGCTTCGTCGAAAGCCGGCTGATGGGCGTCACCCAGATGAACCTGTCGCTGCGCATGGCGCTCTCCAAGGCAGCGCGCACGCTGCTGCTGATCCTGGCGGTGCTGGTGGCGCTGCCGGCGGTCGGCATCGACCTCACCGTGCTGTCGGTATTCGGCGGCGCACTCGGCGTCGGCATCGGCATCGGCCTGCAGAAGGTCGCCAGCAACTACATTTCCGGCTTCATCATCCTGCTCGACCGCTCGGTGCGCATCGGCGATCTGGTCACGGTCGACAACAAGTACGGCGAGGTCAGCCAGATCAATACCCGCTACACCCTGCTGCGCTCGCTCGACGGCACCGAGAGCATCGTGCCCAACGAGATGCTGATCACGCAGACGGTGATCAACCATTCGCTGTCCCAGCCCAACGTGCGGGTCGCGCTGCCGGTCCAGGTGGCCTACGATACCGACCTGGAGCAGGCCGAGGCGCTGATGCTGGAGGCGGCGCACGACCAGAAGCGGGTGATCTTCGACGACCCGGACAATCTTCCCAGAGTATTTCTGAAGGAATTTGCCGATAATGGGGTCGTGCTGGAACTGGCGGTGTGGATACGCGACCCGAGCGAAGGGCAGAACAATCTGCGCTCCGACATCAACTGGGCGATCTGGCGCCGCTTCAAGGCGGCCGGCATCGAGATCCCGTTTCCGCAGCGGGTGGTGCATCTGGCACGCCCCGTTGCGGCATTAGCGGGCGATAATCCTTGATTATTATGGGGTTTCCCTGTAAAATTAAAGATGTATTTATCCTTTTTAGGAACTGAAAAACCATGCAATTAGGCTTGATCGATTTACCGTGGTGGGGCTATGTCCTGGTCGCGCTGGGGCTGACCCACATCACCATCGCCGCCGTCACCATCTTTCTGCACCGCTCGCAGGCGCATCGCGCCGTCGACCTGCACCCGATCGTCAGTCATTTCTTCCGCTTCTGGCTGTGGCTGACCACCGGCATGGTCACCAAGGAGTGGGTCGCCATCCACCGCAAGCACCACGCCAAGTGCGAAACCGTCGAAGATCCGCACAGCCCGCAGACCAGGGGCATCAAGAAGGTGTTCTGGGAAGGCTCCGAACTCTATCGTGCCGAGGCCAAGGTGGCGGCGACGCTGGAGAAATACGGCCACGGTACGCCGGACGACTGGATGGAGCGCAACGTCTACAGCCGCCACTCGGCTGCAGGCATCTGGTCAATGATGGCGATCAACCTCGCCCTGTTCGGCCCCATCGGCCTGACCATCTGGGCCGTGCAGATGGCATGGATTCCGGTCACCGCAGCCGGCATCATCAACGGCATCGGCCACTACTGGGGCTACCGCAACTTCGCCAGCGAGGATGCCAGCACCAACATCGTCCCGTGGGGCATCCTGATCGGCGGCGAAGAGCTGCACAACAACCACCATGCCTATGGCACTTCGGCGCGGCTGTCGAACAAGTGGTACGAGTTCGACATCGGCTGGCTCTATATCAAGCTGATGTCCTACGTCGGCCTGGCCACCATTCGCAAGGTGGCGCCGACGGTGAAATGGCTGCCGGCCAAGCCGCTGTGCGACCTCGATACCTTGCAGGCCGTCATCACCCATCGCTACGACGTGATGACGCGCTTCGTGAAAAGCGTGCGCGCGGACAGCATGGCCGAGATCGCCAAGCTGAAGGCGGGGGCGAACCTGCCGCAGAACTGGAACTTCGACAGCTTCCGCCGCTGGCTGCACAAGGAGCCGGCCGAACTGGCGGCCGCCGACAAGGCTGAACTGGAGACGCTGCTGGGCAAGAGCGAGCGCCTGCAGACCGTTTACCGCATGCGCCAGGAACTGGCCGCCATCTGGGGCCGTTCCACCGCCAGCCGTGAGCAATTGCTGGAGCAGTTGCAGGCCTGGTGCAAACGGGCCGAAGACAGCGGCATCCAGTCGTTGCAGGATTTCTCGGTACGTCTGCGCTGCTACGCCTGACGCCGTCTGAGCACTGTGGCCCGAGGGGCTGCAGCGCGGCCGCCCAGGCAATAAAAAACCCGCCGATCGGCGGGTTTTTTATTGGTGGCCAGCTGGATTACTTCAGCTTGGTTTCCTTGTACATCACATGCTTGCGAGCCTTGGGATCGAACTTGCTGATCTCCATCTTCTCGGGCATGGTCTTCTTGTTCTTGGTCGTGGTGTAGAAGTGGCCGGTGCCCGCAGTGGACTCCAGCTTGATCTTTTCGCGTCCGCCTTTAGCCATGATTCAGCCCCCTTAAACCGCTTCGCCGCGAGCACGCAGATCGGCCAGCACGGCATCGATGCCGTTCTTGTCGATGGTGCGCAGGGCAGCATTGGACAAACGCAGACGAACCCAGCGGTTCTCGCTCTCGACCCAGAACCGGCGGTATTGCAGGTTGGGCAGGAAACGACGCTTGGTTTTGTTGTTGGCGTGGGAAACGTTGTTCCCGACCATGGGCTTCTTGCCCGTTACGATGCATACGCGAGCCATGTTGCTGCTCCAGAGTGAGGGTTAACCGGTGGGGTTAACGGTAGGGGTTAACCCGAGAACCGCGATTTATACCACAGCCTTCGAACCCGAGGCAAGCGCACTACCCAATTCACAGGTGGCCGGCTTCCATGAAAGACAGTGAAGACGCGCCGGCGACGATGAAGTGGTCGAGCACGCGGATGTCGACCAGCGCCAGCGCTTCCGCCAGCTGGCGGGTCAGGTTGCGGTCGGCCTGGCTGGGCTCGGCCACCCCGCTGGGATGGTTGTGCGCCAGGATCAGCGCGGCGGCGTTGTGGGCCAGTGCGCGCTTGACGATCTCGCGCGGATAGACGCTGGTCTGCGTGAGCGTGCCGCGAAACAGCTCCTCGACCGCGATCACCCGGTTCTGCGCATCGAGAAAGACGCAGCAGAACATCTCGTATTCCTTGTGGCGCAGCGCCAGCCGCAGGTAGTCGCGCACGGCGGCGGGCGAGGTCAGGGCGTCGCCCGCCTGCATCGCTTCGGCGAGCGTGCGGCGCGCCATTTCCATCACCGCCTGCAACAGCGCGTACTTGGCCTCGCCGACACCGGGCGCGGCGCAGGCCGCCTTGCGGTCGGCGCGGCACAGTCCACCCAGCCCGCCGAAGCGCTCGATCAGTTCGCGGCCGAGATCGACCGCACTTTTCCCGACCACGCCGGTGCGCAGGAAGACCGCGACCAGCTCGGCGTCGGTGAGCGCGGCGGCGCCCTGTTTAAGGAGCTTTTCGCGCGGACGCGCGTCCTCCGGCCAATCGCGAATCGCCATCGTTCTCTCTCCTCCCTTAGAATGGCCATTTTCATGGAAACCGCGCAGGGAATCGAGACCGTGTCGCTGGCGAACAAAAAAATCCTCCTCGGCGTGACCGGCGGGATCGCGGCCTACAAGGCGGCGGAACTCTGCCGCCTGCTGGTCAAGGCCGGCGCCGACGTGCGCGTGGTGATGACCGCCGCGGCGCAGCAGTTCGTCGCGCCGCTCACGTTCCAGGCGCTGTCGGGCAAGCCGGTGCTGACCTCGCTATGGGATGCGGCGGGCGGCGACGGCATGGAACACATCCATCTTTCGCGCGACGCCGACCTGCTGCTGGTGGCCCCGGCCTCCGCCGATTTCCTGGCGAAACTCGCGCAGGGCCGCGCCGACGACCTGCTGACGACACTGTGCCTGGCGCGCACCTGCAAGCTGGCTGCGGCGCCGGCGATGAACCGCGAGATGTGGGCGGCGGCGGCGACGCAGCGCAACCTCGAGCAACTGCGTGCCGACGGCGTGCATCTGCTGGGGCCGGCCGCGGGCGAGATGGCCTGCGGCGAGACCGGCCTCGGCCGCATGCTCGAGCCGGTCGAACTCCTGGCGGCGCTGCCTGGCCTCATGGGTGCGGGGCCGCTGGCTGGCAAGCGCATCCTGATCACTGCCGGCCCGACCTTCGAGGCGATCGATCCGGTGCGCGGGCTCACCAACCGCAGTTCCGGCAAGATGGGCTACGCCATCGCCCAGGCGGCGGCGGAGGCGGGTGCGGAGGTCTGTCTGGTGTCGGGCCCGACCTGTCTCGCCACGCCAACGGGGGTACGTCGGGTCGACGTCGAGAGCACGCTCGAGATGCGCGAGGCGGTATTGGGCGCGCTGCCGGCCGACGTTTTCGTTGCCGTGGCGGCGGTTGCCGACTATCGCATCGACGCGGTGGCAGCTCAGAAAATCAAGAAAAACGACGCCGGCCTGACGCTCAATCTGATCGAGAATCCGGACATTCTGGCCGAAGTGGCCGCTCGCTCCGACGCACCGTTCTGCGTCGGTTTCGCAGCCGAGACCGAGCGACTCGCGGAGCACGCCGAAGCCAAGCGGCGCAAGAAGAAGCTGCCGCTGCTGGTTGGCAATCTCGCGCAGGAGACGCTCGGGCAGGACAGTGCCGAGCTTGTGCTGTTCGACGACCGCGGCCAGCATCGCCTGCCACGCGCAGACAAACTGACCCAGGCGCGCGCCCTGACCGCCCACCTCATCAAGCTCCTCAACTGACGAAATCCCGACGAATATGAAGATGGATGTGAAGATTCTCGACGCCCGCCTGCGCGATCAGCTGCCGCATTACGCGACGCCGGGCGCTGCCGGGCTCGATCTGCGGGCCTGCATCGATGGTCCGATCGTACTGCAGCCGGGCGAAACGCAGCTGATCCCGACCGGCATGGCGATCCACCTCGCCGATCCCGGCTATGCCGCGTTGATCCTGCCGCGTTCCGGGTTGGGCCACAAGCACGGCATCGTGCTGGGCAACCTGGTAGGTCTGATCGACTCGGATTACCAGGGCCAGCTCATGGTCTCCGCGTGGAACCGCGGCCAGCAGGCGTTCGAACTCACGCCGCTGGAACGGCTGGCGCAACTCGTCATCGTCCCGGTGGTGCAGGCCGAATTCAACGTGGTGGAGGAATTCGAAGCGAGCGCACGCGGGGAAGGCGGCTTCGGCAGCACCGGGCGCCAGTAGCGTCGGAAATCTTTACACAGCAACACCTGCCGCACCCGACAGCGCTGCCTGCCGGGTGCGGCCGTATTGAGGCATGGAATTTGCTGCATTGAGCGCCATGCCGGCAGGATTCCTGAACGGAATCAGGCGCCTGCCATTGCGGAGACGATAAACACAAGAGCTGGAGCCAGCTGGCGCATACACATGCCCAACACGTCCATATTGCGATTCGGCCTGATGCTTGCCGCAGCCCTGGTGCTGCTGGCGGGGCTGGTCACGTTCGCGATATTCCACTCGCGGCCGCAGCCCCAGCCGGTCGCGGAGGAGCTCGACAAGCCGGTGATGGCGGCGCAGATCGAGTTCCTTGCCGACGCCATGCAACGCAGCGCGGCACGCATCGCCGCCCACCCGCAGACGCTCGCCTGCTTCGCCAGCGCCGCGCCGGACGTGTGCCAGGCGCAGGCTGCCAACCTGCATGCCCTCAATCAGGACGCTACCGTGCTGTTCGTCACCGACGGCCAGCGTCAGTTGCTGCCCGGCTTTCTGCCGGGCGATACCCGTCGCCTGCTGGCCAGCGCCGGCAGCGGTACGGGCGGCGCCACTGCCACCGCGACCTTCAACCTGTCGTTGTCGCATCCGGTAAAGGACGCCGATGGCAAACGGCTCGGCTTCGTCATCGTCGAGCAGAGCGTGCCGCAACTGCAGGCCCTGTTTGACACGCTGCCGCTGCCGGACGCCGCCGCCTACGCCGAACTGCAGCAGAAACAGACGGGCGACACGGCGGTCGTGCTGATGCGGCGAGGCAACCAGGCGATCAAGCGCCAGGCCCGGCCGACCCTGATCGCGCTGGCCGGCACGCCGTGGCAAATTGCGGTGTGGCGTCCGGTCACGCCGGTGGTCGAGAGCGTCGCGCCCTATATTCTCGGCTGGGTGGTGGCGAGCCTGGTCATCGCGATCCTCGTCCTGGGCATCACGCTGGCCGTGCGCAACCGCGTCTCCGACAATCTGCGCATGCTGGTGAAATTCACCAACGACCTTCGCCAGCAGCGCTTGCGCACCGACTATCCGGTGAGCCTGGCGGAATTCCAGACCCCGCTCGAGACCATGCTGAAGCTCGGCAAGGTGATGCTGGGACGGCAGAAGGAAGTGACGTCGCAGGCGCGGCTCGACCACCTGTCGCAAGTCAACAATCGCCGCGCCTTCGACGAGAAGCAAAAGGAACTGTTCGCCACCCTGAAGGACGGCTGGAGCCACAGCCTGCTCATCCTCGATATCGACAACTTCAAGCAGGTCAACGACACCTTCGGCCACGAGGCAGGCGACCAGCTCATCATCAAGTTCGGCAACGCCCTGAAGCATGCCCTGCGCAACAGCGATTTCATCGCGCGCCTCGGCGGCGACGAATTCTGCGTGCTGTTTCCCTATACGCCGCTCGACCGCGCGCAGGAACTCGCCGAGCGCCTGCGCGCCAACATGCCGGAGAGCGTCGAGCTGATTCCCGGTGTGACGCAGAAGCTGTCATGGAGCGGCGGCCTGTCGGAATACAACCGCGACGACCGCGAGGAAAACGAGGCGCTGGCGCGTGCTGACGCGGCATTGCTCGAAGCCAAGCGCGGCGGCCGCAACGCCACCCGGATCAGGGCCGCCGCCTGAGCGTGGTTGTTGCCGCTTCAGCGGCTGTACAACCACGGCCTACTCCTTGCGGGTAGAGCGCGGCGGCGAGCAGCACGATTCCCAACATCCCCCACAACGCCAGCACCGGCGCATTGCCCCAGCGCACGTAGGGCGTGCTGCCGGCGTAGCCTTGGATCTCGCCTTTGAGACTGCCCGCGGTGAAGAGCGGCAGGTGGGCGACGAGGTGACCCCGGGCGTCGATGATCGCGGTCAGCCCGGTGTTGGTCGCGCGCAGCATCATGCGGCCGGTTTCCAGCGCGCGCATCTGCGACATCTGCGTGTGTTGCCACGGCGCGAGCGAATCGCCGAACCACGCCAGGTTGCTCACGTTCACCAGCACGCTCGCTTCCGGCAGCTGGCGGATGATCTCCTCGCCGAAGGCGTCCTCGTAGCAGATGTTGGCGGCGACCCGCTGGCCGCCGATGGCGAGCGGGCGCTGGTCGATCGTGCCGCGCGCGAAATCCGACAGCGGAATATGCAGCACTTCGATCACCCAGCCCCACACGGGTTTCAGCGGAATGTATTCGCCGAACGGTACCAGGTGCACCTTGTGGTAGCGCTGGCTCGGTGCCTGGCCGAAGCTGACCACGCTGTTGTAATAGGCGCCGTCGCGCGCGCCGGTCGGCAGGCCGGCCAGCACGTCGCCGCCGTTGTGCCGGCCGAGGCCGGCGAGCCAGTCGCGGTAGACGTCGGGGAGGTCCGATTCGAACAGCGGCAGCGCGGTCTCCGGCAGCACGATCAGTTGCGCCGGCGAGGCGGCCGCCATGCGCAGGTAGGTGTCGAGCGTGGCCGCGGTTTTTTCCGGCCGCCATTTCATGTCCTGCGGGACGTTGCCTTGCAGCAATGCGACGCTGGTGGGCGCGCCGTCGGGCGTCGTCCATTCGACGCCGCGCAGCACCTGGCCGCCGACGCCCAGTGCGACGACGGCGGCGACCGCCCAGGCGTGCCGCGCCAGCGAGCCGCGCGTCGTCACGCTCCACGCCAGCAGGGCTGCGATTGAAGCCAGCAGCCATGACACGCCGTACACGCCGATCAGCGGCGCGTAGCCGGCCAGCGGGCTCGTCGGCACCTGCGAGTAGCCGACCAGCAGCCAGGGGAAGCCGGTAAAAATCCAGCCGCGGACCCATTCGGTCACGCCCCAGGCGAGCGGGATCAGTAGCAGCGCGCGTACTGCGGGCGATCCATGCCAGCGTTTATGCCCTCCGGGGTACGCCTGCAGCGCGCCGGCCGCGGCCGGGAAGAGGGCGAGAAAGGCACAGAACAGCAGCGTTGCGAGGGCTGCGAGCCAGGGCGCCATGCCGCCGTAGACCGACAGGCTGACGTAGATCCAGCTCACGCCGGCGATGAAGAAGCCCAGCCCCCAGGCGAACCCAAGGGCGAAGCCGGCGCGCATCGATCCGGCGCGCAGCTGCAGTGCGAACAGCACGGCCAGGCTCAGCAGCGGCAGCGGCCACAGGTCGAAGGGCGCGAAGCCGCCGACCGCCAGGGCCCCGGCAGCGAGGCTGAGAAATAGCTGGGAAAGCGGGGCGCGGTGCATGGCGGAACGCTTATCCGCCAAGCATGGCGCGCTGGCGATCAGTGCGGCAACTCAAAATCGAGATGGCCGTCGATCAAGGTGTAGCGCACCCGGCCCTGCATCGGCTGGTCGAGGAAGGGCGTATTGTCGCCCGAGCTCGCCAGCGTGCGCGGGGTGGCAATCCACTCGGCAGCTTCGTCGAAGATGCAGATGTCGGCAGCGCTGCCGACCGACAGATGGCCACCGGGTACGCCGAGAATCTGCGCCGGCTTCCAGGTGATGAGATCGAGGGCCTGCAGCAGCGGCACGCCGGTCTCGCGCGCCCATTTGAGCGTCAGCGGCAGCAGCAGCTCGACACCGGAAGCACCGGGTTCGGATTCACCGAACGGCACCTGCTTGGCGTCTTCGTCGACCGGCGCGTGGTCGGAGCACAGCGCGTCGATCGAGCCGTCGCGCAGCGCCTCGCGGATGGCATCGCGGTCGCGCAGGCCCCGGAGAGGCGGGATCAGATGCAGGTGCGAGTCGAAGCTGACGAGATCGTTTTCCGACAGGTGCACGTGGGCGGTGGCGACATCGCAGCTGATCGCCAGGCCCTGCACCTTGGCGGCGCGCACCATCGCGATGCCCTCGCGCGTCGACAGGCGGGCAATGTGGATGCGGGCGCCGGTCTCGCGCGCCAGCTGCAGGATAGTGGCGAGCGCGACCGTCTCGGCCAGCGCCGGGATGCCGGGCAGGCCCAGTCTTGAAGCCACGGCGCCGTCGTGGGCGACGCCGCCGCGCGCCAGCGATACGTCCTGCGGGCGTAGCCACAGGCTGAAGCCGAAGGTCGCGGCGTATTCCATCGCGCGCAGCAGCACCTGGGTGTCGGTCAGCGGCGCGTCGGCCTGGGTGAAGGCGCGGCAGCCGGCCTCGGTCAGCTCGGCCATTTCGGTCAGCATCCTGCCTTCGAGTTTCTGCGTGAGCGCGCCGATCGGGTAGACGCGCGGGCCGGGCAGGTTCCGCGCGCGGAATTTCAGCATCTCGACCAGACCCGGTTCGTCGAGCGGCGGGTCGGTATCGGGCGGACAGGCGAGCGAAGTGACGCCGCCAGCGGCGGCGGCGAGCATTTCCGATTCGAGCGTCGCCTTGTACTCGAAACCGGGCTCGCGCAGCCGCACCGACAGGTCGACCAAGCCGGGGCAGACGATGAGGCCGGACGCGTCGAGCGTGCGGTTGGCGTGGAAGTCGGCGGGAGCGGCGCCGATGGCGACGATCCTGCCGGCGGCGACGTAGACGTCGGCAACCTCGTCGCGAGCGTTCATCGGGTCGACCACGCGGCCGTTCCTGATATGGATCTTCATGCCGTCTGCCCTCCTGCGAGCATCGCCATCACCGCCATGCGCACCGCGATGCCGTAGGTCACCTGCGGCAGGATCACCGACTGCGGACCGTCGGCGACCTCGGAGGCGATCTCCACGCCGCGGTTCATCGGGCCGGGATGCATCACGATCGCGTCGGGCTTGGCCAGCGCGAGCTTTTCCTGGGTGAGGCCGAAGAACTTGAAGTATTCCTGCGCCGAGGGCAGCAATGCCCCCTTCATGCGTTCGTTCTGCAGGCGCAGCATGATCACCACGTCGCAGCCGGCCAGCCCCGCCTCCATGTCGTGGAACACCTTGACGCCCATCTGTTCGACCCCGGTGGGCAGCAGGGTCTTCGGGCCGATCACGCGCACTTCCGGCACCCCCAGCGTGGTGAGTGCGTGGATCTGCGAGCGTGCCACCCGCGAGTGCAGCACGTCGCCGACGATGGCGACCGTCAGGTTGTGGAACGCGCCCTTGTAGCGGCGGATGGTGAACATGTCCAGCAGGCCCTGCGTCGGGTGTGCATGGCGGCCGTCGCCGGCGTTGATCACCGAGATGTGCGGCGCGACGTGGCGCGCGATGAAGTGTGCCGCACCCGATTGCGCGTGGCGCACGATGAACATGTCGGCGTGCATCGCCGCCAGATTGTCGACGGTGTCGAGAATCGCCTCGCCCTTGGTCTGGCTCGAGGTCGCGATGTTGAGGTTGACGACGTCGGCGGACAGCCGCTTGGCGGCGATCTCGAAGGTCGTGCGGGTGCGCGTCGACGGCTCGAAGAACAGGTTGAAGATCGACTTGCCGCGCAGCAGCGGAACCTTCTTCACCTCGCGTTCGCCGACGTCCATGAAGGATTCGGCGGTGTCGAGGATCTGCGTCAGGATCGCGCGCGGCAGGCCGTCCAGGGTGAGCAGGTGGCGCAGCCTGCCGTCGGGCGTCAGTTGTAGGTTCATGCGAGGGAGAGGGTCAGGTGTCCGTCGTCGAGGCGTGAGAGGTTGATGTTCTGGTGGTCGGGCACGGCGAGGGCGAGACCGGTGAAATCGGGGCGGATCGGCAGCTCGTGGCCGCCGCGGTCGACCAGCACCGCCAGCCGGATCGATGCGGGGCGGCCGTAGTCGAACAGTTCGTTCATCGCCGCGCGCACCGTGCGGCCGGTGTACATCACGTCGTCGACCAGCAGGATGTCGCGTCCTTCGAGGTCGAACGGCAGACTCGACGGCTTCACCTGCGGGTGCAGGCCGACGCGCGAGAAGTCGTCGCGGTAGAACGAGATGTCGAGCGTGCCGAGCGGCTGCGCGCAGCCGAGCAGCGCGTGCAGGCGCTCGGCCACCCACACGCCGCCGGTGTGGATGCCTACGATCAGGGTGTCGGGCGCGAGCGTCGGCGCGATGGCCTCGGCGAGCCGCGCAATCAGCGTATTGGCGTCAGGCAGTGAGGCGTGCATCGAAAAATCCTTGCAGTATGAGTTGCGCGGCGACGGCGTCGGTCAGTTCCTTGTTCCGGCGGCCGTGGATGCCGCGCGCGTGCAGTTCGGCTTCGGCTTCCGTGCTGGTGAGCCGCTCGTCGACCAGGAACACCGGAAGACCGAAGCGTGATTCTAATTTGCGCGCGAAGTTTCTGGCTACCCGCGTCATCTCGTGCTCGCCGCCGTCGATGTGGGTCGGCAGGCCCAGCACCAGCAGCGCCGGCTGCCACTCGGCGATGAGACGGGCGATGGCGGCGAGCCGTGTCTCGGTGGAGTCGGCCTGGAGGACGGTGAGCGGATGGGCGATGCCGAGCGACAGCTCTCCGGATGCGACGCCGGTGCGCCTGAGGCCGAGGTCGAAGGCCAGCACCGTGCCGTGGGTGGATTCCGGATTCAAGCGTGCCCGGCTTCTTCGGACAGGCTGGCGAAGTCGATGCCCAGCAGCTTCATTGCCGCGGGCAGGCGTTCTTCCGGCGCCGTGTCGAAAATCACCTGCGGGTCGGCCGCCACCGACAGCCAGGCGTTCTGCCTGATTTCGTCCTCGAGCTGGCCGGGCGACCAGCCGGCGTAGCCGAGCGAAACCATGAATTTCTCCGGCCCGGCGCCCTGGCTCACCGCTTCCAGCACGTCCTTCGAGGTGGTGAGGCTGACCGCGTTGTTGACGGTGAGGGTGGAGCTGAAGGTCTGCGGCGGGGTGTGCAGCACAAAACCGCGCTCGGTCTGCACCGGGCCGCCGAAGTACACCGTGTTCTTCTGCAGCCGCTCGGGCAGGCTCAAGCCGATCTGCTCGAACAGCGTCGACAGATCGAGTTCGATCGGCCGGTTGATCACCACGCCGAGCGCCCCCTGCTCGCTGTGGTCGCAGATATAGGTCAGCGTGCCGTTGAAGTTGGGATCGACCATGCCCGGCATGGCGATCAGAAAATGGTTGGTGAGGTTGACGGTATCCATGATTGCCTTCCCATTGTAATCTGCCTCAAATCGGGCACGTACCTCTTTTCACCCTCTCTACCACTATAGCGACACGCCTGCCCCATGCCTGAATACGCCCGCGCCCTCGTCTGGTTTCGCCGCGACCTGCGCGATTTCGACCATGCGGCGCTGTACCACGCCCTGAAGGCAGCGCGTGAGGTGGTGTGCGCCTTCGTCTTCGACCGCGAGATCCTCGATGCACTGTCCGACCCGGCCGACCGCCGGGTCGAGTTCATCCACGCCAGCGTCGCCGAACTGCAGCAGGCGCTGGCGACACAGGGGGGCGGGCTGATCGTTCGTCACGCTGTCGCGCGCGACGAGATTCCCCGGCTGGCCGCCGAGCTACGGGTCGACGCCGTGTTCTTCAACCACGACGACGACCCTGCGGCGCAGGCGCGCGACGCCGCCGTGCAGGCCGCCCTGCAGGCGGCAGGCGTTGCCGTCCATCACGCCAAGGACACGCTGATCTTCGAGCGTGAGGAAGTGCTCACTGGTGCAGGGAAGCCTTTCAGCGTCTTTACCCCCTACAAGAACGCCTGGCTGAAAGCCCTGACGCCGTTCCATCTGCGGGCGTATCCGGTCGATCGCTACGTCGACCGCCTGGTGCCGCAATCGACTCCGCTTCCCACTCTGCAGGAGATGGGCTTCGTTCCCACCAACCTGCGCGAACTCGGGCTGCCCACCGGCATGCGCGGCGGGGCACGGCTGTTCGACGATTTCCTCGGCCGCATCGACCGTTACCAGGACACGCGCGATTTCCCTGCGGTGAAGGGACCGTCGTACCTGTCGGTGCATCTGCGCTTCGGCACGGTGTCGATCCGCCAGCTCGCGGCGGCGGCCTGGCAGCAGGGCGGGCGCGGGGCGCAGACCTGGTTGTCGGAACTGATCTGGCGCGATTTCTATCACCAGATTCTGTGGCACCGTCCCGAGGTCGCCGCCGGCCATGCGTTCAAGCCACAGTACGACGCGCTGCCGTGGCCGAATCCCGCGGGCCATTTCGAGGCCTGGTGCGAGGCGCGCACCGGCTATCCTCTGGTCGACGCCGCGATGCGCCAGCTGAATCAGACCGGCTACATGCACAACCGCCTGCGCATGGTCGCCGCCTCGTTCCTCACCAAGGACCTGCTGGTCGACTGGCGGCTGGGCGAACGCTACTTCGCCGACAGGCTCATCGATTTCGATCTGGCCGCCAACAGCGGCGGCTGGCAATGGGCCGCTTCGGTCGGCTGCGACGCGCAGCCGTGGTTCCGCATCTTCAATCCGGTCACGCAGTCGGAACGCTTCGACCCGCAGGGAAAATTCATCCGCCGCTACCTGCCGGAACTCGCCCGGGTGCCGGACAGGTTCATCCACGCGCCGTGGACGCTGCCCATGGCGGAACAGCAAAAGACAGGCTGCATCATCGGGGATGACTATCCGGCGCCCATCGTCGACCACGCGGTCCAGCGCGCGCAGGCGCTGGCGTTGTTCAAGGCGGGGAGCGGCGAGCCGGCTTAGCCGCCGGGCGGCACAGCGGCGGGTGCGCCGCCAGGCCGGCGAGATAGCAGTCAAGCAGCGGCGCCGCACACGCCGCGAGATCGTAGCTGTGTGGATCCGGCACCCATTCGTGCATCAGGCCGACCATGTAGGCGTGCAGGCCCTGGGTGGCGAGGAAGGTATCGGTGTTGGCCGGCAGCTGACCGCAGGCGACCGCCTGCTCGAACAGCGCCTGCACCTGCGACAGGCAGGCGGCGCGATCGGCGTCGTTCTTCGCCACCACCGGCGCCAGGTCGGCGGTGAATTCACACTTGTGGAAGATCACGTCGAACATCGCCTGGGTGTCGGGGTGCTGCGCCAGCTGGGTCAGGGCCATCAGCGCCAGTTGCCTGACCGTGGCGAGCGGGTCGCGCTGCACGCTCTGGCTCGCCTCGGCCAGCAGGGCTTCCACCGGCATCGTGCCGCGCTCGCAGACCGCCTGGAACAGTTCGGCCTTGTCCTTGAAATGCCAGTAGATCGCACCGCGCGTCACGCCGGCACGTTCGGCGACGTCGGATAGACGCGTATGGGCGACGCCGCGCTCGCGGAACACCTGCAAGGCGGCGGCCAGCAGGGATTCGCGGGTGTCGAGGGCTTCTTCGCGGGTTTTCCTGACCATGGGGCGATTATCCGTCGCGACGGCAAATTTACATTCATGAATGTATGCTTTTATCATAGCCGGCTAGCCAAGTCCCGGGGGGGTCCCATGCGTCGATTGTCACTGTCCTTTGCGTTGAGTCTGGTCGTGCTGCTCGGCGCCTGCGGGAAGCAGGATGCGGCACAGCAGGGGGGCGGCCCGCCCCCGCCGGCGCAGGTGACCGTGGAGACGGTCGTTGCGCAGACCGTTCCGGTCAGCTTCGAATACGTCGGCCGGCTGGAAGCCTCGCGCGAGGTGGAAATCCGCCCGCGCATTTCAGCCGTCATCGAGCGCCGCCATTTCGAGGAAGGTGCGCCGGTTCGGGCCGGCGCACTGCTGTATACGCTCGACCGCGCCAGCCTGGCGGCGCAGGTGCGGGCGGCTGGCGCCGAGTTGGCCAACCGTCAGGCCCTGCTCGCGGAAGCGAAACTGGAGCACGAGCGCAACCGTGCGCTGGCGGCACAGGGTTTTGTCAGCGCGCGTGCGCTCGATGCCACCCAGACCGCGGTGGCGGTGACCGAAGCCGGCGTGCGCAGCGCCGAGGCGAGCCTTGCCGACGCGCGCATCAGTCTGGGCTACGCCGAAATCCGCGCGCCGCTTTCCGGGGTGATGGGGCGCGCGCTGCAGGTGGAAGGCGCACTGGTAAGCCCCACCGGGCCGGCCCTCGCCACGCTGGCGCAGGTGATGCCGATTCACGCGCGTTTTTCGATTGGCGAGGACGAGCGGCTGGCGCTGGAAAAGCAGCGCGCCGAAGGTACGCTCGAACAGGGTCGGCAGCGCGTCGGCCTGGTGCTCGCAGACGGCTCCCGCGTCGAGGCTGCCGGCACGCTCAACTTCAGCGACTACAAGGCCAATCCGCAGACGGGCGCATTCGACATGCGCGCCGAGTTCGCCAACGCCGACGGCGCGCTGAAACCCGGCCAGTTCGTGCGCGTCGTCGTCGAAGGCGGCCGCTTGCCGGACGCGATCAGCGTGCCGCAGCAGGCGGTGCTGGACGGCCCGACCGGCAAATTCGTCTACGTCGCCACACCCGGTGAAAAAGGCATGATCGTCGCATTGCCGCGCCCGGTCGAAGTCGGCGCGTGGATCGGCGGCGAGCCAGGCAAGGGCGGCGGGCGCTGGGCGATCAGGGGCGGCCTCAAGCCCGGCGACAAGGTGGTGGTCGACGGCATGGCGCGGATCTTCTTCCCCGGCATGCCGGTCAAGCCGACGCCTGCGGGGAGCGTGCCGTCCGCGCCGCACGCCGCCACGCAACCCTGAAGGGTCCGCCATGTACTCGCGCTTCTTCATCGACCGGCCGATCTTCTCGGTGGTGTTGTCCATTCTCGTCGTGCTCGCCGGCCTCCTGGCGATGCGCGTGCTGCCGATCGCGCAATACCCGGAGATCGCCCCACCGGTGGTGACGGTGCGCGCGGTCTATCCCGGCGCGTCGGCGACGGTGCTCGAGCAGACTGTCGCGGCGCCGCTGGAAAACGCGATCAACGGCATCGAGGACATGATGTACATGTCGTCGACCTCGGCCTCCAACGGCGTGCTCGAAATCCAGGTCACCTTCGAGATCGGTGCAGACGTCGACAAGGCCGCGTTGAACGTCAACAACCGCGTCAAGCAGGCCGAGGCGCGCCTGCCCGAGGAGGTACGGCGCCAGGGCGTGACGGTGGAGAAGGGCTCGTCGGCCTTCCTGCAGGTGCTCGCCTTCCTCTCGCCCGACGGCCGCTACGACGATCTCTACACCAGCAACTACGTCACGCTCAACGTGCTGGACCGGCTGAAGCGCATTCCGGGCACGACCAACGTGCAGATCTTCGGCGCCAAGGATTACGCCATGCGCATCTGGCTCAAGCCCGACCGCATGGCGCAGCTCGGCGTAACGGTGTCCGATCTCACCCGCGCGATCAACGAGCAGAACGCGCAATTCGCGCCCGGCAAGATCGGCCAGCCGCCGGTCGATCAGGGCCAGGCACTGGTGTACTCGCTGACCGCCCAGGGCCGGCTGGCCGACCCCAAGGAATTCGAGAACATCGTGGTGCGGGCGAACCAGGACGGCTCGCTGCTGTATCTGAAGGACGTCGCGCGGGTCGAGCTCGGTTCGAAGGACTACGACTTTGCCGGCCTTTACAACGGCAAGCCGGCGACGCTGGTCGGCATTTTCCTGCAACCCGGAGCCAACGCGCTCGAAGTCGGCGACGAGGTGACGCGCACGGTCGAGGAACTGAAGAAGCAGTTCCCCGAAGGTCTCGACTACGCCGTGCCCTACGACACCACGCGCTTCGTCGAAGTGTCGATCCGTGAGGTGGTGAAGACCCTCGGCGAGGCGATCCTGCTGGTGGTGCTGGTGGTGTTCGTGTTCCTGCAGAACTGGCGCGCGACGCTGATCCCCATTCTCGCCGTGCCGGTGTCGCTGCTGGGCACCTTCGTCGGCCTGCTGCTGCTCGGCTATTCGATCAATACGCTGACGCTGTTCGGCATGGTGCTGGCGATCGGCATCGTGGTTGACGACGCCATCGTGGTGCTGGAGAACATCGAGCGCATCATCCACGAGGAAAAGAAAGCCCCGCGCGAGGCCGCGCTGCTGGCAATGCGCGAGGTGACCGGGCCGGTGATCGCGATCGTGCTGGTGTTGTGCGCGGTGTTCATCCCGATCGCCTTCCTCGGCGGGCTGACCGGCGAACTGTACCGCCAGTTTGCGGTGACGATTGCGATTTCGGTGGTGATCTCGGGCATCGTCGCGCTGACGCTGACGCCGGCACTCTGCGTGGCGCTGCTGAAAGGCGAGAAACCGCACGCGCCGGGGCGCTTCTTCCGCGCCTTCAACCGTGGTTTTGCCGGCATGACGCGGCATTACCAGGGCGGCGTGACGTTCCTGATGCGGCGCTCGCTGGTGGCGTTGTCGATCTATCTCCTGATGATCGCCGCCGCGGTCATGCTGTGGAAATTTACGCCCGGAAGCCTGGTGCCGGACGAGGACCAGGGCTATTACATCAGCGCGGTCTATCTCCCGGACGGCTCGGCACTGTCGCGTACCGAGGCGGTGGTGAAGCAGGTCGATTCCATCGTGCGCAAGGATGCGACGGTGGAGCACGTGGTCGCCTTCGCCGGCCTCGATTTTCTCGGCGGTGGTTTCCGCAACAGCGCGGCGACCATCTTCGTCGCGGCCCGTCACTGGGACGAGCGCGACAAGTCCATCCAGCAGATGGTCGGCGAGATGATGGGCGCGACCGCGGGCATTCGCGAGGCGCTGGTGCTGGCGTTCGCGCCGCCGCCGATCTTCGGTCTGGGCAACGCGGGCGGCTTCGAGTTCTATATCCAGAACAAGGGCGAAGGCGGGCCGAAGAAACTTGCCGAGGTGAGCGATGCCTTCCTCGCCGCCGCGCGGCAGGACAAACGGCTGGCGCAGGTGCTGACGCTGTGGCGGCCGCACGTGCCGCAACTGTATGTCGACGTCGACCGCGAGAAGGCGAAGATGCTCGGGGTGAAGATCGACGACGTGTTCAATACCCTGTCGGCCACGCTAGGCTCCTATTACGTCAACGATTTCAACAAGTACGGCCGCACCTGGCAGGTGCTGATGGCGGCCGAACCCGGCGCAAGGAAGACGCCGCAGGATGTCTCCGCGCTGTTCGTGCCCAATGAGGCCGGCGAGATGGTGCCGATGTCGGCGCTGGCGCGGGTGAGTTTCTCGTCCGGCCCCGAGACGCTCGACCGCTACAACAACCTGCAGGCGGTGAAGATCATGGGCAGCGCGGTGCCCGGCATCAGCTCGGGGCAGGCGCTCGCCATCGTCGACGAGATCGCGAAGAAGACGCTGCCGCCCGACTTCAGCTACGAGTGGACCAGCGCCTCGTTCCAGGAGAAGCGCTCCAGCGGGACCTCGGGTCTCGCGCTGGGACTGGCGGTGCTGATGGTGTTCCTGATCCTCGCCGCGCTGTACGAGAAATGGTCGCTGCCATTCGCGGTGCTGATGGCGCTGCCCTTCGGCACCTTCGGTGCGCTCGCCGCAGTGTGGCTGCGCGGGCTGACCAACGACGTGTACTTCCAGATCGGCCTGGTGACGCTGCTGGGGCTGGCGGCGAAGAATGCGATCCTGATCGTCGAGTTCGCCGTGCTGAAGAAACAGGAGGGCTATTCCAGCGTCGCCGCTGCGCTGGAAGCGGCGCGCCTGCGTTTCCGCCCGATCCTGATGACCTCGCTCGCCTTCATTCTCGGCGTGCTGCCGCTGGTGGTGTCGAGCGGCGCCGGGGCAGGGGCACGCCACGCGGTCGGCACCGGCGTCGTCGGCGGCATGCTCGCCGCCACCTTCCTCGCGGTGTTCTTCATTCCGCTGTTCTTCCACTGGGTGTCCGACCGCCGGTTGCGCGCCCGCATCGAAGAGATCGACGCCCGGCCGCGCGCGCACGCCGAGGTGCATGTGCCTTCGCATCATCCGCCGCAGCGGCCCGCCTGACCCCATTGCGGCGGGGCGCATTCAAGTGCGTCCCGCCGCTGTCGATAATCAGATCAGGTTTGGCGCGCCCCGGGGAGCGCGCGCCATTCCGGCATCTGCAGCCGGTGCGTTGACGGGAGCCGGCAAACCCGAAATACTCTCGTTGTCAATATGGTTATTAATCCAGCCCTCCACTCAAGAGAGGACAGCCTGCGTTGAAGCAATTGCAAGGACAGGACACCCACCGCCTCGTCGGCCTGCTGCTGCTGGCGGCGAGCATTCCCCTGCTGCTGTGGCAGGCCGTTCCGGCCAACCAGCTGGCGCTGTCCCACCCCGATTTCCTCGCGGCCCATTCGCTGATGGAAGTGTTCGCCATCATCGTCGCCGCGCTGGTCTTCTTTACCGGCCACGGGGTGCAGCAGGCCGAGCGCTCGACCCGGTCGATGGTGCTCGGTTGCGCTTTCCTGGCGGTGGCGTTGTTCGACATCCTGCACTTCCTGTCCTATATCGGCATGCCGGACCTGATCAGCCAGAACACGCCGCACAAGGCGATCCTGTTCTGGCTCGGGGGACGCATTGCCGCGGGGCTGGGCCTGCTGGCCTATGTGCTGCTGCCGGATGCGCCGGCCGAGCGCTCGCCCTGGCGCCGCCATGCCTGGATCGGCGTCCTGCTCGTGGTGTCGGCGTTGTCATTCAGCCTGCTGCAGTCGCCGGATTTCGTGCCGGCCATGTATGTCGTGGGCAAGGGCCTCACCTCGCTCAAGGTCACCATCGAGTGGGGCGTGTTCGGTTTCTATCTGGCCATCGCGGCCCTGTTGTATCTGCGCCGCACCCGCATCACCCACTGCGATTTCCAGAGCCTGATGCTGGCCCTGTTGCTGATGTCGGCGGGCGAGCTGTTCTTCACCGTCTACGTGGAGGTGAGCAGTACGGCGAATCTGCTGGGTCACACCTACAAGGTGTTCGCCTACTACTTTCTCTATCGCGCCATCTACGCCGAGGCGGTGAGCCGGCCGTTCCGCCAGATGCGCCACATGCTCACCCACGACGACCTCACCGGCCTGCCGAACCGCACCGCGTTCAGCGAACGGCTCACACACTCGGTCGCGCGCGCCCGTCATGACGGCACCTCCTGCGCCGTCCTGCTGCTCGATCTCGACCACTTCCAGAACGTCAACGACACCCTCGGGCACGAGCAGGGCGACCTGCTGCTGGTCGCGGTCGCCGATCGCATCCGCGCCACCCTGCCGGCCACGTCATTCATGGCGCGCTTCAGCGGCGACGAGTTCGTGATCCTGCTCGAGGAGGCTTCGGTCGGGCGGGCGAAGCAGGTTGGCGCGGAACTGCTGCAGGTGATGGCACGCGAATTCGACATCGGCAACGACCACCTGGCGATCAGCGCCAGCATCGGCATCGTCGTCTACCCGGCCGACGGCGAGTCGGCCAGCGGCCTGATGCGCTACGCCGACCTCGCGCTGCATCGTGCCAAGTCGGCGGGACGCAACTGCCTGATGGTGTTCAGCCACGATCTCGCGGAGCAGATCGAGCGCCGCGTGCTGCTGGAGGCGCGCCTCAAGCACGCCCTCGAGCGCAACGAACTGGCGCTGCACTACCAGCCCAAGCGGGAGATCCTGAGCGGCCGTCTGACCGGCTGGGAAGCATTGCTGCGCTGGCAGTCGCCCGAGCTCGGCACGATCAGCCCGGCCGAATTCATCCCCATCGCCGAGCAGAGCGGCCTCATCCTGCCGATCGGCGACTGGGTGCTGCGCGAGGCCTGCCGCCAGCTGCGCGCCTGGCAGGCGCTGGAGCCCGACGCCGGCACCATGGCGGTCAACCTGTCGACGCGGCAGTTCCGGCAAAAGGATCTGGCCGCGCAGATCGCCGCCGCGCTGCACGATACCGGGCTGGCGCCGGGAGAGCTCGAGCTCGAACTGACCGAGTCGGCGATCATGGACAACCTGGCGTCGGCAGCCGGGGTGCTGGGTGAACTCGAAGCGCTTGGCATCCGCATCGCGATCGATGACTTCGGCACCGGCTACTCCTCGCTCAGCTACCTGAAGACCTTCCCCATCCACTGCCTGAAGATCGATCGTTCCTTCATCAACGACATCCCGGGCGACGAGAACGACACCGCGATCGTGCGCACCATCATCGCGCTGGCGAAGAGCCTCGGTCTGACCGTGGTCGCCGAAGGCGTCGAGACCGAGGCGCAGCTGGGCTACCTGCGCGCCAACCACTGCGACGAAGCGCAGGGTTATCTGTTCAGCCGCCCGCTGCCGCCGGAGGAATGCGTGAGCCTGTTGCGGGCGGCACGGCGGGTCGCGGCCTGAATTCGCTTCAGGCATGAAAAAAGCCGGGCAATGCCCGGCTTTTTTCGTTGCGGCTTCCGAAGCCCTACCCGTAAAGGGCAGGCCGTGGTTGTTGACGCTTTAGCGTCTTTACAACCACGCTCACGCGGCCTTTTCGTGGTGGTAGCCGGTGACGGTGTCGACCTCGGTCTTGGAGCCGAGGATCACCGGCACGCGCTGGTGCAGGCCTTCCGGATTGAGGTCGAGGATGCGCTGGTAGCCGGTGGTCGCGGCGCCGCCGGCCTGCTCGACGATGAAGGCCATCGGGTTGGCTTCGTACATCAGGCGCAGCTTGCCGGCCTTGGCGGGATCCTTGGTGTCCTTGGGGTACATGAAGATGCCGCCGCGGGTGAGGATGCGGTGCACTTCGGCGACCATCGACGCGACCCAGCGCATGTTGAAGTCCTTGCCGCGCGGACCGGTCTTGCCGGCGAGGCACTCGTCGACGTAACGCTGCACCGGCTTTTCCCAGAAACGCATGTTGGACGCGTTGATCGCGAATTCCTTGGTCTCGGTGGGGATGGTCATGTTGGGGTGGGTCAGCACGAATTCGCCGACGTCGCGGTCGAGCGTGAAGCCGTTGGTGCCGTGGCCGAAGGTCAGCACCAGCATGGTCGACGAACCGTAGATCGCGTAGCCGGCGCACACCTGCTTGGTGCCGGACTGCAGGAAGTCTTCGGCCTTGGCGGCGCGGCCGGCGACCGGCGCCTTGAGGATCGAGAAGATGGTGCCGACCGAGATGTTGACGTCGACGTTGGACGAGCCGTCGAGCGGATCGAAGACCAGCAGATACTTGCCGAGCGGGTACTGGCCGGGGATCGCGTAGACGTCGTCCATCTCTTCCGACGCCATGCCGGCGAGGTGGCCGGCCCACTCGTTGGAGCGGATCATGATGTCGTTGGTGATGACGTCGAGCTTCTTCTGCGTCTCGCCCTGCACGTTCTCGGAATCGAGCGCGCCCATCACGCCCAGCAGCGCGCCCTTGTTGACGGCGTTGGAGATGGCCTTGCAGGCGGTGACGACGTCGTTCAGCAGCGAAGTGAAATCGCCGGTGGCGCCGGCGGTGCGGCGCTGTTCTTCGATGATGAACTGGGTGAGGGTGGTGCCGGTATGCATGGTGGGACTCCGAACAAAGAAATGTATAAGCAAATCAGAATATTATACATGACCATCGAAGCCCGTCATGTCGGGTCGCAATGGCCGGGTTGCTGCGGGCGGGGTGTTGCCGGGCGAGCGGCGAGGGGCGTCGGGCGGGCGCGGCCGTCGTTCAGTCCGTTCCCACCAGCTGGTCGGATCGGGTGAAGGTCCAGGTTCGCGTTATAGACAAAATGTCGGCCTTTTTCCGCATGTCTTCGGGGAAGGCGGCATAGGGGGCGGCGAGCTCGACGATCCGGATCGCGGCGGTGTCGAGGATCTTGGAGCCCGACGAGCGGTCGATCTCGATGTCCTCGATGCGGCCGTCGGCGTAGATCGACACAGTCAGCTTGAGGCTGCCGTAGATGCCCTGGCGGCGGGCAGCCTCAGGGTAGTTGACGTTGCCGACGCGCTCGACCTTGGCGACCCAGTCCTCGACGTAGCGCGCGAATGCGTATTCGCGGACGTTGGCGCCGACGAAGGCGCGCTTGGGGCGCTTCTGGTAGTCGTCCCACTGCTGCGAGATGCGCGCCTGCAGCTGTGCCATCTCGCGTGCCTGCGCGGTGAGGCTGCTGGTGTCGACGCTCGGCTGCTCGACAGGCTGCGGTGTCGGCTGGGGGCGGTTCTGTAGCTGCGCATCGGGTTTCAGCTGGGAGAGCAGTGTCTTCGCCTGCTGCTCGAGCTCGGTCACGCGTGACTGCAGCACAGCCTGCTCGCTGCCGGTCTGCGTCGTCGGGCTGGCCGGCAAGGGGCTTTTCAGGCGGCGATCCTCGTCGGTGTTGCCGCCGCCGGCGAGATTCGACTGTGCCAGCGCGTCCGGATTGAGCGGCGATTCCTGCGTCCTGGCGTTGACCAGCACGACCTCGATCGGCAGGCTGGTGTCCTCGAACAGGCGCGGATTGACCTGCACGAACTGCGTCGACAGCACCATGCCGTGCACCGCGGCCGACGCCAGCAGCGCGAGCGCCATGCGCGTGCCCTGCTGGGACGGTTCGGCGAGAGGGGCGGTGGTTTCGGCGGACATGCGTGCGGATCGGTTCGGACCAGTCGGATTCTACGGAACGACGGCGGCGCTGTCAGGCGGCGGGGCCACGGTTTCTTGGTACTCCGCGTGGAAGGTGATATCGAGCAGATCGATGTCCGAGATCGCCAGTTTCACTTTCGATCCGGGCGCAATCCCCATCACCGACGGTGCGCGCGTCACCATTGGCAGGCTGTCGAAGCGCACCAGATCCTCGCGGATCACGTTCGCGGTAACTTCGCTGACGTTCTCCTGAATCAGCCAGCGCAGCATCCAGTAGCGTTCGATGCGGCGCTGAAATTCATTGTAGGCGTCGTACGCCAGCTCGAAGTCGCGCACCGTCGAAAACAGCGCCTCGCTGCGCGGCGGATAGACCGGATCGACGCCCTGCACGATGCTGATCAGCTGGCGCTGGTTGACGAGGTCGACATAGCGCCTGAGCGGCGAGGTCGACCACGCGTACTGGTCGACGCCCAGACCCTGGTGCGGGTCGGGTGCGGTCGTCATGCGCGTCTTGCCGTTGGCCTGCGCACGGTAGATGCCGGGCACGCGCTTCTCGGCGAGCCAGCCGCCCCAGTGCGCGTTGGCGAAGATCATCAGCTCCGACACAATCTTGTCGATCGGGCTGCCGCGTTTGCGTGGCTCGATGCGGATGCGCTCGCCCTCGAGCTTGAAGCTGTAGTCGACACGGTCGACGGTGTCGGTTTTGCCGCGGCCGGCTTCCAGCACCGCAGAGAAGTCATGCAGCCATTCGAGCTCGCGGCGGTACGGGTAATCGGGGACATCCGGATTGCGTAGGGTCGCGGCATTGAATTCGGCTTCCAGCAGCTCGTGGCGCAGGTTGTCGGCGATGTGCACCATTTCCAGCTTCGTCTCGGTGCCCAGCACGCGCAGATCGGGCGCGACGTCGAGGTAGAGTGACAGCGCCGGGCAGTCATGCGCCTCGCCGAGCGTGTAGTGGTGGATCAGCGCCTCCGGCAGCATGGTGATCTTGTCGCCGGGGTAGTACACGGTCGATAACCGCTCGCGGGCGACCTTGTCGAGCTCCGAGCCGGGTGCGATGCCGAGTGCAGGGGCGGCAATATGGATGCCGACGCGGATCGCGCCGTCGTCGCGCCACTCGATCGACAGCGCGTCGTCGATCTCGGTGGTCGCCTCATCGTCCATCGAGAATGCGCGCACGTGGCTGCGTGGGAGTTCCGGGGGATCGATCGGCTCGGTAACCGGCGCGAAGCCGGTGCCGCGCGGAAAATATTCGAGCAGGAAGGTCGCCATGTGGAAATCGAGCGTCGACGGGATCGCGCCGCAGCGCTCGATGAGCCTCAACTGGGACAGCCCGGCGGCGTTGGCGGCCTCTTCCAGCGCCTTGTACTCCAGCGTGTTCTTGTCCGGCGCGATGAGGATGCGCGGGATCAGCGAGGCGTACTCGGGCGGCAGGCGGAAGGCGACCAGTTCACTGACGAGATGCGCCTGCCTTTCCGCAGCGAGCCGCTTCTTTTCCTGCCCCGCCTTGGCTGCGGCGAGCGTTTCGGCCGGCGCGGGCCGATAGCGGCCACGGCCTTTCTTATGGAAATAGATCGGCGATGCATGCAGCTTCAGCAGCAGCGCGGCCGACTCGGCCGGGCGCGGCGCGTGGCCGTAATATTCCTGCGCCAACTGTTCGAAACCGAATTCATCCGTACCCGCCGCTTCCCACAGGAAATCGGCGTCGAGTTCCTCGGCAAGCGTCTCGGCCTCGGCCATGACCTCGGCTGGAGCAGGCGCCGCGAAGCGCAGCAGGATGTTGGCGGCCTTGATCTTGCTGCGCTTGCCGCTGGCAGCCTCCACCTGCGCCGTGGCCTCGGTTTCGGACAGGATGGAGCCGGCCTTGAAGTGGCCGTCTTCTTCGAAAATGACGTGCATCAGAAATCCAGAATGGTTTGGAAGTGGCGCTCGAAGCCGGCGAAACCGTGGTCGCCGCCGTCCTCGATGATGTGGCGGGCGCCCGCGTAGTAGGCGGCGGCGTCGCGGTAGTCGAGCACCTCGTCGCCGATCTGCGCCAGCAGCAGGTAGCGCTCGGGACGGCTGATCGCCGGCACGTCGAGCGCGGCGAGTTCGGCCAGGTGCGCCTCGGTGAACAGCCATTTCTCGCCGCTGTGCCAGTTGGTCTGCGGGCCGAGCGCGCCGCGCATCAGGACATGCGCGTGCACCGCCGGGTTCACCAGCACCGCCTTCCAGCCGTGCTTTTCCGCCAGATGGGTGGCGTAGAAGCCGCCCAGCGAACTGCCGATCAGGGTGACGGACCCCTTGTGCTGCGCCAGGCCGGCCTCGACGTGGGCGATCGCCTCGCGCGGGCTGGTGGGCAGCGCCGGGCAGTAGTAGTCCGCCTGCCGCCCGAGGCCGGCCATGTGCTCGCCGAGCTGTTTGGCCTTGCCGGAGGCGGGGGAGGAGTTGAAGCCGTGGAGATAGACGATCATCCGCGGATTTTACCGGCGCGGCCGGGATTCCCGAAATGGCAGGCGTGCCGCGCGCGGTGCCATTTTGCGTTGGCACGCTTCCTGAAAGGGAATCCCGTCGGAATGTACCCGTTTCCGCACCCGGCCGCCGCCGGCCCTGTGAATGCGGGCGCAGCGCACCCCGGCGGGCAGACCGCGCGGCGGTCCGTTGCACCCGGACAGGGCGTCGCAGCCTGGGCGCGGTGCATTCCTTCGACTCCGTTCATCACCTCAAAGGACCATCATGACCCGCACCGAAGTCACCGATCTCATCCTCGCCGCCAAGCACAAGAAAGGCCTCAAGTGGGCCGACATCGCCAGGAAGGTCGGCCAGAGCAAGGAATGGACGACCGCCGCCCTGTTGGGGCAAATGACGCTCGACAAGAAACAGGCCGCCACCGTCGGGAAAATGCTCAACCTGCCGCCCGAGGCGATCGACCAGCTGCAGAGGGTGCCGTACAAGGGCAGCCTGCCGAGCGCCGTGCCGACCGATCCGCTGATCTATCGCTTTTATGAACTGATCATGGTGTACGGCATCACGATCAAGTCGCTGATCCACGAGGAGTTCGGCGATGGGATCATGAGTGCGATCGATTTTTCGATGGATATTTCGCGGGTGGAGGACCCGAAGGGGGATCGGGTGAAGATCGTTTTGAACGGGAAGTTTTTGCCGTACAAGATGTACTGATCGGGTGGGCACGTGGAGCAACGCCGCGCGTTCCTCTCGTCGCCGTAATTGCGAGACGCGCAGCGACGAAGCAATCCAGTTGCTCGCACTCGCACAATGTTTGAATAGCGCGCCGCCCTCCGCTCCGTTCGCCCTGAGCCTGTCGAAGGGCTTGCACGCTGTAGCTGGGTTCTTCGCAGGATTGAGGACCGTTGGCCGGGCTACCCCCGGCCAACGGTCAGTGGCCCTGCGAAGTTCTCCGCTAGTGTTGACAGCCCTTCGACAGGCTCAGGGCGAACGGTGGTGAGAGCAACGCTCTGCAACCACCCAACCCCGACTTACGCATACCCCCCATACCGATGCATCGGCGTCAGCACAATATCCTCGTGATAGTGATGATGCAGCGCATCCAGCAGCTTCGCATGGATGCCGCCGAACCCCCCGTTGCTCATCATCAGCACATGATCGCCAGGGCGCGCATCCGTCACCAACTGGCTCACCAATTTATCGAGGTTGTCGAACACGCGCGCCTTGTCACCCAGCGGGGCTAAAGCCTCGGCGGCGTCCCAGCCGAGGTTGGCGCCGAAGCAGTAGACCTGGTCGGCGTCGGCGAGGCTGTCGGGGAGCTGCGACTTCATGACGCCGAGTTTCATGGTGTTGGAGCGTGGCTCCAGTACGGCAAGGATGCGCGCGGAACCGACCTTGCGGCGCAGGCCTTCGACGGTGGTGGTGATCGCGGTGGGATGGTGGGCGAAGTCGTCGTAGACGGTGATGCCGTGGACAGCGCCGCGCACTTCCATGCGGCGCTTGACGTTCTCGAAGCGGCTCAAGGCGTCGATTGCGGCGGCGGCGGTGACGCCGGCGTGGCGCGCGGCGGCGATCGCGGCCAGGGCGTTCATGCGGTTGTGCTCGCCGATCAGGCCCCAGTTGACGCGGCCCTGCAGGGTGCTGTTGAAGTAGACGTCGAAGCTGCCGCTGGCGTCGGGTTCGCCGGCGGTCCAGCCGCCGGTGCTGCCGAAGCGCTCGACAGGTGTCCACAGGCCGCGTTCGAACACGCGGTCGAGGCTTTCCTCGCGGCCGTTGGCGACGATGAGGCCGTTGCCGGGGACGGTGCGCACCAGATGGTGGAACTGGGTCTCGATGGCGCCGAGGTCGGGGAAGATGTCGGCGTGGTCGTATTCGAGGTTGTTGAGGATGGCGGTGCGCGGGCGGTAGTGGACGAACTTGGAGCGCTTGTCGAAAAACGCCGTGTCGTATTCGTCGGCCTCGATGACGAAGAAGGGGCTGTCGGTGAGCCGTGCCGACATGCCGAAGTTCTGCGGGATGCCGCCGACGAGGAAGCCGGGGCGCAGGCGCGCGTCGTCGAGGATCCACGCGAGCATCGCAGAGGTGGTGGTCTTGCCGTGGGTGCCGGCCACGGCAAGCACCCACTTGTCGCGCAGCACATTGTCGGCGAGCCATTGCGGGCCGGAGGTGTAGGGCAGGCCGCGTTCGAGGATGGCTTCCATCAGCGGGTTGCCGCGGGTGACGACGTTGCCGACGACGAAGATGTCGGGCTTGAGGTTGATCTGTTTGGCGTCCCAGCCTTCGGTGAGCTCGATGCCGAGCGCGCGAAGCTGGTCGGACATCGGCGGATAGACGTTGGCGTCGCAGCCGGTGACGGTGTGGCCCGCGTTGCGGGCGATGGCGGCGATGCCGCCCATGAAGGTGCCGCAGATGCCGAGGATGTGGATGTGCATGGTGGTGAGTGGTTAGCGGTAAGTGGGGAGTGGTGAGTGGTTAGCGGTAAGTGGTAAGCGGTGAGCGGTGAGCGGTGAGCGGTGATGTCGGGGCGGATTATCCCACGGTGGCGGCGCGTGCCTGCTGGATCAGGTGGGTGAGCAGGGCGCGCAGTTTGGCAGGGCGCAACGGCTTGTGCAGCAGCGGGAAGCCGGCGCGGCTGATGCGCAGGATGGTGTCGGGGGCGGTGTCGCCGGTGACCAGGATGGCCGGGATGTCGCGGCCGAATTTCCGGCGCAGGCGCTCGATGACTTCGATGCCGTCGGTGTCGTCGGGCAGGCGGTAGTCGGACACGATGACGTCGGGCGTGCGGCCGAGGCTGTCGAGCCACTGCTCGGCCTCGCGGGCGCTGTGGGCGGTGACGAGATCGATGTTCCAGTTGTCGAACAGTTCGGCCATGCCACGCAGGATCGCGGACTCGTCGTCGACCAGCACGACCAGCGTGTCGGCGCCGAGCTGGCCGGGCGCGACCGCTGTGGTCGGCGTCTGGATCATGCGGGGGTCGCCGAGCGGGATCTCGATGCTGAAGCTCGAGCCGTGGCCGGGGCGCGAATGCAGCTCGACACGGTGGCCCAGCAGGCGGCCGAGGCGCGAGACGATGGCAAGCCCGAGGCCGAGCCCCTTGCTGCGGTCGCGCGCCGGGTTGTGCAGCTGCACGAATTCGTGGAACACGGCTTCCTGCTGGTCGGGCGGGATGCCGCGGCCGGTGTCGATCACGCTGATGCGCAGCATGCGGCCACGGCGGCGGCAGCCGATCAGCACGCCGCCGTCGTCGGTGTAGCGGATGGCGTTGGCGATCAGGTTGACGAGGATGCGCTCGACCAGCAGAGGGTCGCTGTAGAGCGTGGCGGTGCTGGGGCGGAAGCGCAGCCGCAGCTGCTTTTCCGCAGCCAGCGCGCCGAACTGCTTGGCGAGATCGTCGAGCATTTTCTGCAGCGGGAAATGCACCGGGTGCGCCTCGAGGGTGCCGGCGTCGAGCCGCGAGATGTCGAGCAGCGCGTTGAACAGCAGTTCCATCGCGCCGGTCGACGCCTCGATGTTGTCGATCAGGGTCTGCGTTTCCGGCTGCTGGTTGCGCGCCTTGAGCGCAGTGACGAACAGCGACAGAGCGTGCAGCGGCTGCCGCAGGTCGTGGCTGGCGGCGGCGAAAAAGCGCGACTTGGCATGGTTGGCGCGCTCGGCCATGTCCTTCTTCGCGGCGAGGTCGGCGGTGGCTTCCTGGATGCGGCGTTCGAGCTCACCGCGATGCGTCTGCAGTGCCTCGGCCATGTGGTTGACGCCGGCGGCGAGCACTGCGACCTCGCCCTGCGGCGGCACGTCCGCGCGTACGGCGAGGTCGCCATGGGCAAGCCGCCCGACCACCTGGCCGACGTGGCGCAACTGGCCGGCCAGCCGGTTGGACATGCGCCACGCCAGCGCGCCGGTGAGCGTCAGTGCCACCAGCATCAGCAGCGTGGCGTGGATCAGCGTCTCGCGCTTGAACGCGCTGATCTGGTCGAGACTGACGCCGACCTCGACTTCGCCCAGCAATTCGTTGCCGGTTCGGGCGCTGGCGGCGAACAGCGGTTCCTCGCTGAAGTCCGTGTCCGGCAGGCGGATGGCGATGCGCTGCCGGTGGTGCGCATCGACCAGTGCGGCGCTGAGCGTGGCGTCGGTGCTGGCGAGGGTGCGGCCGTGGGTGTTGACGATGCGGGCGAAGGCCAGGCGGCTGTTGGCGACTTCGGTTTCCAGCAGGCGCTGGGCGAGCGCGAGATCGCCGCTCACCAGGGCGTAGGGCAGGGTGTCGGCGAGATGGCGGGCGGCGTTGGCGGCGCGGGTCTGGAGGGCGCGCTCGGCCGCGCCGACTGCCTGCGTGCTGAAGTAGGCGACCATGCCGAACTCGGCCAGCAGCGCCGGCAGCAGCGCGATCAGCAGCATGCGGCTGCGGATGCTGGAGGGTGACAGGCGTACGAACAGGGCGCGCAGCAGGCTCACGGGGGCGTCTGGCTCAGGCGCTGGATGGCCAGCACGGCTTCGGTGCGGTTGGTGACGCCGAGGGCACGGAAGATCGCGGCGATGTGCACTTTCACCGTGCTTTCCGACATCGACAGCATGCCGCCGATGGCCTTGTTGGCACAGCCCTGCACCAGCAGGCGCGCGACTTCGAGCTGGCGTGCGGTGAGCCCGCTGTGCTGCAGCGCCTCGAAGTCGGCCGGGGCCACCGGGTGCAGGCCGCCGTCACCGAGGCAGGACGGCACGTAGAGATCACCTGCCAGCACCCGCCGCAACGCGGCCAGCATTTCGGCGGTGGAAGCCGCCTTGGGGATGTAGCCGAGTGCACCGGCTTCGAGTGCGCTGCGGATGTCGTGCGGCGACTCGGAGGCGGACAGCACCACCAGCGGGATGTCGGGGAAACGGTTGCGGTACTGGGTAATGCCCTGCATGCCGACGAAGCCCGGCATGTTGAGATCGACCAGCGCGAGGTCGAGGTCGGCGTGCTGCGTGGTTTGCGCGAACAGGCTGGGGTAGTCGTGGGCGTCGATGATCTCGACCGGCGGTTCCAGCTGGGACAACACCTGCCGCACCCCCTCGCGCATCAGCGGGTGGTCGTCGGCAAGTAGGGTTTTCATCGGTGCGCTCCCGGCATGGCGGGGATTCTATCCTCCCCGCGCGCCTCGTGCGCAAGCCCCGGCTATTTGCCGCGCACCTTGCGCACGCCGGCGTCGATGGCGTCTTCCAGGTAGCCGAAGTAGTAGTCGGGCGTCAGCAGACCGACGATGGCCTCGCCGGTCGGCCTGCCCAGGGAGTCGAACACCATCACGGTAGGCACCATGAAGACCTTGTGGGCGGCGGCGAACGCGCCTTCGGTGGTGCGGCTGCCGTCGAAATCGGTGAGCGGCGTGTCGCTGCCGATGGTGACTTCGCGAATGACGACACGGCCGCGGTAGGCGCGGTCCTTGTGCATGGGGATCAGGTATTCCTGCTTGACGCGCTCGCAGTACGGGCAATGCGGGCTGGTGAAGACGACCAGGACCGGCACCCGGCGCTGGGTCGCGGTGCGCGCGTCGGCGCGGAAATCCCGTGCCTGGACCAGGCCGTCCGCCGCGCCGGCCGGGCCGGGCAGGGCCAGGCCCCATGCTAGAATCAGGCTCCAGGCTGCGAGCGATCGCATCATGTATTTCGTCCCTTCCTGCGGGTGCGGACACTTCGGGTTTTCAGTGTCGCGTCATCCTTGAGCAAATCAAACAGTCCAATCCTACCGCCATGCACACCCTGACCATCGCCTCCCGTGAAAGTGCCCTCGCCATGTGGCAGGCGGAGCATATCCGCGACCGCCTGCGTGCGCTGCACCCGGGCTGCACGGTCGACATCCTCGGCATGACCACGCGCGGCGACCAGATTCTCGACGTCACCCTGTCGAAGATCGGCGGCAAGGGCCTGTTCGTGAAGGAACTCGAAGTCGCACTGGAAGCCGGCCAGGCCGACCTTGCGGTGCATTCGATGAAGGACGTGCCGATGGAACTGCCGCCCGGCTTCACGCTGGCGGTGATCGGCGAGCGCGAGGACCCGCGCGACGCCTTCGTCTCCAACCGCTTCGAGCGCCTGTCCGACCTGCCGCCCGGCGCCGTGGTCGGCACCTCCAGCCTGCGCCGCGAGGCGCAGCTGCGCGCGCGCTACCCGCATCTGGCGGTGCAGCCCTTGCGCGGCAACGTCGGCACCCGGCTCCGGAAGCTCGACGAGGGCCAGTTCGACGCGATTCTGCTTGCCGCCGCCGGCTTGAAGCGGCTCGGACTCGGCGACCGCATCAAGAGCCTGCTGTCGGTGGAAGACAGCATCCCGGCCGCCGGCCAGGGCGCGCTCGGTATCGAGATTCGCAGCGGCAACACCGAAGTCGCTGCCATGCTTGCCGCGCTCAACCACCCCGAGACCGCCGCCTGCGTGCGCGCCGAGCGCCAGGTCAGCCGCGTGCTCGGCGGCAGCTGCCAGGTGCCGCTCGGCGCGCATGCGGTGCTGCAGGACGGCCGCCTGGTGCTGAACGGTTTTGTCGCCAACCCGGACGGCAGCCGTTTCCTCCACGACCGCGCCGAGGGCGACCCTGCCGATCCCGAGGCGGTCGGCCAGGCGCTCGCCGACAAGCTGCTGGCACAGGGCGCGCGCGCCATCCTCGACGCCCTGCCTGCATGACGCAGCCGCTCGCCGGACGCACGGTGCTGGTGACGCGGCCTGTCCATCAGGCCGCGGGGCTGGTGCAGGCGATCCGCGCGGCGGGCGGCGAAGCGGTCGAATTTCCGGCGCTCGCCATCGAGGCGGTGCCCGCGGCGGCGCTGACAGCGAGCCTAGCTCAATTGAGCAAGGCCGATCTCGTCATCTTCATCAGCCCCAACGCCGCGCAGTTCGGCATGGCGGCGATCGGCACCCTGCCGCCGGCGGCCGCGATATTCGCTGTCGGACCGGGCACTGCGCGCGCCCTGGCGGCGCAGGGCGTGCCCGGCGTGATCACCCCGGCCGGCCAGGACAGCGAGGCGTTGCTGGCGCTGCCGCAGCTGCAGGCGGTGGCGGGCAGGAAGGTGGTCATCGTGCGCGGCGTCGGCGGCCGGCCGCTGCTCGCCGACACGCTGACGGCGCGTGGCGCCGAGGTGCATTTCCTCGAGTGCTACCGGCGCGTCTGCCCCGCGGCCGATGCCGCGCCGCTGCTGGCGCGCTGGCAGGCGGACGGAGTCGATGCGGTGACCGCGGCCAGCGCCGAGACCCTGCACAATCTGGCGGCGTTGCTGGGCGAGGCGGGCCGGCCGCTGCTGGCGCGTACCCCGCTTTTCGTGCCGCATGAGAAAATCGCCGAGGCGGCCCGCCGCTTCGGGCTGCATCGGGTCGTTGCCACGCCCGGCGGCGACGCCGGCCTGGTCGACGGCCTGATTAACTGGTTCAGGAACAATTCATGAGCGCTACCCCCGAAACCTCAAGCTCCGCAGTTTCCCCCGCCGCGCCCGCGGCGCAGCCTCACGTGCGCGTTCAGGTGCTGCCCCTCGTCGCCATGCTGGTGGCGGCGCTGGCGCTGGTGGCGGCGGCCTGGTCGTGGTCCGACAGTCGCGAGCGCATCCGCGACCTCAAGGCCGAACTGGGGCGACGGCTGGCGGAATCGGGCAAGGACGTGAGCGAGACCCGCCTGCTGGCACGCAACGCCGACGACGCCATGCGTCAGGTCAGCGAGAGGGTCGCGCACATGGATGCGCAGATGGCGACTTCGCAGCAGCAGCAGCTTGCGCTCGAGACCCTCTACAAGGACCTCGCGCAGGGACGCGACCAGTGGGCGCTGGCCGAAATCGAGCAGGTGCTGCTCACCGCCGCGCAGCAGCTGCAGCTGGCCGGCAACGTGAAGGCCGCGATCATCGCGCTGGAGGGCGCCGACACCCGCCTGCAGCGCCTCAACAAGCCGCAGTTCACCAGCCTGCGCCGCGCCATCGCCGCCGATCTGGCCAATCTGCGCGCCGTACCCTCGCTCGACGAGGTGGGCGCCAGCGCCCGCATCGAGGCGCTGGTGGCACGCCATGCCGCCTGGCCGCTGGCGAGCGCGCAGGCCTCCGAGGCGGCGCCGGCGCCGCGTGCCGCGAGCGCCGCCAACCTCGGCGAGGAGCTGTGGCAGGAACTGAAGCGCATCGTGCAGATCCGTCGCGTCGACAGCAACGAAGCGGTGCTGCTGCCGCCCGATCAGGCCTACTTCCTGCGCGAGAACCTGCGCCTGCGCCTGCTGTCGGCGCGGCTGGCGCTGCTGGCGCAGGACCAGGCGGCGTTCCGCGCCGATCTGAATGCGGTGTCACAGCTGCTCGCGCGCTACTTCAACACGCGCGACGCCGGCGTCGCCGCGGCGATCAAGGAAGTGAAGCGGCTCGCCAGCCTGCAGATCGCCACCAAGCTGCCGGGCATCGACGCCAGCCTCGCCGCGCTCGATGCCTACAAGGGAGAGCACTGATGCGCTGGCTGGTGTCGATCCTGATCATCGCGGTGCTGGCGGTCGCGCTGGCGATGGCCGGCCGCTACGACCCCGGCTACGTGGTCCTGGTGTATCCGCCGTGGCGCATGGAAATCTCCTTCATCAGCTTCGTGCTGATGCTGGTCGGTCTGGTGGTCGGCGGCGTCGTGCTGTTGCGTCTGGCGATGCTGACGCTCAACCTGCCGGGCATCGTGCGCGAGCAGCGCGAGCGCCGCGCGGCGAAGCGGCGCGACGACAACTTCGTCGGCGGACTCAGGGCCTATGTCGAATACCGCTACCAGGATGCCGAGGCTTCGCTCGGCCAGTGGCAGGGCGATGACACCCGTGTCGGTCTGGCGCGCGTGCTGGCGGCGCGTGCGGCACAGGAAATGCGTGCCCCGGCGCAGCGCGAGCGGCATGTCCAGGCGGCGACCGAGCACGGCGCCGAGCTCGCCGCGCAGCTGTTCGAGGCCGAAGCGCGGCTCGACATCAAGGATGCGGCCGCCGCCCTGGTGGCGATCAATCGCGCCAAGGAGATCGCCCCGCAGCACACCGCGCTGCTGCGGCTCGAGCTCAAGGCCCGGCAGATGACGGGGCAGTGGGACGAGGTCGACCGTCTGCTCGACGCGCTGGCGCGCAGCAATGCGCTGGAATCCGTCGTCGCCGCGCAGAGTCGCCGCATCGCCTATGCTGAAAACCTCAAGCGCCGCGCCGGCGACGACCGTGGCCTGCTGGAATACTGGAAAAAGGTTCCGGCCGACTACAAGACCGATCCGTGGGTGGCACGCGCAGCCGCCCGTGCCTTCATGCAGCGCGGCGGCCACGACACCGCGCTCGACGTGCTGGAAGCCGCACTCAACCGCGAGTGGCACGAAGACCTGGTGGCGCTGTACGGTGATCTGCGCGGCAGCAGCCCGACGCGGCAGATCGAGCAGGCCGAGAAATGGCTGCACGCGCAGCCGCGCGACGCGCAGCTGCTGCTGACGCTGGCGCAGCTGTGCAGCGTGCAGCAGCTGTGGGGCAAGGCGCAGAGCTATCTGGAAGCCAGTCTGGCGATCGCCGCCACGGCCGAAGGGCATATCCGCATGGCCGAGCTGAAGACGCAGGGCGGCCAGCCCGGCGAGGCCTGCCAGCATTACCAGAAGGCGCTGGCGCTCTGTCGTTCGGAGTAGGGCACGCTGAATGCGCGGCCAGCTGGCACGTTTGTGCTGGGGCTGCCGGCCTGCGGACTGTGTATTATTAGACTTTTCTAATATACGAAAGGAGCTTGCCATGCGAACCCGCTTTCTCGCCGTCGCGGCCCTGCTGCTGGGTGCGTTGACCTTGTCGATGCCCGCCGCCCGGGCGGCCGCGCCCAAGGCCCCGCAGGCTACGCCGGCCGGCGTCTACGCGGTGAAGATCGGCCCCGGCGTCAGTCTCGCCGAGGCGGCCGAATCGATGAAGCTGCGCGCCAATGCACTGAACCTGCAGCTCGTGGCCGAACTGCCGATGTCGAAGCAGGTGGAGGCGGTGACCGGCAAGCCGCAGCGTACCGTCACCATCTACCAGTTCTGCGACGCGGTGCTGGCGATGGACCTGATCAGCGTGAACCGCGAGTTCGCCATCTACATGCCGTGCCGCGTCGCGCTCATCGAGGACGCCCAGGGCCAGGGCTGGCTGGTGATGATGGACGTCAACGTCGATTCGGTGGCGCAGGAAAAGCGCCTGCCGCCTGCGCTGAAAACGCGCGTCGAGGCGGTACGCAAGTCGTTGCTCGAGGTGATGCAGGCCGGCGCCGCGGGCGAACTGTAGCGGTTGCAGACGCAAAAAAAGCCCGGGCTTCGACCCGGGCTTTTTTGCGGGATGCACCCGCGTCAGGCGGCCACTTCGGCGTCGGCTGCGTAGACGAAGGAATCGGCAAAAAACGCGTCTTCCGGCAAGCCGCGCGCCTTCACGAAGCTGTCGCGCGCGCTGTCGACCATCACCGGTGCGCCGCAGGCGTAGACCTGATAGCCGGAGAGGTCGGCGAAGTCGGCCAGCACCGCCTCGTGCACGAAGCCGGTGCGGCCCTGCCAGTGATCGCCCGGCTCGGGGTTGGACAGCACCGGGACGAAGCTGAAATTGGGATGCTCGGCCTGCCACTGCAGCGGCAGCTCGGCCATGTACAGATCCTTCCTCGAGCGCACCCCCCAGTACAGCACCAGCTCGCGGTCCATGTGCGCGGCGAAGGCGTGCTCGAGCATGCCCTTGATCGGCGCGAAGCCGGTGCCGCCGGCGAGGAAGATCATCGGCTTGTCGGAGTCCTCACGGATGAAGAAGCTGCCGAGCGGACCCTTGAGACGGAGGATGTCGCGCTCCTTCAGCGTCGAGAATACCTGGTCGGTGAACAGGCCGCCCGGCACGTGGCGGATGTGCAGTTCAAGCAGGGCATCGTCGTGCGGCGGGTTGGCGAGCGAGTAGCTGCGGGTGCGGCCGTCCTTCAGCTGGAAATCGATGTACTGCCCGGCGAGGAATTGCAGGCGCTCGTTGGCCGGCAGCTTGATCAGGACCCGCATGACGTCGTCGGCGCGCTTCTCCAGCTTTTCCACCCGGCACGGCAGTGTCTTCACCACGATGTCCTTGGCGGCGCCGATTTCCTTGGCCTCGATGGTGAGATCGGACAGCGGTTTCGCGCGGCAGAACAGGGCGCGGCCCTGCACCTTGTCCTCGTCCTTCAGCGCATTCGCGGAGTAGGTGCCGTAATCGAGCCGGCCCGACAGCACCTTGCCCTTGCACGCGCCGCAGGCGCCGTTGCGGCAGCCGTAAGGCAGTGAAAAGCCTTCGCGCAGGGCGGCTTCGAGGATGGTTTCGTCGTCCTGGACGATGAACCGGTGCCCGCTGGGCTGGAGGGTGACCTGATACGGCATGATGTGCGCTTAGAATTGCAGGGACAAACCGGTGAATTATCGCCTGAGTGGGCGGGGTTTTCACCCTTGCAATGACAGGGTTACAGGCGGGCACAATGAAAAGGATCTTGATCGTGGGCTTTGGCGACGTCGCCGAGCGGCTGGTACGGGCCTATGCGGGACAGGCCGAGTTCGTCGGGCTGACTCGCCGCCCCGAGCGCGCCGCCGAGCTGCGCGCGCTCGGCGTCATTCCCTATGTCGGCGACCTCGACGCGCCCGCCACCCTTGCGCGGCTGCCGCGCGTCGACGGCGTGTTCCATTTCGCGCCGCCGCCGGCGGAAGGCAAGACCGACCCTCGCACCGCGCATCTGCTGCATGCATTGGGACGCCGCAAGCCCGGCGCGCTGGTCTACATCAGCACCAGCGGTGTCTACGGCGATTGCGGCGGCCAATGGGTGGCCGAGACGCGGCCGGTGGCGCCGGTCAACGGGCGCGCGGTGCGGCGGGTCGACGCCGAGCGCCAGTTGCGTGCGTGGGGAAAAAAACAGGGCGTGCAGGTGACGATCCTGCGCGCGCCCGGCATTTACGCGGCCGACCGCCTGCCGCTCGAGCGCATTCGCCGCGGCACCCCGGCACTGGTCAGCCGCGACGACAGCTACACCAATCACATCCACGCCGACGACCTGGCGCGGCTGGCGTGGGCCGCGCTGTTCCGCGGCCGCAGCCAGCGCATCTACCACGCGGTCGACGCGCATCCGCTGAAAATGGGCGACTGGTTCGACAGCTGCGCCGACGCCTTCGATCTGGCGCGGCCGCCGCGGGTCGAACGCGCCGAGGCGGAAAAAGTGCTGTCGGAGGCGCTGCTGTCCTTCCTGCGCGAGTCGCGCCAGCTGTCGAACGCGCGCACCACGCGCGAACTGCGTCTGAAATACCGCTACCCGACGTCCGACGACCTGCTGCGGGAAGTGAAGAAAAATCGCGGCCAGATGGCGCTGTTCTGATCCAGGCGGCTAGCGCAACAGGTCGTCGGGCTCGCGCCGGAATTCGCCGTCCAGCACGTCGTCGTTCGCCGGCCGTAGCGGATCGGCCTTGCGCCGGCCCCAGGTGCCGGGAATCAGCAGCAGCACGGCGGCGGCAAGGTCGCTGAGGAAGCCGGGGAAGACAAGCAGGCCGCCGGCCAGCAGAATACGCCCGCTGGCGAACAGCGAGGCCAGCGGGTTGGTGCCCGACTGCAGCGAGAACATCAGGCGCGCGCCCCAGGCGACGCGCTCGACGCGGATCAGGGCGATCCCGGCGACGACGTCGAGCAGCAGCCACAAAAGCGTCCAGCCGCCGATGGCGTCGGCCATCCAGAAGATGCCGATCGCCTCCAGCACCGGAAACGACAACAGGACAAGTACGATCCAACCAAAGCGCATGACATGGAACCTTTGTTAGTCTTGACGAATGTGCCTGACCGGGACACCGCGGACAAGCTCGCGCGTGCCCTGGTCGAGGCCCGCGCGGCAGCGTGCGTGAACGTTTTGGCGGCGTGCCGCTCCATCTACCGTTGGCAGGGGGCGGTGGAGACGGCGGAGGAAATCCCGCTGCTGATCAAGACCACCGCGGCGCATTATGCGCGGGTCGAGGCGCTCATCCGCGCGCTGCACCCCTACGACGTGCCCGAACTGATCGCCGTACCGATAACGCAAGGCCTGCCTGCCTATCTCGACTGGCTGGCCAAGGAGACCGACCCGCATGAACAATAAGTGGTTTCGCCTGTTTGCTGCACTGCCTCTACTTTGGGGTGCGCTGGCGCAATTTCCAGTGGCGCACGCCGAAGAATTCCTCGACCCCGAAGTCGCGTTCAAGTTCAGTGCGCGCGCACTCGACGCCGACACGCTCGAAGCGCGCTGGCAGATCGCCGACGGCTACTACATGTACCGCGACAAGTTCAGGTTCGAGGTCGCCGGCGCCGCGCTCGGCGCCCCCGCCCTGCCGGCCGGCAAGGTGAAGGAGGACGAGTACTTCGGCAAGGTCGAAACCTATCGCAAGGAGGTGCGCATCGCCCTGCCGATCCAGCGCGGTGCGGGGGGCACGACGGTCACCCTCAAGGCCACCTCGCAGGGCTGTGCCGACGCCGGCCTGTGCTACACGCCGCAGACCGCGAGCGCGACGCTCACGCTGCCGGCCAGGATCGTGGCGGCGGTGTCCGCTCCGGCCCAGGCCGCGCCGCCCGCCGCCTCCGCGACGCCGGTCGCGTCCGCGCTCGAGGGATTGCGCAGCCTGGCAGGCGACAGCGGCATGCCCCAGGTGCTGCCGCCCGACGAGGCCTTTCTGGTCGCCGCGGCGATGCCGGACGCGCAGAGCGTGAAATTCGACTACACGCTGACGGCAGATACCTATCTCTATCGCGACAAGCTCGCCTACGTGGTGAAGGCTCCGGCCGACATCAGGGTGGCGAAGGTCGACATCCCGGCGGGCGACGTCAAGGACGACCCCACCTTCGGTCGCACCGAGGTCTACCACCGGAATTTCTCCGCCAGCGTGGTGCTTTCGCGTCCGCTCGCGGCGGGTGAACAGCTGCGGCTGGAAGCAGCCTGGCAGGGTTGCAACGAGGCAGTCGGCATCTGCTATCCGCCGATCAAGCGCGAATTCACCCTGACGGCTTCCGGCGGCGCGGCCGCCACGGCAGCGCCGACCGCGGCAGCCGAGCCCGCTGCCGAATCCGATACCTCGCGCATCGAGCGCGTGTTGAAGGGGGGCAATTTCTGGCCGGTGGTTCTCACCTTCTTCGGGCTCGGCCTGCTGCTCGCGCTCACGCCCTGCGTGTTTCCGATGATTCCCATCCTGTCCGGCATCATCGCCGGCCAGAAGAAGGACCTGACCAAGACCAGCGGTTTCCTGCTCTCGCTCGCCTACGTGCTGGGCATGGCGCTCACCTATGCCATCGCCGGGGTCGCCGCGGCGCTGTCGGGCACCCTGCTGTCGAACGCACTGCAGAACCCCGTCGCGCTCGGCATCGGCGCCGCCATCTTCGTGCTGCTGGCGCTGTCGATGTTCGGCTTCTTCGAGATCCAGCTGCCAAGCTTCATCCAGAGCAAGTTCTCCGATGCGTCGAACAGGATGAAAGGCGGCAATTTCGTCGGCGTGTTCGTCATGGGGGCCCTGTCGGCGGTGATTCTCGGCCCCTGCGTGGCGCCGCCGCTGGCCGCTGCGCTCGCCTTCATCGCGCAGACCGGCAACACCACGCTGGGCGGCGTGGCGCTGTTCGTGCTGGCGCTCGGCATGGGCGTGCCGCTGCTGCTGGTGGGCCTGTCGGCGGGCGCGCTGCTGCCCAAGGCCGGCGGCTGGATGAACGCGGTGAAGTACTTCTTCGGCGTGATGATGCTGGCGATCGCGATCTATCTCGTCACGCCGGTCATCCCGGCCTGGGTGAGCATGCTGCTGTGGGCGCTGCTGCTGATCGGCTCGGCGATCTACCTGCACGCACTCGATCCATTGCCGGCCCATGCGACCGGCTGGATGCGGCTGTGGAAAGGGCTCGGCGTGGTACTGCTGATCGGCGGCCTGGCGATCCTGCTCGGCATGCTGGCAGGCAGCCGCAACCTGCTGCAGCCGCTCGACGTCTTCAAGGGCGGCACCGGCGGCGTCGCCATCGCTGCCGAGCAGAAGGGCCTGGCGTTCGAGCAGGTGAAGGACGTCGCTGCGCTCGACGCGCGCCTGGCTGCGGCGAAGGCGGACGGCCGCGCGGTGATGCTCGACTTCTATGCCGACTGGTGCGTGTCGTGCAAGGAAATGGAGACCTTCACCTTCAGCGATCCCAAGGTGCAGGCGCGGCTCGCCGACGTGGTGCTGCTGAAGGCCGACGTCACCGCCAACAGCGACGCCGACAAGGCGCTCCTGAAGCGCTTCGGCCTGTTCGGGCCGCCCGGCATGATCTTCTGGACCGCCGCTGGCGTGCAGTCGGACTACAAGGTGATCGGTTTCGAGAAGCCGGAGAAATTCCTCGCCAGCCTCGATTCGGCGCTCGGCCAATAAGTAGTATCAAACGATGGAGCCCCGCAGTTGCCTGCGGGGCTTCGTCGTTTGGTGGTGCGGCGTGTTTCAGGGCTGGCGCCGCAACACCGCGATGGCGTCGATGAGCGGCGTGACGACCGGCTGGATCTTGCGCCGCATCAGCGAGCCGATCGCGGTGGTCTTGAGGAAGATCGGCCGCACCGTGTCGGCGTCGACCGCGGCCAGCGCGTCGAGCGCGGCGCAGTCGGAGGCGAACTGCGGCGCCGCCTGAACCAGCGCCTCGCGTGCTGCAGTGCGCGCTGCCTCGTCGAGTTGCCGCAACGGCGCGCACCAGTGGGCCAGTGCGTTGAGCGTATGGTTGACCACTTCCTGGATCTCGGGCCGTTCGAGAATGGTCGCGGTGGTGGCGAGCAGGGTCTGGCCCTGGTCCGACAGCGCCTTTGCCAGCATCGCGCTGTAGGCGTTGCCGGCGAGTTGCGGCACCGATGCGAGGTCGGCCCGCGCTGCGCGCGGGTTGGGCAGGCGGTCGGGCTGCAATTCGAGGAAGGGCACGTAGTAGGAATTGCGGCTGTTGCCGCGCTTCCAGATCGCCAGCCGCTCGGCGTCGGAAAGCACGCCCGAGTACAGCATGACCGCCACGGTGTCGAGGATGCCGACGTCGTCCTCGTGCAGGAAGGCAAGGTGCTCGACCAGGAACTCCGCCAGCGTGCGCCCCATGCTGCCCTTGCATACGACGTCGCGCATCAGCATCAGGCGCGCGTTCTCGATCGTCGGCATGCACCACCAGGCGTAGCGCGCGAGCTCGTCGGTGAGCGCGGGCGAGTGCACCACTGCGACCACCGCTTCTTCCTCGGCAATCAATAACAGCTGCGCCAGGTGCTGCTCGGAGAGCCCCGCCTGCGACTGCCGCGTCCAGCGCGTCAGATGCACCGGGTAGCCGCCGGGCGAGCCCAGCACGTGGCCGGACAGCATTTCGCGCACGCGCTTCAAATAGCGGTCGGAACGCTCGGTCGGCTTGAGCGGTACGCTCGCCTCGCCCTGCGGCGTCAGCGCCCACAGGGTCATCGCCGATTCGTCGATGCGCACGGCCTTGAGCTCGGTGTTGAACAGCACGTTGAGGCGCAGTTCGTCTTCGGGGGACAGTTCGTCGTTCATGCGGAAAACCTTTATTCATCCACGAAGCACGCGAAGAAACGCGAAGCGGAACCCCGCTGCTTTGCGAACTTCGCGTGCTTCGCGGATGAAGTCTTTAAAGCGTCTTGAAGACCTCGCGCGCCGCGCTGACGGTGGCATCGATGTCGGCGTCGCTGTGCGCCGCCGAGACGAAACCCGCCTCGAACGCCGACGGCGCGAGGTAGATGCCGTGGTCGAGCATGGCGTGGAAGAAGCGGTTGAACTTCTCTTTATCGCACTGCATCACCTCGGCGAAGCTGGCCGGCGGCTTCGCAGCGAAGTAGAGGCCGAACATGCCGCCGACCGAGTCGGCGCAGAAGGTGACGTTCGCTTGCCGTGCCGCGGCGGTCAGACCCTGCACCAGCTTCTCGGTGCGCGCGGTCAGCGTCGCGTAGAAGCCGGCTTCGGAGATCGCCTGCAGCGTCGCGAGGCCGGCCGCCACGGCGACCGGATTGCCGGACAGCGTGCCGGCCTGGTACACCGGGCCGACCGGCGCCAGCGCGTCCATGACGTCGGCGCGGCCGCCGAAGGCACCGACCGGCATGCCGCCGCCGATCACCTTGCCGAGCGTGGTGAGGTCGGGCTTGATGCCGAGCAGCTTCTGCGCGCAGCCGAGGTCGACGCGGAAGCCGGTCATCACCTCATCGAAGATCAGGAGCGCACCGTGCGCATCGCACAGCCGGCGCATTGCGGCCATGAATTCGGCGGTCGGCTTCACCAGGTTCATGTTGCCGGCGAACGGCTCGACGATGATGCAGGCGATCTCGCTGCCGATTTCGGCGAAGGTTTTTTCCAGTCCGGCGACGTCGTTGTAGTCGAGCACGATGGTCTGCGCCGCGACTTCCGCAGGCACGCCGGCCGAGGTCGGGTTGCCGAAGGTGAGCGCGCCGGAGCCGGCCTTCACCAGCAGGAAGTCGGCGTGGCCGTGGTAGCAGCCCTCGAACTTGATGAACTTGGAGCGCCCGGTGAAGCCGCGCGCCAGGCGGATCGCGCTCATCGTCGCCTCGGTGCCGCTTGATACCAGCCGCACCTTCTCGATGCTCGGTACCAGCTCGACGATGCGGCGGGCGATGGTGAGTTCGGCCTCGCTGGGCGCGCCGAACGACAGGCCGTTGGCCGCGGCGTCCTGCACTGCCTTCACCGTGCCGGGGTGGGCGTGGCCGAGGATGGCCGGGCCCCACGAGCCGACGTAGTCGATGTATTCGCGGCCGTCGGCGTCCCACACGCGCGAGCCCCGGGCGCGGCTGAAGAACACCGGCGTGCCGCCGACGCTCCTGAAGGCGCGCACCGGCGAGTTCACCCCGCCGGGGATGACTTGCTGAGATTGGTCGAAGAGTTCCTGGTTGCGGGTCATTGCTCGGATTCCGTTTCGAAGAGTTGATTGAGGTCGTGCGCGGCGGCGCGGACGTCGGCCGCGTCGAACAGCGCCGACAGCACGGCGAGGCTGTCGGCTCCGGCGTCCAGCAGCGATGGCGCGTTGGCGAGCGTGATGCCGCCGATGGCGACCAGCGGCACGTGGATCGCCGGGCCGGCGTCGCGCAGCAGCTCGAGGCTGGCGCGCGGCGCCTGCGGCTTGGTCGGCGAGGCGAAAAAGCTGCCGAAGGCGACGTAGTCGGCGCCGGCGGCCTGCGCGGCCTGCGCGAGATCGAGGCTCTGATAGCACGAGGCGCCGATGAATTTCTTCGGGCCGAGGATGATGCGCGCCTCGCGCAGGCTGCCGTCGTCGCGCCCCAGATGGACGCCGTCGGCGTCGCACAGATCGGCCAGCCGCAGGTCGTCGTTGACGATCAGCGGCACGCCGAACTGGCGGCACAGGGCGGCGAGCTCGCTCGCCTGCTCGTGGCGGCGCGCGACGTCGGCCGACTTGTCGCGGTACTGCACCGCGGCCACGCCGCCGGCCAGCGCGGCCTCGACCTGCGCCAGCAGGCGCGCGGTGTCCGCGGTCTCGGGGGTGATGGCGTAGACGCCGCCGGGGAAGTCAGGCATGGCGTCGCTCAGGCGTTGCCTTCGGCCTGGGCGTCCTGCGCCCAGAAGAAGCGCTCCGGGATGTACTGCCCCATGCCGGGGCGGAACGCGGCCTTCAGCGTTTCGTAGGTGAAATTCTGCGCCTCGCGCACTGCGGCCGGCACGTCCTGGCCGTAGGCGAGCACCGCGGCGATCGCCGAGGCGAGCGTGCAGCCCGAACCGTGGTAGCTGCCGGGCAGGCGGTCCCAGGCGTCGGTCTGGATCGCGCCGCTGACGTCGTACAGCGTGTTCAGCACGCGCGGCGTGTTCTCGTGGGTGCCGGTAATGAGCACGTATTCGCAGCCGAGATCGGTCAGGTGACGCGCGCAGGCGTCGAGGTCGAGATCCTCCTCGTCCGACTCGAACAGCGCCAGCCGTCGGGCCTCGTGGCTGTTCGGGGTCAGCACGGTGGTCTGCGGGATCAGCATGTCGCGCATGGCGGCGATCATGTCGTCGGTGGCGAGTTCGTCGCCGCGTCCGGACGCCAGCACCGGGTCGAGGATGACCGGGATGTCCGGGTAGTCGGCGAGGATCTCGGCGATCACCGCGATCGATTCGGCGCCGCCCAGCAGACCGAGCTTGAATGCGGCCACCGGCACATCCTCCAGCAGCATGCGCGCCTGGTCCGCCACCCATTCGGCATCGATGACCAGCACGTCGTCGACCCCGGCGGTGTCCTGCACGGTCAGCGCGGTGATCACCGACAGCGGGTGACAGCCCATGCTGGCGATGGTCAGCAGGTCGGCCTGGATGCCCGCGCCGCCGGTCGGGTCGGACGCGGCGAAGCTCAGCACCAGCGGTGGCGCGGGTTTGGGGGAGAAAATAGGCGGCATGGCGTCACTGCTTTAGAATCAAGCTCCGATTTTAGCCGATTCCCCCTCTACCCATGTCCGACACCCCCGAATACAAGAGCTGGATGTGCCTGATCTGCGGTTATATCTATCACGAGGAAACCGGCGCGCCCGAAGACGGCATTCCGCCGGGCACGCGCTGGGAGGATGTGCCGATCAACTGGACCTGCCCGGATTGCGGCGCGCGCAAGGATGATTTCGAGATGGTGGTGATCTGACGCGTTTTTTTCGCGGATTGACTCAAGAAAACGCCCGCAAGGAGCGTTAAGCGTAGGCGGAGCCTGTTTTTGGCCCTAGAATCATGGCCAACCCGTGATGGGCCGGGGCGCCAGTGGCGTCCGGCGGGTTCGAAAAACAAATTTCCAATGAGGAGAAGGTGATGATGATGCGGTGGATTGCAGCGTTGGGTGCGCTCGTTCTTTCGGCGAGCGCGTGGGCGGTTTCCCCCTATGTACAGGGCGATTCGGTGGCCGGCGGCAACGTCCAGGCGGCAGCGGCGGCGGTCGAATCCAAACTCAAGAACGGCGGCTTCAAGGTCGTCGGCAAGTATTTCCCCAAGAATCTGGCGGGCTTCGGCGTGGTCGTCGCGACTGACGACGCCATGCTCGACGAAGTCGGCTCGGTCGGCGGCAACGCGATCATGGGCGCGGCGATCCGCGTGGGCGTGAAGGCCGACGGCAGCGTGGCCTACACCAACCCCGACTACTGGTATCGCGCCTACTTCCGCAAGTCCTTCGACAAGAAGGAAGCCGCGGTCAAGGCGCTGCAGTCGCGCCTGCAGAGCGCGCTGGGCGCCGGCAAGGGCCAGGGTGGCGACGAGCCTCCCGGCAACCTGACCAACTACCGCTACATGATCGGCATGGAGCGCGTCGATTCGCCGAAGAACAAGCTGGCCGAATACGGCAGCTTCGCCGAGGCGCTGAAGACGGTGCGCGACAACCTGGCCAAGGGGGCCGGCAAGACCAGCAAGGTCTACGAGGTCGTCATGCCGGGCCAGAAGCTGGCCGTGTTTGGCGTGGCGATGAACGATGCCGACAACGGCGACGGCGAGTGGATCAAGAAGATCGACATGCAGAACAACATCGCCGGTCTGCCCTACGAGATCTATATCGTCAACAACGAGGTGGGCGCGCCGCACGGCCGCTTCCGCATTGCGCTGGCCTTCCCGGATGTGGGCATGGGCCAGTTCATGCGCATCTCCTCGTTGCCGAACGCCATCCTCGACACGATGGGGGCCGTTGCAGGGGTCGAGAAGAAATCGAGCGGGGAAGCCTGGCAGTAAGGCCTGCAAGGCTATCCGGCAAGAAGGGCGTCGCATTGCGGCGCCCTTTTTGTTTGCCCGTCGCCACGCTAAAGAAGCCGGGCGGGTTGCCGTAATGGTAAGCACGCAGGGGGAGTGGCAGGGGCCGCTCGCCCGATTGTCCTCGTGGAGAAACGTGTGGATAACGAAGCATTGAAAGGCGTCAAGGTGATGGTCATCGATGACAGCAACACCATACGCCGCAGCGCGGAAATTTTCCTGAACCAGGCTGGTTGCGAAGTCATCCTGGCGCAGGACGGCTTCGATGCGCTGGCCAAGATCACCGATCACGAACCGGACGTGGTGTTCGTCGACATCATGATGCCGCGCCTCGACGGCTATCAGACCTGTTCGCTCATCAAGCGCAACGCCAAGTACCGCACCACGCCGGTGATCATGCTGTCTTCGAAGGACGGGCTGTTCGACCGCGCGCGCGGCCGCATGGTGGGGTCGGACGAATACCTGACCAAGCCGTTCACCAAGGACACGCTGCTGACGGCGGTGCGCGAGCACGCCTGCGCCGGGGCCTAACCGTTTTCTGAATTCAAGGAGCAAACATCATGGCAATCAGCCGAATTCTGGTCGTGGACGATTCACCCACCGAGCGCTTTTTCCTGTCCGAACTGCTGGTCAAGAACGGCTACCTGGTCAGCATGGCCGAAAGCGGCGAGGAAGCTGTTGCGCAGGCCAAGCAGACGCTGCCCGATCTGATCGTGATGGACGTCGTCATGCCGGGGATGAACGGCTATCAGGCGACCCGCATGATTTCCAAGGAAGAGGCGACCAAGCACATCCCGGTGATCATGTGCACCACCAAGGGCCAGGAAACCGACAAGGTGTGGGGCATGCGCCAGGGTGCGAAGGCCTACCTGGTCAAGCCGGTCAAGCCGGAAGATCTGCTGTCGCAGATCAAGGCGCTGGGCTGAGCGGACCGCGATGGCCAAGAAATTCAACCTGCGCGAATTCCAGACTGCGCTGTCGCAGCAGCTGCAGGCCGCGGCCAGCCGCGACAACACCGGTTCCCGGCTGGGATTCCGGGCGGGCGACGTGAACTGGCTGGTGAGCCTGTCCGACACCGAGGAAGTGATCCCGGTGCCGCCCATCGTCAAGGTGCCCGGCGCGCGCCGCTGGTTTCGCGGCATGGCCAACATTCGCGGCAACCTGTACGCGGTGAGCGATTTTGCCGATTTCATGGGGCAGGGCGTGACGCCCGACCATGGCGATTGCCGTCTGGTGATCCCGCACCACGATTTCGGCGTGAATGCGGCCTTGCTGGTGCGCAGCACGCTGGGGCTGAAGAACGTCAACCGCTACGACATGCGCAGCGACCGCACGGCGCAGTACCCCTGGGTCGCGCGCCATTATGCGGACGAGGCGGGCACCGACTGGTGCGACATGGATTTCGGTCAACTGCTGGGCAACGCCGACTTTCTGATGGTCGAGGCGCAGCTCGGCAACTGACAGAGATTGAAAAACCGGGCGCGCTGGCGCCGATGATAGAGGGACTGGAGCAATGAACATGGCAATCACGATGAACGGCCTCAAGGGACTGGCCGGCCGCATGACGGAAAAGGTTACGGGCAGGAAGGGCAGCGAGCACACCACCCTGATCATGCAGACCGTGCGCAAGCTGGCCGACAAGGAACCCGGCAAGGCACCGCTGATTGGCCATCTTCCGGTCGAGAAACAGTATCTCTACACCGGCGGCACCCTGATCGCGTCGCTGCTGCTGGCGGCCGGTTTTACCATCTACAGTTCGGTCCAGCTGGATAACCGGACCGGCTACGAGGCGCGTGCGGGCGAACTCAAGGTGCTGTCGCAGCGCCTGCCGCTGACCGCCCAGCAGTCGGTGCTCGGTAACGCGGCCGCTTTCAAGAAGCTGGCCGAAGGCAAGGCGGCGTTCGAAACCACCCTGACGGGGCTGGTCGAGGGCGACGACGAAGTGCCGGCGTCCGGTGGGGCCGCGGCCGATACGCTGGGCAAGATCGGCGAACAATGGAAGAAGTTCGATCCGCAGGTTTCCCAGATCCTGTCGCAGCAGAAGAACCTGGTGGCGATGAGCGAGAGCGTGAAGCGAATCAACGCGCTGTCGATCGACCTGCAGGAAGTGGCCGAGCAGCTCGCCAGCCAACTGGCCGACGGTGGCGCCGGGGTGCGCGAAGTGTCACGTGCCAACCATCTGGTCATGCTGAGCCAGCGCCTGCCGAAGAACGCGAACCTGCTGCTGTCGGCCGACCTGATCGACCCCGAGGTCGTGCTGCAGCTGGAGAAGGACACCACCTCGTTCCGCGACACGGTGCAGGCGCTGATGGAAGGCGCGGCCAGCCAGAATGAAGACAGCATGCTGACCCTGGAAGACCTGGGCACCAACATGGGCGACATGGTGGAAGCGGTGGGCGCGGTGCTTGCCAACACCCAGCCGCTGCTGCAGGCCAAGGTCGCGGCGAACAACCTGTTCACCGGAAGCGATTCGCTGCTCGCCAACACCGATCAGCTGTCGCAGGACTATCAGTCGGTCGGCGGCGCAGGCTATCTGCTGGCGGCCGTGTTCGGCCTGCTGGCGATCGGCTCCCTGGTGCTGCTGGGGATGGTCAACATCAACGAGACCAAGTCGCGCGCCCGCAAGAGCGAAGAGGAAAACAGCCGCAACCAGGAAGCGATTCTGCGCCTGATGGACGAACTGGGCGAACTCGCGGAAGGCAACCTGACGATCAACGCCAGCGTGACCGAGGACATCACCGGTGCGGTGGCCGACTCGATCAACTACACGGTCGAAGAACTGCGCAGCCTGGTGCGCGGCATCAACAACGCCGCCCAGCAGATGGACCAGGCGGCCAGCCAGGCGGGCCAGGTGTCCGAGTCGCTGCAGCAGGCGGCACGCCGGCAGACCGAGGAAATCGAGGAAACCTCGGCCGCGGTCGTGAACCTGGCGCAGTCGGTGCAGCAGGTGTCGGGCAACGCTGCCGAATCCGCCCGCGTGGCCGAACAATCTCTTGCCGCAGCCGAGAAGGGCCAGCAGGCGGTGGCCAACGCCATCTCCAGCATGAACACCCTGCGCGAGCAGATCCAGGAAACCTCGAAGCGAATCAAGCGTCTCGGCGAATCCTCGCAGGAGATCGGCGAAATCGTGGAACTGATTTCCGACATTACCGAACAGACCAACGTGCTGGCGCTCAACGCCGCCATCCAGGCCGCGTCCGCGGGTGAGGCCGGCCGCGGCTTCTCGGTGGTGGCGGAAGAAGTGCAGCGGCTGGCGGAACGCTCCGCCGACGCGACCAAGCAGATCGCCGCGATCGTGAAGACCATTCAGTCTGACACCCACGACACCGTGGCGGCGATGGAAATCTCGACCCAGGGCGTGGTCGAGGGCGCCAAGCTGTCGGATGCCGCCGGCCAGACGCTGGCCGAGATCGGCGACGTGTCGAAGACGCTCGCCGGCCTGATCGCCGACATTTCCTCCGCCACCCAGAACCAGGCCGAATCGACTGCCAAGGTGGCCGAGACCATGCAGGACATCAAGGCGATTTCGGCGCAGACCACCAGCGGCACGCAGCAGACCGCCGAGTCGATCGGCGGCATGAAGCAGCTGGCCCAGGATCTGAAGAACTCGGTCGCCGGCTTCAAGCTCGCCTGACCGCACGGATCAAATCGCCACGGCGAAGCCAACCTACTCGGGAATACACACCATGAGCGCCTTACTCGATTACGATACCGGTCCGCTGAACTGGGTGCGCGGGGACATCGACGCCGCCCTGCAAGCCGCCCTCGGGCGCGTGCAGGCCTTCAGCGTGGATGCCGACCTCACCAATGCGCTGCGCCTGGCGCGCGACGACGCCCACCAGGTGACCGGCGCGCTGCGCATGGTCGGCCTGGAAGGCGCCGCCACCCTGGCGAACGCGCTGGAGTCGACGCTCGCCGAGATCGATGAAAACCGCCTGCAGCCGAACGACGAGGTGTTGCGCGCTCTGCGCAATGCGATCGAAGGCCTGCAGCGCTGGGTCAAGGATCTGGCCGACGGCCGCGGCAGCGGCGAGCTTGCCCTGTTCCCGTTGTACAAGCGCCTGCGCGAACTGCAGGGTGCCGAGCGGGTGTTCGAGGGCGAACTGTTCTTTCCCGACCTGCGCACCCGCGCGCACGGCAAGGCCGCCAACGACGGCCTGTCGCAGGAAGCCCTGGCAGCCGAGGTCAAGACCGCGCGCGGGCTGTTCCAGCGCGGCCTGCTGGCTTTCCTGCGCAACGTCGACGCCGAGCAGGGGCTGCAGCGCATGCGCGATGCGCTGGCCGCGATCGAGCGCATCGCGCCGTCGCAGGCATCGCAGACCTTCTGGTGGGCCTGTGTCGGCTTCGTCGACAGCCTGATCGCGCGCGGCGTCGAAGCCGATTTCCACGTCAAGCAACTGCTCGCCCGCGTCGACCTGCAGATGCGCCGTCTGATGGAGGGCTCGCCGCAGGTGGCCGAACGTCTGTTGCGCGACGCGCTGTTCTTCGTGGCGAAGAGCCAGTCGCTGGACGGGCGTGCGGCCGAAGTCCGTGCGACCTTCGGTCTCGACCGCTACCTGCCCGGCCGCGGCATGCTCGATCCGGAGGCGCTGGCGCGCATGCGCCCGGTGCTGGATGCGCTGCAGACCGGGCTGAAATCCGCGCGCGAGAGCTGGCATGCCTACGTCGAAGGCGATGCCGGTCAGCTCGCCCAGTTCCAGTCCCTGCTCGAGCGCATGCATCCGCAGGCGGACATGCTGCAGGAGAGTCAGCTCAAGCCGCTGCTGGGCGACCTGGCGGCCGCGGCCGCGGCCACGGGGGAACGCAGCGGCGAAGCGCGCGAACAGATGGATCTGGAAGTCGCGTCCACCCTGCTTTTCATGCAGAACGCAGTCGACCAGGAAGACGTTCTGCATGCCGATTTCGCCGCACGCGCAGAGGGCCAGCAGGCCCGTTTGCGCGCGCTCGTCGAAGGCCGCGAACTGCCCGCCAGCGTGCTGGATTCCACCAGCCAGCGCGAGGCCGAACGCGACATGCTGATCCATATGGCGCAGGAAGTCGGCCAGAACCTGAAGCAGATGGAGGAGGCCCTCGACGCCTTCTTCCGCGATGCCAACGAGCGCGAAGCGCTGGGCAACCTGCCGGTGCTCGCGCAGCAGGCGCAGGGCGCGCTGACCATGCTGGAACTGCCGGATGCGGCCAGCCTGCTGGCTGCCGCCATGACCACCGTGCAGGCATTCGCCGCTGAAGGGCACCCCGACGAGGCGACCCAGCAGCGCCTTGCCGATGCCTTCTCCAGCCTCGGCCTGTACATCGAATCCTATTGCGCCGGCCGGGCCGATGCCGCTCGCATCCTGCGCCCTGTCCTGATCGAGTTCGGCGTGATCGATGCCGACAGCATGGACGATGACGGTTTTGACGACACCGTCGAATCAGGGCTCCCGGCACGCAAGGCGCAAGTGCAGGAAAACTATCTCGAGTGGCGCGATCAATCCGACGACGCCGCAAAAAAAAAATTCCTTGATGCCCTGACCGAACTCAACCGCGACGCCGAACTGATCGACGACGCGGTCCTGAAACAGCAGACGCGCGCCGCGCTGGATGCCTGCCGCGATGCCGTCGCCGCACCGGTCGAGCTCGACGCCGACATCGCGGCGCTGACCGGTCTGGCCGTGCCCGAACGGTCTGCCGTCGAAATTCCCGTCGTGGCGGATGCGTCCGGCGAAATGCCCGCGATCGATCTGGCTGCAAGCGACATGCCCGAGCCCGAGCCGCTGGCTGAAGAAGCGGCGCCTGCGTTCGATGCCGTGCTCGAAATCGCCCCTCCGCAACCCGTTGCCGAGACCCAGCCGGAACCGCAGGCAAGTGCGCCGGTGGACGCTGCAGCACAGGCCGAACCCGCGGCCGCCGCAGAAGAGACCCTGCTGGTCGCGATCCCCGAGGGTGTCGAGCCCGAACTGCTGGAGATCTTCCTCGAGGAAGCCAACGAAGTGCTGGCGACCATGGGCGAAGCCAGCGAAGCCTGCCAGGGCAATCCCGATGACCAGGCCTCGCTGACGGTAATCCGCCGTGGCTTTCATACCCTCAAGGGCAGCGGGCGCATGGTCGGCCTGGACGAACTGGGCGAGACAGCCTGGCGCCATGAACAGCTGATGAACGGCTGGCTGGCGGAGAAAAAAGCGGCCAACAGCGATCTCCTGGGCCTGATCGGACGTTCCCGTGGCGTATTCCAGGACTGGGTCAACGCCCTCCAGGCCGGCGAGTCGGCCCTGTTGCCGGTATCCGCCCTGCTGGCTGCGGTCGATCGCGTCGCCCAGGGCCAGCCGCTGGATGCGGCGCCGGTCGCCGTGACGGTCGCAGTGGAGCCGGCTGCCGTCGAGCCTGTCGACGCCATCGCGCAAGCGGTGATCGAGATCGCCGCACCGCCGGAAGCAGGGGTCGAACCCGCAGACGTGGCCGAGATCGTGGAAGAACCCGTGGCCGTCGACATGGGCATCGAGGCGAATCAAATCGCGGCCGAGCCCGAATCGGATTTGGCTGCCGATGCGTTCGAGCTGTCCTTCGAGACGATCGAATCCGTACCCGAAAGCCTGCCCGAGATCGAGATTGCGCCGGTCGAGGCGATGGACGCGGCGCCGGTCGTGGTCGAGATGAGCGTCGAAGCGGCCAGCGAGTTTGCTCCGGTGGCGTTCGAGTCCGAGCCGGTGCCTGCCGAATCCGAGCCTGCTGCGCCTGCAGCGGAAACCGACGCCGACGTCGTCGCGGTGGTGACGCCGCTGCCGGATGTGGGGGCCATCATCGAATACGCCGTCGCACCGGAGGTCGTCGAGGCGGAAGCGCCGGCTGTCGTCGACGAAGTCTGCATCGGTCCGGTCTGCCTGTCGCCCGGCCTGTACGAGATCTTCATGACCGAGGCGCATCAGCGTCTGGCCGTGCTGCAGGAGGAAACCGAACGCCACGCCGAGGTGACGGGCAGCACGGTGAGCGAGCATGCGCGCCGTGCCGTGCATACCCTTGCTGGCATCGCCGGCACGGCCGGCATCACGGTGCTGGCCGAACTGTCGCACGCGCTGGAACAGTACTGGAACCGTTTCATGCAGGTGCCGCTGCCGGGGGCTCACCTGCCGCTGGTCCAGGATACGGTCGTGCGTTTGCACGAGATGGTCGCGACCATCGAAGGCGGTCAGCTCCCCGAATCGGCCAGCGATCTGATCGCGGCGCTGGGTGAACTGGAAGACGAACAGCTCGTGCCCGCCGAGGAAACCGTCGCCACGGCCGAGGAGGAAAGGCTGCCCGAACCGGTCGTCGATGCGCCCGCCGAACCGGAGCAGCCGGTCGCCATCGTTGTTGAGGAAACGGTCGAAGCGGCCGCTCCGGCGCTGCCGGACGTGAGCAAGCTGGTCCCCGAGTTCAAGCCTGCCGCGCCGGCGCCGGTATTCGAGCGCCGCGAAGTGGCAGACGAGATCGACGAGCAACTGCTGCCGATCTTCCTCGAAGAAGCCGAAACCCTGGTGCCCGATACCAGCGCGCAGCTGCGCGCCTGGATTGCGGCGCCGAACGATGCCGGCGCGCGTGATGCGCTGCGTCGCAACCTGCACACCATCAAGGGCAGCGCACGCATGGTCGGCGCGATGCGCCTGGGCGAACTCACCCACGTGATGGAGTCGCGCGTGATCGCCGTGATCGAGGGGCAACTGTCTGCCGGCAGTGACGTGTTCGATGCGCTGGAAGCGCAGCTCGACCGCCTGCACGACGCGGTCGAACGCCTCAAGCAGGGTGACCTGACATCGGTGGCCGAAGAGGCAGCCGCACCGCTCGAGGCACCGGTCGAACCGGTGCTGGCGTCGGCCGGACATGCGCCGAAAGCCGCGTCGATGAACGAGCCGCAGCTGCAATCGCAGACGGTCAGCCGCGACGCCAACGCGCTCACGCTGCGCGTGCGCGCCGACTGGGTCGACCGCATGGTGAACCAGGCCGGCGAAGTGGCGATCGCGCGCTCGCGGATCGAAAGCGAAGTGTTCGCCTTCAAGCGCCACGTCAACGAACTGTCGGAAGCGCTGGTGCGCTTGCGCGGCCACATCCGCGAGGTCGAGATCCAGGCCGAATCGCAGATGCAGGCGACCTTCCAGACCCAGGGTGCGGCCGAGCAGTTCGATCCGCTCGAGTTCGACCGCTTCACCCGCTTCCAGGAAGTCACCCGTTTCCTCGCCGAGAGCGTGAACGACATCTCGACCGTGCAGCACATCCTGCTGGCCCGCCTGGGCGAGGCCGATGCCGCGCTGATCCAGCAGACGCGACTCAACCGCGAACTGCAGCAGGATCTGCTGCGGGTGCGCATGGTGCCCCTGTATTCGGTCGCCGAGCGCCTCTACCGCACCGTGCGGCAGACTGCGCGCGACGTCGGCAAGCGCGCCCAGCTCGACATCCAGGGCGGCGACCTCGAAATCGACCGCTCGGTGCTGGAGAAGGTCACTGCGCCGATCGAACATTTGCTGCGCAACGCCCTGGCGCACGGCATCGAGGCGCCCGAAGTGCGGCGCGCGGCCGGCAAGGCGGAGTTCGGCGAGATCGTGCTGCTGGCGCGTCAGACCGGCAACGAAATGCTGATCACCGTGAAGGACGACGGCGGCGGCCTCAACTACGCCCGCATCCGCGAAAAGGCGGAGGCCAACGGCCTCCTGCTGCCGGGCGTCGAGCCGACCGAGTCGCTGCTCGCGCAGATGATCTTCGCGGCCGGCTTCTCCACCGCCGAGGCGGTGACCGAAGTGGCAGGGCGCGGCGTCGGCATGGACGTGGTGAAGAGCGAAATCTCCGCGCTGGGCGGCCGCATCGACATCCATTCCGCCCCGGGCGTAGGCACGACCTTCGACATCTTCCTGCCGCTGACGCTGGCGATGACGCAGGCGGTGATGATCCAGGCCGCCAAGCACGATTACGCGCTGCCGGCGCCGCTGGTGCAGCAGGTGCTGGAGCTGAAGCCGCACGAGCTGGAGCAGGCGATGGCGGCCGGCGAAGTGACGTGGCGCGGCGCACACTATCCGTTTGCCTACCTGCCGCATCTGCTGGGCGACACCGAAGCGGTGCACGAGGTGCAGCGCTACAACCCGGTGGTGCTGCTCGCCAGCGGCGCCAGCCAGGCGGCGGTGCTGGTCGACCTGATCGAAGGCACGCGCGAAATCGTGGTCAAGAACATCGGCCCGCAGATGGCGCGCATCACCGGCGTCGCCGGTGCCACCGTGCGCGGCGACGGACGCGTCATCCTCATCCTCAACCCGGTGCCGCTGGCGCTGCGCTGGGCGAGCCAGCCGCGCAGTGCAGTCGAGCGCACCGCGCCGGCCGAAACGGCGGAAGTCAGCGCAGCCTTGCAGCCGCCGCTGGTGCTGGTGGTCGACGATTCGCTCACCGTGCGCAAGATCACCACGCGCCTGTTGACCCGCGAAGGTTTCCGCGTCGACAGCGCGAAGGACGGCGTCGACGCGCTGGAGAAGATGCACGACCTGATCCCCGACGTGGTGCTGCTCGACGTCGAGATGCCGCGCATGGATGGCTTCGAGCTGGCGCGCGTGATGCGCAGCGACGCGCGCCTGAAGTCGGTGCCGATCATCATGATCACCTCGCGTACGGCGGACAAGCACCGCAACCACGCGCTGGAAATCGGCGTCAACGTCTACCTCGGCAAGCCCTACCAGGAACAGCAGCTGCTCGATCACATTGCCGAGCAACTGGGCCAGGAGGCATCCGTCGTACCGGCCTGAGGAGGCGGACAGAAAACAGAAACGGGCGCCAGGCGCCCGTTTCTGTTTTGCCGCGGCGGGGTGCCTAGAACCTGAGGCCGGCGAGGTCGCCGCCGGCCAGCGCGTTGAGCTGCGCGTCGCCCTCGGCGGGGTTGCGGTGGTAGGCAGCCGCAAGCCTGCGTGCGGCATCCAGCCAGTGGGCCTCACCCTTGTGCACCAGTGCGGCGAAGCGGCCGGCGTCGCGGTCGCGCAGCCAGGCCTCGTAGGCCTGCTGCAGCGCCGGGAACAGCGCGCGGCGCAAGCCGGAGAGATTGGCCAGATAGAAGTGCAATGAGCCGACGGCCTCGCGTTCAAGCAGCGTCGGCAGCGTCACCATGCAGTCGGCGAGGTGGTCGCGCACCGCGCGTGCCAGCAGTTCGGCATGCCGGGAACCCAGCTGGCCGAGCATGGTGTTCCACTCCTCGCCCAGCAGCTTTTCGGCACGCGCCTCGCCGATTTCGTGCAGGATCATCGCCTCGCTCTCGGCTTCCGCCATGCGGTCGAGCCCGCGCTCGATGTCGCGCTCGAAGTCGTAATGCGCGAAGGCGCGCCCGAGCGCAGTGTCCTTCTCCTTCCATTGCCATTCCTCGTACTTGTTCCACAGCAGGCGGCGCACCGCGTCCATGCGCAGGAAGATCGCGCCGTCGCGCATCGCCGCCGGCGGCGCGATCAGGTCGCGCGCGTATTCACAGCCCGCCACCAGCACCTGCACGCCTTCGCGTACCTCGGCGCGCTTGAGTTCGGCCAGCACGAAATGCGGCTTGCGGAAGTGCCCCAGCCCGCTGCTGTAGACCAGGCCCTGCGGGATCAGCGCGCGGTTGATGTCGTCCGCCTCGAACGGGTCGATGCCGGTTTCGGAGAGCGGCAGCGGCGTGAAGTCTTCCTCCTCGACCGCGTTCCACTCGCTTTCGCGGGCATTCAGCCAGTCGCCGAGCTCGTCCTTGGGCAGGCGCGCGCCGTAGGGGATTTCCATTTCCCAGCGGAAGTACTCGCGCATTTCCAGCAGGAAGGTGCACATGGTCATGTCGCGCGCGTGGCGGGCGTCGGCGATCATGCAGTTCTTCTGCACCGTGTCGATCAGATCCGAGAGATTGCCGACCATGGGGGACTCCTGAAGACGGATTTCTTCAAGTGTACGAATAAAAACAGCCCGTTCAACCGGGCTGTTTCTGGGGGTATTGCGCCCTTCTGATGGAACTTCTAGGCCATTCGGCGATTGAGACTTCTGTAAATGGTGACAGATCTCAACCATCGTTCGGGCTGAGCCCTTCGACTACGCTCAGGACAGGCTTGTCGAAGTCCTGTGCCCACTCGGACATGCCTTTCGACAGGCTCGGGGCGAACGGGGGGCCTGGTCATGCGCAATGGAAAGCTCAACAAGCCCGCCGGCGGCAAGTCGCGGGTCAATGCCGGCGTGTGGCCCCGAAATAATTGAGGTCGGCGCGCGAGCGGCGGGACAGTTCGAAGCGGGCGTCGCCGGCGAACTGGCCGGCGAGCTGGCCGTAGATCTCGCTGGCCCAGGCTTTGTCGTTGAGCGCGTCGGCGATGCCCTCGGCCCAGCGCAGCTTGTCGGCAGGCTTGCTGAGGTGATTGCCGCAGGCCGCGTACCATTTTTTCAGCGCCTCGGCCGGCAGGGCGAAGCCTTTCAGGCGGTCGATGAACTGGATGCACTCGTCGCCGTTGGCGCAGGCAGCAGCGGCGTCGGCATAGAGCTCGTCGGCGCGCGCGCCGTTGCCCATCGCGGCATACAGGCGGGCGATGTGGGTCAGCGCGAAATGATCCTTGGCCTGGGCGCGTGCGGCCTCGAGCAGGCGGCCGGCTTCGGTGGCGTCCTGGGTGGCGGCGAAGCTTGCTTCGGCGAGCTTGGCGAGGTCGTAGACGTTGGCGTTTCCGGCCAGTGCGGCCTCGCGCGTGGCGAGGTAGGCGCGCGCCTTGCTGACGCCGAGCTCGCGGTGCTTCATCTGCGCCGCGGTCGTCACCAGATCCTTGAATGCGATGAAGTCGGTGGCGTTTTCTGCAGCGCGGTCGAGCAGACGACCGAGCCAGGCAGTGTCGTCGAGGTTCTTGTCCACCGCCACCAGGATCGGCTTGTAGCGCGAGAACTGATAGCCGGTGCCGTCGAGCAGCGTCTCGGCAGACTCGATCAGTTTGGCGGCGTAGAAGGGGTCTTCCAGCTCCAGCCGCACGCGGTCGGCGAGCGCGAGGAACTGCTTGACGCTGCTGGCTTCCTTTTCCAGCTGCTGGAATTCGAGGTAGCGCGCGTGGTTGGCCTGGCGCTTCTCCAGCTTGGCCTTGACCCGGGTGAGGCGCGCTGCGTCGTCGGCCAGATGCGCTTCCACCGCAGCGACCAGCTTCTGCATCTCGTCGAGGCCGGCCACCGCGTCCTCCGCCTTGTCGAGCAGCGCCGCCGCACCGGGCTTGTCGCCGACGCTTGTCAGGCCTTCGGCGAGCTCGATGTATTCGCCGGTGGCGGAGGCGAGATCGCCGGCTTTCTTCAACGCAGCCTGCATGAAGGCGGCGTCGCCGGCCTGTTTGGCCGACTCGATCAGGGTCTTGGCGGCGGTGAAATCGGTGGCGCCGGCGAGTGCGCGCTCGTACAGCGCCTTCGCCTTGGCGGGATCGCCCAGGGTCTTCGTGACTTCGCTTGCCAGGGACAGCAGGTCGGGGACGCTGGAGAGCTTCTCGCCCGCCTTGGCGAAGATCGCCGCGGCGTAGTCCTTGTCGAGCAGATGCTCGGCCGAGGCGGCTGCCAGCTTGCTGAATTCCACTGCGCGCGAGACTTTCGCCTCGGCCTTCTCGAGCACCTTCTTGGAGAACGCGCTGTCGGCGATCACGCTCATCACGTTCTTCGCCAGCTCGATCAGCGGGTCGAGGTTGCCGGTTTCCTTCAGTGCCTTTTCATAGGCGCCCACGGCGGCCGCCTTGTCGCCCAGCACCTTGAACTTGGCCTCGGCCAGCGCGATCTGCTCCTCGCCGCTCATGCAGTAGTCCTCGGCGGTCTGCAGCAGTTCCTCGGCGCGGCCCTGCTCGCCGAGCGCCTTGTAGACGATCGCGCAGGCGGCGAGGTCCTTGGTGAACTGGCAGTCGTCCGCCACGCGGTCCATCAGTTCTTTCGCGTAGGCGGCGTCGGCGGGGTCCTGCAGCGCCTGCAGCGCGAGCGCGGCGTAGTCGGCGCCGCTGGAACATTTGGCTTCTTCGGGGGCGAGGGTGTCACGGGTGGCCATACGGTGTCTCCAGAAAAACGTCACTCAACCGCGCGATTCTCCGCCTGCGCGCCGAACCCGCCAAATAAGTAATGTCGATGGCGGCATTAGCGCCCGTACGGCCGCGGCGTCCGGCCGTGGTCCGGGGGCGTCAATGCCGGGCCGGGTGCGGCATCAGCTTGTCGATGTAGGCGATCGCCACCGCCGACACGATGAAGGCCATGTGGATGACGGTCTGCCACAGCAGCACCTTGTCGTCGAGGTTGGCGGCGTTGATGAAGGTCTTCAAGAGGTGGATCGACGAGATGCCGATGATGGCGGTGGCGAGCTTGACCTTCAGCACGTTGGCGTTGACGTGCGACAGCCATTCGGGTTCGTCGGGGTGGCCTTCGAGGTTGAGGCGCGAGACGAAGGTCTCGTAGCCGCCGACGATCACCATGATCAGCAGGTTGGAGATCATCACCACGTCGATCAGGCCCAGCACGATGAGCATGATCTTTTCTTCGGTCAGCGTGAAGGTGCCGACGATCAGGTGTTCGAGCTCGACCATGAAGTGGACGACGTAGACGAGCTGTGCCGCGATCAGGCCGAGATAGAGCGGCACCTGCAGCCAGCGGCTGCCGAACAGGATGGACGAGAGGAATTTGCCGCGGGCTTCGAGGGGCTGGTTGGTTTCGGGTTTCATGCTTCGGGGGAGTGGTGAGCGGTAAGCGGTGAGTGGTTTAGAGGACGTAGCGGGCGAGGTCTTCGCGGGCAGCCAACGCCGCGAGCCGCGTGGTCACGGCCTCGGCATCGACCACGTAGTCGCCGGCGACGTTCCCGGCGTCGAAGGAAATATCCTCGAGCAGCTTTTCCATCACCGTGTGCAGGCGGCGCGCGCCGATGTTTTCGGTGCGCTCGTTGACCTCGAACGCGATCTCGGCGATGCGGCGGATGCCCTCGGGGGTGAACCGGAGCGTCACGCCCTCGGTCGCGAGCAGGGCTTCGTACTGGCGCGTCAGGCAGGCGTCGGTGGCGGTCAGGATGCGCTCGAAATCCTCGACCGACAGCGCCTGCAATTCGACGCGGATCGGCAGCCGGCCCTGCAGTTCGGGGATGAGGTCGGACGGCTTCGACAGGTGAAAGGCGCCGCTGGCGATGAACAGGATGTGATCGGTCTTCACCATGCCGTACTTGGTCGACACCGTGGTGCCCTCGATCAGCGGCAGCAGGTCACGCTGCACGCCCTGGCGCGACACGTCGCTGCCGTGGGCATCCGAACGGGTGGCGATCTTGTCGATCTCGTCGAGGAACACGATGCCGTTCTGCTCGACCGCCTGCAAAGCCTGCTGCTTGGTCTCCTCGTCGTTGATGAGGCGCCCGGCTTCCTCCTCGGTCAGCAGCTTCATCGCCTCGCGTACCTTCAGCTTGCGCGTCTGGCGGCGAGCCTGGCCGAGGTTGGCGAACATGCCCTGCAGTTGCTGCGACAGATCCTCCATGCCCGGCGGGGTGAAGATATCCATGCCGGGGCTGGCCGCAGCGAGTTCGATCTCGATTTCCTTGTCGTCGAGCTGGCCCTCGCGCAGCATCTTCCTGAAGCGCTGGCGCGCCGCGCCTTCCTCGCGCGGCGGCTCGGGCTCGTTGAACCCGACGCTGCGCGGCGGCGGCAGCAGCGCATCGAGGATGCGCTCCTCGGCCGCTTCCTCGGCGCGGAAGCGCACCTTGGCGGTGGCCTGCTCGCGCATCTGCTTGACCGCGGTTTCCATCAGGTCGCGGATGATGGTGTCGACGTCGCGCCCGACGTAGCCGACCTCGGTGAACTTGGTCGCCTCGATCTTGATGAAGGGCGCGTTTGCGAGCCGTGCCAGGCGGCGCGCGATTTCGGTCTTGCCGACCCCGGTGGGGCCGATCATCAGGATGTTCTTCGGCGTGATTTCCTGCCGCAAGGGCTCTTCGACCTGCTGGCGCCGCCAGCGGTTGCGCAGGGCGACCGCGACCGCGCGCTTGGCGGAGGCCTGGCCGACGATGTGCTTGTCGAGTTCGTGGACGATTTCTTTGGGCGTCATGCTAGGGGCTAGGGATTAGGAGTTAGGGGCTAGGGATGTGGTCGCTTCGCGGTGTTTTTTCAGAGCGGCGCGGCCCTAGGCCGCACCTTCCCTAGTCCCTAGCTCCTAGCCCCTAACTCCTCGATCACGTGATTCTGGTTCGAGTAAATGCAGATGTCCCCCGCGATGGTGAGGCTCTTTTTCACGATTTCAAGCGGGGGCAGGTCGGTGTTTTCCAGCAGCGCGCGGGCGGCGGACTGGGCGAAGGCACCGCCCGAGCCGATGGCGGCGATGCCGAGCTCGGGTTCGAGCACGTCGCCGTTGCCGGTGATGATGAGCGAGTGCTCGCGATCGGCGACCGCCAGCATGGCTTCGAGGCGGCGCAGCATGCGGTCGGTGCGCCAGTCCTTGGCGAGCTCGACCGCACTGCGCATCAGGTGCCCCGAGTGCTTGTCGAGCTTGGCTTCGAAGCGCTCGAACAGGGTGAAGGCGTCGGCAGTGCCGCCGGCGAAGCCAGCCAGCACCTTGTCCTGGTGCAGCCGCCGGATCTTGCGCGCGGTGGATTTGATGACGATGTTGCCGAGGGTGACCTGGCCGTCGCCGCCGAGGGCGACGTTGCTGCCCCGGCGCACGGAGAGAATGGTGGTGCCGCGATATTGTTCCATGGGCGGATTATAGATGACGTGCGGGTGGCGGCCGGGCATGCCGCAGCCGAGCAAACGGGCCTGCGGATCAGGCGGGGTGGCGGGGTGCGAGCTGCGCCAGTTGATCGATGCCCATGACGCGGAAGAGTTCGTGGATGAGCGCGTTGTGTCCGCGCAGGGTGATGGACTTGCCGCTGCCGAGGCACTGCATGAGCACGCTGATGAACTGGCTGACGCTGCCGTAGTCGACGCGGGTGACCTGCGAGAGATCGACCACCACGTCGTTATGCGTGGCGGCATAGCCACCGAACTGCTGCAGGGCGCTGTCGTTGGACGGAGTGATTTCGCCGGCCAGGCGCAGCGCGTCGTCCTGCGGTTCGGCGGGTTGCGCCTGCACCACTTCGGCGGCCTGCACCTCGCTCCAGGACGGCGGCGACACTTCGAAGCGCACGGCGTAATCCACCGCCAGATCCTCGAAATTGTCCTGCTGGCCGAGCGTCTGGTAGAGCTCCAGCAGCAGCAGCCAATGGACGGCGCGGCTATGGGTGGCGCGGGTGAGGTCCTGCAGCAACGCGATCAGGCGGTCGACCCCGCTGACGCGCAGCTTGCGTTTGGCCTTGCGGGCCGCGCCGAGAATTCGGGCGCACTCGTCCGCCCCCGATTCGTCGACCATTTCGATGCGCGAGAAATCGATGCGTACCACGGCCTTCTTGTCGGTGGCGTCGATGCCCTCGCGCAGCGTGGCGGCCGCGTTCTTGTCGAGCAGGCCCGGCAGTTCCAGGCTGGCCGCCTGATCCTGCTGGGGCCTGCCGGATGAACCGTTGCTCCCCGTTTTCTGCCAGACCGGCGGCGAGGTCTCGAAGCGCATCGCGTAATCCAGCGCCAGTTGCTCGAATTCCTTTTCGCGGTTCTGGATGCAGTAGAGGTCGAACAGCATGTGCCAGGCGCGGCGATCGCCACTGGTGAGGATGCCCTGCAGCAGCCGTTCGGCCATCTCGGCGTGTCCGCTGGCATAGAGGATGGCGGCTTCGTCAACCGGCGACTGGGGGGCGCCGCTGGATTCCTCGACCACGATGCCGCTGGCGCCCATGTCCATGGTCAGCAGGGTTTCGCTCGGCGGGGGCTCGACGACAGGGGTGGCCGCTGCCTTGGGTGCAGGGGCGGGGGCCTTGTCCTTGCCTTTTTTGAAAAACGGAAGAGCCACTTAGAAGGTTTCTGTGCGGAGGTCAGCAGATACTAGCGCTCTCGTCCCGATGCGGCAACCCGAAAGGCCGGACCGGCCAGCAACGCCATTCCGGCAAGGGCCATGACGATCGCCGGTCCGGCAGGCCAGTCGAAGCGGGCGGACACGGCAAGCCCCGCCGCATAGGCCAGTGCGCCGGCCGCCCAGCCGAGCGGCAGGGCGTGCCGCTGGGGCAGGGCACGGGTCGCCAGCGCCGGCAGGATCAGGCTGGCGAACACCAGGTAGACGCCCACGAGCTGCACCGAGGCGGTAATCGCCAGTGCGAAGACCAGATAGAAGCCGAGCCTGCCGAGACGTTCGCCACGCCAAGCCATGAGCGCCAGCAAGGCCCCATACAGCGCGGCAATCTGGGCGGCCTGCACTGGCGTCGCCCACAGGATTTGCCCGGTGAGCAGCTCGGCCAGATGCTCACCGCCGTGCGGGTCGCCCGCCATCAGCAGGACGGCTGCGCTGGCGGTCACCACGAAGGTGGAACCGATCAGGGCTTCCTGGATCTCCGGCCAGCGCCGCTCGCAGGCGGCGAGCACCGCCGCGCCGGCGAGCGCGGCGGTGGCGGCCGCCAGCTGGGTGGGCCAGCCGTCGGCAGCCAGATCCAGTGCGTGCGCCGCGACGACGCCGAGCACGGCGAGCTGAGCCACCGCCAGATCGAGAAAGAGGATGCCGCGCGCCAGTACCCGGCGCCCCAGTGGGACGTGGGTGCCCAGCACCAGCAGGCCGACAAGAAACGGCCACAGCAGCAGATCGAGCGCAGCAAGGTTCATGGCGCTGCCTTCAGCAACTGGTCCAGGGTGTCGTCGAACAGGCCGAACAGGTCGTTAGCCCGCGCATTGCCCCCCACAGTGTAGGGCAGCGCCAGCGCCGGCACGCCGAGCCGCTGGGCCAGCCAGTCGGCCGGGCGCGGGCTCTGGTAGGCCGCACGCAGTACCGCGCGCGGCGGGGTGGCATCGAGCTGGGCCGCGACGCGGGCCAGGTGGCTGACCGAGGGGTCGATGCCGGGCTTGGGTTCCAGCGTCGCCAGTTCGCGCATCCCCAGCCAGGCGATCAGGTAGCTGAAGGACTTGTGCTGCACCGCCACCGGCAGGCCCTTCAGCGGCGCGGCACGCGCCTCCCAGCCGGCGATGGCCGCGGTCCAGCGTGCGGAGAAGGCCTGCCAGCGGGCCTGGTGCGCGGCGGCGCGCGCAGGATCGAGCTCGCTCATGCGGGCCGCCAGCGTCGCGCCGACGCGGGCGAGGTTGCGCGGGTCGGTGTGGATGTGCGGGTTGCCGGCGGCGTGCACGTCGCCCTGCGCGCGATCGAGTGCGGCCGGCCTGTCGAGCAGGTGCACGAAACGGGCCGCCTCCACATGGCCAGCGCGGCCTGGCTGCACCTTGGGGTTATTGGATTCGCTCAGCAGTACCGGCAGCCAGCCGGCCTCGAGGTCGGCGCCGCTGCACACCACCAGGTCGGCGCGCCGCATCTGCGCGATCAGGCTGGGGCGTGCCTCGATGCGGTGCGGGTCCTGCAGTCCGGTGGTGGCCGAGTAGACACGCACGTCGGCGCCACCGATCTCGGCGGCCAGCGCGGCCCATTCGGGTTCGCAGGCGAAGACGTTGAGCGCGGCGTGGGCCGCCAGCGGTAGCCACATGGCCAGTGAAACCAGCAGTCGATTCATATCGCCTCCTCAGAATTTGTGCGCGCCGTGGCTGCCCAGGCTGTGGATGTATTGCACGAACCACTGGTTCTCGTTCTGGCTTTCCATCGACCGGTCCTTCGAGTACTGCAGGCGCAGGCGCGAGAATTCCGACGGCGAGTAGTCGAGCATCAGCGAGTGGCGGGTGGGTTTGTGGTCGACAGCGGGGAAATTGAGCGGATTCATGCCGAAATCGACCGCGCCCGGGTTCAGCCGGTCGTAGCGGTAACCGGTGCGCCAGCGCGGCATGAACTGGTAGACCGCTTGCGCGTAGTAGCCCGACTGGCGGGCGCGGTAAGCATCTTCCGATGCGGCGGCGCATCCCTCGTTGACGGCGTCGTGTTCGCACAGCGTGCCGCGTTCCGTGCGGCGGAAATATTCCGTCGCGAAGCTGAAGTTGCGTTCGCGCGCGTTGCCGTCCGGCGCCCACTTCCACACGAAGTCGGCCACCCAGGTCGCGCTCTTGCCGCTAAACAGGGTATCGATGTCTGCGCCGAGTGCATCCTCCAGTTCGCCTTCGCGTTCGCTGGCCTTGGCGTGCAGATACGACACGCCGGCGCGCCAGCTGTGCGAGGTGCCGACGTCACCGCCGAGGTGGCCGAACAGGGTGGTGGCGCCGGCGCCGTTGGCGTTGCGGTCGCTGCCGGGGAAATTGGCGCCGCGCCCGGCCTCCGCGCCGAGCTCGACGAAGAGTTCGGTCGGAGCCAGCCATTTCAGCTGCACGCCGTCATTGCCGTAGCCCTCGCCGAACAGCGCGCGATACATCAGGCTGCTGTCGGCGAAGTCCCAGGCGTGCGGATGCTTCTCGTTCTGGTAGCCGAGGCCGGAGCGGAAGCGGCCGCCCTTGACCGACACGCCGTGGCCGAGACTGGTGGTCTGCACCCAGGCCTCCTCGATTTCGACCTCCTCGTCGAACAGCGCGAGGATGGTCTGGCCGCGGAAGTAGGGGTCGATATTGGCCGACAGGATCAGCTCGGTGCCATCGATCGAAAAACCCCGGGCGGCGGCGGCGCCGTGCCCGGCGGGGAGGAATCCCTCGATGCGACGCGCCTCGATGTTGTCGAGGTGGGCGTAGCGGCCCTGCAGGATGAGCGAGATGTCGGGGTTGAAGCGGTTGCCGGCGGGGGCGGCGTCGGCAGGCGGCGCCGGCGGTGCGGCGGGTCTGGCCCCAGCCTGCTCGATACGCGCTTCGAGCGCGGCGATGCGCGCCTCGTAGGCGGCCCTCATGTCCTTGAGTTCGGCGCGCAGGGCGTCGAGGTCGGCGTCGGCGAACGCGGGGAAGGCAGCCGTCAGGGCGGCCGCCAGCACAGTGGATCGAATCATGGTTGAACTCCGTCAAAAAATGCATGCAGCCCGCCGGGCCACGCGGCCGGCGGGAGAAAGGCTTCGTTTTGTCTAGACGGAGACGGGCGGCGCGCGGGCGTGCGCGTGCCGCAGGGCCAGGCGACCGGGCGGGATCGCCGCCGCGGGCGGGGCGACGAAGGCGGCGGCTTCGGCCGCGGGAACGAAGGCCTTGCCCACCGCCCCGCTGCCGAGGGGGGCGTGGCCGACGCACAGTTCGCACGTCGCGTCGACCGTGGCTTCGTGCGGGTCGAGGTGGCTCAGCGCGTGCGCGAACGCCGTCGCCTGCCCGATGAACAGGGCAAGCGCGAACAGCCAGGGAAGCAGACGGCGCGGCAGCATGAGCGCCATTTTACTTGCGCGGGTCGACCGGCGGTACCGGGTCGTAGCCGTGGCTGCAGCCGGGGCGGCAGCGGCCGATGCGTTTGGCGGCGAGCCAGCCACCCTTCAGCGCGCCGTGCTTTTCGATCGCCTCCTTGCCGTATTCCGAGCAGGTCGGCAGGTAACGGCATTGCCGGCCGAGCCAGGGCGAGAGCGCGAGCTGGTAGACGCGGATCAGGCCGATGAGGGTGCGCTGGGCGATATTCATGGCGCGATCAGACCGGCGTGTTGGGCAGCGGCGTCGGTGAAATCGGCGAGCAGCTTCGCGACGAAGCCGGGATCGAGGTCGCGCACGATGAAGACGAAGCGGCTACGATGGTCGTCGTCCGGCCAGGCGTCGAGCTGCACCTCGGGATACAGCACGTGCTGCACGCCGTGCAGCACCACGGGCTTGTCCGCCCCCGCGAGGTTGACGATGGCCTTGAAGCGCAGCAGGTTCTCGGCGCGGAACGCGGTCAGCATGGACAGCGCGGACTGCAGGCCGTAGCGGTCGAGCGGCGCGTCGAGCACGACCGAGAAGGCGGCGATGCGAGCGTCGTGCCGGGCGGGCTTGCCGCCGAGCCGACCGGCACTTGCAGGGCGGTAGCGTTGTGCCTTGAGCCAGCGTGCGACTTCGAGCGATTTCGTCTCGGCGTTCCACAGTCCCAGGTTCTGGATCGCCGTCGGGTCGAGCGCGCCATGCGTGACGGTCACGACGTCGGCGGCCGGATTCAGCGCCGCCAGCCGTTCACGCAATGCAGTGATCTGCCCGGAGGCAGCGAGGTCGGTCTTGGTCAGCAGCAGGCGGTCGGCAACCGCCACCTGCTTCACTGCCTCGGCGTGCTCGTCCAGCTGGCTCATGCCGAACAGCGCGTCGACCGTGGTGACCACGCCGTCGAGGCGAAATCGCGCGCGGATCCAGTTGTCGTGCAGCAGGTTGTCGAGCACCGGTACCGGGTCGGCGATGCCGGTGGTCTCGATGATGACCCGCTCGAACGCCGGGATGTCGCCCTTTTGCCGCGCCATCCACAGGTTCTTCAGCGTCGGCGACAGGCTGCCCGAAATGGTGCAGCACACGCAGCCGCCGGACAGCAGCGCCATCGGCCCTTCCATCTTCTGCAGCAGCTGATGGTCGAGCGCGACTTCGCCGAACTCGTTCATCAGGATCGCCGTGCGCGGCAGCGTGCGCACGAGATGGTTCAGCACCGTGGTCTTGCCGCTGCCCAGAAAGCCGGTGAGGAGCGTGACGGGAAGCGGCGCGTCATTCGCCCGGTGCGCATCCATCATGGGGAAACGGCAGGGTTCAGGCGTGCAGCTTTTCCAGCTGCTCGTGGCGTTCCTGTGCCTCGATCGAATACTCGGCGGTGGGGCGGGCCAGCAGACGCGGGATGCCGATCGGCTCGCCGGTCTCCAGGCACCAGCCGAATTCGCCGCTGTCGATGCGCGCCAGCGCCTTGTTGATCTTCTTCAGGAGCTTGCGTTCGCGGTCGCGCACGCGCTGTTCCAGCATGTGCTCCTCCTCGACCGTGGCGCGGTCGTTGGGGTCGGCGAAATTCTCGTTTTCCTTCAGGTGCTCGGTGGTGTCGGCCGCATTGCTCAGCATTTCGTCGCGCAGCGTTTCCAGACGGTTGCGGAAGAAGGCCAGCTGCTCGGCGTTCATGTAGGCGGACGCCGGCATCTTCAGCAGGGCGGCTTCGGTGAGGGGCTTGGGTGAGGCGGGCATTGCGGTACTCCAGGGAAAACAAGGGGTCGTATCTGGCCGGTTGTCCCGGTTGCGAAGGGGGGCAGTCTGAACGTCCTGCGGCCGGCGTGCAACCCCGGGACGGCAGACCGGGGAATCGCATGGGCGTTCGCCCGGGATTACGCGATAATCCCGCCATGAATCCCCTATTTACTGCATGGATTGCCGTCGCCCTGCTCACCGGCTGTGGCCGTGAAGCGTCGACGCCCCCCCCTGACATCCGCCCGGTGCGCGCCGAACAGGTCGGCATGCATGCCTCGGACAACCGCACGCGCTACGCCGGCGAGGTGCGTGCCCGCTACGAAACCGCACTGGCCTTCCGCGTCGGTGGTCGCATCAGCGCACGCCAGGTCGAGGTCGGCAGCGCGGTGAAGGCCGGTCAGACGCTCGCCACCCTCGATCCGCAGGACTATGCGCTGGCGGTGCGTGCCGCGCAGGCGCAGCTCGCCGCGGCCGAGGCCGAGGCGCGGCTGGCGCAGCAGGACCTGCAGCGCTTCACCGAACTGCGGGCGCAGAACTTCATTTCCCAGGCCGAGCTCGACCGCCGCCGCACCAGCGCCGATGCGGCGCAGGCGCGGGTGCGCCAGCTGCGCGCCGAGGCTGCGCGCCAGGGCAACCAGCAGGCCTACACGCGACTGACCGCGCCGCATGCCGGGGTGGTGACCGCGATCGATTTCGAGGCCGGGCAAGTGGTCGCTGCCGGCCAGCCGCTGGCGCAGCTGGCGCGCACCGGCGAGCTGGAAGTGCGCATCGACGTGCCGGAGAATGCGCTCGACAGCTTGCGTACGGCGCAGGATCTGACGATCCGCCTGTGGTCGCTGCCGGACCGCAGCTACGCCGGCCGGTTGCGCGAACTGTCGCCGATGGCCGACCCGGCCAGCCGGACCTACAGCGCGTGGGTGCGTTTCGTGAAGCCTGATGCCGACGTGAAACTCGGCATGACCGCCACCGTCGACGCGAGCCGGGAAACGGCACCGAGCCTGTCGGTGCCGCAGTCTGCGCTGTTCCGGGTCAACGGCCGGCCGCAGGTCTGGGTGGTCGACCGCAAGACGCAGAAAGTGGCGGCACGCAGCGTGCAGATCGGGACCCTTGCCGGTGAGCGCGCAGCCATCGTGTCGGGCCTTGCCGCCGGCGAGTGGGTGGTGACGGCGGGCGTGCACAAGCTGGCGCCGGGGCAGGCGGTCCGTCTGGTGCAGACGCGGTCGAAATGAGCGCCGCGCCGCACTTCGTGCCGGGGCGCGGCAACCTGTCGCGCTGGGCGATCGAGCATCCGGCGCTGCTGCGCTTCTTCGTTATCCTCATCCTGCTGCTCGGGGTGCGTTCGTACTTCGAGCTCGGCCAGGCCGAGGACCCGCCGTTCACCTTCAAGACCATGCTGATCCAGGCGCAGTGGCCGGGGGCGACCGCGCAGGAAGTGTCCGAGCAGCTGACCGAGCGCATCGAGAAGAAGCTGCAGGAAATGCCCGAGCTCGACTATGTGCAGAGCTACGCCAAGGCGGGCGAGACGGCGCTGTTCGTCAATCTCAAGGAAACCGTGCGCGGGCGCGACGTCGCGGAAGCGTGGTACCAGATCCGCAAGAAGATCGGCGACCTCGGGTCGCAGCTGCCGGCCGGCGTGCAGGGACCGTTCTTCAACGACGAGTTCGGCGACACCTTCGGCTCGATCTACGCCTTCACCGGAGACGGTTTTTCGCGCGCCGAACTGCGCCGGGTGGCCGAGGATGCGCAGCGCGAGGTGCGCCGCCTGGCCAACGTCGGCAAGGTCGAGCTGTTCGGCATCGTGCCGGAGAAGATCTACATCGAGGTGCCAGTGCAGAAGCTCGCCACCCTCGGCGTCACGCCGCAGCAGATCATGCAGGCGGTGCAGGAACAGAACGGGGTGGTGGCGAACGGCCGGGTCGACAATGCGACGCTGTCGATTCCGCTGCGCGTGTCGGGGCCCTATTCCGACGTCGAGCGGCTGCGCGAGACCATCATTCAGGTGGGCGCGCACAGCCTGCGCCTCGGCGACATCGCCGAGGTGAGGCGGCACTACGAGGATCCGCCGGCCCACGAGATCCGTTCGCAGGGTGAGCCGGCGGTGCTGCTCGGCGTCTCGCTCGCCGACGGCGGCGACGTGCTGGCGCTGGGGCGCGACGTCACGGCCGCGATGGATGCGCTGCAGAAGACGCTGCCGGTCGGACTCGAGATCCACCAGATCCACGACCAGCCGCGCATCGTGAAGAGCGCGGTCGGCGTGTTCATGAAGGCCTTCGCCGAGGCGCTCGCCATCGTGCTGGCGGTCACCTTCCTCGCGCTGAAGTGGCGCGCCGGCCTGGTGGTGATGCTGTCGATCCCGGTGGTGCTGGCGATCACCTTCACTGCGATGTGGTTCTTCGGCATCGACCTGCACCGCATTTCCACCGGCGCCCTGATCATCGCGCTCGGCCTGCTGGTCGACGACGCCATCATCGCGGTCGAGATGATGGCGCACAAGCTGGAAGCCGGCTGGAGCCGCTTCGAGGCGGCGACCTACGCGTTCCAGTCGACTGCGTTCCCGATGCTGACCGGCACCCTGTTGACCGCCACCGCCTTCCTGCCGATCGCGCTCGCCAAGTCGGTGGTGGGCGAGTACACCTTCGCGATCTTCGCGGTGACGACGATCGCGCTGCTGGCGTCGTGGCTGGTCGCGGTCGTCGTCACGCCCTATTTCGGCCATGCGCTGCTGAAGCCGGCGCATGCGGTCGAGGACGAGGACGACGCCTACCGCACGCCGTTCTACCGCCGCTTCCGTGGCGCGGTGACCTGGTGCGTGCAGCGGCGCTGGACGGTCATCGCGCTCACCGTCGTCGCGCTCGTCGTCGGCGTGGCGGCGATGCAGCGCGTGGAGAAACAGTTCTTCCCGTCGTCCGACCGGCTGGAGATCCTAGTCGAGATGTGGCTGCCGGAGGGGGCCTCGTACGAGGCGACGCACGCCGAGGCAGTGCGGCTCGAATCCCTGCTGCGCCAGGACAAGGACGTGGCGCACGTGCTCAACTACGTTGGCCAGGGCGCGCCGCGCTTCGTGCTGGGGCTGGACCAGCGGCTCGCCAACCGCAACTTCGCGCAGCTGGTGGTGATCGCGCACGACGTGCCGGCGCGCGAGCGCATCATCGCCCGCCTCCGCCAGCTGTTCGACAGCGATTTCCCCAACGTGCGCGGGCGTGCGGTGCGCTTCGAGTATGGCCCGCCATCGGGCTATCCGGTGCAGTACCGCCTGTCGGGCAACGATATCCCGCAGCTCAAGGCCGAGGCCGAGAAGCTGCGCCGCATCCTCGCTGGCGCGCCGCAGGTGACGGCGGTGAATCTCGACTGGAACGAGCAGTCGCTGGCGGTGAAGGCGCAGCTCGACCAGGACAAGATCAAGGCGCTCGGCCTCAGTTCCAACGTCGTCGGGCGGCTGGTGGCGCTGCAGCTGTCGGGCGTGGCCGTCACCCAGTTCCGCGAGGACGACCTCTTGATCGACGTGGTGCTGCGCACGCCGCGCAGCGAACACCGCGACGTCGACGCGCTGCGATCGATTCCGATCGGCCAGTTCGACGGCCAGAGCGTGACGCTGGGGCAGATCGCCACCTTCCAGCCGGTGTTCGAGGACGGGGTGATCTGGCGGCGCGACCGCCTGCCGACGATTTCGGTGCGCGGCGATCCGGTCGGCAAGACCCAGCCGGCGACCATCATCGACGCCATCGCGCCGCAGGTGGCCGAATTCCGGGCGCAGCTGCCGCAGGGCTTCCGCCTCGAGATCGGCGGCCCGGTCGAAAGCAGCGCCAAGGCCAACGCGGCGATCGGGGCGTCGTGGCCGCTGATCCTGATCACCACCTTCACGTTGCTGATGCTGCAGCTCGGCAGCTTCTCGCGTTCGCTGCTGGTGGTGCTGACCGCACCGCTCGGCCTCATCGGGGTGGCGATCGCGCTCCTGGTGAGCGGGCGGCCGATGGGCTTCGTCGCGCTGCTCGGCATCATTTCGCTGGCCGGCATGATCATGCGCAACTCGGTGATTCTGGTCGACCAGATCCGCCAGGACATCGCCCGCGGTCTCACGCAATGGGACGCGATCGTCGAGTCGACGGTGCGGCGCATGCGCCCGATCAGCCTGACCGCGGCGGCGGCGGTGCTGGCGATGATTCCGCTGTCGCGCTCGATCTTCTGGGGGCCGATGGCGGTGGCGGTGATGGGCGGCCTGATCGCGGCGACCTTCCTCACGCTGTTTTTCCTGCCGGCCTTGTATGCGGCGTGGTTCCGGGTTAAACAGGAATGACGTGAGGCACGTTGCGAGGAGGAGACATGAAGACGCTTGCGTTGCTGGGCACCCTGTTGCTGGGAGGATGCACGGCGCTGCAGTCGCCCGACCCGGCCTCCCCCCATTACGCCTGGACGACGGGCTGGAGCGTGCAGCTCAACCGCCCGCTGACGATACCGGCCGACGCCGCGACGGTGCGGCTGCAGTACGGCCGCATCGTGCCGCGCAACAGCGTGCAGGAGCATGATCCCTTCTGCGTGGTCGAGCTCGACACCGTCGGCGCCGCGCCGCAGACCCTGCAGCCGGGGCGCTTCGAGGTGTGGCGCGTGACGCGCAGCATCGACCCGGTTTCCGCCACGGCGCCCCTGCCCCTGCACCAGGTGCGCCATGTCGTCATCGATGACGACGGCGAGCCGAGCTTCCTTTACTACGTCACCACCTTTCGTCTGCGCGCTCCGGCCCAGCCGGCCCTGCGCAGCATGCGCTGCGCCTGGAACCAGATGGCGCCGGGCAACCGCGCGCTGATGCGGCACCTCACGCTGGCGGAGATCCGCAACGCAGTGGGCGACTGGATCACGCTGATTCCACCGCAGGAGGCGCTGTGAAACCTGTCGATACCCGCATCAAGCCCGCTACCCGGGTCAAATTGTCGAAATGGGACCCGGACGCCGACGCCATCGTCGGCAAGGACAAGGACGCGGCACGCGAACAGCTCGACGCCTATCGGGCGAAGCTGGAAACGCTCCAGGAATTGCTCTACGCGGAAGGCAAGCACCGCCTGCTGGTCGTGCTGCAGGCGATGGACACCGCCGGCAAGGATTCCACCATTCGCCATGTGTTCCAGGGCGTCGATCCGCTCGGGGTGCGGGTGGCGAGCTTCAGGGCCCCGACGCCGCACGAACTGGCGAAGGATTATCTGTGGCGGGTGCATCAGCACGTGCCGGGCGCCGGTGAAATCGGCATCTTCAACCGCTCGCACTACGAGGACGTGCTGGTGACCCGTGTCAACGGCTGGATCGATGCAGCCGAGTGCAGGCGGCGCTACCGGCAGATCAACGACTTCGAGCGCATGCTGGCGGAAACCGGCACCACGATCCTCAAGTTCTACCTGCACATCTCGAAGGACGAGCAGAAGAGGCGGCTGGAGGCGCGCCGCGACGATCCCGAGAAGCAGTGGAAGTTCCAGCCGGGCGATCTCGCCGTGCGCGCGCAGTGGGACGACTACATGGACGCCTACGAGGCGGCGCTATCGGCGACCAGCACCGAATACGCGCCGTGGCACGTCATTCCCGCCAATAGCAAGCTGGCGCGCAACCTGCGGGTGTCGCGCCTGCTGATCGAGACGCTGGAGGGGCTCGACATGCGCTACCCGGATCCGGTTGCCGGGGCCGCCGAGACGAAGATCACCTGATCAGGGTGAGGTGGGCCGGGCGGCCGCCGGCCGCCATCTGATTGCCGGCCGGTTGCCAGCAGGGGAAGGCCTCCGGGCGATGGACGTGGTAGCCCTGCAGGTAGTCGACGCCCATGTCGGCCAGCAGCGCGGCCATGTCGGCGTCCTCCACCTGCTCGGCCACCGAATGCATGCCGAAGTCGCGTGCGAGCTGCGCGATCGAGCGCACGATGGCTTGGTCGCGACGGTCGTCGAGCATGCCGCGCACGAAGGCTCCGTCGATCTTGAGGAAGTCGGCCGGCAGGTGCTTGAGATAGAAGAACGAGGAGGCATCGCGGCCGAAGTCGTCGAGCGCGAACTGGCAGCCGCGTCCGCGCAGGCCGTGGATCAGGCGCTGCGCATCGTTCAGGTTGACCACGGCAGCGGTTTCCGTCACCTCGAAGCCGACGCGCGATCCTTCGACGCCGTAGTGGTCGAGCAGGTGGCACACGGTACCGAGGAAGGACTCGTCGGCCACGGTCTTGCCCGACAGGTTGATGAAATACACCGCGTTGTCGTCCGGCTGCCGGGCCAGGTAGGCGATGACCGATTCCACCATCCAGCGGTCGAGGATGGGCGCCTGTCCGTAGCGCTCGAGCGCGGGCAGCAGCTTGGCCGGCCCTTCGAGCACGCCGTTGCGCTGCCAGCGGATCAGCACCTCGTAGTGCGGCTGGCCGCCTGCCGTCACCGGCTGGATCAGCTGCCGGTAGGGCAGGAACTGGTTGGCTTCCAGCGCCTGTGCGAAATCCGCCGCCCAGCCCATTTCCGCTTCCAGCCGGCGGAAGCCGACCTCGTCAGCCTCGTACACCAGCACGCGTCCGCTGCCTTCCGACTTGGCGCGGTAGCACGCCATGTCGGCCTGCACCATGATTTCCCCGGCGGTGGTCGCCCCCTGCGTGATGAGGGCGATGCCGGCGCAGGCGCCGAGCGTGAAGCGGCGACCCTTGTGTTCGAAGCGGAAGTCGCGGATGCGCTGCACCAGCTGGCGGCACACCTTGTTCGCCTCGTCCGCGCGGGTATCGAACAGGATCAGGCCAAATTCGTCGCCCCCGAGCCGCCCGAGGTAGGCTCGCTCGGGCAGTGCCGCCTGCATAGTCTGGGCGATGTCCATCAGCAGGGCGTCACCGACGGCATGGCCGCAGGTGTCGTTCACCAGCTTGAACTGGTCGAGATCGATGTAACAGAACGCATGCTGCTGCGACGCTTCACGTGCGGTGCGCAGCGCGCGTTCGAGGCGGCCTTCAACCGCACGGCGGTTCGGCAGCGTGGTCAGCGTGTCGTGGAAAGCCATCTCGCGCAGGCTGTCGAGCAGTTCCTTCTTTTCGGTTTCGTCGCGCAGCACGTAGACGGCGCCGGCACCGCCGTGGCCGGTCAGCGGCGCGCAGCTGTAGCTGATTGCGAGCCGCTGGCCGAAGCGCGTCTGCAGCTGGGCCGAGCCGGTCTGGCCGCGCAGCGCGGTGGCCGACGGCAGGAAGCAGGCCGGTGCATCGTCGTCGCCGCCCATCTGGTCGAGCCGCATCACGTCGCTCAGGGAATTGAGCAGCGCGTCCTCGAGCGCGACGCCGAGCAGGCTTTCGGCGGCCGGGTTGAGGTAGGTCACCTGGTTGTGTGCGTTGGTGACGACGACGGCGTCGTTGATCGACTGCAGCGTGACCTGCCAGCGTTCCTTCTCGTTGCTGAGGGCCGTCTCGTCGAGCTTGCGCTGGGTGATGTCGAAGCGGATCGACAGGTACTTCATGGGCAGACCGTCGTCGTCCTTGATCGGAATGATGGTCGATGCGGTCCAGAACAGCCGGCCGTCCTTGGCCCGGTTGCAGATCTCGCCGCGCCAGGTGCGGCCGCTCGATATCGTGGCCCACAGATCGTGGAAGAACGACGGCGGGTGTATACCCGAATTGAGAAGGCGATGGTTCTGGCCGATCAGTTCCTCATGGGTGTAGCCGCTGATGATGCAGAACAAATCGTTGGCGAAGGTGATGTTGCCGGCAAGATCCGATTCGGACACGCTGGCCGCGCTGTCGAGCGCCTTCTGCTGTTCGCCGAGATCGGTGAGCAGGCGTTCCAGCGCCGCGCTCATGGTGTTGAACGCGCGTGTGGTTTCCTGCAGTTCGGGCGGGCTGCCGGGGCGGACAGGAATGCGTACGCTGTAATTGCCCGCCTCGATCTGGCGTGCGGTCGCGCGCAGCGGCGTCAGATCCTTCAGGTTGATGCGCAGCAGGATGTGCGTCAGCCAGCCGAGCAGGGCGAAGGCGGTGCCCAGCAGCAGGAACAGGCGGGTGCCGAGGTGCCACAGGAAATCCTCGTACGCATGGGAGGACGGCTGGATCACCAGGCTGCCATGGTAGGCGCCACCGAGAATCAGGGGCTCCTGCATCACCGGAACGTCCAGATCGGTCAACGCGGCAAACCAGTCCGGTCGACCGCTGGCAGGAAGCGTTGCTTCCTGACGCAGGATGTGCCCGTCGGGCGTGGTGTATTCGACGTAGCGCAGGTTGCCCTGTGTGATCGGGATGCGCAGGTTCGCCTGTACGGCCGGCAGGTCGCCGCGGATGGCGGGGTCGGCGACCGCTTGCGACAGCGCGGCCAGCTGCGCCGTCGCCTGTACCCGCAGGGCAGCGTCGGCGTCCTGGCGGGCGATGCTCAGCGCTTGCTGTCCCGCCAGCACGAGGACCGCTCCGAGGATCAGTAGCGTGGCGCCGGTGACGCGGCCCTGGGTGCTGAGACGGGCCGGGTGCAGGGTATGTACGAGGCGGGTGAGCAGGGCGGGCGGATGGAGGCGCATACGGGGTGAATCGGCGGGCCGGGCCGATTCTGAAGTGCACGCAAAACCGTCGTTTCGGGCGGTGTGGCCGCTTACCTCTGCAGGATCAGCCTTTCTTGCGTGCGCGCGGATGCGCCTGGTCGTAGACCTTGGCGAGGTGCTGCCAGTCGAGATGGGTGTAGACCTGCGTCGTGCTGATGCTGGCGTGGCCGAGCATCTCCTGCACTGCGCGCAGGTCGCCGGACGATTGCAGGACGTGGGTGGCGAAGGCATGCCGCAGCAGGTGCGGATGAACGTGCTGGCCGAGGCCCGCCTGCCGCGCCCGGCGTTCGAGCCGCAATTGCACGCTGCGCGGGGTCAGGCGGGTGCCGCGCTGGCTGACGAAGAGCGCGGACGTGTTGTCGCGGACCAGGGGCGCGCGCAGCGGCAGCCAGGCGGTCAGCGCCGCCAGTGCCTGCTGCCCTACCGGCACGATGCGGGTCTTGCTGCCCTTGCCGGTGACCTTGGCTTCGCCTGTGCGCAGATCGACGTCGGCGAGATCGAGCCCGACCAGTTCTGCCAGCCGCAGGCCGGACGAATAGAGCAGCTCGAACATCGCGTGGTCGCGCGCGGCCAGTATCGGGTCGGCGGAGTCGGGTGCGTCGAGCAGCTGCGCACAGGCGTCGGGCGACAGGCTTTCCGGCAGTGCGCGCGCGGCCTTGGGCGGGCGCAGGCCGGTGCAGGGATTGCCCGGGTAGCCGAGGCGGCGGCAGGCGAAGACATAGAAGCCGCGCCAGCTCGACAGCTGGCGTGCCACGCTGGTGGCGGCGAGATGCCGGGCACGCAGTTTGACGATGGCGCCGCGGACGTCGGTGACGGTCAGCGTATCCAGCGGCTTGCCGTCCGTGAGCCGGACGAGGGTGTCGAGGTCGCGCCGGTAGGCGGCGACGGTATGCGGCGACAGCCGCCGTTCGGCGGCGAGGTGCTGCAGATAACGCTCGACGGGGGTCACCCCTGCATCCGTACCAGCGCGGCGCCGACCAGCTGGCTCAAGCGATCCAGGTAGAGCGTGCCCATGCCGGGGTAGAAGCGCTTGGCTTCCTCGGAGGCCAGCACCAGGACGCCGACGGGCGCGGCGGCGGGCGCGGGGCGCAGCGGAATGCAGGCAAAGGCGCGCAGGTGCGGCGAGATTTCGCCGAACCAGTCGCTGGCCTCGGGGAGCGCGAGCGGACCGCATACCGGATGCGGCATCGCAGCCACGCCATCGCGGACCGCCTGCGACACGGGGGCGTCGAGACCGGGCGCCGGCTCGCCCGTCAGCGTCCAGACGCGCAGTGCGTGGTGCGGCACCGCGAAGCCGTCGCGCAGGTGGATCGCCAGCGCGGCGACGATGTCCTGCGGCTGGCTGGCGGTCACCAGCGCCAATGTCATCGCATGCAGCTTTTCCGAGATGCCGTCGTTCTCCTCGCCGAACTGGATCAGTTCGGCGAGCTTGTTCTCCAGCATGCGCACCTTGTCGCGCATCGCAATCAGCTGGCGCTCGCTCATCGACACCGCGTGGGTGCCGTGCGGATGCGGGATGTGCAGGTCCGCCAGCAGGGTGGGGAAGTCGTTGAAGAAATTCGCGTGCCGCGTGAGATAGTCGGCAATCGCCTGGGGATCGAGTTGGGGCGTGTCCATCAGAGTTCGAGTTCTCCTTCAAATACGGTTTCGGCGGGGCCGGTCATCAGCACCGCGTGCCCGGGGCCGGCCCATTCGATGACGAGGTCGCCGCCGCGGGTATGCACGCTGACCGGGCTCTGCAGCCAGCCCTGACGGATGCCGGCGACTGCCGCGGCGCAGGCGCCGGTGCCGCAGGCGAGCGTTTCGCCGGCACCGCGCTCGTAGACGCGCAGGCGGATGTCGTGCGGGGTCAGCACCTGCATGAAGCCGGCGTTGACGCGCTGCGGGAAGCGCGCGTGCGATTCGATCGCGGCGCCGAGGATGTCGACCGGCGCGCTGTCGAGGTCGTTCACCCGCAGCACCGCGTGCGGGTTGCCCATCGACACCACCGCGATCTCGATCACGTGCTGGCCGACCTTGAGCGGGTAGGTGAGCGCCTCGGCGTCGGCGACGAAGGGGATCTCGGCCGGCGCGAAGCGCGGCGCACCCATGTTCACCTTCACCAGGCCGCTGTCGAGCAGGTGCGGCTCGATCACGCCGGACGCGGTTTCCACGCGGATCGCCGGCTTGTCGGTGAGGCCGTGGTCGTGCACGAAGCGCACGAAGCAGCGCGCGCCGTTGCCGCACTGCTCGACCTCGCCGCCGTCGGCGTTGAAGATGCGGTAGCGGAAATCGACATCAGGCTGCGTCGCGGCCTCGACCAGCAGGATCTGGTCGCAACCGACGCCGAAATGGCGGTCGGCGATGCGGCGGCACTGCTCAGGAGTGAGCGAGACGGCCTGGCTGACGCCGTCGAAGACGACGAAGTCGTTGCCGAGGCCCTGCATTTTGGTGAAACGGAGTCGTGTGCCCATGTGGGGGTTCATGCCCTGAACTGCCTGAGGAAATCCTGCGCGAGGTCGTGGCGCTGCGATGTGGCCGCATGCGTGACACCCGAGCGGATCCGGATAGCTGGCAAGTGTAGCGCCAGGCCTGCTCCGGCGATAGCCGGCCATGATTCATCGGCCAGGAGAATCGCGGCACTCACAGGGCCTTCTCCATGATGTGGTCGTCCATCACGAAACCGCCGCCGATGTCGAACACGCGCGATTCGACGATGTGGAAGCCGTATTTCGCGTAGGCACGGATCGCCTGCGCGTTGCCGCGGTTGACCTGCAGACGCAGGCGGGTGGCCTGCTGCGCGCGGGCCCAGGTTTCGATGTCCTGCATCAGCGCGGCGCCGACGCCGCCGCGCTGATGGTCCGGGTGCACGTAGAGCTTGTCGAGCTTGCAGCCCGCATCGTCGCGCACGGCGTGGGCGAAGCCGGCCAGGACAAGGCCCTGGTGCGCCACCCGCCAGGCGTGATGCGGATCGTCGAGCTGCGCGCGGATGCGGTCGGTGGCGTAGCGGTCGGCGAGCATGGCGTCGATCTGCGCCTGCGGGATCAGCGCCGGATAGGTGGCTTGCCACACGGTGCGTGCCAGCGCGGCGACGGCGTCGACCTCGGCGTCGGTCAGGCGCGACAGGACGGTGTGCGGTTCAGGCATACAGGCCGGGTTCGCCCGCCGGGCGGGTTTTGAAACGGCGGTGCAGCCACAGGTACTGCGCGGGCATTTCGCGGATGCGCGCCTCGATGAAGGCGTTCATCCGCGCGACGTCGGCGTCCAGATCGCCGCTCGGGTAGTTTTCCCACGGCGGGTAGAAGCGCACCGCGTAGCCGCGCCCCCACGGCAGTTGGCGCGTGATCACCGGGATCACCTGGGCATCGGTGAGCTTCGCCAGTCGCGGCAGCGCCGACACCGTGGCGGCCGTCACGCCGAAGAAGGGCACGAACACCGCGTTGTGGCGGCCGTGGTCCTGGTCGGGCAGATAGTAGAAAGGCCGCCCCGACCTGATCGCGCCGAGCGTCTTCTTGATGCCCTCGTGACGCGCGATCAGCACGATGTCCCGGAAGCGCGTGCGGCCATGGCGCACGAATTTGTCGCTGACCGGATCCTTCGCCGGGGCATACATCGAAGCGATGGCGTAGTCCATGGTCAACCGCACCCCGCCCATGTCGAGCCCGACGAAATGCGGCGCCAGCCAGATCACCGGCCGCACGCCGTCGCCGCGTGCGGCGTCCGGATTGTCGATGCGGATCAGGCGGCGCAGGCGCGCGTCCGAGCTCCACCACAGCACGCCGTGCTCGAGCGCGGCACGCATCGACGCCTGGAAGGTCTGGCGTTGCCAGCGGCGGCGCACCGCCTCCGGCACCTCGGGGAAGCACAGCGCGAGGTTGGTGGCGACGACGCGCCGCCGCTTGCCCGGCTTGAGCCAGAGCAGCCAGCCGAGCGCGTTGCCCAGCATTGCCTGCAGCGGCAGCGGCAGCCAGTGCAGCAGCCACAGGAAGCCGACGCCGAGCCAGACCGGCCACAGCGACGGGCGCCACAGACTGGCGGCGGCGGGCGGATTCATGCGGCGGTCGGATCGTAAGGATCGGGCGCGCCGCCGGGACGCTTGTGGCGGTTGTAGCTCCACAGGTATTGCGTCGGGAAGCGCCGCACGATGTCTTCCACCGCCTGGTTGATGCGGGTGGCCGCTGCTGCCTTGTCTTCCGGCAAGGGCTCGCCCAGCGGAAACGCATGCAGGTGGTAGCCGCGTCCCCAGCCCAGCCGTTCTGCGGCTACGAAAAAGGCTGCCGCGCCGGTCTTGCGCTGCAGGCTGGCGACCAGCGTCGGCGTGTAGGCGGGACGGCCGAAGAACGGCGCCCACACGCCGTCGCCGCCGGTCGCCACCTGGTCGGGCAGAATGCCGATCGCCTCATGGCGTTTCAGCGCGGCGAGCTGCGCGCGCACGCCCGACAGATCGGTCGGCACCAGCGTCGCCTGCCCACGCTCGCGCCCGAGCAGCATCAACCGGTCGAGAAAGGCGTTGCGCGGCGGTTTGTACATCGCGGTGAAAGGATGGCGAGACGCGGCGTACAGATTGATGATCTCGAAGCAGCCGAGATGCGGCGCGATCAGGATGATGCCCTTGCCCGCTGCACGTGCGGCGTCGATCTGCTCCCAGCCGCTGGTGCCGCGCACCAGCCTGAGTACCTGCTCGTACGGCCGCAGCCACACCGGAATCAGCTCGACGACGGCCTTGCCGGCCTCGCCGATGGTGCGGCGCAGCAGTCGCCGGCAATCGCGCCCGGGCGTGCAGAGGCCGCTGGCGAACAGGTTGTGGCGCATACGCCCGGAGTGACGGCCCGGTGCCCAGTAGATCAGCCAGCCGAGCACGATGCCGAGGCCATTCAGCAGCGGCAGCGGCAGACGGGCCAGCAGCTTGAGCAGGAACATCACCGAGGATTGACGCCGGGGGCCGGGGCGGGGGAGAATGCGGGAGCCGCCGGGTTAATCTTGACAACTTGCGGGCGGGATACAAATACAGCTAAAGCGTCGCCGCTCCGTTGGTCCCACGAGCCGGTTACGCAGTCGGTAATCGGGACTACAGGAGCTGTCATGCAGAAGGATTTCATTTTTACGTCTGAGTCGGTGTCTGAAGGGCATCCCGACAAGATGGCGGATCAGGTGTCGGATGCGGTTCTCGACGCGATTCTAACCCAGGACAAACATGCCCGCGTCGCGTGCGAGACGCTGCTGACCACGGGCCTCGTCGTGATCGCCGGCGAGATCACCACCTCCGCCGTCATCGACTTCAGCCAGACCGCGCGCGAAACGATCAAGCGCATCGGCTACGACTCGTCGGAAAAAGGCTTCGACTACCACACCTGCGCCGTGATGGTCGCGGTCGGCAAGCAGTCGCCCGACATCGCGCAGGGCGTGAACGAGGGCGAGGGCCTGTTCCTCGACCAGGGCGCCGGCGACCAGGGCCTGATGTTCGGCTACGCCTGTACCGAGACGCCCACCCTGATGCCGATGCCGATCTACCTCGCGCACCGCCTCACCGAGCGCCAGTCCGAGTTGCGCAAGGACGGCCGCCTGCCGTGGCTGCGCCCCGACGCCAAGTCGCAGGTGTCGATCCGCTACGTCGACGGCAAGCCGCACTCGATCGACACCGTCGTGCTCTCGACCCAGCACCACCCCGAGGTTTCGCACGCCGTGCTGACCGAGGCGGTGATCGAGGAAGTGATCAAGCCGGTACTGCCGAAGGACATGCTCACCGCCGACACGCGCTACCTCGTCAACCCCACCGGCCGCTTCGTCGTCGGCGGCCCGATGGGCGACGCCGGCCTCACCGGCCGCAAGATCATCGTCGACACTTACGGCGGCGCAGCCCCGCACGGCGGCGGCGCGTTCTCCGGCAAGGATCCGTCCAAGGTCGACCGCTCGGCCGCCTACGCCGGCCGCTACGTGGCGAAGAACATCGTCGCCGCCGGCCTGGCCGAGCGCTGCATGGTGCAGATCAGCTACGCGATCGGCGTCGCCAGGCCGACCTCGCTGATGGTCGACACCTTCGGCACCGGCAAGGTCCCCGAGGCGAAGATCGTCGAACTGATCCAGAGCCACTTCGACCTGCGTCCCAAGGGCATCATCCAGATGCTCGACCTGATGCGGCCGATTTACACCCGCACCGCGAGCTACGGCCACTTCGGCCGTGACGAGCCGGATTTCACCTGGGAAGTCACCGACAAGGCGGCGGCACTGAAGGCGGCAGCCGGACTGTAAGCCATGCTGACGCAGGCGCTGCTGTTCGTGCTGGGGCTCGTCGCGCTGGTCGCCGGCGCCGAAGCCCTGGTACGCGGCGCTTCGCGGCTGGCGGTGTCGTGGGGCATCTCGCCGCTGGTGGTCGGCCTCACCGTCGTCGCCTTCGGCACCAGCGCGCCGGAAATGGCAGTATCGGTCGACGCTGCCCTGTCAGGCAGTGTGGACATCGCGGTCGGCAACGTGGTCGGCAGCAACATCGCGAACGTGCTCCTGATTCTTGGCCTGTCGGCGCTGATCGCGCCTCTGTTCGTTCATGAGCAGATCATCCGCCAGGAGATCCCGATCATGATCGGCGCCTCGCTGGTGGTCGTCGCGATGTCGCTCGACGGCGGCATCGGCCGTGTCGAAGCGGCGGCCCTGTTTGCCCTGGTGATCGCCTACACGATTTTTTTGGTCAGGCAGTCCCGGCGCGCCACCCAGGCGACCACCGACGAATTCGCCAGCGAAATCCCGACCAGCCGATGGGACCGTCACTGGAGCGTGCAGGCGGCGCTCGTCATCGGCGGACTCGCGCTGCTGATTCTGGGCGCCGACTGGCTGGTCGGCGCGGCGGTGGCCTTCGCCCGCGTGATGGGTGTGAGCGATCTCGTCATCGGCCTTACCGTCGTCGCCGTCGGCACCTCGATGCCGGAAATCGCCACCTCCCTGATCGCGGCACTGCGCGGCCAGCGCGACATCGCCGTCGGCAACGTCGTCGGCAGCAACATCTTCAATCTGCTGGCTGTACTGGGCGCCGCGGGCGTGGTGTCGGCCGGTGGGCTGGCGGTGCCGGACGCCGCGCGCAATTTCGATCTGTGGGTGATGCTCGCGGTCGCCTTCGCCTGCCTGCCGATCCTGCTTACCGGGCGCGAGATCGCGCGCTGGGAAGGCGCACTGTTCCTCGGCTACTACGCCGCCTATGTGCTTTATCTCATCCTTGCCGCGCAGCAGCACGGCAGCCTGCCGGCGTATTCCAGCATCATGCTGAGCTACGTGATGCCGCTCACCGTGGTGACGCTGGTGGTCAGCTTCATGCGGCGACGGCGTGCCGCAGAGTAAGTTATGTCGCGAAATAAAAAAGAGCCGGGTTGCCCGGCTCTTTTTCTTGGCGCAGCTTACAACTTAAACCAGCCTGCGACGGCGGTACGTCATCAACCCCACCAGGCTCAGGCCGGCCAGCATCATGGCGTAGGTTTCAGCTTCGGGAACGGCTGTTACTAGGATGCCTTCCAGGTGCCAGTATGTATTGATGTTTGCGTACTGACTGTTTTCATCGGACGTGATCAGATGGGACCAGTCGATCGTGTAGAAGTAATGGCTTTCGTCGATTTCCTCGACGGCAGTAACCAGGGTGCCTGCATCGGGGGGTAACATGAATTGCGCACCCTTCCAGTCGAGCTCCCAGCCGGATAGATCAATCTCGAGTTGCGTTCCATCCTTGACGGTGCCCATGGGCGCGCCGTTACGGGTGTGTGGCATCGCGGCGCTGCCCGCCAGAATTCCACCGGGCGTGAAGTCACCGATATCCTGGGTCGTGCCCATTTGGATCGCGCCATCAGTGCTGCCTGAACTCACGAAGCTGTACGGTGTGCCGGTTTGCGAGCCAATGTAAGCATTTCCACCACCGGCATTCAATGCCGAATTGCTGAAGCCGGCGGAGCGACTACCGATCTCTTCGATGGACATGCTGACAATCGTCTTGTTGCCAGGGGTGATGGTTGGTACCAGGCTTGCAACCCCTTCCATGTGGACTTGCCATGTGTATCCGTTTGCCAGGGGGTTGACTGCACCAGAGCTCAAAAAGCGGACGTCGTTGTTGGCGACGTGCGTCCAGTCGGCTGTGTAGAAATATCGGCTCGCGCTGATTTTCGAAATGCTTGTTGCCAGATTCTGGGGAGCGGCCGTGATGGACTGTCCTCGGGCTTCGATTGTCAGCCCGGGCATGCTGAGCGACATGACGCCGCCATTGATTGATCCGGAGGGGGCGGCCGGTAGCGTGTTGAGGTTGTAGCCGCTGAGTGTCGCAACAGCAAATGCGTTATTCGCCTGCTGCACTCCCATGAGGAGTGCCCCATCGGTGCTGCCCGCGCTATAAAAATGCTGGTTGGCGCTTAACAGGGGGGTGCCTGCCAGGTCTGTGCCATTAAACCAGCCCGCTCCGTACGCCACGCCGCCTATTACAATCGCGTCCTCTGCAGAAGTCCCAATTCCACCAGACATGGTGCTGATTTCCTGGATGGTCATACTCTGGATTTCTGCCGCCTGCGCCACGCTGTTAGCCATGCAGCAGCCCGCGGCGATTATTGCCAGTTTTGTCATTTGTTTCATGTTTTTCTCTTGTTGGTTTTTTAGGTTCGTTATACCGGCCCGATCATGTTGCCGAGCGGGAAGTGCTGGCCTTCGCGCTGGAATGCAAGATATGTTCCTACGCGCATCGTCTTGTTGTTTCCAATTTAAAACAACGGCTTGCGGTGGTGTGTGTGGGTGAGGTTTCAAAACGAGTGTAAAAATCACCGACGCAGGCGCGAGGGTTGTTGGCATCCAGGCCCCGACTATCCGCATTCGGCATTTCGCGTTTCCGGGGGTAGAATGCCGCCTCGGTTCCGAGGAGCGCTGCGACGGTTCACCCGCCAGGCTCGGGACGCTTCCTTTCAACGGCGCTCACGTTTTCTTTTTCTGAACGAAAGGAGGGCGTGATGAACGCCGCACTCAATTCCACCGCCGATTACGTTATTGCCGACCTCGCGCTCGCCGATTGGGGTCGCAAGGAAATCCGCATCGCCGAAACCGAGATGCCGGGCCTGATGGCGATCCGTGACGAGTTTGCCAAGAGCCAGCCTTTGCGCGGCGCGCGCATCACCGGTTCGCTGCACATGACCATCCAGACCGCGGTGCTGATCGAGACGCTGACCGCGCTCGGCGCGCAGGTGCGCTGGGCGTCATGCAACATTTTCTCGACGCAGGACCACGCCGCCGCCGCGATCGCCAAGGACGGCATTCCGGTGTTCGCGGTCAAGGGCGAGTCGCTGGAAGATTACTGGGACTACACCCACCGCATCTTCGAATGGACCGATGGCGGTTATTCGAACATGATCCTCGACGACGGCGGCGATGCCACGCTGCTGCTGCACCTCGGCGCGCGCGCGGAGAAGGACATCTCGGTGCTGGCCAATCCGACCAGCGAGGAAGAGCGCGTGCTCTACGCCGCGATCAAGGCCAAGCTGGCCAAGGATCCGACCTGGTATTCGGTGCGTCTCGCCGCGGTGAAGGGCGTGACCGAGGAGACCACCACCGGCGTGCACCGCCTGTACCAGATGCACGCGCGTGGCGAGCTCAAGTTCCCGGCGATCAACGTCAACGATTCGGTGACCAAGTCCAAGTTCGACAACCTCTACGGCTGCCGTGAATCGCTGGTCGACGGCATCAAGCGCGCGACCGACGTGATGGTCGCCGGCAAGATCGCTGTGGTCGCCGGCTATGGCGACGTCGGCAAGGGTTCGGCACAGGCGCTGCGTGCGCTCTCGGCCCAGGTGTGGGTGACCGAGATCGACCCGATCTGCGCGCTGCAGGCCGCGATGGAAGGCTACCGCGTGGTGACCATGGAATACGCCGCCGACAAGGCCGACATCTTCGTCACCGCGACCGGCAACTTCCACGTCATCAACCACGACCACATGGCGAAGATGAAGGACCAGGCCATCGTCTGCAACATCGGCCACTTCGACAACGAGATCGACGTCGCCAGCATCGAGAAATACCAGTGGGAAGAAATCAAGCCGCAGGTCGACCACGTGATCTTCCCCGACGGCAAGCGCATCATCCTGCTGGCCAAGGGCCGCCTGGTGAACCTCGGCTGCGCCACCGGCCATCCCTCGTACGTGATGAGCTCGTCGTTCGCCAACCAGACCATCGCGCAGATGGAACTGTGGCAGGAGCGCGATTCCGGCAAATATCCGGTCGGCGTCTACACGCTGCCGAAGCACCTCGACGAGAAGGTCGCGCGCCTGCAGCTGAAGAAGCTCAACGCACAGCTGACCGAGCTGACCGACCAGCAGGCGTCCTACATCGGTGTCGACAAGGCCGGTCCGTACAAGGCCGAGCACTACCGCTACTGATCGATCTCGCCTGAAAGGAGCGCGCCATGCGCCTGCTGCTGTTGTGGATCCTCAATGCCGTCGCGCTCTTGGCGGTGACGTATCTGCTGCCGTCGATCCAGGTGTCGGGCTTCGGCTCGGCGCTGGTCGCGGCGCTGGTACTCGGTTTCATCAACACGCTGGTGCGGCCGGTGCTGGCGATCCTCACGCTGCCGATCACGGTGCTGACGCTGGGCATCTTCTACCTGGTGCTGAACGGTCTGCTGTTCTGGCTCGCCAGCGCGCTGCTGCCAGGCTTCCAGGTGCACGGCTTCTTCTCGGCCCTGCTCGGCGCGCTGCTCTACGGTGTGATCGCCTGGGCGCTGTCGGCGCTCATCCCCGATAAAAAAGGGTAACCATGACCGAACGTACCTACAGCTTCGAATTCTTTCCGCCGAAGACGACGGAAGGCGCGGAGAAGCTGCGCGCGACGCACAGGCAGCTCGCGCAGCTCCATCCCAAGTTCTTCTCGGTGACCTTCGGCGCCGGCGGCTCGACGCGCGACCGCACGCTGGAGACCGTGCGCGAGATACAGGCGAGTGGCTCGGAAGCCGCGCCGCACCTGTCGTGCATCGGCTCGACCGAGGCGAGCATCCGCGACATCCTCGACGAATACAAAAGCCAGGGCATCCGCCACCTGGTCGCGCTGCGTGGCGACCTGCCCTCCGGCACCATGGACGCCGGCGAATTCAATTACGCCAACGAACTGGTGGCCTTCATCCGCAAGGAAACCGGCGACTGGTTCGAGATCGAGGTCGCGGCCTATCCTGAAGTCCACCCGCAGGCGCGCTCGTGGACCGAAGACCTCGCCAACTTCAAGCGCAAGGTCGACGCCGGCGCCAATGCGGCGATCACCCAGTATTTCTTCAACGCCGACGCCTACTTCCGCTTCGTCGACGACGCGCGCGCACTGGGCGTGTCCATTCCCATCGTTCCCGGCATCATGCCGATCGGTAACTACGTGCAGCTGGCGCGCTTCTCGGATGCCTGCGGCGCGGAGATCCCGCGCTGGCTGAGGAAGAAGCTGGAAAGCTACGGCGACGATTTGACGTCGATCCGCGCCTTCGGGCTGGATGTGGTGACCGATCTGTGCGAACGCCTGCTGACCGGCGGCGCGCCGGGCCTGCACTTCTACACCATGAACCAGGCGGGGCCGAGCACGACGATCTGGCAGCGGCTGGGCTTGTCGTGAAGATGGCGTGAGGGACTTATAGCCAGCTGATCCGCTGCTGCAACGCGGTCAATTGGGTGGCGACGTCGCGCAGCGTCGTGCCGTCGTCGTCCGAGCCGACGATCACCGCCTTGTCGGCGACCGGCACCAGGCTGTCGAGCTTGAAGCGGCCCTTGCCGGTCTGGTCGCGCAGGAAGCAGCTTTCGTCGAAGAACAGGCGGTCGCCGCTGGCGTCGATTTCCTCCGAGTCGACCGAGTCGTAGCCGATCAGGCGCCGGATGCCGGTCAGGCCGTCGGCGATGTCGGTTTCGCTGACGGTTTTCTGGTTGGCGTCGATCAGATAGGCTTTCATGGCAACTCCTCGTCGGTGGTTGGGTGCCTGTCCGGATTGTCCATGAAGCCGGGCTGACCGGGCATGACGGACGTCAATGCGCCCGCCATGCCGTGCCGCTTCAGGCCAGGCAGGCCTTCAATGCTTTCAGACAGAGATCGATGTTGGCCTGCTTGGCGGAATAGCCCATCAGGCCGATGCGCCAGATCTTGCCGGCCATGTCGCCCAGGCCGGCGCCGATTTCCAGGTTGAATTCGTTCAACAGGCGCGCGCGGATCGCGGCCTCGTCGACGCCTTCCGGCACGTAGATCGAATTGAGCTGCGGCAGGCGCGCGGATTCCTCGACCACGTATTTCAGCCCCATGGCTTCGAGCCCGGCCTTGAGCGTCTCGTGCATCGCGCGGTGGCGCGCCCACGAATTCTCCAGGCCTTCCTCCTCCAGCATCACCAGCGATTCGTGCAGGCCGTACATCGGATTGACCGGCGCGGTGTGGTGGTAGGTGCGCCTGCCGGCCGACTGCCAGTAGCCGAGCACCAGGTTGAGGTCGAGGAACCAGCTCTGCACCGGCGTCTTGCGCGACTTGATCCTGTCGATCGCCTTCTCGGAGAACGACACCGGCGACAGGCCGGGCGTGCACGACAGACATTTCTGGCTGCCCGAATACGCGGCGTCGATGCCCCACGCGTCGAGCAGCACCGGGGTGCCGCCGAGGCTGGTCACGCAGTCCATGATGGTCAGCGCGCCGGCTTCCTGCGCGATCTTCGCCAGCGTCGCGGCGTCGCTCTGTGCGCCGGTCGAGGTCTCGGCGTGGACGAAGGCGAGCACCCGGGCGTCGGGGTTGGCGCGGAAGGCGTCGCGCACCTTGTCCGGGTCGACCGGCGCGCCCCAGGCGTCGTCGACGATCACCGGCACGCCGCCGGTGCGCTTGACGTTCTCCAGCATGCGGCCGCCGAACACGCCGTTGCGGCACACGATGACCTTGTCTCCCGGCTCCACCAGGTTGACGAAGCACATCTCCATCCCCGCCGAACCCGGGGCAGACACCGGGAAGGTCAGCGCGTTCTGCGTCTGGAACGCCATGCGCAGCATCGACTTGATCTGTTCCATCAGGTCGACGAAGGCGGGGTCGAGGTGGCCGATCGTCGGGCGCGCCATCGCGTCGAGCACGCGCTGCGGTACGTCGGAGGGGCCGGGGCCCATGAGGATGCGCTTGGGAGGGATGAAGGAAGCCGTCATAACCTTGTTCTCTTTATGGAAATTTCAGACAAAACAAAGGCTTGATTCTACGGGCAAACGGGGGCGCCGGAAAATCCGTCGTATCCGTCTATGGTGAGGGTTTCCATGGCAGGGGAGAAGGCAATGGGCAGGATTCCGATCATGACGCTGGGCGGCCTTGTCCTGCTCGGCCTGTTGCAGACCCCGCCGCAGGCAATGGCCGCGGATGCCGGCAGTGCGCTCGGTGAGGCGGACAGGATGGCGCTGTTCAAGGCCGCAGGCGCGGTGCAGCGCAAGGGAATGTGGGTGATGTGCGCGGACGATCCGAACACCTCCGGCGCGACGATCGAGAACGTGCAAGACCTGAACGGCGATGGCCGCCCCGAAGCGGTGGTGACCGAAGGCGGCACCTTCTGCTACGGCCATGTCGGGATGGGCTACCGGGTACTCAGCAAGCAGGCAGACGGAAAATGGCGCGCAATGAGCGGCGGCAACGGTATCCCGCAATTTCTCAAGACCAGGGGGGCCGGCGGCTGGCCGGACATTTCGGTCGGCGGTCCCGGGTTCTGCTTTCCGGTCGAACGCTGGAACGGCAAGGCCTACACGCTGCACCGCTTCGAGTACGAAGGCAGGCGCTGCACGCCGCCGCGCTGAACCTCAGGCGGGCGGAGCGTGGTTGCTGTGCCGACTTGTCGGCCTTACAGCCACGGCCTACCCCTTCATGCCCTTCAGGGGGCTATGCGGGTGGCTCGCCCATCAGCGGCCGCATCGCGGTCAGCAGGCTGTTGAAGATACGCGGATGCTGCTTTTCCTGCTCGGCCAGCATCTGCTTCATCGCGTAGCGCTGCTGCGGCTTGGCGAAGCACGCCGGACAGTTCTCGAAGATCACCGGCAGGCCGGCGTCGTGGGCGAAGGCGCGGGTCTGGCGCTCGCGCGCGTAGGCGAAGGGGCGAATGATCCTGAGGTCTCCGGCGTCGTTCAGGTAGTGCGGCGACATGGTCCTCAGCTTGCCGCCGAACAGCATCGACATCATCAGCGTCTCGGCCAGATCGTCGAGATGCTGTGCCAGCGCGATCACGTTGCAGCCCTGCTCGCGGGCGACGCGATAGAGAATGCCGCGCCGCATGCGCGAGCAATAGGCGCAGTAGGAATCGCTGTCTTTCGTCAGCGTCTTTTGCGCCTCTTCCAGAATCGGCTGTGATTCGAGAAAGTAGGGTACGCCGAGCGCAGCCATGTAGGGTTTGAGCGGCGAGGGATCGAACTGGTCGGACTGCGGGTCGACCGTGCACGCCAGCAGTTCGAACCTCACCGGCGCTTTCTGCTGCAGGTGGTGCAGCGTGTGCAGCAGCGAGAGCGAATCCTTGCCACCGGAGAGCCCGAGCAGGATGCGGTCGCCGTCGCGGATCATGCGGAAATCGCCGATGGCACGGCCGGCGGCGGTGACGAGGGAGCGGGAAGGTTTTACCCAGGCGGGCTGCCCTGTTTCCGTTCGTGCTGAGCTTGTCGAAGCATGGGCGGAAACGGGGCCTTCGACAGGCCTGTCCTGAGCGCTGTCGAAGGGCTCAGGCCGAACGCTCCCGGGGTTTGTGGTGGCGTTCATGCTGAAAACTGCAGCGCGTGCAGCTGCGCGTAGCGGCCCTGCTTTGCCAGCAGGTCGGCGTGGCTGCCGGTTTCGACGATGCGCCCGCCTTCGAGCACGACGATGCGGTCGGCGCGTTCGATGGTCGAGAGGCGGTGCGCGATGACGAGCGTGGTGCGGTTCTGCATCAGCGTCTCCAGGGCGGCCTGGACGTGGCGCTCGGATTCGTTGTCGAGCGCCGAGGTCGCCTCGTCGAGGATCAGGATGGGCGCGTTCTTCAGGATCGCACGCGCGATGGCGATGCGCTGGCGCTGGCCGCCCGACAGGCGCATGCCGTTCTCGCCGATCAGCGTCTCCAGTCCGTCGGGCATCGCCTGGATGAAGTCCCACGCATGCGCGGCAACGCAGGCTGCGCGAATTTCATCAGGACTGGCATCGCGCTGGGCACCGTAGGCGATGTTGTGCGCCAGCGTGTCGTTGAACAGCACGACGTCCTGCGATACCAGCGCGATATTCCGGCGCAGCGCCTGCAGGCGGATGGCGCGGATGTCGACGCCGTCGAGCGCGAGGCTGCCGGCGTCGGGATCGTAGAAGCGCGGCACCAGGTTGGCGAGCGTGGTCTTGCCCGAACCCGATGCGCCGACCAGCGCGACGGTTTCGCCGGGTGCGATGTCGAGCGACACGTGGTCGAGTGCGGGCGCCTGCTTGCCGGGGTAGGTCAGCGTGACGTCGCGGAAGGCGAGCCGGCCCTCGGCGCGTGCAGGGCTCGCGGTTCCGGTGTCGCGCTCGGCGTCCTGATCGAGCAGCGCGAAGATGGTCTCGGACGCAGCCAGCCCGCGTTGCAGCTGGTCGTTCACCGCGGTGAGCCGTTTGAGCGGGGCGAACAGCAGCAGCATCGCCATGAAGAAGGCGACGAAGCCGCCCACTGTGGTGGTGTTCGCGCTCGCCTGGCCGGCGGCGATAAAGACGATGATGGCCAGCGCGATGGCGGCGATGAACTGGATCACCGGCTCGTACACTGCATTGGCGGCGATGCGTTTCATCTCGAACAGACGCGCCTGGTTGGCGGCGTGGCGGAAGCGTCCCTGCTCGTATTCCTCGCCGCCATAGAGTTTGACCACGCGATGCCCGCCGACCGCCTCGTCGACCACCTGGGTCAGCTCGCCGATGTTCTGCTGTGCCTTGCGCGACAACCCGCGCAGGCGCTTGCTCGCGATGCGAACCACCCACAGCGTGAGCGGCACCAGTGCGAACACGATCAGCGTGAGCCGCCAATTCAACCACAGCAAATAGCCGAGCAGGCCGAGCACCGTCACCGTGTCGCGCACCAGCGTGGTGAGCGAACTGGTCGCCGACTGCGTCACCTGGGTCACGTTGAACGCCAGCTGCGCGATCAGCTGGCCGCTCGGGTGCTGGTCGAAGTAACGGGTCGGCAGCGCCATCAGCTTGTCGAACATCGCCGCGCGCAGATCCATCACCAGCCGGCTGCCGACCCACGCCATGCAATAGGTGCTGACGAAGCTGGTGACGCCGCGTACCAGAAACAACGCCAGCAGCAGCACCGGCACCCAGCGGATGAAATCCTGGTCCTTGGCGACGAAGCCCTCGTCGAGCAGCGGCTTGAACAGCGCCGGCAGCAGCGGTTCGGTGGCGGCGGTGAGGACGAGGGCGACGATCGACAGCGCGAACATGCGCCAGTATGGCTTCACGTAGCCAAGCAGACGGGCGTAGAGGTGGCGGCTGTGCTGCATGTCGTTGGTATTGCTACGCATTGCCGTGATCCATGCATCGTTCGCCCTGAGTCGTGAGCTTGTCGAACGATCGAAGGGCATGTCCGAGTGGGTACAGGGCCGCTGCGGCGAACTCAGGGCAGGCTTCGACAGGCTCAGCCCGAACGGTAACTGAAGACCTGCCATGGCCCAAAGGAAGCCAGGTAAGGCAATCGCTCATAGCAGCAGCAGCGTCGCCAGCCCGAGGAAGATGAAGAAGCCCATGCTGTCGGTGATGAAGGTGATCATGACCGACGAGCCGATCGCCGGGTCGCGCTTCACGCGTTCCAGCGTCATCGGGATGAAGATGCCGGCGAGCGCGGCGACCAGAAGATTCAGCAGCATCGCCAGCGCCATCACCCCGCCGAGTGCGGGGTTGTCATAGAGCAGCCAGGCGAAGACGCCGACCACCGAGCCCCACATCAGGCCGTTGAGCATGGCGACGCCGATTTCCTTGACCACCAGCCGGCGTGCATTGGCCGGCGTGATATGGCCGAGCGCGAGGCCGCGGATAATCAGGGTGGTGGTCTGGTTGCCCGAGTTGCCGCCGATGCCGGCGATGATCGGCATCAGCGCGGCCAGCGCGGCCAGCTTCTCGATGCTGCCCTCGAACGCGCCGATCACGCGCGATGCCACGAAGGCGGTGCAGAGGTTGATCGCCAGCCACATCCAGCGGTTCTTCGCCGCGCGCCACACCGTCGAGAACAGGTCTTCCTCTTCCTTCAGGCCGGCCATCGACAGCATGTCGGAATCCGCCGATTCGCGGATGTAGTCGACCACCGCGTCGATCGTGAGACGGCCGATCAGCCGCCCCGCCATGTCGACCACCGGCGCCATCACCAGGTCGTAGCGCTCGAACGCCTGCGCCGCCTCGTGCGCCTCGTCCTCGGGGTGGAACTTCACCACGTCCTCGACCATCACCGCCGCCACCGAGGCTTCGGGATCGGTGGTCAAAAGGCGCTTCAGCGGCAGCACGCCGATCAGCACGTCCTCGTCGACCACGAACAGCTTGTCGAGCTGGTCCGGCAGCTCGCCCAGCCGGCGCAGATAGCGCAGCGCGACTTCCAGCGTCACGTCGGCGCGGATCGTCACCATCTCGTAGTCCATCAGCGCGCCCACCGTGTCCTCGGGGTAGGACAGCGTCGACTGGAGCCGCGCGCGCTTCTGTGCGTCGAGCGTGGTCAGCAGCTCCTGGATCACGTCGTGCGGCAGGTCGGCCGCGATGTCGGCGATCTCGTCGGTGTCGAGCGATTCGGCAGCCGCCAGCAGTTCCGCCTTGTCCATCGACTGGATCAGCGATTCGCGAACCGAGTCGGAAACTTCCAGCAGGATCTCGCCGTCGCGCTCCGCCTTGACCAGGTCCCACACCAGCAGACGCTCGTCGATCGGCAGCGCCTCCAGGATGTAGGCCACGTCCGCCGGGTGCAGCTCGTCCAGCTTGCGTTGCAACTCGGCCAGGTTCTGCTTGTGCACCAGGTTCTCCACCAGATCCTGGCGCGGCCCCCCCTGCCGATGGACGAGCTCCTCCACCAGCCGCATCCTGGCGAGCAGCGTCTGCACCTGCGCAAGATGCGTTTCGAGGTCGTCCTGCGACTGGTTTTCGAGGTTGTCGGTCATGGGGTGGGGCAGTTAGAAGCCCCGCGATTGTAACGTGGGATGAACCGAGCCCGTTGTTTCCCCCGGCGTGGGGTTGAACGCCGCGTTTTCAGCGCGGCACCCGCGCACTCCCCATATACCGCTTGATCAGCGCCACACGCTTCTGATACGCCCGCGAGCTGCGGTGGTTCTCGTACCAGCGCGGGTTCGGCACCATGGCGGCCATGCGCGCGGCCTGGTCGCGGCTGAGGTTGGCGGCGGATTTCTTGTAGTAGCGGCGGGCGGCGGCTTCGGCGCCGTAGATGCCGTTGCCCCATTCGATGACGTTGAGATAGACCTCGAGGATGCGGCGCTTGCTCCAGGTAGATTCGATCATCAGGGTGATGACGGCTTCCTGACCCTTGCGGATGAAACTGCGTTCGCCGGAGAGGAACAGGTTCTTGGCGAGCTGCTGGCTGATGGTGGAACCGCCGGCGACGAGCTTGCCCTTCTTCAGGTTCTTTTCGACGGCCTTCTGGATGCCTTCGACGTCGAAGCCTTCGTGGGCGAGGAACTTGGCGTCCTCGGCGGCGACGATGGCGCGCTTGAGATGGATGGAGATGCGATCGTAGGGCACCCACTTGTGGCGCAGTTCGGCGTCGGGATTCTTCTCCTGCTGTCGCGCGAGGCCGGCTTCCATGAAGGAAGTGGAACTCGGGTTGTGGTCGATCCACCAGAGCACATGGGCGAAGATCCACACCTGATACAGCAGCACCAGCGCGATTGCGGCGGCGACGCCCTTGCCGATCCAGCCGAACAGCTTTTTCATGATGCGGCGCGCAGGCTGGCGATGACGGGCGCGGTGTCGGGGTGCACGCCGCGCCACACGAAAAATGCTTCGGCGGCCTGCTCGACCAGCATGCCGAGGCCGTCGGCGGTGGCGGCGCCGTGGCTCTTCGCGAAGGCGAGGAAGGGCGTGTCGCGGCCGTACATCATGTCGTAGGCGAGGCTGTCGGTGCCGAAGATGGCGGGCGACAGCGGTGGCAGTTCGCCGGCGAGGCTGGCGGCGGTGGCGTTGATAACAATGTCGTAGGCGTCGCCGGTGTCGTCGAAGCCGCACGCCATGACGCCGCGGCCGAACAGGTCGGCGAGTTTCTGCGCGCGGGCGACGGTGCGGTTGGCGATGACGAGCGCGGCGGGTTGCTGGTCGAGCAGAGGCGCGATGACGCCGCGCGCGGCGCCGCCGGCGCCAAGCAGCAGGATGCGTTTGCCGGCAAGCGGACGCTTCAGGTTGCGGGTGAGGTCGGCGACCAGACCGGCGCCGTCGGTGTTGTCGCCGCGGATCGCGCCGGATTCGAAGGTCAGCGTGTTGACCGCACCGGCGCGTTCGGCGCGCGGGCTGAGCTGCGTGGCAAGCCTGTACGCTTCTTCCTTGAACGGCACGGTGACGTTGGCGCCGCGCCCACCGGCAGAGGCGAAGGCGGCGACGCTCGCTTCAAAGCCATCCTTCGGCGCGAGGATGGCTTCGTACGTCATGTCCTGCCCGGTCTGGCGGGCGAAGGCGGCGTGGATCAGCGGGGATTTGGAATGGGCGATCGGGTGCCCGAATACGGCGTAGCGGTCGGTCATGGCGGCGGTATTCTAGCCGCTGGCCGGGCCGGATGGCGTTTTGTTTGCGGCGGGCTCAGAGCTGGGCCCAGGGCAGGCCGCGCTGCTTCCAGCCGTTGAGTTCGTTGCGGTGGCCGGTGGCCTTGTTGAGGTCGCCCTCGAAGCCCTCGAGCACGTTGTAGCAATGACCGCGGCCGGCCTCGGCGCAGGCCTGGGCGGCGCGGTGCGAGCGGTGGCCGCTGCGGCAGATGAAGAACAGCAAGGATTCGGGGTCGGTGGCCTGGGCCAGTTGGGTGAGGAAATGCGGGTTCATGACCCAGCCTGGCCAGGACTGCAGTTCGATGTGCAGCGCATCCGGCAGCATGCCGGTGAGTTCGAGTTCGGCGCGCGAACGTACGTCGATCAGGCGTGAACCGGGTGCGATCTGCAGCAATTCGTGGGCTTCATGCGGAAGCAGGGCGCCGGCGTAGGGCCAGTTGTTCGCCCGGCTGCGGGCGTGGGCGGTGTCGAGCAACTCGGTGATGCGTCCCATGATCCGATCCTTTTTGTTCGATTCCAGTATATGTAAGCCCGAGGTCGATGCAATGTGCACCAAAAGAGGGCGTTGATTCGGTGCGGTGCCTTGTTGTGGTGCGCTACGGGAGGCGGAGGCCGCACTATCCTGTCGCATGGCCCTTGTGGCACAATGCCACGAGCCCGATTTCATACATGGCACGGTTGCTGCTAAGTTGAATTTATCCTGGCGCTACCTATCGTTTCGTCATTCCGTTTATTTCAGTTTCAAGGAGATTCAGCATGGCCGTGGCCGATGTCATCAAGAGAATCAAGGACGAGGAAATCAAGTTCGTCGACCTGCGCTTTACCGATACCCGTGGCAAGGAGCAGCACGTTTCCATCCCCTCGCGCATCGTCACCGAGGACTGGTTCGAGGATGGCCACCCCTTCGACGGCTCCTCGATCGCCGGCTGGAAAGGCATCCAGGCCTCCGACATGCTGCTGAAGGCCGACCCGAATTCGGCCTACATGGACCCCTTCTTCGACGAGCCCACGCTGATCCTGACCTGCGACGTCATCGAACCGTCCGACGGCAAGGGTTACGAGCGCGACCCGCGTTCCGTCGCCAAGCGTGCCGAGGCCTACCTCAAGTCGACCGGTCTCGCCGACACCGCCTACTTCGGCCCCGAGCCCGAGTTTTTCATTTTTGATTCGATCACCTGGCACGACAACATGTCGGGCTGCGGCGTGAAAATCAACTCGGAAGAGGCCGCCTGGTCGTCGGCCGAGAAGTTCGAAAACGGCAACACCGGCCACCGTCCCGGCGTCAAGGGCGGCTACTTCCCGGTGCCCCCGGTCGACAGCCTGCAGGACATCCGCGCCGCCATGGTGATGGCGCTGGAAGAAGCCGGCGTGCCGGTCGAGGTGTTTCACCACGAAGTGGCGACTGCCGGCCAGTGCGAGATTGGCACCATGTTCAGCACGCTGACCAAGCGCGCCGACTGGACCCAGATCCTCAAGTACATCGTGCACAACGTCGCCCATGCCTACGGCAAGACCGCGACCTTCATGCCCAAGCCCATCGTCGGCGACAACGGCTCCGGCATGCACGTGCACATGTCGCTGTGGAAGGATGGCAAGAACATGTTCGCCGGCAACGGCTACGCCGGCCTGTCCGAGACCGCGCTGTACTACATCGGCGGCGTGATCAAGCACGCCAAGGCGCTGAACGCGATCACCAACCCGTCGACCAACTCGTACAAGCGTCTGGTTCCCGGCTTCGAAGCCCCGGTGATGCTGGCCTACTCGGCCCGCAACCGCTCGGCCTCGATCCGCATCCCGATCGCTGCCAGCGAAAAGGCCCGCCGCATCGAGGTCCGCTTCCCGGATCCCACCGCCAACCCCTACCTGGCCTTCGCCGCGCTGATGATGGCCGGCCTCGACGGCATCCAGAACAAGATCCACCCCGGCGATCCGGGTGACAAGGATCTGTACGACCTGCCGCCGGAAGAGGACGCGAAGATCCCGAAGGTCTGCCACAGCCTGGAAATGGCGCTGGAAGAGCTCGACAAGGACCGCGAGTTCCTCACCCGTGGCGGCGTGTTCACCAACGACATGATCGACGCCTACATCGCGCTGAAGATGGAGGAAGTCACCAAGTTCCGCATGACCACGCACCCGGTCGAATTCGCGATGTACTACTCGCTGTAATTCCTGTCCGGCACGGCAAAAGGGCGGCTTCGGCCGCCCTTTTTCATGGGGGCAGCGTCGCAGGCGGCGGGAGGCTTCAAGATCGCCGGCCTTTGACCGTTAAGAATCGGGTACGCTACAGTCGAATCCATGAGCCTCGTCCGTTTATCCATCCTGCTGTGCCTGACCCTGGCTGCGCCTGCGCAGGCCGAGATCTACAAGTACGTCGACGAGAACGGCCAGGTCACGTTCACCGACGTCTACAAGAAGGGCGCCAAGCGCATCGACCTGCCGGGCGGCCCGGCGTCGTTGTCGGGCGGGGGCAAGGCCACTCGACGCGCGTCCTACAATCCGAGCCCGGCGGATTTTCCGCGCATCGACGCCGGCACGCAGAAGCGCCGCGACGACATCCGCCGCCAGGTGCTGCAGGACGAAATCGCCGGCGAACGCCGCAACGCCGATGAGGCGCGCCGCCAGCTGGCGCTGGGCGAGCGCCTGCAGCCCGGCGAGCGCACGACCGATGCCACCTATCTCAACCGCGTGAACAAATTGCGCGCGACCGTGCAGCAGCACGAACAGAATGTCTCCGCCATCCAGCGCGAACTGGCCAACCTGAAGTAAGACGGGTGCCTCCGCGTTTCGCGGAAAACAAGCTCGATACACCGCCCCCGCGGTTGCAAACCGGCGAAGGGGCAACAACCACGCCCCATCCGCAAGCACCCTGAAGGGCACAAAGGGTAGGTCATGGTTCTAAAGACGCTGAAGCCCTAAAGGACTCCGATCCACTACGCACTGAAGTCCCGCGAGGCGGGATGGAGTCGTATGCGTCAAGAACCACGCTCTACCCGCAAGGGGCAGGCCGTGGTTCTAAAGACGCTGAAGCGTCAAGAACCACGCTCTGGCACAATCAGTGCTTCTACTGGGTGCATGAGCATGACGCCGTCCTCTCCCATCGGATTTTCCGGACTCGATTGCCTTTCCACCGGCGCACTGGTGCTGGATGCGGAGGATCGCATCGCTTATGTCAACCCGGCGGCCGAGACGCTGCTGGGCGTATCCGGCGCGCTGCTGCTGGGCGAGCGTGCGGGCGTGGCCTTCGAGCGCAGCCCCGAGTTTCTCGACGCGATCCGCACCGCGCGCACCGAGCAGGAAACCGTCATCGAATACGAACTCGACGTGTCGGTGAGCGGGCACCCGCCGATCCGTCTCGGCTGCAGTGTGTCGCCGCTCGACTCGGCGCCTGGCAGTGTGCTGATCGAGATGCGCGCGGTCGATCCGCACCTGCGCATCGCGCGGCTGGAGCAGGCGCGGCTGCAGCAGGAAGCCAACCGCGAGCTGCTGCGCAACCTGGCGCACGAGATCAAGAATCCGCTCGGCGGCATCCGCGGCGCGGCACAGCTGCTCGAACACGAACTGCCGCGCGAGAGCTTGCGCGAATACACCCAGGTCATCATCAAGGAATCCGACCGCCTGCAGTCGCTGATGGAGCGCCTGCTGACGCCGCACCGGATGCCCCGTTTTGGTGCGGTCAATATTCACGAAGTCCTGGAGCGCGTCCGCAGCCTGATTCTCGCCGAGACGCCGAGTGTGAAGTTGCGCCGCGACTACGACATCAGCCTGCCGGAAATCCGCGCCGACGCCGAACAACTGATCCAGGCCACGCTAAACATCGCGCGCAACGCCGTGCAGGCAATGAACGCGAGCGGGCATGGGCACGGCCAGGGCGAGATCATTTTCAGAACGCGGGTGGCGCGCCAGATCACGCTGGAGAGCCGGCGCCACCGGCTCGGGATGCGGGTCGAGATCATCGACAACGGTCCCGGCATTCCCGACGAGATCCGCGAGCAGATCTTCTATCCGCTGGTGTCGGGGCGCGAGGGCGGCAGCGGTCTCGGTCTCGCGGTCGCGCAGACGCTGGTCGCGCAGAACCACGGCACCATCGAGTGCGAGAGCCGTCCCGGCCACACCGTGTTTTCCCTCTTTCTTCCCTTGCCTGGCTGAATATCATGTCGAAACCAAGCTGCGTCTGGATCATTGACGACGACCGCTCCATCCGCTGGGTGCTCGAAAAGGCGCTGCTGCGCGAGGACATCCCCTGCATGACCTTCAGTGCGGCGAGCGACGCGTTGCGCGAACTCGAGCGCAGCACGCCCGCCGCGGTGCTGTCCGACATCCGCATGCCGGGCGTGTCGGGGCTCGAACTGCTGCAGGCTTTGAAGGAGCGCCTGCCGAAGGTGCCGGTCATCATCATGACCGCGTATTCCGACCTCGACAGCGCGGTGGCGGCGTTCCAGGGCGGCGCGTTCGAATACCTGCCCAAGCCCTTCGACGTCGACCAGGCGCTCGAACTGGTGCGCCGCGCGCTGGCGGAAAACGCGAGCCGCGAGACGCCGGCACCGAGCGAGGCGCCGATCACCGAAATCCTCGGCCAGGCGCCTGCCATGCAGGAGGTGTTCCGCGCCATCGGCAGGCTTAGCCAGTCGCACGCCACCGTGCTGATCACCGGCGAGTCGGGCAGCGGCAAGGAACTGGTCGCGCGCGCCTTGCATCGCCACAGTCCGCGTGCCGGTGGTCCCTTCATCGCGCTCAACACCGCGGCGATCCCGAAGGACCTGCTGGAATCCGAACTGTTCGGCCACGAGCGTGGCGCCTTCACCGGCGCGGCTGCGCAGCGGCGCGGCCGCTTCGAGCAGGCCGACGGCGGCACGCTGTTCCTCGACGAGATCGGCGACATGCCGGCCGAGCTGCAGACGCGCCTGCTGCGCGTGCTCGCCGACGGCCAGTTCTACCGCGTCGGCGGCCACACGCCGATCAAGGTCAACGTGCGGGTGATCGCCGCCACCCACCAGGATCTGGAAGAACGCGTGCGTGAAGGCCTGTTCCGCGAAGACCTGTTCCATCGCCTCAACGTGATCCGCCTGCGGCTGCCGGCGCTGCGCGAGCGGCGCGAAGACATCCCGCTGCTGGTGCGTCACTTCATGCAGAAGAGCGCGCGCGAGCTGGGCATGGAAGCCAAGGGCGTGTCGGAAGCGGCGATGAAGACGCTGATCAACCTGCCGTGGAGCGGCAACGTGCGCCAGCTCGAAAACGTCAGCCATTACCTGACGGTGATGGCACCCGGGCAGGTGGTCGAGGTGGGCGATCTGCCGGCGGATCTGATGCAGGGTGCGGCGTCCCCCACCGGTGGCGACTGGCTGCAGGGGCTGGCTGCCGAAGCCAGTGCGCGGCTGGCGCGCGGGGAGGCGGCGATTCTCGACGAGCTGACCCAGGCCTACGAGAAGACGCTGATCGAGGTGGCGCTGCGCCATACTGGCGGGCGTCGCATCGAGGCTGCGCACCTGCTCGGCTGGGGACGCAATACGCTGACGCGCAAGATCCACGAGCTGGGCATGGACGCGCACGACGAGGCCGACGAGGGCAAGTAGCCGCCTTGCGCAGGCAACAAAAAAGCCGACCCCGGGTCGGCTTTTTTGCGTGGCTGCATCCGGCTCAGGCAGCCTGCGCTTCGGCCAGCAGCTTCTGGATCTCGCCCTTCTGGTACATCTCGATCATGATGTCGGAGCCGCCGATCAGCTCGCCCTTGACGTAGAGCTGCGGGAAGGTCGGCCAGTTGGCGTAGTACTTCAGATTCTCGAAGATCTCTGGGTCCATCAGCACATTGACCGCGAGGAAGTCCTTCACGCCGCAGGCTTGCAGCACTTGTGCCGCGCGTGCCGAGAAGCCGCACTGCGGGAACTGCGGCGTGCCCTTCATGTACAGCACGACGGTGTTGTTGGTCACTTGTTCGCGGATGCGATCGAGAGGGGTCATGTTCGGCTCCTGAAAATACCTGACTGGAATAGTCGGGAATTATACGTGCGATGAAGCGGCCGTCAAGCGGGTTTCGGGCTGCGCTGCCAGGGGCTGATGAAGGCTTTGTGGAACAGGTGCGGAAGCAGGAGATAGGCGGGCATGCGCAGCCAGTGGGCGCGCACGAAAGCGGCCAGACGCGCCAGCGACGTGAAAGCATCCTCGCAGCTGGCGTGGGCCGGGGCCAGCACGCGGGTGAAGACCGCGTCCATGAGCGTGCGCGTGAGACGGCCGGGGGCGACGTCCTGCAGGGCGGCCAGCGTATCGTCTGGTACCGGCGTGTCGAGAAAGTGTTGCACGTAGCGCAAGGCGTAAAACAGCGGACGGCCCAGTTCGAGCTCTGCGGCACGGGCGGTCAGGCGGTGCCAGAAATCCCTGTCCTGCGCGGCATCGCGCAGCAGGAGATCGAGGTCGGTCAGATCGCGCAGACCGTGCGCCAGCTCGCCGTCGTGAAACAGATGCGTTGCCGAATGCAGGATGCGGTCCTCGACAGACAGCACGTGGATGCCCGGCAGGCCGTCGACGGCGACGGCGCGGCGGCGCAGCTTGGTGGAGTCCGGGTGATAGCGCGCGGTGTCCGGCAGGATCGCGTGGTGCACGTCGATCACGGTGTCACGCTGGATGTGCTGCAGCGGCGGAATTTCATGCATCCAGCGGCGATAGTAGCGCTTGTCGTATTCGGTGAGGCCGGTGGCGTGCCAGCCCGCCAGCATGAGCGAGGATTCGGCGTGCGGCAGGTCGTCGCGCGGCACCAGGATATCGATGTCGTTGAACAACCGCCCTTCGGCGGCGGGCAGATTGGCGGCGACGTAGGCAGCGCCCTTGAGCACGATGAGGGGGGCGTCCAGGTCCTTCAGGGCGGCGCGAATCTGCTGCAGTTCCCAGCGTACTGCGATGCGTTGCTTGTCGGCGAGCGTCTGGGCTGCATCGAAATGCCAGCGCACGGTTGCCGGCAGTGAAGACAGCATGCCGTGCTGATGGAGGCGGCTGGCCAGCCGTGCAAGCAGGCCGGCAGCGCGGGCCTGCCGCACCAGCAGATCGAGTTCGCTCATCGAATAACGGGCGATCGCGTCAGGCGAGCGCAAGGTGCGGGCGAGCAGATCGCGTGACGTGGACTTCATGGTTTCAGATGGCGCGGCGTTCCGCCAGATGATCGAATGCGGCGACGGCCTCGTGCAGGTCACTGTAGTGGAAATCGTAACAGCTTGCCTGGTCGATCAGTGCCGTGCCGACGCGAAAACCGTCTGCGCCGAGATGACTGTAGTTGAAGGCATTCTGCGCCAGGAACATGAAGGTCTGGGCCTGCGAGCGCGGCGTCAGGGTCGTGGGGGCACCGGCTTCCCATTTGGGAAAGATGACCCAGCCAGGGCGTGCGGTTTCGTGCTGGCGCAGTACGCTGTCGCGCGGCGGGCGCATGTGTGCCACCGTGCCCTTGATCGTGTCGTGCGAGGCGCGATTGATGAAAGTGTCGGGGCTGAATCCGCGAATGATGTCGATCGACTGGTTTTTCAGGCTGACCGGGCGCGGGAGCGCATGGATCAGGCCGGTCTTGCGGTGGATCAGGGTCAGTTCGTCGGACAGCAGACGCCAGCCCGACAGCACCAGGCCGGCCGTCAGCGTGCTTTTGCCGGAACCCGGCGGCGCCGGCAGAATGGCCGCCAGGCCGTTTTTCTCGACCACGGCTGCGTGAATGATGAGGTAGTGATGCGCCTGCGTCGACACGCACCAGTTGAGCCCCCATTCCAGCATCGGGAACGCCTGATCGCGCGGCAGCGGCTTGAATGGGCGCATGCCGTCGAAGGAAAAACTGACCTGGGGGCGTAGCCAGCGACGCAGGGTCGGGGGTGGGTTCACCGAGACGTGGAAATCGGCGAAGGCTTCATGCGTGCTGCGCACCTCGAACTGGCCGTAGAGCTCGGCGAGGCCTTCGGCCACGGCGGGTATGCGCGACTGCACCTTGAGCGAGAACGGACCGGTGCGCATCCAGACGCCGTCACCGGCCAGTTGGCGACGCAGTTCGGCAGGGGGGAGTTGCAGCAGTTTCATGGGGTTTGCAGCAGGCCGCTCTTGCGCAGGCTGGCCAGCGCATCCTCGGTCAGCGCCTGAAACTGGGGGCTGGGCGCGACGTCAAGTCGTGCAGCCAGAACCGCTGCCAGTTCGGTCGAGGTGAGGCCGGGGCGGTCGAGGCAGATATGGTAAAGCGCCAGCGTCAGCGGTTTGAGGTAGTGGGTGTCGCCGGATGCCGCATCGTAGACGACCGCTTCGTCTCCCCAGCTCTTGAACAGGCGCGCCGGGGGCGGCGCAGCAGGCCTCATCGAATCAGTTCAAGGGACAGCCGCGCTCGTTCAGCATGGCAAGCGAATCCTTCAGCTCGCCGGCGCGATGCAGGTTGTTGCGGAACAACGCGGTCAGTTCGCCCGGCGTGTAGCCGTAGTTCACGCCGGGATGCGCTGCGCTGAGCAGGGCGGCAACGGCGTGAAAGCCGAGGTTGGGCGAGATCGGGTCGCAGCCCATCTTGCCGATCGCGTTGCCGTTGGGCTTGAGACTGCAGTTGGGCTGCTCGGCGTCTGGCGTGCAGTTGCCGTCGCCCTGCAGGCCCAGAACCTGGAGCAGGGTGTAGGGCTGGTTGTTTTTCGGGTTGATGTATTGCGTCACGCCGAAGACGGCGTTGAACGAATCGTTCGGGCTGTAGCCGGTCGCGGCCCAGGAATCGAGGTGTTGGCATTGCTTCCAGTAGCCCGGGGTGCAGCCTTCGCAGGTGACCTTGGGGGCGGACAGGTTGCCGGACGCCATGCCGGAAATGCTGCACTGGTTGGCCCATACCGGGCGGCTTGCCAGGGTGAAGACGGCCGATGCGCCGAGCGCTGCGCCGGTCAGCTTGCGGCGGCCGTGGTCCACGCTGTCGTCGCGGGAGGTCTCGGGCGGAGTGTCCTGGTTGTCGGAATTCTGGTCAGACATGGCAAGCCTCGATGATTGTTTGGGTTCGACGCTAACTTGAGCAAGAATCGCACCAATATACAGCGGACGGCCTGAAATGCCCATTGGCAGGCGGTTGCGGCAGTTCCTGCGGGGGGGAGAGAGGGGCGGCGGTGTAAATTATTCCGACAGTTCGCCGCCGCTGACCCGCTCGATGCCGGCCAGGTCGCGCCAGCTTTGCGGCTGGGCGAAACCGTGCGCCTGCAACAGGGCACGCACGGCGGCAGCCTGATCGTGGCCGTGTTCCAGCAGCAGGGTGCCGCCGGGACGCAGGTGGGCGCGTGTCTCGGCGATCAGCCGGCGCAGGTCGTCGAGGCCGTCCATGCCCGAGGCCAGCGCGGTCAGGGGCTCGAAACGCACGTCGCCGCGCGACAGATGCGGGTCGGCCGCGGGGATATAGGGCGGGTTGCTGACGATGAGGTCGAAGCGGCGTCCGGCAAGGGCGCCGAACCAGTCGCTGTTCAAAAACTCGACAGGGGCGTCGAGGCTTGCTGCGTTGCGGCGAGCGACGGTGAGTGCGGCGGTCGAACGATCGGCTGCGGTGACGCGCGCGCGGGGGCGCTCGAGCGCCAGGGTGATGGCGATGCAGCCACTGCCGGTGCCGAGATCGAGCACGTCTGCGGCTTGTTCGGGCGGCACGCGCGCGAGCGCCAGTTCGACCAGCAGTTCGGTGTCCGGGCGCGGGATCAGGACGTCGGGCGAAACCTGGAACGGGCGGCCGTAAAACTCGCGGCAGCCGGTGAGGTAGGCGACCGGTTCGCCGGCCAGCCTGCGCGCGAGCAGGGTTTCGAAGTGCGCGGCCTGCGCTGCAGTCGGCGCATCGGTGTCGTGCGCGATCAGCCAGGCCGGTGCCACGTCCCAGGCGAATGCGGCGAGCACGCGCGCTTCCAGGCGTGCTTCGCGCCTTTCCAGCCCGAGCGCGGCGGCAATGCGGGCCGTGGCGTCGTCGAGCAGGCCGGCGACCGTGGCCGCCTCACCCTTGAGGCCTGTCGGGGAGGGCATGCCTCATCCCTCACCGGACAAGGCGGCCAGCAGCCCGGCCTGATGTTCGGCCGCCAGCGCGTCGAGCAGTTCGGTCAGGTCGCCGTCCATCATCGCGTCGATCTTGTACAGGGTGAGGTTGATGCGGTGGTCGGTGACGCGGCCCTGCGGGAAGTTGTAGGTGCGGATACGGTCGGAGCGGTCGCCGCTGCCGATCAGGCTCTTGCGCGTGCTCGCCTCGGCGGCGTGCTGGGCCTGGAGTTCGCGGTCCTTCAGGCGCGCCGCGAGCACGCTCATCGCCTGCGCCTTGTTCTTGTGCTGCGAGCGGTCGTCCTGGCATTCGACCACGAGGCCGGTCGGCAGGTGGGTGATGCGTACCGCCGAGTCGGTCTTGTTGATGTGCTGGCCACCGGCGCCAGACGCGCGGAAGGTGTCGATCCTGAGGTCGGCCGGGTTGATGTCGATTTCGCCGACCTCGTCGGCTTCCGGCATCACCGCGACGGTGCACGCCGAGGTGTGGATGCGGCCCTGCGATTCGGTTTCCGGCACGCGCTGCACGCGGTGGCCGCCCGATTCGAACTTCAGTCTCGAGTAGGCGCCGTAGCCTACGATGCGCACGATGACTTCCTTGTAGCCGCCGACCTCGCCGGGATTTTCCGACACGATCTCGACTTTCCAGCCGCAGCGCTCGGCGTAGCGTGTGTACATCCTCAACAAATTGCCTGCGAACAGCGCGGATTCGTCGCCGCCGGTGCCGGCGCGGATCTCGAGGAAGATGTTGCGCTCGTCGTTGGGGTCCTTGGGCAGCAGCGCGGTCTGCAGCGCGGTCTCGAGTTGCGCGATCTTTGCTGCGCCGTCGGCGAGTTCGGCCTCGGCGAGCTCACGCATGTCCGGGTCGGCGAGCATTTCATTCGCGGTCCGCTGGTCGGCCTCGATCTGCCGGTACTCGCGGAACAGCGCGACCACCGGATCGAGGTCGGCGCGCTCGCGTGAGAGCTTGCGGAAGCGGTCCATGTCGCTGGCGATCTCGGGCTGCGCCAGCAGCGCGTCGAGTTCCTCCAGCCGCTCGTCGGCGCGAGCGAGCTTGTCGGCGAGCGACGTCTTCATTCGCGATGCAGCCCGTACAGCTGGCTGATCAGGCGGACGAACTGCTCGCGCTCTTCGCGCGTGGCGTGGTTGAGCGCATGGGTGGGTGCGTGCAGCAGCTTGTTGGACAGCGCGTGGCTCATCGCGTCGAGCACGGCGTGCGGATCGTCGCCGCGTGCCAGCGCCTTCTCGGCTTTCTCGAGCTCGTGACGACGGTGGCGCTCGGCCGAATCGCGCAGGCTGCGAATCACCGGCACCAGCTCGCGGCCTTCCATCCAGTGTACGAAGTGCTCGACGCTGGTCTCGATGATGGCCTCGGCCTGCGCCACCTGCGCGACACGGTTGTCGAGGCCTTCGCGCACCACCTGCCCGAGGTCGTCGACGCTGTAGAGGAAGACGTCGTCCATGTCGGCGACTTCGCCCTCGACGTCGCGCGGCACCGCAAGGTCGACGATGAAGATCGGGCGGTGGCGACGCTGCTTGATCGCGCGTTCGAGCATGCCTTTGCCGAGAATGGGCAGCGGGCTCGCGGTCGAGGTGATGATGATGTCGTAGGCGGCGACCTCGTCGGGCAATGCGGTGAGCGGAATCACCCCGGCGCCGAAGCGCTCGGCCAGCGGGCGGGCGCGCTCGGCGGTGCGGTTGGCCACGGTCATCTTGCGCGGGTGCTGCGCGGCGAAATGGGTCATGCACAGCTCGATCATCTCGCCGGCGCCGATGAAGAGGCAGGCCTGCTCCCTGACGCTGGGGAAGATGCGCTCCGCCAGCCGCACCGCGGCGGCGGCCATGGAGACAGAATTGGCGCCGATTTCGGTGCTGGTGCGCACTTCCTTGGCGACCGAGAAGGTGCGCTGGAACAGCTTGTGCAGCAGCAGGCCCAGCGTGCCGGCTTCCTCGGCGGCAGCGACCGCCTGCTTCATCTGTCCGAGGATCTGGGTTTCGCCCAGTACCATCGAATCGAGGCCGGCAGCGACGCGGAAGGCGTGCTGCGCGGCCTTCTCGTGCGGCAGCGTGTAGAGGTAGGGCGCGAGATCGCGCCGCTCGATGTGGTGGAAGTCGGCCAGCCACTGCGCGACGGCCTCGGGCGAGGGCGTGTTGACGTAGAGCTCGGTGCGGTTGCAGGTCGACAGGATGGCGACCTCGCTGGCACGCTGGCTGCCGGTCAGGTCGTGCAGCGCTTCCACCAGCTTGTCGGGGCCGAACGCCACCCGCTCGCGGATCGCGAGCGGTGCAGTGTGATGGTTGACCCCAAGGGTAAGAAGCTGCATGACGGCAGGTGGCCGAATAACGAAGACCGCTATTTTACTTTACCGGGCGCCTAAGCTGCGCGCGGGGGAAAGCTCAGGCGGTCGTAGTAACGCCCGCGGTAGAGCAGGCGGCGGTGCTCCGGCGAATCGGTGAACCCGCTGCGGGTGTGCAGCACGTTGTTGCAGACAAGGCCCATGCCGGGTGCGAGGCGCGCGGTGAGGAGGTATTCGGAACCGGACAGGATATCGGCGAGCGTCTTCACCGCGGCCTGGGTCAATGCATCGGCCTTCCACACGATCGAGCGGGTGCGCGCGGTGTAGCGCATGACGAGGAAGCCCTCGGTTGGATCGACCGCGAACACCGGGCCGGATTGTTCCGCGCGCGCCACGTTGTCCTCGTCCATACGCGCGGGAATGGTCATCGCGTCGGGCTGCATCAGCGCGGCAACGTAGTCGGGACTGGCGTCGCGCAGCTGGATGTAGGCGATCTCATGGTCGAGCAGCGCGTTCTCGCCGCCGGATTCGGCGTCCTGCGCGCAGTGCAGCGTCATGCCGAGGATGCGGCGGTCGAGCGCGTTGTAGTAGCCGTCGGTGTGCCAGTTGATCGGCTTGTGCGTGTAGGGGATGAAATCGCCGCGCACGCCGCTGCCGGCGTCGTCGGCCGGGGTGATCGACGACAGGCCGTCCTCGTCGGCGAGGTAGTTGCCTTCCAGGCGCATCAGGCCGAGCTGGCGGCCGAGCGCCTTGGGAATCGACTTGTCGGCGGCCGGCAGGTGCGGCGCGCTGTAGATCGCCATGTTGGCGCGTGCGCAGCGATCCTCGAGTGCGGCGAATTCGGCCGGCGTCAAATGGCGCGGGTCGGCCAGCGGCACGACGAGTTCGTCGACGCTGCGCGGATAGGCCGCGAGCCGGGCGTCGCGCCAGGCCCGGTAGCCGGTTTCGTTGGATAGATCGAAGGGGGATGCGGCCAAGGATTTATTCCGGCGGCAGCATGTCCGGGGAACCAAAGCCGCGCTTGACCGGCGCGTCGGACAGGAGGCCCTTGAAGCTCTTCCTCACCGTGCCCATCATCTCCGGCATCTCGATGTCCATGATCTGGTCCATGATCCAGGTCTTGTCGTTGTCGCCCATTTCCTCGCGGATCTGCAGGCCGAGGAAGCGCAGCGCCGGGAAGCTGGCCTTCTCGTCGTCGGGGAACTCGAATTCCGCGTAGTCGTTGAAGCGGCGGTTGAGGAAATCGATGAACTCGGCCTTGAAGTTGCGGCTGGGATCGGGGCCGACGACGCTGATGATGTTCTCTTCCATCACTTCGCCGAGGCGGTTGCTGATCGCCTGCAGCACGGCGACGCGGCGCTCGGGGGTGAGCGTCGCGTAGGCCATGCGGTCACAGTAGTGCGCCAGGAAGGCGATGAACTCGGCGATCAGCTTGAAGCCGCGTGCCGGCGTGATGATGTCGTAGTCCTCGCGGCCGAGGTTGTCGACCGCCTTGTCGGCGACGCGCCAGACGGTCGAGGCGACCGCCCCGGCGATTTCCTCGGGGCTGCGTTCGCCGTCCTTCTTGAACCAGACGGTGCGGACACGTACGGGTTTGACCATGGCTGTTCTCCTGTTGGTCGCTTAGGCGACGTCTCCTGTGGCGACGGGGCGGGACGGATCGGTGATCCATTCGCTCCACGAGCCGGGGTAAAGACGCGAGCCGGGCAGGCCGGCGATTTCCATCGCCAGGATGTTGTGGCAGGCGGTGACGCCCGAACCGCACATGTGCAGCACCTGCCAGGGGGCGCGGCCCTTCAGCAGCGCCTGATATTCCTCGCGTAGCGCCTCGGGCGGCTGGAAGGTGCCGTCGAGGTCGAGGTTGTCCTCGAACGGGCGGTTGACCGCGCCTGGAACATGGCCGGCGACCGGGTCGAGCGGCTCGAACTCGCCGCTGTAGCGGCGGTCCGGCCGGGCGTCGAGGATCAGCTGCTCGCCGGTCTGCGACGCGCGCAGGATCTCGTCTGCGGTGACGACCTGGCTGGGCTCGGGCAGGCAGGCGCAGGCGGCCTTGTGCGGCGGCGGGATGTCGGCGTCAACCGGGCGCTTCTCGCGCGTCCACTTGGGATAACCGCCGTCCAGCAGCGCCACGCCAGGGTGGCCGATCCAGCGCAAGAGCCACCACAGCCGCACCGCCATCGCGCCGAAGCTGTCGTCGTACACCACGACCTGCTTGTTGACGCCGACCCCCCATTCGCAGAGCCTGGCGGTCAGCACCTGCGGGTCGGGCAGGGGGTGGCGGCCGGTCTTGTCGCCGACCGGCGCCGACAGATCGTCGTCCAGATGCACGTAGCGTGCGCCCGGGATATGTGCTTTCTCGTAGGCCTGACGACCCGCTCCGGTATCGGTGAGAGTGAAGCGGCAATCGAGGATGACCCAGTTGGGATCGTCCAGATGTGCGGCCAGGTCTTCAGTGGTAACGAGGGTGTTGGAGAACATAGCTTGGGAACCAGGAAACAGGAATTAGGGGCCAGGAAAATGAGGCAGGCGTACCGGCCCTGGATCCTAGCCCCTAGATCCTAACCCCTGATCAGTAGCCGCCCTTGCCGTAGGGCTTGGTCAGGCCGGCGACGCGGCAGCCCTGGCGAGCGGGCTGGTTGGGGAAGAGCTCATAGAGCTTTTTCTTCCAGTCCACGCCTTCGTGCAGCTCTTCCAGTTCGGCGACCATGTTGCGGAAGTTCGGGGTGTGGCCGTCTTCCTTGTACTTGTCGCGCAGGTAGTTGATGACCTGCCAGTGCTCGTCCGTCAGCGTGATCTTTTCGTTGGCGGCAATGACGGGAGGAACGTCGTCGCTGAAGTTGGCTTCCAGCAGGAAGTCCTCTTCGCCGGTTTCCAGTTCTTCGCCATTCACAACATAAGACATGATTGCTCCTTTCGGGTTGCGGTTGATTTAAAGAATCGCCGGTACCACCGGCGCGATGGATTTGTGCGGGATGAAAATCCCGCAGCCTAACAAACGGTTGCGTCCCATGCCTTCATCCTGCAGTTGCAGGGACTTGTGCGGCGGCACGTCGTGCAGCATCAGGCTGTAGCCGTGCAGCGTGCCGGCTGCGCTTTGCAGACTTTGCTGTTTGCCGCAGATGAAGCCGCAACGCAACTGGAAGCGGCCGTCGAGTTCGCGCATTACATCCTGCACGAATTGTTCTTCAGTGCTGCTGCCGGTGTCAACGAAGTGCGCATAGATATTGGCGAACGGGCTGAACGCACGGGTCTTGAAGCTGCCGATCTGCAGCGGGTGGCCGGAGAGGTCGAGCGTCTGGCCCACGATCTGCTGCATGTCGTCGACCCGCGCCTTCGGCACGCGGATATAGAGCTTGGTGCGCCGGTTGATGTTGAGCGAGGCATCGCCGGTATTGGTTTCGGCGCCCTTGAGGTGCTGGATGCCGGTGCCGGAATCCTCTCCCAGCCAGGGCAACAGGCGCAGCAGCGCATCGGCCAGCGACTGCGCGTTCTCGGTCGGGATGGTGGTGCCGACCAGATCGAACTGCAGGTCGATCATGCGGGGCGTGTACTCCTCCGGCTTGTTCTCGGGGAAGCCCCAGCTCACGGCGCGTCTCCGGCGTGGTCCTTGGCCCAGGCCTGCATCAGTTCGGCCCATTTTTGCGCGCTGACCGGATCGACGTCGAAAATGGTGAAGCGCTTGTTCTCGCGGATGCGGATGCGCAGGAACGGCACGCCGCCCGCTTCATGCGTCAGGTGCTGGAACTCGACTTCCTGGCCGCCGAATGGAAGGCGCATCTTGTCTAGGGGCGTAATCTCGGGCATGGATTCTTGAACCGTGTCGCGTCAGCGTCTAAATGATTATGTAGGCGTTGCCAGTGCAATGCTGTGAATGGGGTGACGAATCTAATGCGGGCGCCTGGCGGGATTTTCAACCCTGCTTGGGCCAGGGGCTTGCGTTCGCAACAATATTTTAATACTCTTATTGATTCCTGTGGCGGACGCGTAATGTCGCACCCTTTGATTGGATAGGGCATTACCGCGTTGGGGCAATTCATCTACTCCTTTTGGGTAGGTACATGCCTACCGCGATGGAGTAGTCGATTTACCCATGAGAATGATGGTGATGAGACTGACTAGCCAATACGATGCTGGAATACCGTTGAGCTGTCGGCTGAGCGGGCATTTCGAAATTTTCTAGGAGAGAAGAATGGCAAAGCAAATGATTGATACGCCCAATCTGGACGAGCTCGAGAAAGGCCCGTGGCCCAGTTTCGTGACCGGCCTCAAGCGTCTGGCTAAAGATAACGACATGATGGTTGACCTGATGGGTCAGCTGGAAACCTCCTACAAGACCAAGTTCGGTTACTGGAAGGGCGGTACGGTCGGCGTGTTCGGCTACGGCGGCGGCGTGATCCCCCGTTTCACCGAGCTGAAGGACGAGAACCACAACCCGCTGTTCCCCGAAGCGGCTGAATTCCATACCCTGCGCATCCAGCCGCCCGCTGGCATGCACTACACCTCCGATCTGCTGCGCAAGATGTGCGACGTCTGGTCCGCCACCGGTGGTTCGGGCCTGATCGCCTTCCACGGCCAGTCCGGCGACATCATGTTCCAGGGCATCAAGACCGCTGACGTGCAGAAGGCCTTCGACGAGTTCAACGAGATGGGCTTCGACCTTGGTGGCGCCGGTCCCGCGCTGCGCACCTCGATGTCCTGCGTCGGTGCTGCCCGCTGCGAAATGTCCTGCTACGACGAAGCCAAGGCCCTGCGCACCGTCATCAACAACAACCTGGACGACATGCACCGTCCGTCCCTGCCGTACAAGTTCAAGTTCAAGTTCTCCGGTTGCCCGAACGACTGTGTCAACGCCATCCAGCGTTCCGACATGGCCACCATCGGCACCTGGCGCGACAACATCCGCGTCAACGAGGCCCAGGTCCAGGACTACATGAAGGCCCACGGCATGAACGATCTCGTCAACGACGTGATCAGCAAGTGCCCGACCAAGGCCATCACCTTGGTCGAAACCGGCAAGTTCCAGGCCAGCGAGCACGTGTCCGCTGCCAATCTGGGCAACGGTCAGACCATGTGCATCGACAACAAGAACTGCGTGCGCTGCATGCACTGCCTGAACGTCATCCCCGGCGGTCTGCTGCCCGGTAGCGACAAGGGTGTCACCATTCTGGTCGGCGGCAAGGGCGTGCTGAAGATCGGTGCGACCATGGGTACCGTCGTGATCCCGTTCATGAAGCTCGAGTCCGACGAGGACTTCGAGAAGCTGAACGAGCTGGCTCGCAACATCCTCGACTTCTTCGCCGAAAACGCGCTGGAGCACGAGCGTACCGGCGAAATGATCGAGCGTATCGGTCTGACCAACTTCCTCGAAGGTCTGGACATCCCGGTCGATCCCAACATGATCAAAGAGCCGCGTTCCAACCCCTACTTCCGTTCCGACGATTGGGACGAGCAAGTCGAGAAGTGGAACGAGTACAAGCAGTCCGCCGCTTAAGTTTCGCTTAACCCCCGGGTGCTGGTGCGAGCCGGCCCCGGTGCTTTAAATCAGAGTTGGAGATAAAAATGGCAGAACTACGTCCGCCTATCGAATCCGGCGCACCGGATCCGATGCCCTACATGCACCCCGTGATGGTGAAGAACTATGGCAAGTGGTCTTTCCACAGCCATCCGAAGCCGGGTGTCCTGTATCACCGCGCCGAGTCCGGCGACGAAATCTGGACGGTCAAGGCCGGTACCCAGCGTCAGATGGACCATTACACCATCCGTGAGCTGGCCGACATCGCCGACCAGTATGGCGACGGTTTCGTGCGTTTCACCGCGCGTTCCAACATCGAATACATGGTTGCCGACGGTTCCAAGGTCGAGCCGCTGATCAAGGCGCTGTCCGACAAGGGCTACCCCATCGGTGGTACCGCCAACTCGGTGTCGATGATTGCGCACACCCAGGGCTGGCTGCACTGCGACATCCCCGGCACCGACGCTTCCGGCGTGGTGAAGGCGCTGATGGACGAGCTGTACGACGACTTCGTCAAGTGCGAGATGCCCAACCGCGTCAAGCTCTCGACCTCCTGCTGCGAAATCAACTGCGGCGGCCAGGCCGACATCGCCATCATCGTTCAGCACACCAAGCCGCCGAAGATCAACCACGATCTGGTTGCCAACGTGTGTGAGCGTCCTTCCGTCGTTGCCCGTTGCCCGGTGGCTGCGATCCGTCCCGCCCTGGTGAACGGTAAGCCCTCGCTGGAAGTGGACGAGAAGAAGTGCATCTGCTGCGGCGCCTGCTTCCCCCCGTGCCCGCCGATGCAGATCAACGATCCCGAGCACTCCAAGATCGCGATCTGGGTGGGCGGCAAGAACTCCAACGCCCGTTCCAAGCCGACCTTCCACAAGCTGGTCGCCGCCGGTCTGCCGAACAACGCACCGCGTTGGCCGGAAGTGGGCGAGGTGGTCAAGAAGATCCTTGCCACCTACAAGGCTGACGGCAAGCCGTGGGAGCGCATGATCGACTGGATCGACCGTATCGGCTGGCCCGCATTCTTCGAGAAGACCGGTCTGCCCTTCACCAAGTATCACATCGATAACTGGCGTGGTGGCCGTGCCAACCTGAACGCTTCCGCCCACATCCGCTTCTAAGCGGTCCTGGAAGCCATCAGCGCCGCCGCGACCAACGCTGGTTGCGGCGGTTGCTTGATAACAATGACTGGATTTTTCGGAGTTTGAGTAGCCATGCAATTCGGCATTCTTGTAAACGAAGGGCCTTACAACCATCAGGCCAGTGACTCCGCTTATCTCTTCGTCCGTACGGCGATCGAGAAGGGTCACAAGGTTCCGCGTATTTTTTTCTACCATGACGGCGTGAACAACTCGACGCGCATGGCTGAGCCGCCGCAGGATGACCGCAACGTCACCGCGCGCTGGTCCAAGCTGGCCGAAGAGCACGGTATCGACCTCGTCGTGTGCGTGGCCGCTGCGCTGCGTCGCGGCATCAAGGACGAACTGCTGGCCCCGGGTTTCCGTATTTCCGGTCTGGGTCAGTTGGTGGAAATGGGTATTCAGTACGATCGTCTCGTGACGTTCGGTGATTGAGGATTAACGAGATGAGCGATATGGATATGGAAGACGACGGCTCCGGCATCGTCAAGAAATTCATGTTCCTGAACCGCAAGGCGCCGCACGGTACCGTGTATGCGCTGGAAGGCCTGGAAGTGGTGCTGATTACCGCCGCTTTCGATCAGGACGTAAGCCTGGTGTTCACCGACGACGGTGTGTACCAGTTGATGAAGGGCATCGATACCAAGGGTATCGAGGTCAAGGACTTCTCCAAGACCTACCGTGCGCTGGAAGGCTACGACATCGAGAAGCTCTATGTCGACCAGACTTCGCTGGACGCGCGTGGCCTGACCGAAGATGACCTGATTGTGGATGTGACGGTGCTGTCCGACGATGAGATGAAGAATCTCATGGCCGAGCAAGACGTCGTGATCAGCTTCTAAGGGGACGGACATGCTGCATATCGTGAATAAATCGGCCACTGAGCGCAGCTCGCTGGAAAGCTGCCTGCGCATGGCCACCAAGGGTTCTGCCGTTTTGCTGATCGAAGACGCGGTCTATGCCGCGACCAAGGGCAACGCGGCGGCGGCGAAAATCCAGGCAGCAGCAGCTGACCTCAAGATTTACGCACTCGGTCCCGATCTGGCGGCGCGCGGCATGGCCGGGCGCGTGCTGGACGGTGTCAATGTCGTGGATTACGGCGGTTTTGTGGATCTGGTCGCAGAACACAGCAACTGTCAGTCTTGGCTGTAACTTTTAATCAAAGGAGTATTGCTATGCCTATGGTGAATATCGCCGGTAAGGAAGTCGAAGTCGACGAGGAAGGCTATCTGGTCGACCTGTCGCAGTGGAACGAAGACATCGCCAAGTACATGGCCGTCGAAGAGAAGGTCGACCTGACCGAGAGCCACTGGGAAGTCGTCAACTTCCTGCGTGAGTACTACGCCGAGTATCAGATCGCTCCCGCTGTGCGCGTTCTGACCAAGGCCATCGGCAAGAAGCTCGGCCCCGAGAAGGGCAACAACAAGTACCTGTACGAGTTGTTCCCCTACGGCCCCGCCAAGCAGGCTTGTAAGATCGCTGGCCTGCCCAAGCCGACCGGCTGTATCTAAGCTGTAACGCCTTCGGGTCGCCCCGGAGAGGTTTTCCGGGGCGACTTCGATTCAGAGGTTTATTTTCAGATCGCATGACGACCGCATGTCGCGGCTGGGCGTGCGATCTGAAAACAGACACGTTGTTGGGGGATAAGAGTTGTCTACTTTGACGATGATTTACGCCGGGCTTTTCTATGTCGCCACCCTGCTGCTGGTGGCTGGCCTGGTTTACAAGATTTTCGACTACAGCCGCACGCCCGCGCCGCTGAAGATCCCGACTACGCCTGCGCCGATCACGAAGCAGGGTGTCGCTTACAGGATGGCCAAGGAAGTCGTGCTGTTCGAATCCCTGTTCAAGTCCAACAAATGGATCTGGGTGTTCGGCTGGCTGTTCCACATGGGGCTGTTCCTGGTGCTGGCGCGCCATCTGCGCTATTTCACCGAACCGGTGTGGTTCTGGGTGAATGTCATCCAGCCGTTCGGCAAGTACGCCAGCTTCATGATGGTCGCGGGCCTCGCCGGCCTGCTGGCGCGGCGCTTCCTGGTCGACCGCGTGCGCTACATCTCGACGCCGTCCGACTATCTGATGCTGGTGCTGCTGCTCGCGATCGGCCTGTCCGGCATGCTGATGACTTTCGTTGCGCACACCGACATCGTCGCGCTGAAGGCCTTCTTCATGGGGCTGATGTACTTCGACGTGCAGCCGCTTCCGCAGGATCCCATCCTGCTGGCCCACCTGGCGCTGGTCGCCCTGCTGATGGTGATTTTCCCGATCAGCAAGCTGCTGCACGCGCCCGGCGTGTTCTTCAGCCCCACTCGCAACCAGGCGGACGATCCGCGTGAACATCGCCATGTGGCGGCCTGGGCGGCACGGCTGGATCAGAACAACTGATTCGTCGACACGGATCGACGAACAACCCAAGTACGGACAGAGGACTCGCAAGTGGCTGCTGCTGAATTTGACATTCCTGAACTCAAGGACGACATCGAGGTTCCCAAGCTGCGCGAAGGCGTGATGGCGCATGCCAAGTCGTTCCTTGCGCCGAAGCCGGTTCAGGACTTCATGGGCTATCCCCACGAACTGGGTGAAGACTGGAAGGAGCGCGCCATCGACAAGATGGGCGACCTGCTGGGCAAGTACCGCTCGCTCAAGGTCTTCCTCGACGCCTGCGTGCATTGCGGCGCCTGCACCGACAAGTGCCACTACTACCTTGGCACCTCCGATCCCAAGAACATGCCGGTGGCGCGCCAGGACCTGATGCGCCAGGTCTACCGCCGCTATTTCACCACCGCGGGCAAGCTGTTCCCCAAGCTGGTCGGCGCCAAGGATCTGACCAAGGAAGTGCTCGACGACTGGTACAGCTACTACCACCAGTGTTCCGAATGCCGCCGCTGCTCGGTGTTCTGCCCCTACGGCATCGACACCGCCGAGATCACCATGGCCGGCCGTGAGATCCTCAACCACGTCGGCATGGGCCAGAAGTATTCCAACGAGATCCTCGGCAAGGTGCAGAAGATCGGCAACAACCTCGGCCTGCCCGGCCCCGCGCTGGAAGACACCCTGCTGGGGCTGGAAGAGGACATCGAAGCTGACACCGGCGTGCCGGTGAAAATGCCGATGGACGTGAAGGGCGCCGAAGTGCTGCTGGTCACGCCGTCCGCCGACTTCTTCTCCGAGCCGCACGTCGAATCGCTGATCGGCTACGCCAAGGTGTTCCATGCCGCCGGCATCAGCTGGACGCTGTCGTCGCACGCCTCGGAAGCGGGCAACTTCGGCCTCTTCAACGGCAACTACGAGACCATGCGCAAGGTTGCGATGCGCATCCGCGACGCCGCGCTGGAGCTCGGCGTCAAGCGCATCGTGGTCGGCGAGTGCGGCCACGCCTGGCGCGTCGCCTACAGTTTCTGGAACACGCTGACCGGCCTCGGTTACGGCGGCAACGACCCGTTCTCGATCGAACTGCAAAAGCAGCTCGACCACAACTATCCCCAGCCGCAGCATATCTGCGAGCTGACCAACGATCTGATCAAGTCCGGCAAGATCAAGGTCGATCCGTCGCAGAACGACGATCTGGTGGTGACCTACCACGACTCGTGCAACGTCGCGCGTGCCTCGCGCATGGGTACCGAGCCGGGCGGGCAGTTCGCCATCCCGCGCGAACTGATCAAGTCGGTGGCGAACAATTTCCACAACATGGCAGACGACACGATTTACGAATCGACCTTCTGCTGCGGCGGCGGCGGCGGCCTGCTGACAGACGACCTGATGGAAGTGCGGGTCAAGGGCGCCCTGCCGCGCATGACCGCGCTGAACAACGTAGTCAAGGAACACCAGGTCAATTTCATGGCTACCATCTGCGCCATCTGCAAGGCGCAGTTCACCAAGGTTTTGCCCAAGTACGGCTTCGACATGAGCATGGTGGGCGGTGTGCATCAACTGGTCAGCAAGGCGATCAAGCTCGATTGATTGCTGTTTGTAAAACTTGATATATCAATTTATTTCGTAGGCGTTAGGAGAACCAACATGGCTGTCACGACGAACAAAGCGGCAAAAACCGAAGGCATGACATGGCGTCGCTATAAGGATGGCGAATCCGACCAGAACTACCGTTCTTCCCAGGAGCGCATTTTCCAGTCGAGCTGGACGCACAAGTGCCCCGAGTACATGCTCTCCACGCCCCCCTGCCAGGGTTCCTGCCCGGCCGGTGAAGACATCCGTGGCTACCTGAACATCGTGCGCGGCATCGAGAAGCCGCCCGCAGGCGTGACCTGGCAGGAATACGCCTTCCGCCGCATCACCGAAGCCAACCCCTTCCCGGGCGTGATGGGCCGCGTCTGCCCCGCGCCGTGCGAATCGGGCTGTAACCGGAATATGGTTGAGGATCATGTCGGCATCAACTCGGTCGAGCACTTCGTCGGCGACTGGGGTATCGAGAACAACATGAAGTACACGTCGACCGCTGCCGAAACCGGCAAGAAGGTCGCCGTGATCGGCGCCGGCCCTGCCGGCCTCGCCGCTGCCTACCAGCTGCGCCTGCGCGGCCATGGCGTCACCATCTTCGACGAGCACGAAGAGCTCGGCGGCATGATGCGCTACGGCATCCCGGGCTTCCGTACCCCGCGTGAAATGCTGGATGCCGAAATCCAGCGCATCATCGACCTCGGCGTCGAGACCCGCCTCAAGACCCGTGTCGGTTCCGACATCAGCTTCGACGAGCTGGACAAGAACTACGACGCCATCTTCATGGCGATGGGTGCCCAGGCCGGCCGTCCGCTGCCCGTTCCCGGTGCAGAAGCGCCCAACTGCGTGACCGCCGTCGCCTTCCTGCGCGCCTTCAACGAAGGCCGCCTGCAGCACGTCGGCAACCGCGTCGTGGTCATCGGCGGTGGCGACACCTCGATCGACGTCGCGACCGTTGCCCGCCGTCTCGGCAACGTCACCAAGTCCGGCACCCACGACGACCGTCCCGAGAACGTCATCGCCGGTCACATGGCTTCCGACGTCGCCTCGATCTCGGCCCGTGAAGGCGCCGAGGTGGTGCTGGTGTCGCGTGCCACCATCGACAAGATGGCCGCCAACAAGCACGAAGTCGAGCATGCCCAGCAGGAAGGCATCGAGATCATCGGCGGCGTGACCCCGGTTTCGGTCGTCGTCGACGCGAATGGCCGCGCCACCGCCCTGCGCGTGGCCGACTTCGTGATGGAAGGCAACCAGACCAAGATCATCGAAGGCACCGAGCGCGACCTGCCGGGCGACCTGATCGTCTCCGCGATCGGCCAGGGCGTCGATTTCGCCGGCCTCGAACAGTTCAACAACAACAACGGCCTGATCAAGGCCGACAAGAACTACCGCTTCCCCGGCAGCGAGAAGATCTTCGTCGGCGGCGACGTGATCCGCCCGCACCTGCTGACCACCGCGATCGGCCACGCTTCGATCGCCGTCGACGGCATCGATGCCTTCCTCGCCGGCAAGGAGCTCGACAAGCGCCCGAAGGTCGACGTCCACCACTTCGACGAAATCCGCAAGTGGCTCGAATCCGGCCACGAGTACAGCGAAGTCAAGGGCCAGATCTGGGGCACCTCGGAGCGCAAGGACATCCTGCACAACTTCGAAGACCGTTCGCAGCGTCACATCATCCCGCACAACGAACTGTTCCTCGGCCACTTCCCCAACGTCGCGCGCAACATCCGTGAAGTGACCGTGCTCGACAAGGAAGGCGCGCTGGGCAACTTCGAAGAGCGTCTGCACGCGCTGTCCGAGAAGGCCGTCGTCGAGGAAGCCAAGCGCTGCATGTCCTGCGGCCAGTGTTTCGAATGCGACAACTGCGTGGTGTACTGCCCGCAGACCGCCGTGTTCAAGGTGAAGAAGAAGGACAACCCCACCGTGGGTCGTTACGTCGACACCGACTACGCCAAGTGCATCGGCTGCCACATCTGTGCCGACGTCTGCCCGACCGGCTACATCGTCATGGGCATGGGTGACTGAGCGTGGCCAGCAAGATCAAAAGTCTGCTGGCACTGGGGGCAGTCGTCCTGACGACTGCCGCCCTGGCCTTGTCCGGGGCGGCCCCGGCCCAGGCTGAGGCGCCCAAGCCGGTGATCACCAAGGCAGTCAAGGGCGAGCAGTGCGTGGAAGACACCGATTACATGCGGAAGAACCACATGAAGCTGCTCAACGTCCATCGCGACAAGACCGTGATCGAGGGCGTTCGCACCAAGAAGCACAGTCTCAAGGAATGCATCAACTGCCACGCCAGCGAAAAGACCGGCAGCGTCGCAAGCGCGAAGGAAGACTTCTGCGTGAGCTGCCACAGCTATGCGGCGGTCAAGATCGACTGCTTCGACTGCCATTCGACCAAGCCGCAAGGCTCGGCGAAGATGCACTCGCTGAGCGCTGACACTGCGCATTACAAGCACAAGCTGGCCACCCAGGCGAATACCCCGGTGACGGCCGAAGAAATGGCTGGAATTGCCAAATGAGCGAACTGAAACCGATGTCCGACAATACGCCGAACTCGCCTGAGCGCCGCCGCTTCATCGGCGCGGCCACCGCGACCGCGGCTGGCCTGGCGATCGCTCCCGGTGTGATGCTCTACGAAGTGGCGAATGCCCGTTCCGAAGAGCAGGCTGCGAGCAGCGCGGTGCGCTGGGGCATGCTGGTCGACGCGACCAAGTGCGCCACCGGCTGTACCGACTGCGTGTCGGCGTGCAGCACCGAAAACGGCTGGACGCCGGTGGCCGACAGCCAGCACAAAAAGCAGGCGCCGCAGTGGATCCGCAAGCTGGAGCTGCAGGATCCGTTGACGCAGATGGAAACCAACCTGCCGATGATGTGCCAGCACTGCGCCGAGCCGCCGTGCGTGGACGTCTGCCCGACCGGCGCTTCGTTCAAGCGCGCCGACGGCATCGTGCTGGTCAACCGCCATACCTGCATCGGCTGCCGCTACTGCATGATGGCGTGCCCCTACAAGGCGCGCTCGCTGGTGCACGAGTCGCTGAACGACACCCAGAAACCGGACGTCCCGCGCGGCATCGGCTGCGTCGAGTCGTGCACCTTCTGCGTCCAGAAGATCGACCGCGGCGACGGCACCACCGCCTGCGTCGAAGCCTGCACCGCTGCCGGCCACAACGCGCTGGTGTTCGGCGACATGAACGATCCCGAAAGCGAGATTTCCAGGCGTCTGCGCGAACTGCCCACCAAGCAGGTGCGTGCCGACCTCAATCTCAACCTCGGCGTTCGCTATCACGGAATCTAAGACAACATGGCAAGCATTACCTTCCGCGAAGTTGAAGGCAGCAGCCTGAAGTACTGGCTGCTGTTCGGGGCCCTGGGCCTGTTCGTCCTGTTCGGGGCATTGGCCTGGAACTACATGCACCACCACGGCCACGTCGTCACCGGCATGGACAACCAGATCGTCTGGGGCCTGCCGCACGTGTTCGCCGTGTTCCTGATCGTGGCGGCCTCGGGCGCGCTCAACGTCGCCTCGATCGCCTCGGTGTTCAACAAGCCGATGTACAAGCCGCTGGCGCCGCTGTCTGCGATCCTGGCGCTGGCCCTGATGGCGGGCGGCCTGCTGGTGCTGGTCCTCGATCTCGGTCGTTCCGACCGCCTGATCGTGGCGATGACCCACTTCAACTTCAAGTCGATGTTCACCTGGAACGTGTTCCTGTACTCCGGCTTCTTCGCGCTGGTGGGCGTCTACCTGTGGACCATGCTCGACCGCAACGTCAAGGCGTATTCCAAGGCCGCCGGCACCGCCGCCTTCATCTGGCGCCTGGTGCTGACCACCGGTACCGGTTCGCTGTTCGGCTTCCTGATCGCCCGCGAGCTCTACGGCACCGCGATGCTGGCGCCGATGTTCATCATCATGTCGTTCGCCTACGGCCTCGCGATCTACCTGATGGTGCTGGCCGCCGCCTACGCCTGGACCGGCCGCCCGCTCGGCGACGCCGTGATGATGCGTCTGAAGAGCCTGCTGGCCGTGTTCGTTGCTGCGGTGCTGTACTTCGTCGTGGTCCAGCACATGACCAGCCTGTACTTCACCAAGGCGCATGCAGTCGAAGCCTTCATCCTGCGCGACGGCGGCGTCATCACGAATCTGTTCTGGATCGGCCAGATCCTGATTGGCTGCGTGATCCCGCTGGTGATCCTGCTCACCAGCCTCGGCAAGCAGCGCACCTGGATCATGATCGCCTGCGCACTGATCGTCCTCGGTGGCGTCGCTCAGATGTACGTCACCATCATCGGCGCTCAGGCCTATCCGCTGGACATGTTCCCGGGTCTGGTCGAGAAGAGCAGCTTCTTCGACGGCGAAGTGCACAGCTACATGCCCAGCCTGCCCGAGCTGTTCCTCGGTCTCGGCGGCGTCGCGGTCGCGCTGCTGATGACCACGTTCGCGGTCAAGGTGCTGCGCTTGCTGCCGGCCAGCCTGGACGACGCCACCGTCGCCAAGCTGGAACATTGATGAGCCTGCCGGGCCTCGGCCCGGCGGGGCATCCGCGATGAAACAGCAAGTCACATCGAACGATGCAAACAAGCGCGGGGCTGATATGCCCCGCGTCTTCGTTTCTGCGGCCCACAAGTCCTCGGGCAAGACCACGCTCACGCTCGGCCTGTGTGCCGCGCTGCACGCACGCGGACATGCCGTGCAGCCGTTCAAGAAGGGCCCCGACTACATCGACCCGCTGTGGTTGGGGATGGCGGCGCAGCGTCCCTGCTACAACCTCGATTTCCACATGATGCGGCAGGACGAGATCGAGCAGCAGTTCGCCCGAGCCGCGGCCGACGCCCGCATCAGCCTGATCGAGGGCAACAAGGGCCTGTACGACGGCCTCGACCTCGACGGCAGCAACAGCAACGCTGCGCTCGCCAAGCTGCTCGGCGCGCCGGTGGTGCTGGTGATCGACGCGCGCGGCATGACGCGCGGGGTGGCTCCGCTCATCCTCGGCTACCAGGCGTTCGACCGCGACATCCGCATCGCCGGCGTCATCCTCAACAACCTTGGCGGCAGCCGCCACGAATCCAAGCTGCGCGCGGTGATCGAGCACTACACCGACGTCGAGGTGATCGGCGCGGTGCAGCACGACGCTGCCATGCAGATCACCGAGCGCCACCTCGGCCTCGTGCCCGCCAACGAGCAGGCGGCCGCGCAGACGCGCATCCGGCAGGTCGGCGAACGGGTGGCGGCGCAGGTGGACCTCGGACGCCTGCTGGCGATCGGCGACAGCGCGCCCGCCCACGCCCGCGCCCTCGCCGCGCCTGCATTCCCGGTGGCCGACCGCTTGCGCATCGCGATCGCGCACGACCCGGCGTTCGGCTTCTACTACGGTGAGGATCTCGACGCGCTACGTGCCGCCAACGTCGAGCTGGTCGAGCTCGACACCCTGCGCGAAGCCGAACTGCCTGCGGTCGACGGCCTCATCATCGGCGGTGGTTTTCCCGAGATGTTCATGGCCGAACTCGAAGCGAATGCCTCGCTGCGCGCCAGCATCCGGCGCGCCATCGAGGCGGGCCTGCCGACCTACGCCGAGTGCGGCGGCCTGATGTATCTGTCGAAGAGCCTCAGCTGGCAGGGGCAGACGCGCGAGATGGTCGGCGTGGTACCGGGCGACACGGTGATGCACGCGCGCCCGGTCGGCCGCGGCTATGCGCGTCTGCAGCCCACCGGCGACGACCACTGGCAGGAGACCGTGACCATTCCGGCACACGAATTTCACTATTCGAGCTTGGAAAACCTGCCGCCCGACTCCATATACGCCTACAGCGTCGCGCGCGGCCACGGCATCGACGGCGCACACGACGGCTACCAGCGCTACAACCTGCTGGCCGCCTACGTGCATCGCCGCGGCGCGGGCGAACAGGGCTGGATCGCTCCGTTTTTGAACCAGGTGCGCGCGCACAAGGCGCGCGTCGCCGCTTGAACCGAACCAAGGACACGCCATGATCAAGATCACCGACGCCGCCGCCGAACAGATTCGCGCCGCCAACAACAACCCCGACGTGTTCGAGATGATCCTGCGCGTCGCCGCCTACCAGGAAGACGACGGCAGCGTGAACTACGGCATGGGCTTCGACATCGAGCGCGAGGCCGACGAGCATCTGATCGTCAACGGCATCCAGCTGCTGATCGCACCGCAGAGCACGCCCTACCTGCAGGGCGTCACCCTCGACTTCGTCGAGATGAGCCCGGGCGACCTGCGCTTCATCTTCATCCCGCCCTATTCGGCCGAGGACGGACCTGCCGAATCCGACGCCACGCCTGCCGAGTGACCCCATGAACTATCTGCCCATTTTCCTCGATCTGCGCGACCGCCACTGCCTGGTGGTGGGCGGTTCCGAAACCGCCGCGCGCAAGGCCGAGCTGCTGCTGCGCGCCGGCGCCCGCGTCGATGTCGCCGCGCCCGGCCTGCACGAAGGCTGGCAGCGCCTGCCCCACGCCGATCGGGTGACGCGCGTCGCGGATGCTTTCAGCCCCGCGCTGCTCGACGGCAAGGACGCGGTGATCGTGGTCGATGACGACGTTGCCGCCGCGAAGGCCGTGGCGGATGCCGCCCGTGCGCGCCACATTCCCGTGAATGTCGCCGACAAGCCGGACCTGTGCAGCTTCATCCTGCCGTCGATCATCGATCGCTCGCCGCTGATGGTCGCGATCTCCAGCGGCGGCGAATCGCCGGTGCTCGCGCGCATGCTGCGCGCTCGCCTCGAGTCGTTGATTCCCGCCGCCTACGGCCGCCTGTCCGCGCTCGCCTCGCGCTACAAGGACCGCGTGCGCGCGGCGATCGCGCCCGAGCAGCGCCGCGCCTTCTGGGAAAAGGTGTTCCTCTCGCCGGTCGCCGAGATGGTGTTCTCCGGCCGCGACAATGAAGCCGAGCAGACGCTCGAGGCGATGATTCGCGAAGGCACCGCCCACGACATCAAGCACGGCGAGGTCTATCTTGTCGGCGCCGGCCCCGGCAACCCCGACCTGCTCACCTTCCGTGCCCTGCGCCTGATGCAGCAGGCCGACATCATCGTCTACGACCGCCTGGTGTCGCAGCCCATTCTCGACATGTGCCGCCGCGACGCCGAGCGCATCTACGTCGGCAAGGAACGCGACGACCACGCGGTGCCGCAGGAAGAGATCAACCTGATGCTGGTGCGCCTCGCCAAGGAAGGCAAGCGCACGCTGCGTCTCAAGGGCGGCGACCCCTTCATCTTCGGCCGCGGCGGCGAGGAGATCGAGACCCTGGTCGAGCACGGCGTGCCGTTCCAGGTGGTGCCGGGCATCACCGCGGCCGCCGGCGTCGCGTCGTATGCGGGCATCCCGCTGACCCACCGCGACTACGCGCAGTCGGTCGCCTTCGTCACCGGCCATCTGAAGGAAAACACCTTCAACATGAACTGGGAAGGCATCGCCCGTCGCGACCAGACCATCGTCATCTACATGGGGCTGAAGGGGCTGCCGCTCTTGTGCGAGGCGTTGATCAAGCACGGCCTCACGCCCGACACGCCGGCCGCGATCGTGCAGCACGGCACCCTGCCGACCCAGCGCGTGATCACCGGCGACCTTTCCACCCTGCCGGCGCTGGCGGAAGACGCCCAGCTCAAGCCGCCCACCCTGATCATCGTCGGCAACGTCGTCAAGCTGCGCGAGAAGCTCGGCTGGTACCAGCCGCAGCTGCACAGCGAACAGGCGCACCGCACGCCGCTCGAAACGCCCGACCACGTCCGTTGAGATGAGCGCGGACGCGCGCCCGCAGCTCGACAGCCGTGCCGCGGTCGACGCCCACGCCGCGCGCATGCGTGCGGCCGGCCGGCACATCGAACCGGTGATCTGGCAGGGCCAGCCTGCCTGGCTCAAGCTCGCCGTCGCGCAACCCCCCGCCTGGCGCTACCAGTTGCTCGCCGGCGTGGCGAAGCTGCTCGGCCAGCCCGTCATGCAGCCGGTGCGGCCGCATGGCGGCCCGCGCGGCCTGGCGGTCGAAGCCGCGCGCATCCGCGCACTCGCCGCTGCCGGCCTGCGTGCCCCCACGCCCTTCGACGTGGCGCCGGACTGGCTGCTGCTGCCCGACCTCGGCCACACCACGCTCGAAATCCTCATCCGCCGCGCCGAGCCCGACGCCCGCCTCGCCTATTGGCAGCAGGGCGCCGATTACATCCTCAAGGCGCATCGCGCCGGCCAGTACCTCAGCCAGGCCTTCGCCCGCAACTTCGTGTGGTCGCCCGAGACCGGGCTCGGTGCGATCGATTTCGAGGACGACGCGCTCGCCGCCATGCCGCTCGCCGACGCGCAGGCGCGCGACTGGCTGCCGTACTGCTTCTCCACCGCGGTCCATTTTTCCGGCCGCCTGCCGCAGCTGTGCGCCGCGCTCGAAGCCGTGCTGGCGCAGGAAGACGCCGCGGTGCGCGAGCGCGTGCATAGCGCGCTGCGGCGCACCGCCTGGCTGCTCGTGCTGGGGGGGCTGCCCGCTTTCATGCAGCGACGCGACGTCGCCAAGACGCGCTATTTCGGTGAGCTCGCGCAGCTGTGCCGCCGCCAGCACGCGCGCACAGTGCCATGAGAAAGCTGCCGCAGCGCTTCGAGCCGCTGCTGTTCGCCCTGCTGCTGTCCGGTCTGATGTCGTTGCTCGTGTCGGGCGTGGCGACCTGGCATGCGATCGGTCTCGTGACCGGCTTTTCCGGCAAGTGGCTGGACGCCTGGCTGAGCTCGTGGATGGTGGCGTTTCCCGCAGTCTGGTGATCGCGCCGCAGGTGCGGCGCCTGGTCGCCAGTCTGGTGCGCAGCGAAGGCTGAGACTCAGCCGTGCCCGGCGTCGCGAGCGGCGCCGGCCGCGTTGACGTGCTGCACCATGCTGTCCGCCAGCGCCTCTTCGCCCACCAGCACCGTCACTCCCTGTTCGCGCCGCAGCAGTTCGGCCTCTTCCGCGCTGTGGCTGCGCACCACGACGTCGATGCGCGGATTGAGCGTGCGCGCGATCTCGATCATCTGGCGTGCGCGGAAGGTGTCGGGCGTCGCGATCACCAGCATGCGCGCACGCGCGACGTGCGCCTGGATCAGCACCGCGGGCTCCGACGCATCGCCGGCCACGGCATGGATGCCGCGGCTGCGCAGCGTCTCGACGGCTTCGCGCTGCTGCTCGGCCACGACGTAGGTCTGGCCCTGCGCGTCGAGCGTGGCAGCAATATGGCGGCCGACGCGGCCGTAGCCGGCCAGCACGATGTGCCCGGTGAGCGTGTGCGACGGTACGCTGGACGGCAGTTCGGCGAGCGGATCGTCGCGCGCCTCGAGCTGGCGCGCGCGCGGCGAGCGCGCGAGAATCCAGCGCTGCAGCGGATCGGCCAGGCGGAAGGCGAGGGGGTTCAGCGCGATCGAGATCAGCGCGCCGGCGAGGATCAGGCTTTGCCCCGCCGCCGGCAGCACGCCGAGCGCGACGCCCAGTCCGGCCAGGATGAAGGAGAACTCGCCGATCTGCGCCAGGCTCGCCGACACCGTCAGTGCCGTGTTGAGCGGGTAGCGGAAGGCCAGCACCAGCAGGAAGGCTGCGAGCGACTTGCCGAACACGATGATTGCGACCACCGCCAGCACCTGCAGCGGCTGCTCGAGCAGCACGCGCGGATCGAACAGCATGCCGACCGAAACGAAGAACAGCACCGCGAAAGCGTCCCTGAGCGGCAGCGATTCCTCGGCCGCGCGGTAGGCGAGCGCCGACTCGCGCAGCACCATGCCGGCGAAGAAGGCCCCCAGCGCGAACGACACGCCGAACAGCGCCGACGAGCCATAGGCGATGCCGAGCGCGGCCACCACCACGCACAGCGTGAACAGCTCGCGCGAGCCGGTGCGTGCCACCTGCCACAGCAGCCAGGGGAAGAAGCGCCGCCCGACCACCAGCATCAGGCCGATGAACAGGGCCACCTCGCCGAGGGTGAGCGCGAGCGTGCCGAGCAGCGATTGTGCGCTGGCTCCCGTGCCGTTGCCGCCGAGCATGCCGGCGAGCGGCGGCAGCAGCACCAGCACCAGCACCATCACGAGATCCTCGACCACCAGCCAGCCGACCGCGATGCGGCCGTTCGGTGTCGCCAGCACCCCGCGGCTCTCCAGCGCCTTCAGCAGCACCACCGTGCTCGCCACCGACAGCGACAGGCCGAACACCAGGCCGGCGATCAGGCTCCAGCCCCACCAGGCCGCCAGCGCAGTGCCCATCGCCGTGGCCACCGCAATCTGCACCACCGCGCCGGGCAGGGCGATCTTCCTGACCGACAGCAGGTCGTCGAGCGAAAAATGCAGGCCGACGCCGAACATCAGCAGCATCACGCCGATTTCGGCGAGCTGGCCAGCCAGCTGGGTGTCGGCGACGAAGCCGGGGGTGAAGGGGCCGATCACGATGCCGGCCAGCAGATAGCCGACCAGCGTCGGAAGTTTCAGGCGCGCGGCGAGGAAACCGAAAATCAGCGCGAGGCCGAGACCGGCGGCGATCGTGGTGATGAGTTCGACGCTGTGCGGCATGGCTGGCGGCCGGCTGGCAGGCCGGCAAGGTCTCCGTGATTGCAGATGGGACGAGTTTACAGGACACGCCTGCCGTCGCCGGCAGGCGACCCGGATGGACCACTCGGTACGAGGCTGGTTCATTCGCCGGCTGCGTCTAGAATAAAAGACGAACGTATCCGCTAAGCGCCCGCCATGACTTCCTCCCTCCACCCGCAAGGGGCAGGCCGTGGTTGTAAAGCCGATAAATCGGCAACAACCACGCTCACCCTCGACGGCAACGAAGCCGTCGCCCGCATGGCCTACCTCGCCAGCGAGGTGATCGCGATCTATCCCATCACGCCCGCATCGAGCATGGGTGAATGGGCCGACGAATGGGCGTCGCAGGGCCGGCCCAATCTATGGGGCGCGGTGCCCACGATCATCGAGATGCAGTCCGAGGGCGGTGCGGCCGGCGCGCTGCACGGCGCGCTCACCTCGGGCGCGCTGGCGACCAGCTTCACCGCCAGCCAGGGCCTGCTGCTGATGATCCCCAACCTCTACAAGATCGCCGGCGAGCTCACCCCCTTCGTGCTGCACGTCGCCGCGCGTGCCATCGCCACCCACGCGCTGTCGATCTTCGGCGACCAGTCCGACGTGATGGCGGCCAGAGCCACCGGTTGCGCGTTGCTGGCGTCGAATTCGCCGCAGGAGTCGCAGGATTTCGCGGTCATTGCGCAGGCCGCCACGCTTGCCGGGCGCATCCCGGTGATCCATTTCTTCGACGGCTTCCGCACGTCTCATGAAGTATCGAAGATCGCCGCGGTCGAGTCCGACACCGTCGCCGCCATGTTCGATGCCGACCGGATCGCCGCGCACCGTGCCCGCGCGCTGTCGCCCGAGCACCCGGTGCTGCGCGGCACCTCGCAGAACCCGGACGTGTTCTTCCAGTCGCGCGAGCGCGCCAATCCGTTCCACGACGCCTTTCCGCAGCACGTGCAGGATGCGATGGAGCGCTTCGGCGACCTCACCGGGCGTTATTACAAGCTATTCGACTATGTTGGCGCCGCCGACGCCGAACGCGTCATCGTGCTGATGGGATCGGGCGCCGAGACCGCGCACGAGACCGTCGAGCACCTCGTTGCGCGCGGCGAGAAGGTGGGGGTGCTGAAGGTGCGGCTGTTCCGGCCGTTCGCCGCGGACCGGCTGCTTGCCGCGTTGCCCGTCAGTGCCAAGGCCGTCGCCGTGCTCGACCGCTGCAAGGAGCCGGGTGCCGACGGCGAGCCGCTCTACAAGGACGTCGTCACCGCGCTGGCGCAGGCGGCGGCCGAGGGTGCGCGCGCCATGCCCCGGGTCATCGGTGGCCGCTATGGGCTCGCCAGCAAGGAATTCACCCCGGGCATGGTCAAGGCGGTGTTCGACGAACTGGCGGCGGTGACGCCCAAGCGCGTCTTCACGGTCGGCATCCACGACGACCTCACCCGGCTGTCGCTGCCGTGGGATGCGGATTTCCGCACCGATGCCGCGACGCGACTGCAGCACGCCGTGTTCTGGGGACTCGGCGCCGACGGCACGGTGTCGGCGAACAAGAATTCGATCAAGATCCTCGGCGAGGCGACCGAGCTCGCGGCGCAGGGCTACTTCGTCTACGACTCGAAGAAGTCCGGCGCCGTGACGGTGTCGCACCTGCGCTTCGGCCCGGGGCCGATCCGCTCGACCTACCTGGTCGAGCCCGGCATGGCCGGCTTCGTCGCCTGCCACCAGCCGATGTTCGTCGGCCGCTACGAACAGCTGCTCGATCATGCCGCATCCGGCGGTGTTTTCCTGCTCAACACGCCGGCGCCGCCCGACGCGGTGTGGGACACGCTGCCGGCGAACCTGCGCGCGCAGATCGTCGAGAAAAACCTGCAGCTGTGGGTGATCGACGCCTACGCCGTGGCGGCCGAGGCCGGCATGGGGCGGCGCATCAACACCATCATGCAGACCTGCTTCTTCGCCATCGCCGGCATCCTGCCGAAGGAGGCGGCGATCGCCGCGATCAAGCAGGCGGTCGACAAGACCTACGGCAGGAAGAGCAGACGCCTGGTCGAGCTCAACTACAAGGCGATCGACCTGACGCTGGCGGCGCTGCATCGGGCCGACGTCCCGCAAGCTGCCGGCGCGGAACAGGCTGTCGAAGCAGCATTCGCTGCGCCCGCCGTACCCGACTTCGTCCGCGCACTCACCCTGCCGATCTACCACGGCCACGGCGACGCCCTGCCCGTGTCGGCACTCCCCGCAGACGGCACCTGGCCGCTCGGCACCGCCCAATACGAGAAGCGCAACATCGCGCTCGAGATTCCGGTGTGGGAGCCCGATCTGTGCACCCAGTGTGGCAAGTGCGTGCTGGTCTGCCCGCACACGGCGATCCGCTCGCGCCTCTTCTCTGCCGGGGCGGCGAAGAGCGCGCCGCCGAGCTTCAAGCACGTGCCGGCGAAGAGCAAGGACTTCCCCGCCGGCACCCACATCAGCTACCAGGTCGCGCCGGAGGACTGCACCGGCTGCGGCGACTGCGTCGAGGCCTGTCCGATCCACGACAAGTCGAACGTGTCGCGCCGCGCCGTCAACATGGCGCCGATCGAGCCGTTGCGTGATCAGGAGCGCGACAACCTCGCCTTCTTCCTCGGCCTGCCCGAGTTCGACCGCAGCCTGATCAGGCACGGCACCATCCCGGGTTCGATGCTGCTCGATCCGCTGTTCGAGTTCTCCGGCGCCTGCGCCGGCTGCGGCGAGACGCCCTACATCCGGCTCGCCACCCAGCTCTTCGGCGACCGCATGCTGATCGCCAACGCCACCGGCTGCTCGTCGATCTACGGCGGCAACCTGCCGTCGACGCCCTATACGGTGAACGCGGCCGGGCGCGGTCCGGCATGGAGCAATTCGCTGTTCGAGGACAACGCCGAATTCGGCCTCGGCATGCGGCTCGCCGCCGACCAGCTGATGGACTACGCGAAACTGCTGACGCGCGAACTGGCGGACGACGTCGGCGGTGACCTCGCTGCGGCGCTCGTCGACGCCGACCAGCGCGAGGAGGCCGGTATCGTCGCGCAGCGCGAGCGGGTGGCTGCGTTGATGGGCAAGCTCGCCGCGTCGAAGCACCCGCGCGCGCAGGAACTCGCCGCGGTGGCCGAATGGCTGATCCGCCGCTCGGTGTGGATCATCGGCGGCGATGGCTGGGCCTACGACATCGGCTACGGCGGCCTCGACCACGTGCTCGCACTGCCCTACGACGTCAACATTCTGGTGCTCGACACCGAGGTGTACTCCAACACCGGCGGCCAGACCTCCAAGGCGACACCGATCGGCGCCGTCGCCAAGTTCTCCGCCGGCGGCAAGGCCACCGCGAAGAAGGATCTCGCCAAACTGGCTTCCGACTATGGCCACGTCTACGTCGCGACCGTGGCCTACGGCGCCAAGGACGTGCAGACCCTGCGCGTGTTCCACGAAGCCGAGGCCTATTCCGGTCCGTCGCTGATCGTCGCCTACAGCCCGTGCATCGCCCACGGCTACGACATGCTGTACAACCAGCGCCAGCAGGAGTTCGCGGTGAAGAGCGGGCACTGGCCGCTGTTCCGCTTCGACCCGCGCCTGGCCGGGGAAGGGGGCAATCCCTTCAAGCTCGATTCCGCCGCGCCCAGCCAGCCGGTGAAAGCGTTCATGGAATCCGAGACGCGCTTCGCCATGCTCGCGCGCAGCCATCCCGAGGCCGCGCAGCGCTTTCTCGAACAGGCGCAGGCGGAAGCCGATCGCCGTTTCAAGTCCTACCAGGACATGGCCGCGGGCCATGCCGCCGAACCGAAACCCGGAGCCTGATGCATGATCGACCTCTCCACCGACTACCTCGGCCTCAAGCTGAAGAACCCGCTGGTGCCCTCGGCCTCGCCGCTCACCCGCGACCTCGATACCGCGCTGCGGCTGGAGGACGCCGGCGCCGCCGCGCTGGTGATGTACTCGCTGTTCGAGGAGGAACTGCAGGCCGAGGACGCCATGCTCGACCGTTTCCTCATGCACGCCGACCTCGGTCACGGCGAGGCGGACGGCTTTCTGCCGGCTGCCGGCGCATTCCAGGGCGGCCTCGAGCGCTATCTGTCGCACCTGCACCAGCTCAAGCGGCGCCTCGAAATTCCGCTGGTGGCGAGCCTCAACGGCGTGTCGCCCTCGGGCTGGGTCGAGCTCGGTCGCGCGCTCGAGCAGGCCGGCGCCGACGCGCTCGAGCTCAACGTCTACCATGTCGCTGCCGACATGATGCAGTCCGGCAAGGCCGTCGAGGCGCGTTACCTCGAGCTGCTCGGCGACCTGCGCCGCGTGGTGAACCTGCCGATCGTGATGAAGCTGTCGCCCTTCTTCTCATCGCTGCCGAACTTCGTCAGGCAGCTCGAAACGGCAGGCGCGCAGGGCGTCGCGCTGTTCAACCGCTTCTATCAGCCCGACATCGATCTCGACGCGATGCGCATGACCGACCAGCTGCAGTTGTCGACCGCCGAGGAGGCGCTGCTGCGCATCCGCTGGATCGCCATCCTGCACGGCCGCACGCAGCTCACGCTCGCCGCCACCGGCGGCGTCCACAGCGAGAGCGAGGCGCTCAAGCTTTTATTGGCAGGCGCCGACGTCGTGCATCTCGCCTCCTGCCTGTTGCAGCATGGACCCGACAGGCTCACGGCGATCCTTGCCGCGATGCAGAACTGGATGGAAGAGAAGGAATACGAATCGCTGGCGCAGATGAAAGGCAGCATGAGCCAGCAGAACCTGCCCGATCCCTCGTTCGTCGCGCGCGCCAGCTATCTGCGCGTGCTCGACAGTTTCTCGCCGCGGCCGGGCGTGTGGTCCTGAACGGCCCGGCCAGCGGCTTCAGCGCAGCGCTGCAATGCGGCGGCCGAAGGCCTCCACCTGCTGCCAGTCGGTGAACTCGATCACGGCCGTGGGGTCGGTCGGCCCGTGGGTGAGCAGCATGATGAAGCGGATCATCAGCCGGTCGAAGAAGCGGTAGCGCGGGTAGTCGAGCTTGCCGGCGAACACCGCCAGCAATTGCGGTCTCCAGCTGATCTGCCGGAGGAACCTGCGCAGATAGGGATTGGTGTCCGGCTGGCTCCGGTCCGGCTTGCGTGCCACGATGTTCACCGAGAAGAAGGCGTTTGCCTTGTTGCCCAGCAGCGCCGTGTTGCGGCGGATGAACTCGGCCACCTGCGTGCTGTGCCGTCCATAGCGGATGCTGGCGCCGATCACGACGGTGTCGAAGGCCTGCAGGTCGAGGCTGTCCGCCTCGCCGACCGACACCACCGCGACTGCATGCCCTGCGTCTTCGATTACCTGCTGCAGACGCTGGCAGATCCTGGCGGTGTGGCCATCGGTGGTCGAGTAGACGATCAGGATGCGCGACATGATGCGATCGAAGGGGTGCTAGTTGTCCGCAAGCGGGGCAGGGGGCGTGATTCTAAAGCTGTAGCCATGCCGCTCAAAGCCGAGCGAGTCGTAGAAGGCATGCGCGCGTTCGCGCGTGAGGTTCGACGACAGCGCCACCTTGTAGCAGCCTTTCTCGCCGCACAGGGCGAGTGCGTGCTGCATCATCGCGCGGCCGATGCCCTGCCCCTGATCGTGCGGGTCGACCATCACGTCCTCGATCACCCCGGAAGGCGCGCCCCGGTGCCCGAGGTTGTCCATGATCAGCAGCGCGAAGCTGCCGACGATGCGGCCGCCGCGCAGCGCGACATGGAGCCGGTAGTCGGGATAGCGCGCCATGCGGTCGAACAGGCGTTCCGCGTCGGCCAGCGACAGCACCGCGCCGTCGTCCATGGCGGGCTGGGCGAGGAGACGGAGCACGTCGGGCAGATCGGCCCGAGTGGCTTCGCGAAAATGAAGCGAAGGATTCATTCGGGCGTCCGTTTCGCGCCGACGCGCGCATCGAACTTCGCGCGGTCGATGACGAAGCGCTCGTGCCGCCCCCGCGAGATCACGTCCAGGCCGTCGTGCGCCTCCACTGCGAAGACCAGCTTCCTGCCTTCGACGGCGATCAGCTCGACGCTTGCCGTGACCGTCAGTCCCGGCGGCGTGGCCGCTTCGTGGCTGATGTCGATGTGGGTGCCGACGGTCTGCTCCCGCGGCCAATCGAGATGCGGGTTGACCGCCCTGATGCACGCCCATTCGAGGAAGCCGACCAGAAAGCCGGTCGCGAACACCCCGGGCATGGCGACGAACTCCTCCGCTTCCGGATACAGTGCAGGTACGGTTTTCGAGGGCGGGACCGTGAACGCGTGCTGGTAGCGGAGGCCTGGCTGAAGGGAGGGTTTCATCGGGATCCTCTGTGCAGAGCCACGGGCAAGGCGGGAAAAGCGCCGTAAATACGGGGCTTTTCCCGGTTTGGCCCGGCGGATAACTCCGCATAATACAAGTGGAAAACTCCAATTGCCGAGCCCGCGACCATGCCGCCCCATCCCGCCCCGCAGCAACCTGAGTCAGACGCCACAGCGCAGCTGCTGCAGCAGGCCATTGCCCATCATCAGGCAGGCGCGCTGCTGGAAGCGGGGCAGCTTTACCAGACCATCCTGCAAACCCGGCCCGATCACCCCGAGGCAAACCACAACCTCGGGGTGATCGCGGTCCAGGCGCAGCAGCCCGAGGCCGGCCTGCCCTATTTCATGGCGGCCCTGGACGCCGACCCGACCCGCGGGCAGTACTGGCTGAACTACATCGATGCGCTGTTCCAGGCGGGTCAGCGGGAGGACGCGCAGGCCGTGCTGGCGCTTGCCCGGCAGCAGGGCCTGCAGGGCGAGGACGTGGAAGCGCTGGCGCTGCGTCTGGACGGAGCCGGGCGGGCGGCTCCCGTGGCGCAGGCGCCTATGTCTGGAGATCGCCCCGGCCGCCAGGAAATGGATGCGCTGGTGGCGCTGTTCGGTGCCGGTCGTTACGCCGAGGTTGTCACGCGGGCGCAGCAGTTGACGGCGCATTTTCCCCGGCATGAATTCGCCTGGAAGATCCTGGGCGTCGCGCTCAAGCTGCTGGGCCGGGAGCGGGAGGCGCTCGAACCGATGCGGCAAGCGGCTGCCCTGTCGCCGCAGGATGTCGAGACGCACTACAACCTGGGCGTCACCCTGCAGGCGCTGGGCCATCTGGACGAGGCCGAGGCCAGCTATCGACAGGCGCTGGAGATCGATCCCGTCTATGCCGATGCCTACCTCAACCTCGGCGTCACGCTCAACCGTCTGGGACGTCCGGGCGAGGCCGAGGAACGCCTGCGGCAGGCACTGCTGATCCGGCCGGGCTACGCCGATGCGCACAGCAACCTCGGCGCCATGCTTCAGGAGCAGGGGCGCCTCGAGGAGGCCGAGGCCTGCCTGCGCAAGGCCTTGCAGCTTGCCCCGGACAACGCGACGGTGCATGACAACCTGGGAATCACGCTGCATCGCCTGGGACGCCCGGACGAAGCGGAAGCCAGTTTCAGGCGCGCGTTGCGCATCCAACCCGGCCTTGCCGCTGCGCACACCAATCTGGGCGTGATTCTCCAGGAGCAGGGTCGCCTGAGCGAGGCGGATGCGCATTTCCAGATGGCGCTGCAGCTCGATCCGGAGGATGCCCGCACGCATGACTGCCGGGGCAGCCTGCTGAGTTGCCAGGGACGCCTGGGCGAGGCCGAAGCCAGCTACCGCAAGGCGCTGCAGATCGTGCCGCAGGAGGCCGGATTCCATGTCAATCTGGGCAAGCTGCTGCGGCATGTGGGGCGTCTGGGCGAGGCCGAAGCCTGCCTGCGGCGGGCGCTGGAAATCAGCCCGGACGATCCGAAGACGCTCAACCACCTGGGACTGACGCTGCAGGACATGGGGCAGCTCGATCAGGCCGAAGCCTGTTACCGCTGCATCCTGCAGGCCAAACCGAACAACGCCGGCGTCATCGGCAACCTGGGGCAGGTGCTGCTGAGCCTGGGCCGCCCCGACGAAGCCGAGGCCTGCTTCCGGCAGGCGCTGCAGATCAAGCCGGACCATCCGCAGCTCCACAGCAACCTGCTCTACTACCTGCTGCTCAACGCCGTGGCGGAAGCGGACGCGGTGTTCGCCGAGCATGTCCGCTTCGGCGAGCGCTTCGAGCAACCGCTGAGGCCGCACTGGCCGGTGCATGCCCAGGATCGCGATCCCGGGCGTCCGCTGCACATCGGCTTCGTCTCGGCCGATTTCTACAACCATGCGGTGGCGTCCTTCATCGAGCCGGTGCTGGCCCATCTGGCCGGCCATGCGCAGCTCACGCTGCACGCCTACTACAACAATTTCGTCAACGACGAGATCACCCGGCGCCTGCAGGCGCATTTCGACCACTGGAACCCGGTGGCCAGCCTGCCGGATGCGGCGCTGGCTGAAACGATCCGCGCCGACGGCATCGACATCCTGATCGACCTGTCGGGCCACACGGCCGGCAACCGGCTGCTGGTCTTTGCCCGCAAGCCGGCGCCGGTTCAGGTCACCTGGATGGGGTATCCGGGCACCACCGGCATGCGCTCCATGGACTATTGCCTGGGCGATCGCTTCTTTCTGCCGCCCGGGCAGCTCGACGCCCAGTTCACGGAAAAGATCGTGCGCTTGCCGGCCAATTCGCCCTACCTGCCGGCCGCGGACGCCCCGCCGGTCGGGCCGCTGCCGGCGCTGGACAATGGCTGCGTCACCTTCGGCAGCTTCAGCCGGTCGAACAAGCTCAGCCCCAGGGTCGTCGCCTTGTGGGCGCAGGTCCTGCGGGCCTTGCCCGATGCGCGGATGCTGCTGGCAGGGATGCCCGAGACGGGCAATTGCGATGTGCTGATCCAGTGGTTCGAAGCGGAAGGCATCGCACGCGATCGCCTGAGCCTGCATGCCCGGTGCGGCATGCAGGCCTACCTGGACCTGCACCGGCAGGTGGACATCTGTCTGGATACCTTCCCCTACAATGGCGGCACCACGACCCTCCATGCCTTGTGGATGGGCGTGCCGACCCTCACCCTGGCGGGCGACACGGCCGCGGGACGCTCGGGGGCGTCGATTCTCGGCCACGCGGGGCTCGACGCCTTCGTGGCCCGCGATGCGGCGGATTTCATGGAAAAGGGCGTGTCGTGGAGCGGCCGGCTTGCCGAACTGGCCGAGATCCGGGCCGGGCTGCGGGAACGCTTTGCGCAATCGGCCCGGGGACAGCCCGCGCTGGTCGCCGCGGGGGTGGAACGGGCCCTGCGCATGATGTGGCAACGCTGGTGTGCGGGCCTGCCGGCGGAATCCTTCGAAGTATCCCTGCAGGACACGCTCAGCTCGAAGCCGGAGGCCAGCGCATGACGGAACCACGAGACACCTCGCCCATCTACGTGACGCAACCTGCGTTGCCGCCGCTGGAGGACTTCATCCCTTATCTGGAACAGATCTGGGCGAGCCGGCGGCTGACCAACAGCGGCCCGTTCCACCAGCAGCTGGAACAGGCCTTGTGCGACTACCTGGGGGTGCCGCACATCGCCCTGTTCGCCAACGGCACCCTCGCCCTCGTCACGGCGCTGCAGGCCTTGCGTATCACCGGCGAAGTCATCACCACGCCCTATTCGTTCGTGGCGACCGCCCATTCGCTGCTGTGGAACGGCATCCGGCCGGTATTCGTGGATATCGATCCGCGCACGCTCAATCTCGATCCGGAGCGCATCGAGGCCGCGATCACGCCGCAAACCACGGCCATCATGCCGGTGCACTGCTATGGCCACCCCTGCGACGTCGAGCGCATCCAGAAGATCGCCGACAACTACGGACTCAAGGTCATCTACGACGCGGCACATGCCTTCGGCGTGCAGGGCCACGACGGCAGCGTGCTCAACCACGGCGACCTGTCGGTGCTGAGCTTCCATGCCACCAAGGTGTTCAACACCTTCGAGGGCGGTGCCATCGTCTGCCACGACGCCAAGACCAAGCAGCGCATCGACCACCTGAAGAATTTCGGGTTCGTCGACGAGGTCACCGTCGTCGCGCCCGGCATCAACGGCAAGATGAGCGAAATCATGGCCGCCTTCGGCCTGCTGCAGCTCAAGGGCATCGATGAAGCCCTGCAACGGCGCCAGGCCATCGATGCGCGCTATCGTGCAGCGCTCTCCGGCGTCGCCGGGATCGATTGCCTGCCCGCCATGGAAGGCCGCGCCAACTACGCGTATTTCCCCATCCTGGTGCGGCCCGAGTATCCGCTCGACCGCGATGCCCTGTACCAGAAGCTGCGTGACAACGGCATCCACGGGCGCCGCTATTTCTATCCATTGATCAGCGACTTCCCGATGTACCGGGGCATGCCGTCGGCGGCACCGGCGAACCTGCCGGTGGCGCGGGCGGCGGCGGAACAGGTGATCTGTCTGCCGATCTATCCGGCCCTGCGCGACGACGAGGTCGACTGCATCATCGGGATGATCGCGGGATAGTGCCCATGCACTGGAGAAAACTCGGGAAGATTTTCGACCCCACCCGGTTCCGGCTGCCGCACGGCTGCACCGAGTTCGCGCAGGCGCCGCAGGCGCTGGTGTTCGACGACTTCGTGCGGATCTATTTCTCGACGCGCTTCCGCGAGCCCGACGGCAAGTACCTCAGCCACATCGCCTACGTCGACATGAAGAAGGACTTCCGCGACGTCATCGGCGTGTCGACGCACACCGTCATCCCGCTCGGCAAGCTCGGCTGCTTCGACGAGCACGGCATCTTCCCGATGAACGTCGTGCGCCACGGCGCTGAAATCTACGGCTACACCTCAGGGGTGAACCGGCGCGTCTCGGTTCCGGCCGACGGCGCCATTGGTCTCGCGATCAGCCGCGACGATGGCCACACTTTCCAGCGCGTCGGCGACGGCCCGGTGCTCGCGCCCTCGCTGCACGAGCCCTGCATCGTCGTCGATCCCTTCGTGAAGATCGTCGGCGACACTTTCCACATGTGGTACGTCTTCGGCCTCGGCTGGAAGCGCGCCGCCCCCGACGCCGCACCTGACCGCGTCTACAAGATAGGCCACGCCACCTCGCCCGACGGCGTCCGCTGGACCAAGGAGGAGGGCATACAGATCCTCGCCGACCGCCTCGGCGAAGACGAATGCCAGGCGCTGCCGACCGTGATCACGCTCGGCGGCCGCCATCACATGTTCTTCTGCTACCGCCAGACCTTCGACTTCCGCACCAACCGCGACCGCGCCTACCGCATCGGCCACGCCTGGTCGGACGATCTCGTGAACTGGACGCGCGCCGACGACGAGATGGCGCTCGATGTGACGCCGGGCGACTGGGATGCGGACATGCTGTGCTACCCGCACGCGTTCGCATGCGACGGCCGGACCTATCTGCTATACAACGGCAACGCGTTCGGCCGCCACGGCTTCGGGCTGGCGGTGCTGGAGCCATGATGACGCCGGCGACCGTTCCTGCCGCGCAGCATGCGCCCGTGCCGAAGCGCGTCGGCATCATGCAGCCGTATTTCTTTCCCTATTTCGAGCAGTTCCGGTTGATCGCCGCGTGCGACCTGTGGGTGGTGTTCGACACCGCGCAGTTCACGCGCAAGTCGTGGATGACGCGCAACCGCATCCTCAACCGCGACAAGGGCACCGCCTACGTCTCGGTGCCGGTGCAGCACACCGGGCTCGATACCGCTATCAAGGATGCATTGATCGACGACGCGCAGGACTGGCGCGGCAAGCTCATGGACAGGCTCCGCGTCTACCAGGCCGAGGCGCCGCACTACGCTGCGGTGCGCGAACTCGTCGGCGACGCCGTGGCCGGGCGTCATGAGACGCTGGCCGCGCTCAACACCGCGATCCTGAAGCGCGTGTGCAGCCATCTCGGCATCGATACGCCGATCGAGGTGGCGTCCGGGTTGCCGCTTGAATTGCCTGCAGCGTGCGAGCCGGGCGAATGGGCGCTGCACATTGCCCGCCAGCTCGGTGCGACCGAATACCGCAACGCCGCCGGCGGCCGCGCGCTGTTCGATGAAGCGCGCTACGCGCAGCACGGCATCGCGCTGACGTTCCATGAACACTGCCCGCGTCAGTATGCGACCGGACGCTTCGACTTCGTGCCCGATCTCTCGGTCATCGACTGGCTGATGTGGAACGACCGCGACACCCTGCAGGCCTGGCTGGCATGAACGCCCGCTCAGCGCCCCGTCATCTCGGCGACGCCGAAGCCCTCGCGGCCGAAGGTGTTGCCGCAATAGAACAGCACGATGCGTCCGTCGAGCGCGATCGCCTGCGACGAGCACTGCATCTGCGCGTCCCAGCCGTCGGGCGAGACGTCGATGCCGGCCTGCGCGTCGTCACGCGTCCAGTGCACGAGGTCGTCGGACCACGCGTAGCCCAAGCGATACATCGCCGCCGGATCGCTGCGGAAGCCGAGCGCGCGGCGGTAGCCGAAGATCGCGTGCCAGCGGCCGTCGAGGAAGAAGGGCAGGAAGAGGTCCTGGCATTCGTCCGCGTGATGCGGCGGAATGATCGTGCGGCCGTCGCGCTGCCAGGCGAGGCCATCCGTGGAGGTCGCGTGCGCGATGCGGAACACCGCCTCGGGCTGGCCGTCGTTGGGCAGCCAGCCCAGCCCCGTCATGTACCACATGTGCCAGACACCTTCGACGATGCGCACAGTCGGACTGTTGACCAGATAGGGTTCGTCGAGCGTCAGCCCGAGCGCCGGGCCTGCGCCGGCCTTGCGAAACGACTCGCCGCCGTCGCGGCTGATCGCCAGGCCGATCGCCGTCGTGTAGGGCACCGACGCCATGCGCGACCAGCCGGTGTAATAGAGATGCACGGCGTCGCCGTGGCGCACGACGGCGCTCGGCATGATGCCAAACTCATCAAAAGCGCCGGGGCCGCCGAGTGGCAGCAGCGGTTCCTCGGCGATCTTCACCACGTGGGTGAGGTCGTCGCGCGCCAGATCGACGTAGCCGGGATAGGCGACGTACTGCAGGTCGGCGCCGCGCGGCGGGCGGGTGGCGAAGTAGACGCGCAGCGTCGCGGCGTCGTGTACGAAGGGCGTCGGGCACTGCGCGTATTCCTGCATCCACGGCCGCGGCCGGCTCGCGGTCGGGTCGAAGACCTTGCCGAGTTTCTTCCAGCTGAACATGCGTGCCGCCTACTTGCGGCCGGGGCCGATCGCCGCCATCCGCGTCATGCGCAGAAATTCGTCGCTGTCGAGGCGGAACTTCTCGGTGCCCGGTGCGATGAACACGCTGCGCTCGGGCGCGCTCTTCAGTACCAGCGTCGCCGCGCCGAGGAAGGAATCGGCGCCGATCGACAGCTCCCCGCCGATGGTGGCATTCAATCCGACGAAGCAGCGCTCGCCCAGCGTGGCGACGCCGCCGATGGTCGCGCCGGCGGCGATCCAGCAATGGTCGGCGATGCTCGAATGATGGCCGACGAGCACGTTGTTCCACAGCGAGACGTTGTGGCCGATGGTCGCGCCGGGCTGGATGCCGACGCCGTCGAGGATCAGGCAGTTCTCGCCGACCTCGACCCACGGCCCGAGATCGGCGCGCGGGCTGACGTAGCTCGCCAGCGTGTAGCCCTTGGCCTTCGCTGCCGCGCACTTCTGCGCGCGCAGGCTGTTGAGCTCGTGGTAGCCGAGTGCCGCGAACAGCGCGACCGACTCGGGCGGGTAGTGGCGTTCGACGTCCTCGAAGGCGACCACCGGCAGGCCGTAGTGCGTGCCCGAGGGCGGCAGCCAGGCGGCGTCGCAGGTGAAGGCCACGACTTCGTAGCCGCCGTCGCGCAGGAAGTGGTGGTACGCCACGTCGGCGATCTTGCCCACGCCGAATATGATCAGCCGTTTCATCGTCCGTCTCCCTCGTTCTGTATGCCCGCACGCGCGGCCGTGCGGAGGTTCCGCGAAGGGTATCAGCGGCCCCGCCGGATTTGCAAAAATATCGAGCCCCGGCCTACATCCGTGCAGGGAATGGCCGAAATCAACCTGAAACCGCGAGCCGGCGCCGTGCCGGTCCGCCCAAGGAGAAACCGTGCGCTCTGGTGAAGAAAAATTCTACGTCGACCCTGCCACGCTCGAAGCGCTGACGCTCGAGCACGCCGTGCGCGACGGCGACGAGATCGTCTCCGGCGTGCTCGTCAGCGCGTCCGGCCATCGCTTCGAGATCGCCCACGGCGTGCCCAACTTCGTCTATCCCTTCGCGCTGCCGCAGGCCGACCGCGACGCGCTGCGCGAGACCGAGGCGCGCGTCGAAGGCTACGACCGCTACCTGCCGCTGACCTTCGCCACCTACGGCGAGGACGAGCAGGCGGTGCGCAACGCCATGATCGACAAGCTCGACCTCAAACCCGGCATGGTCGTGCTCGAGACTGGCGCCGGCACCGGGCGCGATTCCGAGCTCATCGCCCGCCGCCTCGGCCCCGACGGCAAGCTCTACATCCAGGACATCGCGCCGTCCTTCCTGGCGAAGAACATCGAGCGCATGCGCGGCGCCGAGCCGCAGGTCGAACCCGCGCTCGCCAACGGCTACTACCTGCCGTTTCCCGACAACAGCTTCGACGCCTGCTACCACTTCGGCGGCATCAACGCCTTTTCCGACATCAAGCGCGGCTTCGCCGAAATGGCGCGCGTGACCAGGCCCGGCGGCAAGGTCGTCGTCGGCGACGAGGCCATGCCGCCCTGGCTGCGCGACACCGAGTTCGCGCGCGTCCTGATCAACTCCAACCCCGAGTTCGCCTACCAGATCCCGCTCGACAAGCTGCCCGTCGAGGCGCGCAAGACGCGCATCGAATGGATCATCGGCGGTGTCTTCTACGTCATCGATTTCACGGTGGGCGAGGGTGAGCCGCAGGCCGACTTCGACTTCGCCATCCCCGGCGTACGGGGGGGCACGCACCGCACCCGCTACTACGGCCAGCTCGAAGGCGTCACCCCCGAGGCCAAGCGGCTCGCCTACGAGGCGCGCGCCAAGACCGGCAAGAGCATGCACCAGTGGCTCGACGAGGTCGTGCGCGAAGCGGCGAAGCGCGACCTCGGCAAGCAGGATTGAACGACGCATGTCCGTGCACGCCGAATCCGCCACCCTCGTCTTTCCCGCCGTCAACGCGGCGGCGCTCGACTACCTGCAGGCCGCGCGCAGCCGCGGCGAGCGGGTCGTGTGCGCCGCCTCGGTGGCGAACGAGGACATCGCGGCGGCGGCAGGCGAGCTGCATCGGCTGCCGGCCATCCACGACGCCGACTTCGCCGCGCAGTTTCTCGCGCTGGCGGATGCGCAGTCGGTTGCCCGCGTGCTGTGCCCGGTGTCCACGGTGCACGCCTTCATGACGCGTTTCCTCGCGCAGCGCCGCCCCGAGCTCCAGCTCATCGGCGAATCGCCGGTGCAGCAGCAGATCGCCGCGCATCGTGCGCTGATGGCGCGCGCGCAGCGCCTGATGCCGCTGGTCGGGCGGTGCGCCGACGGCGCACCTGCGCTCGGCCTGCACGAAGTCGCCGGCGTGCTGCGCCAGGCTTCGCTGATCTATGGCGAATCGAACGACGACAAGCTCGCCGCGATGATGGGCATCTTCGCCCGTGCGCCGCAGGGCGACGTCGTCGAGATCGGCTCGCTGATGGGCCGCTCCGCCTTCGTGCTGCTGTATCTGGCGTGGCGCCACCGCATCGGCCCGCTGCTCACCGTCGACCCCTGGGCCGCCGCCGAATGCGTGCAGCGCGACTCGCCCGAGGCGCTGCAGCACGTCACCGACGAGTGGGACTACGCGGTGCTGAGCGAGGGCTTCATGCTCAACCTGGTGCCGTGCCGCGCCGACGACCACGCCCACCTGCGCCTGCCGTCGCAAGCCGGCTTCGCCGTCTATGCGGGCGGTGAATCCATTTTCTCGCCGCTCGGCAAACCGGTCGCGTATTCGGGCACAATCGCCGTCATCCACATCGACGGCAACCACGACTACGCGGCCGTGAAGAAGGACTGCGACCTGTGGCTCGACCGTCTGGCGCCGGGCGGCTGGCTGATCCTCGACGACTACGTCTGGGCGCACGGCGACGGCCCGCAGCGCGTCGGCGACGCCCTGCTGCACGACCAGGCCGAACGCATCGAATGCGCCTTCTGCTGCGGCAAGGCGCTGTTCGTCAAGCTGCGACATTGATTCCCCTCCGACATTGCACACGACCACCATGAGCCTGGAACAGAAGATCGCCGAAACATTCGCCCTGCCGGAAGCGTCCGTCGCCGACGGCCTCGCGCTGAGCGACATCCCCACCTGGGATTCGCTCGCCCACATGATGCTGATCGTCCGCCTCGAGCAGGATTACGCGATCCAGTTCAGCGGTGACGAGATCGCCGACCTGCGCTCGGTCGGCGACATCCGCGCCACCTTGCAGGCGCACGGGGTACAGCCGTGAAGCTCGCCGGTGCGCGCGTGCTGGTCACCGGCGGCGGCGCCGGCATCGGTCGCCACCTGGTCGAGCGCCTGCTCGCCGACGGCGCCGAAGTCGCGGTGCTGGAGCTCGACGCCGCGCGCTGCGCCGAACTCGCCGAAGCGACCGGCGGCAAGGTCCGGGCCGAGCCCTGCGACGTCACCGATGCCGACGCCGTCGACGCTGCGCTGCAGACACTCTTCGACGCCGGCTTCGAGCCCGACGTGCTGGTCAACAACGCCGGCATCATCCACAGCGAGCCGCTGGTCAACCTGCTGTCGCGCGGCGACAAGGTGCACTCGCGCGAGTCCTGGCGCCGTGTGATCGCGACCGACCTCGATTCGGTGTTCTTCGTCACCAGTCGCGTCGTCGAACGCATGCTCGCCAAGCGCATCAAGGGCGTGGTGATCTCGATCAGCTCGATCGCCGCCAGGGGCAACGCCGGCCAGTCGGCCTACGCCGCCGCCAAGGCCGGCGTGAACGCGCTTACCCACACCTGGGCCAAGGAACTCGGCGCGATGGGGTTGCGCTTCGCCGCCATCGCGCCCGGCTTCTTCGACACGCCGTCGACCCGCGCCGCGCTGAGCGAGGCCACGCTCACGCGCCTGCAGCAGCAGATTCCGCTGCGTCGCCTGGGCGATCTCGACAGCCTCTACCTCGCCGTGCGCCACGTCATCGAGAACGACTACCTCACCGGCACCGTGCTCGAGGTCGACGGCGGGCTGGTGATCTAGCGGGGGGGCAGCGTGCCTTACGTCACCACGCTCGGCGCAGCCTTCCGCGAAATCGTCGCGCGCCACGCCGGGCGCACCGCGCTGTTCTATCCCGAGACCGGCGAGCGCGTCAGCTATGCCGAACTGAACCGCCTGGCCGATCGCGTCGCCGCCGCGATCCATGCACAGGGCCTGCAGCCGGGCGAGGTCGCCGTGTTCTTCCACGACAAGTCGCCCGCCGCCTACGCCGCCATGCTCGCCTGTCTGCGGCTCGGCGTGATCTACGTCAATCTCGACCCCGACAGCCCGTGGGCGCGGCTGCACCGCATTCTCGCCACCTGCCGGCCGCGGCTCGTCGTCAACGCCTTCGCCGCGCTGCCGTTCGCCAGCGAGCTCGCTGCAGAAGGCCACGACACCGTGCTGCACCTGCGCGCGCTGCCGGACGCAGGTGAAGCAGCACCCGACGCGCGCTTCAGCGGCAGCCATCCCGCCTACATCATGTTCACCTCGGGCTCGACCGGCATGCCCAAGGGCGCGGTCATGTCGCACGCCAACCTGCTCGGCTTCATCGCCTGGTCGCAGCACCGCTTCGGGATCACCGCGGACGACGTGCTGACCAACGTCAACCCGATCTACTTCGACAACTCGGTGTTCGACTTCTACTCGGCGATCTTCTCCGGCGCCGCGCTGGTGCCGGCTACCGCCGAGCAGGTGCGCGACACCCGCCGCCTCGTCCGCCTCGTCAACGACGCGCGCTGCACGATCTGGTTTTCCGTGCCCTCGCTGCTCGTCTACCTGCTCACCACGCGCGCGCTCGCGGCGACGGATTTCCCGGCGATGCGCAAGATCGTCTTCGGCGGCGAGGGCTTCCCCAAGAGCAAGCTGCGCCAGCTGTACGAGCTGTTCGGCGAGCGCGCCGCGCTGGAGAACGTCTACGGCCCCACCGAGTGCACCTGCATCTGCTCCGCGCACACGATCCGCGCCGCCGACTTCGACGACATGCAGGCCCTCGCGCCACTGGGCCTGCTGGCGGAAAACTTCGACTATGAAATCCTGCCGCAGGATGAAAGCAATCCCGACTTCGGCGAACTCTTCCTGCGCGGCCCGCAGGTGGGACTGGGCTACTACAACGACCCCGAGCGCACCGCACGGTCCTTCGTGCAGAACCCGCGCCATGCGCGCTACGCCGACATCGGCTATCGCACCGGCGACCTCGTCCAGCACGATTCGAATGGCTGGCTGCATTTCCGCGGCCGTGCCGACTATCAGATCAAGCACATGGGCTATCGCATCGAGCTGGAGGAGATCGAGGCTGCGTTCAACAGCCTGCCCGGGGTTAAGGAATGCGCCGTCGTCTACCAGACCCTCGGCGAGGGCCTCGGCCAGATCCTCGCTTTCGTCGCCCCGCATGCCGGGCTTGCATCCGAAGACCTGCTGAAGCAGGTCGCCGCCATCGTGCCGGCCTACATGGTGCCGCGCCGGGTGACGCTCATCGATCCGCTGCCGAAGAATGCGAACGGGAAGATCGATCGGGGGGCGCTGCCGGGGAGGGCCGAACCGCCCGGCGGGCGCTGACCGCGTCGCCAGGAGCCAGATCGAGGCGTTTCAGGGGCGTGGCGTTCGCCGCGTATTTCCCGGGCGCGGCTTCGTGGGTGAGGTTTTCCTGTCCGGCTCGCCCAGCGTGCCGGATGCAGCCGCGCCCAGCAAACGTCTGAAAGTCGGGCATTCCATGTGGCTCGGCGCAGAGCAGGCGGCCGCATGCCGCAAGCCGTCACGCATGGCAGTCAGTTTCTTGATGGTCCGATCGAGTTCCCTGGCCTTGCTCGCCAGCAGTGTGCGGTCGATCTCGGGGTGCCCGTCGGGCGCAAACATGCGGCCGATCTCGTCGAGCGAAAACCCCGCGGCGCGCCCCAATGCGATCAGCGCGAGACGTTCGAGCACATTGGGCGAGAACAGCCGGCGCAGCCCGCGCCGGCCGACCGAGACGATCAATCCCTTTTCCTCGTAGAAGCGCAGCGTCGAGGCCGGAACGCCTGAGCGTTGTGCCACTTCGGAAATGTCCATGTCACCCCTTGACCTCAAGTCGACTTGAGGTTCTACGCTACCACCACTGCCGAATCGCGGCAAACACTGGGAGCAAATCATGGACTATCTGGCATATACCCTTGTCACCGGCGTCGGCGCCACCGTGGTGATGGATGCGTGGGGCATCGCGCGCAAGCATCTGTTCGGAATGGCGCCGCCGGACTACGGCCTGGTGGGCCGCTGGCTCGCCCACATGAGATGGGGGCGTTTCCGCCACGACGCCATCTCGAAGGCGCAGGCCGTACGAGGCGAACGCCTGATCGGGTGGGCAGCGCATTACCTGATCGGTATCGCGTTTGCCGGCGTGTTGATCGGTATCTGGGGGCTCGCCTGGGTTCGCCAGCCCACGGTTGTCCCTGCGCTGCTGGTCGGCGTGGGCACCGTGGCGGCGCCATTCCTTCTGATGCAGCCCGGCATGGGGGCCGGCATCGCCGCCTCCCGAACACCGCGTCCTGCCGCCGCCCGGCTTCAGAGTCTCATCAACCATGCAGTCTTTGGCCTCGGCCTTTACGCCGCCGGCTGGGCCGCGCACGTTCTGTTCCCGTTCTGAGAGCGGACACACAGCAACCGACATTCAGTCTGCAACCACCAGGAGAAAAAAATGCGTATTCCCGCTCGCTATGCACCGATCCTCTTCAGCGCCTTGCTCTCGGCCATCATGGTCTGCATCGTCTCGGCTTTCGTCCTCGTCGTCTCGCAGGGCGTTCACCCCGGGCTGCCTGCGCAATGGCTCAAAAGCTGCGTGACGACCTGGCCCGTTGCATTCCCTACGGTCGCCATCGTGGCGCCTTGGGTGCGAGGCGTTGTCGGTCGTTTCACTTCGTGATGTCGCCTGGGGCCAAGGGGGCAGGTCAGGTAACGGCAAACTTTTAGACCGCATTTCGTACAACCCCCACAAGAACGATAAGGCCGAAAACAACAAACAAGGTGTTGAGAAGAACAACTGTTCGAGTAAACCGCTTGCCACCACTACGGCGGTAGAAAAAGTACGGCAGATCAGTAGCCAGCAGTGCAGCCAGAAAAACTAATGCCGCGACAAATTCCCAAGAGATGGCCGCCACAAATAACCCTAACGTTTAAGGTAAGGGGCGCGCCGCTTGCGGCGCGTCCCAGCGACCGAAGGGAGCGACTTGACCGCAATGTTAGGGGTGGATGCGCTAATCACCGCCACCAGCATCCCCGCCCCCGCCCTCAAAAGAGGAATTCTCTAGCCTAATGTGTCCGTCATCGTTGCCACCACGATCTTTTAGATCGGTTGTGACTCGTTCGGTTTTCGAATCGACTGCCAGAGACCACACTAAGACGGCACCCACAATTGGTATCAGCCAAACGAGCGCAAGCTGAAACAATTTTTGTTTAGAGGAATAGTAGGAGCTGCGTGCCAGATCCAATGTGGCTTTCACGTTTAGGGCCGCAACTAACGCTAACAGTATGAGGATAATGAAACTCAAAGGAACCCCTAACGAATGAAATGGACTCCCCCGCCCCCGGCGGCATCGTATGTGCCAGATTGAATGGAGTCGTTCCGATCAATCGAAAGAGGAGGAGAGTCCGTCATGAATGTTACTACCGCAGGAATTGACCT
>JBEQCP010000004.1:59287-186993 GCA_041639215.1 Pseudomonadota bacterium | reverse complement strand
TGTAGAGCCGCAGTCTTACACCGAATCAACGTCCGGATGCTTTGCGTGATAGGGGGAGTCCATGTAGTAGAGCTAACCGGCGGCGCTTTAGCGCCGTCCAGCGACCGGAGGGAGCGGGGTTGAGCGCCGGGTTATGCGTTTTCTCTCTGGACGCCATTGCCACCCCCCGCCTGTTTTCTAAGCAACCCGTTGCATGCTCGCAAATAAATAAGAAAGCACACGACAAATGTGACAAAAAATACTGTTAGGAATACGAAGTTACGCCCAACTTCGCCATGTGATAAGTAGGCAAAAAGCACGGCCAATGCCAAGAACGACAATATTTGCACTGCCCTAAAAGCGCGCGGATAACCGGTAAGGTAAACATTCAATAAGAATGCGGGGAGTAGTATGGAAACGGCGTATCTAATAGCCCCAAGCAAGGGCAGGAGCACCACAAAACCCACTATAAAAAGTGCTTCCATTATCGTCTCCGCGGTTTGGCATAACGTAGAGCTAACCGGCGGCGCTTTAGCGCCGTCCAGCGACCGAAGGGAGCGAGGTTGAGCGCCATGTTATGCATTTGCGCTCAATGCCGCCTCAATGGCTTGTTTCATACCATCCTCGTCATTGATCAACTCTCGATAGGGTTCGTATGGAAGATTTCCATCGTTCACTTGGCGCTCAATGAATATCTGCATACGCCAAGGGTCCGGGTCAGGTTTATCGAAGTCGAAGTCGATGCCACCGACGTCTGGGGTTTTGAAAATATCAACACCGAAGCCATGCGTACGAATAAACCAGACGGTTCCAGGGACTGCGCGCATACCACGCAACTCTCTCGAAAGGATGTCCTCAGCCCGTTCCAAGCCGAAGCTCCGCATGATGAGTTCTTTGGCCCATGCCATCTGAGCGTACCAGAGCGGAATCGCAGCTTTTATCGGATCAGTGCTCATGGTTTCCGTAACGCATAACGCAGAGCTAAGGGGACGGCCGCTTGCGGACGGTCCCGCTTGAGCGCCGGGTTATGCGGCGCGATACTACGGAGAAAGAACATGGGATGGCACCACGAAGAATGCGAAGGAAAATGCTTGGCCTGCTTGATAGAGGCGCTGGTGAGAGAGCATTACGGCACACAGGGGTTGGACTTCCTGCGCAGAAAAGTCGGCGCTGGCGAGACGGCGAAGAAATGCGAACACAAGAACCGCGAATGCACCTACGAGAGCGACGACGGTGAGTTTGAGCGCTGGCAGTGCAAGGACTGCGGCGAGCGATGGGGCGTTGAGATTGCGCAGTGACGCATAACGTGTTCGAGTTGAGTGGCACCCCGAAGGGGCGCAAGCCGCGAGCGTAGCGAGCGGTGTCCACTCGAACGAGGCGTTAGGCGCAGATGGCCATGCATCCGCGGAACTGATCTGGATCACGTTTTCCTCCTCCCTTTGTTTGGGCGTTGTCGATGGAAAAGCGTCCCCGCAATTCTTGTTATGTGACGCGAAGCGTAGCGAACGTCGTCCGCATCAACGTCTTTGAGTTATGCGGCGAACGTTCGCTACGCTTCGCTCAATAGCATTTTTCTAAGCCTTTGTGAATTCACCAATTTTCGTTCCATGTCGTCCGGGCAAGGGGCTGGAACGCGCTCGCCAAGACCACTTCTCGTCGCGCATGGCTATCTGAGCTTAACGTAGAGCTAACCGGCGGCGCTTTAGCGCCGTCCAGCGACCGAAGGGAGCGAGGTTGAGCGCCGGGTTAGGTGACTGCATGCTTAGACCAACCTGTTTCTGAATTTCTTTGCGAACGGAAAAGCCGCCGACGCCAGCAGGACAGTGGCGGAAACAAAATAAACACCGCCATTCCCGAAGTACCAACGGACCCATGCATCACCCTCGGCACCAGCGAACAAAAATGCCGCCAGGAAAAACAGCGCCACATTTGCCACGACACCAATTGCCCCGGACACACAAATGACCATGAACCAGCGCACGAAGAAGTCGAGGGGTTTTGGGAGCACTGTTGTGGCACCTAACGTTAAGTAGACACCTTTTTAGGTGTATATCCAGAAGTGCAAAAGGTGCATAACACGGCTCGGTGTCGCTCAAGTGCTTGATCTGAATGGGGAGTGGTCGTGGTATGGGACGAAGGCGTAAACGGCAAACGCCCCTGCCGCGGAATCAGTGTGATCCCTTCCGTGTGTGCGCTGCGCGCATGAGCGTATGCCATTTCCATGGCCCCCTCCTTCGCCTGTATGTTTGATTCTTGTTCTTCCGCAGGGCCGGCCCGCGTGCGTTGCGCGTGCCGTGATTGTTCCCGGACTCTAGTCGGGAAACTGGGAGCGGGTCAAGCGTGTAACTCGGCGACGCATGCCGCCTCGCCTACCGTCCCTCGCCGCGCCCCCCCGGCGCCACCTTGTGCTCCACCGCGAACACCGCCGCCTCCACCCGCGAAGAGAGATTGAGTTTGGCGAGGATGTGGCGGACGTGCAGCTTGACGGTGTCGTGGCTGATGTCGAGGGTGCGGGCGATGGTCTTGTTGGATTCGCCGCGCGAGAGGTGGGTGAGGATTTCGCGTTCGCGCGGGGTGAGGGCGTCGAGCAGGGAGCTGGTGTTCTGGTCTTTCTGGTCGTAGAGCTTGACGAGCTTGGCGGTCATCGCGGGGGCGACGACGGTTTCGCCGCGCTGGGCGCGCTGGATGGCGTCGACGACTTCGTCGGGTTCCATGCTCTTCAGCAGATAGCCGTTGGCGCCGGCGCGGAGCGCGCGGGCGAGGTCGTCCTCGGCCTCGCTCAAGGTGAGGATGAGGATGGGCAGCGCAAAGCCGTCGGCGCGCAGCTGCTGCATGAGGGTGATGCCGTCGGTGCCGGGCATGTTGAGGTCGAGGATCAGCACGTCGGGACGGTGCGCCTTGACGAGCATGGCGACTTCGTCGGGCTTGCCGGTGAAGGCGGTGACTTCGATGCTGCCGCTCTGTTCGAGCAGTTCGGCCAGGCCCTTGCGGAACAGGGTGTGGTCGTCGACGAGGATGATGCGGGTCTGGCTCATGCGGCGTGCTCGCTGCTCTGGTGTGACGCGGCGCGCTGCGGGAAGACGAGGCGGATGACGGTGCCGCCGGCAGGGCGCGATTCGACGCTGAGTTTGCCGTTCAGCCGCGCGGCGCGTTCGCGCATGATGGTGAGGCCGAAGCTCTTGCCCATGGTCGACGATTCGTCGTGCTTCTTCTGCACGCCGACGCCGTCGTCGGCGACGTTGACGATGTACTGGCCTTCCTCGAGGTCGAAGGTGATGACGACGTGGCGCGCGCGGGCGTGCTTGGCGATGTTGTAGAGCGATTCCTGGATGATGTGGAAGACCTGGATCTCCTCGTCGGGCGACAGGTTGACGTCCTGCACCAGGTTGAGGAAGTCGACGTCGGCGTTGGCCTTCTTGCGGAAGCTCTTGGCGAGCTCCTGGATCGCCGGCACCAGGCCGCGCGGATTGATGCGGTCGCGGTACTGGGTGATGAGGTCGCGCAGGTCGGCGTAGGCGAGGTCGACGGCCTCCTCGACGTCGCCGAGATAGCGGTTGGCCTTGGGATAGTCCTCGTGGCGCATCGCGTCGCTCAATACGGTGAGCCGCATCTTGGCGTAGGCGAGCGTCTGCGCAAGCGAATCGTGGATCTGGTTGGCCAGCATCTGGCGTTCGTTCATCAGCGAGATGCGCATGTTCTCGCGGGTGAGCCGCGCGTTCTCCAGCGCGATGCCGAGGTGCTCGCTGATCGAGCGGAACAGCAGGCGCACGTCCTCGGGCACGGCCTTGCCTTCTTCCATGAAGAGGTTGTAGACGCCCATGACCTGGTTCTTGTGCATCAGCGGCACGGCGACGACGCTGTTGCAGGTGCCGCTGAAATAGGCGTCGTTGGCCTGGCGCTTGCAGAAGGCGACGTTGTTCCAGCTGCTTACCGAGACCTCGCGCGCGGCCTTGCCGCACACGCCGCAGTCGACGCTGACGAGGTTCTCGTGTTCGACCAGTTCGGCCGGCAGGCCGACCGAGCCGATCAGGCGCAGGTGCATGCGGTCGTCGGTGATGACGCGCACCGCGCCGGCCTGCGCGCCGGCGAGCCGGATCATGGTCGACAGAAAGCGCCCCAGCAGCTGTTCGACGTTGGCGTCGGTCGACAGACTGGTGGTGATCTCCGACAACACCCGCAGCGCCGGAATGCTGACATTGCCGGAGTCGGGCGGGGTGTGCTGGATCAGGGGCTGGATGGTCTCTTTCATGGTGCAGCGAAGGGGGCTCGACTGTTCAGCATATCCGATTTGCGCGGGCTTGCCCGCGTCAGGGCGCCGGTGCCGGCGCGGCGGGCTTGTCGGGCGCAGGCGGCGTCAGCGGGACCGGCACCACCACGCTGGGTTCGAGGTCCTCGGGGAACCCGCCCTGGGCCTTGGGCTCCACCGGCGGCGGCACGGCCTGGCTGGTGGCGCCCTCGGGCTTCTCCTTCGCCGGCACGCGCGGCGCAGGAGCCGGGGTGGCCGACGGCCCGGCGACAGCCGGTGTCTCGGGCAGCGGGGCCTCGCCGGCAGCTGCCGCGGGCTTGGGTGGCGCCGGCGGCTGCGGGTAGAGGTGCGGCTGCAGCGGTGGCAGCAGGGTCTTCAGGATCTGCGCGGTGAGCGAGCTGGTGAAGCCGAACTGGCCGGCCTGCACGCCCGGTACCAGCGCGGTGAGGGTGCCGAAGTAGCGGTCGCCGAGATAGAAGACGAAGGTGGCGGTGCGGTTGACCACGCGCGATTCGAGCAGCTGGCCGCCCTTGCCGTAGCGCTCGAAGCGGTGGTCGCCGGTGCCGGTCTTGCCGCCGATGACGAGCGGCTGGCCGGCCGGGTCCTTGAGCGCGCCGGCCAGGCGCGCGGCGGTGCCGCCCTGGACCACGTTGGCGAGCGCGCGGCGCACGGTCTGCGCGACCTCGGCCGGCAGCAGGCGTTCGCCCTTGGGCGGCTTCGGCGACAGGCGGGTGTCGTAGGGCGTGTCGGCGGCGAAATGCAGGCCGGAGAGGCTCACCATCGGCACCCGCACGCCGTCGTTGACGAGGATGCCCATCAGCTCGGCGAGTGCGGCGGGGCGGTCGCCCGAGCTGCCGATCGAGGTGGCGTAGGACGGCGTGATGTTGTCGAAGGGATAGCCGAGGCGCTTCCAGTCGCGCAAGAGGCCGTCGAAGGCCTCGACTTCGAGCAGCGACTGGATGCGGATGTCCTGCGCGTTCTTGCGGCTGGTCTTGAACAGCCAGTCGTAGACCTCGAGGCGTACGCCGGAGCCTTCCTCGTACAGGGTGCGCAGATCGGTTTTCGGCGTCGTGCGCAGCGTCTTCACCACCCACAGTTCGAGCGGGTGAATCTGCGTGATGTAGCCGCGGTCGGCGAGGTCGTAGGCGTCGGGCGCGTGGGTCTGGTACATCGACGCGAGCGTCTTCGGGCTGAGGGTGGCGCTGGCCGGAACCTGCTTGTGCAGCGCGGCGACGTAGGCGTCCAGACTCGCATTCGGCTCCAGGTACCGAAACACCGAGGTGAAGCGGCGCGGGTTGAGGTGGGTGCGCGCGTAGAGGTCCTCGGCCATCTGCGCCGGCGTCTGGTTCCTGTGGCGCTGGTAGAAGCGGCTGGTGAAGACACGACCTTCCTGGTCGACGAAGCGGGCGAGATAGGTCTCGCGCAGCGGGTTGCTGGCGTCGTCGAGGATGCGCGCGGCGGCGCCCGGTGCGGCGCTGGCGTAGTGGCGCACGATGTCGCGCATCATGCGGATGTAGACCAGGTTGACCGAATTCTTCGTCGCCTCCCACACGTCCATCACGCGGCCGTTGTCCTTGGGATCGAAGTTGGCGAAATTGTGCAGGCCGCCGCCGGTGAAGAAGGTCTCGGGCGAAGCGGAATAGTTGCGGCCCATCGCGGCGTCGAGCGTGGCGGCGAGCGGCTCGCTGCGGTTCGCCAGCAGGCGCGCGGCGGTCCATTGCGACAACACGTCGCGTTGCGGCTGCGCCTTCTGTACCAGCACCTTGGGATCGAGCGTGCGGTATTCGGCGTGCAGCCGCGCGACGATTTCCAGGTAGGTGACGAGCGTGCGCAGCTTGGCGGTGGAGCCGAGGTCGAGGCGCGCCTGGCTGTTGATGTCGAACGGCTGGTTGAGGTTGTCGGCCTGCACGCGCAGGAGGTTGCCGGCGGGCGTTTTCTCGTACAGCGTGAAGCTGTAGATCACACTCGCCAGCGGGTTCTCGGGCTGCAGCAGGCGGTGGCCGATCAGCCCGGAGGCGGCGGCGGCTTCCGTCCTGGCGAGGCTCTGCAGGTAGGTGCTGACGATCTGCTGCGCCGGCTGGTTGATCGTGGTGTCGACGGTCAGATCCAGCCGGTCGAGGTCGTACAGGCGCGACTCGCCCAGAAGTTGCGCGACGCGGATGCGCTGCGCGTTGGTGGCCTTCTGCTCGACGAAGCGCGGCGGCGGCGGGTCGACGCGCTGGCTGGTGGTGCGCAGCTTGATCTGCTTGGCCTGGTCGGCGAGTGCGCGCGTGAGCAGCCCGGCGTTGACGAGCAGGTCGAGGTGGTCGTCGGTGAGGGCGTCGAGCGCCTTGCGGTTGGCGGCGAGATAGTAGGACGGGCGGCGCTCGGCGACGATCAGCGAAAGGGCGTGCTTGAGCGCGCTGGCGTAGGCGGTGTCCCTGGCGCGCGGTTTTTTCGCCAGGGTCTTGTTGATTTCGGCGAAATCGAGGCCGTACCACGCCCACAGGCCGTCGCCGACGCCGTTGACCTCGCCGAAGCGCGGCGCGGCGGCGAGCGGCACGGTGTTGAGGTAGGCCATCACGGTCTTGCGGCGCATCTCCAGCGTGTTGGGGCCGTCGAGGTAGGCGCGCAGGCTGGCGGTCGCCATCTGGCGCAGCTTCTCGCTCATGCTGGCGGTGAGCCCCTCGGGCGAATGGCGGTATTTCTCGATCTGCGTCGGCAGCGTGCTGCCGCCCGGCACGTTGCGGTTGGTGTCGATGACGCTGATGCCCTTTTCCAGCAGGGCCTGCGCCAGGCGGTCCCATTCCACCGCCGGGTTGCGGGTGGGGAATTCCTCGGTCAGGAGCTCGCGGTTCTCGATGTAGAGCAGGGCGTTGACCAGCACCGCCGGGATGTCCTCGAAGCGCCCGTACACGCGGGCCGGGTGCGCGCTCTGGTAGAGCTGCTTGCCGTCGCTGTCGCGCAGCTTGAGGCCGGCCTGATCCTTCTCGTGGTAGGGCAGGAACAGGCCGAGGTCGCTCACCCGCGCCATCTGGATGCTGACCTTGGCTTGCTGGTCGATCTGCCAACCGGCCTTGTCCAGGCGCTCCAGATAGGCCGGCAGCTTGCTGTAGCCGAGGCGCACGTCGTACGGCCCCTGGCCCGGGTAGCGGATGCGCGAGGAGGGGCCGTCGCGCAGCTGCCAGGTCATCTTCTGCGCGGTCCTGGCGAGGTACTTGGCTTCCAGCGCCGACGACACCAGCTCGTAGGCGACGAGCGCGATCAGGCCGACGAGCAGCAGCAGGATGCCGAGGCCGATGAGGATGCGACGCGGGACCTTGCGCATGTTAGAGCCAGTTTTTCGCGGTGAGGAAATCGGTGTACAGCGCGGCTTCCGGCGTGCCGGGCTCGGGATGCCAGTCGTAGCGCCACTTCACGATCGGCGGCAACGACATGAGGATCGATTCGGTGCGCCCGCCCGACTGCAGGCCGAACAGGGTGCCGCGGTCGTAGACGAGGTTGAACTCGACGTAGCGCCCGCGCCGGTAGGCCTGGAAATCGCGCTCGCGTTCGCCGTATGCGATGTCCTTGCGGCGTTCGAGGATGGGCAGGTAGGCGGCGAGGAAGGCGTCGCCGACCGAGCGCGTCATGGCGAAGGCATGGTCGAAGCCGCCTTCGGAGAAGTCGTCGAAGAAGATGCCGCCGACGCCGCGCGGCTCGTTGCGGTGCTTGAGGAAGAAGTAGGTGTCGCACCATGCCTTGAAGCGCGGATGCAGCTCCAGGCCGAACGGATCGAGCGCGGCCTTGCAGGTGGCGTGGAAGTGGCGCGCGTCCTCCGCGAAGCCGTAGTAGGGCGTGAGGTCCATGCCGCCGCCGAACCAGAACACCGGCGCCTCGCCGTCCTTCAGCGCGACGAAGCAGCGCACGTTCATGTGTACCGTCGGCGCGTAGGGGTTGCGCGGATGCAGCACCAGCGAGACGCCCATCGCCTCCCAGCGGCGGCCGGCGAGCTCGGGGCGGTGCGCGCTCGCCGACGGCGGCAGCTGGCTGCCCATGACGTGCGAGAAGTTCACCCCGCCGCGCTCGAAGACCTGGCCTTCCTCGATCAGGCGCGAGATGCCGCCGCCGCCCTCGGGACGCTCCCAGGCGTCGGTGCGGAAGGGCAGGCCGTCGGCGGTTTCGAGCGCGGCGACGATGCGCGCCTGCAGATCGAGCAGGTAGGTCTTGACGGCGGACGTATCGAAGGTGGGGGCGGTCATCAGGGGCGAAGGACGGTTCCGGTTGCGAGGTCGATCAGGGTGGACGGGCGTTTGCGGGCACCGATGCGGCCATCGATCACGCGCACCCGTGCGCCGAATATTCTGCGGCATTCGGCAGCGGTTTTGGCAGGTTTGCGACCGCTTTTGTTGGCACTGGTCGAAACCAGCGCCATGCCGAGGCCGCGACACAGGTGCGCGGCGCCGGCGTGGGCGGTGACGCGCACCGCGATCGTCGGGCGCCCGCCGGTCAGGAGCGCCGGGCAGGCGCGGGACGCCGGCACCACCCAGGTGACCGGGCCGGGCCAGCTGCGCTGCATGCGCGCGCGGTCGGCGGCGGGAAGGGGGCGGACGAAAGGCCGCAGGTGCTTGAAGCAGTCGGCGATCAGCAGCATGCCCTTGGCGGCGCTGCGGCCCTTGAGGGCGATGAGACGTTTGAGGGCACGCAGGTTGCGCGGGTCGCAGCCGAGCCCGTAGCAGGATTCGGTCGGGTAGGCGATCAGCCCGCCGCGCCCGAGATGCGCGCGCAGCGCGTCGATTTCACCGCTCACGGCTCACCGCTCGCCGTCTCACTTCTTGCGATCGATCGCGCGCCAGCCGATATCGCGACGGTACTGCATGCCGTCGAAGTGAATCGCGGCCACCGCCTCGTAGGCGCGCTTCTGTGCCATGCGCACGCTGTCGCCGAGCGCGGTCACCGCCAGCACGCGGCCGCCGCTCACCACGGTGCGGCCGTCCTGGTCGGTAGTGCCGGCGTGGAACACGTGCAGGTCGTCGGCGGATGCCGGCAGCGGGCCGATGACGGCGCCTTTCTGCGGCGCGTCCGGGTAGCCTTTGGCGGCGAGCACCACGGCCAGCGCGGTACGGCGATCCCACTCGGCCTCGACCTGGTCGAGGCGGCCGTTCACCGCGGCGTCGACCAGCGTCACCAGGTCGGACTTCAGCCGCATCATGATCGGCTGCGTTTCGGGGTCGCCCATGCGGCAGTTGAATTCGAGTACCTTGGGCGCGCCATCCGCGCCGACCATGATGCCGGCGTAGAGGAAGCCGGTGTAGCGGATGCCGTCGGCGGCCATGCCCTCGACCGTGGGGGTGATCACCTCGCGCATGATGCGCGCGTGCAGTTCGGGGGTGACCACCGGGGCGGGTGAATACGCACCCATGCCGCCGGTGTTGGGGCCGGTGTCGCCGTCGCCGAGGCGCTTGTGGTCCTGGCTCGACGCCAGTGCGAGCACGTGCTCGCCGTCGACCATGACGATGAAGCTCGCCTCTTCGCCGAGCAGGCATTCCTCGATCACCACGCGATGGCCGGCTTCGCCCATGCTGTTGCCGGCGAGCATGGCGTCGACCGCGGCGTGGGCTTCATCGGCTGTCGTCGCGACGACCACGCCCTTGCCGGCGGCCAGCCCGTCGGCCTTGACCACGATCGGCGCGCCGTGTGCGTCGATGTAGGCGTGCGCCGCGGCGGCGTCGGTAAAGGTGCCGAAGGCGGCGGTGGGAATGCCGTGGCGCGCCATGAACTGCTTGGCGAAATCCTTCGAGCTTTCGAGCTGCGCGGCCGCCTGCACGGGGCCGAAGATCTTCAGTCCGGCGGCGCGGAAGGCGTCGACCACGCCGGCGGCGAGCGGCGCCTCGGGACCGACCACGGTCAGGCCGATGTCCTCACGGCGGGCGAATTCGACCAGCGCGGGAATGGCCGAGACCGGCAGGTTGACGAGGCCGTCCTCGGTGGCGGTGCCGCCGTTGCCGGGCGCGACGTAGACCTGGGAAACCTTGGGCGATTGCGCGAGCTTCCACGCCAGTGCGTGTTCGCGTCCGCCGGAGCCGATGACGAGGAGTTTCATTTGGGTGAGCAGTAAGTGGTGAGCGGTGAGCGGTGGGGGTGGCACGTGATCGGTTTTCTCCGCTCACTGCTCACCGCTTGCCGCTCACTCAGAATCAATGCCGGAAATGCCGCGTGCCGGTGAACACCATCGCGAGGCCGTGCTCGTTGGCCGCGGCGATGACTTCGTCGTCGCGCATCGAGCCGCCGGGCTGGATTACCGCCTGGATGCCGGCCGCTGCAGCCTGGTCGATGCCGTCGCGGAAGGGGAAGAAGGCGTCGGAGGCCATCACCGAGCCGGGGACCACCAGGCCGGCGTGCTCGGCCTTGATCGCGGCGATGCGCGCGGAGTTGACGCGGCTCATTTGCCCCGCGCCGACGCCGACGGTCATGCGGTCCTTGGCATAGACGATCGCGTTGGACTTGACGAACTTGGCGACGCGCCATGCGAACAGCAGGTCGTCCATTTCTTTTTCAGTGGGTGCGCGCGAAGTGACGACCTTCAGCTCGGCGTTGAGCAGCACGTCGGCGTCCTGCACCAGCAGGCCCCCGGCGACGCGCTTCATGTCGAGCTGGGCGACGGCGCCGGTCCACTTGCCGCATTCGAGCAGGCGCACGTTCTTCTTGGCTGCGACCGCGGCGCTGGCTTCCGGGCTCACCTCGGGGGCGATGATGACCTCGACGAACTGGCGGTCGACGATGGCTTGTGCAGTGGCGCCGTCGAGACGGCCGTTGAAGGCGATGATGCCGCCGAAAGCCGATTCGGGGTCGGTTGCATAGGCGCGGTCGTAGGCTTCGAGCAGGTTCGCGCCGTAGGCGACGCCGCAGGGATTGGCGTGCTTGACGATGACGCAGGCCGGCGCGGCGTCGAACTGCTTGACGCACTCGAGCGCGGCGTCGGTGTCGGCGATGTTGTTGTAGCTGAGTTCCTTGCCCTGGATCTGGCGCGCAGTGGCGATGGTGCCGGCCGGGGCCTTGGCTTCGACGTAGAAGGCGCCGGCCTGGTGCGGGTTTTCACCGTAGCGGCAGGTCTGGGCGCGGGTGAAGTTCAGGTTGAGGCGCTCGCCGAATTGCGCTTTCTCGCCAGCGTCGTTGAGCGCGGTGAGGTAGTTGGAAATCGCGCTGTCGTACTCGGCGGTGTGGCTGAACGCCTTCTTCGCGAGTCCGAACCGGGTGGCGTCGGAGAGCGCGCCGCCGTTGGCTTGCATCTCGGCGACCAGCTTCGGGTAGTCGGCCGGGTCGGTGACGATGGCGACGAAGCGGTAGTTCTTGGCCGACGAACGCACCATCGCCGGGCCGCCGATGTCGATGTTCTCGATCGCGTCGTCGAGCGTGTGCGGCTTGGCGACGGTTTCGCGGAAGGGGTAGAGGTTCACGCACACCAGGTCGATGTTGGGGATGCCGTGCTGCTGCATCGTCGCCACGTGCTCGGGCAGGTCGCGCCGGCCGAGGATGCCGCCGTGCACTTTCGGGTGCAGCGTTTTCACGCGGCCATCGAGCATTTCGGGAAAGCCGGTGTAATCCGACACATCCATCACCGGCAGGCCGGCGTCGCGGATGGCCTTGGCGGTGCCGCCGGTGGAGAGCAGTTCGACGCCGGCGCCGGCGAGCGCACGGGCAAAGTCGACGAGGCCGGTCTTGTCGGAGACGGAGAGCAGGGCGCGCTGGATTTTCATGGGACGAGGAAAAGGATTAGTCGGAAAGGCCGTGATCGCGCATCTTCTTGCGCAGGGTGTTGCGGTTGATGCCGAGCATTTCGGCGGCGCGCGTCTGGTTGCCCTCGGCGCGGTCGAGAATGTAGGCGAGCAGCGGTTTTTCCACCGCGCTCAGCACCATGTCGTAAATCTCGCTCGGCGTTTCGCCGTCGAGGTCCTTGAAATAGCGGTTGAGCGACCGCCGCATGCAGGCGGCGATTTCGTTTTCTTCTATCATTTTTGAAGTTCCCTGTTATGCCGCGAGCCGTGAGTCGCTTGTCCCCGAATGGAGGGGCGGCATGTCTTCCGCGTTATTGTTCTGGTGTTCGTAACGCAGACGGCTGTCTGCGCGTGCCGCCTGGGCAAAGTAGTCGTTCACTACGGCGAGCTGCTCGGCCACCGAGTCGAGCTGGTTCATGGTGTGGCGGAAGGCACTGCTGCCGACCAGCCCTTTCGTGTACCAGGAGATGTGCTTGCGCGCCACGCGCACGCCGGTGACGTCGCCGTAGAAGGCGTAGAGGTCGTGGATGTGCTCGAGCAGCACGGCATGGATCTCGGCGACCTCGGGCTGCGGCAGGTGCGCGCCGGTGGCGAGGAAGTGCTCGATCTCGCGGAAGATCCACGGCCGGCCCTGCGCGGCGCGGCCGATCATGACGGCGTCGGCGCCAGTGTAGTCGAGGACGTATTTCGCCTTTTCCGGGCTGGTGATGTCGCCGTTGGCGATCACGGGGATGGTCGCTTCGGCCTTGACGGCCTTGATGGTGTCGTATTCGGCCTCGCCGGTGTAGCCGCAGGCGCGGGTGCGGCCGTGCATCGCCAGCGCCTGCACGCCGGCGTTCTCGGCGATCCTCAGGATGTTCAGCGCGTTGCGGTGCTCGCGGTCCCAGCCGGTGCGGATCTTCAGCGTCACCGGTACCTCGGGGACGGCCTTGACGACGGCGTCGAGGATGCGCCCGACCAGCGCCTCGTCCTGCAGCAGCGCCGAGCCAGCCATCACGTTGCATACCTTCTTGGCAGGGCAGCCCATGTTGATGTCGATGATCTGCGCACCGCGGTCGACGTTGTGGCGTGCCGCCTCGGCCATCATCTTCGGATCGGCGCCGGCGATCTGCACACTGATCGGATCGACCTCGCCGTCGTGGTTGGCGCGCCGCGCGGTCTTGGCGGAACCGTACAGCAGCGAGTTCGAGGTCACCATCTCGGACACCGCCATGCCCGCGCCCAGCTTCTTGCAAAGCTGGCGGAAAGGCCGGTCGGTCACCCCGGCCATGGGGGCGACGACGAGGCGGTTCTTGAGGGTGTGGGGACCGATGCGCATAAGGGGTCGCATTTTACCCCTGCCGCGGGTCGCGACCAAGCCGCGGAGAATTTACATGAGGCACTGGAGGCAGGCCCGCGTAGCGTCTACTATTTGTAGGGCAACATTCAATCAACGAAACGGGGAGAGTCACATGAGTTTCATGTCGGAATTCAAGGAGTTTGCGGTCAAGGGCAATGCCATGGACCTGGCGATCGGCGTCATCATCGGCGCGGCCTTCGGCAAGATCGTCGAGTCGATCGTCAACGATCTCATCATGCCGATCGTCGGCGCCATTTTCGGCGGCTTCGATTTTTCCAACCTGTTCATCGCGCTCGGGACGGTCCCCGACGGCGTGGCGATGACGCTGGCCGAAGTGAAGAAAGCCGGGGTGCCGGTGTTCGCCTACGGCAGCTTCCTCACCATCCTGCTCAATTTCATCATCCTGGCGTTCATCGTCTTCATCCTGGTCAAGCAGATCAACCGGCTGAAGAAGGCGCCGCCGCCCGCCGCCCCTGCGGCCCCGCCGGAAGACATCGTGCTGCTGCGCGAAATCCGCGACAGCCTGAAGAAGTAGAGGCGGGTTCGCCGCGCTTGCGGCCGACCGCTGCTGCACGGAAAAACGGGCGCCGAGGCGCCCGTTTTTCATGGCCTGCCGGCGCCCGTCAGTGCGCGGCTTCCCAGTTGCGTCCCGCGCCGACGCCGACGCGCAGCGGCACCTTGAGCCGGGCGACGTCGCACATGTGCGACGGCAATTCGGCGCGCACGCGGTCGAGCTCGTTTTCCGGCACTTCGAGGATGAGCTCGTCGTGCACCTGGAGCAGCAGGCGGCTGCCGAGCTTCTCCGCGTCGATCCAGCCCTGCACCGCGATCATCGCCAGCTTGATGAGGTCGGCGGCGGTGCCCTGCATCGGCGCGTTGATCGCGGCGCGCTCGGCGCCCTGGCGGCGCTGGCCGTTTTTGGCGTTGATTTCGGGTAGATAGAGGCGGCGGCCGAACACGGTCTCCACAAAACCCTGGCTGCGCGCGGCTTCGCGGGTGCGCTGCATGTAGTCAGCCACCCCCGGGTAGCGGGCGAAATAGCGGTCGATGTAGGCCTGCGCGGCGGCGCGTTCCAGATTCAGCTGCGACGCGAGGCCGAACGCCGACATGCCGTAGATCAGGCCGAAGTTGATCACCTTGGCCATGCGCCGCTGGTCGCTGCTCACCTCACCAAGCGGAACGCCGAACACTTCGGACGCGGTCGCGGTGTGGATGTCGCGGTCCTCGGCGAACGCGGACAGCAGGCCAGGGTCGTCCGACAGGTGAGCCATGATCCTGAGCTCGATCTGCGAATAGTCGGCCGACACCAGCACGTGCCCCGGCGGCGCGATGAAGGCCTCGCGGATGCGGCGCCCCTCGGCGGTGCGCGCGGGGATGTTCTGCAGGTTGGGGTCCGAACTCGCCAGCCGGCCGGTCACCGCGGTCGCCTGCGAGTAGCTGGTGTGCACGCGCCCGGTGCGCGCATCGATCATCTGCGGCAGCTTGTCGGTATAGGTCGACTTCAGCTTGGCCATGCCCCGGTAGTCGAGGATGGCACGCGCGATCGGATGGTCGAGCGCGAGCTGTTCGAGCGTTTCCTCGTCGGTCGACGGCGCGCCGCTGGGGGTTTTCTTGACGACCGGCAGGCCCTTTTGGGTAAAGAGAATGTCGCCGATCTGCTTGGGCGAACTCATGTTGAACGGTTGCCCGGCTTCCTGGTAGGCGCGCTGCTCCAGTTCCAGCATCTTGCGCCCGAGCTCGCCGCTCTGCACCGCCAACAAGTCCCGGTCCAGCAGTACGCCGGCGCGCTCCATGCGGAACAGGATCTCCGCGACCGGCAGCTCGATGTCGCGGTAAACGAATGTCAGCTTGTCGGAGGCGGCGATGCCCGGTGCCAGCGCATCGCGCACGCGCAGCGTGACGTCGGCGTCCTCGGCGGCGTATTCGCTGGCGCGCTCGACGGCGACCTGCTCGAAGCCGATGCGCGACGCGCCCTTGCCGGTGACGTCGTCGTAGCTGATCGTCGCGAGGCCCAGATGGCGCGACGCCAGGTTGCCGAGTTCGTGCGACTGGTGCGCTTCGAGCACGTAGGACTGCAGTAGCGTGTCATCGAGGACGCCGCCGAGCGCGATGCCGGCGTTGGCGAACACGTGGCGGTCGTATTTCAGGTGCTGGCCGATGATTTTCGGCTCACGGCTTTCCAGCAGCGGCTTCAGTTTCGCCAGCGCGGCGGCGCGATCGAGCTGCTCGGGCGCGCCGGCGTAGTGGTGCGCGAGCGGCAGGTAGGCCGCCTCGCCGTGCGCGGTGGCGAACGAGATGCCGACCAGTTCGGCCTGCATCGGGTCGAGGCTGGTGGTCTCGGTGTCGAGCGCATACGCCGGCGCGGCGTCGAGCCGGGCGATCCAGGTGTCGAGCGTCGCCTCATCGAGGATCGTCTCGTAACGGGCACGATGCTCGCCGCTGTCGTCTTGCTCGGGTGCATCGGGTTGCGCGTTCGCCGCAGCGTCGAGTTCGCGCAGCCAGGTGCGGAACTGGTAGCGCTCGAACAGCGTGCGCAGCGTCTCGGTGTCGCGCGGCTTCAATACCAGATCGTCGAAGTCGAAGGGCAGGTCGACGTCGGTCTTGATGGTGATCAGCACGCGCGCCTGCGGCAGCCAGTCGAGGGCGGCGCGCAGGTTGTCGCCGACCACGCCCTTGATCTCGCCGGCATGTGCCATCAGGTTGTCGAGCGTGCCGTATTCGGTGAGCCATTTGACCGCGGTCTTGGGGCCGCATTTGGCGACGCCCGGGACGTTGTCGACGGCGTCGCCGACCAGCGTGAGGTAGTCGATGATGCGTTCGGGCGGCACGCCGAACTTGGTGGCGACGCCGGCTGCGTCCAGCGTCTCCTCGCTCATGGTATTGACCAGCATGACGTGGTCGTCGACCAGTTGCGCCATGTCCTTGTCGCCGGTGGAGACGATGCTGCGGATGCCCTTCTGTGCGGCGTGCCGCACCAGGGTGCCGATCACGTCGTCGGCCTCGACGCCGTCGATGGCGACGAGCGGCCAGCCCTCGGCGCGGATCGCCTCATGCAGCGGCGCGATCTGGCTGGCGAGGTCGTCCGGCATCGGCGGGCGGTTCGCCTTGTACTCGGGATAGAGAGCGTCGCGGAAAGTCTTGCCCTTCGCGTCGAACACGCAGGCGATATAATCGGCCGCATGGTCCTTGCGCAGACGGTGCAGCATCGAAAGCACGCCCTTGATCGCGTTGGTCGGCTCGCCGGCCGCGTTGCGCAGATCGGGCAGCGCATGGAAGGCGCGGTACAGATAGGACGACCCGTCCACCAACAGCAGGATTTTTCTGGGCTGACTACTAGAATCGTTCACGAGGCGCTCGAAAATGCACTTTGACAAATTGCCTGCCGCGGCCGACCCGGGGCGCACCGCCGAGATCAATTATTCGGCGCGCGAGTCGTGGCGGATGCTGGGGATTATGGCAGAGTTCGTCGAGGCGACCGAACGCCTGGCGTCGATCCGCCCGGCAGTGTCGATCTTCGGCAGCGCGCGCACGCCGCCCGACCATGCCTATTACATGATCACCGAGACCATCGCGCGCCAGCTGTCGGATGCCGGTTTTTCGGTCATCTCCGGCGGCGGCCCCGGCATCATGGAGGCGGCCAACAAGGGCGCCTACTTCGGCAAGTCGCCGAGCGTCGGCCTCAATATCCAGCTGCCGCACGAGCAGAGCGCCAACCCCTACCAGGACATCAGCCAGACCTTCCAGCATTTCTTCGCGCGCAAGGTCATGTTCGTCAAGTTCACCGCGGCCTATGTCGTCATGCCCGGTGGCTTCGGTACGCTCGACGAGCTGTTCGAGGCGCTGACCCTGGTGCAGACCGGCAAGATCGCGAACATTCCCATCATCCTGGTTGGCTCGAAGTTCTGGTCGGGGTTGGCCGACTGGGTCAGGGACCGGCTGGTCGGCGAGGGCATGGTCTCGCCCGAGGATATCGCGCTGATGCGCATCCTCGACAGGCCCGAAGAGGTGGTCGAGGCCATCTTCAGTCACTATGAAAAACGCGGTTTCATGCCATCCATCGCGGAGCGCGAAATCCAGCTCAACCTGTGAGCGTGCACGTCCCCCCTCATTCTTCCGGAGCTTCCATGCGCTATCCCGTCCTGCTGTTGACCCTGATGCTGAGCGGCCTTGCCGTCGCCGCCGCACCGTCCGACCGTCCGCCCGAACTCAAGCCCGTTCCCGATGGTGCGCCGGGGCCCGGCGATGCGCCGCCGGTGACGATCAAGCAGAGCAGCCAGGGCCGCGTCGTCGAATACCGCGCCAACGGCAAGCTCTACATGCTGAAAGTCACCCCCAAGGTGGGCAAGCCGTATTACCTGATCGACCAGAAGGGCGACGGCCAGTTCGCGCGCCAGGACAGCCTCGACTCGGGGATGCGGCCACCGATGTGGGTGATCAAGGAGTTCTGAGGCGCATGCGTCGGTTAGAATCCGCCGCATGAATACCGCTTCCAGTCAGGACATTCCGCGCAAGGTCGCGGCCAGCCAGGGGTTCCAGTGGGTGGCCGCAGGCTTTCGCCTGTATCGCAAGAATCCTTTGCTGCTGTCCGCCGCGTTCGGCGTGCTGTTCGGCGTGGTGATGGCACTCGGCCTCATTCCGGTGGTCGGCGGCTCGCTGTCGGAGCTGGCTTCGCCCTTGATGGTGGCCGGCTTCATGGCGGCGTACCGCGCGCTCGACGAGGGCCGTGAACTCGAACTGCCGGATTTCCTTGCCGGCGTGCGCGGGCCGGCGATCCCGCTGATGACGGTGGGTGCCGTGCAGCTGCTCGGCACGCTGCTGATCGGCCAGGTCATGCTCGCGATGGGTTTCGACCCGCAGGCGGTGATGGCGGCGGCACAGTCGCAGAAAGATCCGGCGGAGATGCAGCGGATCCTCAACCAGGCCATGCCAGCCGTATTCACCGGCCTCGTGCTGTTCACCCCGCTGATCATGGCGACCTGGTTTGCGCCGGCACTGATCCTGTTCGGCAATGCGCGCCCCGCGACCGCGCTGGTGGTCAGCCTCCGGACCGTCGGCAAGAACTGGCCGGCGATGCTGCTCAACGGCCTGGCACTGGGCGGGGTGTTGTTTCTCGCCGCGCTGGTGCCGCTGATGTTGGGCCTGCTGGTGGCGATGCCGATCCTGTTCGGGTCCCTCTACGCTTCCTACCAGGCGATCTTTGCGGTGTGGGCGGACGATGCCGCCGCGCCGGATCAAACAGGCGACAACCTGGCGTAGGCCAGCGCCAGCCACTTGGTGCCGGCGTCGCGGAACTTCACCTGCACCCGCGCATCGGGGCCGCGTCCCTCGAAATCGATGATGATGCCGGTGCCGAACTTGGCGTGGGCGACACTCTGTCCGACCTTGTAGCCGGTGTCGTTCGCAGGCGTGGCGCGCGGCGCCGGTTCGCTGACCGAGCGGTAGCTCGGTTCGGCGCGGCGGTTCAGATGCAGCAGCACCTGCTCCGGCAGTTCGGCAAGGAAGCGCGACGGAATGCCGTAGCGCACCTGGCCGTGCAGCATGCGCGACTGCGCGTGCGACAGGTACAGCCGCCGCCGCGCGCGGGTGATCGCCACGTACATCAGACGCCGCTCTTCCTCCAGTCCGTTTTCCTCGTGCGCGCTCTGCTCGTGGGGAAACAGGCTTTCCTCCAGCCCGGTGATGAACACGGCGTGGAATTCCAGGCCCTTGGCGGCGTGCACGGTCATCAGCTGCAGCGCGTCGTGGCCGGCGCCGGCCTGATGTTCGCCGGCTTCGAGCGCGGCGTGGGCGAGAAAACGATCCAGCTCGGACGGGGCGGTTTCGGGGGCGGCTGACTCTGGCGTTGCGCCGGAACCCGGGGCATCCGTTCCCGCTTCCTCGGAGAACAGCGCCGCCGCGTTGACGAGTTCGTTGAGGTTCTCCAGGCGGTCGGCGCCGTCCTTGTCGGCGCGGTAGTAGTCGGCCAGCCCCGACGCTTCGATCACGTGATCGATCGTCTCGGCGAGCGTGAGGCCCGACGTCGCCTGCTTGATGCCCTCGATCAGCCTGGCGAAGCCGGCGACCTTGCCGCCGGACGTGCAGGCGGCCTGCCACAGGCTCGATCCCGAGCGCGCGGCGGTGTCGGCGAGTTGTTCCAGCGTGCGCGCGCCGATGCCGCGCGCCGGAAAATTGACCACGCGCAGGAAGGCGCCGTCGTCCTCGGGGTGGGTCATCAGCCGCAGGTAGGCGAGCGCGTGCTTGATCTCCTGGCGCTCGAAGAAGCGCAGGCCGCCGTAGACGCGGTAGGCCACGCCGGCCGAAAACAGCGCGTGTTCGAGCACGCGCGACTGCGCGTTGGAGCGGTATAGCAGCGCCATGTCGGAGAACGCCACGCCTTCGCGGTTCAGGGCCTTCGCCTCGTCGACGACGAAGCTCGCCTCGTCCTGGTCGGAGTAGGCCTCGAAGATGCGGATCGGCTCGCCTTCGCCCTCGGCGGTCCACAGATTCTTGCCGAGGCGGTGCGCGTTCTGGGAAATCAGCGTGTTGGCGGCGGTGAGGATGTGGCCGTGGCTGCGGTAGTTCTGCTCCAGCTTGATCACGTTGCCGTGGGCGAACTCGCGCTCGAACTCGGCCATGTTGGCGGTGTTGGCGCCGCGGAAGGCGTAGATCGACTGGTCGTCGTCGCCGACCGCGAACAGCGCGGTATGCGGCCCGGCGAAGAGCTTGAGCCAGCGGTACTGCAGCGTGTTGGTGTCCTGGAACTCGTCGATCAGGATGTGGCGGAAGCGGTCCTGGTAGTGCTGCCTGAGCGGCTCGTTGCGGTACAGCAGCTCGTAGGAGCGCAGCAGCAGCTCGGGGAAATCCGCCACGCCCTCGCGCTGGCATTGCGCGTCGTAGGCTTCGTACAGCTCGGCCAGCCGCATCGAGTAGTCGTCGTAGGCATCGGCGTCGCGCGCGCGGCGGCCCGCCTCCTTGTTGGCGTTGATGAACCACTGCAGCTTCTTCGGTTCGTACTTCTCGGTGTCGACGCTGAGCGATTTCATCAGCCGCTTGATCGCCGACAGCTGGTCGGCCGAATCGAGGATCTGGAACGACTGCGGCAGGCCCGCCTCGCGCCAGTGCGTGCGCAGCAGCCGGTTCGCCAGCCCGTGGAAGGTGCCGACCCACATGCCGCGCGTGTTGATCGGCAGCATCGCCGAGATGCGCGTGAGCATCTCCTTCGCCGCCTTGTTGGTGAAGGTCACCGCGAGGATGCCGTGCGGTGACACCTGCCCGGTCTGGATCAGCCAGGCGATGCGGGTGGTCAGCACCCGCGTCTTGCCCGAGCCGGCGCCCGCAAGGATCAGCGCCGACTCGTGCGGCAGCGTCACTGCGGCGCGCTGTTCGGGGTTGAGGGTATCCAGTTGGAAGGCAGGCATGCGAGGGTAGAATCGGGCAATCGAAGGCGAATTATAAAGGCCCCTCCATGGTGAAAATCCTGTTTTTCGGCGACCTCGTCGAAACCCTCGGCATGGCGTCCGACGAGATCACGCTGCCTGCGGATGTGACCGACGTCGAGCGCCTGCTGTTCGTGCTGGCGAAGCGCGGCGAGATGTGGAAAAAGATGCTGCTCGGCAATCCCAAACTCAACATCACGATCAACAAGCAGTTTGCCGAGAAATCCTCTGCCGTCCGGGACGGCGACGAGATTGCCCTGGTGGGGTTCGCTGTCGTCTGAAGCGTGCCGCCAGCGGCATCCGTACCGGCTCGACCGGCTATGATGGCATTGCTGCCCGCGTGAGCCGGGCAGGCCAACCTTTTCCTTGACGACGACAGGGGGTCGCCATGGGGTCGATGAATGCGCAGGGCCCGAATCGCTCGCTGCTCGCGGGAGGCGCCGTCTTCCTGCTCGCGCTTGCCGTGTCGGGCGCGGTCGTCTGGGAACTGGAGTCGCATGCCCGGCAGGACGAACGCGCGCATGTCGCGCGGCTCGCCAGCGACCACGCGCACGCGATCGAATACACCATCGAGCATACGCTTTCTGCGGCGCATGCCCTGGCGGCCCTGGTGCGTCAGGGCCGGGGCCGGATTGCCGACTTCGACGCGGTCGCCCGCTCCATGCTGCCGTATTACCCGGGGGCATACGAGCTGGCGCTGGCACCCGGGGGGGTGGTCCGCGATGTCGTGCCGCTGGCCGGGAACGAACAGGCCGTCGGTCTCGACCTGATGAAGTTTTCCGCACAGAGCGGGGAATCGCAGCGCGCACGCGATAGCGGCAAGCTGACCCTGGCGGGGCCACTCGAACTGGTGCAGGGCGGGACGGGCGTGGTGGGGCGGCTGCCGGTCTTTCTCGAGGATGCACAGGGGCGTCCGGATTTCTGGGGATTCGTGCTGGTCGTGATGCGCCTGCCGGGCGGGCTGGATACCGCGCACCTGGCGCATCTGGAAGAGCAGGGATTCGTCTACGAACTGTGGCGCACCGACCCGGACAGCGGGAAAAAGCGGATCATCGCACGGTCTGCCACGCTGGAGGCGCTGGTCGACCCGGTGCAGCAGGCGTTGCGGGTGCCCAATTCAAGCTGGACGCTGAGCCTGGCGCCGGCCAAAGGATGGGGAAACCCGGGCGGACTCGCGCTGAAAGTGGCCCTGGGACTGCTGTTCAGCCTGGTGCTGGGATACCTTGCCAGGCTGTTCGTCGCGCTGAAGGCGCACAAGCAGCAGCTCGAGGCGCGTGTCGCCCGCCGGACGGCGGATATCCTGGCGACCCAGCGCCGGCTGCGCGCGACGCTGAACGCCATTCCCGATCTCATGTGGCTGAAGGATGCGACCGGCGTCTACCAGAGCTGCAACCCGGCTTTCGAGCGCTTCTTCGGCGCCCGCGAGGCCGATATCGTCGGCAAGACCGACCATGATTTCGTCGACCGCGAACTGGCCGATTTCTTTCGCGAGCATGACCGCAAGGCGATGGCGGCGGGCCAGCCCAGCATCAACGAGGAGTGGCTGACTTTCGCCGCCGACGGCAGCCGGCGGCTGTTCGAAACGATCAAGACCCCGATGCTCGGTGCCGACGGTACGCCGATCGGGGTGCTGGGGATTTCGCGCGACATCACCCAGCGGTTCCAGGCCGAGCAGGCCCTGCAGGCATCGGAGCAGCGGGCGCAGCAGTATCTGAATGTCGTCGGTGTGATGCTGATTGTGCTGGATGCCGAGGGACGGGTGCAGCTCGTCAACCGCAGGGGCTGCGAGATGCTCGGCCTGGGTGAGGCGGACATTGTCGGCAAGGACTGGTTCGAACATTTCCTGCCCGAGCGCGTCCGGGGCGAGATCAGGGAAGCGTTCCTCCAGATGCTGGAGGACAACGTCGAGCCCGTCGAGTACATGGAAAATGTGATCCTGACCCGTGATCGTGAAGAGCGGATCGTGGCATGGCATAACGCCATCCTGCGGGACGAGGCGGGCAAGGTGAACGGCGTACTCTCTTCCGGGGAGGACATCACCGAGAACAGGCGGGCGGAAGAGGCCCTGCGCGATTCCCGCGAGAGCCTGCGGCTGCTGCTCGATTCGATGGCCGAGGCGGCCTACGGGGTGGATGCCGGGGGCAAGTGCACCTTCGTCAACCGGGCCTTTCTCAGGGTTCTCGGCTACGCCGACGAGCGTGAAGTGCTCGGGCGGCGCATCCATGCCCTCATCCACCATTCGCGCCAGGACGGCAGCCCCTACCCGGAAGACGAATGCGGGATGCATCACGCCTACCTTTCGAACCAGGCGATCCACGTTTCCGACGAAGTGTTCTGGCGCAAGGACGGCGTTGCGATCCCGGTCGAGTACTGGGCCAACCCCATCGTCAACGATGGCGCGGTGGTGGGCGCGATCGCGACCTTCGTCGACATCACCGAGCGCCTGCGGGCCGAGGCGCAGCTCGCCCTGGCCGCCAAGGTGTTCGAACAGAGCGGCGAAGGCATCCTGATCACCGATGCCCGGCGCACTATCATCATGGTCAACCGGGCGTTCACGGCCATTACCGGCTACGACGAGGCGGACGTGCTGGGGCAAAGCCCGCGCATGCTGGCGTCGGGGCGCCACGATGCCGCGTTCTATCGCGCGATGTGGGAGACCCTCGCGGCCGAGGGACGCTGGCAGGGCGAGGTCTGGAACCGCCGCAAGGACGGCAGCCTGTATCCGGAAGAGCTGACGGTCATCCGCGTGCTCGATGCGAAGGGCGAGGTGACCCATTACATCGGCAGCTTCAGCGACATCACCCGGCACAAGGAAGCCCAGGCCCACATCCAGCGGCTGGCGCATTACGATCCGCTCACCGGCCTGCCGAACCGCGCGCTGCTCGGCGACCGCATCCGCCATGAGCTCAGTGCCGCCCAGCGCAAGCAGACGCAACTGGCGATGATGTTCGTCGATCTCGACCACTTCAAGAACGTCAACGACACACTCGGCCATCGCATCGGCGATGAACTGCTGATCGCGGTCGCGGCCCGGCTGAAGGGCGCGGTGCGCGACGTCGATACGGTGTCGCGCCAGGGCGGCGACGAGTTCGTCCTGGTCCTGCCCGATACCGATGCCGATGGCGTCGCCCACGTCGCAGAAAAGCTGCTGGCAGTCGTTGCGCAGCCTTATCTGATCGAGGGTTACGAGTTGACCGTGACGCTTTCGATCGGCATCGCCCTCTACCCCGGCGACGGCAAGGATGAGGAAACGCTTTCCAAGCGTGCCGATGCCGCCATGTACCGGGCCAAGCACGACGGCCGCAATGCTTACCGTTTCTTCACTGCCGAGATGCAGGCGCGCTCGGCCCACAACCTGCAGATCGAAAATGCGCTGCATCGTGCGCTGGGGCGCGGACAGCTGGCCCTGCACTACCAGCCGCAGGTGGCCCTGCGCGACGGGCGGCTCATCGGCATCGAGGCCTTGCTGCGCTGGCAGCATCCGGAGCTGGGCTTGATCGCGCCGGCCGATTTCATCCCGATCGCCGAGGAAAGCGGACTGATCCTGCCGATCGGTGAATGGGCGCTGCGCAGCGCCGTGCAGCAAATGAAACGGTGGGTGGACGGCGGGCTTGCGCCGATGGCGATGGCGGTGAACCTGTCTGCAGTGCAGTTCCGTCAGCCGCACCTGCCCGATCTGGTGGCGCAGATTCTCGAGGAGGCGGGCCTGCCGCCGCAGTACCTGGAGCTTGAGCTCACCGAAAGCGTCGCCATGGACGATGCGCCGGCGGCCATCGCCATGATGGACCGCCTGCACGCCCGCGGGGTCCGCATGTCGATCGACGATTTCGGCACCGGCTATTCCTCGCTGAGCTATCTCAAGCGCTTCCGGGTGCACCGGCTGAAGATCGACCAGTCCTTCGTGCAGAACATCGGAACCGACGCCGAAGACCGTGCCATCGTCAACGCCGTGATCGGCCTTGCCGGCAGTCTGGGGCTGCTGACCATCGCGGAAGGCGTCGAAACCGAATCACAGCTGACCTACCTGCGCGAACAGGGCTGCAACGAGGTGCAGGGCTATTATTTCAGCAAACCCCTGCCGGTGGACGCGTTCGAGGCCTTCGTGCGGGCGCGGTACCCCGAAGCCTGGCTGACGCGCTGAACGGCGCCGACAGCGCCCAAGCAGAAACGGAGCCTTGCGGCTCCGTTTCTGCTTGCGGCTGAACAGTCTTACTTGTTCTTGTTCGCGATCATGTCCTGGATGATCGGCGCCAGGATCAGTTCCATGGCGAAGCCCATCTTGGCGCCCGGCACCACGATGGTGTTGCGGCGCGACATGAAGGAGTTCGGGATCATGTTCAGGAGGTAGGGGAAGTCGACGCCGTCCGGCTTGCGGAAGCGGATCACGATGAAGCTTTCGTCCGGGGTCGGGATGTCGCGGGTAATGAAGGGGTTGGAAGTGTCGACCGTCGACACGCGCTGGAAGTTGATGTCGGTGCGCGAGAACTGCGGGGTGATGTAGTTCACGTAGTCCGGCATGCGGCGCAGAATGGTGTCGACGATGACGTCGGCGGAGTAGCCGCGCTCGGCGCCGTCGCGGTGGATCTTCTGGATCCATTCGAGGTTGACGATGGGCACCACGCCGATGCCGAGGTCGACGTGCTGGGAGACGTCGACATTGTCGGTCTTCACCAGGCCGTGCAGGCCTTCGTAGAACAGCACGTCGGAGCCGGCGGGCACGTCTTCCCACGGGGTGAATTCACCCGGGTTGAGGCTGGTGTTGAGGCGCTTGTTGTGCTGGGCGGCCTCTTCGTCGCTGTGGATGTAGTAGCGCTTCTTGCCGCCGCCGGTCTCGCCGTAGGTCTTGAACAGCTCGGCCAGCTTGTCGAAATGGTTGGCCTGCGGGCCGAAGTGGCTGAACGAGAAATTGCCTTCGGCTTCGGCCTTCTTCACCGCTTCCTTGAATTCCACGCGCGACAGGGCATGGAAGCTGTCGCCTTCGATCACGGCGGCGTTGATCTTTTCGCGGAAGAAGATGTGCTCGAACGCGCGCTTGACGGTGGTGGTGCCGGCGCCGGACGAACCCGTGACCGCGATGACGGGATGTTTCTTGGACATGCTGGGACTCCCTGGATAGGACTGGATGGAAAGCGAAACCGCCGCATTTTACCCGCAAGGGGCAGGCCGTGGTAGTAGAGGCGCTGAAGCGCCAACAACCACGCACTACCCGCAAGGGGCAGGCCGTGGTAGTAGAGGCGCTGAAGCCCTAAAGGATCGCGATGCCCCTTGTGGGTACTCCGATCCACCTATGGGCTGAAGCCCATGTGGAGTCGTATGCGCCCAACAGCGACGCATTGCCCGCCTGGGGGGACTTGTCACCCGCAGGGGAGTCCCGGCTGGTGACCGCTCACATCGAGAATTCGAGCCGTTCTTCCACCTTCTTCAGCGCGGCAGCGGCGCAGGCGGCGTCCTTGTCCCCTCCGGGTGCACCCGACACGCCCACCGCGCCGACCAGGCTGCCGGCGGCGCGGATCGGCAGCGCGCCATCCATCACGATCAGCCCGGCGATATGGTTGAGCTCGGGGCGGATGTCGCCGCGCGCGGCGCGGAACTCGCCCGAGTCGATACCGGACATGATGGTCATGCCGGCCTTGCGCTCGGCGATTTCAAGCGTGTGGCGGGTGGCCAGCGTGTCGCGCAGCGCGGCCTGCACGTTGCCGGCACGGTCGAGCACGACCGCGGAAACGTTGTAGCCGTCCTGGCGGCAGGCCTCGACCGCGGCCATCGCGATGTCGCGCGCAAGTTCGAGGCCGATCTGTCTTACCGGCAGCAGGTCGGGCTGGGCGGCGTGGGCGGGGAGGGCAGCGGCAACGAGCACGAGCGGAAGCAGGCGGTTCATGATGTCTCCTTGTCGGGGCGCGAAAACCGGTCGACCGCGTCGTGCCGGCCGGGGTTCCCGCCAGCCGGCCGGTCGCGGGCGGGAAGGCGGCCGGCGGTATAATCGCCGGCTTGATTCTAAGCGGTTGCTGCAATGCAAGAAAAATACCTTCCCTCGGACATCGAACGCGCCGCCCAGCAGAAATGGGCGGCCAGCCAGGCCTATCGCGCGGCCGACGCGTCGGACCGTCCCAAGTACTACTGCCTGTCGATGTTCCCGTACCCGTCGGGCAAGCTGCACATGGGCCACGTGCGCAACTACACCATCGGCGACGTGCTGGCGCGTTACCACGCCATGCGCGGCTTCAACGTCATGCAGCCGATGGGCTGGGACGCCTTCGGCCTGCCGGCGGAAAACGCCGCCATCGCCAACGGCGTGCCGCCGGCGAAGTGGACCTACGCCAACATCGACCACATGCGTACGCAGCTGCAGGCGCTGGGTTTCGCCATCGACTGGTCGCGCGAGCTCGCTACCTGCAAGCCCGACTATTACCGCTGGGAGCAGTGGCTGTTCACGCGCCTGTTCGAGAAGGGCGTGATCTACAAGAAGATGGCGACCGTGAACTGGGACCCGGTCGACCAGACCGTGCTCGCCAACGAGCAGGTGATCGACGGCCGCGGCTGGCGCTCCGGCGCGCTGGTCGAGAAGCGCGACATCCCGATGTACTTTTTCCGCATCACCCAGTACGCCGACGAATTGCTGACGGGCCTCGACACCCTGCCGGGCTGGCCCGAGCGGGTGAAGACCATGCAGGCCAACTGGATCGGCAAGAGCACCGGCGTGCGCCTCGCCTTCCCGTACACGCTCGACGGCCACGACGAAAAACTCTGGGTGTTCACCACCCGCGCCGACACCCTCATGGGCGTGACCTTCGTCGCGGTCGCTGCCGAGCATCCGCTCGCCACCCGTGCCGCCGCGAACAACCCCGCGCTCGCAGCCTTCATCGCCGAATGCAAGCAGGGCAGCGTCGCCGAAGCCGACATGGCGACGATGGAAAAGAAGGGCATGGACACCGGCCTGAAAGTCACGCACCCGCTTACCGGTGAGCAGGTTCCGGTCTGGGTCGGCAACTACGTGCTGATGAGCTACGGCGAAGGTGCGGTGATGGCGGTGCCGGGGCACGACGAGCGCGATTTCGGCTTCGCGCAGAAGTACGGCCTGCCGATCAGGCAGGTGATCGCGGTCGAGGGCGAGACCTTCTCGCTCGACGGCTGGGCTGAATGGTACGGTGACAAGTCGCGCGGCCGCTGTGTGAACTCCGGCAAGTACGACGGCCTCGATTACACACAGGCAGTCGACGCCATCGCCGCCGACCTCGCCACCAAGGGGCTTGGCGAGAAAAAGACCCAGTTCCGCCTGCGCGACTGGGGCATCTCGCGCCAGCGCTACTGGGGCTGCCCGATCCCGATCATCCACTGCGACCACTGCGGCGACGTGCCGGTGCCGGCCGAGCAATTGCCGGTGGTGCTGCCCGAGGACGTGGTGCCCGACGGCTCCGGCAACCCGCTCAACAAGCGGGCGGACTTCGTCAACTGCACCTGCCCCAAGTGCGGCGGCGCGGCGCGGCGCGAGACCGACACGATGGACACCTTCGTCGAGTCGTCGTGGTACTACGCGCGCTACGCCTGCCCGGACTTCGCCGGCGGCATGCTCGACGGCCGCGCCAACCGGTGGCTGCCGGTCGACCAGTACATCGGCGGCATCGAGCACGCGATCCTTCACCTGTTGTACGCGCGCTTTTTCCACAAGCTGATGCGCGACGAGGGCCTGGTTTCCAGCGACGAGCCGTTCGCCAACCTGCTGACGCAGGGCATGGTCGTCGCCGACACCTACTACCGAGAGGACGCATCCGGCAAGAAGACCTGGTTCAATCCGGCCGACGTCGAGATGAAGGATGGCGTCGCGATCCTGAAAACCGACGGCCAGCCGGTCGTCGTCGGCGGCACCGAGAAGATGTCGAAGTCGAAGAACAACGGCGTCGATCCGCAGGCGCTGATCGACCAGTACGGCGCCGACACCGCGCGCCTGTTCACCATGTTCGCCGCGCCGCCGGAGCAGAGCCTGGAGTGGTCGGACGCCGGCGTCGAGGGCGCGCACCGCTTCCTCAAGCGGCTGTGGAAAATGGCCCACGAGCATCTGCAGGGCGGTGCGGTCGCGGCCTGCACCGGCGGCGAGCTCGACGACGCGAAGAAAGCACTGCGCCGCCAGCTGCATCAGACGATCCAGAAGGTCGGCGACGACATCGAACGTCGCAAGCAGTTCAATACCGCGATCGCGGCGGTGATGGAACTGATGAACGCGCTGGCGAAGTTCGACGGCATGGATGCCGTCACCCGCAGCGTGCGCCAGGAAGTGCTGGAAGCCGCGGTCGCGTTGCTGGCACCCATCGTGCCGCACGTTGCCGAGGCGCTCTACGCCGAACTCAAACCGGGCGCCACGCTGACGTGGCCGCAGGTGGACGAATCCGCACTGGTGCAGGACGAGATCGAGCTGATGCTGCAGGTCAACGGCAAGCTGCGCGGGCAGATCCGCGTGCCGGCCGCAGCCGACAAGGCGGCGATCGAGGCCGCCGCGCTGGCGAGCGAAACCGCGCAGAAATACCTCGAAGGCCAGGCGCCGAAAAAAGTGGTGGTGGTGCCCGGGCGTTTGGTTAATATCGTCGTATGAAGCGCCGATTCTTTCTTGCCGCCCTGCCGGCTGCGCTCGCTGCCGGCTGCGGCTTTCAGCTGCGCCGGGTCGACGGCATGCCGTTCGCCAGCCTGTACGTCGACGCACCGCCGGACAGCGTGGTGGCGCAGCGCCTGCGCACCCTGCTGGCAACCGACCGCAGGACACGGCTGGCGGCGAGTGCCGCCGAGGCCGAGGCCGTCCTCAAGCTGACGCGCGAGGAGCGCACCAGGACCATTCTTTCCTTGTCGGGTGCCGGCCGGGTCACCGAGTATCGTCTGGGCCTGCGCCTGCGCTACAGCGTCAGCGGGCGTGACGAGCGCGTGCTGGCCGCGCCGGAAACCATCGAACTCAACCGCGACATGACCTACGACGATTCGCAGCTGCTGGCGAAGGGCGCCGAAGAGCAGTTGCTGATCCGCGACATGGACGATACCGCTGCGTTGCGCATCCTGCGCCGCCTGCAAAGCATCGATAGCGGCAGCACGTGAACATTCCCGCCGACCGTCTTCCCGACCAGCTGGCGCGCGGGCTCGCTCCGCTCTACGTGGTGGTGGGTGACGAGCCGCTGGCGGCACAGGAGGCGGGCGACGCCATCCGTGCCGCTGCACGCGCGGCGGGGCACAGCGAGCGCAGCGTCTTCACCGTGCAGGGGCGCTACAACTGGCAGGGCATCTTCGCCAGCGGCGACAACCTCTCGCTGTTCGCCGAGCGCCGTCTTACCGAGATCCGCATCCCGTCCGGCAAGCCCGGCGTCGACGGCGCCAAGGCGCTGGAGACCTACGCCGGCAAGCTGCCCGCCGACACGCTGACGCTCGTCAGCCTGCCCGGCCTCGACTGGAAGACCATGCAGAGCCGCTGGTTCGCCGCACTGGCGTCGGCCGGCGTGGTGGTCGAGGCGAAGCCGGTCGATCGCGCGCGGCTGCCGGAGTGGATCGCGCGCCGGCTGGCGAAACAGAACCTGCGCGCCGAGCCCGCCGCGCTGGAATTTCTGGCAGACCAGGTCGAGGGCAATCTTCTGGCGGCGCAGCAGGAAATCGACAAGCTCGCGCTCTTGCTGCCGCAGGGAAACGTGACGCTGGCCGACGTCGAGCACGCGGTGGTCGACGTCAGCCGGCTCGAGGCGGACGCGCTGGCCGATGCCCTCTATGCCGGCGACGGTGCGCGCTTCGCCCAGGTCGTGGCCGATCTGCGTGACAGCGGCGAAGCGGTGCCGGCGATCCTGTGGCAGGTGACGTCCGCGGTGACGCTGCTGCTCAGGCTAAAATCGGCGCTGGCACAGGGCGACAACCTGTCCGGGCTGATGCGCACGCTGTGGGGGCGCGACAAGCAGCGTGCGCCGCAGATCGAGCGGGCGGTGAAACGCCTGGGCCTCGCGCAGGTCGAAGCGGCAGTGGCCGCGCTGGCCTTGATCGATCGCCAGGCCAAGGGGCTGGAGCGCGTGGGCGACCCCTGGGATACGCTTTTGCGCGTGGGCATGACGCTGGCTGCGCCCGATAGCGGGCGGCCGGGTAACAGGACAAGATGATGGACGTGAAACAGTACATGCAGACGGTGGGCAAACAGGCGCGCGAGGCCTCGCGCGCGATCGCCCGCGCCGACACCAACCAGAAGAACCGCGCCCTGCTTGCGATGGCGGCGGCAATCCGGCGCGACGCCGCGAAGTTGCTGGAGGCCAACGCGCGCGACATGGACCATGCGCGCGCCGCCGGCTACGACAGCGCGCTGCTCGACCGGCTGCAATTGAGCGAGAAGACCGTCGCCGGCATGGCCGAAGGCCTGGAGCAGATCGCCGCGCTGCCCGATCCGGTCGGCGAGATCGACGGTCTGAAATTCCGCCCGTCCGGCATCCAGGTCGGCAAGATGCGGGTGCCGCTCGGCGTCATCGGCATCATCTACGAGGCGCGTCCCAACGTGACCGCCGATGCCGCCGGGCTGTGCCTGAAATCGGGCAACGCGGCGATCCTGCGCGGCGGCTCCGAAGCGCTGCACTCCAACCAGGCGGTCGCCGCCTGCGTGTGCGAGGGCCTGGAGGCCGCCGGCCTGCCGGCCGCGGTGGTGCAGGTGGTCGAGACCACCGACCGCGCCGCGGTGGGCGAACTCATCACCATGAAGGATTATGTCGACGTCATCGTGCCGCGCGGCGGCAAGGGGCTGATCGAGCGCATCACCGGCGAGGCGCGGGTGCCGGTGATCAAGCACCTGCACGGCAACTGCCACGTCTATGTCGACGACCGCGCCGATCTGGCGAAGGCGCTGAAGATCGTCGAAAACGCCAAAACGCAGCGCTACGGCACTTGCAACACCACCGAGTCGCTGCTGGTGGCGCGCGCAGTCGCCGCCGCGGCGTTGCCGGACATCGGCCGCATGCTCGCCGGCAAGGGCGTCGAGATGCGCGGCTGCGCCGAGGCGCTGGCGATCCTGCAGGGGGCCGGCATCGCGGCCGACAAGCTGAAGGCCGCGGTCGAGTCGGACTGGACCGAGGAATACCTCGGCCCCATCATCGCGGTGAAAGTCGTTGCCGACATCGACGAAGCGATGACCCACATCAACACCCACGGCTCGCAGCACACCGACGCCATCGTCACCGAGGACTACGGCCGTGCGCGCCGCTTCCTGCGCGAGGTCGATTCGGCCAGCGTCGTCGTCAACGCCTCGACCCGCTTCGCCGACGGCTTCGAATACGGCCTCGGCGCCGAGATCGGCATTTCGACCGACAAGATCCACGCGCGCGGCCCGGTCGGCCTCGAAGGCCTGACCAGCCAGAAGTGGGTCGTGCTCGGCGACGGGCATGTGCGGGGGTGAGCAGTGAGCGGTGAGCCGTGAGCGGAGCAAGCCGCACGGAGCCGTTATCCGCTCCCCGCTCCCCGCGCTCCGCTTCCCCTGTAGGCGTCTTCGGCGGCACGTTCGATCCGATCCATTTCGGCCATCTGCGGCTGGCCGAGGAAATGGCCGACGCGCTCGGCCTCGAGCGGGTGCTGTTCATTCCCGCCGGCCAGCCGCCGCATCGCGGCGCACCGCGTATTCCAGCGTCCCACCGGCTGGAGATGGTGCGCCGCGCGGTGGCCGGCAACCCGCGTTTCGTGGCGGATGCGCGCGAAGTGGCGAGCCCGCGCCCGAGCTACACCGTCGATACGCTGAGCGCCCTGCGTGCCGAACTGGGCGAGGCGCAACCGCTGTGGCTGCTGCTGGGCGCGGATGCCTTCCTCGGCCTGCCGGGCTGGCATGAATGGAAGCAGCTGTTCGGGCTGGCCAATATCGCGGTGGCGGCGCGCCCCGGCTCCGCAACGCATGGTGCCGACGCGATGCCGGTCGCGCTGCAGAACGAAGTGCTGCCGCGCCAGGTGGACGACGCCGCGGCGGCCGGGGCGGCAGGCGCGATACTGTTGCGGCAGATGACGCCGCTCGACATCTCGGCCACCGCGATCCGCGACACCCTTGCACGGCATGGCAGCGTACGCTATCTGCTGCCCGACGCCGTGCTCGACTATATTCACGAACAGAAACTTTACACATGAACATCGAAGACAAGATCAAGCTCATCGTCGCCGCCCTCGAGGACATCAAGGGCCGTGACATCACCGTGATCGACACCGGCAGGCTCACCTCGCTGTTCGAGCGCATGGTGATCGCCAGCGGCGACTCCAATCGCCAGACCCGTGCGCTCGCCGACAACGTGCGCGAGAAGGTCAAGGAGGCGGGCGAGCATGTCGGCAACACCGAGGGCGAGGACACCGGGGAGTGGGTGCTGCTCGATCTGGGCGACGTGGTGGTGCACGTGATGCTGCCGGCGGTGCGCGCGCATTACAATCTGGAAGAGCTGTGGGGCGCGGGGGCTGCCGCGCGTACGCGGCACATACAAGCTGACCACTAGGTGAAGCTGCATCTGATCGCCGTCGGTCACAAGATGCCGGGCTGGATCAATGCGGGCTACGACGACTATGCGCGCCGCATGCCCCCCGACCTGCCGCTGGTGTTGAACGAGATCAAGCCGGGACACCGGGTGGCGGGTGAAGACGGCGCGCGGGCGCGCCAGATCGAGGCGGAGCGCATCCTGGCGGCATTGCCTGCGGGGTGTGTGCCGGTGGTGCTCGACGAGCGCGGCACCCAGGCGACGACACGCGACCTGGCGGGCTGGCTGTCGGACTGGATGGCGGAGGGGGTGTCGCCGGCTTTCGTCATCGGCGGGGCGGACGGGCTGGACGACAGCGTCAAGGCGCGCGCCGGCAAGCTTCTGGGGTTGTCGAAGCTGACCTTGCCGCACGCGCTGGCGCGGGTGATGCTGGCCGAGCAGTTGTATCGTGCCGTATGCATCATCAAGGGACATCCCTACCATCGGGATTGAGGGGGAATAACGAGAACATGCTGGTCGACAAGCGCATTTACCTGGCATCGCAGTCACCGCGGCGACGCGAGCTCCTGAAACAGATCGGCGTGGCGTTCGACGTCCTGCCGCTGCGTGCCGTGCCAGGCCGCATGGACGTCGTCGAGACCCCGCGCGACGGCGAGGCGGCCCCCGACTTCGCGCAGCGCATGGCGATCGAGAAGGCCGCCTGCGGCTGGCGCGCGGTCGACATGCGGCATCTGCTGCGTTTCCCGGTGCTGGGGGCGGACACGGTGGTCGAACTCGACGGCGTCATCCTCGGCAAGCCGGCCGACCGCGCCGATGCCGAAGCGATGCTGAAGCGCCTGTCGGGCAGCGAGCACCACGTACACACGGCGGTGGCCGTCCAGCACGAGGCGCGGGTGGAACTGCGGCTGTCGTCCAGCCGGGTGCGGTTTGCCACGCTCGACGATGCTGCCATCGCGCGCTATCTCGAAACCGGCGAATATCTCGGCAAGGCCGGCGCCTACGGCATCCAGGGGCGCGCCGCCACCTTCGTCGAGCACATCGAGGGGAGCTACAGCGGCATCATGGGATTGCCGTTATATGACACGGCCATCTTGCTGAGGGCATTCGGACTCACCGTCTGATCCGTTTTCTAAATCAAAGCTGACTTTGTCGGCGCAGCCTGACCGTATCGCGCAACCCGCTTGCGCGCGCCTTCGCGTCATTTTTGATTTGAGAATGGAATGGGCTTCGGCCATGAGCGAAGAAATCCTCGTCAACGTCACGCCGCAGGAAACGCGCGTTGCCGTCATGCACCTCGGCGCCGTGCAGGAGCTGCACATCGAGCGCGCCCAATGCCGCGGCCTGGTGAGCAATATCTACATGGGACGCGTGGTGCGCGTGCTGCCGGGCATGCAGTCGGCCTTCATCGACATCGGGCTCGAACGTGCCGCCTTCCTGCACGTCGCCGACATCTGGGAAGAGCGCCACGGCAGCGACAGCGAGCGCCCGATCGAGCAGATCCTGCACGAAGGCCAGACGCTGATGGTGCAGGTGATCAAGGACCCGATCGGCACCAAGGGCGCGCGGCTGTCCACCCAGATCAGCTTCGCTGGCCGCTACCTGGTCTACCTGCCGCAGGAAACCCACATCGGCATCTCGCAGAAGATCGAGGGCGAGGAGGAGCGCGAACACCTGCGGCAGAAGCTGCACCAGCTGATGCCGGCCGACGCCACCGGCGGCTTCATCGTCCGCACCATGGCCGAGACCGCGGAAGACGCCGAGATGCAGGCCGACATCGAATACCTGCGGCGGCTGTGGGGCAGCATCAAGTCGCGCGGCAACTGCGTCGTGCCCTGCCTGCTGTACCAGGATCTCGACCTGTCGCTGCGCGTGCTGCGCGATTTCGTCAACACCGACACCGGCCGCATCCTGATCGACTCGCGCGAAACCTACCAGCGCATGGCCGATTTCGCGCAGAACTACACCCACGCCGTGCTCGACAAGCTGCAGCATTACGGCGCCGACCGCCCGCTGTTCGACCTCTACGCCATCGAGGACGAGATCGCCAAGGCGCTGGGGCGGCGCGTCGACCTCAAGTCCGGCGGCTACCTCATCATCGACCAGACCGAGGCGCTGACCACGGTCGACGTCAACACCGGCGGCTTCGTCGGTGCGCGCAACTTCGACGACACCATCTTCAAGACCAACCTCGAGGCCGCGCAGGCGATCGCACGCCAGCTGCGCCTCAGGAATCTCGGCGGCATCATCATCATCGACTTCATCGACATGGACAACGCCGAGCACCAGGAGGCGGTGCTCACCGAGCTCAGGAAGGCGCTGGCGCGCGACCCCACCCGCACCACCGTCTCCGGATTCTCGGCACTGGGCCTGGTCGAGATGACGCGCAAGCGCACCCGCGAGTCGCTCGCGCACGTGCTGTGCGAACCCTGCCCCACCTGCCAGGGACGCGGCGAGATCAAGACCGCGCAGACCGTGTGCTACGACGTGCTGCGCGAGATCCTGCGCGAGGCGCGCCAGTTCGGCGCGCGCGAATACCGCATCGTCGCCGCGCAGAGCGTGATCGACCTTTTCCTCGACGAGGAATCCGGCAGCCTCGCCCAGCTCATCGACTTCATCGGCAAGCCGGTGTCGCTGCAGGTCGAAACGACGTACCCGCAGGAACAGTACGACATCATCCTGCTGTGAGTCGGAAAGGCTTGATCCGCGAAGTGCGCGAAGAGACGCGAAGAGAACCCAAAGCAATCCGGGTGTTCTCCTTCGCGCGCTTTCGCGACCTTCGCGGATGAAAGGTTTTTCATGAAGCCCAAAGCACCGGCCTACTGGCTCACCGCCTGCGCCGAACTCGCCGCCGCCGACCCGGTGATGGCCGGGCTGATCGCGCGCTATCCCGACTGCGTGCTCGGCAACCGCGGCGATCCCTTCCAGACGCTGGCGCGCGCCATCGTCGGCCAGCAGATCTCGGTCAAGGCGGCCGACAGCATCTGGGCGCGCTTCGCGGCGCTGGCCGAAACCGTGGCGCCGGAGCGCATCGCCGTGCTCGACCCGGATGATCTCGCGGCGTGCGGGCTGTCGCGCCGCAAGGTCGAATACCTGGTCGACCTCGCCGGGCATTTCGTCGACGCGCGCATCGAACCCGAGCGCTGGAAGAAGATGGACGACGAGGCGGTGATCGCCGAACTCGTCGACGTGCGCGGCATCGGCCGCTGGACCGCCGAGATGTTCCTCATCTTCAACCTGCGCCGCCCCGACGTCTGGCCGGTCGACGACATCGGCCTGCAGAAGGCGGTCGCGCTGCATTACCTCGGTGGCGAACGGCCGACGCCCAAGGCCCTGCGCCAGCACGGCGCGCGCCACGCGCCCTGGCGCACCGTCGCCACCTGGTACCTGTGGCGCAGCCTCGATCCGGTAGTGGTGCAGTACTAGCCGCGCCGGTTTATCGATTGGCCGCGTATCGCCAGGAGCGGAAGTTCTGGTTGGCGTGCCCGGCTGCCTCTTGCTCGGCCTGAGCGGTCCTTGCTGACGCCAGTGCATGACGTCTGCTTCATGGCCAAGAGCAGCCAGTGAACTTGGCACCCGGCAACTGGAGGGCGCTGCTTCTCCAGTCGCAACCAGGCGCGCAATGCTCAGAGGCTGTCGAACGGGCTGGCAACACTCCGCGTCACCTCGATCACATGCGTGTAGATCATTGTCGTCTGCAGACTGCGATGCCCGAGCAGCAACTGAATCGTCCGGATGTCCGTTCCCGAGGCCACCCGCAGCAACTGCTGCTTGAGCGGGGCATGCAGCCGTTCAGGCAACAGCGTGGTGCGATCCTTGCCGCCTTTCCCGGAACGGACGTTCAATACCCCGCCTGAGAAATCGATGTCCTTGACCCGCAGCGTCATGCACTCGTTGACCCTCAAGCCCGAGCCATACATCAGCTCCGCCATCAGTCTGACCACCCCGGCCATCTGTCCCAGGATGGCTTTTACCTCCTCGCGCGAAAGAACCACCGGCACCCGGTGACGCCGCTGAACCCGCTTGAGCCCGGCCATCTCTCCCAGTGGCTGCTGCAGTACCGAATCGTAGAGAAAGACCAGGGCGTTGAGCGCCTGGGTTTGCGAGGACGCCGAAAGATGCCGCTCACTCGCCAGATGGTTCAGGAAGGCCTCCACCTCTGGCCCGCCCATCGTGTTCGGGTGGCGCTTCCCGTGGAAATAGATGAACTTCCGGATCCAGAAACGGTAGCTGTCTTCGGTGCGGGGGCTGAGATGCCGGCGGCGGCAGACGATGGAAACTCGATCAAGTAGGCGGGGGGGGGGTCGGTTGACCCCATGAGGTTCGCTCCTAGTAGTTGAGGGAAAAAATCAGGAGCATAATCCGGACAGCCCGCGTCTCCATTTGCATAACGTAATAAAGAGACGGCTGGACAAACATATACATAATAATCAATAGGATAGACACGCTAAATGCCTGTCTCTTTATTAAAAAACGTCCGGACCCATGGGTCTCTACATTAACTGTTAGCCACCAGGGAGTTAATGATCAAATGACAAAAACCACAAAATCTTTATCAGCTATTGCAACTCTCGCCACTCTGCTTCTCGCAGGTTGTGCGACCCAGTCAGTCCCGAGCGAACGTCTAAATCATGTGGCCGTTGTTACTTCTGGCGGCACCAATCTGTGGACCTTGGGGCGTATGCCAACTATTTCTGTTGTTGAAGTGGATGGCACCCCTCCAGCGAATGCCTATGGCCCTATAGAGCTGATGCCAGGCCCCCACAAGCTCAAAATGAAATGCGGTGGCAACATTACAGAAACCCAAGTTACTGTAGCGGCGGGCGAAGTCTATGAATTCTCCGTAGTCATGGGTGGCCCCGGTGGCTGCCAAGGCTCCCTTTACCGGGTGCAGGCGGCTAAATAAGCATGGCTAACAAATCGGTCAAGCGGGACTGGCTTACAGCGGGCTTCGCCCGCAGTAAGCCAGCCCCTTACCTCAAACGTTAGAGGTCTCATGGTCTATCTCGCACTTACTCGCCAAGGCTACGATGAGCTGATTGCTCAACGGGGTTCGCCTTCAGCTTTGTGGGTAAACGATGGGGTTCTTTCGGATGCAGAATTATTGAGGCTTCGAGAAGCTGGAGTGAAGGTTACCAACTTCGTGCGTAGCATTGATCCTCATGACATGTCGGCGATTGAGCAGGCAATTTTCACAGTTCAAGAGCACCACTCCGGTCAGAGAGTCTGGGTTGAATATGCTCCCGACCTCTAACCCTGCGGTCAAGTTCGCTCCGCTGCGCTACGCTGGGACTGCGCTAAAGCGCAGCCCCTTACCTCCACGTTATAAGGCATGAATACAGATTTGCGCGAACACATGATTGATCTATTAAAGACCATAGCATCGCCTGCTATGCAAAAAGCATATGAGCAGGCAGTGCCAGTGGCTAATGTTCCTGACGAGTTAGTATGTCAGTGGTTTGATGACTTTCATCCGGATTCTGAGCTTTTTCAATCATCATTTTCAGAAAGCGAAATAATGGAACTAGCAAAATTCACCGAGTTCTTTGATGTGAGAGTAGGCTCAATTCCAAATGATGGTGGGGTGGATAAGCTGCAGATGAACAAGGAATGGTTAGAGGTACAGTCCTTGGCTAAGAAATTATGCATCGAAAATGGGTGGCTAAATGCCTTATAACAAGTCGCTCGTGTGGGACGCTTCGCCGCGATGCGGCTCGCGCCCCACAGCTTGTCGTTAGGTACTGTTCCCAATGGAAATCGAAACCGGCCTCTTCTACAACAGCCTGCTGTGGGGCGTCCCTGTCCTGTGGCTTGTCGTAGCCGCCACTGCTTTTGCTCGTGGCTTGCGTGTTTCGGCTGCTCTCGTGGTCGTGTCAGCTGTCGCCTCGTTGGCTCAGCCAATCCTATTCTTCGCTGGCTATTCACTCCCCACAGATTGGCAAACCAATCCTGGCCCACTGCTGCCGGCTCAAAGGGTCGCGTGGGTTGCTGAGTACGTTCTGCCAGTTGTCAGTTTTCTTGGGCTCTTGCTGGGCTACGTCTATGCCATGCACCGTACCTAACATTGCGTTCAAGTTCGCTCCCTTCGGTCGCTGGGACGCGCCGCAAGCGGCGCGCCCCTTAACTTAAACGTTGAACGGTGCTTTGACCGATAAGCGCTGAAGGATAGTCGTTGGGTTGATCGGCCTGAATGGCCGCTTGAAGCTGGAAACAGACCAAGGTGCCACAACGTCGATGCCCTGCGGCCCTGCAGATTGAGGTGTCAGCCCGCCTGCCCGATCTCCGCGATCACCGGCGCATGATCCGACGGCCGCTCCAGCTTGCGCATGTCGCGATCAATGGTGCTTGAGGCACAGGCGGCGGCGAGCGGCGCGGAGAGCAGGATGTGGTCGATGCGCAGGCCGTGGTTGCGGCGGAAACCCATCATCCGGTAGTCCCACCAGGAAAAGCTTTTCTCGGGCTGTTCGAACAGGCGGAAGCTGTCTTTCAGGCCCAGCGCTAGCAGGGTGCGGAATTTTTCACGCTCGGGCTCCGACACCAGCACCGAGCCTTCCCACGCCTTGGGGTCGTGGACGTCGCGGTCCTCGGGGGCGACGTTGTAGTCGCCGAGCACGGCGAGTTTCGGGTGGCGGGTCAGCTCGTCCTTGAGCCACGCGGTCAGGGCGTCGAACCAGGCGAGCTTGTAGGGGTACTTGTCGGAATCGAGAGCCTGTCCATTGGGGCAGTACACGCACACCAGTCGTACGCCGTCGACGGTGGCGGCGATCACGCGCTTCTGTTCGTCCTCGAAACCGGGGATGCCGATTTGCACGTCGGCAGGTTCGGCGCGGCTGACGATGGCGACGCCGTTGTAGGTTTTCTGCCCGGCGAACACGACCCGATAGCCGGCGGCTTCCAGTTCGGCGACCGGGAAGACGTCGTCGGTGAGCTTGGTTTCCTGCAGGCACACCGCGTCGGGCTGGCGGGTGGCGAGAAAGTCCAGCAACTGGGGCAGGCGGACCTTGAGGGAGTTGACGTTCCAGGCGGCGATTTTCATGCCGCCGAGTGTAGCGCATACGACTCCACACGCGCTTTCACCCTGCGGGTACAAGAGCGCGTAGTGGATCGGAGTCCTTCAGGGTGGCCCTGAACAAGTCCTTCGACAAGCTCAGGACGAACGGCAAGTTGTTGATTCCGTTCGTGGTGAGCTTGTCGAACCATGAGCGGAATCAACTTGTTCAGGGCTTCCTTAGGGCATACGACTCCACATGGGCTTCTACCCTGAAGGGCACAAGCGCCCATAGTGGATCGGAGTCGCGGGGAGCCCCCGCGCGCCGGCTGCGGGCGGTGGGTTCGGGCTTACGGGGCCGGGGCGGGTGCCGGCGCGGAAGCTGGCGCGGAAGCCGGAGCGGCCGCAGGCGCCGCTGCGGCGGCGGGCTTGCGGCCGGGCGCGGCGGACTTGGGATAGCCGGCGCGATCGAGTGCGGCCTGCCACTGGCTGGCGGCGAAACCGTCGACCCGGTCGCTGCCGACCACCAATACCGGCACGCTCAGACGGCCGGTCAGTTTCTGCAGTTCGGCCTGTGCCTCGGGGCTGGCTTGCGGATCCTTGTTGTTGTAAGGCACGCCGCGCTCGCTGAGCAGTTGCCGCGCCTGGTCGCAGGGGGCGCCGCAGTCGTTGGCGTAGAGCGTGATCGGGAATTTTTCGCGGGCCGTCTTGGCGGCATAGGATTCACCGCCTTCGATGACGCTGCCCTTGAAGTTCTTCTGCTGGGCGTTCTTGGCGCTGGGCGGCGGCGGCTGGTCGCTGTAGACCATGCGGCCCTGGGCGTCCTTCCATTGGTATAGCTGCGCGGCCGACAGCGGAAGGCTTGCCGCTGCCAGCGCGGTCGCCAACACAAGAAGTCCTGGTTTCATGCGGTACTCCTGAAAGACGTGATCCTTCGCTGTAACGGCCATCACCATGCGCAGCTTAAGGTATGCCGCCGCTTTCCGTTGCCGCGCGGTCCGCGGGTCTCGCGATGATGCTTCCCTACGCCATGCCGTTGTGCCGCAGCAGCGCGTCGATGGTCGGCTCGCGGCCGCGGAAGGCCTTGAACGACTCGAGCGCCGGGCGCGCGCCGCCCTGGGCGAGGATCTCGCTCCAGAAGCGGTGGCCGACTTCGGGGTTCAGCACGCCGCCGTAGCCTTCGGCCTCGTCCTCGAACAGCGCGTAGGCGTCGGCCGACAGCACTTCCGCCCACTTGTAGCTGTAGTAGCCCGCCGCGTAGCCGCCGGCGAAGATGTGCGAGAAGTTGTTGGGAAAGCGGTTGTACGCCGGCGGGACGATGACCGCGGTCTTTTTCCGGATGGTCTCGATCAGGTCCTGCGCGGTCTGCGTGCCGTTGGGGTCGAAATCGTCGTGCAGGTGCATGTCGAAGCTGGCGAATTCGATCTGGCGCAGCGTCTGCAGGCCGGACTGGAAATTCTTCGCCGCCAGCATCTTGTCGAACAGCGCGCGCGGCAAGGCTTCGCCGGTGTCGACGTGCGCGGTCATGTGCTTCAGCACGTCCCATTCCCAGCAGAAGTTCTCCATGAACTGGCTGGGCAGCTCGACCGCATCCCACTCGACGCCGTTGATGCCGGAGACGCCGAGCTCCTCCACCTGCGTCAGCAGATGGTGCAGGCCGTGGCCGGTTTCGTGGAACAGGGTGATGACCTCGTCGTGGGTGAAGAGGGCCGGTTTGTCGCCGACCGGCGCGGAGAAATTGCAGTTGAGATACGCCACCGGCGTCTGCAGGGCCTCGCCCTTGCGGCGCCGGGTGATGACGTCGTCCATCCAGGCGCCGCCGCGCTTGGAGGCGCGCGCGTAGAGGTCGAGGTAAAACTGGCCGATGCGCTGGCCGGCCCGGTCGTAGAGGGTGTAGAACCTGACGTCGGGGTGCCACACCGGCGCCTTGTCCTCGCGCACGTGCAGGCCGTAGAGCGTCTCGATCAGGCGGAACAGGCCGGCCAGCACGCGCGGCTCGGGGAAGTACTGCTTCACTTCCTGGTCGGAAAAGCTGTAGCGGGCCACGCTGAGCTTCTCCGACACGTAGGCGTTGTCCCAGGCTTCGAGCTCGTCCAGCCCCAGCTCATCGCGGGCGAAAGCCTTCAACTCGGCGTAGTCTTTTTCGGCGTAGGGGCGGGCGCGGTCGGCGAGCGCGTCGAGGAACTTCAGCACCTCGGCCGGGGTGTCGGCCATTTTGGCTGCGAGCGACACCTCGGCGTAGCTCTTGAATCCCAACAGTTCCGCGGCCTCGCGGCGCAGTTTGAGAATGCGCGCGATCAGCGGCGTGTTGTCGAGCTCGGCCTTGCCGAACTCGGACGCACGGGTGACGTAAGCGCGGTAGAGGATCTGCCGCAGTTCGCGGCTGTCGGCGTACTGCATCACCGGCAGGTAGGACGGCATGTGCAGGGTGAACTTCCAGCCGGTGGTGCCGGCGGCTTCGGCCGCGGCGCGCGCAGTTTCCAGCACGTCCTCGGGAATGCCGGCGAGCTCGTCCTTCTCGTCGATGATGAGCGCGTAGTCGTTGGTGGCGTCCAGCAGGTTTTCCTCGAACTTGGCCGACAGCTGCGCCAGCTCCTCCTGCACCTGCATGAAGCGCGCCTTCCTGTCGGCAGGCAGTTCGGCGCCGCCGAGACGGAAGTCGCGCAGCTCGTTCTCGACGATCTGCTTGCGCGCGGCCGACAGCGCGGCGTAGCCCGGGCTCGCCTTCAGCGCCTTGAACCTGGCGAACAGCGCCTCGTTCTGTCCGAGTTCGGCGAAATAGACCGTGATCTTCGGCAGGTTGGCGTTGTAGACCTCGCGCAGCTCGGGCGAATCCATCACCGAGTGCAGGTGCGACACCTGGCCCCAGGCACGGGAGAGCTTTTCGTTGGCGTCGTCGAGCGGGGCGACGAAGGCGTCCCACTCGGCCGGGGTGTCGGCGGCTTCGGCGCGCGCCACCGCGGCGCGGCAGTCGGCGAGCAGCTGGTCGACCGCGGGGGTGACGTATTCGGGCTTGAATTCGGCGAAACGGGGCAGACCGGAAAAATCGAGCAGGGGATTCATGGGGGACGCCAAGGAGGAGGGGGAGGAGAATTATAATTTCGACTGCTGCCGAGTTTTTCAACCCCATGACAGACAAGGTTTACGATTTCCCCGTCGCGCCGCACCACGGCGTCATGCCGACCCTGGCCACGGGCGCCTGGGTGCACCCGCGCGCCACCGTGATCGGCGAGGTCACGCTGGGGCGCGACGCCTCGGTGTGGCCGGGCGCGGTGATCCGCGGCGACGTCAATTCGATCACCATCGGCGAGGCGAGCAATATCCAGGACGGCAGCGTGCTGCACGTGTCGCACAAGACGCCGGCCAATCCGGAAGGCGGGGCGCTCGTCGTCGGTGCGCGGGTGACGGTGGGCCACACGGTCATCCTGCACGCCTGCACAATCGAAGACGAATGTCTGATCGGCATGGGCTCGATCATCCTCGACCGCGCGGTGATCCAGAAACACGTGCTGCTGGGCGCCGGCTCGCTGGTGCCCGAAGGCAAGGTGCTCGAATCCGGCCACCTCTACCTCGGCCGCCCCGCCAAGCTGGTGCGCGCGCTGACCGCAGAGGAAATCGCCTATTTCGCCTATTCCGCCGAGCACTATGTGAAGCTCGCGCGGTCCTATTCCTGACCCCACCGCTCACCGCTCACCGCTCACCGCTCACCGCTCACCGCTCACCACTCACCACTCACCACTCACCACTCACCATCCATGAAACTAGCCAAACCGCTTCTCGCCGCCATTGCAGTACTCGCCCTCGTCGGCGCGCTGGCGTATGCCCTGATGGACAAATCCGCTGCGCCCGAGGCGACCTTCACCACCCTCGAAGGCAAGACGATCGCGCTGGCCGATCTGCGCGGCAAGGTCGTACTGGTCAACTTCTGGGCCACGTCGTGCCCTGGCTGCATCAAGGAAATGCCGGGCATGGTCGAGATCTACCGGCAGTACAAGGACCGCGGCTTCGAGATCGTCGCGGTGGCGATGAGCTACGACCCGCCCAGCTACGTGGCGAATTTCGTGCAGACGCGGCAGTTGCCGTTCCCGGTCGCCCTTGACGTCGACGGCGGGCACGCGCGGGCCTTCGGCAACGTGCAGCTGACCCCGACCAGCTTCATCATCGGCAAGAATGGCGACATCCTCGAACAGAAGCTGGGCGAACTCGACTTCGTCAAACTGAAGGCGCTGCTCGACAAGGAGCTGTCGTGAGGCGCGTGCTCGCCGTGGGCCTCCTGCTGATGCTGGGCGCGTGCGGCGCCAGCCAGGCACCGGTGAAAAGCCGCGAGTTGCCGCCCGCACCGCCGCCGCCCGCGATGGCGGACGAAGGCGGCGCCTGCGCGGCCGACGTCAGGCAATGTCCCGACGGCAGCTTCGTCAGCCGCAATCCCGCCCGGGGCTGCGCGTTCGACGCCTGCCCGGGCGAAACCAATAAACAATGACCTTTAGCGGAAAACTTCAAACATGGCGCAATACGTCTATTCACTGAACCGGGTCGGCAAGATCGTGCCGCCCAAGCGGCAGATCCTCAAGGACATCTCGCTCTCCTTCTTTCCCGGCGCGAAGATCGGCCTGCTCGGCCTCAACGGTTCCGGCAAGTCCTCGCTGATCCGCATCATGGCGGGCGTCGACAAGGACATCGAGGGCGAGGCGATCCCGATGCCGGGCATCCGCATCGGCTACCTGCCGCAGGAACCGCAGCTCGACCCCGCGCACACCGTGCGCCAGGCGGTCGAGGCCGGCCTCGGCGAGATCGTCGCGGCGAAGACCCGGCTCGACGAGATCTACGCCGCCTACGCCGAACCCGACGCCGACTTCGACAAGCTCGCCGAGGAACAGGCGAAGTGCGAGGCGATCCTCGCCACCGCCGGCGCCGATCTCGACACGCAGATGGAAATCGCCGCCGATGCCTTGAGATTGCCGCCGTGGGACGCCGTCATCGGCAACCTCTCCGGCGGCGAAAAGCGCCGCGTCGCGCTGTGCCAGCTGCTGCTCTCGAACCCCGACATGCTGCTGCTCGACGAGCCGACCAACCACCTCGACGCCGAATCGGTCGACTGGCTGGAACAATTTCTCGTGCGTTATCCCGGTACCGTGGTGGCGGTGACGCACGACCGCTACTTCCTCGACAACGCCGCCGAGTGGATCCTCGAACTTGACCGCGGCCACGGCATTCCGTGGAAGGGCAATTACACCAGCTGGCTGGAGCAGAAGGAGGCGCGGCTGGAGACCGAGGCCAAGCAGGAAGCGGCGCGCATCAAGACGATGAAGCACGAGCTCGAATGGGTGCGGCAGAATCCGAAGGCGCGCCAGGCCAAGTCGAAGGCGCGTCTCGCCCGCTTCGAGGAACTGAATTCGGCCGAATACCAGAAGCGCAACGAGACGCAGGAAATCTTCATCCCGGTCGGCGAGCGCCTCGGCGACAAGGTGATCGACTTCCATAACGTGTCGAAGTCCTTCGGCGACCGCCTGCTGATCGACAATCTTTCCTTTAGCGTGCCGCCCGGCGCCATCGTCGGCATCATCGGCCCCAACGGCGCCGGCAAGTCGACCTTCTTCAAGATGATCACCGGCCAGGAAAAGCCCGATTCCGGCGAAGTCGAGATCGGCCAGACGGTGAAGCTCGCCTACGTCGACCAGAGCCGCGACGCGCTCGCCGCCGGCAAGACCGTGTTCGACGAAGTCGCCGAAGGCCGCGACATCCTCACCGTCGGCCGCTACGAAATTCCGTCGCGTGCCTACCTCGGCCGCTTCAACTTCAAGGGCGGCGACCAGCAGAAGATCGTCGGCAACCTGTCCGGCGGCGAGCGCGGCCGCCTGCACCTGGCCAAGACGCTGATCTCCGGCGGCAACGTGCTGCTGCTCGACGAACCGTCGAACGACCTCGACGTCGAGACGCTGCGCGCGCTGGAAGACGCGCTGCTCGAATTCGCCGGCTGCGTGCTGGTGATCTCGCACGACCGCTGGTTCCTCGACCGCATCGCCACCCACATCCTCGCCTTCGAGGGCGACTCGCAGGTGGTGTTCTTCCCCGGCAACTACCAGGAATACGAAGCCGACAAGAAGAAGCGCCTGGGCGAGGAAGGCGCCAAGCCGAAGCGCATCCGCTACAAGCCGATCAGCCGCTGAGCCGCGCGTGACGCCCGCCCGCCCGACCTTCCGCCAGCCGCCTCTGCCGTGGATGGAAGGCGTGCTGGCGGCTTGCCTGGCGTGGCTGCTGCTGCAGTCCTTCGTCTGGCTCGAGCACGACCGCCGGCGCCAGGCCGAGCGCGGGGTGCTGCAGGCGGAGGCGGCGACGGTGCGCTCGCGGCTGGAGTCCGAGCTCAACGCGACGCTCTCGCTGAGCCTCGGCCTGTCGACCTTCGTGCTCGCCAAGCCGGATTTCACCCAGGCCGACCTGGCGCAGGTCGGCGAATCGCTGATCCGGCTGCAGCCGGCGATCCGCAGCATCGCGCTGGCGCCCGACAACGTGATCCGCTTCATCCACCCGCGTGCAGGCAACCAGAAGGCGCTCGGCCTGCGCTACATGGACACGCCGACCCAGCGTGACGCGGTGCTGCGCCTGATGCGCGAGCTGCGTCCGGTGACCGCGGGACCGATCGAACTGGCGCAGGGCGGCGTCGGCATCGTCAACCGCATTCCGATCATCTTCACGCGGCCAGACGGTTCTCCGCACTACTGGGGGCTGGCCTCGGTGGCGATCAACCCGTTTCCCATCTTCGAGCGTGCCGGCATCCGGACCGACGCCAGGGGCAACGTGCGCTACGCCCTGCGCGGACGCGACGGCCTGGGCGCGCGGGGCGCGGTGTTTCTCGGCGACGCCGCGCTGTTCCAGGATCCCGAGGCGGTGCGGATGGACGTCGTCATCCCGGGCGGCAGCTGGCAGCTGGCAGCGCGGACCGTCGTGCCGCCGTCGAGCCAGGACGTATGGGTCCAGGTGCTGCTCGCGCTGCTGGCGGCCACCGCCGGCGGCCTCGTGATCTACACGGTCTCCGCGCACCAGCGCATCCGTGACATGGCGCTGCACGACAACCTCACCGGTCTGGCCAACCGTCATCAGTTCAGCCTGCGCGGCCAGGACCTGTTCGCGCTGGCCAAGCGCAGCCGGCGCCATCTCACCCTGCTCAATATCGACATCGACGATTTCAAGACCATCAACGACACCTACGGCCACGCCGCCGGCGATGCGGTCCTGATCCAGATCGCCGACACCCTGCGCGCCTGCTGCCGCGAATCCGACCTGCTGGCGCGGATGGGGGGCGACGAATTCCTCGTGCTGCTGCCGGACACCCCGGCCGGCCCCGCGCTGGATGCCATGCTCGACCGCCTGCGCGCGGCAATCGAGGTCGTGCTGCCGGACAGTGCGGAGCCCATCCGCCTGCGCATCAGCATCGGCGTCGCCACCTGCAGCGACAGCACGCCGACGCTCGACGCCCTGCTGCGGCAGGCGGACGCGGCGATGTATCGACACAAGGAAACCGGACAGCCCCCCACGATGCCTGAGCCCCGGCAGGAGCACCCATGATTCTCGACACCCTCGTGCGCGCCGACCGTTATCTCGGACTGCATCCGCTGTTCCCGCAGGCATTCGGCTTCCTGCGCGGCACCGACCTCGATGCGCTGTCGCCCGGCATCCATGCGGTGCTCGACGAACGGATCTTCGCCATCGTCGAGGACTGCGACGGACGCACGCGGGCGGAGGCGAAACTGGAATGCCACCGCCGCTACATCGACATCCAGCTGGTGCTCGCCGGCGTCGACGAAATGGGCTGGAAGCCGCTGGCAGACTGCATCGACCCGGCGACCGACCACGATCCCGTGCGCGACATCCGTTTCTTCGACGACGCGCCATCCAGCTGGATCGCCACGCCGCCGGGATCGTTCTGCCTGTTCTTCCCCGACGACGCGCACGCGCCGCTGGTCAGCGGCGGCCGGATCCGCAAGGTGGTCGTGAAGATCGCGCTGGCGGGCGAGCCCTGAATCCGGGTACGGACGTACCCTTCAGGCGCGGGCTGCCCTGGCCGTTATGCACTCACTCTCCGTTCGTGAATTTCCCATGCGTCTTGCCCTGCTGTTCCTGTTGATGCTGTGCGGCGCACAGGCACAGGTGCGGGCGGCCGCTCCGACCCCGGTTTTCGTGCTGCATGCCTACAGCCAGGAATATCCGTGGACCCGCGGCCAGCACCAGGGCTTCGTCGAAGCGCTGAACGCGGATGCGTCGCGGGCGTATTCGCTCAGCGTGGAGTATCTCGACACCAAGCGGGCCGGCTACAGCCCCGCGTATGCCGGGCTGATCGGCGAACATCTGCGGCAGAAATACCGCGGCTACCGCCCGGCCGCGATCTACGTCACCGACGACAACGCGCTCTCGTTCGCGCGTGACCAGCTGGACGCCGTGTTTCCTGGCGTGCCGGTGTTCTTTTCCGGCGTCAACGATACCGATGTCCGTGCGCAGATCGACCCTGCGCGCATCACCGGCGTGTTCGAGAAGAAGGAGATCGTTCCCAATCTGCGCCTGATGCGTGAGATCGATCCGACCATCCGCGAAATCGTCATCGTCGGCGACGCCAGCGAGACCTACCGTGCGATCGAAAGCGAGATCGTGCTCGCGCTGCAGGGCGAGCGCGACATCCACGTCACCTTCATCTCCGCCGCCCGGGTCGACGATCTGGTCGCGCAGCTGCGCGTGCGCAAGGAACGCTTCGTGTTCCTCACCACCCTGGGGGCGGTGGCTGACCGCGACGGCCGCACGCTCACCCTGCCCGAGATCCTCTCCGCCGTCGTCGCAGCGGGGAAATTCGTCGTCTTCAGCATGGAAGACGCCTACCTCCATCCGGGCGTGCTCGGCGGCTACGTTACCAGCGGGCCGCGCCAGGGCCGCGCCGCGGCGCAGCTGCTGATCCGCCACCTGGCCGGCACGCCGCTGCGCGCCCTGCCTCCGGTCGAGCATAGCCCGAACGAACACATCATCGACGAGTCGGAGCTGCAGAAGGCAGGCCTCGTCCTGCCGGAGGATGTCGCGGCACAGGCCACGCTGGTCAACCGCGTGCCCACGTTCTATGCCAGCAACCGGCCGATCATCCTCGGCACGCTCTACAGTCTCGGCGCGCTGCTGCTCGCCGTGCTGATAGCGTCGCTGCTGCTGTTCGTCCGCAAGAACCGGCAGATCGCGCGCGCCTCGCGGCAGCTAGCCGAGACCATGGAGAGCCTCGACCGCGCGCAGCGCATCGCCCACATGGGCAACTGGGACTGGCAGATCGCCGAGGGGCGGCTGTTCTGGTCCGAAGGCATCTACCGCCTGTTCGGGCTCGACCCGGCGACATTCGAGGCGAGCTACGAGGCCTTCCTGGATCGGGTGCATCCGGACGACCGCGCCGCAGTGGAGGCGGCTACCCGGCGCGCGCTGGAAACCGGCAGCGCCTATGCGATCGACCACCGCATCGTGCTGCCCGACGGGGCGGAGCGCGTCGTGCACGAAAGTGCTGAAGTGCTGCTGGACGAACGCGGCAAGCCTGTCCGCATGACCGGCACGGTGCAGGACGTCACCGACCGCAGGCAGGCGGAACAGGCGCTGCGCGACAAGGATGCGCACCTCGAGTACATCGCCTACCACGATGCCCTGACCGGCCTGCCGAACCGGGCGCTGCTGATGGACCGGCTGCGTCACGCTGCCAGCCGCGCCGACCGTGCGGGCACGCGCATGGCGCTGCTGTTCATCGACCTCGATCGCTTCAAGACCATCAACGACAGTCTCGGCCACGCCGTCGGCGATGCCGTGCTGCAGGCTGCCGCGGGCCGGCTCCGGTCGGTGGTGCGCGAGGAGGACACCCTGTCGCGCCTGGGCGGCGACGAGTTCGTCGTGCTGCTCGAAAGCGTGCGCGATGGCGAGGCCGCGGCGGCGGTGGCGGAAAAGATCATCCACGTCCTGGAAAAGATGCTGCACATCGGCAACTACCCGCTGCACATTTCCGCCAGCGTCGGCATCAGCCTCTATCCCGACGACGGCCGCGATGCCGAGACCCTGCTGAAGCATGCCGACGCCGCCATGTACAAGTCGAAGGAACGCGGCCGCAACACCTTTCATTTCTACGAGCAGGGCATCACCGAACGCGCGATGCGGCGCATCCAGCTGGAAACGCGGCTGCGCAGCGCGTTCGAGCAGCGTGCCCTGGAATTGCACTACCAGCCGCTGGTCTGCCTCGACAGCCGGCGCATCTGCGGGGCGGAGGCCCTGTTGCGCTGGTTCGATCCGCAGGAAGGCGCGATTCCGCCCGACCATTTCATCCCGCTGGCGGAAGACATCGGCCTCATCGTGCCCCTGGGCGAATGGGTCGTGCACGAAGCCTGCCTCGCATTGAAACGCTGGGAGGATCAGGAGCCGCTGCCCGACGATTTCCTGCTGCACGTCAACCTGTCCGGCAAGCAGCTACTGCAGAAAGACCTGCCGCAGCGCCTGGCGGCGCTGTTTGCCGAGACGGGCGTCGCGCCGCAACGCATGGTGCTGGAGCTGACCGAGAGCAGCATCATGGAAAGCGAGGCAGTCGGGCTGGACATCCTGGCGGCGCTGCGCCGGATCGGCCTCGGCATCGCCATCGACGATTTCGGCACCGGCCATTCCTCGCTCAGCCGGCTGAAGCTGCTACCGATCGGCGAGCTCAAGATCGACCGCAGCTTCATCCGCGACATCGTCGAGGATTCCGACGACGCCGCCATCGTGCAGGCGATCCTCGCCCTGTCGGCCAAGCTGGGCCTGCGGGTGATCGCCGAGGGCGTCGAGCACGCCGGGCAGGAAGCCTTCCTGCTGCAGCACGGCTGCCTGCGGGCGCAGGGGTATCACTATGCGCGGCCGCTGCCGGAGCGCGATTTCCTGTCCCTGCTGGCAGCGCCGGACCTGCCGCCGCGCGCTCAGTAGTGCGGCGGGATCTCGTCGCGCAGGGTGCGCGGCGCGTCGGACTGCGCGTCCTGCAGCCGCTGGTTGAGCAGGCGCAGCTGCTCCTGCAGCAGTTCGAGCTGCGCCTGCTGGCGGATCACCGTCTGGTTGAGCGTGTCGAGCAGGTCCTCGGTGAAGGCGAGCCTTGTTTCGAGTTCGGTGAGGCGGTCTTGTGTGTCGGGTGCGTCCATCATCGGGTTCCGGCGGGGGCGGCGGCCAGGAGCGGCACGACCAGTTTTTCCAGCCGGGGATAATGCACCTGTCCGGCGATCTTGTGGCGGATGCGGCCTTCGGCGTCGACGATGAACGAGGTCGGCACGCTGGCAACGTTGCCGAATGCCGTCGCCACCGAGGCGTTGGTCGGCGCCGCCATGAAGGCGTAGCCCTTGTCCTGCATCCAGGCCGCGATCTTCTCCGGCGGGTCGTCGACGCTGATCGACACGACCTCGAATCCGCGGTCCCGGTAATCCTTCCAGAAATCGTCGATCACCGGCTTTTCCTTGCGGCAATAGGGGCACCAGGTCGCCCAGAAATTCACCAGCACCACCTTGCCGCGGAGCGACTCGCTGGTCAGCACGCGGCCGTCGGTCAGCACCACCTGCCAGGGCGGCGCGGCGCGATCCTCCTCGCTCACCTCGGCCGGCGGGCGGAACCACAGCCAGGCGATCAAACCCAGTAGAATCAGGGTCAGCGGACTCGGCGTCCATTTCTTCAAAAGGGCTTGTCTATCCATGCTGTGGCTGAAATCGTTTCATATCGTGATGGTGGTCAGCTGGTTCGCCGGGTTGTTCTATCTGCCGCGTATCTTCGTCAACCTGGCGATGGAAAAGAACGACGCCGCCTACGACCGCCTGCTGCTGATGGCCGGCAAATTGTATCGGTTCGTGTCGCCCATCATGTGGCTGGCGCTGATCACCGGCATCTGGCTGTGGCTGGCCTACTTCCCGCTGTCGATGAACTGGATGTGGCTGAAACTGGCATTGGTCGCCGGCCTGGTCGGCTACCACCATGTCTGCCGCCGCCTGCTGCGCAGCTTCGAAGCCCGTCAGAACACCAAGTCGCACGTCTGGTTCCGCTGGTTCAACGAAATTCCGGTGATCGTGCTGCTGGTCGTGGTGCTGCTGGTGGTGTTGAAACCGTTTTAACTGTCATTGCGAGGAACGTAGTGACGAAGCAATCCAGGGTGTGCTGCTGGCTTGCTTCACTGCGTTCGCAATGACGAACCTCACACAACATGCAAGAAAGCCTTACTTGAAGCCCGAACCCCGCCGTAAACCCGCGCCGCACCCCGTCCGCCCGGAGCGCGAGGCGCTGCCGCCCGCCAGCCATTTCGCCACCTGCCCGCGCGGGCTGGAGGAGCTGCTGGTCGCCGAGTTGAAGGCAGCCGGCGCGCAGGTGGTGCGCCAGCTGCCCGCCGGCGTGCTGTTCATGGCCGACGCTGCGGCCGAAATGCGCGCCAACCTCACCTCGCGCATCGCCACCCGCATCCTGCGCAAGGTCGGCTACACGCGTTATCGCAAGGAAGAACACATCTACCGCGCCGCGCTCGATCTCGACTGGCCAAGCTGGTTCGACGTCAAGAAGACCATCGCCGTGAAGGTCGGCGCGCAGAACGCGCCGCTCAAAAGCCTCAACTTCATCACGCTGAAGATCAAGGACGCCATCTGCGACCGTTTTAGAGAGGAAGTTCGCGAGCGCCCCAGCGTCGACACCGAATCGCCCGACGTGCCGGTGTACGCCTTCTTCACCCCGGACGCGGTGACTTTCTATCTCGACACCAGCGGCGAGCCGCTTTTCAAAAGGGGCTTCAAGCGCGAGGCGAGCGCCGCCTCGATCAAGGAAAACCTCGCCGCCGGCCTCGTCATGCTGTCCGGCTGGGAGCCCGGCACGCCGCTGCTCGACCCGATGTGCGGCGCCGGCACCATCCTGCTCGAAGCCGCCGACATCGCCCTGAACCGCGCGCCCGGCCGCGCCCGTCATTTCGCCTTCGAGCACTACCGCGATTTCGATGCGGCCTTGTGGAAGCGCATCAAGGACGAAGCCAAGGCGCAGGAAAAACCGCTTAAGTCCCTGCCGCTCTTCGGCGCCGACCAGGACCGCTGGGTGCTCGACAAGGCCCGCAACAACCTCGCCGCCGCCGGCTACGCCGACGCCATCGAGCTGAAGGTCTCCGACGTGCTCGACCTCAAGCCGCCCACGCCCGTCGGCACCATCGTCACCAACCCGCCCTACGGCGAGCGCATCGGCGAGGCCGAGGACCTGGCCGAGTGGTATCCGCTGCTGGGCGACTGGCTGAAGCAGAATTTCGCCGGCTGGGAAGCGTGGATCATCTCCGGCGATCCGCTGCTGCCGAAGGCGATCGGGTTGAAGGCGAGCCGCCGCATTCCGCTGTTCAACGGGCAGATCGAGACGCGGTTTTTGCAGTACAAGCTGATCGCGGGGTCGATGAAGGCGAAGAAGCCGGAACCTGTGATCGGTCAGCAATGATGTATTTGACCTAAGAGCCTGATTTACTTGTCATTGCGAGCACCCGAGGGCTCGTGTGTGCCCTGGGCATAAACTCCGCGAAGCAATCCAGAATGTTTGCAAGATTGAAGGCGTCTGGATCGCCACGTCGCTTCGCTCCTCGCGATGACCATCAGCTCGCTTGGTCGACTAAGCCCGGGAGGGTTTCGCCCGTCCGCTCACCTCGTGTAAACTAACAACGGTTAGTCCACTGCGAGATCGTCATGCTTACCGTCAACATTCACGACGCCAAGACCCAGCTGTCCAAGCTGGTCGAACAGGCCGCGCAAGGCGAAGCCTTCATCATCGCCAAGGCAGGCAAGCCGATGGTCAAGGTCATCCCGCTGGAGCCCGCTGAAGCGGGAACGGCAAGCCGCCTTGGTTTCATGGCCGGCGAGTTTTCCGTACCGGATGACTTTGACCAGATGGGCAGCAGCGAGATCGAACGTCTGTTCACAGGACGCACCGCTTGAACCTCCTGCTCGACACCCATTTGCTGCTGTGGGCGGCGAGCGAGCCGAAGCGGCTGTCGGCCAGGGCGCGGACGCTGCTGCTCGACCCCGCCAACCACCTCGTCTTCAGTTCCGCCAGCCTGTGGGAGATCAGCATCAAGAACGGGCTCGATCGCGCGGATTTCAATGTCGACCCGCGCCGGTTGTGGCGCATGCTGCTGGTGAGCGGCTATCGCGAACTGCCCGTCACCAGCGAACACGCCGTCGCAGTGAACGAGTTGCCGAGCCTGCACAAAGACCCGTTCGACCGGATCCTCGTCGCGCAGGCACGGGTGGAAGGCTTGACCTTGCTGACCGTGGACAAGGCTGTGGCGAAATACGGCGACGGCGTGAGGAAGGTGTGAGTGTGGGTAGGCGGAAAATGGGTTAATGCAAGACCCCGATGTCTTGTGTTTGTTCGTCAGGGTGTTTACAAAGGGCAGAAACGGGCTGTCGCAGCTTCCTGAGCCAAACGGGCCACGCCCCGCATGTCACTTTGTTATGGCGTCGACGTAATCTCCTCCGATCTTTTCCCGAGGAGGAATGACTGTGCGTAAATGGATTCATGCGCTGACGCTGATGTTAATGCTTACGCTGAGCGCTGCGTCCCCGTCCGGGGCTTCGATACTCATCAGTTCAGGAACGCTCGACCTGCTTCCACGCCCCGTCCCGTCGATGGCCGCAGCTATTACGGGCGCCGATGGCCGGCTTGCACCGACTACGGACTACACCCTCCCTTACCGCGCGAACGGCATCTTCGACTTCTCCGAGATCGACCTCGGCGCCGGCGTCACGCTGCGCTTCGATTCCCAAATGCAGACGGTGAGATTACTTTCGCTGGGCGACATTCTGATCGCCGGCAGAATCGACGCCCCCGGAATTGCGCTTGCGCTGGAAACGCCGGAACGGCTTTTTGTGACGGGATCGATCTCGGCGGGCAGCATTTCGCTCAGCACAAATACCCTCCTGCTCACCGGCGAGTTGGGGCTCGATCCCGTGGCTGTGGGAGGAAACACGTGCTCCCGAGACTGCAGGCTCCGACCGGCAAGCGATACCCCTGTTTTTCATGCGCCAGGGATCGTGCGCGCTGCCGTACCCGAACCTTCGACGCTATGGCTGGCGGCAACGTTGTTTCCGCTATTGGCGGCATTTGGCCGTAGCCGCACGACAAGCTCGTGTAGGTTGGGCTGAATGAAATGAAGCCCAAATGCAGATCATTCACATAAGGCTGTTGACCACAAAGGCTGTTGGGCTTAGCAGCCCAACCTACGTGGGCTCAGGTCGTGCGGTATCGGAGGGCGCAATAACCAACGAGCATTGCGCCGGATGAGCCTCACAACACAAGCATGGAAACGTCCAGTCATCACAGAAAATAACGGGGTGCTAAGCACCCCGTTATTTGTTGCATGCCCGATGACTTACACGATGTCGAGGTGATCCAGCCCCGCCATCATGTCGCGGCCCTTGGCTTCCTGGCCGTGCAGCTTGATCTTCAGGCGCAGGTCGTTGAGGCTGTCGGCGTTGCGTAGCGCGTCCTCGTAGGAAATCATGCCAGCCTCGTAGAGGTCGAACAGCGCCTGGTCGAAGGTCTGCATGCCGAGTTCGCGCGACTTCGACATGATCTCCTTGATCTCGTGCACCTGGCCCTTGAAGATCAGGTCGGCGATCAGCGGCGAGTTGAGCAGGATCTCGACCGCGGCGACGCGGCCGTTGGTGCCCTTGCGCGGGATCAGGCGCTGCGAGATGAAGCCCTTGAGGTTGAGCGACAGGTCCATCAGCAGCTGGTCGCGCTTTTCTTCCGGGAAGAAGTTGATGATGCGGTCGAGCGCCTGGTTGGCGCTGTTGGCGTGCAGGGTCGACAGGCACAGGTGGCCGGTTTCGGCGAAGGCGATGGCGTATTCCATGGTGTCGCGGTCGCGGATTTCGCCGATGAGGATGACGTCGGGCGCCTGGCGCAGGGTGTTCTTCAGCGCGGAGAACCAGTTGTCGGTGTCGATGCCGACTTCGCGCTGGGTGACGATCGATTTCCTGTGCTCGTGCACGTATTCGATCGGGTCCTCGACGGTGATGATGTGGCCGGCGTCGTTTTCGTTGCGGTAGCCGACCAGGGCGGCGAGCGAGGTCGATTTGCCGGTGCCGGTGCCGCCGACGAAGATGACCAGGCCACGCTTGATCATCGCCACGTCCTTGAGGATGGGCGGCAGGTTGAGGTCGTCCATCTTGGGGATCTTGGTGTTGATGGTCCGCATCACGATGCCGACGCGGCCCTGCTGCACGAAGACGTTGACGCGGAAGCGGCCGATCTCGGGCGGGCTGATCGCGAAGTTGGATTCGTTGGTCGCCTCGAAATCGCGCCACTGCTTTTCGTTCATGATCGAACGCGCCAGCTCGCTGGTGTGGGCGGGGGTGAGGCTCTGGTTCGATACCGGGGTGATCTTGCCGTCGACCTTGATCGCGGGCGGGAAGCCGGCGGTGATGAACAGGTCGGAGGCGTTCTTCGCCAGCATCAGGCGCAGGAGGTCGTGGATGGTTTTCTCGGCGTTCATCGTTCGGTCCTCAGCCCATGAAGGCGTCTTTGTTCTGCGCCGCGGCGCGCGCAATGTTGCTGGCGATGATGTTGCGCCGCACCAGGTCCTGCAGGTTCTGGTCGAGCGTCTGCATGCCCAGGTTGCCGCCGGTCTGGATCGCCGAATACATCTGCGCGACCTTGTTCTCGCGGATCAGGTTGCGGATCGCCGGGGTGCCGATCATGATCTCGTGCGCGGCGACGCGGCCGGTGCCGTCCTTGGTCTTCAGCAGCGTCTGCGAGATGACCGCGCGCAGCGATTCCGACAGCATCGAGCGCACCATCTCCTTTTCCGCGGCGGGGAAGACGTCGACCACGCGGTCGATGGTCTTGGCGGCGGACGAGGTATGCAGGGTGCCGAATACCAGGTGACCGGTTTCGGCGGCGGTCAGCGCCAGGCGGATGGTTTCCAGGTCACGCAATTCGCCCACCAGGATCACGTCCGGGTCTTCCCGCAACGCGGAGCGCAATGCGTTGTTGAACGATAGCGTATGCGGGCCGACTTCGCGCTGGTTGATCAGGCACTTTTTCGACTGGTGCACGAATTCGATCGGGTCCTCGACGGTGAGGATGTGCGAATACTGGTTCTCGTTGATGTAGTCCATCATCGCCGCCAGCGTGGTCGACTTGCCGGAGCCGGTCGGGCCGGTCACCAGCACGATGCCGCGCGGCTGGTCGGAGATTTCCTTGAAGATGGCGGGGCAGTTCAGCTCTTCCAGCGTCAGCACCTTGGACGGAATGGTCCGGAACACCGCGCCGGCGCCGTACTGCTGGTTGAAGGCGTTGACGCGGAAGCGCGCCAGCGAGGGAATCTCGAACGAGAAGTCGATTTCCAGCGTCTCCTCGTACACCTTGCGCTGGCTGTCGTTCATGATGTCGTACACCATGCGGTGCACGTCCTTGTGCTCCATCGGCGGCAGGTTGATGCGGCGGATGTCGCCGTTGACCCGGATCATCGGCGGCAGGCCCGACGACAGGTGCAGGTCGGAAGCCTTGTTCTTGACGGCGAATGCCAGCAGTTCAGAAATATCCACGCGTGCCTCGTTCGGATTGGGTAGGGTGTTTTTGGAAGATAATAATCGCAATGGATAACGGCCCTGACACCCGCGAACTTGAGCCGGACATGACGCCCGGAAACGCTGCGCCGTGCGGGCGCTGGCAGGCTGTGCAGGCGCGCATCGCGCGGGCCGCGGCACAGGCCGGGCGCGATCCGGCGACGGTGCGCCTGCTGGCGGTGAGCAAGACCTTCGGCGCCGCGGCGGTGCGTGACATCGCCGCCTGCGGCCAGGCCGGGTTCGGCGAGAATTACCTGCAGGAGGCGCTGGCCAAGCAGACTGACCTGGCCGACCTGCCGCTGGTGTGGCACTTCATCGGCCCGATCCAGAGCAACAAGACGCGGCCGATCGCGGAGAACTTCGCCTGGGCGCACAGCGTCGACCGCCTCAAGGTCGCCGAGCGCCTGTCGGCGCAGCGCCCGCCCGGCCTGCCGCCGCTGCAGGTGTGCATCGAGGTCAACGTCAGCGGCGAGGCGAGCAAGGGCGGCGTGGCGGCGGCAGAATTGCCGGCGCTGGCCGACGCGGTGGCGAAGCTGCCGGGCCTGCAATTGCGCGGGCTGATGGCGATTCCGGCGCCGACGGTCGACCCGGCCGCGCAGCGCGCCGCATTCCGCCAGGTGCGCGAGCTGTTCGACGCGCTGCGCGCGCGCGGCCTCGCGCTCGATACCCTGTCGATGGGCATGTCGGCCGACCTGGAAGCGGCGATCCTGGAAGGGGCAACCATCGTGCGGGTCGGGACGGCCCTGTTTGGCGAACGGACTTATCCCCGAACCCATGAAACATCCGAGGTGAACAATGCATAAAGTGAGCTTCATCGGCGGCGGCAACATGGCCGCCGCCATCATCGGCGGCCTGGTCGCCAGCGGCACCCAGCCGGCCGACATCGAGGTGGTGGAAATCAACGCCGATGCGCGGGCGCAGCTGGCGGCGCGTTTCGGCGTGGTGACCCATGCCGACCTGTCGCAGGCGCGGCTGCATGCGCTGGTCGTACTGGCGGTCAAGCCGCAGACCCTGCCGGAGGTGGCGGCGGCGCTGGCGCCGCGGCTGGCCGGCCAGCTGGTGGTGTCGATTGCCGCCGGAGTGCGGGTGGCGGACCTGTCGCGCTGGCTGGGGGGGCACACGCGCATCGTGCGCGCCATGCCCAATACCCCGGCGCTGGTACAGGCGGGCATCGCCGGCCTGTATGCGTCGCCCGCGGTCAACCCGGAATCGCGCTCGCAGGCCGAGGCGGTGCTGCGCGCCGTCGGCGGCGTGGTGTGGGTCGACGACGAGCCGCAGCTCGACGCCGTCACCGCGGTGTCGGGCAGCGGCCCGGCCTACGTGTTCTATTTCATCGAATCGCTGGAGGCGGCCGCGGTGGCGCAGGGCCTGGCACCCGAGACCGCGCGCCAGCTGGCGCTGCAGACCTTCTTCGGCGCCGCCAAGCTGGCGCTGGAATCGGGCGAGGAGCCGGCGCTCTTGCGCCAGCGCGTCACGTCCAAGGGCGGCACCACCGAGCGCGGTATCGCCGCGCTGGAGGCGGCGGTCGTGAAGCAGACCATCGGTCAGGCAGTCGAGGCGGCCAGCCGCCGCGGCGCCGAGCTGGGTGACGAGCTGGGACGGCTGGCATGATTTCCGGTGCGCTGACCTTCCTCATCCAGACGATCGGCAACCTGTTCGCGATCGCTGTGCTGCTGCGCTTCATGATGCAGCTGTTCCGGGTGCCGTTCCGCAATCCCTTCGCGCAGTTTGTCGTCGCGCTCACCGATTTTGCGGTGAAGCCGCTGCGCCGGGTGATCCCCGGCCTGTTCGGGCTGGACTGGGCGTGCCTGGTGGTTGCCTTCGCGGTCGAATTCATCGTGGTGCTGGCGAGCTACTGGCTCGACGGCTTTCCGTTCGCGCTGGCCGGCGGCCGCGTGTGGCCGGTGATGCTGGGGCTGGCGGCGGTGCGCCTGCTGAGCCTGACGGTGTACCTGATCATCGGCCTGACGCTGGTGCGCGCCATCCTGTCGTGGGTCAACAGCAACACGCCGCTGATGCCGGTGATCTACGAGCTGACCGAGCCTTTTCTCAAGCCGCTGCGGCGCATCGTGCCGACGGTGGCGAATGTCGACCTGACGCCGCTGGTGCTGTTCATCGTCTGCCAGCTGGTCCTGATGCTGCCGGTCATGGCCCTGGAGCGCGCCCTGCTCGGCTCGCTGTGAGCGTGGATGCGCCGCCCGTCTGGGCTCGCCGCGACGGTGCCGGCTGGCTGCTCGAGCTGCACGTGCAGCCGGGCGCAAAGACCACTGCCGTGGCAGGGGAGCATGGCGGCAGACTGAAGCTAAAGATCGCCGCGCCGCCGGTCGATAACAAGGCGAATGCGCATCTGCTGGCCTGGCTGGCGGAGCGATTGGGGGTGCCGAGATCGGCAGTGCGCCTGGTACGCGGAGAAACGTCGCGGCAGAAGACCGTGGCGGTGGTGGGGGTAGATGCCCCCTGGCTTGGAATCGAGAACAACAGCAAACCATGAGTGTCCATCTGGAACAGGAAGTCGCCGACTTCAGTGAGCGGCGTCTGCGGCTGGCGACCGCGATCACCGACTACGCCGACTGGCTCGACCGCCAGCACGGCATCGACGCCGAACGCACCCTCAGGCTCGCCGACACCGCGTCCGGCCTGCGCCAGGACAAGCTGGTGGTGGCCTTCGTCGCCGAGTTCTCGCGCGGCAAGACCGAGCTGATCAACGCGTTGTTCTTCGCCGACCACGGCCAGCGCCTGCTGCCGTCCGACGCCGGGCGCACCACCATGTGCCCGACCGAGCTGTATGCCAGCGCCGACGAGGCGCCGAGCCTCAGCCTGCTGCCGATCGAGACGCGCAGCCGCAGCGAATCGCTGTCGCGCTTCAAGCACATGCCGATCGAGTGGGTGCGCGTCCCGCTCGATCCCGCCGATCCGCGCCAGCTGCAGGACAGCCTGAAGAAGCTCACCGAGACCAAGGCGATGCCGGCGGTCGAGGCGATCGAGCTGGGGCTGTGGAGCGGCGAGGACGAGAGCGAGCGCCATCAGCTGCGCCCCGACGGCACGGTCGAGGTGCCGGCCTGGCGCTACGCCATGGTCAACTATCCGCACCCGCTGCTGCAGGCGGGGCTGACGATCCTCGATACGCCCGGACTCAACGCGCTGGGCGCCGAGCCCGAACTGACGCTGTCAGTGATTCCCAACGCCCACGCGGTGATGTATCTGCTGGCGACCGACACCGGTGTGACCCGCTCCGACCTGGAGATCTGGCAGAAGCACGTGCACCGCCACGCCAACTACCACGTGGCGATCCTCAACAAGGTCGACATGCTGTGGGACGAGCTGAAGAGCGACGCCGAGGTGCAGGCGACCATCGAGCGCCAGGCCGAGGAAACCGCGCGCGTGCTCAAGCTGCCGCGCAGCCGGGTGTTCACGGTGTCGGCGCAGAAGGCGCTGGCCGCGACGATCCGCGGCGATGCGGCCCTGCGCGTGCGTTCCGGCATCGAGTCGCTGGAGTACCTGCTGGCGCACCAGGTGATCCCGGCGCGGCGCGACATGCTCTACCACGCGGTCAGCCGCGAGGTGAACAGCCTGCTCGACGAGAGCCGCGTCGACCTCGCGCAGCGGCTCAAGCGCAGCAGCGACGAACTGATCCAGCTGACCCAGCTGTCGGGCAAGAACCGCGAGCTGATCGAGCAGACGCGGGCGGCCCTGCAGCAGGAAAAGGACAGCTACGACGCCACCGCCGAGCAGTTCCGCGTCACCCGCAAGATGGTACAGGCGCAGGGCGACCATCTGCTGTCGCAATTGTCGGACGAGACCCTGAGCGGCATCTGCAAGGCGGGGCGCGAGGCGCTGGAAGGCAGCTGGACCACGCGCGGGCTCACCAGCGGCATCCGCCAGATCAGCGTGCAGATGGTCGAGCGCATCCAGCAGGCGACCAAGCTGGCCGACAACATGCTGGACGCGCTGGACCAGGCCTACATGCGCTTCCATCGCGTGCACCACCTGCCGAAGATGCAGGTGCCGCGGCTGGATCTGAACGCGTACCGCAACCGCCTGGAGGCGCTGACGCGCGAGACCGAGGCGTTCTGCCGCGATCCCGCCAACCTGGTGCTGGAAAAGCGCTTCATGATCCGGCGCTTCTACGCCGGGCTGGCCGAGGAAGCGCGCAAGGCCTTCAACCTGGCGCGCCAGGAAGCCGAGCGCTGGCTGCGCATCGCACTCGACCCGGTGATGACCCGCATCCGCGAGCACAAGCAGTATCTCGACACGCGGTTGTCGAGCCTGCAGCGCATCCTCGAGAACATGGGGACGCTGCACAGCCGCATGGCGCAGATCAAGGACGAGATCGGCCGCCTGCGCAACGAAAAGGCCGAGCTCACCCGCATCGCGGAGCAATTGGCCGCGTAGACGGCGTGGATTGACTCCGGCTCAGCCGTTCAGGCGGCCCAGCAGGGTGGCCGTCCTGTCCGGGTCGGTGTTCTTCAGCAGACGCTGCGAAGCCGGCGTCACTTCATCCAGATGCGATTTCAGCACCTGCTGCTTGACCTGCAGCAGGCTGGCCGGCTGCATCGAGAAGGTCCGCAACCCCAGCCCCAGCAACAGCCGCGTCAGCAGCGGATCGCCCGCCATCTCCCCGCACACCGCGACCGGCTTGCCGGCCTTGGCGCCGGCACGGATGGTCTGCTGGATCAGGCCGAGCACCGCCGGGTGCAGCGGATCGTAGAGATGCGCCACGCTGTCGTCGGCGCGGTCGATCGCCAGCGTGTACTGGATCAGGTCGTTGGTGCCGATCGACAGGAAGTCGAGCTGCTCGGCGAAAAAGCCCGCTGCCAGCGCCGCCGCCGGCACCTCGATCATGCCGCCCACCGGAATGCCCTCGTCGAAGGCCAGACCATCCTTGCGCAGCGAGGCCTTGGCCTCGTCGATGCGCTGCAGGGTCTGGCGCAGTTCGAGGAAGCTCGCCAGCATCGGGATCAACATGCGTACCCGGCCGTGGGCCGAGGCGCGCAGGATGGCGCGCAGCTGGGTATGGAACAGCCCCGGTTCGGCCAGGCACAGGCGGATCGCGCGCAGGCCCAGCGCCGGATTGTCGGCGACGGTGTGGCCCCACGGTGCCTGCTTGTCGGCGCCGAGATCGAGCGTGCGGATGGTGACCGGCTTGCCGTCGAGCGCTTCGGCGACCGCCTTGTAGGAGTGGTACTGCTCCTCCTCGGTCGGCAGGTCGCTGCGGTTGAGGAACAGGAATTCGCTGCGGAACAGGCCGATGCCGTGCGCGCCCGCGGCCTTCACCGCGTCGATGTCGGACAAGAGTTCGATGTTCGCCATCAGCTCGATCGGGGTGCCGTCGAGCGTGGCCGACTTGCTGGTCTTCAGCCGCTTCAGCTTGTCGGTGTCGATGCGCCACTGGTTCTGCCGCAGCCGGTATTCGGCTAGCACCGATTCGTCCGGATTGACGATCACCACGCCGTCGCGACCGTCGACGATCAGCAGATCGTGGTCGCGGATCAGGCCGCGCGCGTTGTGCAGCGCCATTACCGACGGCATGCCCATGCTGCGCGCGAGGATCGCGGTATGCGAGGTGGTGCCGCCGAGGTCGGTGATGAAGGCCGCGAAGTGCACGTTCTTGAAGATCACCATGTCGGCCGGCGACAGCTCGTGCGCGACCAGAATGCGCTCGCTGTCGAAGTCGACGTCGAGCGGCAGGTGGCTGGGATGGCCCATCAGTGCCTTCAGCACGCGCTGCACCACCTGCACCACATCCTCCTGGCGGCTCCTCAGGTAGGCGTCGTCGATCTCGTCGAAGCGCGCCACCAGCGCCTCCATCTGCTGCGCCAGCGCCCATTCCGCGTTGCACTGGGTTTCGCGGATCAGGCGCTTGGGCTCCTCGGCGATCATCGAGTCGCCGAGGAACATCAGGTGCATGTCGAGGAAGGCCGACAGCTCGGCCGGCGCGTCGGGCGGGATGTGGCTGCGCAGGACCTCGAGCTCGGCGCGGGTGGCGAGGATGGCCTCGTCGAAGCGTGCCAGCTCGTCCTCGATGTGCTTGTGGTCGAGCATGTACTGCGGCACTTCGACCCGCGCGCTGGACGCAAGGTGGGCATAGCCGATGGCGATGCCGCCGGAGACGCCGATGCCGTGCAGCGAGAAGCTCACAGTTCCTCCCCGAAGCCGCTGGAAATCAGCCCGGCCAGCGCGTCGATCGCTTCCTTCTCGTCGTCGCCCTCGGTTTCCAGGGTGATGGTGCTGCCCTTGGCCGCGGCCAGCATCATCACGCCCATGATGCTCTTGGCGTTGACGCGGCGGCCGTTGCGCGACACGAACACGTTGCTCTTGAAGCTCGAGGCGAGCTGGGTCAGCCGTGCGGAGGGGCGGGCGTGCAGCCCCAGCTTGTTGACGACTTCAACGTCCCGTTGCTGCATGGCACATGCTCTCTGAAATGTGATTGATGCTGTTGCGGCCGCCTTCTACGATGCGTTCGATCAATTGCGGCAGCGCCAGGGTTTCGCGGTAGTTCAGCGCCTTCAGCAGCATCGGCAGGTTGACGCCGGAGACGCCCTCGATGTGCGCGGGTTCGAGCAGCCGGCACAGGGTGTTGCTGGGGGTGGCGCCGTAGACGTCGGTCAGCACCAGGATGCCGTCGCCCTCGTCGAGTTCCGCGATGCGCAGCTGCAGGGCCTTCTGCCGCTCGTCGGGGTCGGCGTGGCCGATGAAGTCGAGCGTGGCGAGTCCGCGCGGACGCTGGCCGAGCACATGGGTGGCGCACTCGACCAGGCTGTCGGCGAGCGAGCCATGGGCGACGATGAGGATGCCTATCATTGCGGGGATGTCAGACCAAAAACCGCATTCTAGCGAAGGCGGGCCGCCAGGTCAGGCGAGAGGTGGGTTTTGCCGGAAGCGTCGACCGCCAGATAGGCGGTAATGCCGAGCTGTGCGGCGGTGCCGGTCAGGCGTCGGGTGCCCCCGATGAACAGCGGCTTCGACAGCGCGTCCGAGCGGGTGCCGGCGTGCGTGCCGCGCACCAGGACCGTCACCGATTGCATGCCCGAGGCCGGCTGGCCGCTGCGCGGGTCGATCAGGTGGCAGTAGCGGCGGCCGCCGGCCTCGAAATAACGCTGGTAATCGCCCGAGGTGCCGATCGCTTCACCGTCATGGAGGTCGAGCGTCGCCAGCGTGCCCGGCTTGCGCGGGTGCTGGATGCCGACGCGCCAGGGGCGGTCGCCGCGGCGGCCGAGCGCGATGACGTTGCCGCCGATGTTGACCAGCGCGTTCTTGATGCCGTGCGCCTTCAGGATGGCGACGGCGTCGTCCAGTGCGCGGCCCTTGGCGTAGCCGCCGAGATCGAGCTGCACGGCCGGGTTGCGGCTCGACACGCTGTTCCCGGCGATAACGAGGTCGGCCATGCGCGGCTGCCTGGCGATCCAGGCGGCAACCGCGGCGGTATCCGGCACGCGCGCCTGCGGTGCGTCGGCGTGGAAGCCCCACAGCGCGATCAGGCCGCCGATCGCCGGATTGAACAGCTCGCCCGATTGCGCCGCGAGCGTCTGCGCGTCGCGCAGCATCGCGGCAAGCTCGGGCGAGACAGTGGCCGTTTCGCCGCGGGCGAGCGCGGCGTTGAGGTGCGACAGTTCGCTCGGCTGCCAGGCGTGCAGCTGGCGGTGCAGTGCATCGAAGCGTGCCAGCACGGCCGTCGCCGCTGTGCGGGCCTGCGCTTCGGGCGCACCCTGGATGCTGATCTCGACCAGGGTGCCGAAGACGTAGGCCTGCTGCTGGGTGAGCGGCGGCGGACTGCAGGCAGTGAGCATCCACACCAGCAGAAGCCCGAGGGCGTGCTGCACGACGCTCATATGCGCTCGATGGCGGCGATGAACTGGGCCGCCACGTCGTGCCCGGTCTGCGCGGTGATTTCCTGGAAGCCGGTGGGGCTGGTGACGTTGATTTCGGTGAGGCAGTCGCCGATGACGTCGAGCCCGGCGAGGAAGATGCCATGAGCCTTTGCCCACGGCGCGATGGTTTCGGCGATCTCGCGGTCGCGGACCGACAGCGGTTGCGCGCGTGCGGTGCCGCCGGCGGCGAGGTTGCCGCGCGTTTCGCCGGCTTGCGGGATGCGCGCCAGCGCCCACGGCACGACCTCGCCGTCGATCAGCAGGATGCGCTTGTCGCCGTCGGCGATCGCCGGCAGATAGCGCTGCGCCATGATGGCGCGGCGGCCGCGATGGGTGAGCGTTTCGAGGATGGCGTTGCGGTTGGGGTCGACTGCGGTCAGGCGGAAGATGCCGGCGCCGCCCATCTCGGTGAGCGGCTTGACGATGATATCGGCGTGCGCGGCGAGAAAGCGGCCGATCTCGGCGGCGTCCGCGCTGACCAGCGTCGGCGCGATGAAAGCCGGGAAGTTCAGGATCGCCAGCTTCTCGTTGAAGTCGCGCAGCGCGGCGGGGCGGTTGAGTACGCGCGCGCCGTTGGCTTCGGCGACGCCGAGCAGGTGGGTGGCGAGCAGGTAGTCGGTGTCGACCGGCGGGTCGGTGCGCATCACGACGGCATCGAAATCGGCAAGCGCGCAGTCGTCGGCATGCATCACGCCATACCAGTCGTCGCTGGCGTACACCTCGAGCGCGGTGCAGCCGGCGCGTGCGACGCCGTCCCGTATCTGGAGCTGGCGCGCTTCGCAGGCGAGCACGGCATGACCGCGCGCCCCCGCGGCACGCATCATCGCTACCGAGCTGTCCTTGTAGGGTTTGAGGCTCGTCAGCGGGTCGACGACGAACAGCAGCTTCATGCGGCGGCCGCGGCTTCGGATTCGTTCAGCGCTTCGTCGAGCTCGATGCTGGCCGCGAGCATCGCCAGCCGCGCGATCACGCCGTAGGCATAGAAGCGGTTGGGGGCGGCGTCCGGGTTGGCGCCGCGGTCGGGTGTCAGGCAGGTATCGTCGAACGCGAGCGGCACGAAATGCATGCCGGGACTGTTGAGATTCTCGTCGGCGCCGCGCCCGGTGTGCACGCGGTAGAAGCCGCCGACGACGAAATGGTCGAGCATGTAGACGACCGGCTCGGCAACTGCCTCGTTGATGCTCTCGAAGGTGTAGACGCCTTCCTGGATCAGCACCTCGCTGACTTCGAGGCCCTCCTTCACCACCGCCATCTTGTTGCGCTGCTTGCGGTTGAGCTCGCGCACGTCGTCCGGCGATTTCACCGTCATGATGCCCATGCCGTAGGTGCCGGCGTCGGCCTTGACGATGACGAAGGGCGGCTGATCGATGCCGTATTCGTCGTACTTGACGCGGATCTTCTTCAGCATGCAGTCGACTTTCTCGGCGAGGCAGTCCTCGCCCTGGCGTGCCTGGAAGTCGATCTTGCCGCAGTGGCTGTAGTAGGGGTCGATCAGCCAGGGATCGATGCCGATCAGCCGCGCGAACTCGATGGCGATGCCCTCGTAGGCCCTGAAGTGGCGCGACTTGCGGCGCGTCGCCCAGCCGGCGTGCAGCGGCGGCATGATGGTCTGCTCGATGCCCTTGAGGACCTCGGGCACCCCGGCCGAGAGGTCGTTGTTGAGCAGCACCGCGCAGGGGTCGAAGCCCTCCAGCCCGATGCGGTCGCCGCGGCGTACCAGCGGCTCCAGCGTCAGGCGGCCGCCGGCCGGCAGCTCCAGCGTGGTCGGCTGGGTGATCTCGGGAATCAGCGTGCCGATGCGCACGATGAGACCGGTCTGGCGCAGGATGTGCGCGAGCACCGCGACGTTCTGCAGGTAGAAGGTGTTGCGCGTGTGGTTTTCGGGGATCAGCAGCAGGCGCTGCGCATCGGGGCAGATCTTTTCCACTGCGCCCATCGCCGCATGGATCGACAGCGACATGAACGAGGGGTTGAGATTGTTGAAGCCGCCGGGAAACAGGTTGGTGTCGACCGGCGCCAGCTTGAAGCCGGCGTTGCGGATGTCGACCGAGGTGTAGAACGGCGCCGCCTGCTCCTTCCACTGCTGGCGGAACCAGTGCTCGATGGTCGGTTGCGCGTCGAGCAGGCGTTTTTCCAGTTCCAGCAGCGGGCCGGTGAGTGCAGTGGTGAGGTAAGGGACCATAGAATAGGCGGGCTCCGAGAATGTTTTTATTTTAGGCCAAGCCGGATGTTTGACATCGTTTTATATCAGCCCGAGATCCCGCCCAATACCGGCAATCTCATTCGCCTCGCAGCCAATACCGGATGCCGTCTGCATCTGGTCGAGCCGCTGGGTTTCGACCTGTCGGACAGGCAGGTGGCGCGCGCCGGTCTCGACTACCATGACATGGCATGCGTGCGTGTGCATCCGGACTGGGATGCGCTGCGCGCGGCGCTGCCGGATCGGCGCTGGTTCGCGCTGACCACCAAGGGCAGCCGCAGCTATGCGACGATCGACTTCAGGGCCGGCGACGTGCTGCTGTTCGGTCCCGAGTCGCGCGGCCTGCCGGCGGAAATCCTGGCAGGTTTCGATGCGGACCACCGATTGCGCTTGCCGATGCTGCCCGGGTCGCGCAGCATGAATCTGTCGAACGCGGTCAGCGTGACCGTGTTCGAGGCCTGGCGGCAGAACGGTTTCGCGGGAGGGGTGTGAATGGACGGCATGCAATGGCTGGAAGCGCTGAGCTACCTCGTCACCATCGTCGGCCTGCCGTTCGCCATCGGCGTGTATGTGCACGACCGTCGGCGTGAGCGGCAGAACGACGAGGAGGAGATCTTCCTGCGGCTGTCGGACGAATACGCCGACTTCATGCGGCTGGTGATCGACAACGCCGATCTCAACCTGCTGTCGCCGGCGCCGAAGGGCGCGCTCAGCGAGGAACAGCAGGAACGCAAGCACGCGCTGTTCGCCATCCTCGTCGCCCTGTTCGAGCGCGCCTACGTGCTGGTGTACGAGGATGACATGAGCCGGCAGCAGGCGCGGCTGTGGCAGTCGTGGGCGGACTACATGCACGAGTGGTGCGCGCGCGAGGATTTCCGCGCGGCGCTGCCCGTTCTGCTGCACGGCGAGGATCCGGGTTTCGTGGCGATGATCGATCGAATTGCATCCGAGGCCGGCGCGTCAGGCGCCTGACCGGATTTTCCGGACTCAGAACTCCGTCCTGATCTCGCGGTTCAGCAGCGCGTCGACGGCCTGTGCCGCCGGCAGGCCGTCGAACAGGATCTGGCAGACGGTGCGGGCGATCGGCATGTCGACGCCCATTTCATCGGCCAGCATCGCGACTTCGCGTGCGGTGGTGACGCCCTCGGCGACGTGGCCGAGTTCCTGGAGGATGAGATCGAGCGTCTGGCCGCGCGCGAGTCGCAGGCCGACCTGGCGGTTGCGCGAGAGGTCGCCGGTGGTGGTGAGGATGAGGTCGCCCAGGCCGGAGAGTCCCATGAAGGTCTCGAAGCGGCCGCCGAGCCTGACGCCGAGCCGGGTCATTTCGGCCAGTCCGCGGGTGATCAGCGCGGCCCGCGCGTTGTGGCCGAGCTGCAGGCCGTCGCAGATGCCGGCAGCGATCGCCATGACGTTCTTCAGCGCGCCACCGGTCTCGACGCCGATGACGTCGTCGTGGGCATAGATGCGCAGGCGGTGGCCGGACAGGGCTTCCGCCAGATGGTGCGCCAGCGTGGCGTCGTGCGAGGCGAGGGTGAGCGCAGTCGGATAGCCGCGCGCGACTTCCTGCGCGAAGCTGGGGCCGGACAGCACGCCGGTTTGCGCTTGAGCAGGAAGCAGTTCGGCGACGAGCTGGTGCGGCAGCTTGCGGCTGCCCGGCTCGAAGCCCTTGCATACCCAGACGATGGGCGGAAGTTGCGGATGGACGGCGAGCGCGGCCAGCGTCGACCGCAGGCCGCCGCTGGGGACGGCGATGATCACGAGATCGGCGGCGGTCACCGCGGCATCGAAATCCGCGCTGAAGGCGAGTGCGGGCGGCAGCGGGCAGTCTGGCAGGTAGCGGGTATTGAGGCGGCTCGCGCGCATGGCCTCGATGTCGGTCGCATTGCGGGCCCACAGCGTGACGGCATGATGCGGCGCCCAGCTGGCGGCGAGCGCGGTGCCCCAGGCGCCCGCACCGAGCACGGCGAGCTTCACCGTCCCCATACCTCGTGGACGGGCAGCCAGCCGGCGAGGCCGTCGGCATGCTTCACCGGCAGCCAGCCGTAAGCGTCGATCTCGCCGGTGAGCTCGAGCAGCACGCCGCGGGCGGCGCGGAACGCGACCTCGGCATCGGGGCGGGGCTGTCGGCGGACCAGGCTGGTCTCGGCCTTGACCATCACGTGCCTGGCGCCGCCGAGGGCGGATTTCTCGATCCACGCCAGGCGGCCGCTGTGGTCGCGCACCTTGGCCCAGGCCTCGGTGTCGACGATGACCTCGAGCGGCAGGCCGCTGCCGGCGACCGCCAGCTTGCCGGCGGTGGTCGAGGGCGCGTCGTAGAGGAGGGCGGCACGCCCGGTGCTGCGGTATTCCAGGGCGCCGGCAGGCAGCGCCAGCGCGAGCAGCAGGACGCCGGTGAGAACGCGCGCGTTCAATGCGTCTGTGCGGGAGCGGCCTGCTGCTGCTGTGCCTGCTGTTGTTGCATGAACAGCGCCTCGAAGTTGACCGGGTTCAGCAGCAGCGGCGGGAAGCCGGCGCGGATGATGACGTCGGACACGGTCTCGCGCAGATACGGGAAGACGATGTTGGGGCAGCCGATGCCGAGCACCATCGGCATCTGTTCCTGCGGCACGCTCTGGATGCGGAAGATGCCGGCCTGGGTGCATTCGACCAGGAACATCGTCTTGTCGCCGGTCTTGGCGGTGACGGTGACGGTGATGCTGCTGTGATACATGTCCTCGCCGAGCTGGCGGCTTTCGGTCGACATGTTGACCTCCATCTGCGGCGCTTCGCGCTCCATGAAGACGGCGGGTGCATTGGGCACCTCGACCGACAGATCCTTGACGTAGAGCTTCTCGATGTTGAAAACGGGTTGTTGTGCGTCGGCCATGATGTCTCCCTGGATATGAAAACCGGAGCCTCAAGCTCCGGAGATGCAGCGCATTTTACACGCGCTTGATGGCAGCTTTATTGAATCCCCTGCGACGCCAGCCAGCGCTTCAGCGCGTGGGCTTCCATCGCGCCCGAAATGCGCGCCGCCTCCACGCCGTTCCTGAACAGGATCAGGCTGGGGATGCCCTTGATGTGGTGACGCATCGACACCTGCGGGTGCGCTTCGGTGTCGACCTTGGCGAAGCGCACGCGGCTGCCCATCTCGGCCGCCACCTGCTGGAACACCGGCGCCATCATCTTGCAGGGGCCGCACCAGCCGGCCCAGAAATCGACCAGCACCGGCAGGCCGGCTCTGGCGATGAAGCGGTCGAACGTGTCAGCTGTGAGGTCGACCGGTTTGCCGGGCAGCAGCGGTGTGCCGCACTTGCCGCATTTGGGGGCGTCGGCCAGACGTTCGTCCGGCACGCGGTTGACGGCGAGGCAGTGGGGGCAGGCGAGTTCCATGCGGGTGTCCTTGAAGCGAGTGATCTCGCTTCAAGGTGGAGGCGTGCCGTGGAAATTCAAGCGCGCCGTTGCGGCGGGGTCAGGCGCGGTTCAGCAGCGGCACCAGCTCGCCGGCAGCGTCCAGCGCCGAGGTGTCGTCGAAGCCGCCGACGTGGGTGTCGCCGATGAACACCTGCGGCACGGTGCGGCGACCACCGGAACGGGCGATCATCTCGTCCATCCGGGCGGGGTCGAGGTCAACGCGGATCTTGTCGATCTCGGCGACGCCGCGGCTCTTCAAGAGCCGCTCGGCGGCGACGCAATACGGGCACACGGCGGTGCAGTACATCACGACTTTGGCCATGAAAAACTCCTTACTTGGTGGTGACGGGCAGGTTGGCGCGTTCCCACGCGAGAATCCCGCCAGCCTGGTTGTAGACGGTTGCGAAGCCGGCCTTTTTCAGCATGCGGCAGGCGTGCGCCGAACGGTTGCCGCTGCGGCAGGTGACCAGGATCGGTTTGTCCTTGAATTTGTCGAGCTCTCCCAAACGGCCGGCAAGCTGGCCGAGCGGAATGTGCTTGGCCTTCGGGATGTGGCCGGCGGCGTATTCCTTGTCCTCGCGCACGTCGAGCACCAGGGCGTCGTCGTTGAAGAGGCGGGTCGCCTTCAGCGTGTCGGCCTGTTCGACGCCGGAGAGTTTCGCGCCGACGAAGCTCCACGCCAGCATGGCGCCCGAAATCAGCGCCAGCGCCACCAGCATCCAGTTGTCCTGCAGGAATTGCATGTCCATGAATGCTCCTGCTTACAGGCCGCAGCCCTGCTTGACGCCCACCTTCTTCAGCATCATGTCCATCGGGCAGAAGCGGGTGATGCCGGACTGGAACAGATTGAAGCCGACAAAGGCGGTGAACCACAGCCACGAAATCTGAGTCATGTCGACGCTGCCGGACGCGTGTGCCAGCGCCAGCGACAGCATGATGAAGAATCCGGCAATGATGCGGACGAGACGTTCAACGGTCATGGTGATGCTCCTAATGTGACGGGGAATGTTTGCGGTAGTTGGCGGCGTAGTACAGCACCGGGATCACCACCAGCGTCAGCAGGGTGGAGACGAAGATGCCGAAAATCAGCGCCACCGCGAGGCCCGAGAAGATCGGGTCGTCGAGGATGAAGAAGGCGCCCAGCATGGCGGCGAGCCCGGTCAGCACGATCGGTTTGGCACGGGTGGCGCCGGCCTGGATCACGGCTTCCTGGAAGTCCATGCCGGCCGCGGCCTGCTCGTTGACGAAGTCGACCAGCAGGATGGAGTTGCGCACGATGATGCCGGCCAGCGCGATCATGCCGATCATCGAGGTCGCGGTGAACTGCGCACCGAGCAGCGCGTGGCCGGGCATCACGCCGATGATGGTGAGCGGGATCGGCGCCATGATGATGAGCGGCGTGAGATAGCTCTTGAACTGCGCGACGACCAGCAGGTAGATCAGCATCAGGCCGACGGCGTAGGCGATGCCCATGTCGCGGAAGGTCTCGTAGGTGACCTGCCATTCGCCGTCCCACTTCAGGCTGAAGCCGGCGTAGGGGTCGGCCGGCTGGCGGATGAAATACTCGGCCAGCGTGCCGCCCTGTTCCAGCGCGCGGTCCTTGAGCTGATCGCGCATGCCGAACAGGCCGTACAGCGGTGAATCGAGCTTGCCGCCGGTGTCGCCGACGACGAACACCACCGGCAGCAGGTCCTTGTGATAGATGGTCTTTTCGCGTGCGGTGGGCATCACCTCGACCAGCTCGGACAGCGGTATCAGGCTGCCGTTGCTGCCGCGCACGGTCAGCTTCAGCAATTCGTCGATGCCGCTCTGGCGTTCCGGCGGCAGGGTGATGCGTACCGGAATCTCGTACTTGGCGCCGCTGCCGTGGATCGGCGTGACGTTCTCGCCCGACAAGCCCATCTTCATCGCGGCGACGACGTCCTTCTGCGCCACGCCGGCGACCGCGGCCTTGTTCTGCAGCACCCGCAGCACGAAGCGCTGGGCGTCGTCCTCGACGGTGTCGTCGATCGCGACGATGCCTTCGGTCTTTTCGAACACGCCGCGCACCTGCTTCGCGACCGCGATCTGCGCGTCGTAGTCGGGGCCGTAGATTTCGGCGACGATCGGCGACATCACCGGCGGCCCCGGCGGCACTTCGACGACCTTGACGTCAGCGCCGTGCTTCTGCGCAATCGCCTCGATCGCGGGACGAATCGCTTGCGCGATTTCGTGGCTCTTGCGGTCGCGGTCGTGTTTGTCGACGAGGTTGACCTGCAGGTCGCCGACCTCGGGCCCCGAGCGCAGGTAGTACTGCCGCACCAGGCCGTTGAAATTGATCGGCGCCGCGGTGCCGGCGTAGGCCTGGTAGTCGGTGACTTCGGGTACCGCGGCGACCGCTTCGCCCATCTCGGCGAGCACCTGCGCGGTCTTTTCCAGCGGCGTGCCGACCGGCATGTCGACGATGATCTGGAATTCCGACTTGTTGTCGAACGGCAGCATCTTGAGGATCACCAGCTTCACTGCCGGCAGGGCGACCGATACCAGGATGGCGAGCCCGATGCCCAGCCACAGCTTCTTGCGCGCCCCCTTGCCAGCCTCGCCGCGCAGGAAGGGCGTGAGGCGGGTGCGGAACAGGGTGGTGAGCTTGCTGTCGCCGGCCGCATGGGCGCCGTGCGCTTCCTGCCGGATCAGCTTGAGTGCGAGCCAGGGAGTAATGATGAAGGCGATCGCCAGCGAGATCAGCATGCCGATCGAGGCGTTGATCGGGATCGGGCTCATGTAGGGCCCCATCAGGCCGGTGACGAAGGCCATCGGCAGCAGTGCAGCGATCACGGTGAAGGTGGCGAGGATGGTCGGCCCCCCCACTTCATCCACAGCGCGCGGAATGATGGCTTCGAGGCCGTCGTGGTCGAGTCCCATGCGGCGGTGGATGTTCTCCACCACCACGATGGCATCGTCGACCAGGATGCCGATCGAGAAGATCAGCGCGAACAGCGACACCCGGTTGAGCGTGAAGCCCCACGCCCACGAGGCGAACAGGGTGGCGGCGAGCGTCAGCAGCACGGCGGCACCGACGATCAGTGCCTCGCGGCGGCCGAGCGCGAACAGCACCAGCAGCACCACCGAGGCGGTGGCGAAGATCAGCTTCTGGATCAGCTTCTTCGCCTTGTCGTCGGCGGTGGCGCCGTAATTGCGGGTGACCGTGGTCTCGACGCCTTCCGGCAGCACGCTGTTCTGCAGGCTGGCGACGCGCGCGATCACCGCTTCGGCGACGTCGACGGCGTTCTCGCCGGGCTTCTTCGAGATCGCCAGCGTCACCGCAGGGTAGGTGCGGCCCTGCTCGGCGGCGTGCGTCCCGCCGGCGCCGGGGCCGTGCCAGACGTAGCGCGCCGGCTGGTCGGGGCCACCGACGACGGTGGCGATGTCGTTCATGTAGACCGGGCGGCCCTGTGCCACGCCGACGACCAGCTGCTTAACGTCGTCGGCGCCGGTGAGGAAGGTACCGGTCTGGACGAGAATCTCCTGGTTGTTCGACACCAGCGTGCCCGAAGGCTGCGCCGCGTTGGACACCTGCAGCGCGTCGCGGATGTCCTGCGCCGACACGTTGAACGCCGCCATGCGGTCGGGGTCCATCATCACCCGCACCGCGCGGCCGGGACCGCCGAGGGTGGTGACCTCGCGGGTGCCGGCGATGCGCTTGAGTTCGATCTCGGCGGCGTGCGCGGCCTGCTCGAGTTCATAGGCGCCGCGTGCCGGGTCGCGTGTCCACAGGGTGACGGTGACGATCGGCACGTCGTCGATGCCGAGCGGCTTGATGATCGGCTCGCCGACGCCGAGTTCGGGCGACACCCAGTCGCGGTTGGCCTGGATGGTGTCGTACAGCCGCACCAGGGCCTGGGTGCGGTCCTGCCCCACCAGGTATTGCACGGTCAGCACCGCCATGCCCGGTTTCGACACCGAGTAGACGTGCTCGATGCCGGCGATCTGCGACAGCACCTGCTCGGCCGGCGTCGCCACCAGCGCTTCCACGTCCTTCGCCGAGGCGCCGGGGAAGGGGATGAACACGTTGGCCATGGTCACGTTGATCTGCGGCTCTTCCTCGCGCGGCGTGACCAGGATGGCGAACAGGCCCAAGAGCGCCGCGATCAGCGCGATCAGCGGGGTGAGCTGGGAGGTGAGGAAGAAGCGGGCGATGCGGCCGGAGAGTCCCATGCGCGGCTCGGCTTATTTGGCGGGCGTGTCGCTGGCGCGCTTGGCGTAGATGCCGGCCTTGACCGGATCGAGCGCGATGACGTCACCGGGATTGAGGCCGGCCAGCACTTCCACCTGCCCGCGCGCATTCGGCGTGCCGAGGCGGACCTGACGCAGGCTCACCTTGTCCAGCTTCACCACGTACACCGCGGTGATCTCGGAGCGGCGCACCACGGCGCTCGCCGGGATGCTGAGCTTGCGCGCGCTGCCCACCGAGAAATGCGCCCGCGCGAACATGCCGGGGATGACGCCTTCCACGTCGGTCGGCAGGTCGATGCGGACCTTGACCGTGTGAGTCGCGACGTCGGCCGACGGCAGCACGGTGACGCCGGTGGCCTCGATCCACTTGTCGAGCGAGGGAATCTCGACGGCGACGCGCGGCGCCGCCTTCACTTCGGCCAGCTTGTACTGCGGGATGTTGGCGATCACCCGCATGTCCTTGGGGTCGAAGCCGGTCATCAGCGGCTTGCCGGGTGTGACCGTTTCCCCCACTTCCACATGGCGGGCGGCGACGACGCCGGAGAACGGCGCGGTAATGACGGTGTAGCCGCTCATCGCGGCGGACTGGCCGACGCCGGCACGGGCGGCACGGGCGGCGGCCTCGGCGGCGCGGTATTCGGCGGTGGCGCGGTCGAGCGCAGCCTGGCTGATGAATTTCTGCTGGAACAGCTGCTGCTGGCGCTCGTAGTTGGCGCGTGCATTGGCCAGGGTGGCGGTGGCCTGCGCGACCTGCGCCTGGCTGCCGGCCACCGCAGCCCCGAGTTCCTGCGCGGACAGGCGGACGATCACCGTGCCGGCCTTGACGTAGTCGCCGGCGTCGAAATTGACCGCAGCCACGCGTCCCGATACCTGGGCGGCCACGGTCGACTGCCTGACGGCCTCGACCGTGGCTTCGGTGGTGTAGCCGGTATCGGCCATCTGGTATTTCACCGGTGCCACCGCGAACGGCAGGGCGGACCAGGCGGGGGGGGCGATCAGGATGAGGCAGGCCAGCAGGCGGGCGGGGTTCAGCACGGTCGGACCTCCGGGAAATTGTCCATTAGATTATTCTAATTTACGATTCAATTCAATTGCTTGACTGTTTCGCGATGACGTTTCGGCCGGCGAGAGTCGCGGGTGCCTGCAGAGGGACGCCGTTCCATTGTAGGCGGGCCAGCAGCCAGAAAACAAAAGCCCGGCACGCTTGCGCGTGGCCGGGCTCGTCGCAGGCACCGGGCGGCAATTACTTGGCGAAGCCGCAGAAAACGTCGCGCATCATGCCCAGGAGCTTGAGGGTGCGGGTGTCGCCGACACGGTAGTAGACGCGGTTGGCGTCCTTGCGCGTGCGCAGCACGCCCTTGTCGCGCAGGATCGCGAGGTGTTGCGAGATGTTGCTCTGCGAAGTGCCGACGTGGTCGACGATGTCCTGCACGCTGACTTCCTTGTCGCCCAGCACGCAGAGGATTTTCAGGCGCAGCGGATGCGACATGGCTTTCATCGCACGCGAGGCCTGCTCGATGTGCTCGTCCTTGTCCATGAGATCCACTTCATCCCAGTCAGCTGCTGCCATGTTCAATTCCTCGATGCTGTTCGTAGCGTGTCCGTCGGCGAAACGCAGGCGCGCACGCTGCGAATGATGAAACTTTGCTGGATGCGTATAGATAAGCAATCACGCATATATTAAAATATTTCCACGAAAACAAGTCAGGTTATCCAAATTTTTTCATGAAGACCGCGCCGGTTCTCCTCATCATTCTCGACGGTTTCGGTTGCCGCGCCGAGCGCGCCGACAATGCGATCGCCCAGGCCAGCAAGCCCAATTTCGATCGTCTGTGGAAGGAGAACCCGCACACCCTGATCCATGCGTCCGAAATGGAAGTGGGGCTGCCCAAGGGGCAGATGGGCAATTCCGAGGTGGGACACCTCAACATCGGCGCGGGTCGGGTGGTGTACCAGGAATTCACCCGCATCGACCGCGCCATCGAGTCGGGCTATTTCTACACCAACCCCGCGTTGCTGAATGCCGTGCATCTGGCGCGCGACAACCAGAAGACCCTGCACGTGCTGGGCCTGCTGTCCGATGGCGGGGTGCACAGCCACGAAGCGCATTTCCACGCCATGCTCGAACTCGCGCGCCGCGAGGGCCTGCGCAAGGTGTGCCTGCACGTGTTTCTCGACGGCCGCGATACGCCGCCGAAAAGCGCCGAAATCTACCTGCGCCGCCTGTCCGCCAAGATCGCCGAAACCGGCGTCGGTCACATTGCGTCGATGATCGGCCGCTACTACGCGATGGACCGTGACCGCCGCTGGCAGCGGGTGAAAGCGGCGTACGACCTCCTCACCCAGGGACGCACCGAATTCTGGGCGGAAAACCCGCTCGCCGGGCTCGAGGCCGCCTACGCGCGCGGTGAAACCGACGAGTTCATCAAGGCGACGGCGATCCTGCCGCCTGACGGCAAGCCGGTGAAGATGGAAGACGGCGACGCCGTGGTGTTCCTGAACTTCCGTTCCGACCGCGCGCGCCAGCTGTCGCGCCCGTTCATCGAGGCCGATTTCGGCGAATTCGAGCGCGAGGTCACGCCGCGGCTGGCCACCTACTGCACGCTCACGGGATACAGCGACGATTTCGACGTCTCGGTGGCGTTCCCGCCCGAGCGCATCAAGAACGGTCTGGGCGAATACGTCGCCAATCTGGGCCTGCGTCAGCTGCGCATCGCGGAAACCGAGAAATACCCGCATGTCACCTTCTTCTTCAACGGCGGTGAGGAAGTCTCCTTTCCCGGCGAGGATCGCGTGCTGGTGTCCTCCCCCGACGTCGCGACCTACGACCTCAAGCCCGAGATGAGCGCTTTCGAGGTGACCGACAAGCTGGTCGCCGCGATCAGCAGCAAGCAGTATGACGTCATCATCTGCAACTACGCCAACCCAGACATGGTGGGCCACACCGGCAACCTGCAGGCTGCGATCAAGGCGATCGAAACCGTCGACACCTGTCTCGGCCGCGTGGTGGAAGCACAGCGGGGACGCGGTGGCGAGGTGTTGATCACCGCCGACCACGGCAATGCCGAGCTGATGCTCGATGCCGCGACCGGCCAGGCGCATACCGCGCACACCATGAACCTGGTGCCGCTCATCTATGTCGGGCGCCGCAATGCCGCGCTGGCCGAAACCGGTGCGCTCGAGGACATCAGCCCGACCTTGCTGAAGATGATGGGCCTGCCGCAGCCCCCTGAAATGACCGGCGAATCACTGGTCCAGTTTGAGTAAGGCCGGCGGCTTCGGTAAGCTCGCCCGGGTGAACGGAAAACGACTTTTCATCCTGCTGGTGCTGTGCGCGCCGCTGTGCGCCGGTGCCAATCAGGTCGACCGCAAGCAGTCCGAGCTCGAGGCGCTGAAGCGGCGATTGCAGACCCTGCAGCAGGAATTCCGCGAGACCCAGACGCACCGCAAGGAAGCGGCCGACGAACTGCGCGAGTCGGAACGTGCCATCAGCAGCGCGGTGCGCCAGTTGCGCGAACTGGATGGAGAGCGCCAGCGCGCCCGCAGCGACCTGCAGACCCTGGCGCAACAGGCTGATGAATTCGCGGCACGCATCCGGCAGCAGCAGGCTCATCTCGCGCAGGCCCTCCGGGGGGCCTATCAGCGCGGCCAGGGGGATGCGCTCAAGCTCATTCTCAATGGCACCGATCCCAACCAGGCCGCGCGTGATCTGCGCTACCTGGCGCATCTGTCGCGTGCGCAGCACGCGCTGATCGGAACGCTGCGCGCCGATCTCGCACAACTGACCGCCCTGCAGCAGCAGACCGCGCAGAAATCCGACGAGCTGGCGCAATTGCAGGCGGCGCGCGAAGCCGAGCAGAAAAAGCTGTTGGCCGACAAGCGCGCGCGCGAGGACGTGCTGCAGAAACTGTCGGCGCAGATCCAGCAGCAGCGACGCGAGATATCGAGTCTGCAGCGCGACGAGCGCAACCTGACACAACTGGTGGAACGCCTCAACCGGCTGATGGCGCAGCAGGCCGCACGCGAAGCGGCAGCGCGTGCGCGCGCCGCCCGGCAAGCCCAGAAGAAATCCGTGGAGAAGGCCGCCAACGGCCGGCCGCTGGCGGTGAATACCGAGACGCCGGTGGCGTTCCGTTCCGATCGGCCGTTCTCCCGGCTGAAGGGTTCACTGCGGCTGCCGGTGGCGGGGGAACTGATGAATCGTTTCGGCGCTCCGAGAGAGGGCGGCGGCGTGAGCTGGAAAGGCCTTTTCATTCGCGCAGGCCAGGGCACGGCGGTGAAGGCGATCGCGGCCGGCCAGGTGGTGTTCGCCGAGTGGCTGCGCGGCTTCGGCAACCTCATCATCGTCGACCACGGCGAGGGCTACATGAGCCTGTACAGCAATAATGAAAGTCTGTATAAGCAGGTGGGCGACCGGGTCCAGCCCGGCGACGCCATCGCCACGGTCGGCAACAGTGGCGGCCAGCCCGATCCCGGCCTGTATTTTGAAATGCGGCATCAAAGCCGTCCTCTTAATCCCCTGCAATGGGTGAAGTGACATGACGCACAAGGCTAAATTCGTTCTCGTCGGTTTTGCAGGCGTGCTGGCGGGCGCCGCGCTGACGCTCAACCTGTCGGCGATCGCCGACAAGGAGGCGGCGACGCCGCTGCCGATCGAGGAGCTGCGCGCCTTCACCGACGTGTTTGCACGCATCAAGAACGATTACGTCGAGCCGGTCGAGGACAAGAAGCTCATCACCGAGGCGATCAACGGCATGCTGACCGGCCTCGACCCGCATTCGGCGTATCTCGACGCCGAGGGCTTCAAGGATCTGCAGGTCGGCACCCAGGGCGAATTCGGCGGCCTCGGCATCGAGGTCGGCATGGAAGACGGCTTCGTCAAGGTGGTGTCGCCGATCGAGGATACCCCCGCGTTCAAGGCCGGAGTCAAGCCGGGCGACCTCATCGTCAAGCTCGACGACACGCCGGTGAAGGGCATGACGCTGAATGACGCAGTCAAGCGCATGCGCGGCAAGCCGGGCTCCGCGATCAAGCTCACCATCGCACGCAAGGGCGTCGACAAGCCTATCGTGCTGACGCTCACCCGTGCCGTCATCAAGATCCGCAGCGTCAAGTCCAAACTGCTCGAGAACGGCTACGGCTACGTGCGTGTGACGCAGTTCCAGGAACACACCGGCGAACTGCTGGCCGAGGCCCTGAGCAAGCTCTACAAGGACAACAAGGCGCCGCTGAAGGGGATGATCCTGGACCTGCGCAACGATCCGGGCGGCCTGCTCAACGGTGCCGTCGCGGTGACCGCAGCCTTCGTCAAGCCCGACAGCCTGGTGGTATACACCGAAGGGCGCAGCGAGGATGCCCGGATGCGGCTGACCGCCAGCCGCGAGCACTACCTGCGTCCGATGCAGCTCGATTACCTGAAGAACCTGCCCGAGGGCGTGAAGCAGGTGCCGATGGTGGTGCTGGTCAACAGCGGCTCGGCATCGGCGTCCGAGATCGTGGCGGGCGCGCTGCAGGATCACAAGCGCGCCGTCGTCATGGGCACGCGCACCTTCGGCAAGGGCTCGGTGCAGACCATCCTGCCGCTCGGCAACGGCACCGCGATCAAGCTCACCACGGCGCGCTACTTCACGCCGAACGGCCGCTCGATCCAGGCCAAGGGCATCGAGCCGGACATCGTGGTCGAGGATCCGAGCATGCCGTCGGAGGAGGAGGCGCTCGGTATCCGCGAGGCGGACCTCGCCAAGCACCTGAGCAATCCCGAGGGCGGCGACGCTGCGCCGGAGAGCCGACCGGCCGACAGCCCCAAGGCGTCGCCTGCCGAGCAGCCGGGCAAGGAGAAGAAGCCGGTCACGCTGGAGCCGGGCGAGATCGTGTCGAAGAACGATTTCCAGGTGAACCAGGCGCTCAACCTGCTGAAGGGCCTGCAGATCCTGCAGGGCCGCTGAGCGGGGCTTGCGGGCTCGGGCCGCCACAGGGTGGCCCGCAGCGCTATACTGAGGCAACTCCGTCCGAACTGGTGTGCCATGCGCCCGTGTGACCTCGAGAAAATCCGTGAAATCGTCTTCCACGACCTGCCGGAAGGCCAGGCGGAGCGCGCGCGGGTGCTGCTCGAAGGCCTCGAAGGCCTGATCGTCACCGCTGGCCCGGACGGCCGACGCCTGCTGGTGCGCTACAGCGTTTGCGAATACACGCTGGAAGGTCTGGAAATGGCCCTCGCGAGCCAGGGCTTCCATCTCGACAACGGCCTCATGAGCAAGCTCAGGCGCGCGCTGGCGTACTTCTGCGAAAGCGTGCAGCGGCGCAATGTCGAGGCCAACGAGCCTGACATCAAGTCGCAGCAGGCCTTCATGAAGGTCTACGAACGCCATCTGCACGGCGATCGCGACGATACCCCCGAAGAGTGGCGCAGCTACAAGTAGCGCCCGCCCCATGGAACTGAACGACGACCAGCTGCTGCGCTACAGCCGGCACATCCTGCTGCCGGAAATCGGCATCGACGGGCAGGCGCGCATCGCCAGCGCGACCGTGCTGATCGTCGGCGCCGGCGGCCTCGGGTGCCCCGTGGCGCTGTATCTGGGCGCGGCCGGCGTCGGTCGCCTGTTGCTGGCCGATGGCGATACGGTCGACCTCACCAACCTGCAGCGCCAGATCGGCCATGCCAACGCATCGATCGGCGTCAACAAGGCCGAGTCGCTGGCGGCGAGCGTGCGCGCCATCAACCCCGAAATCGATGTGCGGCCGATTACGCAGGCGCTGTCAGGTGCGGCCCTGCACGAGGCGGTGGCAACCGTCGATCTGGTGGTCGACGCGTCGGACAATTTCGCTACCCGGCATGCCGTCAACCGGGCCTGCGTGGCGTTGAGAAAACCGCTGGTGTCGGGGGCAGCGATCGGCTTCTCGGGGCAGCTCGCGGTGTTCGACGTGCGTCGCGCCGGCAGTCCCTGTTACCACTGCCTGTTTCCCGACCAGACTGGCGAGCCGGAACAGCGCTGCGCGGAGGCGGGCGTATTTGCACCGCTGGTCGGCGTGATCGGGTCGATGCAGGCGATGGAAACGCTGAAATATCTGGCGGGGGCTGGCGAGCCGCTGGTCGGGCGGCTGCTGCTGTGGGATGGCTTGCGCGCGGACGCCCGGGTGATGCGGGTGCCGCGTGACCCGGCCTGTCCGGCGTGCGGGCCGGGGGCTGGATAATACCTAGGCGGGATGTGCGTCGAGCAGGCGCGCCAGCAGGAAGTCGATGTCGCCTCCCGGTGCACGGGTGAACCCGCTCTTGGCGAACTGGTGCCAGCGGCCCACCACCACGCATTGCAGCAGATTGGCCAGCGGTCCGCTGCGTTCGGCCAGTTTGTCGCCGGCCAGTCGCAGACACTGTCGCAACTGCGCCTCGATGCGATCGAGCAGCTGGTTGATGCGCTTCTGCAGGCGCTCGTTTTCGTGCACCAGTGCGTCGCCGATCAGGACCCGTGTCATGCCGGGGTTCTTCGCCGCAAAATTCAGCAACATGCTGATGATGGCCTCGATCTGTGCCGTCGGCGAGGGCGTGTCGGCCGTGATGCGTGCGATCAGGCCGAACAGTGTCTGCTCGATGAATTCGATCAGACCCTCATACATCTGGGCCTTGCTGGAAAAGTGACGGTACAGCGCAGCCTCCGATACCCCCACGCGTGCGGCCAGGGCAGCGGTGGTGATTTTTTCAGGTTGCGGCTCCTGCAGCATCGCGGCCAGCGTTTGCAGGATCTGCAGACGACGTTCGCCGGGTTTCCTGGCTTCCCCTTCCATCAGACACTCCCTTGTTGTTATGGGTGACGATTATCGGTGATGTTTGGTGGGTCTGCACGGACTTGAACCGTGGACCAAGGGATTATGAGTCCCCTGCTCTAACCAGCTGAGCTACAGACCCGAAAACGAATGCCCCGCGCAGGGCGGGGCAGGGCGCTTACAGTTCGCCGCTTCCGGTAAAGCTTTTCAGCTTCTCGGAACGGGTCGGGTGGCGCAGCTTGCGCAGGGCCTTGGCCTCGATCTGGCGGATGCGTTCGCGCGTGACGTCGAACTGCTTGCCGACTTCCTCCAGCGTGTGGTCGGTGTTCATCTCGATGCCGAAGCGCATGCGCAGCACCTTGGCCTCGCGCGAGGTCAGGCTGTCCAGCACTTCGCGGGTGGCGTCGCGCAGGTTGGCGTAGATCGCCGAGTCGTCGGGCGACAGCGTGCTCGAGTCCTCGATGAAATCGCCCAGGTGAGAATCCTCGTCGTCGCCGATCGGCGTTTCCATCGAGATCGGCTCCTTGGCGATCTTCATGATCTTGCGGATCTTGTCTTCCGGCATTTCCATCTTGATCGCCAGCGTCGCCGGGTCGGGCTCGACGCCGGTTTCCTGCAGGATCTGGCGGCTGATGCGGTTCATCTTGTTGATGGTCTCGATCATGTGCACCGGGATGCGGATGGTGCGCGCCTGGTCGGCGATGGAACGCGTGATCGCCTGACGGATCCACCAGGTGGCGTAGGTCGAGAATTTGTAGCCGCGGCGGTATTCGAATTTGTCCACGGCCTTCATCAGGCCGATGTTGCCTTCCTGGATCAGGTCGAGGAACTGCAGGCCGCGGTTGGTGTACTTCTTGGCGATCGAGATCACCAGGCGCAGGTTGGCCTCGATCATCTCGCGCTTGGCGCGGCGCGCCTTGGCTTCGCCGGTCGACATCTGCTTGTTGATGTCCTTCAGGTTCTTGATCGGCAGGCCCACGCGGTCCTGCATCGCGATCAGCGCTTCCTGGTGCGCCTTGACTTCGTACTGCACCTTGGCGAGCGTCGAGCAGTAGGCCTTCTTGGCGGAGATTTCCTTGTCCAGCCAGGCGAGGTTGGTCTCGTTGCCGGGAAAGGCCTTGATGAAGTGCGCGCGCGGCATGCCCGAGCGGGTGACGCAGAAGTCCATGATCTTGCGCTCGTGCGAACGCACTTCCTCGACCGCGTTGCGGATCTGGTCGCACAGGTTGTCGACCTGGCGCACCGAGAAGCGGATCGCCATCAGCAGTTCGGTGACTTCGGACTGCGCCTTCAGGTGTTGCGGGCTGCCGAGGCCATACTTGGCCTGCGCGTTCTGTGCCTTTTTGTAAGCCTTGCGGATGTAGTCGAACTGCGCCAGCGCCTCGGCCTTCAGTTGCGCCAGGTTGGCGGCGGCGACGGCAGCGCTGGCATCCTCGTCGTCCTCGTCGGTGTCCGCCTCTTCGACTTCGGCTTCCTCCTCGGACGTGGCGGCTTCCGCTTCCGCTTCGACGAAGCCGTCAATCAGCTCGTCGATGCGCAACTCGTCCTTCTCGACCTGGGCGGCCATGTCGAGGATCTGCTGGATGGTCAGCGGGCAGGAAGAGATCGCCTGCACCATGTGGCGCAGGCCTTCCTCGATGCGCTTGGCGATCTCGATCTCGCCCTCGCGGGTGAGCAGGTCGACCGAGCCCATTTCGCGCATGTACATGCGCACCGGGTCGGTGGTGCGACCGAATTCGGAATCGACGGTGGTGAGCGCCTGCTCCGCCTCCGCGACAACGTCCTCGTCGGCCACGGCAGGCGTCGAGTCCTGCATCAGCAGGGTTTCGGCGTCGGGTGCCTCGTCATAGACCTGGATGCCCATGTCGTTGATCATGCTGATCACGCCTTCGATCTGGTCGGCGTCCAGCACTTCGTCGGGCAGGTGGTCGTTGATTTCGGCGTAGGTCAGGAAGCCGCGTTCCTTGCCGAGGATGATGAGGTTCTTCAGCTGGGTGCGGCGTGCCTCGGCTTCCACTGGCGTCAGTTCTTTCAGTGGGATCAGCGCCTCGGGTTTCTTGGCGTTGCCGCCGGGTTTTCTTCCACGTACAGCCACAGGCTTTTCTCCGCTCAGGATTCCCCCGCAAAACAGCGCGCGGCGGGAAAAAATCGTTCAAAAACCGGTCATTATACCGTAAACCAGAGCTTTGTCTCGACGTTTCTGGCAAGCTAGGAGCGTGCCAGTTCGCTCAATTCGAGGCGTTCGTCGGCGTTCAGGCTGGCCAGCGGGCGGGCGGCCAAATCCCGCAGTCGGCGCCGGCGCCAATCGTCCTGCAATTGTTTGACGGCACCATCGAATTCGGCGTTCCAGTCCCAGCTGTCGTCTTTGTCAAGCAAATCGGTCATCAGTTCGTCGATCAGCGTTTCCAGCGTGCTGCCGCGGGCGGCCTCCGCCAGCGCTGGCAGGCTAGACGGCCCCATGCTGCGCAGCCAGTCCATCAGTTCGCCCAGTCGTGTGCTCAGCGGGTCGTTCGCGTCGAACCAGCGTGCGTCAACCTCGGCCGCGCGCTCGGGGTTCATCAACAGAATGCGCGCCAGTCCACGCAGGCGCGACGGCGCGGGGCGCCGTTGCGGACGCGGTGGTGAGCGGCGGGCAGTCGCGGGCCGGGTGCCCATGCCCATCTGTCCGAGTTCGTCGGTCGGCAAATGCGCCAGTTCGGCGACCTGCCGCCGGATCAGGCCGGCCAGTAGCGGCGCGGCGATTTTTTCCAGCAGCGGCTTGGCATCCTTCAGCAGAGCGGCCCGTCCTTCCTGGCTGTCGAGCTTGCGGTCACGCGACAATTCGCGCACCAGAAAGGCCGACAGCGGCATCGCGCTGTCGAGCAGCCGCAGGAAAGCGTCCCGGCCGTGGGTGCGGATGTAACTGTCGGGATCCTCGCCTTCGGGGAGGAACAGAAAGCTGACTTCCTTGCCGTCCTGCAAGGCTTCCAGGGTGTTTTCCAGTGCGCGCCAGGCAGCCTTGCGTCCCGCGTTGTCGCCATCGAAGGCGTAGACCAGGCGGTCGGTGTGGCGCAGCAGGGTGCGCGCATGGATGGGGGTGGTGGCGGTGCCGAGGGTGGCGACGGCAAACTCCACGCCGTGCTGGGCGAGCGCCACGACATCCATGTAGCCCTCGACCACGATGGCGCGGCCGGCGGTCTTGATCTCCGCCCGGGCCTCGAACAGGCCGTAGATTTCCGATCCCTTGTGGAACAGCGGGGTTTCCGGCGAATTGAGGTATTTCGGCTCGCCCTGGTCGAGCACGCGTCCGCCGAAACCAACGATCTGGCCCTTGGCGTTCCTGATCGGGAACATGATGCGGTCGCGGAAACGGTCGTAGCGGCCGCGTTCGCCGTCGATCACCAGGCCTGAAGCGGCGAGGGCCTCGGCCGCGTAATCCTTGAAGACCTGCTTCAGCGGCGAGCCGTCCGGCGCGTAGCCGATGCCGTAGCGGGCGGCGATGGCGCCGGTCAGGCCGCGCCGCTTGAGATAATCAATCGCGCGCGGCGATTGTTTGAGTTGCTGCTTGTAGAAGCGCGCGGCCTGCTCCAGCGCATCCCACAGCGCGGGCGGTGGTTTGGGGCGGTCGGGCTCCTGCGCCGATTCCGGCACCGGAAGGCCGACGTCCTGCGCCAGCGCGGCCACAGCATCGGGGAAGCTCATGTGCTCGTATTCCATCAGGAAGCCGAGCGCGGTGCCGTGTGCGCCGCAGCCGAAGCAGTGATAGAACTGCTTGGTCGGGCTGACGGTGAAGGAGGGCGTTTTTTCGCTGTGGAAGGGGCAGCAGGCCTGGTAGTTCTGCCCGGCTTTTTTCAGTGATACCCGGCGATCGATGACGTCGACGATGTCGACGCGGGCGAGCAGGGTGTCGATGAAATCGCGCGGGATCATGGCCGCATGATAAACCCGGGGCCCGGGTCAGGGATTCAGCCCGCGAGGCGGGTCTTGATCAGCGCGGAGACCTGTCCCATGTCGGCGCGGCCGACGAGGCGGGACTTCAGCAGGCCCATGACCTTGCCCATGTCCTTGGGGCTGGTGGCGCCGGATTCGGCAATCGCTGCGGCGACTGCGGCCTCGACCTCGGCGGCGGAAAGCTGTTCAGGCAGGTAGGCCTGCAGCACTGCGAGTTCGGCCTGCTCGGCCGCTACCAGGTCGTCACGACCGGCAGCCTGGAACTGGCTGATCGAATCCTTGCGCTGCTTGATGAGTTTTTCGACGATGCCGCTGACCGCTGCATCGTCCAGTTCGGCACGCTCGTCGACTTCCTTCTGCTTGATCGCGGCCAGGAGCAAACGAATCGTGCCGAGGCGCGCCGTTTCCTTGGCGCGTTGCGCCTCATCAGGATTGGCGCGGCCGCGCATGGCGATTTTCATGTCGTCGGTGATGCGAGCCTTGAGCGACATGGAGAGGCGATTCCGCGTGGACGCGGAATCAGTACATCTTGGGCGGGAGTTGCTGGCTGCGCAGGCGCTTGCTCTGGCGCTTGACCGCGGCAGCGAGCTTGCGCTTGCGCTCGGCGGTGGGCTTCTCGTAGAACTCGCGGGCGCGCAGTTCGGTCAGCAGGCCGACTTTCTCGATGGAGCGCTTGAAGCGACGCAGGGCGACATCAAACGGCTCGTTTTCCTTGACTTTGACGTGGGGCATTTGAAGATGGCTTCCTGAGAACGGGAAAAACGAGAATAATAACAAGGCTCCGAAGTTTTTTCCAGTCCCCTGTTTTCTCCCTATGTTGGTGCTCGGCGTCGAATCCTCCTGCGATGAAACCGGTGTCGCGCTCTACGACACGGAGCGCGGCCTGCTGGCGCATGCGCTGCACTCGCAGATCGCGATGCACAACGACTATGGCGGCGTGGTGCCGGAACTGGCGTCGCGCGACCACATTCGGCGGGTTCTGCCGCTGACGCGTCAGGTGATGGCCGAGAGTGGTCGCACACTTTCGAATCTCGACGGCATCGCCTACACGCAGGGGCCGGGACTTGCCGGTGCGCTGCTGGTGGGGGCCGGCATGGCGCGCGCACTGGCGTATGCGCTGGCCATCCCGGCGGTCGGCGTGCACCATCTCGAAGGCCACATGCTGTCGCCGCTGATTTCCGATACGCCACCCGAATTTCCTTTTGTCGCGCTCCTGGTGTCGGGCGGCCATACTCAGCTGATGCTGGTCTCAGGCATCGGGTGCTATACGCTGCTCGGCGAGACGCTCGACGACGCCGCCGGCGAGGCTTTCGACAAGACTGCGCAGCTGCTGGGGCTGGGCTATCCCGGCGGGCCGGCGCTGTCGCGACTGGCGGCAGCCGGCGACCCCAGCCGGTTTGCCTTGCCACGGCCGATGCTCAATTCGGGCGATTTCGATTTCAGTTTTTCCGGCCTGAAGACTGCGGTGCTGACGCTTGTGAAGAAAGCGGGGATTGCCGAGGCGGCCGACATCGCCGCCGCGTTCCAGGCGGCCGCCGTCGATGTGCTGGTGGGCAAGAGTCTGGCCGCCTGCGCGCACGCCGGGGCAAGGCGGCTGGTGGTGGCGGGCGGCGTGGGTGCCAACGCACGTTTGCGCGAACAGCTCACGCGCGAGGCAGGCACGCGCGGCATCACGGTGTACTACCCGCGGCTGGAGTTCTGCACCGACAATGGCGCGATGATCGCATTTGCCGGCGCGCAGCGGCTGGCGGCGCAACTGAAGTCGAACCCGGTGCAAGCGGACCTGGCATTCGCCGTCAGGCCGCGCTGGGAACTGGCCGCGCTCGACGCGGTGTAGTGTTCAGTTGTTCCGGTGCAGGAAGGGGTAGGCGTCGCGCAGGGCCTTGAGCCAGGCCTCACTGCCAGTGAGGCGCGCGATCTGGTCGGGAAACAGCAGGAAGCCGACCAGCACCGCCATCAGGCACACCAGCACCAGCGTGCCGAAAATGCTTTCCGGACGCAGCACGCCCCAGTAGCGGCTCACCAGGAACAGCGTGTCCTTCCGGTGTTCCGACATCGACAGCCAGCGACGCAGCAGCTTCACCGCGAGATACGCGGCATAGCCACCGGCGAGCGAGGCGAACACGATGCGGAAGATGGCGAAGACGTCGAGACCGCCGCCCAGGTACTGGTGGTACAGCCATGACACGAAACCGAGCGAGAGCGAGGCCAGCACCGCGATGGCGACGTTGATGAACAGCCGCCGCCGCTCGCGTGCGAGGTCGCGCTGGCGCTCGATGAAGAAACTGTCGACCTCGTGCTTGAAGTATTCGACCTTTTCCTGCACCAGCGCCGAAATTTCACTCTTGGCCCGCACGATGCGGTCGTCCATCAGCGCGCCGAGTTTTTCGCCGGCGTAATCGACCAGTTCGCGCACGTCGTCCTTGGTGAACTGGCGCTGTTCGTGCAGTTCGTCGGAAATCTTGTCGAGCTTGGCGTCGATCTCCTGGCTGGCCTGGAGGATCACGTCCTTCAGTTCGGTGCCGGCCTGCGATACGCCGTCCTTCACTACGTCCGACAGTCGCTTGCCGGCGTGGTCGATCGCCTCGCGCGAGACTTCGGCGAGGCTCTCCTTGGCGTGGTCGATGGTTTTGTCGAAGAAGGCCATGTCAGGGCTGCCGGTCAGGAGCGCTTGCCGATGCGGGCTTCCTCGCCGTTGACCAGCTTGATGAGATTGCTCTTGTGACGATAGATCAGCAGCAGCGTGATCGCCAGCACCGCCACAGCGGTGTCGCCCCAGCCCAGCAGCAGCCCGGCATACAGCGGTGCCAGCAGGGCGGTGACGAGCGCCGACAGCGAGGAGATGCGGAACAGCAGCGCCATCGCGATCCAGGTGGCGAGGCACGCCAGCCCCAGCCAGGGGTTGAGACCGACCAGCACGCCGAGCGCGGTGGCGACCCCCTTGCCGCCCTGGAAGCGGAAGAAGACGGGGAACAGGTGGCCGATGAACACCGCCAGCGCACACAGCAGGACAACGCCTTCTCCCAGACCGAACTGCGGCGCCAGTGCGCGCGCCAGCACGACGGCGATCCAGCCCTTCAGCGCGTCGCCCAGCAGCGTCAATGCGGCGGCGGCCTTGCGACCGGTACGCAGCACGTTGGTGGCGCCGGGGTTGCCTGAGCCGAAGCTGCGCGGATCGGGCAGGCCCATGGCGCGGCTGACGATCACGGCGAATGACAGCGAACCGAGCAGATAGGCGGCAGCGATAAACAACAGGGTGGTCATAAGTCAGTAAAATGGCGGGTTTTGGTGAGGCCCCGACGGGCGGCGCGATGGATATCTTGTTCTTGCGGGACTTTCGTCTCGAACTGATTATCGGCATATACGAGTGGGAACGCAAAGTGCCGCAACCGGTGCGGCTCGATCTCGAGATCGGCCTGCCGCACAGCAAGGCGGGCGGTACCGACGACGTTGCCGATACCATCGACTACGGCGCGGTGGCCATGCGGGTGAAGGATTACCTGCACAACGCGCCGCAGCCGATCACCCTGGTCGAGTCGGTCGCCGAGCACGTGGCAGCGATCGTGCGCGATGAATTCGGGGCGCCGTGGGTGAAGGTGTCGGTCACCAAGTTCGCCATCGTGCCGGGCATCAAGGAACTCGGCATCACCATCGAGCGCGGCGCGCGTCCGTGAGCTTCGAACACATGGCCGCCGCCGCGGCCATTTTGCTTGCCGCATATTTCATTCGCGGCATCACCGGCTTCGGCTCTGGTCTGATCGCGGTGCCGCTGCTGGCGCTGTTCCTGCCGCTGCAGTTCGTGGTGCCGGTCGTGCTGCTGCTCGATTTCACCGCCTCGCTGGTGCTCGGCGGGCTGCATTTCAAGCGCGTGCAATGGGGCGAAGTCGGCGCGCTGATGCCGTTCAGTCTCGTCGGCGTGGCGCTCGGTACCAGCCTGCTGGTCAAGTTGCCGCAGGGCCCGATGCTGATTGTGCTGGCCGTGTTCATATTCGCGTTCGCGGTACGCAGCGTGCTCAACCTGCACGGCGACAAACCTGTTTCGCGTCTGTGGGCGGTGCCCGCTTCGCTGACCGGTGGCACCGTCGGTGGCCTGTTCGGGACCGGCGGCCCGCCTTACGTGATCTACCTGGCGCACCGTATCCGCGACAAGGGCGAACTGCGTGCGACGCTGTCGGCGGTGTTCTTCATCGAAGGCTTGACGCGCATCGTCAGCTTCCTGATCGTGGGGTTGCTGATGAGCACTCAGGTGTGGATCGCCTTCGTGGCGGCGTTGCCGCTGGTGCTGGGCGCGCTTTATCTCGGCGGACGGGCACACGTGGGACTGGCGCCGGCGCAGATGACGCGGCTGGTCGGCGTGCTGCTGCTGGTGTCGAGCGCATCGCTACTCATCAAGGCGCTGAACGCATGAACGAATCTGCAACGCTTCAATTCCAGTCCATCCATTTCACCGGTCTTGCGCCCGGCGCACGCCTCATCGTGCTTGGCGCAGTGCACGGCAACGAGACCTGCGGCACGCAGGCGATCCGTCGCGTGATCGGCGAGATCGAGTCCGGGCAGCTGGGCCTCGTCGCTGGCAGCGTCACCTTCGTGCCGGTCACCAATCCGCTCGCCTACGCGCGCCATCAGCGCATGGGCGACCGCAATCTCAACCGCAATCTGCTGCCGACCGACGCGCCGCACGAATTCGAGGACCGCATCGCCAACTGGCTGTGCCCGCTACTGGCACAGCACGACGCGCTGCTCGACCTGCATTCCTTCCACACCGCGGGCGAGCCTTTCGTCATGCTGGGACCGGAGGACAACGACGGCACGCTGGAGCCGTTCGTGCGCTCGACCGAAGAAACTGCGCTGGCGCTTTCTCTGGGCGTGCACCGCTTCGTCGACGGCTGGCTCGACACCTACGCCGCGGGCGTCGCAAGGCGTCTGGCAGCAGGTGTGTCGACGCGCGAGGCCGACGTGCACTATGGCATCGGCACCACCGAATACATGCGAGCACAGGGCGGGATCGCGCTGACGCTGGAATGTGGCCAGCACGACGACCCGGCTGCGCCGCAGGTGGCGTATCGGGCGATCCACCACGCGCTCGCACACCTCGGCCTGACGGCGGCGCCGAAGCCTGCACCAGTGAGCGCGACCGAGGCGCTGCGGCTCTACCAGGTTGTCGATCGCGCCCATCCCGACGATCGATTCGCGCGCGCCTGGGCGAGCTTCGATCCGGTGCGCGCGGGCGAATGCATCGGCACGCGTCACGACGGCACGCCGGTGGCGGCCGACCGCGATGGGTATGTCGTGTTCCCCAACCCGGCGGCCCTGCCGGGGCAGGAGTGGTTCTATCTCGCGAAGCGCAGTTCGCGGGTTTGAGGCTCAGCCGCGCGGGTGATGCTGCGCGTGCAATTGCTTCATCCGTTCGCGTGCCACGTGGGTGTAGATCTGCGTGGTCGAGATGTCGCTATGCCCCAGCAGCATCTGTACCACGCGCAGGTCGGCGCCGTGGTTCAGCAGGTGGGTGGCGAAGGCGTGGCGCAGCGTGTGCGGCGACAGGGGGCGGGCGATGCCGGCGGCCTGCGCGCGCCGCTTGATCAGATACCAGAATGCCTGCCGGGTCATGCCGCTGCCGCGCGGCGTGACGAACACCGCGTCCGAAAGCCGGTTCCCCAATAATTGCGGCCGAGCTTCGGCCAGATAGCGCTGCAGCCAGCGTACGGCTTCTTCTCCCAACGGCACCAGCCTGTCCTTGTTGCCCTTGCCAGTAACGCGCAGCACGCCGTCCGCGAGATTCAACGCAGTCAGCTTCAATCCCACCAGTTCGGAAACCCGCAAGCCTGTCGCATACAGGGTTTCCAGCATCGTGCGGTCGCGCAGGCCGGACGGCGTTTCGCTGCCGGCACTGTCGAGCAGATGTTCGACGTCGGCCTCGGTCAGCGTCTTGGGCAGCGCGCGTGGCAGCTTGGGACTGTCGAGGTTGAGCGTGGGATCGGCGTCGATCAGCTTTTCGCGCAGCAGATAGCGGTAGAAGCGCTTCAGCGCCGAGGTATAGCGCGCTGCGCTGCGCGGCTGGGCGCGATGGGTGAAACGCCACGCCAGGTAGGCTTCGATGTCGCCCGAGATTGCTGCATCGAGGGTGTGCCCGCGTTCGTTTTCAAGCCAGGCCGAGAAGGCCTGGAGATCGCGTCGGTATGCCGCCAGCGTCTGTTCGGCCAGCCCGTCTTCCAGCCACAGATGATCGCAGAAGCGGTCAATCAGCGCATTGATCGGTTTGGGCATAATGCGCGCCTGATTAATGCCCTTCAGGGCGCGCTCCCGCGAGCGGAGGAGGGGGGCGCCTCGTGCGCGAGCAACCAGGTTTTCACGTCGAGCGGCGCGCCGGACGCCGCATGCATGAAGCCGCCGAGCCCGTTCGCTGCCAGGACGCGATGACAGGGGATCAGGATGGGCAGGGGGTTCGACCCGCATGCCTGACCCACCGCGCGCGCCGCAGTGCCGAGCTGCTTTGCCAGCGCGCCGTAGGTCGTTGGCCGGCCCGGCGGGATGTTCAGGAGCGCGTGCCAGACGCGCAGCTGGAACCGCGTGCCCTGCGGCGCGAAAAGCAGGTCGAAGGTGTGGGCAGGGTTTGCCCAGTAGGCGTCGAGCTCGCGCGCCAGTCGCTGTGCGCGACGATCGAGGGAGGTGGTGGCCGGCGCGTCAAGGGGCAGGAAATCCAGCCGTGTCAGGGCCTCGCCGGTGAACACGGCACCGAGGCGGCAGGGCGGGGCGGCAAGGATGGCATCGTACGCGGTCATCACTGTGTCGTTCATTCGCGTTGCCTGCCGAGGGTTTGCCGCATGGTATCGAGGTCGACCAGGCTGCAACTGGTCTTGCGACTTGCCAGACAGTCTGCCGTCCCCGGCACGTGTTCAAATGAACAGCTACGTGTCTGCAGCATGGCCCAGTCGTCTGCAGCGTAGGCGTGGGACGGCAGATTGGGCGGGTAGTAGACGCAGCCGAAGCAGTGGTCGGCGAGGGACGTGTCATGGAGGGAGGGCATGGTGTTCTTTCGCTGCGCTGGGTCGAGGAAGTGTAAATCTCCGCGCTGCAAAACAAAACGCCCGCATGATGCGGGCGTTGGTGTTGCGGCAGACGGGCTGCTTATTCGGCGGCCGGTGCTGCAGCCTTGCGGGCGGGCAGCTTTTCCTTGATGCGGGCGGACTTGCCGGAACGCTCGCGCAGGTAGTACAGCTTGGCGCGGCGGACGTCGCCGCGGCGCTTGACTTCGACGCTGGCGACCAGCGGCGAGTAGGTCTGGAAGGTGCGCTCGACGCCTTCGCCGGCCGAAATTTTGCGCACGGTGAAAGCGGAGTTGAGGCCGCGGTTGCGCTTGGCGATGACGACGCCTTCGTAAGCCTGCAGACGCTCGCGGTTGCCTTCCTTCACCTTCACCTGGACGACGACGGTGTCGCCGGGGGCGAAGGCGGGGAGGGTTTTACCCAAGCGGGCGATTTCTTCCTGTTCGAGTTGCTCGATGATGTTCATGATGTTTCCTTACATCTGGCGGGAGAGGTGCGCTACCGGGTCTCAGACCATCGGGCGGACGTCACGCCGTTTCACATTGGCCCTGTAGGGGCCGCTCATTTCCAGGCTGCCTGTTGCCAGGCAATCCGGTCAATCCGGTTTGTTCTGCGTCCGATCCAGCAGGTCGGGACGCAGCGCGGCGGTCAGCCGCATGCTTTCTTCGTGCCGCCACTTGGCAATCGCCGCGTGGTTGCCGCTTTTCAATACAGCCGGCACTTCCATACCCTGCCAGACCTCGGGCCGGGTGTAGTGCGGGCAGTCGAGCAGCCCGTGGCTGAACGAATCCTGCACCGCCGACTCGGCATCGTTGAGCGCGCCCGGCAACTGCCGGATGATCGCGTCCATCAGCGCCAGTGCAGGCAACTCACCGCCCGACAGCACGAAGTCGCCGAGCGAGATTTCCTCGTCGACACGGCGCTGCAGCAGACGCTCGTCGATGCCTTCGTAGCGCCCGCAAAGCAATACCAATGCGGGCCTTTCTTTCAGTTCCATCACCCGCTGCTGCGTGAGCGGGCGGCCGCGCGGTGAAAAATGCACCACCCAGGGTGTCAAATTTGCGCTCGCCAGATCCTGCTGCACCGCGTTCAGCGTGCGGTCCAAAGGCTCGGCCAGCATCAGCATCCCGGGGCCGCCGCCGTAGGGGCGATCGTCGACCGTGCGATGCGGATCGTCGGTGAAATCGCGCGGATTCCACGTCTTGAACCGGTACAGCCCACGATCCAGCGCCCGCCGGGTGATGCCGTAATCCAGTACGGCATCGAACATCTCGGGGAAGAGCGTGACCGCATCGAAGCGCATCAGTAGTCTTCGCCCCAGTCCACCTCAATCGTCCCGCCGGCCAGGTCCACCTTGCCGACAAAGGCGGCAACGAAGGGAATCAGGCGCTCGCGCGCCCCCTTGACCACCAGAAGGTCGTTTGCGCCGCTTTCCATCAGGCTGTCGACGGTGCCCAGTTCGATGCCTTCGCGGTTGACGACTTTCAGACCGATCAGGTCCGACCAGTAAAACTCGTTTTCCTGCGGCGGCGGCAACGCACTTTTCGCCACCGAGATTTCCTGCCCGCGCAGGGCATACGCCGTGTCGCGGTCGTCGATGCCGGCCAGCTTGGCGACCAGGGCCTTGCCGTGGTCCTGGACGGCTTCGACGCTGTAATGCGCTTGCTGCTCGCCGCGGCCGACGCGCCAGGATTCGAAATCCATCAGCGCGCCCGGGTCTTCGCTGAAGGGCTGGACCTTGACCCAACCCTTGACGCCGAACGGGGCGGCGACGCGCCCCATCACGACCCAGTCGTCAGACTGACTCAATTAAGCAGCGGCAGCGGGCTTGTTCTGCTTGACCAGGCGGGCGACGGTGTCGGACATCTGTGCGCCGTTGCTCACCCAGTAGCCGATGCGCTCGGCGTTCAGGCGAATGGCTTCGGCGCCTTCACCGGCCACGGGGTTGTAGAAGCCGACGCGCTCGATGAAGCGGCCATCACGGCGGCAGCGCGAATCGGCCACCACCACGTTGTAGAAAGGACGGTTTTTGGCGCCGCCGCGCGAAAGACGAATAACGACCATGATTCAACCCACCGGTAAACGGAGAAAACCGCGAATTATACCCAAAAAACCGAGGTTCGCCAGTGGCTTGCGTTTATCCTCTCTTCTGTATGCGGGCGAGAGGACAAACGCGCTGCTTCCCAGCGCAACGGCTTAACGCATCCCCGGCAGCATGCCCTTCATGCCGCGCATCATCTTGCCGAGGCCGCCCTTGCCCATCATCTTCATCATTTTCTGCGCCTGCTCGAACTGGTTCAGCAGCTTGTTCACTTCCTGCACCGGCACACCGGCGCCCGCAGCGATGCGGCGTTTGCGGCTGGCCTTGATGATCTCGGGCTTGCGGCGCTCGAGCGGGGTCATGCTGTTGATGATGCCCTCCACCCGGTTGACCGCCTTTTCATCGGCGCCGGCCGGAACCGGCATTTGCCCGGCGCCGGGCAGCTTGTCCATCAGCGCGGAGAGACCGCCCATTTTGCGCATCTGCTGGATCTGCGCCTTGAAGTCCTCGAGGTCGAAGTCCTTGCCCTTCTTGACCTTGTCGGCGAGCTTCTTCGCCTCGGCGATGTCGACCGAGGCCTGCGCCTGCTCGATCAGCGAGAGCACGTCGCCCATGCCGAGGATGCGTTGCGCCATGCGCTCGGGGTGGAACGGTTCCAGACCGGTGGGTTTTTCGCCGACGCCGATGAACTTGAGCGGCTTGCCGGTGACGTGGCGTACCGACAGCGCCGCGCCGCCACGGGCGTCGCCATCGAGCTTGGTCAGCACCACGCCGGTGAGCGGCAGCGCCTCGTTGAACGCCTTGGCAACATTGACCGCGTCCTGGCCCTGCATGGCATCGACCACGAACAGTGTTTCGACCGGCTTGACCGCAGCGTGCAGCGCCTTGATCTCGTTCATCATCGCTTCGTCGATCGCCAGACGGCCGGCAGTGTCGACGATCAGCACGTCGTAGAACTGGCGGCGCGCATGATCTTGGGCTGCCTGCGCGATCTTCAGCGGGTCGCGCTCGTCGCCGGCCTCGAAGAAGGCGACGTCGAGCTGCTTGCCGAGCTGGCGCAGCTGGTCGATGGCGGCGGGGCGGTAAACGTCGGCCGAGGCGAGCAGGACCTTCTTCTTGCGGTTCTTCAGCAGCAGCGCGAGCTTGCCGCTGGTGGTGGTCTTGCCCGAGCCCTGCAGGCCGGCCATCAGGATCACGGCGGGCGGAGTGGCGGCGAGGTTGAGGTCGGCGTTTTCGCCACCCATCAGCTTGGTCAGTTCCTCATGGACGATGCCGATCAGCGCCTGGCCGGGCGACAGGCTGGAGAGCACCTCCTGTCCCAGCGCGCGGGCCTTCACTGCCTCGATGAAGGCCTTGACCACCGGTAGCGCGACGTCGGCCTCGAGTAGGGCCAGCCGTACCTGGCGCAGCGTGTCCTGCACGTTGGCTTCGGTGATGCGAGCCTGCCCGCGCAGGGATTTGACGACGCCGGCGAGGCGTCCGCTGAGGTTTTCTAGCATGGCTTCCTTGTTGCCGCCGCAGGCGGCATGGATAATAGGTTGGAACGCCTTCCTATTTTAACGAATGTCTCCGTTTCTGCTGGCTGCTTTATGCGTGAGCGCGCTGTACGGCTGGATGGCCTGGCAGATGCAGCGCATGCCTGTCCCGTCCCGCTGGATGCGTCTGGTGTTGCCGGCGACCTTGCTGGCGCACGGCGCCTTGCTGTATGCGTCGGTGCTGGGCGAAGGCGATATCCGGCTCGGCTTCGGCAATTCGGTCTCCACGATTTTCTGGCTCGCCGCGCTGATGTACTGGGCGAGCAGCCATGGTGCGCCGTTGGCACGCGTCCAGTCGTGGGTGAATGCGTTGGCAGGCGGCGGCGTGCTGCTGATGGCGGGATTCACTGCCACCCATGCCATCCCCAGCTCTCAGGCGTTGGCCCTGCGTGCGCATCTGGTGGTGTCTTTCCTGGCGTATGGTCTGCTCGCGGTGGCAGCGCTGCATGCGGTGCTGATGACCGTGCTGGAGAAGCAGTTGCACCGCGGTGCGCTGGCGGTCGGCGCGGTGCCGCCGCTGCTCACGCTGGAGGCGGTGCTGTTCCGCACCATCGGCGCGGGCTTCGTGCTGCTGACGCTCGCCGTGTCGAGCGGCATCTTGTTCTCGGAAGAGCTGTTTGGTCAGCCCTTGCAGCTGACGCACAAGGTCGTGCTGGCGATCCTGTCGTGGCTGGTGTTCGGTGGCCTGCTGCTGGGGCGGCATTTCCGCGGCTGGCGCGGGCGTACCGCCCTCTACTGGACGATCACCGGCTTCACCTTGCTGCTGCTGGCGTATGTGGGCACGCAGTTCGTGCTGGAAGTCCTGCTCGGGCGTTGAGGCGGTCCTGATTGGATAACATTTCCACCAGCACGCTGTTCAGCGTGCTTGCCATCCTGCTTGTGACCTCGGCGTTCTTCTCGGCGTCCGAGACCGCGATGATGGCGATCAACCGCTATCGCCTGCGTCATGCGGCGGAGTCCGGCGTGCGTGGCGCGATGCGGGCGCAGGCGCTGCTGGACCAGACCGACAAGCTGCTCGGCGTGATCCTGCTCGGCAACAACCTGGTCAATTCGGCCTCCGGCACGCTGTCCGCCGTGCTGGCGATTCGCCTGTTCGGCGACGGCGAGATGGTGCTGTTCGTCGCGACGCTGCTGCTGACCTTTCTCATTCTGGTCTTCAGCGAGGTCACGCCCAAGGTGCTGGGTGCGTCGTTTCCCGAACGGGTGGCCTACCCGGCGACCCTGCTGCTGACGCCGCTGCTGAAGCTGGCGTACCCCGTGGTGTGGTTCGTCAACCTGTTCGTCCAGGCTATCCTCAAACTTCTGCGCATCCGCCAGCCCGAGCCGGGACAAGGCAACAGCCTGGGGCTGGAAGAGCTGCGCACCATCGTGCTTGAGTCGTCCGGCCGGCTGGCGCGCGAGCACCACCGCATCCTGATGAACCTGCTGGAACTCGAGGACATCACGGTCGACGACGTGATGACGCCGCGCAACCAGATCGAGGCGATCGACATCGAGGACGATCCCGAGCGCCTGCGTCAGCAGATTTCGACCAGCCACCATACCCGGCTGGTGGTGCAGCAAGGCACGCCCGACAATCTGCTCGGCGTGCTGCACGTGCGGCGGGTACTCCACGCGCTGGCGGGCGAAACGCTCGACCCCGGGACGCTGAAGGAAAATCTGGAAGCACCGTATTTCGTCCCGGCGGGCACGCCGCTGTTCACCCAGTTGCGCAATTTTCAGAGCGGCCGGCGCCGGCTGGCGCTGGTGGTCGACGAATATGGCGAACTCCAGGGCCTGGTGACGCTGGAAGATCTGCTGGAGGAGATGGTCGGCGAATTCACCACCCAGGCGCCGTCGGACATGGGCTACCTGCGGCGCGAGGAGGACGGCAGCTGGCTGGCCGAGGGGACGGTGCTGTTGCGCCACCTGAACCGCAAGCTGGGGCTGTCCTTGCCGCTGGATGGCCCGAAAACCCTGAACGGCTTGTTGCTGGAGCAGTTCGAGGACATCCCCGAAGCCGGGGTGAGCCTCAAGCTGGGCGATGTGCCGGTGGAAATCGTTCAGACGCAGGATCGCGCCGTGAAGATGGCACGCATCTACGCGCCGGCGGCGGATGGAGACGTGTCGGGGCGCGCCTCAACTTAGTCGAAAAATCGCCGTTAAGGCCTTTGATTCCCCATCGGCTGCATTGCAGCGTAGCAATGCGGGCGATAAATTGATGCTGGACTTGTCTGGAAACAAGCTATGGCTGCTGTAACGAACACCAACAATCTGACCGGGCTGGCGCGTGCCATGGTCAACCACGGCTGGCTGTCCGAGGAGGACGCCCAGGGGGTATGGAACCGCGCCAGCCAGTCGGGCGAATCGTTCGTGACCGAGCTGATCAAGGGGCGCCGCTTCAAGGCGGATCAGGTGGCCGAGTTCGCTGCCACTTCGTTCGGCTTCCCCTACCTGGACCTCAACGCCATGGATGCGGAGAGTCTGCCGCATGGCGTGCTCGATCCGAAGCTGGTGCAGAAACGGCGCGTGATCGCGCTGTACCAGCGCGGCAACAAGCTGTATGTGGGCACGTCGGATCCGACCCACCTGCAGGCGCTGGATGAGGTGAAATTCCAGACCGGCCAGGCCGTGGAACCGGTGGTGGTGGAGGACGACAAGCTCGGCAAGCTGATCGAAAAGCTGGGCGAGGCGGTCGACAACACGATGGCCGTGCTGAATGCCGAGGATCTCAACCTCGACTTCGCCGACGAGGAAAGCGCGGCAGCCCAGCAGGACACCGGCGGCATCGAGATCGACGATGCGCCGGTGGTGCGCTACCTGCAGAAGATCATGCTCGATGCGATCAACATGGGGGCATCCGACATCCATTTCGAGCCGTACGAGAAGTTCTACCGCATCCGCTACCGCCGCGACGGTATCCTGTTCGAGGTGGCGCAGCCGCCGATGGCGATCAAGGACAAGGTGGCCTCGCGCATCAAGGTGCTGTCGCGCCTCGATATCTCGGAAAAGCGCGTGCCGCAGGACGGCCGCATGAAGATGGTGCTGTCGAAGAACCGCGCCATCGATTTCCGGGTCAGCACGCTGCCGACGCTGTACGGCGAAAAGATCGTGATGCGTATTCTGGATCCTACCAGTGCGCAACTGGGGATCGAGGCGCTGGGCTACGAGCCGTGGCAGAAGGAATTGTTGCTGAATGCGGTGCAGCGTCCCTACGGCATGGTGCTGGTGACCGGCCCGACCGGTTCCGGCAAGACGGTGTCGCTCTACACCTGTCTCAACATCCTCAACAAGCCCGACGTCAATATCTCGACCGCGGAAGACCCGGCGGAAATCCAGCTGCCGGGCATCAACCAGGTCAACGTCAACGACAAGGCGGGGCTGACGTTTTCGGCGGCGCTGAAGTCCTTCCTGCGACAGGATCCCGACGTCATCATGGTCGGCGAAATCCGCGACCTGGAGACCGCAGACATCGCGATCAAGGCGGCGCAAACCGGCCACATGGTGATGTCGACCCTGCACACCAACGATGCGCCGGGCACGCTGACCCGTCTGTTGAACATGGGTGTGGCACCGTTCAACGTGGCGTCATCGGTCATTCTCATTACGGCCCAGCGGCTGGGACGGCGCCTGTGCTCGTGCAAGCAGCCCGCGGACATCCCGGACGAGGCGCTGCTGGCCGCCGGTTTTACCGCGGATCAGCTGGACGGGTCCTGGAAACCCTACAAGGCGGTAGGCTGCGACATCTGCGGCGGCACCGGCTACAAGGGGCGGGTCGGCATCTATCAGGTCATGCCGATTACCGACGCCATGACCCGCATCATCCTCAAGGGCGGCAACGAGTCCGATATCGCCGATCAGGCCAGGCGCGAGGGGGTGCTCGATCTGCGCCAGGCCGGCTTGCTGAAAGTGAAAGCCGGCCTGACCTCGCTGGAAGAAGTCGAAGCCGTCACCAATCTCTAAGGAATCTCCCGTATGGCTACAGCAGCAAAGGCAGTCAAGGATGCCACCTTCCAGTGGGAAGGCATGGACAAGCGCGGCAAGAAGGTCAAAGGCCAGATGCAGGCGGGGGGCGAGGCTGTGGTCAATGCCCAGCTGCGCAAGCAGGGCATTACGGTCACCAAGGTCAAGAAACAGAGCGCGTTGTTCCGTGGGGAAAAGCGCATCACCGACAAGGACATCACCCTCTTCACCCGCCAGCTGGCGACCATGATGAAAGCCGGCGTGCCTTTGCTGCAGGCGTTCGAGATTGTGGCCCGTGGGCACTCCAATCCGTCGGTGCAGCGGCTGCTGCTGGAAATCAAGGCGGACATCGAGAAGGGCAGCAGCCTGACCCAGGCGTTCGGCCGTCATCCGCTCTACTTTGATGCTTTGTTCTGCAACCTGGTCGGGGCGGGCGAAGCCGCCGGTATTCTGGACGCGGTGCTCGAGCGCCTGGCGGTATACAAGGAAAAGATCCTCGCGATCAAGAGCAAGATCAAGTCGGCGCTGTTCTACCCGATCTCCATCATCGTGGTGGCCTTCGTCATCACCGCCATCATCATGATTTTCGTGATTCCGGCGTTCAAGGACTTGTTCAGCAGCTTCGGCGCCGACCTGCCGGGGCCGACCCTGGTGGTGATGGCGATCTCGGATTTCTTCGTCGAGTGGTGGTGGGCGATCTTCGGTGCCGTCGGCGGGGGCATCTACGCCTTCCTGCAGGCCTGGAAGCGCTCGCGCAAGGTGCAAATGGCGATGGACCGGGTCATGCTCAAACTGCCGATCTTCGGCCCGGTGATCGAGAAGGCCACCATCGCGCGCTGGACCCGGACCCTGTCGACCATGTTCGCCGCCGGCGTGCCGCTGGTCGAGGCCCTGGAATCGGTGGGCGGCGCCTCGGGCAACCAGCTGTTCGTCGAGGCGACCGCCAAGATCCGCGGCGAGGTTTCGACCGGCACTGCGTTGACGGTAGCAATGCAGAATTCCGGACTGTTTCCCAACATGGTGCTGCAGATGTGTGCCATCGGCGAGGAGTCGGGGGCGCTCGACTCCATGCTTGGCAAGGTCGCCGACTTCTACGAGGCTGAAGTGGACGATGCCGTGGAGGCCCTTTCGAGCCTGATGGAACCGATCATCATGGTGGTGCTGGGCACCCTCATCGGCGGCATGGTGATCGCCATGTACCTCCCGATCTTCAAGATGGGCCAGGTCGTCTGATGACGTTGCTGCTTGCGGAGCCAGCCCTGTTCACAGGGCTGGTTTTTTTATTCAGCCTGCTGGTCGGCAGCTTCCTGAATGTCGTCATCCATCGCCTGCCAAAAATGATGGAGGCGGACTGGCACGCGCAGTGCGCCGAGCTGCGCGGCGAAGCGGTGCCGGATACTCCGCGTTACAACCTGTGGCTGCCGCGTTCCGCGTGCCCCCACTGCGGGCACCAGATCACCGCCCTGGAAAATATCCCGCTGCTGTCCTGGCTCTTTTTGCGGGGGCGCTGCTCCGCTTGCGGTGCGGCGATCAGCGCGCGTTACCCGCTGGTGGAACTGCTCACCGCGCTTGTGTCGGCGGCGGTCGCATGGAAGTGGGGCATGACCGTCCAGACGGCCGGTGCGCTGCTGCTGGTGTGGACGCTGGTCGCGCTGGCCTTCATTGACCTCGATACCACCCTGCTGCCCGACAGCCTCACCCTGCCGCTCCTGTGGCTGGGGCTGCTGTTCAATCTGCACGGGCATTTCGCCAGCCTGCCGGATGCGGTCATCGGCGCCATGGCCGGCTACGGCGTGCTGTGGGCGGTGTACTGGCTGTTCAGGCTGGCGACCGGCAAGGAAGGCATGGGCTATGGTGACTTCAAGCTGCTGGCGGCCATCGGTGCCTGGCTCGGCTGGCAGCTGTTGCCGGTCACGATCCTGCTGTCCTCGGTCGTGGGGGCGGCGATCGGCATCGCGATGATCGTTCTGGTCAAGCACGACCGGCGCATCCCGATTCCCTTCGGCCCCTATCTGGCCGGTGGCGGGCTGGTCGCCCTGTTCTTCGGCACTGACCTGACGCAAGCCTACCTCGGCCAATTCTGATGTTCACGGTCGGGCTCACCGGCGGGATCGGTTCGGGCAAGTCGACCGTGGCCAATCTGTTCGCCGAACTCGGCGTACCGGTGATCGACACCGATGTCGTCGCGCGTCAGCTCACCGAGCCCGGCGGCGCAGCGCTTGAAGCCATCCGGGCTGCATTCGGCGAAGACGTCATCCTGGCCGACGGCATGCTCGATCGTGCCGCCCTGCGGCGCCGCGTATTTGCCGACGCGGCTGCGCGCCGCCAGCTGGAGGCCATACTGCATCCGCGTATCCGGCAGATGGTCGAGCAGTCGCTCGCCACGCTCGATGCGCCTTATGCGCTGATCGTCATCCCCCTGCTGGTGGAAACAGGCGGCTATCGCGATGTGCTCAGGCGCGTGCTGGTGGTCGATTGTCCGGAAGCGTTGCAGGTCGCGCGGGTGATGGCGCGCAGCGGGCTCGCGCGCGACGAGGTGGACGCCATTCTGGCGGCGCAGGCCGGGCGTGCCGAGCGGCTCGCGGCGGCGGACGACGTCATCGTCAACGATGCCTCGGCCGCTGCCTTGCGCGCCGAAGTGACGGCGCTGCACCAGCGCTATCTGGCATATGCGGCTGCGGACTTGCCTTGATTTTCCGCGTGAATCGGCGACAATCGGCTGAACCAAACCAACGCGTTGCGGCGTGATCCACTACGAATACCCCCTGAGCGAACGCATCCGCACCCTGCTGCGGCTGGAAGACCTGTTCGACCGTTTCGATGCCTACGCTGCATCGCCCGATCCGCACGCTCACCATGCCGCCCTCCTGACCCTGTTCGAGATGGCCGAAGTGGCGGCGCGCGCCGACCTCAAATCCGACCTGCTGCAGGAACTGGATCGGCAGAAGGCGGTGCTGACGGCATTGCGCGGCAATCCGCACGTGCAGGGGACGACGCTGGAACAGGTCCTGGCAGCGATCGAGTCGGCCCACCTGGGCATGTACCAGCTGCCCGGCAAGGTCGGGCAGCATCTGCGCGACGACGACTGGCTGATGGCGATCAAGCAGCGGGCGGCGATCCCGGGGGGCATGTGCGAATTCGACCTGCCGTCCTATCACTACTGGCTGCACCAGGCGGCCGACTACCGCGAGCGCCAGCTGCAGGACTGGCTGGCGCCGTTCTCCTCGATTCGCGCCGCGGTCGGCATCGTGCTCGGTCTCCTGCGCGACAGCGGCCAGCCCGAGCTGCAGCGCGCGGACAAGGGCTACTACCAGCGCATGCTGGAATCGCGCAACCCGCAGCTGATCCGCGTCACCGTGGTAGACGACCTGCCCTGCGTGCCCGAGGTGTCGGCCAACAAATACATGCTCAACATCCGCTTCGTGCAGGCCGGGTCCGGGGCGATGCGCACCTGCACCGACCGTGCGATCGACTTCGATCTGACCTTCTGTACGCTATGAAGCCCGCCAAACCGCCCGTGGTGGGCTGTCCGACGTGCGGCACAGCCGTGCCGTGGACGGCGGAGAGCAGGTGGAAGCCGTTCTGCAGCGAGCGCTGCAAGCTGATCGACCTGGGGCAGTGGGCGACCGAGAAATACCGGGTGCCGGCGGAGGAGCAGGAACCCGAGGACGGGCCCCCGCCACAGCCGCAGTGACGCTTACTTCTTGTAAGTCTTGACGCCGCCGGGGGTGCCGAGCAGCAGGACGTCGGCGCCGCGGCGCGCGAAAAGACCGTTCGTGACCACACCGACAATTTGGTTGATCGCGGTCTCCAGCGACACCGGGTCGACGATGGACATGCCGTGAACGTCGAGGATGATGTTGCCGTTGTCGGTGGTGAAGCCTTCGCGCAGGCGGGGCTGGCCGCCCAGCTTGACCAGTTCACGCGCGACATAGGAGCGCGCCATCGGGATCACTTCGACCGGCAGCGGGAACTTGCCGAGCACCCCGACCAGCTTGCTCTCGTCGGCAATGCAGATGAACTGCTTGCTGCAGGCCGCCACGATCTTCTCGCGGGTCAGCGCGCCGCCGCCGCCTTTCACCATGGCGAAGTGCTCGGTGATCTCGTCGGCGCCGTCGACGTAGATCTCGAGTTCGCCGACGCTGTTCAGATCCAGCACCTGGATGCCGTGGCTCTTCAGGCGGTTGGCGGTCGCTTCCGAGCTGGCGACCGCGCCGTCGATGCGGCCCTTGACCTCGGCCAGCGCGTCGATGAAATAGTTGGCGGTCGAGCCGGTGCCTACCCCGATGATGCCGCCCTTGGCATAATCCACCGCGGCACGCGCCACGGCTTGCTTCATTTCGTCCTGAGTCATGATGGTTTCGTCGATTTGGATGCAGCCCGCTAAGATAGCGGCATCGCCCCCTTTTTACAAACCACCGCCGCCATGAGCCAGCCTGACGATTACCTCGAACGCATCCTCACCTCGCGCGTCTATGACGTCGCGGTGGAGTCGCCGCTCGATGTCGCCCACAACCTGTCGCGCCGCCTCGGCAACCAGATCCTGCTGAAACGCGAGGACCTGCAGCCGGTGTTCTCGTTCAAGTGCCGCGGCGCCTACAACAAGATGGCGAAACTGACTGCGGCGCAGCTGGCGCGCGGGGTGGTGGCGGCCTCGGCCGGCAACCACGCGCAGGGCGTGGCGCTGGCGGCGCAGAAGCTGGGGGCGACGGCGATCATCGTGATGCCGGCGACCACGCCGAAGATCAAGGTCGACGCCGTCGCCGCGCGTGGCGCCCAGGTCATCCTGCACGGCGACAACTACGATGAGGCTTGTGCGCACGCGACCCAGATCGCCAGGGAGTCGAAGGCCACCTTCGTCCATCCCTACGACGATCCCGACGTCATCGCGGGTCAGGGCACGGTGGCGATGGAGCTCCTGCGCCAGCATCCGGGGCCGATCCACTCGGTCTACATTCCGGTCGGCGGCGGCGGCCTGATCGCCGGCATGGCGGCCTACATCAAGCGCCTGCGCCCGGAGATCAGAATCGTCGGTGTCGAGCCCGAGGACGCCGACGCGATGGCGCGTTCGCTGTGCAAGGGCAAGCGCATCACGCTGCCGCGGGTCGGCATCTTCGCCGACGGCGTGGCGGTGAAAACGGTCGGCAAGGAAACCTTCCGGCTGTCGCAGCTGTATGTCGACGAGGTCATCCGCGTCAACAACGACGCCATCTGCGCGGCGATCAAGGACGTCTTCGAGGATACCCGCTCGATTCTCGAGCCGGCCGGCGCGCTGTCGCTGGCGGGCCTCAAGGCCGCGATCGCCGGCGACCGCCTCAAGGGCAAGACCCTGGTCGCGGTGGCCTCGGGTGCCAACATGAACTTCGACCGCCTGCGCCACATCGCCGAGCGCGCCGAACTGGGCGAAAAGCGCGAGGCGGTGCTGGCCGTTACCATTCCGGAGACGCCGGGCAGCTTCAAGACCTTCTGCGGCCTGCTGGGGGCGCGCAACATCACCGAGTTCAACTACCGCTATTCCGATCCAAAGGCGGCACGGGTGTTCGTCGGTCTGTCGGTGCCGGGCGCCGGCGAGGGGGCGCGCGTGGTCGAACTGCTGCGCCGCCACGGGCTCGAAGCGGTCGACCTCACCGACAATGAAATGGCCAAGCTGCACGTGCGCCATCTCGTTGGCGGGCGGGCACCGGAGGCGGTCAACGAGGTGTTGTACCGCTTCGAGTTTCCGGAGAGACCCGGCGCGCTGATGCAGTTCCTGCAGAGCATGAGCCGCGGCTGGAATATCAGCCTGTTCCACTACCGGAATCATGGCGCCGACTACGGTCGTGTGCTGGTCGGCATCCAGGTCCCGGAGAAGGAGAAGCCCTCGTTCCAGAAGTTTCTGGACGGGCTGGGCTACCGCTACTGGGACGAGTCGCGCAACCCGGCCTACAGGCTGTTTCTCGCCTGAGTCATCGCTTCGTGCCGCAGGTATTGATGCCGAGGACGCTGTAGGCGGGGCAGATCCGCAACACGCCGGTGGCGAGCGGCAGCACGCCGATCCAGGCCCAGGCCGGGCCGTTCAGGAAGGCCGCCCAGACGAGGAGGGCGAGGCCTGCAACGATGCGGATGACGCGGTCGACCGTGCCGACGTTGGTGGGCATGGCATTCTCCTTGGACGCATGGGCAGGGGCTTCCACTATAGTCCGGCATCGAGGCCGAAATGCATCCGCGATGTCCGCCTTCGCAGGATGCGATTGTGCCCGGGCAGCGATGCGGGGCTGCATGTTACCCTCGCACCATGTTTCGAATCATCGGATTTTTCCTGCTGGTGGGAATGCTGGCGTCGCCCGCTGCCTGGGCGGCCCCCGGCGACGCTGCCGTGCTGCAGGCGCAGCAGGCGTACGCCGCGCGCAAACCGGCCAGCCTGGAGCGCGCTGCGCGCGAGGTGCCGGCCGACCATGTGCTGGCCCCCTATGTCGAATACTGGCGTTTGATGCTGGCGAGCCGCACCGAGGATGCGCGCATCGCCGATTTCCTGGCACGTTACCCGGGCAGCCGCATGGCCGAGCTGCTGCGTGCCGACTGGCTGAAGTCGCTCGGCGCGCGCGAGGCGTGGAGTGCGTATCTCGCCGAATACCCGCGCCTCGCCAGGCCGGATGCCGCGCATCAATGCTATGCCTACCGTGCCGAATGGGCGCAGGGCAACCGTAGCCGCGCCCGTGAGGCGCTTGCCCTGTGGTTCACCGGGCGTGACATGCCGTCGGCCTGCACCCCGCTGTTTGCACACATGACGGACGCCGGGCTGATCCGCGAGGAGGACGTGTGGCGTCGTTTGCGGCTGGCGCTGGAGGCGGGCAATCCGAACGTCGCCCGGGTGGTGATCCAGGCGCTGCCGGAGGCGCACCGGCTGGAGGCCGCACTGATCGACCTGGCCAGCCGTGAGCCGGCGCAATTCCTGAATGCGCGGCGATCGGATGCCGCCGATCGCGGCCATCGCGAGATCGCGCTCTATGCGCTCGAGCAGTTGGCGCGGCGCGATTCGGGCGATGCCGAGCGGGCGTTGCGTACCTGGCTGCCGCAGTTCACCGCCGAGGAGCGCAGCACGGCCTGGGCGCGGCTCGCCACCTGGGCGGCGCGCCGCCACGAGGCCGTCGCCCTGGCCTGGTTCCAGCAGGCGGGCGAGGCGATGGCCAACGACTTTCAGCGCGAGTGGTGGGTGCGCGCCGGCCTGCGTGCGGGCGACTGGCTGGCGGTGCGACGCGCCATCGACAGCATGGGCGAGACGACCCGCGGCCTGCCGGCGTGGCGCTACTGGCGCGCGCGCGCGCTGCAGGAGACCGGCCAGCGCGCGGCTGCCAATGCCCTGTTCCTGGCGCTGTCGCGTGAGCACCACTACCACGGCCAGCTGGCGCAGGAGGAACTGGGGCCTGTCATGCAGGCGCAGCCTGTCATCAACATCAAGGTCGGGGGGGGCGACGTCGACGCGATCGCCCGTCATCCCGGCCTCGCCCGCGCGCTCGCCCTGCGTGAGCTGGGACTGCGCAACGACGCCAGCCAGGAATGGAACTGGGCGACGCAGGCGTTCACCGACGCGCAGCTGCTGGCGGCGGCCGAACTGGCGCGCCGCAACGAATGGTACGACCGCGCCATCTATACTGCGGAGCGCACCCGTGACCTGCATGATTTCGAGTTGCGCTTCATTGCCCCCTATCGCGAGCTGGCACAGGCGGCAGCGCGCGAGAACGGCATCGACGAGGCCTGGGTGTTCGGGCTGATGCGCCAGGAAAGCCGCTTCGTCAACGTCGCACGTTCCAGTGTCGGCGCCTCGGGGCTGATGCAGATCATGCCGGCGACCGCGCGCTGGATCGCGCAGCGTCTCGGCATCAAGGGTTTCGATCCCGACGAGATGCGCAACCCGGCGAGGAACATCCAGTTCGGCGCCTATTACCTCCGGCATGTGCAGGATCGGCTGGACGGCTCGCCGGTGCTCGCCACCGCCGCCTACAATGCCGGGCCCTCGCGCGCGCAGCGCTGGCGCGACACGCGGCCGATGGAGGCCGCGGTCTACATCGAGTCGATTCCGTTCGCCGAGACGCGGGACTACGTCAAGAAGGTGATGAGCAACGCCATGTACTACGCGATGCGCTTCGACCAGCCCTCGGTGCTGCTGAAGGATCGCCTGGGCATGGTGCCGCCGCGCAGGGGCGCGGTTGCGGCGGCGTCCGACGCCGACACCTCGCTGGAACTCGGACAGACGGACGATTAGAATCGGCCTCGCCTCATATTCCGGAACGAAATCCTCACCATGAAGATTCAACGCATCTGTATCCTCGGCGGGTCCGGCTTCGTCGGCACCCATCTCGTCAGCCAGCTCGCCGCACGCGGCCTCAACGTGCGCGTGCTGTCGCATCGCCGCGAAATGGCGAAGGAACTGATCCTGCTGCCCACGGTGGAAGTGATCGAGGCCAACGTCCACGACCAGCAGGAACTGATCCGTCACTTCCGCGGCATGGATGCGGTCATCAACCTGGTCGGCATCCTGCACGAAAGCCGGGTCGGCCGTGTCGACCTGCCGAGCGCACGCCGCGGCGATTTCCAGCAGGTGCACATCGAGCTGCCGCGCAAGATCGTCCATGCCATGGGCGAAGCCGGCGTGCACCGCCTGCTGCACATGAGCGCGCTTGGCGCGCACGCCAACTCGCGCTCGGCCTACCAGCGCTCCAAGGGCGTGGGCGAGGCGCTGGTGCGCGAGGCGGGCCGGCATCATATCGAGCACGAGAACTGGTACCTCAACGGACCCAAGTTCATCCACGGCTACGGCCTCGATATCACGGTCTTCCGTCCCTCGGTGATCTTCGGCCGCGGCGACTCCTTCCTGTCGATGTTCGCCGGCCTGCTGAAGCTGTTCCCGGTCGTGCCGCTGGCGGGGGCGCGCGCACGCTTCGCGCCGGTGCACGTCGAAGACGTCGCGCGCGCCTTTGCCGACAGCCTCGACAACCCGGCGACCCATGGCCAGACCTACGACCTGTGCGGCCCCAGGGCCTACTCCCTGCAGGAGCTGGTGGGCTACGTCGGCGACGTCATCGGCAAGAAGCGCAGCATCATCCCGCTCGGTCACTGGCTGTCGTACATCCAGGCCTGGGCGCTGGAGCTCAAGCCCGGCAGGAAGCTGATGACGCGCGACAATTTCTACGCCATGGGCGTCGACAACGTCTGCAGCGGCAGCTGGCCGTCGGTATTCGACTTCCAGCCGGTCGCGCTCGAGGCCATCGCGCCCGAGTACCTGCGCGCCGACACGCCGCGCGCACGGTACGAGGACTACCGCGAGAACGCCCGCCGCTGACGCCGCCGCGCCGCCATGAAGACCTACATCGTCGGCGGCGCAGTACGTGACCGGCTGCTCGGGCGACCGGTCACCGATCACGACCATGTGGTCGTCGGTGCCACGCCGGAGGCCATGATCGCGCTGGGCTACCAGCCGGTCGGCAAGGATTTCCCGGTCTTCCTGCATCCCGATACCCACGCGGAATACGCGCTCGCCCGCACCGAGCGCAAGTCCGGGCGCGGCTACAAGGGCTTCACCGTGTACGCCACGCCGGACGTCACGCTCGAAGAGGATCTGCTGCGGCGCGACCTCACCATCAACGCGATGGCGGAAGACGAGGCCGGCACGCTGATCGATCCCTACGGCGGCCAGCGCGACCTCGCCGCAAAAACCTTCCGCCATGTCAGCGCGGCCTTCGCCGAGGATCCGGTGCGTATCCTGCGCGTCGCGCGCTTCGCCGCCCGTTTCGGCGATTTCGCCGTGGCGCCGGAAACCAACGATCTGATGCGGCGGATGGTCGACGACGGCGAGGTCGACGCGCTGGTGCCCGAGCGCGTGTGGCAGGAGATCTCGCGCGGCCTGATGGAGGCGCAGCCTTCGCGCATGTTCCAGGTCCTGCGCGGCTGCGGCGCGCTGGCGCGGCTGTTCCCCGAGATCGACCGTCTGTTCGGCGTGCCGCAGCCGCCCGAGCACCACCCCGAGGTCGATACCGGCGAGCATGTCCTGCTTGTCGTCGACTGGGCGGCGCGCCAGGGCCTGAGCCTGCCGGTGCGTTTCGCGGCGCTGACCCACGATCTCGGCAAAGGCGTGACGCCACCCGAGCTGTGGCCGAGGCATCATGGCCACGAGGCCCGCAGCGTCGAACTGGTGCGTGCATTGAGCGAACGCGTCCGCGTGCCGGTCGACTGCCGTGATCTCGCCATCGCGGTGGCGCGTGAGCACGGTCTCGTGCACCGTGCGCTGGAACTGCGGCCGGGCACGATCATCGAGCTTTTCGAACGCGTCGACGCCTTCCGCCGTCCCGAACGCTTCGAGGATTTCCTGCGCGCCTGCGAGTGCGATTTTCGTGGCCGTCCGGGTTACGAGGACAAACCCTTTCCCGCCCCCGATCATCTGCGCTGCGCGTTGCGTGCCGCGCAGGCGGTCGATGCCGGCGCGGTGGCGAAGCGCGTCGAGCCGGCGCGCATCCGCGAGGCGATTTTCCAGGCGCGTACCGAGGCAGTCTCGGCGCTGCGTGGTGAGGCGCATGCATACTGGGAGCACTTTCCGCACCAGGCCGACATGGGGGTGCGCGGCATCGGCCCGACGCGAGCGGCCGCATTCGAGCAGGCGGCACTGGCGATGATCGCGGTGGTGACCGATCCTGCCGGGGTGATGACTTCGCAGGCGGTCGAGATCGTTTGCGAGGCGCCGGACGACGAACTGCTGCTGGTCGACTGGCTCAACGCGCTGATCCTCGAAATGGCGGCGCGCAGCCTGCTGTTCGGACGCTTCGAGGTCAGACTCGATGGTCGCCGCCTGCAGGCCACCGCCTGGGGCGAACCCGTCGATTCAGCAAGGCATCAGCCGGCGGTCGAGATCAAGGGTGCCACCTATACTGAACTGAAAGTCGGGAGTAACGAGGCGGGCCTGTGGCGGGCCCAGTGCGTGGTCGACGTGTAAGGAGACGAGATGGATCTCGCCCGCTTCAGTCAGGTGTCGGAGATCGAATGGCAGGTCGCGCCGTTCGGCAGGATGCGTGTGCCGGCCGTGATTTTCGGCGATGCCGGACTGATCCGCGGAATGGATGACAAGGTCTTCGAGCAGCTCACCAACGTCGCCACCCTGCCCGGGATCGTGCAGGCCGCTTACGCCATGCCCGACGCGCACTGGGGTTATGGTTTTCCGATCGGCGGGGTGGCGGCGTTCGACGCCGAGGAAGGCGGGGTGGTGTCAGCGGGCGGGGTCGGCTTCGACATCTCCTGCGGTGTGCGTACCCTGCACACCGGCCTGGCGGCAGCCGATGTCGCGCCGCTCAAGTCGCGCCTCGCCGACCGCCTGTTCGCCCGCATCCCCGCCGGGGTCGGCAGCACCGGCGAATTGCGTCTGAATGCGCACGAGATGGACGCGATGCTGCGCGGCGGCGCGCGCTGGGCGGTCGAGCGCGGCTACGGCCACGCAACCGACCTCGAGCGTATCGAGGAGCACGGCTGCATGGCGGGTGCCGAGCCGGACAAGGTGTCCGTGCAGGCCAAGCGCCGCCAGCGCGAGGAAGTCGGCACGCTGGGTTCGGGCAACCATTACCTCGAACTGCAGGAAATCGTCGAGATTTTCGACGAGAAAACAGCCGATCGCTTCCGCCTGCGCCGGGGCGAGGTGGTGGTCAGCATCCACTGCGGTTCGCGCGGCCTCGGGCACCAGATCGGCACCGAATTCCTGCGCGAGATGGTGATCGCCGCGCCCGGCTACGGCATCGACCTGCCCGATCGCGAGCTCGCCTGTGCGCCGATCAAATCGCCGCTCGGCCAGGCCTACCTTGGCGCCATGCGCGCAGCGATCAACTGCGCGCTCGCCAACCGCCAGGTCATCACCCATCTCGTCCGCGAGGTGTTCGCCGACGTCTTTCCGGGCACGCGCCTCACGCTGATCTACGATGTCTCCCACAACACCTGCAAGCTGGAACCGCACACGACCGACGGGCGCAGCCGGCAGCTGTATGTGCACCGCAAGGGTGCGACGCGCGCGTTCGGGCCTGGCCACCCGGCACTGCCCGGTGAGTTGCGCGACGTCGGTCAGCCGGTGCTGATCGGCGGCAGCATGGGTACCGCGTCCTACATCCTGGTCGGCACCGAGATCGGCATGACGCGCGCCTTCGCCTCGGCCTGCCACGGCGCCGGGCGCGCCATGAGTCGCCACCAGGCGACCCGCCAGTGGCAGGGTCGCGCGCTGGTCGATGAACTGGCGGGGCAGGGCGTGCTGATTCGCAGCCCTTCGTTGCGCGGCGTGGCGGAAGAGGCGCCGGGGGCCTACAAGGACGTCAGCGCCGTGGTTGGCGCGGCCGACCGCGCCGGGCTGGCGCGCAAGGTCGCGAAGCTGAGGCCGCTGGTCTGCATCAAGGGCTGATCAACCGGCCTGGAACTGCGTGCGTCGGTCCGCGTCGAACGAGAATATTCAACGGAGCGCGCCATGCCCTACAGCGAACAGACCGTGCAATCGGTCCGGCCTTGGTCGGACAGGACCTTCAGCTTCACCCTCAGCCGGCCGCAGGATTTCATGTTCGAAAACGGCGAATTCGTCACCATCGGCCTCAAGCGTGAAGGCCGGCTGGTGGCGCGCGCGTATTCCATCGTCTCGACTGCCGACCGCGATCACCTGGAATTCCTCAGTATCCACGTCCCGGACGGCCCGCTGACCAGCCAGCTGGTGCATATCCGGCCCGGCGACAGCGTGTGGGTCAACAGCAAGAGCACCGGCACGCTGACGCTCCATCACGTGCTGCCGGGGCGCACGCTCTACATGCTGGCGACCGGCACCGGGCTGGCGCCGTTCATGAGCCTGATCCGTGATCCGGCCCTGTACGAGCGGTTTGAGGACGTGGTGCTGGTGCACTCGGTGCGCACCGTCGCCGAACTGGCCTACCGTGACGAGATCGGGACGCTCGGCCACCTGCAGCTGCACTATGTGCCGACGGTGACCCGCGAGCCATTCCCCACGCCGGAGCGCGGCGCCGACCTGTTCCGCTCTGGCGCGCTGTCGCAGCGGCTCGGACTGCCGGCACCCGATCCTGCGCAGGACCGGGTGATGGTCTGCGGCAACCCGGAGATGACGCGCGAACTCACCCGCCATCTCAAGGACACGGGCTGGACCCCGACCAGCCATCGCGGGATCGGCAACTTCACCACCGAAGTGGCGTTCGTCGTCCACCACGACTGAGTGGTGGCTTACGGCCGCGGCTCAGTCGCGGCCGTGGTGACGGTGCTTGTGATGGTGCCCGCGGCGGCCGTCATGCCAGTCGCGGCGGTCGTCCCAGTCGCGCCGATGATCCCGGTAGTGGTACACGTGCTGCACTGTGTGATGATGCGGCACCACGATGGTATGTCCCGGGTAGTAGGGCGAATGGGTCCAGTAGCGGGCACCACCGCTTTCGTAAAGCACGCGGAAGCCGTCGTGGCGGCCGCTGCCGAACGAGACCGAGATGCTCGGCTCGACGTGTACGACGCGGCCGTAAACGCGGTCGCCGTGGGCGAGGGCGGTGCCGGAAGCCGTCAACAGGGCAGTTGCAATCAGAAGCGTACGGAACATGGCGCGTCTCCTTTCAGGTTCGTGATGCGCGGGGCGGCCAGGCGTCAGTCGTCCCAGTCGTTGCGGCTGTTGTGCCAGCGCGTGTCGCGGCGGCCGTCAGCCACTGAAAAATCCACATCCAGCGTCAGCCACTTGCCCGGCCGATAGGGCAGGCGGGTGGTGTATTCGCGGCCCTCGAAGCGGTAGCGCACGTCGTAGCCGGTGACGACCTGGCGGTAGTCGTCATGGGTGCGGCAGCGTTCGACCTGCTGTGGGACCGATTCGTAGCGGGTACCGGTCCTGTTCCAGCGATCGCCCACCACCGCGCCGGTGGCCGCGCCGACTGCGGCGGCGGCAACCCTGCCGTCGCCCTTGCCGACCGTGGAGCCAAGCAGGCCGCCGGCGATGGCACCGAGAATCGCACCGCCGGAGTTGCTGCCCTCGCGATAGCTGCGGGTTTCGTAGCCGACCGTCTCGGTCCAGCACTCGCGGCGCGGTTCGTTGATCGTTTCGTAGATCGGCGTGCTCGACAGCACCCGGGCGCGGGTGGTGTAGCTGTCACCGTGGCCGGCCTGGGCTGCGCCGCTGACGGCGATCAGGGCGGCGATCAGGGTGGGGATGCGTGCATTCATCTTGACTCTCCTCGTTGCTTCAATTCAGGCGTTCAGCGACGGTCGCGGGGGCGACCCTCGTTGTCGAAACGCTGCTGCTGGCGCCGCTCGTAGCCGTAGCCATAGCCGCGCGGCTCTTCGCGTTCTGCTTCGCGGCGGGCTTCGCGCCGCTCCTCGCGGATCTCGCGTCGTTCCTGACGGACGTCGTCGCGGTCGCGCTTGGCCACGATGAAGCTGCCGTCCATGAAATCCGGGTTGGCCTGAACCGGGGCGGCAAGCGCCAGGCCCAGTGCGGCGAATCCGAACATCCAGGTTTTGCGTACGTTCATCGTGGTCTCCATGTCCGTGGTCGCAATGTCTTGCTTCCACGCTTCGCAGTGTGGTCGAGGAAAGTAAGCGCACTGTTTCGCGCCAGGGGGGATTTGTAACAGTGTGTAACCGGGGTGGGAATAGCTCCCGGATACCGCTGCTATAGTGGCCGCCATGGACAAGGATACGATCTACGTCACCGACGACGACCCCGGCATCCGCGAGCTGGTCGCGGAATATCTGACCAGCCAGGGCTATGCGGTCGAGACCGCGGAGGATGCCGCCACGCTCGATCGTCTTCTGGCGCAGCGCCTGCCCGACCTGCTGGTGCTCGACTGGATGATGCCGGGCGAGGACGGCCTGTCGATTGCGCGCCGGCTGCGTGCGCAGCCGGGCTTTCCGCCCATCATCATGCTGTCGGCCAAAGGTGAGGACATCGACCGCATCATCGGCCTCGAAGTCGGCGCCGACGACTACCTGCCCAAGCCCTTCAATCCGCGCGAACTGCTGGCGCGCATCCGTGCGGTGCTGCGGCGAGGTGGCGTGGTTGCGTCGGCTGCGACCGAAGAGGCGCGTGTGGTGCGTTTCGGTCCTTACAGCGTCAACCTCGACGCCCGCACGCTGAGCCGCGACGGCGCCGAGATTTCCCTCACCGGCGGCGAATACGAGCTGCTGGAAATCTTCGTCACCCATGCCAACCGCGCGCTGTCGCGCGACTGGCTGATGGACCAGCTGCGCGGCTTCGAGCGCGATCCGTTCGACCGCAGCATCGATGTGCGCGTCAACCGCCTGCGCAAGAAGATCGAGGACGACCCCGCCAACCCGGCCTACATCCGCACCCAGCGCGGCCAGGGTTATCTGTTCGTGCCGCAGGGCAAGGGCTGAGGCGCCGCGTGCAGCGCATCGCCGCCTCGCTGTACGCCCGCACCGCGCTGACGCTGGCGATCGCCTTCGTCGTGTTCCAGGCGGCGGCGTCCTGGGTGGTCTACCGCACCCTGATCGTGCCGGTGGCGGAGCGCTCGGCGGACGACCTCGCCGGCCTGATCGTGTTGTCGGCGCAGACCTGGGTCGAGCTGCCGCCCGACACGCGTGCCGCGTTCGAGCGCGAGCTGGCGCGCCGCCATGGCCTGCGCCTGACCACGATCGACGTTGGGGCGACGATGGACGCGCCGCAGTTCGCCTTCCGCGCGCAGATCGAGGCCGCGCTGAGCCAGCGGCTTGGGGATGAAGCCGTATTGCGTGGCGTGCCCGGCACCGCGGCGGCGTGGCTCGACATCCCGGTCGGCGGCCACGACCTGCGCGCCGGCTTCTTCCCCGATCGCTACGCGGTGCGGCCGCCGCTGGCGGCGATCGCGGTGATCGCGCTGGGGGCCTTCCTCAGCCTGCTGACGGCGCTGTTCCTGGTGCGCCGCATCACCGTGCCGCTGGCGCGCGCCGCGCAGGCGGCGCGTCAGGTCGGCGCCGGCCAGTTGCCCGAGCCGCTGCCGGAAACCGGTCCGGCCGAACTGGCCGAACTGGCGCGCCGCTTCAATACCATGGCGACCGAGGTGCGCGAGCTGCTCGACAACCGAACGACCCTGCTCGCCGGCATCTCGCACGACCTGCGCACGCCGATGACGCGGATGCAGCTCAACCTGGAAATGCTGCGCGACATGCCCACGCCGGCGCGCATCGACCGTGCGCTGGCCGATCTGGCCGACATGAACAAGCTCATTACTGGCTACCTGGAACTGGCGCGCACCACCCGGCCCGAGGCGAAGACGCGTCTCGACCTTGCGGCGCTGCTGGGCGAACTGGCGCGGGAAGCGGGCGTCCCGTGGCAGGGGGCGGCGCCGTGCGAGGTGCGCGCCGGCCAACTGGCGCTACGGCAGATCGTCTCCAACCTGATCCAGAACGCGCAGCGCTATGGCGGCGGTACCCCGGTCGAACTGGTACTGGAATGCGCGGAAAAGCAGGCACGGGTGGTCGTGTGCGATGCCGGCCCGGGCATTCCGGAGGAGCAGCTCGACAAGGTGTTCCGGCCGTTCTACCGGCTGGAGGCGTCGCGCTCGCAGGCGACGGGGGGAACGGGACTGGGGCTGGCGATCGTGCGCCAGCTGGCGGAAACGAACGGCTGGAAGGTGACGCTGAACAACCGCGCGGCAGGCGGTCTCGAAGCCGTCCTGGAGATTGCGCGTTAGGGGATCAGGCGCAGTGGGCTGCGGTGCGTCGCAGCACCCGGAATTCGATGAACAGCAGCGTCAGGCTGAACATCGACATGCGGCAGGTGCTGCCGCTGAAGAATCCCACTGGTGAGCCCGACAGGCTCAGACTCACGCGGGTGCCTTTACCGACTTGCATCAGGCAGCCGGCTGGCGGGCAAACACGGAGAACTGCACGAACAGCAGCGACAGGCTGGTCAGGCTCATGCGTTCGGTCTGGCCGTGGAACCAGGCGAAAGGGGAGGCGCTGAGTTCGAGAACCAGTTGGTTTTGGCCGAATTGCAGTTTCATGATGTGCTCCTTGGATCGGGGTTGCTTGCCTGAATACCTGCAACGCCTGTGCCAGCCGTTTGGTTGGCGGAGTGGTACGAAAGATCATCGTAAAAACAACAGCTTGTGTATTGCTCGTGGCGGCTGCCAAGTGACGCCGCATGGCGGGCTGACGGAAAACCGTCAGACCCCGTCGAAGCGGCAGACATCTGACACCGCTAGGAGGCGGACGGAGCTGCCAAGGTAGAATCCGGCTTTCGATTCGGTCGGTGCGCGTTCTGCGCGCCGCATCTTCTGCATGATCATCCTCAAGAATCTCAGCCTGCGGCGCAGCGCCAAGGTCCTGCTCGACAACGCCTCGGTGGCTATCAACCCCGGCGAAAAGGTCGGCCTGGTCGGCCGCAACGGCGCCGGCAAGTCGAGCCTGTTCGCGCTCCTGAACGGCACCCTGCACGAGGACAAGGGCGATTTTTCGATGCCGTCGCAGTGGCGTATGGCGCAGGTGGCGCAGGACATGCCGGAAACCAGCGAATCCGCGACCGATTTCGTCATCGCGGGCGACACCCAGCTGGCCGAGGCGCAGGCCGAAGTGACCGCTGCCGAGGCCAGCGACGACGGCGAGCGCATGGCGCACGCCTACATGGCGCTGCACGACGCCGGCGCCCACGACGCGCAGTCGCGCGCGCAGGCGCTGATCCTCGGCCTGGGTTTCCAGGTGCGCGAGCTGGATCGACCGGTCAACAGCTTTTCCGGCGGCTGGCGCATGAGACTCCAATTGGCGCGTGCGCTGATGTGCCCGTCCGACCTGCTGCTGCTCGACGAACCCACCAACCACCTCGATCTCGACGCGCTGGTGTGGCTGGAAGCCTGGCTGAAGAAATACCCCGGCACCCTGCTGGTGATCAGCCACGACCGCGAATTTCTCGACGCGGTGACCAACGTCACCCTGCACATCGAGAACGGCCTGCTCACCCGCTACGGCGGTAACTACAGCACCTTCGAGGACATGCGCGCCGAGCAGATGGCGCTGCAGCAGGCGGCCTATGCCCGCCAGCAGGACAAGATCGCCCACCTGCAGGCCTTCATCAACCGCTTCAAGGCCAAGGCCAGCAAGGCCAAGCAGGCGCAAAGCCGGGTCAAGGCGCTGGACCGCATGGAAAAGCTGGCGCCGATGCTGGCGAGCGCAGATTTCACTTTCGAATTCAAGGAGCCGCTCAACCTGCCCAACCCCATGCTGACCATCGACGACGCCAGCTTCGGCTATCCGCCGCCGGCCGATGCCCCGGCCGGTACCCCGCCGACGGTGATCGTGCAGCACGTCAGCAAGTCAGTGTTCGCCGGGCAGCGCATCGGCATCTTGGGCGCCAACGGCCAGGGCAAGTCGACGCTGGTGAAGACCATCGCGCGCACCCTGCCGGTGGTGGCTGGCGCCGTGACCGAAGGCAAGGGCCTCAACATCGGCTACTTCGCGCAACAGGAACTCGACGTCCTGCGTCCTGCCGATACCCCGCTCGAACACATGATCCGCCTCGCGCGCGACACGATTGCGAATGGCGGCGCCGGCCAGTTCAGCAGCCGCGAGCAGGACCTGCGCAACTTCCTCGGCACCTTCAACTTCAGCGGCGACATGGTCAAGCAGGCCGTCGGTACCATGAGCGGCGGCGAAAAGGCACGGCTGGTCCTGTGCATGCTGGTGTGGCAGCGGCCGAATCTCTTGCTGCTGGACGAACCGACCAACCACCTCGACCTCGCCACCCGCGAAGCGCTGGCGATGGCGCTGAATGAATTCGAGGGCACGCTGATGCTGGTCAGCCACGACCGCGCCCTGCTGCGCTCGGTGTGCGACGAGTTCTGGCTGGTCACGCGCGGCGGCGTCGAGCCGTTCGACGGCGATCTGGACGACTACCAGCGCTACTTGCTGGAGGAGGCGAAGCGCGTGCGCGAGGGTCTGAAGGAAGCCGGCAAGGCCGCCGAAGCGCCCAAACCGGAACCTGCGCCGGCGGCGGCGAAGAAGCCGGTGTCCTCGGGCAGGATCAAGGCCTTGAAACAGAAGCTGGAGAAGCTCGACAAGAGCATGGCTGCGCTGCAGGCGGAAAAGGCGGCGCTCGAAGCGCGTTTGGGGGGTGCGCTTTCAGTCGAGGAGATAACCGAAACCGGCAAACAGCTGCAGCACGTCATTGACGAATTGGCGATTGAGGAGGGGGAGTGGCTGGAGGTGTCTGGGGAGATTGAGGCGCTGGAAGCGGCGAGCGCTTAGTAGCCGCTGAATCATGCGCTGTCATTGCGAGCAGCGCGAAGCAATCCAGGTAGAGGTGGGCGCGGAGCACGACCGAGTAGTTGGGTTTTTTGCCAGGCTGAGGCTCGTTGGCCGGGGGTTGCCCGGCGGCAAGTCACTTTCTTTTGTCTCGCCAAAAGAAAGTAACCCAAGAAAAGGCGACCCCACATCCCCGCCCTTCGGGTGCCCGAAAATCGAGCCTGCCGGGTGGGCGGCAAAGAACTCGCCCCGCTTTATTGGTATTTCGAAGGTGAGCGGGGCTCAAACAGCTTTGCCGCTGATCCACCCGCCAGGCTCAATTTTCGGCGGGACTGCAAGGGGAGGAACGTCAAAACCAGGGTGGCGATGACGGGGCGGTTTGTGAATTTGAGACGCGCCACGGTATTCGCGCAATGCGTCTACAGTCATTGCGCACCATGTGAGCCTACTCGGGTTTCTTTACTTTGGAATCCACACTGGGTACAGGACTGTTGCTTGACGATTTCAAACCGGACGAAATATCGGACAACAGCCCAGATCAAAAACAGAATTCCTCCAATCACACCAGCGTTGTCCCAAATGCCGCCAATGAAACGGTAGCCGCCCAACTCTTTCGGGCCTCCCGAAAAAATTAGAAAAGCAACCAGGATGAGAATTGGAATCGCTATAAGCAGTGCCGCCCAGCCAATTGCGTTGATAAAGAGCACAAGAAGGCCAAAGAGAACGAGGAGGACAAAGCTCGCGCCGACCACATCGGCAAGCGAAAAATCAATTCGCCGCTTCTCGATCGTGTCAGCACCACAAGCCGGGCACGCTTCCAAATCTTCGGAAGCCGTTCCAGATTGATTGGCTAGCTGCGATTCATTTTCCACCTCAATTCTCCTAATCGACGCTGACCACTTTGGTTCCAAGGTGTTTGGTGTGCGGAGCGTATCAGAACTCTCCGTCATCACTGCCCTGGTTTTGACGCTCCCCCTTGCAGCCCCGCCGACAATCCGGCCCGACGGACGGACCAGCGGCGAAGCTGTTTGAGCCCCGCCCACAAAAAACAAAATCAAAAACAACAAGGCGGGGCGAGTTCTTCGCCGCCCGTTCGTCGGGCCGGATTGTCGGGAATTCGGGGATGCCGGGGTCGCCTTTTCTTTGGTCACTTTCTTTTGGCGAGACAAAAGAAAGTGACTAGCCGCCGGGCTACCCCCGGCCAACGGTCAGCAGTCAAGCGACATCCCCCACTACACCCAACAACGAAACCCCCACCAACCACGTTAAAATCACGGCTTTCCCGCAACGCCGTCCATCCGCCGTGAAACCCACCTTCCAGGACATCATCCTCACCCTGCAACGCTACTGGGCCGAGCGCGGCTGTGCGCTGCTGCAGCCCTACGACATGGAAGTCGGCGCCGGCACGTCGCACACCGCGACCTTCCTGCGCGCGCTCGGCCCCGAGCCGTGGAAGGCGGCCTACGTGCAGCCCAGCCGCCGGCCGAAGGATGGCCGCTACGGCGACAACCCCAACCGGCTGCAGCACTACTACCAGTTCCAGGTGGTGCTGAAGCCGGCGCCGGCCGACATCCTGGAGCTCTACCTCGGTTCGCTGGAGGCGCTGGGTTTCGACCTCAAGCAGAACGACGTGCGCTTCGTCGAGGACGACTGGGAGAATCCCACGCTCGGCGCCTGGGGGCTGGGCTGGGAGGTGTGGCTGAACGGCATGGAAGTGACCCAGTTCACCTATTTCCAGCAGGTCGGCGGCATCGACTGCAAGCCGATCACCGGCGAGATCACCTACGGCCTCGAGCGTCTGGCGATGTACCTGCAAGGGGTGGAAAGCGTGTACGACCTGGTCTGGACCGAGGGACTCACCTATCGCGACGTCTACCACCAGAATGAGGTCGAGCAGTCGACCTACAACTTCGAGCACAGCGACGTCGATTTCCTGCTGACCGCGTTCGGCGCGCACGAGAAGAAGGCGCAGGAACTGATGGCGGCGCAGCTCGCGCTGCCGGCCTACGAACAGGTCCTGAAAGCCGCGCACACCTTCAACCTGCTCGACGCGCGCGGCGCGATCTCGGTGACCGAGCGCGCCGCCTACATCGGCCGTATCCGCAACCTCGCGCGCAGCGTGGCGAAGAGCTACCTCGACAGCCGCGCCCGGCTGGGTTTCCCGATGGCGCCGCGCGAGTGGGCGCACGAAGTGACGGCACAACTCGAAAAGAAGGCGGCAGCATGAGCCGGGATATGGTTAATACAGCGAATCTACTGGTTGAACTCTTCGTCGAGGAACTGCCGCCCAAGGCGCTGAAGAAGCTGGGCGAAGTCCTCGCTGCCGCACTGGCCGAGAGTCTGGTCGCGCAGGGACTGGCCGAAGCGAACGCTGCAGTTACGGAATTCGCTTCGCCGCGCCGACTTGGCGCGCACGTCGTGGGCGTGCTCGCGCGCGCGGCCGACAAGCCGGTGTCGACCAAGCTGATGCCGGTATCGGTCGGCCTCGACGCAGAGGGCAAGGCGACGCCGGCACTACTGAAGCGGCTCGCCGCACTGGGCGCCGACGAATCCGCGGTGGCGAAGCTGCGACGCGAAGGCGAAGGCAAGAACGAGGCGCTGTTCCACGACAGCATCGCGCCCGGCATCGCGCTCGCCGATGGCCTGCAGAAGGCCATCGAGGCGGCGATGGCGAAGCTGCCGATTCCCAAGGTGATGACCTACCAGTTGGAGGACGGCTGGAGCACGGTCAATTTCGTGCGCCCGGTGCATGGTCTGGTCGCGCTGCACGGCGCCGACGTCGTGCCGGTGTCGGTGCTGGGCCTCGCGGCGGGTCGCATGACGCAGGGGCATCGCTTCGAGGCGCGTGCCGAGCCGGTCGCGCTGACCAATGCCGATTGCTATGCGATGCAGATGGAGCGCGAAGGCGCGGTCATCGCGAGTTTCGCCGAGCGCCGCGCCGAGATCGTGCGCCAGCTGCAGGCTGCAGCCGAACCGCTGGGCCTGAAACCCGTCGAGGACGAGGCGCTGCTGGACGAGGTCGCCGCGCTGGTCGAACGGCCCAACGTGCTGCTCGGCCAGTTCGAGGAGGCCTTTCTCGAAGTGCCGCAGGAATGCCTGATCCTCACGATGAAGGCGAACCAGAAATACTTTCCGCTGCTCGACGCGGCCGGCAAGCTGACGAACAAGTTTCTGATCGTTTCCAACATTTCGCCGGCCGATCCGTCGGCGGTGATCGGCGGCAATGAAAGAGTCGTCCGTCCGCGCCTGGCCGACGCCAAGTTCTTCTTCGATCAGGACCGCAAGAAGACGCTGGCGGACCGCGTGCCGGGGCTGGCGAAAGTGGTGTACCACAACAAGCTGGGCACACAGGGTGAACGGGTCGAGCGTGTGCGCACTATTGCCTACGCCATTGCCCATGAAATGAGAAATCTGCAAACGGCAGGCTTGGCGGATCGGGCTGCGCTACTTGCCAAGGCAGACCTGCTGACTGACATGGTCGGTGAATTTCCGGAACTGCAGGGCATCATGGGGCGCTACTACGCTGAGCATGATGGCGAAGACACGTTGGTGGCTGAAGCCGTCGAAGATCACTACAAGCCGCGCTTTGCAGGTGACGAATTGCCGCGTAGCGACGTTGGTCTGTGCGTCGCGCTGGCTGACAAGCTGGAGACGTTGGTTGGTTTATTCAGCATTGGAGAAAGGCCCACTGGCGACAAGGATCCTTTTGCGCTGCGACGCCACGCCTTGGGCATCATCCGCATGTTGATGGAGAAACGCCTGCCGCTGGGGTTCGGTCGTCTGCTGGAAATAGGAGCGAAGCCATTTGCGAACGTAGGGCCTGAAGTCTTGCAGGCCGTGGCCCTCTTCATGACGGAACGTCTAGCCGGTCTGCTGCGCGATCAGGGGTATCGGGCCGGTGAAGTTGATGCAGTGCTGTCGCTAAATCCTGAACTGTTGGCAGATGTTCCTAAACGGCTGGACGCCGTGCGCGCGTTTGCCGCGCTGTCCGAATCCGAAAGCCTCGCCGCCGCCAACAAGCGCGTCGGCAATATCCTGAAAAAATCTGAGGGCTCGTTGAGCGAGAGCGCTGATCCCGCGCGCTTCGTCGAAGACGCGGAAAAGGCACTGTTCGCCACGCTCGGCGAGATCGCCCCGCAGGCCGACGCGGCCTTCGAGGCGGGCGATTACACCGCGTCGCTGCAGAAGCTCGCCGCGCTGAAGGCCCCGGTCGACGCCTTCTTCGATCACGTGATGGTCAATGCCGACGATCCCGCGCTCAAGGCCAACCGCCTGGCGCTCCTGAACCAGCTGCACCGCACCATGAACCGGGTGGCGGACTTGTCGCGGCTGGCGGCGTAAACTTGGGCAGGTGACGGCAGGAATCCAGCCATGAAGCTCATCATTCTCGACCGCGACGGCGTCATCAATTTCGACTCCGCCCATTTCATCAAGTCGCCGGACGAATGGAAGCCCATTCCCGGCAGCCTCGAAGCGATCGCGCGGCTGACGCGCGAGGGCTGGCGCGTGGTGGTGGCGACCAACCAGTCCGGTCTCGCACGCGGCCTGTTCGAAATGGCTACGCTCAACGCGATCCACGCCAAGATGCACAAGGCGGTGGCGCAGGCGGGTGGGCGCATCGAGGCGGTGTTCTACTGCCCGCACGCGGCCGACATGAACTGCGGCTGCCGCAAGCCGAAGTCGGGGTTGTTCGACGAGATCGCCGCGCGCTACGGACGAGACCTGGCCGACGTGCCGGCGGTCGGCGATTCGCTGCGCGACCTGCTGGCGGCAGCCTGCGTCGGCGCGCGTCCGGTGCTGGTGCGCACCGGCAAGGGCGAGAAGACCCTGGCGGCCGGGGGCCTGCCGCAAGACACCCCGGTGTTCGCCGATCTCAGCGAAGCCGTCGATCACCTGCTCAAAGCGGCCGCATGAACCTGATCCGCTCGGTGATTTTCGCGGTCCTGCAGACCGTAGTGACGATCTTCTTCAGCGTGGTCGCGCTGTTCAGCTTTCCGTTCTCGGCGCATGCGCGCTACCGGCTGATCACCGGCTACAACCACATCGTGATCTGGCTGGCGCAGCGCGTGCTCGGCATCCGTTACGTGGTCGAGGGGCGGGAGCATCTGCCGAAGGAGCCCGCGATCATCCTCGCCAAGCACCAGTCGGCGTGGGAAACCGTGGCCTTCCTGTTCCTGTTTCCGCCGGTGTCGCCGGTGATCAAGCAGGAATTGCTGAAGGTGCCGTTCTTCGGCTGGGGTTTCCGCCTGTTGAATCCGATCGCCATCGACCGCAGCGCCGGGCGCGAGGCGTTGAAACAGATCGTCAAGCAGGGCAGGGAGAAACTCGCCCAGGGCTTCTGGGTGCTGGTATTCCCCGAAGGCACGCGCGTTGCGCCGGGCGAGAAGGGCAAGTACGGCATCGGCGGTGGCTGGTTGGCAGCGGAGAGCGGCGCACCCATCGTGCCGGTGGCGCACAACGCCGGCGAGGTTTGGCCGAAGAATGCCTTCGTCAAGCGGCCCGGCACCGTCACCGTGCGCATCGGCCCGGCGATTTCGACCGCGGGCAGGAGCGCGGCCGAGCTCACGCGCGAAGTCGAGGCGTGGATCGAAACCGAAATGACGAGGCTGCCCCCTGCTGCCGCACGCCAATAGCGGCGTCCTGCAACTCGGCGACGCCGCCGTCCCCTACCAGTTGCGCCGTTCGCGCCGCCGCCGCACGCTCGGCCTCACCGTCACCGCGCGCGAAGTGCGCATCCACGCGCCGAGCTGGACCCCGCGTGCCGAGATCGAGTGCTACGTGCAACAGCAGCACGACTGGCTGCGTCGCGCGTGGGGGCGGATGCAGGCGCGTGCGCCGCAGGCCTGCGGCCTGGCGTCGAACGAGGTGCGCTATCTCGGCCACACATTGCGTGTCGAGATCCGCCACTCGCTGTTCACCGAGGTGGTGCGGGAGGGCCGCCGCCTGCGCGTCTATGCGCCGCTCGATGCCGACGTCGCCGTGCTGATCCGCGAATGGCTGCACGCACGGGCCATGCGGCTGCTGGCGTGGCGGCTCGGCCGTATCGCGCGCCGCCTGGGACGGGCGCCGACCCGATTCGCCCTGTCGGATGCACAGACGCAATGGGGCAGCTGCACCCGCCGCGGCCATGTGCGCCTCAACTGGCGGCTGGTGCAGGCGCCGCTCACGCTGGTCGACTATGTCGCTGCGCACGAATTGGCGCATCTGATCCACCTCGATCATTCGCCACGCTTCTGGGCGCAGGTCGCGGCGCTGTGCCCCGAGGCGTTGGCAAGGCGCGCCGAGTTGCGCAGAATGAGCGAATCGCTATTCAGGATCTAGGGCCATGCGGATACTTCACACCATGCTGCGCGTCGGCGATCTCGACTGCTCGATCGACTTCTACACCCATGTGCTCGGCATGAAGCTTTTGCGCCGCAAGGATTATCCCGGCGGCAAGTTCACCCTGGCCTTCGTCGGTTACGACACCGAGGACCGCGCGGCGGTGCTCGAGCTCACTTACAACTGGGGGGTCGACAAATACGAGGTCGGCAGCGGCTATGGTCACATCGCGATCGAGGTCGACGATGCCTATGCCGCGTGCGATGCCGCCGCAGCCAAGGGCGGAAAGGTGTTGCGCCCCGCCGGGCCGATGTCGCACGGCAGCACGGTGATCGCTTTCATCGAGGACCCGGACGGTTATCCGATCGAGTTCATCCAGAAAGGGACTGCGGGCTGGGCGAAGGAGTAAGCAGTAAGCAGTAAGCAGTAAGCAGTAAGCAGTAAGCAGTAAGCAGTAAGCAGTAAGCAGTAAGCAGTAAGCAGTAAGCAGTAAGCAGTAAGCAGTAAGCAGTAAGCAGTAAGCAGTAAGCAGTAAGCA
>JBEQCP010000004.1:0-59187 GCA_041639215.1 Pseudomonadota bacterium | reverse complement strand
GAACATCCTGCCCACTCACCGCTCACCGCTCACCGCTCACCGCTCACCGCTCACCGCTCACCGCTCACCGCTCACCGCTCACCGCTCACCGCTCACCGCTCACCGCTTTCGTGATCAGCGGCACCAGCGGTTCGGGCAGCCGGATCCTGCCGGCCAGCGCAAAGTCCTGCGCATCCTTCGACATCTTGCCCCAGGTGCGGCGGATGATTTCGATCCACTTTGCCTCGTCGTATTCGGGCTTGCTCTGCGCGAATGCCAGCATGTAGTGCTCGATGAACACCAGGTTGGCGATGTCCTCCAGCAGCTGCGAGTCGGGATTGACCTTGATGCCGCGCTTGCCGACCGCCTTCTTCACTTGTGCAATCATGGCGTCGTCATAACCGGCCTCGCGCATCAGTTCGCCCGCGGTGTCGGCGTGGAAGCTGTAAAGGCCGGTTCGCCACGCGTGGTAGCCTTCCTTGGTCATCGGATAGCTGTTGCGCGGCACCGTCCAGCGCTTGATGTGCTGGGCGCGCACCGCCAGCTGCGCCGCCTCGGAGGCGGCGGGGGCGAAGCGGTTGATCATCTCGGTCATGCGTTGCGCGTACAGCAGTTCCTTCGGCTGGCCTTCGTCCTGATTGGGGTCTTCGGCGTTGGCGGCATCGAACAGTGCCATCGCACGCTCGAAGCGTTCACGGTTCTCGATCATGTTCCTGCGCTCCTGAATGTCAGCCGGCGACGACCGGCAGGATCCACAGCTCGACGCGGCGGTTGAGTGCGCGGCCCGCCTCGGTGGCGTTGTCGGCGCGCGGCTCGGTTTCGCCGCGGCCGTAGGATTCGAGACGCAGCGGGTTGACGTTCTGGCCGGCGAAATAATCCAGCACCGACTGTGCACGGCGTTCGGACAGCGCCTGATTGTAGGCGTCGGTGCCGACGCTGTCGGTATGGCCGATCACGGTCACCGTGGTCTTGCCGTACTGGTTCAGCACGCGTGCGATCTTGTTCAGTGTCGGCAGGTAGCCGGCCTTCAGCGCGGAAGAATCGGTGTCGAAACCGGTGTTCGCGGTCATGCTGACGAGGAGCGCGTTGTCGGAGGCGCGCTTCTCGATGGTGACCTCGCCGCGCTGGATTTCCGGCTGAAGCTGTTTCTGCAGGTCCTTTGCCTGCTGGTCCATGTAGTAGCCCACGCCGGCACCGGTGAGGCCGCCGCCGACCGCGCCGATCAGCGCGCCCTTGCCGCGGTTCCTGTGGTTGATGATCGCGCCGAGCGCGGCGCCGCTCACGGTGCCGATGATGGCGCCTTTCTCGGTCTTGCTGAGATCGCGCGAGTCGCCGAGATCGTTGGTGGCGCAGCCGGACAGCAGCAGCGCGGCGAGGAGGGGGGCGGCAATGAGTTTCTTGTGCATGACGGGGATCCTTGCTTGTCGAGGTTGTCGATAACGCGGCTATTGTAGTGGCGTCGAATGTTTAGGAGGGCGCAAGGCGATAGGGTTCCCGCGACGGTCCGGCACGAGGCCTGGCCGGGGCAGGAACTCGCCGGCCCGGCCAGGCTCCATCCAGGGTTGTCCTGGCCTTGATTTCAACCCTGCTTCCTGAGGACCTGCACGTGACCGATCTGTTTTCTCCCGCCCGCTTCGGCGCCATCGAACTCGCCAACCGTATCGTGATGTCGTCGCTGACGCGCAACCGCGCCGGCACCGGCAATGTGCCGACGCCGCTCATGGCCGAGTATTACCGGCAGCGTGCTTCCGCCGGCCTGATCCTGACCGAGGCCACCCCGATCTGCGAGGCGGGCCACGGCTATCCGCGCACGCCCGGCATTCATACGCCGGAACAGCTCGCCGGCTGGAAGCGGGTGACCGACGCGGTGCACGGCGCCGGCGGAAAAATCGCGCTGCAGCTGTGGCACGTGGGCCGGATTTCCCACCCCGACCTGCAACCGGGCGGCAGCCTGCCGGTTGCGCCCTCGGCAATCCGTCCGGCAGGCCAGACCTATACGGGGGCGGCGATGAAGGATTTTGTCACGCCGCGTGCGCTCGAAACCGCCGAACTGCAGGGGTTGGTGGAAACCTACGCGCGCGCCGCGCGCAATGCGCTGGAGGCGGGCTTCGACGGCGTTGAGGTGCATGCCGGCAATGGTTACCTGCTCGACCAGTTCCTGCGTTCGTCGACCAATTGGCGAACCGATGCGTATGGCGGGAGCAAGGAAAACCGTGCGCGCCTGCTGCTGGAAGTGATGGAGGCGGTGTGTAACGAAATCGGCAGAGACCGCGTCGGCCTGCGGCTGTCGCCGGTGACCACGTTCAACGACCTGCATGACGCGTCGCCGCAGGACACCTTCGACTACGTCGTGGCACAGTTGAATCCGCTGAAGCTGGCCTTCCTCGACATCCTGCAGGGCACCGGCGGCGCGCCACGCGCGCAGTGGGTGCCGTTCGACTACAGCCGCTTGCGTGCCCTTTACCAGGGCAACCTCATCCTGAACAACGGCTACGACCTTGCCATGGCGCAGGCGGCGGTGAAGACGGGCGCGGCCGATGCCATCGCGTTCGGTCGCCTGCTACTGGCGAATCCGGACCTGGTCGAGCGCTTCCGGCGCGACGCACCGCTGAATGAACCTGACATGAACACGTTCTACAGCGGGGAGGAGAGGGGCTATACCGATTATCCCTTCCTGCAGGGCTGAGGGGGGCAGTGTGCCGACAGGGGCTCGGGCCGGTGGATGGCGTAGCCTTGGGCATAGTCGACGCCGATCTTGCGCAGCTTGCCGAGCGTGGCCTCGGTTTCGACGAATTCGGCAATCGTCTTCAGCCCGAGCACGCCGCCGACGCGGTTGATCGCCTCGACCATGGCGTAGTCGGCGGCGTCGCCAACGATGTGGCGCACCAGTGCCCCATCGATCTTGAGGTAGTCCACCGGCAGGTTCTTCAGGTAGCTGAATGAGGACATGCCGCTGCCAAAGTCGTCGAGTGCAAAGCGGCAGCCGAACTGCCTGAGGTGCTGCATCACTTCGCGGACGCGGCCGAAATTGGACACGGCCACGGTCTCGGTGATTTCGAAGCACAGTGCCGGGGCGACCGTGTGGCTGCGGCGCAGGGCGTCTTCGAGGAAGAGCAGGAACTTGTCGTCGTTGAGGCTGGCACCGGACAGGTTGATCGCCGAATACGTGTCGGTGGGGTGGGCCATGTCGCCATGCTGGTGACTGCACGTGCCGCACTGCCGGTCCAGAAGCAGGTGCTGGATGACCCAGCGATCAATCGCCGGCATCAGACCGTAGCGCTCGGCCGCAGGGAAAAAGTGGCCGGGCGCGATGACCGTGCCGTCCTCGTCGACCAGGCGCAACAGCATTTCGAGGTGTCCGCCCCGTTCGGCAGGGCTGCTCTTGAGGTCGAGAATCTGCTGCTGCCAGATTTGGAAGCGATCCTCCTCCAGCGCCTTGTGCAGGCGTGACACCCATTCCATTTCCTGGCGCTTGCCTGTGCAGGTCGCGCCGCCGAAATACAGTTGCGCTCGATTGCGTCCCTGGTCCTTGGCGACGTAGCAGGCGGCGTCAGCCGAGCTCAGCACTTCTTCCGCGGAAACCGTGTCGGCGTTGATCGCGCACACGCCGACGCTCGCCGTCACCTCGAAATTGCGCTCGTCCCAGGTAAAGCGATAGGCGGCGACGGTATCGCACAAGGATTTTGCCAGGTGCATCGCTGCATCGACAGGGCGATTACGCAGCAGCAGGCCGAACTCGTCGCCGCCCAGGCGCGCGATGACGTCGTGCGGCCCCACCAGCCGTTTCAGCCGCATGCCAAGCTGGCGCAGTAGTTCGTCGCCGGCGAGATGGCCGCAGGTGTCGTTCACCACCTTGAACTGGTCGAGGTCGACGTAGAGCAGGGCATGCGGGCCGCTGTCGATCCGCCGCAAATCGACCAGAGCGTGCAGGCGCTGCTGGAATTCGCGGCGGTTGAGCAGGCCGGTCAGATCGTCGTGGCTGGCCTGGTGCTGCAGTGCGGTCTGCAGCATCCGTCGTTCGGTGATGTCGCGCACAATGCCGATCACCAGGTCGCCGGCTTCCAGGTTCACGCGGTTCATGCCGACATCCACCCAGCGCGCCTCGCCATGCGGCGGCCGGATCTCGGCCTCAAAGCGCACGGCCTCGCCGCGCAAGACGGTATCGAAATGCTGGCGGAAGAGGGATTCTGTCGTGTCCAGTCCGACCAGGTCGGTAATCGGCACACGCTGGCCGTGCGCGGTCAGTTCGGTCTCGCTGATTCCCAGCCACCCGGCCAGGACCGGATTCGCCACGTGGAATTTCATTTCGTCGCACAGGACGAAAATGCCGTCGTGGGCGCTGTCGATATAGGCGCGCAGCAGTTCCCGCTCGATTTCCGGTTCCAGGAACGGAACGTAGGTCGGCGGGGCTTCCATGTTGGGCACGTTCATTCGATCTTTTGCAGGCTCAGCGGTATATCGGGATTTGGTGCTGAATCTTGAGCCGGATGTCCGCTTTCCCCATGATTGAAGAGTGGTTATGGTGGAGAGGCGTGGTCGGCGAGGTGACGGGCTATGGCTTCGTAGTCTGCGAGCGGCAGCGCTTCGGCACGCAGGCCGGGATCGATCCCGAGCAGGGCGAAATCTTCCGCCTGCATCAGGCTGCCGAGCGTGTTCTTCAGCGTTTTGCGGCGCTGCGAGAACGCAGTCGCGACCACCCGGGCGAACAGCGCCTCGTCGAGCGGAACGATTTCCGCCGGTGTCTTCGGGATCAGCCGTACCACCGCGGAATCGACCTTGGGCGGCGGGTCGAAGGCGGTGGGCGGCACGTCGAGCAGCCACTCCATGTGGAAGCGCCGCTGCAGCATGACCGACAGACGCCCGTAGTCGGTGGTCGCGGGTGCGGCGACCATGCGCTCGACGACTTCCTTCTGCAGCATGAAGGTCATGTCGCGGATGTGCGGCGTGAACGTCATCAGGTGGAACAGCAGGGGGCTGGAGATGTTGTACGGCAGGTTGCCGACCACGCGCACGTCGTCGCCGAGGCTGCCGAAGTCGAACTTCAGCGCGTCGCCGGCGTGGATCGTCAGGCGCTCGGGCGGCCAGGCCTTCTGCAGGCGCGCGATGATGTCGCGGTCGAGTTCGACCGCGTGCAGGTGCGGCAGGCGCTCCAGCAGCGGGCGGGTCAGCGCGCCGAGTCCGGGGCCGATCTCGACCACGGTCTCGCCGTGCTGCGGGCGGATCGCGTTGACGATGGCGTGGATGATGCCGTCGTCGACGAGGAAGTTCTGGCCGAAGCGTTTGCGGGGGATATGCATGCTAGGGGCTAGGGGCTAGGGGCTAGGGGCTAGGGGCTAGGGGCTAGGGGCTAGGGGCTAGGGGCTAGGGGCTAGGGGCTAGGGGCTAGGGGCTAGGGGCTCATTAAATTTCGCGGCCTCCGGCCGCTCATTCCCTAGCCCCTAAATCCTATCCCCTTCGCTTGAATCATCTCCAGCGCCATCTCGATCGCCGCGATCAGGCTGCCCACCTCGGCGCGGCCGCTGCCGGCGAGGTCGAGCGCGGTGCCGTGGTCGACCGAGGTGCGGATGAAGGGGAGGCCCAGCGTCACGTTGACGCCGGCGCCGAAGCTGGCGTACTTGAGCACCGGAAGGCCCTGGTCGTGGTATATCGCCAGCACGGCGTCGCAGCGCTCCTGGCGGATGCGCGAGAACAGGGTGTCGGCGGGCAGCGGGCCGACGAGGTCGATGCCCTCGCGGCGCAGGCGTGCCAGCACCGGCTCGATGACATCGATTTCCTCGCGCCCGAGATGGCCGGCTTCGCCGGCGTGCGGGTTGAGGCCCGCCACCAGGATGCGCGGCCGCATGATGCCGAATTTCGCCTGCAGGTCGGCGTGCAGGATGCGGATGACGTCGACCAGCAGCGCGGGGGTGATGGCATCGGCCACCTCGCGCAGCGGCAGGTGGGTGGTGGCGAGCGCGACGCGCAGGCCGCCGCCAGCGAGCATCATCACCACCTGCGGCGTGCCGCTGTGCTCGGCAAGGTATTCGGTATGGCCGGTGAAAACGAAGCCGGCGTCGTTGATGATGCCCTTGTGCACCGGCGCGGTGACCATCGCCTGGTAGGCGCCGCTCATGCAGCCGGCCAGTGCGGCGTCGAGCAGCGACAGCACGTGGGCACTGTTGCCGGTGTCGAGCAGGCCGGGGGTGACCGCGGTAGCAACCGGGATGTGGCGCACGTGCAGGGCGCCGGCCCGGTGCGGCGGGATGGTGTCATCGGTGCGGAAATCGACCGCGAACCCGAGTTGCGCAGCGCGTGCGCACAGCACGTCGAGATCGCCCAGCACCGTGATCCGGCACGGCAGTGCCTGTTGCGCCAGCGCGATGCACAGATCGGGGCCGACGCCGGCAGGCTCGCCGGCGGTCAGCGCGAGGACGGGCAGCGGCTGTGTCATAACCTGTCAGGTTTTCCGTTGCAGATGACAAAGCCTCCGTTCGCCCTGAGCTTGTCGAAGGGCATGTCCGAGCAGGCGCAGGGGCCACTTCGCCAAGCTCAGGACAGGCTTCGACAGGCTCAGCCCGAACGGTAGTTGAGAACTGTCACGGTTTAGGGGAATCACAACCGGTTTACGTCAGTCGAGCGGGCGCAGTTCGACGTAGGCCGAATCGCGGATCTGCCGCACCCAGTCCTGGAAGGCTTCCTCGGCCTTGCGCTCGCGGATCGCCTGGCGCGCCACCAGTTTCTGGCGTTCCTGGGTGACGTCCTGGTCGCGGCGTTCCAGCACCTGGATCAGGTGCCAGCCGAAGGGCGACTGGATCGGCGCGCTGACCTCGCCCGGCTGCAGGGCGTTCATCGCCTTCTCGAAGTCGGGCACGGTGTCACCGGGGTTGATCCAGCCGAGGTCGCCGCCCTTGGAAGCGCTGGCGTCCTCGGAGTGCAGGCGCGCCAACTCGTCGAACTTCACGCCGTTGTCGATGCGTTCCTTGAGCTGCAGCAGGCGATTGCGCGCGTCGGCTTCCGAGGTGATCTCGTTGGTCTTGATCAGGATGTGGCGCGCATGGGTCTGGGTGACCGTGAGCGTGGCGTCCAGTCCGCGCTTGTCGTAGAGCTTGAGGATGTGGAAGCCGTTGCTGCTTTTCAGCAGCGGCGCGACCTGGCCTGGCTGCAGCGGCTTCAGCGCCTCGGCGAACAGCGCCGGCAGCTTGCCGCTGGCGCGCCAGCCGAAGGCGCCGCCCTGCAGGGCGTTGGGGGCGTCGGAGTGGCTGGCGGAGAGCTGGGCGAAGTCGGCGCCGGCGGCGAGCTGGGCGAGGATGTCCTCGGCGCGGGCGCGGCGCGCCTGGATCTGCTCGGGCGAGGCATTCTCGGGCACGGTGACGAGGATGTGGGCGAAGTTGTATTCGGTTTCGACACCCTGCTGCACCTGCGTCTGCAGGTAGCCCTCGATCTCGGCGTCGCTGACCGAGATGCGGTTGTCGACGTCGCGTTCGCGCGCGCGCGCGATCAGCAGTTCGTTGCGGATGGTGGTGCGCATGCCGTCGAGGCTCATGCCGTCCTTTTCCAGCGCGGCGGCGAGGCCGGGCAGGTCGAGCTTGTTCTGGGCGGCGATGCGTTGCAGGGCGCGCTCGACCTGGGTCGGGTCGACGCGTACGCCGGTGGTGCGTGCATGCTGCTGCAGCGCCAGTTCGGTCACCATGCGTTCGCGCAGCTGTTTTTCCAGCGCTTCGCGCGGCGGCAGCGGTGTGTTCTGCCGCGACAGGTTGCGTACGACCTCGTCGTAGCGCCGGTTCAACTCCTGGCGCGTGATGACTTCGTCGTTGACGACGGCGACGATGTGGTCGAGCGGCAGGACGGCCGCGTGCGCCGGCAGCAGGGTGGAGGCGGCGACGAGCAGTGCCGCGATCCACTGCGCAGGACGACGTTCAGGGCGTTTGAAGAATTTCATTGCTGGGCCTGTATCCGGGAACACTTTGTTTCAACACATCGAGCGGATTGGCGCCGAGGCGCCCCATGCCGTTCAGTTCGAGCTGCAGGAAGAATGCGTCGGTGGACTGGTCTTCCTTGGTGGCCAGGCGCTGGAACACCGCGCGCAACGCCCAGCAGCCGCCATTGTATTCAACCCCCGCCAGACCTTCGACCAGCTTGTCGTCCTGGAACGAATAGTTGTAGCGGGCCATGCCGTACCAGCGGTCGCCGAGCGGCCATTGCGCCGAGAGGTCGATCTGCTCGGTGGTTTGGTCAATGAAGCGGTAGCCGAAGTTCACCGCGCGGCCGGGGCCGGGGCGGTAGGAGGCGCCGAGGTTCTGGCGGATGGTGGTGCCGTTCTGGGTATCGAACTGCCAGGCGGTGTCGATGCGCCAGTTGCGGGTGATCTGTCCGCTGACCGCGGCAAGGAGGTCGGTGGCGTTGCTGGTGCGCGGCGCGATGCCGGGCAGGGTGACCTGCTGTGCGCTGAAGTAGTAGCGCTGGCCGAGCGTGACCTGCAGCCGTTCCAGGCCGCTGGCGGCTTCGACGAAGCGGCTGGTGACCGCGAACGTCAGCTGGTTGGCGTCGTTGACGCGGTCGCCGCCGATGAACTGGTTCTCGGTGAACATCTGTGCGTAGCTGAAATCGAGCTGCGCGGTGTCGAACACCGGGATCGCACTCTGGTCGCGATAGGGGGCGTACACATAGTAGGCACGCGGTTCCAGCGTCTGCTCGTAGTCCTGGCCGGCGAAGCGGAACGGGCGGTCGAAGATCACGCCGGTGTCGAGGCTGAAGATCGGCAGGTTGCGCGTGATGCGCTGTTCGGGAACGCTGTCGTCGAGCGCGTACCAGCTGCTGTGCCAGCCGAGCTGCGGGGTGAGGAAACCGTAGGAATTGGTGAGCGGCAGGCGCAGCGTGGGATAGGCCATCACGCGTGTGCCCTCGATCTTGGTGTCGTGGGCGAAGCGGGTGGCTTCGCTGTCGAGGCGGAATTCCAGCCGGTTGCCCAGCACGCGGTTCATGCCGAAGCGGGCGTGCGGCAACCGGGCATAGGGTTCGTCGATCAGGGCGGCGGTCGAATCCTGCAGCGTCTGGAAGCTCTGCGCGCGCAGTTCGGCGTGCCAGTCGGGATGCTGCGTGGTGATCCAGGCCTCGCGGTTGAGGTGGCTGACCGAGGTGATGGAAATGAGATTGGACAGGTCGCGGAAATAGTCGTCGTCGGACACCCGGTTGAACTGCATGCCGGCTTGCGTCGTGGCGCTCAGCCGGTAGAAGTTGTTGAGCGCGACGCTCCAGCGCGAACGGTCGATCTCGCTGTCGTTCGGCAGGTATTCGAGGCGGTTTTCGCCACGGGCATCCTCCAGCAGGTAGCGGAATTCACCACCCAGCTGCACGCCGCGCTTCGACAGCAGGCGCGGATAAAGCGTGGCGTCGTAATTGGGCGCGAGATTGAGATAGTAGGGCACCAGGATGTCGAGGCCGCTGCGCTCGGTGGTGCCGAAAGTGGGCGCCAGTACGCCGGTCTTGCGTGCGTCGTTGAGCGCGAAGTCCATCCACGGCGTGTACAGGATGGGTACGCCGAGAAACTGCAGCGAGGCGTTGCGCGCGGTGCCGACATTGCGTGTCTTGTCGATGTCGAGGTCGCCGATCTTGAGGAACCAGTCCTCGTTGTCGACCGGGCAGGTCGTGTAGGTGGCGTCCTGCAGCGCGAAGCGGTTCTCGTCGATGAAATCGATGCGCTCGGCGTTGCCGCGACCCTGCTGGGTGGGGAAGCGGTATTCGGGCTGGGTGAGTTCGCCGCTGTAGTCGTCGAGATCGAACTTGAGGCTGTCGCCGTTCACCTGCAGATTGGCCTGCTCGAGCCTGACCTGGCCGCGCGCCTCGATCGAATTGAGCGTGGTGTCGTAGCGCAGCCAGTTGGCGAAGAAGGCCTGCCCGGCCTGGCGCGCCTCGACGCGGCCGCTGGCCTCGACGACATTCGGCGCAGTCGATTCGATGCGGTCGGCCGACAGGAACAGCGGGCCTTCCTTGCCCCCGGCAGCCGATCCCCGCAGCTCCACGTCCTTTTTCAGCGCGAGCCCGTCCGCCGCCGCCGGGAGGGCAGCCAGCGACAGCACGACGAACGCAAAGCCGGGCAGGGTGGACAAGGATGTAAAATCCGGTAGTTCGTTATTCGGAGCAGTGTGGCAGTGGAACGTTTGCAAGCATTACAGGACTGGGCCGCCCGACAGTTGGGGGGCGAGTCGATCGACATCGCCCCGGCGTCGGCCGACGCCAGCTTTCGCCGTTATTTTCGCGTCACTGCCAAAGGCCGCGATTATATCGTGATGGACGCCCCCCCGGCGCACGAGGATTGCCGGCCCTTCATCGCCGTCGCCCGGCTGTTCGGCGATGCCGGCGTGCACGTGCCGCAGGTGCTGGCGCAGGATCTCGACCAGGGCTTCCTGCTCCTGACCGACCTCGGCAACACCACCTATCTGTCGGCGCTGAACGAGAGCACTGCGCGTGAACTCTACCTGGCGTCGAACGACGCGCTGATCCGCATCCAGCAGGCCAGCCGCCCCGGCGTGCTGCCTGAATACGACCGTGCGCTGCTGACACGCGAGCTGATGCTGTTCCCCGAGTGGTACGTCGCCAAGCACCTCGGCGCCGCCATGAACGACCAGCAGCAAGCCATCCTCGACACCGTGTTCGAGCGCATCCTCGCCAACAACCTCGCGCAGCCTCAGGTCTACGTGCACCGCGACTGGCATTCGCGCAACCTCATGGTGAGCGATCCCAACCCAGGCATCCTCGACTTCCAGGACGCCGTTTACGGCCCGATCACCTACGACCTCGCTTCAATCTACCGCGATGCCTACATCCAGTGGGACGAAGAGCAGCAACTCGACTGGGTGATCCGCTACTGGGAGAAGGCACGTGCCGCCCGGCTTCCGGTGCGCGAGGATTTCGGCGAATTCTGGCGCGACTTCGAGTGGATGGGCGCGCAGCGCCACATCAAGGTGCTCGGCATCTTCGCGCGGCTTTACCACCGCGACGGCAAGGACGGCTACCTGAAGGACATGCCGCTGGTGATGCACTACCTGCGCAAGGTGTGCGAGCGCTACGACGAGTTGAAGCCGATGCTGTTCCTGCTCGATGGGCTGGAGAATCGGGAAGTGAAGGTGGGGTATACGTTTTAGGGGTTAGGATTTTGGGACTAGGATCTAGGGAAGCAGCGCGGCCACAGGCCGCACAACCCCTAGCCCCTATATCCTAGCCCCTAGATCCTAAGCAAACACGCATGCACACCGCGACAACGCACACCGCCATGATCCTCGCCGCCGGCCGCGGCGAGCGCATGCGCCCGCTCACCGACCATACGCCCAAGCCGCTCTTGCCGGCCGGCGGCAAGCCGCTGCTGGTGTGGCACATCGAGCGCTTGCGCGCGGCGGGGTTTACCCACATCGTCATCAACCACGCCCACCTCGGCCAGCAGATCGAGGACGCGCTGGGGAACGGCGCGGCGTTCGGGGTGTCGATTGCGTATTCGCGCGAAGTGAGCGCGCTGGAGACCGCGGGCGGCATCGCCACCGCGCTGCCATTGATTGAAAGCGACGTATTTCCGGTGGTGAACGGCGACATCTATTGCGAGTTCGATTTTTCCCGGCTGGCCGAGCCGCTGGCGCGCCTCGCTGCGGGCCACGACCAGGCGCATCTGGTGCTGGTCGACAACCCGCCGCACCATCCGCAGGGCGACTTCGTGCTCGACAAGGGACGCGTCGTCAACGCCGACACGCCGCTGACGCCGCATCCGGCGCGGCTCACCTTCTCCGGCATCGGCGTCTACCATCGCGCGTTGTTCGCCCACACCCCGGCGGGCGAAAAGGCGCCGCTGGCGCCGCTGCTGCGGCTGGCGATCGACGCCGGGCGCGTTTCCGGCGAACACTATGCGGGACGCTGGGAAGACGTCGGTACGCCGGCGCGTCTGGCCGCACTCGACGAGGAGCTGAAACAACGCCATGCAGCCTGATTCCGCGATTTACCGCGCCCGCCGTGAACGGGTGATCACCGAGATGGGCGAGGGGGTGATGGTCATCGCCACCGCGCCGGAGGTGCCGCGCAACCGCGACACCCACTATCCCTACCGCCACGACAGCTATTTCTACTGGCTGACCGGTTTCAACGAACCCGAGGCAGTGGTGGTGCTGGTGGGCGGCAATTCACCGCGCCACATCCTGTTCTGCCGCGAGAAGAGCGAGGAGCGCGAAATCTGGGATGGCTTTCGCTACGGTCCGGCGGCGGCGCGCGAGGTGTTCGCCTTCGACGATACCTTTGCCTTTGACGACCTCGATGCCGAGCTGCCGAAGCTGCTGGAGAACCAGCCGACGCTGGCCTACATCATCGGCCGCGAACTGGCCTGGGATACCCAGGTGATGGGCTGGCTCAATGCGGTGCGGGCGAAGGCACGCAGCGGCGTGCACGCACCGAACCGGATGGTCGACGCACGCATCTGGCTTGACGAGATGCGACTCGTCAAGGACGGCCACGAGCTGGCGCTGATGCGCCGCGCCGCCGAGATCTCCACCGGCGCGCACCGCGCCGCGATGCGCGCGACGCGGCCGGGCGGCCACGAATACGAGATCGAGGCGGAGCTGCTGTCAGCCTTCCGCCGCGGCGGCGCCGAGGCGCCGGCGTACACCTCGATCGTCGCCAGCGGCGCCAACGCCTGCGTGTTGCACTACGTCTTCAACAACAAGCCGCTGCGCGACGGCGACTTGCTGCTGATCGACGCTGCCGCCGAATTCGGCAGCTACGCCGCCGACATCACCCGCACGTTTCCGGTCAACGGTCGCTTCTCGGCTGCACAGAAGGACGCCTACGAGCTGGTGCTGGCAGCGCAGGAAGCGGCGATCGTCGCGGTACGCCCCGGCAATCACTGGAACTCGCCGCACGAGGCGGCGGTGCGCGTGCTGACGCAGGGCATGGTCGATCTCGGTCTGCTCCACGGCGAGGTCGACGGGCTGATCGAGTCGAACGCCTACGCGCGCTTCTACATGCATCGCACCGGCCACTGGCTGGGGATGGACGTGCACGACGCCGGCGAATACAAGCTGCACGGCGAATGGCGCCCGCTGCTGCCCGGCATGACGCTGACCGTCGAGCCCGGCCTCTACATCCGTCCGGCGGATGACGTGCCCGCCGCTTTCCACAATATCGGCATCCGCATCGAGGACGATGTCGTCGTCACCGAAGCCGGCTGCGAGGTGCTGACCTCGCCCCCCAAAACCGTCGCGGAGATCGAGGCGTGGATGAATCCGTGAATGCCCTGAAGCATCCTGAAGGGCATCAAGGCATAAACGACGTGCTGATCGTCGGCGCTGGCCCGGTGGGCGCGGTGTGCGCGCTGGCGCTCGCGCAGCAGGGCGTGTCCGCACGCGTGCTCGAGGCGCAGCCGGAGGACGCGCGTGGCGACACCCGCACGCTCGCGCTGGCGCACGGATCGCGCCTGATCCTCGAACGGCTGGGCGTGTGGGACGGGCTCGCCGACGTCACGCCGATCACCCGCATCCACATCTCGCAGCGTGGCGCGTTGGGGGTGACGCGCCTCGCGGCCGACGAACTCGACGTGCCGGCGCTCGGCTACGTGCTGCCCTACGCTGCACTCACCGCCGCGTTGAAGACGGCGCTGCGTGCCGCCCGCATCGATGTCGAATATGGTGTTGCGGTCACGCGTATCGAATCCGCCATTGATCGCGCGACCGTGCACACCGCCGACGGCCGCACCTTGACTGCATCGCTGGTGACGGTGGCTGACGGCGGTCGTGGCGAGGATGCGCCCCCTCCCAGATTCGAACGCGAGTACGACCAGATGGCGGTGGTGTGCGACGTCACGACCGAATTGCCGCATGCCAGCCAGGCGTTCGAGCGCTTCACGCCGGCGGGACCGGCGGCGTTGCTGCCGAAAGGCGACCGCTACGCACTGGTGTGGACGGCGCGCGCGACCGACGCCCAGCGCATCGCCGCGTTGTCGGACGCGGAATTCCTCGCCGCATTGCAGCGCCATTTCGGCGGGCGCCAGGGACGGTTCCTCGCCGCCGGCCCGCGCAAGACCTTTCCGCTCAGGCTCGCCTGGACCGGCAGCGAGGCTGCCGATCGCGTGGTGCGCATCGGCAACGCCGCGCAGACCCTGCATCCGGTCGCCGGGCAGGGCTTCAACATCGGCCTGCGCGACGCCTGGGAACTGGCGAGCCTCGCCGGCGATACGCCGCGCGAGGCGCTCGGCAGCGCCGCCATGCTCGCTGCCTATGCACGCGGCCGCCGTGCCGATGTGATCGGCGGGCTCGGCTTCACCGATTTCCTGGTGCGCACCTTCTCCAACGACGTCGCGCTGCTGCGTCACGCGCGCGGCCTCGGCCTGCTGGCGCTGGAAGCGCTGCCGCCGCTGAAGACCTTCGTCGCGCGGCGCATGATGTTCGGAGCGCGCGGATGAGCCGCGAACGCCATCAGGTCGTCGTCGTCGGCGCTGGCCTCGTCGGCGCCGCCGCTGCGCTGGCGCTCGGGCGCCGGGGATTCAGGGTGGCCCTGATCGAGCGGCAGCCGCCGATCATCCCGGACGATACCTGGGACACCCGCATCTACGCCATCAGCCCGGCGCCGCAGCGCTTCCTCGAGAACATCGGCGCATGGCGGCATCTGGACGCCGCACGCATCCAGCCGGTGTTCCGCATGGACGTGGCGGGGGATACCTCCGGTGCGGTGCGGCTCGACGCCTACCAGTCAGGCGTCTCGCATCTGGCGACCATCCTCGAGAGCGGACGTCTGCAGCACGCGCTGTGGCAGGTGATCGAGGCCGACGGCACCGTCGCGCTGCACTGCCCGGCGACGATCGAGTCCCTGGCCCGGGAAGACGGGATGACGCGGCTGACGCTGGCCGACGGCAGCGTCCTCGAGGCAGAGCTCGTGGTCGGTGCAGACGGCGCCGCCTCGCGCATCCGCGACTGGGCCGGGCTCGCGTCGACGCTGACGCCCTACGGCCAGAGCGGGGTGGTGGCGAATTTCGAATGCGAGCACCCGCACCGTGGCACCGCGTTCCAGTGGTTCTTCGACAGCGACATCCTCGCCTGGCTGCCACTCGCCGGCGGGAACCGCATGTCGATGGTCTGGTCAACGCAGACGGCACACGCCGACGAACTGGTCGCACTGGACGTGGCGGCGCTGGCGGCCAAGGTGCGCGCCGCGGGCCACGACCGGCTCGGCGCGCTGCGCCTGCTGACGCCGGCGGCGGCGTTTCCGCTGCGGCTGATCCGGGTCGAATCCGCGGTCGCGCCCGGCGTCGCGCTGATCGGCGACGCCGCGCATGGCGTCCACCCGCTGGCGGGGCAGGGCGTGAACCTCGGCTTCGGCGACGCCGACGCGCTGGTCGAGGTGCTGGCCGCGCATCGCCGCACCCACCTCGGCGATCTGCGGGTGCTGCAGGCCTATGCGCGCCAGCGTGCCGAGCCGGTAAGCCGTATGCAGGCTGTCACACACGGCCTGCATCATCTGTTCGCCGATCCGCGCGCGGCCTGGCTGCGCAACGCCGGCATGAAACTCGTAGACCACCTGCCGCCGCTGAAGGCGGCGCTGGTACGCGAGGCCATGTCCTGATTCTTGTTTTTTCTGGAGCAACACGCATGAAATTCACCCCCCTGGCGCTGGCCGCTTGCCTGATGTTCGCTACGGCCGCGCAGGCCAACGAGGGCGTCATACGCAAGACCCTGTCGCAGCAGTTTCCCGGCGCGAAGATCGCCTCGGTCGCCAAGACGCCCTACAGCGGCCTGTACGAGGTCTATCTCGACGGCCAGCTGGTCTACGTCGACGCCCAGGCGAAGTATGTGTTCGCCGGCGACATCATCGACCTGAAGACGCGCAGCAGCCTGACCCAGGCGCGGCTGAGCCAGCTCAACGCGGTGAAGTGGGATGTATTCCCGTTGCAGAACGCGCTCAAGACCGTGAAGGGCAAGGGCCAGCGCAAGCTGGTGCTGTTCTCCGACGTCGACTGCCCCTACTGCCGCAAGTTCGAGGCCGAACTCGCCAAGGTCGACAACCTCACCGTCTATACCTTCCTCTATCCGATCGAGGGCCTGCACCCGAAGGCGGTGCAGACCTCGAAGCAGATCTGGTGCGCACCCGACCGCAACAAGGCGTGGGACGACTACATTTCCCGCGGCACGGTGCCGAACAACGACGGCAAGTGCGCCAATCCGGTCGATGCCACCATCGAGCTCGGCAACAAGCTGAAGGTGGGCGGCACGCCCACCCTGTTCTTCGCCAACGGCGTGCGCGTGCCCGGCATGGTGCCGGCCGCGCAGCTGGAGCGTCTGCTGAGCGCCAACGCCAGGTGAGTTCCGGCTTCTGGAACGCGCGCTATGCGACCGAGGAATACATCTTCGGCACGGCGCCGAACCGCTTTCTCGAAAGCCAGGCGGCCCGGCTGCGGCCCGGCATGCGCGCGCTGGCGATTGCGGACGGCGAGGGGCGCAACGGGGTATGGCTGGCACAGCAGGGCCTCGACGTGCATGCCATCGACGTCTCACCGATCGCACTGGAGAAAGCGCGCAAGCTTGCAGCCGAACGCGGCGTCGCACTCGCGACCGATCAGGTCGACGTGCTTGACTGGGCCTGGCCGGAAGCGGCCTACGACCTGGTCGCCGCGATCTTCATCCAGTTCGCGCCGCCACCCGAGCGCGACCGCATCATCGCCGGTATCCGCCGCACGTTGAAGCCGGGCGGGGTGCTGATCCTGCAAGGCTATACGCCGAAGCAGATCGAGTACGGCACCGGCGGCCCGCCGAACGCGGAAAACATGTATACCGCCGACCTGTTGCGCGACTGGTTCGGCGACTGGAACATCCTGCACCTTGCCGAGCACGAATCCTTCATCAGCGAGGGCACGCACCATCACGGCATGTCGGCGCTGATCGATCTGGTGGCGAGGAAGCCGTAAGAAAAAAGGGAGCCAATAGGCTCCCTTTTCTTCAGTGCGTCTGCAGTCGGGTACTTGGTCCGAACACCTCGTAGTGCAGCTGCTCCTCGCGGTAGCCCATGCCGCCGAGAGCGCCATTGATGGCCGCCATGAAGGGTTTGGGGCCGCAGAAGTAGACGTCGGCGTCGGGTTCGCCGAGCCAGCGCGCGAGCACCTCGCGGTCCAGGTAGCCCTGGTGGTCGGCGCCACCGCCCTGCTCGTAGGCGACGCGATAGCTGAAGCCGTGCGCACTGGCAAGCTGGCGGAGTTCGTTCGCCATTGCATGATGCGCCTTGTCGCGGCAGCAGTGGACGAAGACGAGGTCGGAGAGGTCGGCCCCGGCCTCGACGCGGGCGTGCAGCATGCTCAGCAGCGGTGTGATGCCGACGCCGCCGGCAATGAATGCGAGCCGACGGTCGGCGCGCTTGATGGTGAAGTCGCCGGTCGGCGGCTGTACCCAGACCCGGTCGCCCGGCTTTGCCCCGTGCAGGTGGTGAGAGACCTTTCCGGCAGGCGCCGTCCCCTCGGCCTTGACGGTGATGCGATAGCTGTCCTTGCCGGGGGCGTCGGACAGTGAATACTGGCGGATCTCGTCGTACTCGTGGCCCGGTACCCTGACCTTGACGCCGATGTACTGCCCGGGCTCGAAGTCCGCAATGGCCTGGCCGTCCTCGGGCGCCAGATAGACCGATTTGATGCCCTCTGCCTCGTCGCGGATCTCGCGGATCAGGAAGGGGCGGAAGCCGCGCCAGCCGCCGGGCTTGCGCGCATTGTGGGCGTAGATGCCTTCCTCGGTATGGATGAAGATGCCGGCGAGCTGTTCATACGCCTCGGCCCAGGCGCCGAGCACCGGGTGGCCGTCTGCCAGCCCGAGATGATCGCGGATCGCTTCGAGCAGGTATTTGCCGACGATCGGATAGTGCTCGGGCGCGACCTGCAGGCTGGCGTGCTTGTGGGCGATGCGGCTGACCATGGGGCCGAGGTTCTGCAGCGCGTCGATATGGTTCGCGTAGAGGAACACCGACTCGGCCAGCGCGCGCGATTGCTCGCCCTGTGCCTGGTTCGCCATGTTGAAGATGTGCTGCAGTTCCGGGTGCCCGGCGAACAGCTTGGAATAAAAGAGGTCGGTGATTGCCCGGCCCTGCTCGGCGAGGAGGGGGGCGGTGGACTTGATCGTTGCCAGGGTTTCGGCAGATAGCATGGTTTCTCCCAGAGGACGTTTTGGACCAAACATGCAAATGGAATGCATGAAAGGATTCGAATATTAGGTGAATCTAATTTTCTGGGTCAAGTAGAATATCTGGATCAACGAGGCGACACGGCCTGCCACCATGCAACTGACCAAACACACTGACTACGCCTTTCGCGTGCTGATCTATCTGGCGTCGATGCCCGACGACCGGCTGGCGACGGTGCAGGAAATCGCGGAGCGCTACGCGATTTCGCGCAGTCACGTCATGAAGATCGTGCAGAAGCTGGCGGCTTCCGGCCTTGTCCATGCCATCCGCGGCCAGCAGGGCGGGCTGCGTCTCGGCCAGCCGAGCGCGGCGATCAACCTGCGCGACGTCGTCGAACTGATGGAGGCGACGCTCGCGCCCGTCAACTGCGACGATCCGGTCTGCCTCATCCGCAAGAGTTGCACGCTGAAGAACATCCTGTTCGACGCCCAGCAGCAATTCCTGGAGCAGGTCGGCCGCTACACGCTGGCCGACCTGGTCGGCCCGTCCACGTCACAGGTGCACCTGTTCGGCCGCACCCGGCGCAGCTGACCGGTTTCAGCTGCGTCCCTGTTCCTCGCGCGCCAGCGTGCGCAGGCCGTCGAGCGCGCGCTTCAGCGGCTCGCTGTCGCTGTCGCGCGGAAACACCATCCAGGCCGTCAGCTTGAACTGCGGCGCGTCGGGTACGCGCCACAGCCGCCCCGTCTCGATCAGGTGGCGCACCAGACGCTGCGGGAAATACCCGCTGCCGCCGTAGGTCAGCAGCTGTTGCACGCCCAGCCAGCCGATGTTGGCGACCAGCGCCGGCGGTCCGGTTTCGGGATGGTGGTCGCTGAACTGGGCGTGGAATTCCGGTCCCCAGTCGATGTGGATGTAGCCGGGGTCGGGCCAGCCGCGCGCCAGGTCGCTGGTCACCAGCAGCAGGGTCTCGTCGAACAGGGCTTCCACCACCAGGCCAGGCCGCGAGGTCGGCGTGTACATCACGCCGATGTCGACCGTGCCCTCGATCAGCCCCTGCATGATGTCGGCCTCGAAGCCGATTTCGAGGCGCAGCGACACGTCCGGTGCCGCCTCGCGCATCCACGCCACCCAGTGCGGCAGGAAACCTTCCCACAAGGCGATCCGTCCTGACAGCGTCAGCACGTCGTGGAAGCCCTGCGGCAGACCGACGTCATGCTGCGCCTGCTCGACCGTGCGGACCAGGTTCTTGGCGTGACGCAGGAAGCGCTTGCCGGCGGGGGTCAGTTCGGCGCCGTTGCGGCCGCGCTGGAACAGGCGGACGCCGAGCAGGGTTTCCAGCGTATGGATGCGTGCACTGACCGTCGACTGGGTGACGTGCAGGCGGCTGGCGGCGGCGACGAAGTTGCCGGTGGCGGCCACGGTCAGGAAGGTGCGGGCGAGTTCGGTGTCCATGTGATGTATATCGAATATTTCGATATTAGACACCAAAATTAATCGCTGGATGAATATATAAGAGATCCCTAAACTAGGCTCGTCCCTTGACGAAGGAGCCTGCCATGAATCAAACAGCCGATCTTGCAGCCGTGATGCCCGAACGCGATGGCGAGGGCTATCTGATCGAACCCGCCGACTGGAACGAGGATATCGCCCGTGTGCTGGCACGCGACGAGAACATCGAACTCAACGACGACCACTGGGACGCGATCCGCTTCATGCGCGCGTACTACGAGGAGCACCAGATCGCCGCCGACGCCCGCTTCGTGATCAAGCATCTGGGCGAGCGCTACGGCCGCGATGCGCAGAAGAAGCTGTTCGAGCTCTTCCCCTACGGCTACGTCAAGCAGGCCTGCAAGATTGCCGGCATGAAGCGGCCGCGCGCCTGGAGCACGGGCTGAGCGTGGCCTGACCCCAGCGTGGGCGCCCGAGATTCGGCCCGGGCGCCAGGTTTTCTTTTCCCTTTTCCCCGGATTCATTCACGACTTATGGTGCGAAGACTTGCCTATTCGGTGTCGGAACGCGAGCACTGGATCTCCGCTGCTGGCGGTCTGGTCGGTATCCTCGCCGTGCTGTGGACGAGCCATTTTCTGCTCGGTGGCCACGGCGGCGTGCTGGCCATCGCCTCGATGGGCGCTTCCGCCGTGCTGCTGTTCGCCGCCCCGCACGGCGCGTTGTCGCAACCGTGGCCGGTGTTGGGCGGCCACCTGGTGTCGGCGCTGATCGGCGTCACCTGCGCGAAGTGGCTGGGGCACGAGCCGATGCTGGCCGCGTCGCTGGCGGTGGCGTTGTCGATCGCGGCGATGTACGGCCTGCGCTGCCTGCATCCGCCGGGCGGCGCGACAGCTCTGTACGCGGTGCTCGGCGGCGAGACCGTACATGCGCTGGGCTACGGCTATCTGTTCAGCCCGGTGCTGCTGAATATTGTTGTGCTGGTGACGGTGGCGGTCCTGTTCAACTACCCCTTCGTCTGGCGGCGCTATCCGCAGAGCTGGCATCAGCGCACCCAGCCGGCTGTCCTGCCGGCCGAGAAAGCCGTCATTCCGCACAGCAGCCTCGTCTACGCACTGTCGCAGATCGATACCTTCGTCGACATCAGCGAGGACGACCTGCAGCGCATCTACGCGCTGGCGCTTGGCAAACACGAAGAGGCACCTGCAGCATCGGTGCAGGAGCAGCCCGTCGCCGAGTCGGCCCGCTGACGCCGGGCGCTCGCTTCCCGGGAATCAGCCCAGCGTGGTGTCGAGCACCATCATCACCGCAAAGCCTGCCATGAGCCCGAGCGTCGCCGGCGTCTGGTGGCCGTTGCGGTGCGTTTCCGGAATCACCTCGTGGCTCACCACGAAGATCATCGCGCCGGCCGCCAGCCCGAGGCCGATCGGGTAGGCGAGCGCCAGTCCGCTGGCGAGGCCGACGCCGAGCAGCGCGCCGACCGGCTCCATCAATCCGCTGATCACCGCCACCTGCACGGCGCGCGCCGGGCTCAGGCCGGCGGCCTTGAGCGCCATGGCGACCGCCAGGCCCTCGGGGATGTCCTGGATCGCGATCGCGGTAGTGAGCGGCAGGCCGACGCCGAGGTCGCCCTGCGAGAAGGCCACGCCGATCGCCATGCCCTCCGGCAGGTTGTGTAGCGCGATCGCGAACACGAACAGCCACACCCGGCCCACGCGCCCGCAGCCGGCGCCGCACGGGCCGCCATGCGCGTGCTCGTGCGGGGTGAACTGATCGAGCCCGAGCATCAGCAGCACGCCGAGGCCGAGACCGGCCACGACTGTGAGCGCACCCCAGGCAGTGCTGCCGGTGAGCTGCTCGCCGGCGGCGAGGCCGGGCAGGATCAGCGAAAACGAACTCGCCGCCAGCATCATCCCGGCGGCTAGTCCGAGCATCGTGTCTTCGGTGCGACTCGACAGGTGGCGCAGGAAGAGCGCGGGCAGGGCACCCGCCGCAGTGGCGGCGAAGCCCGCCACCCCGCCCAGCAGGCCGAGCCGCAACGCGGCATCTGCCTCGCCTGTGGCGACTCGCCACAGGCTCGCCGCCAGCAGCCAGGCGACCGTCGCCAGCGCCAGTGCGAGGCCGGCGCTGGTGTAGGGATGGGCGTGCGCCTGCGCGGCCCAGGTCGCGCGCCAGCTGACCCGGGAGTCGGTGTGGGCGAGTTCCATCAGAGGGGCCCTGCGTTCAGCCGATGCCGAGCGGCGCGTCGTTTTCGGCCGCGGCGGCGCGCGCCACATGCACTTCACGCCGCCAGTTCCAGTAGAGGCTGTACAAGCTCAAGGCCATGATCGTTTCTCCTTGTATGGTCGGCGCGGCGTGGGCCGCGTCGGGGTGGGCAATCGACATCGGGTGTCTGGAGACATTGAACGGCACCCGGCCCGTAATGTGAAACGCAAAGGATCGAAGCGGCCGATCGATTCCCTCAATCGACCGGGCTGGGGACCGCAAACCAGTAGCGGTGCGGGTAATCGCGTGCCGGATCGGCCACCGGCAGTGGGCTGAGGCCACGTGCGGTGAAGAAGCCGTTGGCATCGGCCTGTGCCTTGACCAGCAGGCCGTCATAGCCACCCGTGCGTGCCGCCGTGACTGCCGCGCCGAGCAGTTGGCTGCCGACGCCTTCGCCGTGACGGGCTGGGTCGACGTACAGGCCGTGCAGCAGCAGGCCGCGTTGCCCGCCGGGCGTGTCGCGCGGGTCGGCCGCGTCCCATGCCGCGACGCCGACGAGGATGCCGGCCGCGTCCTCGGCGACGACAAGGTGCATGTGGAGGAAATCGTGCGCGTGGTAGCGATAGCTCGGCAGACTCAGACGCTTCACGCGCTCGGCGAGTTGCCAGGTCATCACCGCGCGCTCGACGATGGCGTTCACCGCCGGCAGGTCGTTGGACGTGGCCGGGCGCAGCATCACGGCGGCTTGCGCGAGGCGGGTGTCGTTCATGTCGCGTCGAGGCCCTCGAGGCCCGCGCCGAGGCGCGCCAGCGCCATGAGCAGATAGTGTCCGATCATGATCGTCTCCTTGCGTCAAAGGTACTGGATGCGCTGCCGCAGATCGTCGAGGTCGATCTTCGCATCGCGCAGGCTGTCGCCGTCCACGCCGACGATCACGCCGACGCCCGACACGGGAACCAGCGTGTCGATCTGGAAGCGTCCGGTGGTGCCACGCAGGAAGCACTCCTCGTCGAAGAACAGATGATCGCCGGCGTTACCGACGGCGTCGGATTCGAGTGTGGGGTAGCCGATCCGGGATGCGATATCGTCGCGATTGTGGGCGTCGATGACCACGATGCTGCGAGTTTCGGGCTGGATCAGGAGGGCTCTCATGGTGGGGGCTCGTGGAACTGTTCTCGTTGCGGAAAACAGCCCGCCCGTTTCGGGCTGGCTGCGGATTAGGTCAGGCGAGGTCGAAACGGTCCAGGTTCATCACCTTGGTCCACGCCGCGACAAAGTCCTTCACGAACTTCGCCTGCCCGTCGTTCTGGCCGTACACCTCGGCCAGCGCGCGCAGCTGCGAGTTGGAGCCGAACACCAGGTCGGCGCGGGTGGCGGTCCACTTGGCCTTGCCGGTCTTGCGGTCGCGCACCTCGAAGACGCTCTTGTCTTCGGACACGGGTTTCCACTCGTTGTTCATGTCGAGCAGGTTGACGAAGAAGTCGTTCGTCAGCGCGCCCGGTCGATCGGTGAACACGCCGTGCTTCGCGTCGCCGAAGTTCGCGTCGAGCGCGCGCATGCCGCCGACCAGCACCGTCATTTCCGGCGCGGTGAGCGTCAGGAGCTGCGCCTTGTCCACCAACAGCGCCTCGGCCGGAACCTCGGGGAAGCGGCTGCTGCGGTAGTTGCGGAAGCCGTCTGCAATCGGCTCGAGTGGCGCGAAGGAATGCGCATCGGTCTGCGCGGCACTGGCGTCCATGCGTCCCGGGGTGAAGGGCACGCTCACGTTCTGCCCGGCCTTCTTCGCGGCTTCCTCGACTGCCGCACAGCCGGCGAGCACGATGAGATCGGCGAGCGAGACCTTCTTGCCGCCGGCGGCGCTGGCGTTGAATTCCTGCTGAATGGCTTCGAGTTTGCCGAGCACCTTGGCCAACTGCGCCGGCTGGTTGACCTCCCAGTCCTTCATCGGCGCGAGGCGGATGCGCGCGCCGTTGGCGCCGCCGCGCTTGTCGCTGCCGCGGAAACTCGCGGCCGAGGACCACGCGGTGTAGGCCAGTTCGGATACCGTGAGGCCCGAGGCCAGCACCCTGGCCTTCAACGCGGCCACGTCCTGGTCGTCGACCAGCGGGTGGTTCACCGCCGGGATCGGGTCCTGCCAGATCAGGTCTTCCTTCGGCACCTCGGGGCCGACATAGCGCGCCTTGGGCCCCATGTCGCGGTGGGTGAGCTTGAACCAGGCGCGCGCGAAGGCGTCGGCGAATTCCTCCGGGTTCTGCTGGAAGTGGCGCGCGATCTTCTGGTACTCGGGGTCGTAGCGCATCGCCATGTCAGCGTCGGTCATGATGATCGGCACGCGCTTGCTGGCGTCGTGCGCGGCCGGCGCCAGGTTGGCGTCGGTGTGCTGCACCGGCGTCCACTGCGAGGCGCCTGCCGGGCTCTTCGTCGGGATCCATTCATTGTTGAACAGCATGTCGAGATAGCTCATGTCCCACTTCGTCGGCGTCGGCGTCCACGAGCCTTCCAGGCCGCTGCCGATCTGATCGCCGCCGCGGCCGCTGCCGTGGGTGCTGATCCAGCCCAGGCCCTGGTTCTCGATGTCGGCGGCTTCGGGGGCGGGGCCGACCCGCGCCGCATCACCGGCGCCGTGGCATTTGCCGAAAGTGTGGCCGCCCGCGGTGAGCGCGACGGTCTCGTAGTCGTTCATCGCCATGCGCGCGAAGGTCTCGCGCACCAGGCGTGCGGACTGCAGCGGGTCGGACTTGCCGCCGGGGCCTTCCGGGTTGACGTAGATCAGGCCCATCTGCACCGCGGCCAGCGGGTTCTCGAAATCGGGCTGCGTACCGCGGCGCGTGTCGCCCAGCCAGGTGGTCTCGGAGCCCCAGTACACCGATTCGTCAGGCTCGTACACGTCGACGCGGCCGCCACCGAAGCCGAAGGTCTTGAAGCCCATCGAATCCAGCGCACAGTTGCCCGCGAGAACGATGAGGTCGGCCCAGGAAATCCGGTTGCCGTACTTCTGCTTGATCGGCCACAACAGGCGGCGCGCCTTGTCGAGGTTGACGTTGTCGGGCCAGGAATTGGTCGGTGCGAAGCGCTGCTGGCCCAGACCGGCGCCGCCGCGGCCGTCGCCGATGCGATAGGTGCCGGCCGCGTGCCAGGCCATGCGGATGAACAGCGGGCCGTAGTGGCCGTAGTCGGCCGGCCACCAGTCCTGCGAGTTCGTCATCAGTGCATACAGGTCCTTCTTGACCGCGGCGAGGTCGAGTTTCTTGAATGCCTCGGCGTAGTCGAACGAGGCTTCCATCGGGCTGGTCTCGGGGACGAACTGGCTCAGGACTTTCAGGTTCAGCTGGTTCGGCCACCAGTCGTGGACGGTCGGGGCGCCGCCGCCGGCGGCGGTGACGTGGAAGGGACATGTGCTTTCGGACATCGTGTTGCCTCCTGTCGGACGTTGATTCAACAATCGGGTGACCTGCATTTAAGACCATGAATGAGAATCTGTCTCATGAATAGTCTAGAATGATTTCATTGATGAAATCGAACGCATCGCCATGACCCTGCAGGAGCTGAAATATCTGGTGGCGCTCGCCGATCACGGCCACTTCGGGCGCGCGGCCGAGGCCTGCTTCATCACGCAGTCGACGCTCTCCACCCAGATCAAGAAGCTGGAGGACTTCCTCGGCGTCACCCTGTTCGATCGCAGCCTGAAGCGCGTGACCCCGACGCCGATCGGCAAGGAAATCCTGCAGGCCGCGCGCAACATCGTCGAGGAAGCGGAGCGCATCCGCGAACTGGCGAAGCATGCGCAGGACCCGATGGCACGTACCCTTCACTTCGGCGTGATCCCCACGCTCGGCCCTTACTACCTGCCGCATGCATTGACGCTGGTACACAGGAAACACCCCGGTCTGCGCCTGCTGCTGCGTGAGGAAATGACGCCGCAGATCCTCGAGCATCTGGCCGACGGCAAGCTCGACGCCGGTCTGTTGGCGCTCCCCGTCACTGACGACAGCCTGCGTGTCGAGCCGCTGTTCTATGAGCCGTTCTACGCGGCCCTGCCGGCGGGCCACGAACTCGCCAAGCGCGCCACGCTGAAGGTGCCCGACATCATGGGCGAGAAACTGCTGTTGCTCGACGAAGGCCACTGCCTGCGAGATCAGGCGCTCGACGTCTGCGGAACGGGCACGAGCGGGCGCGAGGAAGTGCGTGCCACCAGCCTGGAGACCCTGCGCCAGATGGTCGGCATGGGGCTCGGCCTGACGCTGCTGCCGGCGCTGGCGGTCGACGCCGGGCCGCGTGTCAGCAAGAAGGCGGTCGAGGTGCGGCCGTTCAAGTCGCCGCCGCCGGGGCGCACGATCGCACTGGTGTGGCGCAAGCGCGCGCCGTTTCCCGAAACTTTCGAACGCCTGGCCGCGACCCTCAAGGCCAGCCTGCCCGACGACGTGGAGCCTGCCTGATGTCCGACCTCAACGACCCGCGCGTGTTCTTCGCCGCCGAGCGTACGCTGATGGCATGGAACCGCACCGGTCTCACCCTCATGGCCTTCGGTTTCGTGATGGAGCGCTTCGGCCTGTTCCTGCATGTGCTGCGCCAGGACGCGGGCGGCGCCGGCCGCGATCTGTCTTTTTGGATCGGCATCGCGTTCATCGTGCTGGCGCTCGTCGTGATCGGTTTTTCGATCGTGCAGTTCCGGCGCGTGCTGAAGACGCTGAAGCCGGTCGAGATCCCGGCACGTTATTGCACGTGGTCAGGCATGGCGATGAACCTCTCGGTCGTGGTGCTCGGCCTCGCGCTGCTGGTCTACCTGTTTTCCGAACTGTAGTCAGGTCCTTGTCGCGGGTGCTCAGGCGACCGCAACGCTTTTGACCTGTGCCATCACCTCTGTGCCGGGCTGCAAGGCCAGCAGACGTGCCGACTTGAGGGTGATGCGCGCGAGCAGCACCGTGTCATCGTGCTCCAGCCGCACCAGCACCTGGCCGGGCGCGTCGTCGGCAATGTCGGTGACGCGGGCGGGCAGCAGATTGAGGATGCTGGTGTGCTCGGGGCGGGTGAGCGCCAGGCTGATATCGCGTGCGGCGATGCGCACCCGCAGCGCCTCGCCGGGTGCGCCGTGCAGGCCGGGCAGCTCGAGCACGAGGCTGTCACGGGCGACGCGGGTGAGCTGCAGCGCGGCATCGTGCGCGACGACGCGGGTGTCGATCACCGCGCCGGCGAGATCGCGATGGGCGAGCGGCAGGTCGAGGCGGGTGAGCCCGTCGGCCAGCGGTCCCTGGTAGGTCAGGCGGCCGGAATCGAGCAGCACCAGCGTGTCGGCCAGCCGTGCGACTTCGTCGAGCGCATGGCTGACGTAGACGACGGGCAGGTCGAGTTCGCGATGCAGCCGTTCAAGGAAGGGCAGGATCTCGGCACGGCTGGTGGCATCGAGTGCGGACAGCGGTTCGTCCATCAGCAGCAGACGCGGGCTCGCCAGCAGTGCACGGCCGATCGCCACGCGCTGGCGCTGCCCGCCCGACAGCTGGTGCGGCGCGCGTGCGATCAGGGGCGCGAGCCCAAGCCAGTCGATCACCGCGTCCCGGTCCACGCTACGTTGGTCCGGCGGCACCCGCTTCATCCCGTATTCGAGGTTGCCGCGCACCGACAGATGCGGAAACAGGCTCGCTTCCTGGAACACGTAACCGAGCGCGCGGCGATGCGTCGGCAGAAACGTGCGCTCGTCCTGCCATACCGCGTCGCCGACCATGAGTCGCCCCGGTGCGCGGTCGAGCCCGGCGATCAGCCGCAGCAGCGTGGTCTTGCCCGAGCCCGAGGGGCCGAACAGCGCGGTCACGCCGCGCGCCGGCATGGCGATGTCGACATCGAGCGAGAACGCGCCGAGCGTCGTCGCGAAGCGCGCCTCGATCCGGCTCACGTCGCCACTCTTTGCCAGTGGCCACCATAGCGGCCGAGCATCAGCAGTACCACGAACGAGAACGCCACCAGCCCCGCCGACAGCAGATGCGCATTGGCGTATTCGAGCGCCTCGACATGGTCGTAGATCGCCACCGACAGCACCCGCGTCTCGCCCGGAATGTTGCCGCCGAGCATCAGCACCACGCCGAATTCGCCGACGGTATGCGCGAAGGCGAGCACCGCCGCGGTGATGAAGCCGGGGCGGGCGAGCGGCACGGCGACGCTCGCGAAGCGGTCCCACGGCGAGGCGCGCAGGGTGGCGGCGACCTCGAGCGGGCGCGCGCCGATCGCGGCGAAGGCGTTGGCGAGCGGCTGCACCGCGAACGGCAGCGAAAACACCACCGAGCCGACCACCAGGCCGCCGAAGGTGAAGGGCAGGGTGTCGAGGCCCGCTGCCTGCATCCAGCCGCCGACCAGGCCCTTGGGGCCGAGCAGCACCAGGAGATAAAAGCCGAGTACCGTCGGCGGCAGCACCAGCGGCAGCGACACCAGTGCCGTCACGATGGCGCGCAGGCGTGTGTGCGTGTGCGTCAGCCACCACGCCAGCGGCGTGGCGATCGCCATCAACACCAGTGTCGTGACCGCTGCCAGTTCCAGCGTCAGGGTGATGGCGGAGAGGTCGGCGGGGGCGAGCGTCATGGCTTAGAGGTCGTAGCCGTGGCTGCGGATCACGGCCTGCGCCTGCGGGGTCTTCAGGAAATCAAGCAGCGCGCGTGCCGCCGCATTGGCTTCGCCGCGCTTCAGGAGCGCGGCGTCCTGGCGGATCGGCGCATGCAGCGTGGCCGGCACGATCCACGCCGAGCCGCCGCTGAGCTTGCCGTCCTGCCAGATCTGCGACAGCGCGACGAAGCCGAGGTCGGCGTTGCCGCTGGCGACGAACTGGTGGGCCTGGCCGATGCTTTCGCCTATCACGAACCTGTGCTTCGCCTGCGTGGAGAGCCCGAGCGTGTCCAGCACCTGCAGGGCGGCGGCGCCGTAGGGGGCGAGCCTCGGATTGGCCACGGCGAGCTTGTTGTAGGCGCCGCGGCGGAGGATCGAATCGGTGCCGTCGAGTCTGGTCGGGTCGGCGCTCCACAGGGCGAGCCTGCCGATGGCGTAGGTCTGCGTGCGCACCGCGCCGCCTTCGCGCACCAGGCGCGCCGGCGTCTCGTCGTCGGCGGCGAGCAGCACGTCGAACGGCGCGCCGTTCCTGATCTGCGCGTAGAACTTGCCGGTCGAACCGGACGACAGCGCCAGCGTATGGCCGCTCGCCTGTTCGAAGCGCGTCGCCAGCAGCTTCATCGGCGCGAGGAAGTTGGCGGCCACGGCGACCGCGGCTTCGCCGGCGTGGACGGGGAGCGAGAACGCCACGAAGCCGAAGGCGGCAAGCGCGGAGGCAAGGCGGGTGAACATGCGCATCTCCAGAAAATTTGGAAGCCGGAACGAACGCGCGCCGGGCTCGTTATTTCCAGTATGTCATATCGAACCCGCGCACGACAAATCGCTTGGGCGAGCGGGGGTCAGGTATCGGTGGCGAGGTAACGCACCAGCGCAGCGAGCTCGGTCTTGCTCGCCGCGCGGGCGCGGGCCTCGAGGCGCCGGTAGATCGCGATGACCTCTTCTGCCAGCGGCGTGATGCGGGCGCCGCCGCCGTGCGCGCCGCCTTTGCTGGCCTCGACGAGCGGGCTGGCGAAGCAGCGGTTCATGGTGTCGACCAGGTGCCAGGCGCGCTTGTAGCTCATGCCGAGTTCCCGCCCCGCGGCGGCGATCGAGCCGGTGGTGCGGATGGCTTCGAGCAGTTGCACCTTGCCGGGGCCGAGGGCGATGTCGTCGCCGAGGATGAGACGGAAGCTGAGTCGCGCTTGCATCCCGTGATGATAGCCGCAAGCGGATCGGTGGCCGGAACTTGCAAGGGTGCGGCGGAGTCGGCAGGGGAGTCGTTTAGAATCCCCGCATCGTGAAGAACCTCGTGTCCACCCTGCTGACGGGCGTCATGCTGGGGCCGCTGGCCGGCTCCGCGCTGGCGCTCGAGCTGCCTGCGCAGGCGGGCGACTTCTGGCTCAGGCTCGACGGTCTGCCACCTCCCGCGCCCGCCGCTGCTCCCGCCACCAATACGCTGCGTTTCGCCAGCCTGGCGGCGCTCACCGAACATGCGCTGCGCGAGCGTCCGCAGTCGCGCGCAGCCTGGCTCGGCATCCAGGCCGAAGCGGCGCGCCTCGATGCCGCCAGTGCGGCGAGCTGGCCGACGCTGACCGGCCAGTTCGGCTTCACCCGCAGCCAGGCGCTGTCGAGCTCGGGCGCTTCGGTGCCAGTGCTGCACCGCTACGGCCCCAGTCTCTCCCTGACCTACGTCCTGCTCGATTTCGGCGCGCGCGCGGCCGGCATCGAGGCGCAGCGCTACCAGCTCGTCGCCACGCTGCTCAACAACAACCGCACCCTGCAGGACATCGTCGCCGAGGTCGAGGCCGCGTGGTTCGCGCTGCGCGCGGCCCGCGCGCAGGTCGACGCGCAGGCGGAGCAGGTGGCGGCACTCGCCGCGAGCCTCGATGCGGTGAAGGTGCGGCTGGCCGGGGGGCTGGCGTCGCGGGCCGACGCGCTGCGCGCGCAGGCGGCGCTGGCCGAGGTGCGGATATCGCACGACGCGGCGCTGCGCGACCGCGCCAAGGCCGAGGCGGTGCTCAAGCAGGCGGCCGGGGTGGCGCAGACGCAGGCGCTGCATCTCGATTGGGAGAGCGCGCCGCCGACCGGATTCGATGCCGCGACGCTCGTTGCCGACCTGCTTGCCGAGGCCGAGCGCCAGCGTCCGGACCTGCAGGCCCTGCGAGCCGCCGCCGCGCGCGCCAGCAGCGAGGCCCAACGCGCACGCGCCGCGCGCTGGCCGAGTCTCACGCTGAACGCGAATGGCGGCCGCACCTTCTTTCTCGAGGACGAGCGCACGCCGTCGACCACCTACAGCGTCGGCGTGACGCTGAGCGTCCCCCTGTTCGACGGCGGCAAGCTGGCGGCCGAGGCGCGCGCGGCCGAGCGCGACGCCGGGCGCCTCGCCGCTGAAGCCGACGTCCAGCGCGAAGCGGTGACGCGCGAGGTCGTCGAGGCCTTCGAGGATGCGCGCCATGCGCAGACCGCCCGCACCGGCATCGCCCTGCAGTTCGACAGCGCGGACGAGTCCGCGCGTGCCGCCGAGGCACGCTACCAGGCCGGCGTCGGCAGCCTGCTCGAATGGCTGACCGCGCAGGCCGATCGCGCGCGTGCGCGCCAGGCGCAGGTGCAGGCCGACAGCGACTGGCTGGCTGCGTTTTCCCGTTTGAACCATGCGCTCGGGCGCCTGCCCGCGGCACCGCAAGTGAGATAAGCATGATCGCCCGCATACTCGTCACCGTCGTCGTGCTGGCCCTCGCGGCCGGCATCGTCTATCGCGTCCAGCAGCAGGATGAAGAAGCAGGGGCGGGCGGGCCGGGCCGGGCGCTGACGGTGAAGACGGCGCCGGTCGCGGTGCGCGACTTCCCGCGCGTGATCGAACTGCCCGGCACGCTCGAGGCGGTGCGCCAGGCGGCCATCTCGGCCCAGGCCGGCGGTACGCTGATGCGGCAGCATGTGCAGGAAGGCGACCACGTGCGCGCCGGGCAGCTGCTGTTCAGCCTCGACGCGCGGCCCGCCGAAACGCGCAGCGCGCAGGGCCGGGCGAGCCTCGATGGTGCCCGCGCCGAGATGGCGGAGGCCGACAGGAAGCTGCAGCGTCTGCAGCCACTGAAGGCGTCCGGCTACATCAGCCAGCAGGAATACGACGACGCGGTGCTGGCGCACGAGGCGGCGCGCGCCCGCGCCGCCACCGCGCGCGCCGAGCTCGACGCCGCGCGCCTCGACGTCGCCTACGCCCAGGTGCGCGCGCCGTTCGCCGGCCGGGTGGGGCGCATCCTGGTGCGCCCCGGCGATCTGGTGGCGGTGGGCGGCGCGCTGACCACGCTGGTCGCCGCCGACGGCCTCGACGTGCGCGCCAGCGTGGCGCAGCAGGACTGGCCCGCGCTCGCCGCAGCGCGTGCGGCTGGCGCGATTCCGGCGGAGATCTTCCCCGATCTCGGCGGCACCCCCGTCGCACGCGGCGAACTCGTCTTCGTCGACGCGCAGCTCGACAGCGCCAGCGGCGCGGTACCGGTCAAGGTGCGGCTGGCGGACAGTACGTCGGCCCTGCTGCCGGGACAGAGCGTGCGGGTGCGCCTGCGGCTGGGCCACGAACCCGCCGCGCGCGTGGTGCCCGAGGCCGCGCTGCAGCATGCGCAGGACGGCACCTACGTCTACGTGGTGCGCGGCGGCAAGGCGGTGATCCAGAACGTGACCCTGCTGCGTGCGCTCGACGGCGAACTCGCGGTGAGCGGTGACCTGCGTGCCGGCGAGCCGGTGCTGATCGAGATCCCGCAGCGCCTCAAGGCCGGTGGTCAGGTCAAGCTCGAGGGCGCGCGCGGATGAACCTGTCGCGCCTGTTCATCGAACGCCCGGTCGCCACCCTGATGCTGGTGCTGGCGATGGCGCTGTTCGGCGCGCTCGCCTACAAGCAGCTGCCGGTGAACGACCTGCCGCAGGTCGATTTCCCCACGCTGCGCATTTCCGCCAGCCTGCCGGGGGCCAACCCCGAGACGATGGCGAACACCGTCGCCACGCCGCTGGAGCGCCAGCTGTCGACGGTGCAGGGCATCGAGTCGATGAGTTCGCAGTCGACCCAGAACTCGACCAACATCACGCTGCAGTTCGAGCTCGGGCGCGACATCGACGCTGCCGCGCAGGACGTGCAGACCGCGGTCGCGCAGGCGATGCGCAACCTGCCGGAGGGCATCGACCCGCCCCAGCTCAGGAAAATCAATCCCGCGGATTCGCCCATCCTCTATCTCGCGCTGTCGGCCGAACGCCTGCCGCTCACCGAGCTCGACGCCATCGCCGATTCGCATGTCGCGCAGCGGCTCTCCACGCTTTCCGGCGTGGCGCAGGTGCTGGTGTTCGGCTCGCAGAAGTACGCCCTGCGCCTGTACCTCGACCCCGCCCGGCTGCTGGCACGCGGGCTCACCTTCGGCGACGTGGTGGCGGCGGTGCAGGCGGCGAACGCCAACCTGCCGTCGGGCACGCTCGACGGCGCGACACGCGCCTACACGGTGAAGGCGCCGGTCGCGCTCGCCGACGCGCAGGATTTCGGCGACATCGTGGTCGCCTACAAGGATGGCGCCGCGCTGCGCATCCGCGACCTCGGCCGCGCCGAGGATAGCGTGGAGAACGACAAGACGCGCACCTGGTACAACGGCACCCGCGCCATCGTGCTGGCGGTGCAGCGCCAACCGGGCGCCAACACGGTCGAGGTCGCCGACCGCATCCGCGCCATGCTGCCGCAGATCGAGGCCGAGCTGCCTGACGGCGTGCGCCTGCAGGTGCACTCGGACCGCTCGCGCTTCGTCAAGGATTCGCTGCACGAGGTCAACTTCACGCTGATCCTCGCGCTGGTGCTGGTGATCCTCGTCATCTTCGCCTTCCTGCACAATGTGCGCGCCACGCTGATCGCCGCGCTGGTGCTGCCGAGCTCGCTGCTCGGTACCTTCGCCTTCATGCACCTGGCAGGCTACAGCCTCAACAATCTTTCGTTGATGGCGATCACGCTGGCGATCGGCTTCGTCGTCGACGACGCGGTGGTGGTGATCGAGAACATCGCGCGCCACCTCGACATGGGCAAGACGCGCATGCAGGCCGCACTCGACGGCGCGCAGGAGATCGGCTTCACCGTGCTGTCGATGACGATCTCGCTCGCCGCCGTGTTCCTGCCCATCCTGTTCATGGGTGGCATGATCGGGCGGCTGTTCCAGGAATTCGCGGTGTCGATCGGCGTCGCCGTACTGCTGTCGGGCGTGGTCGCGCTGACGCTGACGCCGATGCTGTGCGCGCGCGGCCTGGCGCACGAGCCGCTCAACAATCCGCTGTCGCGCGCGTTCGACGCCGGCTTCAGCCGCTTCCGCGACTGGTACGGCGATACCCTGCGCGCCTCGATGCGCCATCGCGGCGCCATGCTGCTGCTGTCGCTCGCGGTACTGGGCGCGATGCTGTGGCTGGCCGGGCAGGTCAAACAGGGCTTCATCCCGCGCGTCGACTCCGGCATGATCTTCGCCAGCGTGCAGTATCCGGAAGGCATTCCGTTCGAGGAATTGAGCACGCGCCAGCAGCAGCTCGCCGCCATCGTGCTGAAGCATCCCGCGGTCGAAGGCCTGATGTCGTCGGCCGGCCAGGCCGGCGGCGGCGTCACCGGCGGCAACGTCGGCCGTCTGGTGATCCGTCTGGCGCCGCGCGACACCCGCGTGGGCGCGGACGAGGTGATCGACGAACTGCGCGCGGCGACGCGCAGGCTCGTCGGCGTCAACGTGACTTTCCAGAATCCGGCGTCGATCAACGTCGGTTCTCTGGTGTCGAGCAGCGACTACCAGCTGACGCTGACCTCGGGCGACTTCGAGGCGCTGAAGGCGGCGTCGGTCGCGGTCGAGAAACGGCTCGAAGCGGTGCCGCAGATCGACGACGTCAGCAGCAACCTCGAACTGCGCAACCCGGAATTGCGCGTCGTGCTCGATGAACTGGCGTCCGCCCGCCTCGGCATCACCGCGCAGCAGGTGCAGCAGACGCTGTACGACGCGCTCGGCGGCCGCCGCATCAGCGAGATCTACGGCGCCAGCGACCAGTACGTCGTCAGCGTCAAGGCGCTGCCGGAAGTCCAGCTCGACCCTGCGGTCATCGGCCAGCTGCCGCTCAGGACCGCGTCCGGCGCGCTCACCCAACTCGACGCCGTGGCGCGGGTGGAGGCGGGCGTGGGGCCGATCGCGGTGCACCACTATGGTCAGCAGCCGGCGGTGACGCTGTCGTTCAACCTCGCGTCCGGCGCCTCGCTCGACGCCGCGCTGGCGGCCGCGCTCGATGCGGCGAAAGAGGTGGTGCCGCCGGAAGTGGGGCTGGAATTCACCGGCGCGGCGCAGAAATTCCAGGAGTCGACGGTGCAGCTGCCGCTGCTGCTGCTGTTCACCGTGGTCGTCATCTACATGGTGCTGGCGGTGCTGTACGAGCACCTGGGGCACCCGCTCACCATCCTCACCGCGCTGCCGCTGGCGGGGTTCGGCGCGCTGCTGGTGCTGCTGCTGATGGACGAGGAGCTCAACATCTTCAGCTTCGTCGGCATCATCCTGCTGGTCGGCCTGGTGAAGAAGAACGGCATCATGATGATCGACTTCGCGCTCACCCGGCAGCGTGCCGGCATGAGTGCCGAGGATGCCATCGTCGAGGCCAGCCTCACGCGCCTGCGGCCGATCATGATGACGACCTTCGCCGCGATCTTCGCCACGCTGCCGATCGCGATCGGCTTCGGTGCCGGCGGCGAGGCGCGCCGTCCGCTCGGCATCGCGGTGGTCGGCGGCCTCGTGTTCTCGCAGTTCCTCACGCTCTACATCACGCCGACCTTCTACGTCAGCATGGCGCGGCTGGAGGCGGCGCTGAAAGGCTGGCGCGCCCGCTCCGCCTGAAAACCCTGCCGGCGCCAGGTCGATTGATGGTGTCAATCGATTCGATGCAGACTTTCCGTTGGATCGATGTATTGATGATCTCTAATATCGCTCCTGTCTTGATTGACAACGCAAATCAACCACAGGAGCGAAATCATGCAGAACACGAAGTCCCCGACCATCCAGAACCTCGAAGCCGCCTTCGCCGGCGAGTCGATGGCCCACATCAAGTACATGTGGTTCGCACGCCAGTGCCGCAAGGCCGGCGACGAAGCCACCGCCCGCGTGTTCGAGGACACCGCCGCGCAGGAGATGCTGCACGCCTTCGGCCACGCCGAACTGCTGTTCGCCGACGAGACCATGACGCCGGCCAAGTGCCTGCAGTATGCGATCGACGGCGAGACCCACGAGTACACCGAGATGTATCCGAAGTTCCGCCACGAGGCGATGATCGAGGGCAACAGCGCCGCGGTCGCCGAGATCGACGAACAGATCGCCGAATCGAAGGAACACGCGGAAATGTTCCGGGCCGTGCTGGAAAAGGCAGCCAAGCGCTTCGCCGCGCTGGCCAGGGTCGAAGAGAAGCACGCGAAGCACTACCAGGCGCAGAAGGACGCGATCGCGGCCTGAACGACTGACGACATCGATAGCACACTGAATTGACGAAAGGACCCATCATGAAAGCTTGGCAATGCATCGTTTGCGGTTACATCTACGACGAATCCAAAGGCGACCCGGAGCACGGCATCGCCGCCGGCACCCGCTGGGAAGACGTGCCCGACAGCTGGGAATGCCCGGACTGCGGCGTCTCCAAGGCCGACTTCGAAATGGTCGAAGTCACCGCAGTCTGATGACCCCCGGGGGCGCTCGGCGCCCCCTTTGATTTTTCGGAGAACTCCATGCAACCCATCGTCATCGTCGGTTCCGGCCTCGCCGGCTACACCCTGCTGAAGGAGATCCGCAAGCGCGACGCGGACACGCCGGTCACGCTCGTCACCGCGGACGACGGCGCCTTCTATTCCAAGCCCAGCCTGTCGAACGCCTTCGCCACCAACCGCACCGCCGCGGCACTCGCCAGCGCCAGCGCGGAGAAAATGGCGGCCGACCAGAAGGCGACGGTGCTCGCGCACACCCGCGTCACCGCGATCGACACTGCGGGGCATCGCCTGCGCACCGAAACCGGCGAGCTGCAATACGGCAAGCTGGTGCTCGCGCTCGGCGCCGACCCGTTCGCGCACGGTCTCGCCGGCGAGGCCGCAACCGACGTGCTGAGCGTCAACGATCTCGCCGACTACGCCGTCTTCCGCGACGCGGTCGAAGGCAAGAAGCGCGTCGCCGTGCTCGGCGGCGGCCTGATCGGCTGCGAGTTCGCCAACGATCTGGCGCAGGCCGGCTTTGCTGTCGACGTGGTGCATCTCGGCGAATGGCCGCTCGAGCGCCTGCTGCCTGTCGAGGCGGGCCGGCGGCTGGCAGACAGCCTCGCCGCGCTGGGCGTCACCTGGCACTTCGGCCGCACCGGCAAGCGCGTCGAGCGCGCGCAAGCGGGCTATGTCGTGACGCTCGACGACGGCACGCTGGTCGCAACCGATGTCGTGTTGTCGGCGATCGGCCTCCGGCCGCGCACCCAGCTGGCGCAGGCGGCAGGCATCGCCTGCGGGCGGGGCATCCAGGCCAGCCGTCTGCTCGAAACCAGCGTATCCAACGTCTACGCGATGGGCGACTGTGCCGAGGTCGACGGCCTCAACCTGCCCTACGTCCAGCCGCTGATGGTGCAGGCGCGTGCGCTCGCCGCGACGCTGACCGGCACGCCGACCGAGGTCGTCTACCCGGCGATGCCGGTAATGGTGAAGACGCCGGCGCACCCGGTCGCGGTGTTGCCGCCGAAGCCCGGCGCGGCGGGGGGATGGAAGGTCGATTGCGGCGATGCCGGCATTTGCGCGCTGCACCTCGACGACAGCGGGCGTCTGCAGGGCTTCGCGCTCACCGGCAGCGAAACCGGCCGGCGCAATGCGCTGGTCAAGGAACTCGCCGCATGAGCACGACGGGCAGGGAGCCGGCGGGCGGGCCGGTCGTCGAATCCGTGCTGACCTGTCCGGCCTGCGGCCACGCCAGGGCCGAAATCATGCCGACCGATGCGTGCCAGTGGTATTACGAATGCGAGGCCTGCCACGCGCTGCTGCGGCCCAGGCCAGGGGATTGCTGCGTGTTCTGTTCGTACGGCTCGGTGCCGTGCCCGCCGGTTCAGGTGGGCGGCAAGGGCGATGAATGCCGCGCCGGCTGAGACGTGCCGGCGAAACGCTCAGCAGTTCACGCAGGGTTCCACCGGCAGGCCGCGCGCGACCCAGCCGGGGCCGGCACTGCTGCCGGCCATGCCTTCCTTGATGTTGTACACGCGGGTGAAGCCGGCTTCGCGCAGCACGCGCTGCACATGGGTGGTGCGGTTGCCGGTGCGGCAGATCAGCCCGATCGGCGCGTCCTTGTTGCCGCCGACCTCGGCGCTCACCTGGCCGACGAAGCCGGCATCGCCCTGCGGATGCAGCATGTTGATGCGCAGCGCGCCCTCGGCCACGCCGGTCTTGCGCCATTCGTCGGGACGGCGGATGTCGATCAGCGTGAGTTGGCCCGCCTGTTTCTGGACCAGCGCTTCAGGTGCGCTGAGCGTGGGGCCGCTGTCGCGCGAACAGGCGGCGGTTGCAAACACGAGGCAGGCGGCTAGCGCTGCAAGCTGAAAACGGGGGGCCGGCATGCGTGCTCCGGAGGCGGGATGGAATGTTGCATAGTGTAGCGATTGTGTCCCGGCTTGCGTAGCCAGCGCCCCTGACATGCGCGAGAATCCGTGCATGGACATCTTCCGCATCTTTCACCTGCAATGTGCGCGGCGCCTGCCGGCCTTGCCCGACACCCATCCCTGCTCGCGCCTGCATGGTCATTCGTTCCGGGTCGAGCTCACCGTCAGCGGCGAGATCGACCCGGCATTCGGCTGGGTGCTCGACTTCGCCGGGATCGAAGCAGCGTGGCGTCCGATCCACGCCGCGCTCGATCATCGTTGCCTCAACGATATCGCCGGCCTGGAGAACCCCACCAGCGAGCACCTCGCCGTATGGCTGTGGAACCAGCTCAAGCCTGCGCTGCCGGGGCTGTCGCAGGTCCGTGTGATGGAAACCCACGATTCGGGCTGCGTCTACCGCGGTCCCGCCGGCACCCTCTAGCGCCCATGCGAACCGCCCCTGCCGATGGCGGTCCATCGGCAGGGGCGGTTTCTCCGCAGCGGGCGCCCGGCGCCCGCCAGGCATCCGTCGATCAGCGCCCCATGCTGGAGAAATCCAGCGTGGCGTGCGGCGTGTCGGACACGTTCTCGTCGATCATGTAATAGATGTCCTCGTCGACGATATCTTCGGCGGGATGGTGCGCGAACGCCGAGAACGAAGCGAACAGGGAGGTGAAGACGGCGGCCTGGATGAGGTTTTTCATGCGATGACTCCTGTAGGGGTGGACGATCGGTGAATCGTTCGGTGCGCAGGATGCGTCAGCCGATGGACTGCATCTTAGGGAGCGCGGGTGTCCGCGGCGTGTCCCCTGCGTGTCGGGATGTGACAGTGTGTTTCGGGGTGCCGATAGCGCGAAGACCCGGAAAAAACAAAGGGCACACGCAAGCGTGTGCCCTTTGCCGGCAGCCAGGCCGGATCAGTGGGTGTGCTCGGTGCCGCCGTCCTCGTGGCCGCCGGACTTGCTGCCGCCCTTGCCGTGGAAAACCTTGCCTTCCACCGACTTGCTGCCGCCGGACCCGCCGTCGTGATGTGAACTGCCGCCTTTGTGGGCGCTGCTGCTGTGGCTGGAGCCACGGTCGCCGCCCATGTATTTCGGACCCTTGCCCTTGCCACCCGAAGTATGGCCGGACGAATGGCCCTCGTCATGGCTGTCGGCCGCATACAGGGCCCCGCTGCCCGTAGCCAGGCCTGCAGCCAGCAACGCGATCATTGCCCATTTACTGTAAGCGTTCATGCTGATGACTCCTGTTGCATGTAGTGCACCGGGCGGCGAACCGCCCGGTCAGACCATTAACGAACCGCGTTGTCGTGAACGAACTCGATGACCTGCAGGTAGTCGTTCGCGGCAGCCGCGAAGTCGTCCGCGCCGCCCACTGCGGTCGGGTCGACCCAGTTGGTGCTGCCGAACACGGCGTCGTACAGGCTCACAACGGTTGGCTTGTACGAGCCATCCGGCTGCAGAACCAGCACGGTCGCGGTAGCGCTGCTCCACGTCGTCGCGCGATCGTAGTTGACCGTCGAGAAGTCGTAGTACTGGTCCGGATTCGCGGCGAGGTTGTTGATGCCAAGAATGGAGTTCATGTAGACCACGGTATCGACGGTGATGGTGCCGGTCTTGTCGGCCGCGGCTGCGAACAGCGAGGCGGGATTGAAGCCGGCCGGCAGCGTCACGCCGGCGATCGAGCCATCCTTCATGTAGTCCAGGTACAGCGCCAGGTTTTCCAGCGGCGAGTCGATGGTCACGCCGTTCACGGTCAGGCGGCCGGTTGAATCGAGGCCGATGACGGCGCCCGCGGCGGTGAGTTTGGAGATCGCCTCGTCGAGCGAATGCTGCAGCACCTTGGTCGGCGCACGGCCCACGCTCAGGCGGCCGAGTTCGACTTCGGCGCCGACGACATCGTAGGTCTTGCTGTCGACGGTCACGGTGGGCAGCAGATCGCCTTCCGCGTTGTAGGGAATCGTCACCAGATTGCCGGCTGCATCCTTCAACGGCACCAGGGTGGTGCTGCCTTCAGGGTAGTAATACGCAACCACCTGAACCAGGCCGTCGACCAGAATGGGCGCGCCGTTGACGTCGCGCAACAGCACGACCATGTCGCCGAACAGGTCACCCTTCTTGCTGCCGGCACCGGCCGGTTTGCCGCCACCGCCTGCCTTGCCACCCTTCACGCCCGCCCAGGCCGGACGGTCGCTGTCTTCTTCCGTGGTGCTCGGCGCGCGGAAAATCTTGTCGCTGCCCTTGCCCTGGCCGCCCTTGTTGGCTGCACCTTTATGGGCACCGCCCTTGTTGGCGCTGCCCTTTTTGGCACCGCCGTCTTCAGCTGCCTGGGCGGTGGAAATCACCCCCAGATCCAGACCGGTCACCGTGTTGACGGCCATCGGCACCGCCAGCATGGCGAACATGGCGCCGCCGGCGAGGATCAGCTTCTTGAAATTGAATGCGGTGTATGTCATGTGTTCTCTCCCGAAATAATGAACTTCGACTTCTTGTCCCCGGCCCTGTGGCCGGCTCCCAAGCGTTGCTTACTACAATTTAAGAGTAGCAACTCTTTTTAATGGCCGCATTGATTATTCGCAATGTCCGGCAGCTTTTTTCGCTGCCGGATCACACGTTTAGAAACGGAATCCGAGGCCCAGGCGCACCAGGCTTTCGCTGTTCTCGAAGCTCATGACGTCCTCGTTGGCGTGCGCCGTGACGAAGTCGACCGAGTCGGCGTAGCGGGTGTAGCTGTAGTCCATGCGAATGAAGGCATTCTCGGATGCGGGGATCTCGGCACCGAGGCCGAGGCGGGTGCCGTCGAGCGTGTCGCTGCGATCCACGGGATTGGAAGGACCCTTGTCGTAGTGGGTGTTGAAGCGGGTCCGCACCGCGCCGACGCGGCCATACAGCAGGCTGCCGTTGTCGAGCACGTAGCCGACGCGCAGACCGGCGCCGTAGCCGCCGCGCTTCTCGACCGCGAAATCGCGGCCGCCGGGGCCGCCGGTATCGCGCTCGTGATACCAGCCGAGATTCGACGCCTCGGCGTCGAGTTCGAGGCCGAGATAGACGCGGTTGACGGTGTGGCCGTAGCCGGCGAAGAAGCCGCCGGTGAAGCCGGTGTTGGCGAATTCGCCGGTGAAGGGGTAATCGCCGGCGCCGATGTCGTGGATGCCGCTGGCTTGCGAAGCCAGCGTGCCGTGGCCGAGGTGGGCGCCGGTGTAGAGGCCGCGCAGTTCGGTGGCCGAGCGCGACGCCACCGCCGGGCGCGTGCCGCCGAAGCGCCAGCCGAGGCCGAGGCTGAACACGCTGTCGCCGTTCTTGAAGATTTCCGTCGTGATGTCGGTCGCGGCGGCGCCGGACTGGTAGGGCACGTCGTAGCCGTCGTAGCGCGTGTAGGTGTAGTCGGTGCGCACGAAGAGGTTCGACGAGGCGGGGATTTCGAGGCCCAGACCCACGCGGGCGCCGGTTTCGGTGTGGTCGCGGTCGAAGGCGCCCGTGGCGTACTGGTTCTCGGCGTAATAGGTGTGGAAGTCGGTGCGCACCACGCCGAGCTTGCCGTAGAGCAGGCCGCCGTCGAACTGGTAACCGGCACGCAGGTCGAGGCCGTAGCCGCTGTCCTTTTCCACGAAGGTGGTGACCGAATCGGCCTTGTCTTTCTTGTGGTACCAGTTGGCCTTGCTGTCGCTGGCGTCGACTTCGAGGCCGAGCACCCAGTTGTCGATCTCGACGTTCCAGCCGGCGAACAGGCCGTAGCTGGCGCCGAAGCCACCCATGTCGGCGATGTCGGAACCACCACCGCCACGCGGACCCCAGGTCGACGAGGTGAGGCCACCGTGACCCAGCTGGGCGCCGGCGTAGAAACCGGAGAGCAGGCCCTGCGCGCGCGGGGCGGCGGGCGCGCCAGCCTCGGCTTCGGGGAGGATGGCGTAGTCGCGGCTGCGTGCCGGCGTGTAGCCGACGCTGAGCATGAACTGGTTGCGGCTGTACTGGGCGTCCTGGTTGTCGGAATCGCGGTCGACGATGCGCAGGTCGGCACCGACGAACACGGTCGGCATCACGTAATAACGCAGGCCCGCGCCGGCGTCGACGATGCTGTCGCTGCGGTTGAAGTTCTGGAAATCGCTCTGGGTGTAGGCGGCACGGCCGCTGACCGACAGCTTGCTGGACAGGCGGCGTTCCACCTCGAAGCCGTAGGTGGTGTCGAGCGAGCCGGACGCGTACTGGGTGGCAGGGGCGGTGGTGAATACGGTGGTCTCTTCGAGCGAGCGGTCGATAAAGCCGGTCACGCTCGTCAGCGACGTCGGTTTCCATACGGCAAGGGCGCCGAAATACGGCTTGTCGAGGTCGGAGAACGCGGCGCGGTCGTATTCCTGATGCATCACGCCGGCGAACACCTCGCCCGCCAGCCGCTGCGGCTGCAGCGTGAAGCGCACGCCGGCGGCGGCGCGATAGCCGTCCGAATCGCGGTTGAACGTCTGCCCCGGAATCGGGCGGTCGTATGCGCGGGTGTCGGTGGCGACCTGGCCGAACAGTTCGTAGCGCGGCGACAGCACATAGCCGAGGCGCACGCCGAGCGAGCTCAGGTCGTGGTCGCGATAGTCGTTGTCGACCGCAGTGCCGGTGCCGGACACACCGTCCTTGTAGTCGTACTGATCCCAGGTGCCGCCGGCGCGCAGGCGGAAGGCGCCGAAGGCATGGGCGATGCCCAGGTGGGCCTCGTCGTGGTCGTAGCGCGTCGGCTCGGCCTGGGCCGCGGGGTTCAGCGAACCCGGGGTGGAGCGGTCTTCGTGGTCGCGGCTGTGGCGTGCGCCGCCGAAGATGTTGGTGGTGGCGCTGAGGTCGTAGCGGCCGTCGAAGCCCAGCCAGTAATCGTTGACGTCTTCCGTGTCGTGGTTGCGGTAGCGGTCGAGGTCGGCGCCGAAATCGATGTTCAGTTCATGCCGCGCCCATTTGGATTTCAGATCCAGCGAAGGCGACAGCGTGTAGACCACGTCTTCGGTGATGTCGGTGCGCTCGGCGTAGATGTTGTCGTCGTAGGTGGCGGCGAGCGTCACATCGGGAAACAGCAGGAAGCTGCCCCAGGGAATGCCGGGAAACTCCTTGGGCTGGGTCGGGAACACCGAGGTCATCGGGCGGGTGGCCAGCACCGGGGGGACGCTCGGGGCCGGCGTGCCGGTGCCGGTCTGGCTACCGTTCGCATTCTGGTTCTGGACCGGAGGCGGCGACGGCGGGGCCGCCCATGCATTGGCCGACGTCAATCCGAATGCGGCTGCCATGCAGGCGGCCAGCGGTTTCACAGCATGTTTCATGTACGCTCCCAGGTGAAAAGTTGGGGCTGCGGGGCCCGGCCTTTCCGTTTTTGGTTCATCAAAGGTGGTAATGCGCCCGATTTTAGAAGGGTGGTTGCCGCATTCGCCGGCGATTGACAATTGTCAATCGCACGCTGTCGCGTTCAGGCAACACGGGCCTCAACTGTTTGCCAGACGACTCAGTTCGTGCTGGTCGCAACCGATGTAGCAGCCCTTGTCCATGTGCACCAGGCCGCGCCGCCTGAACTCGGCGATGATGCGGCTGGCCGTTTCGGTGGTGATGCCGAGCAGCGCCCCCATGTCCTCGCGGCTGGGGAAAACGAAGTCGGAATCGGCGACGGTGCAGCCCAGCATGATCAGCAGGCGCGCCATGCGTGCCTCGGCGCTGCCGGTCGACAGCGCGGTGATGAAATGGTCGGCCTGGTCGACCGAGCGCTGCCAGCGCTGCAGCAGCGCCTGATGCACCTGTGGACTGGTCTGGTCGAGACGCATCACCACTTCGCGCGGGATGCGGCAGATATCGGCGTCCTGCAGCACGATCGCACTGTGGTGATACCTGTCGCCCACCAGCGCTTCCAGCCCCACCACGTCGCCCGGTCGCAGCAGACGCACGATGCGCTGCCCGCCGTTGGGCAGGTCGACCTTGAGCTTGACCAGGCCGCTGCGCACGGTGAACACGCTGGAGGCGGGCGCCCCCTGTTCGTACAGCATGGCGCCTGCGTGGGCGTGCAGGTTGTCGATCGGTTGCAGGATGGCATCCAGTTCCGGCACGGACAGGCCGGCGAACAGGACAAAGTTGCGCACATCGCAGACCGCGCATTTCGCGCGTCCGATCCATTCGGGGTTGGTGCAATTCGGTTTCATGCGATGACGTCCTGGCCCGGCGGGACGTCATCGTGCAGTCGACTACCTCGGTACATCAAATTCCATTCTTCAGATTTATGGGGGCGACGCCTGGGGCGCTCTCGTATCGAGCCGGCGACCGGGCGGGCGGCTCAAGCCGTACGTATATATCACACCCGAACCTGAATCCTCCTTGAGCAAAATCAATCCGTTGCACAATTTATGACGGTACCTGCGGCTACCGTCATGGTTTGAATGTGTCTTGCAACATTCCAATAATCGTGCGAATGTTGGCTTCATGAACAAACGCCAAACCAAGGACCTGCTCTACGAACAGGTCGCCCGCATCGGCAAGGCCGCCTCCAGTCCCAAGCGGCTGGAATTGCTCGAACTGCTCGCCCAGGGCGAGAAGACCGTCGAGGCACTGGCCGTCGAAGCCAGCCTCTCGATCAAGCTGGCGAGCGCGCACCTCAAGGTACTGAAGGCGGCGCGGCTGGTCGAGACGCGCCGCGACGGCCGCTACATCGCCTATCGACTGTCCGGCGAGGACGTCGGCGCGTTGTGGGTCAACCTGCGCACGGTGGCAGAAGAGCATCTGGTCGAGCTCAAGGTGGAAATGGAGCGCATCTTCGCCGCACCGGAAAAGCTCGACGCCGAGACGCGGCGCTCGTTGCTGGAAAAGGCGCGCCGCGGCGAGGTGGTGGTGATCGACGTGCGTCCGTCTGCCGAGTACGCCAGCGGCCACCTGCCGTTCGCGCGCTCGCTGCCCCTGTCGGAACTCAGGCAGCGGCTGGCCGAGCTGCCTGCGGACAAGGACATCGTCGCCTACTGTCGCGGCCCGTTCTGCATGATGTCCGCCGAGGCGGTGGCGCTGCTGAAGGAACACGGCTACCGCGCACAGAAGATCGCCGACGGCACTCCCGAATGGCTGGCCGCCGGCCTGCCGCTGGCCACCCCCTGACGCTCCCCGCTCCCCGCTCACCCTTTCCCCAGGAGACCGCCATGTTTTTCCGTCAATTGCTCGCCAAGGACGCGACCCTGTCCTACTTCTTCGGCTGCGGCTCGTGCCACGTCGGCGTCGCCGTCGACCCGGTGCTCGGCGACGAGCAGTGGTTCCTCGACGAAGCCGCGAAGCAGGACGTGAAGATCACCCACGTGATCGACACCCATGTGCACGCCGACCATTTCTCCGGCGGCCGCAAGCTCGCCGAGCTCGCCGGCGCGAAATACTGCCTGCACGAAGCCAACGCCGGCCGTGCGAACTATGCATTCGATCCGTTGGCGGACGGCCAGCGCATCGAAGTCGGCAACGTCTGGGTCGATGTGCTGCACACGCCCGGCCACACTCCCGATTCCATTTGCCTGGTGGTGACCGACAAGCGCCGCGCCGAGGTGCCGTGGTTCGTGCTCACCGGCGACACCCTGTTCGTCGGCAGCGCCGGCCGCCCCGACCTGGCGGGCAAGGAAGCCGAAATGGCCGGCCAGATCTACGACACCCTGCACCAGCGCCTGCTGACCTTGCCCGCCGAAGTCGAGCTGTATCCCGGGCATACCTCGGGGAGTGCCTGCGGCGCAGGCATGTCGGGCAAGCCGATGTCGACCATCGGCTTCGAAAAACGTGTCAATCCGATGCTGGCGATGAGCCGTGATGCATTCGTCGCCACGCTGACCGAATCGATCCCGCCGCGCCCCGCGGAAATGGACCGCATGGTCGCCTTCAACCTCGGTCAATGAAGATGTCGCTCACCCGGAACGTCGCCCACGTGGTGAACGAACACCGCTACGGCATCCGCCACAACCTCGCCCAGTTCACCCACCAGCTGGTGCAGGTGTTCTTCGTCGGCCTCACCATCGGCATGTTCCGCACCGTGGTGCCGGCGCTCGCCGAGACCGAGTTCGGCGTCGCCAAGGGCTCGTTCATGATGCTGATGGCCTTCGTCACCGCCTTCGGCTTCGTCAAGGGCACGCTCAACTTCGTCGCCGGCCGGCTGTCCGAGCGCATCGGCCGCAAGAAGGTGCTGTTCGCCGGCTGGCTCGCCGCCGTGCCGATCCCGTTCATGATCCTGTATGCGCCGTCGTGGAGCTGGATCGTCGCCGCGACCGTGCTGCTCGGCGTGAACCAGGGGCTGGCGTGGTCGATGACACAGACGTCAAAACTCGATCTCACCAGCGCCGATCAGCGCGGTCTGACCATCGGCCTCAACGAGTTCGCGGGCTACTTCGGCGTCGCCGTCGCCGGCATCGTCACCGGCTACCTCGCCACCGCCTACGGGCCGCGCGAAGGCTTGCTGATTTTCGGCCTCGCGGTCGTCGGCGCGGCCGGCCTGCTGACCCTGCTGTGGGTGAAGGACACGTTGCCGTGGGCGCACGCTGAAGGCAGGAAGCACGCGGCAGGTCAGATGACCGGCCCGAAGCCGCGCTACCCGGGCAACATCTCCGACAAGCCAACGACCTGGGAGGTATTCACCCTGATGTCGTGGCGCGACGAACGTCTGGCGTCGATCAGCCAGGCCGGTCTGGTGGAGAAATTCGTCGACGCGCTGGTGTGGGTGTTCTTCCCCGTTTACCTTTACCAGCAGGGTTTGAGCCTCGCCGGCATCGGCTGGGTGGTCGGCGTCTACGGCTTCGTCTGGGGCATCTCGCAGTTCTTCACCGGCCACTGGTCCGACCGCGTCGGGCGCAAGAAGCCCATCGTCGCCGGCATGTGGCTGTGCGGCGCCGGCGTCGCGCTGGTGCTGCTGGGCGAGGGTGAACTCTGGTGGTCGTTCGCCGCCGCGGTGATGGGTTTCGGCATGGCGCTGCTGTACCCCACGCTGTCGGCCGCCGTGTCCGACATCGCGCATCCCAACTGGCGCGGCTCGGCGATCGGCATCTACCGCTTCTGGCGCGACCTCGGCTACGGCATCGGTGCGCTGCTGCTGGGCGCGGTGGCGGCGCTGTTCGGCGGCATCGAGGCCGGTTTCTGGTTCACCGCCGCCGCCATGTTCGCCTCCGGGCTCATCGTGCTGCTGGCCTGCGACGAAACGCACCCGCGCTTGAACCCTGCGGACTGAGCCTTTTCACCGAAGGAGTTGCCATGACAAAAACCCTCGTCGCGCTCGTCGCCAGTCTCGCGCTGCTGACGTCCCCGGTCCGGGCCGAAGAGAACCCCGCCGTCGTCGACGCGCTGTCCGGCTACCTGGACTTCGCCGAATACGGCAGCAGCCTGATCTGGCCCGAGCAGATCCCGAAGGACGACTGGAACAAGGTCTTCATCGTCGACGCGCGCGACGCCGCGCAGTTCGGGAAGGAGCACATCCCCGGCGCGGTCAACATCGAATGGCGCCAGGCCGTGGCACGCCGTGCCGAATTGCCGAAGGACCGCATGGTCGTCGTCTACTGCAATTCGGGTTCGCTGTCGGCACAGGCGGTGTTCGCGCTGCGCGTGCTCGGCCACGACAACGTCAAGGTGCTGCAGGACGGCCTCGAAGGCTGGAAGAAGAAGGGCGGCTTCGACGCCCACGCGCGCGCCAGCCGGCCGGCCGGTCACTGAGCCGGGCATGACCCCGGCCGACTACGACGCCTAGTACGCCACGCCGCGCGGCCGCTGGATCGGCGAGACCGAATACGCGCTCGCCGCGCGCGGACTCGCGGCACGGCCGGGCGAGAGCCTGCTTGACGTCGGCTGCGGCAGCGGCTGGTTCAGCCGGCGTGCCGCGGCCGACGATCTCGTCGTGACCGGGCTCGACCCCAATCCCGTCTGGCTGGATTACGCGCGCTCCCACAGCAGCCCGGCCCTGCAATGGGTCGAAGGCGATGCGCGGACGCTGCCGTTTGCCGACGCCAGCTTCGATCACGTGCTGTCGATCGCCGCGCTGTGCTTCGTCGACGACGAGCGCCGCGCGGTCGCCGAATGCGTGCGGGTGGCGCGGCGTCGTTACGCGATCGGCTGGCTCAACCGTGCCAGTTTGCTGTATCGGCAAAAGGGACGTGGCGGTGGCAGCGGCGCGTATCGCGGCGCACGCTGGCACAGCGCGCGCGAGGTGCGCGCCTTCTTCGCCGGGCTGCCGGTGCGCGATCTGCAATTGCGCTCGGCGATTTTTCTGCCGGGTGCAACACGCGCAGCACGGGCGATCGAGCGCATCGTGCCCGGCATACTGCCGTGGGGTGCGCTGCTGGTGGCGAGCGGCGAGAAGGCCTGAGCGGCCTCAGTCGGGCGCGCCCGGCTGATCCGTCTCGACAGGCGGGATCGGCGTCGCGAGCACCTTGTCGATGCGCTTGCCGTCGAGGTCGACCACTTCGAGCCGCCAGTTCTCCCAGGCCAGCACGTCGCCGGTCTGCGGCAGCCGGCCGGCGAGCCACATCATCAGCCCGCTCAGGGTGTGGTAGCGGCCGCGGTCTTCCTCCGGCAGGACTTTCAGTTCCAGCCGGTCCTTCAGTTCGGGAATCGGGATCAGTCCATCGAGTAGCCAGGAGCCGTCCTCGCGCTGCACTGCCCAGGCTTCGGCCGGGCTGCGCGGCTTGAATTCGCCGGTCACCGCTTCCAGCACGTCCTGCAGCGTGACCAGGCCGTTGATCTCGCCGTATTCGTCGATCACCAGCACCAGGTGCGTCTCGGAGGCGCGGAACTGTTCCAGCAGGTCCATGCCGGTGAGGCTTTCCGGCACGTAGACCGCCGGCACCAGCTGCGCTGCCAGATCGGCGTGGCCGCCCTTGAGCGACTGATTGAGCAGCTGCTTGGCGCTGACGATGCCGAGCACCTCGTCGAGCCCGCCTCTGCAGACCGGAAAGCGCGAGTGTTCCGATTCGGCGACGCGGCGCAGGTTGTCTTCCAGCGGCAGCGTGGTGTCGAGGTAGACGATGTCGGCGCGCGGCACCATCAGCGAGTGGATGTGGCGCTCGTCGAGACGGAACACGTTGCGCACCATCTCGCGTTCCTGCTGTTCGATCGCGCCGGTTTCCGAGCCTTCTTCCAGCAGGGCGTGGATTTCCTCCTCGATCACGCCTTCCTGGGTGCTCGCCTGTTTGCCGAGCAGGCGCAGCAGCGCATCGGTCGACACCGACAGCAGGCGCACGAACGGACGCGCCAGGATCGCCAGCCAGTTCATCGGACGCGCCACCCGGCGGGCGATGCCCTCGGGGTTGAACTGGCCGATGCGCTTGGGCACCAGCTCGCCGATCACGATCGAGACGTAGGTGATGACGATCACCACCAGCGCCGTCGAGGCGATGTGGCTGATCTCCGCGTCCATGCCGTGCGATTGCAGCCGGACTGCCAGCGGGCCGGCCAGCACGGCCTCGCCGATGATGCCGTTGAGAATGCCGATCGAGGTGATGCCGACCTGCACCGTCGACAGGAAGCGCGTGGGGTCGTCGTGCAGCTTGATGGCCACCGTGGCGGCGGCGTCGCCGTCGTCGGCGAGCCGGGCAAGGCGGGCGCGGCGCGCCGTCACCAGCGCGATTTCCGACATGGCGAACACGCCGTTCAGCACGATCAGTGCAATCAGAAGCAGGACTTCCATGGGGAGTGGAGAGACCGGATGGGAAGGGCTGGATTATAGCGGGCCCGGCCAGTGGCGCTGTCGGCCAGGCGGGTGACGAAAAAGGGCGGCGCCCGCATGCGGACGCCGCCCTGGGCCGGCGTGGCCGGGGCTTACTCGATGGTCAGCTTGCGGGCCGAGTTGGCCGCCTTCTTCGGCAGCACCAGCTCCAGCACGCCGTCGCTGTATTTGGCCTGCGCCTTCGCTTCGTCGACGTCCTCCCCCAGGGTGAAGCTGCGCGCCACCTTGCCGACGTAGCGCTCGGAGCGCAGCACCTTCTCGCCTTCCTTCTCTTCCTTTTCCATCCGGGTTTCGGCGCTGATCGACACCCGGTTGCCCTCGATGCTGACGTAGATGTCTTCCTTCTTCACGCCGGGAATGTCGGCATGCACGGTATAGGCGCCGTCGTTTTCCTTCAGGTCCATCTTGATTTGCATCTGCGGCTGGCCCTCGAACGCGACCGGGCGCACGAAGAAGCCCTTGAACAGGTCGTCGAGATCGCCGAAGGGGTCGAGGCGGGCGAGGCTGAAGGGATCGTAGCGGGTGAGATTGGGCATGATGGGCATCCTCCACATACGGTTGAACGGATCGTGAATCGCGTCGCATGTGCGACCTGATTTCAATGTAGGGGCGCAGGGGGATTATTCAATACCTGTCCGCCCTGCATGCTGCTGCCCGCGCCGCGCCGCGCCGCGCCGCGCCGTTGCCGGAACGCGGCCTTCGGGACGGCGGGTGCATAATCCGTGACGGCCGGGGCGCCACGCTGTCGATCCGCAGACCGCGTGGCGGGAGGGCCCGTCAACAAGTCGATCCAGGGAGGAGAAGAAAATGAAAGTACAGATTTCGCGCCTGTCGCCACACCAGAACGGCAAGGTGTTCGGGGTGCTCACCGCGCTCGGTTCGCTGGTTTTCGTGGTGCCGATGGCATTGCTGGCGTCCTTCATCCCGCCCGGCGTGGACGCCGGCGGCAATCCCGTCAGTCAGCCCTCGGCAGCTTTCTTCCTGGTTTTTCCGGTGGTCTATCTGGTCATGGGCTATCTCATGACGGCCCTGGGCTGTGCGCTCTACAACTTCATGTTCAGGTACCTCGGCGGCATCGAGTACGAGTCGCGCGACAGGCAGGACTGAGCGCGGTTCGGGCACGCCCGTCGGGCGCGGGAAGCGCCGCACCAATTTGCAGCACCCCGCCCCGCCCATGCACCGTGGCCGAGCGTGCCGCCGGTTGCGTGCCTGCGCGGATCTCGCCAAGCCCTTGAATTCACTACGCTGTGCCCCCCTGGCACAGAGCCTGCTGGCAGACAGGGCGAGGAGCCATCATGTCTGTCGTTTCATCTGTCTGCTGTTATTGCGGCACCGGCTGCGGGGTGCTGATCGAGGCCGAGGCCGGGAAAATCACCGGCGTGCGCGGCGATCCCGCGCATCCGGCCAATCGCGGCAAGCTCTGCACCAAGGGCGCGACGCTGCACCTCGCGGCGCAGGCGTCGGGGCGTGTGCATCATCCCGAACTGCGCAGCGACCGCGTCTCGCCGCGCCGGCAGGCGGGCTGGGACGAAGCGCTCGACCATGCGGCGGAAAAATTCCGCGCGGTCATCGCGGCGCACGGCCCCGACGCCGTCGCCTTCTACATTTCCGGCCAGCTCACCACCGAGGCGTATTACGTCTTCAACAAGCTCGCCAAGGGCCTGATCGGCACCAACAACGTCGACACCAATTCGCGCCTGTGCATGTCGTCCGCCGTGGCGGGCTACAAGGCGACGCTCGGGGCCGATTCGCCGCCCGGCTGCTACGACGACATCGAGGCCGCCGGCACGATCTTCATCGCCGGCGCCAACACGGCGTACGCGCATCCGATCCTGTTCCGCCGCATCGAGGCGGCGCGCCAGGCCAAGCCCGATCTGAAGCTGGTCGTGGTCGACCCGCGCCGCACCGACACCGCCGCCGAGGCCGACCTGCATCTCGCCATCCTGCCCGGTACCGACGTCGCGCTGTATCACGCGATGCTCAACGTCATGCTGTGGGAAGAGCGGATCGACCGCGCCGCCATCGACGCGCACACCGAGGGCTGGGAGGCGCTGCGCGAGCTGGTGCGCGACTACACGCCGGAGAAGGTCGCGCCGATCTGCGGCGTGGCGGCGGCCGACATCGTGCAGGCGGCGCGCTGGTTCGCCGCCGGGCCGACGCTGTCGCTGTACTGCCAGGGACTGAATCAATCGAGCTGCGGTGTCGACAAGAACGCCGCGCTGATCAACCTGCATCTGGCCACCGGCCAGATCGGCAAGGCTGGCGCCGCGCCGCTCTCGCTCACCGGCCAGCCCAACGCGATGGGCGGGCGCGAGGTCGGCGGGCTGGCGAATCTGCTGTCCGCGCACCGCGATCTGGATAACCCCGCGCACCGTGCCGAGGTTGCGCGGCTGTGGGGCGTGGATGACGTGCCGGCGACGTCGGGCAAGACCGCGGTGGAAATGTTCGAGGCGGTGAGGCGCGGCGAGATCAAGGCGATCTGGATCGCCTGCACCAACCCTGCGCAGTCGCTTCCCGACCAGAATCTCGTGCACGAGGCGCTGCAGGCCGCCGAGTACGTGGTGCTGCAGGAAGCCTACGCCGACACCGAGACCGCGGCCTATGCCGACGTGCTGCTGCCGGCGTCGACCTGGGGCGAGACCGACGGCACCATGACCAATTCGGAACGCCGCATTTCGCGCGTCCATGCCGCCGTGTCGCCGCCCGGCGAGGCGCGTGCCGACTGGACCATCGTCTGCGATTTCGCGCGGCGGCTCGACCCGGACAAGGGCGCGCGGCTGTTTCCCTACGCCAGCGCCGAGGCCGTGTTCGACGAGCACCGCGAGACCACGCGCGGGCGCGACCTCGACATCGGCGGCCTGTCGTATGCGCTGCTCGATGCCGGCCCGCAGCAATGGCCGTTTCCCGCAGGCGCGACGGCGGGCCGCGCGCGCCTGTACGCCGACGGGGTCTACCCGACCGCGAACGGCCGCGCGCGTTTCCACGCCGCGCCCTACAAGCCGGTGGCCGAGCCGATCGACGCGCGCTATCCGCTGCACCTCAACACCGGCCGCCTGCGCGACCAGTGGCACGCGATGAGCCGTACCGGCCGCGTGGCGCGCCTGTTCGCCCACGCCGACATGCCGCGCCTGGCGATGAATGCGCGCGACCTCGAACTGCGGCGGCTGCAGGCCGGCGACCTGGTGCGCGTGAAGAGCCGGCGCGGCGACGTGGTCGTCGCGGTTGAGGCGAGCGAGAGCGTGCGGCCGGGCCAGTGCTTCCTGCCGATGCACTGGGGCGCGCGCTTCATGGGGGGGCGCGGAATCAACGCGCTGACGCTGCCGGTGTTCGACGCGGTGTCGAAGCAGCCCGAACTCAAGCACGCCGCGGTACAGGTGGCGAAGGCCGAACTGCCCTGGCGCATGGCCGCGCTGGCGGTGGGCGACGGCGTGAAAATGCTCGACGCCGTGCAGCCGCTGCTGCGCGCCTGCGACTACGCCGCCGCCGGGCTTGCGGGGCGCGACCGCGATGTGCTGACGCTGCGCCTCGCGCACACCCAGCCGCTGCCGGAGTCGCTGCTGGCCGAACTCGACGCCGCGCTCGGCCTCGACGATCCGCTTGCAGTAATGGCCTACCAGGACCCGCGCGGCATTTCCAAGCGGGTGCGCGTCGAGTCCGGCAAGGTGACCGCCGCGCGGCTCACCGGCGAGACGGCCGCCTTCGACTGGCTGCGCGACGTCGTCGTCGAAGGCGCCGAGGCCGCCTCGCTGCGCGCCTGGATGCTGGCGCCGGTGGCGCGTCCCCCGGCCGGCGGAACCGGTCGCGGCCGCGTGGTGTGCAACTGCCTGAACGTCGCCGAGCCCGACATCGTCGCCGCCATCGCCGCGGGCGCCGATCTCGCCGCGCTGCAGGCCACGCTCAAATGCGGCACCGAATGCGGCTCGTGCGTGCCGGAACTGAAGCGGCTGATCGCGACCAATCGGGTGGCGGCATGACGATCAGCTCTCGATTGCATACCCAGGCTGGCACGCAGGCGGGGGCGATCGGCCGGATGCTGCGGTGCGCACTGCGGAAGCTGTCCTGCGCCGGAGACGCGCGCAGCCGGGGCGGAACCGAGCTCTGCCGGTTGTCGGCCCTGCCTTCGTGCTGCTTTGCGCATTTCGCGGAAAAACAGAAATGAGCTACGCCACGCTGATCCGCCAGATCGAAGCCGGCGATGGACTGGGATTCGTCGAGGCGCGTGCGCTGGGCGCGGCGCTGCTCGACGGCGGCGTGCCGGAACTGGAAACCGCGGCCTTCCTGGTGGCGTTCAACCAGCACGATCCCGGCGTCGATGCCTGGATCGGCCTGCATGCGGCGCTGGCCGAGCGGCTGCCGGATTTCGTCGCGCCGTCCGGGCCCTTCCGCACGGTGGTGCTGCCGACTTACCACGGCGTGCGCGAGCATCCTCATCTCACGCCGCTGCTCGCGCTGCTGCTGAAGAGCTTCGGCATTCCGGTGCTGATCCATGGCGTGCTCGAAGGCGGTGGCGGCACGGCGGCGGCCTACGTGCTGCGCGAGCTGGGCATCATGCCGTGCGGCAGCGCCGCGCAGGTGAACGCACACCTGCGTGACGAGGGCATCGCCTTCGCGCCGGTGGCGCTGCTGAGCCCGGGGCTCGCGGCGCTGCTGGCGCTGCGTTCGCGGCTGGGCGTCGACGGGGTGGCGACGCGGCTGGCGGCGATCGCCGACGTGGCCGGCGAGCATGCGGTGCGGGTGACGCCGGTGCAATCGGCGAGCGCGATCGACGCGGTGCGTCCGGTGCTGGAGGCGCTGGGCGGCCATGCGCTGGTGCTGCAGGGCTGCGAGGGCGAGGCTTTCGCCGACCCCTCGCAGCGGCCCGACATGGTGCTGGTGCGCGACGGGCAGGCGCAGCAGGTGTACGAAGCGCAGCCGGCGTCGTCCATGCTCGCCAATCTGCCGGCGATCGACGCGCGTGCGACCGGCGTCTGGATCGACCGGGTCATGCGCGACCACCTGCCGCTGCCGTTGCCGATCCGCAACCAGCTGGCGGTGTGCCTCTACGCGGCCGGTTATACCGAGGATCTCAACCAGGCGCGCGCGATCACGGCGATCAACGGCTTCGGGCGGGCGGCGGCGTAAGTTTCGGTGCACGTCGCCAGCCCGGGCACCAAGAGAGTGCGCGGCGCGCCATGCGGCTCGGAAGGTGAAGGGCGCAATCCCTTTTGAAACAAGGCGTAAGCCGAATGTCGTCCGCGTGGCATGGCGATTGCTAGGTGTCATGCAGGCAGACCGAATGCAACGGCGTATCTCGGTCATCACTTTTGGTCATGTGTTTGGAGTGGTGAGATGGATATGAGTACGCCCATGGGACAGGGTCCCAAGATGAAGCTCGTGATGGTCGGCAACGGCATGGCCGGGGTGCGCACGCTGGAAGAACTGCTCAAGCTCGCGCCCGACCTCTACGACATCACCGTGTTCGGCGCCGAGCCGCACCCCAACTACAACCGCATCCTGCTCTCGCCGGTGCTCGCCGGCGAACAGACGGTCGACGACATCGTGCTGAACCCGCTCGACTGGTATGCGGAAAACGGCATCACCCTGCACATGGGCAAGAAAGTGGTGAAGATCGACCGCGCCGCGCGCTGCGTCGAGGCCGACGACGGCACCCGCGCCGAATACGACCGCCTGCTGCTCGCCACCGGCTCCAATCCCTTCATCCTGCCGGTGCCCGGTGCCGACCTCGAAGGCGTCATCAGCTTTCGCGACATCGCCGACGTCGACGCGATGATCCGCGCGTCCAGCCAGTATCGCCACGCCGTCGTCATCGGCGGCGGGCTGCTGGGCCTGGAGGCCGCCAACGGCCTGATGAAGCGCGGCATGGACGTGACCGTGGTGCATATCGCGCCGTGGCTGATGGAGCGCCAGCTCGACGAACCCGCCGCGCGCCTGCTGCAGAAGAGCCTGGAAGAGAAGGGCATGAAGTTCCTGCTGCAGAAGCAGACTGCGGAACTGGTGCGCGGAGAGAGCGGAAGAGTGGCCGCGATCAAGTTCAAGCCTGACCTGAGCAATGTCGAAGGTGATGGCGAATCTGTGCCTGCCGACCTCGTCGTCATGGCGGTCGGCATCCGCCCCAACAGCGAGCTCGCCGAATCCGCCGGCCTGCACTGCAACCGCGGCATCGTCGTCAACGACACGCTGCAGACCTTCGACCCGCGCATCTACGCCATCGGCGAATGTGCCGCGCACCGCGGCGTCGCCTACGGCCTGGTCGCACCGCTGTTCGAACAGGCCAAGGTGTGCGCCAACCACCTGGCGCATTATGGCATCGGCCGCTACCAGGGCTCGGTCACCTCGACCAAGCTCAAGGTCACCGGCATCGACCTCTTCTCCGCTGGCGACTTCATCGGCGGCGAAGGTACCGAAGCCATCCTCTATTCCGATCCCATCGGCGGCGTGTACAAGAAACTGGTGCTGAAAGACAACAAGCTCGTCGGCGGCGTGATGTACGGCGACACCGTCGACGGTGCCTGGTATTTCTCGCTGCTGCGTGACGGCAAGGACGTGTCCGAACTGCGGGATCATTTAATGTTCGGGCAGGACCACTGCGGCAACCTCGGCCACCAGGGCATCAACAAGGCCGCGGCGATGACCGACGACATGGAAGTGTGCGGCTGCAATGGAATTTGTAAAGGCGACATCGTCAAGGCGATCCGCGAGAAGGGCCTGTTCACGCTGGAGGATGTCAGGAAGCACACCAAGGCCTCGTCGTCGTGCGGCTCGTGCACCGGGCTGGTCGAGCAGATCCTCGCGGTCACCGCAGGCGGCGACTATTCCGCCACGCCGAAGACGAAATCGATGTGCGGCTGCACCGACCACACCCACGAGGCGGTGCGCGCGGCGATCCGCGACAACAAGCTCCTGACCATCCCGCAGGTCATGACCTTCATGGAATGGCGCACGCCCAACGGCTGCGCCAGCTGCCGCCCGGCGCTCAACTATTACCTGATCTCCACCTGGCCGGGCGAGGCCGAGGACGATCCGCAGTCGCGCTTCATCAACGAGCGGGCGCATGCCAACATCCAGCGCGACGGCACCTATTCGGTCATCCCGCGCATGTGGGGCGGGCAGACCACGCCGTCCGAGTTGCGCCGCATCGCCGAGGTCGCCGAGAAGTACGCCATTCCCTCGGTCAAGGTCACCGGCGGCCAGCGCATCGATCTGCTCGGGGTGAAGAAGGAAGACCTGCCGAAGGTGTGGGCCGACCTCGACATGCCGTCGGGCCACGCCTACGGCAAGGCCCTGCGCACGGTGAAGACCTGCGTCGGCAGCGAGTGGTGCCGCTTCGGCACCCAGGATTCGACCCAGATGGGCATCGACCTGGAAAAGGTGTTCTTCAAGATGTGGGCGCCGCACAAGGTCAAGCTCGCCGTGTCGGGCTGCCCGCGCAACTGCGCCGAAGTCGCGATCAAGGACGTCGGCATCATCGGCGTCGACTCCGGCTGGGAGATCTACGTCGGCGGCAACGGCGGCATCAAGACCGAGGTCGCGCAGTTCCTGGTCAAGGTGAAGACGCCCGACGAGGTGCTCGAATACTCCGGCGCCTTCCTGCAGCTGTACCGCGAAGAGGCGCGCTACCTCGACCGCACCGTGCACTACCTCGAGCGCGTCGGCCTCGACTACGTGAAGAAGAAGATTCTCGACGACAACGAAGGCCGGCGCGCGCTGTACGAGCGCCTGCTGTTCGCGCTGTCGGTCGAGCGCGACCCGTGGCTTGAGCGTGCCAGGGAAGGCAAGCTCAAGCATGAATTCGAAACCGTCGCCGCATAAGGAGCCGACATGAACCAATGGACCGACATCCTGGATGTGAACGACATCCCCAGACTCGGCGCACGCGTGGTGCGTCACGGAAACCTCGACATCGCGGTGTTCCGCACCGCCGACGACGAAGTGTTCGCGCTGGAAGACCGCTGCCCGCACAAGGGCGGTCCGCTGTCGCAGGGCATCGTGCACGGCAGGAAAGTGACCTGCCCGATGCACGGCTGGAATGTCGAGCTGGTATCGGGCTGCGCCGTCGCGCCCGACGAAGGCTGCGCGCGCGAGTTCCCGGTCAAGGTCGAAGGCGGGCGCGTGTGGCTGGATCTGTCGTCGGTCAACGTCGCTGCGGCCTGACGCAGAACCCTCACATCAAAAAACGATACGGCAGGACATCCGTCCTGCCTCGGCTGGAGCACACCATGACGCGCGACTTCTGGAAGTCGGGGCATACGCCTACCCTGTTATCTGCATTTCTGTACTTCGATATCGCCTTCATGGTGTGGGTGATGCTCGGTCCCCTGGGCGTGCAGATCGCACAGACCCTGGACCTCACCGCCGCGCAGAAGGGCATGATGGTGGCCACCCCCGTGCTCGCCGGTGCGTTGCTGCGGATCGTGATGGGCGTGCTGGTCGACCATTTCAAGCCGAAAATGGCCGGACTGATCGGCCAGCTGGTGGTGATCGGCGGTCTCGCCTGGGCCTGGCTCGGCGGCATCCACAGCTACCGCGAGGTGCTCGTGCTCGGCGTGCTGCTGGGCTTTGCCGGCGCGGCCTTCGCGGTCGCGCTGCCGCTGGCGTCGCGCTGGTATCCGCCGCAGCACCAGGGCACGGCATTGGGTATTGCGGGCGCGGGCAACTCCGGCACCGTGTTCGCCGCCCTGTTCGCGCCCGGTCTCGCCGTCGCGTTCGGCTGGGGCAACGTGTTCGGCATCGCGCTGATCCCGGTCGGCGTGGCCTTCCTGGTGTATCTGGTGTTCGCCAGGGATGCGCCCGACTGCCCGCCGCCGAAGTCGCTGCATCAATACATGGCCGTGCTGAAGGATCGCGACGCCTGGTGGTTCATGTTCTTCTACTTCGTCACCTTCGGCGGCTTCGTCGGGCTGGCCTCCAGCCTCACCATCTACTTCAACGACGAGTACGGCATGGCGCCGGTGCAGGCGGGCTATTTCACCGCCGCCTGCGTCTTCGCCGGTTCGCTGGTGCGGCCGATGGGCGGCATGCTGGCCGACCGCATCGGCGGCATCCGCACCCTGCTGACGGTATACACGCTCGCCGGCGTGTTCCTCATCGTCGTCAGCTTCGGTGCGCCGAACGCGGGGCTGGCGCTGGCGGGCTTCATGCTCGTCATGGGCACGCTCGGTTTCGGCAACGGCGCGGTGTTCCAGCTGGTGCCGCAGCGCTTCCGCAAGGAGATCGGCGTGATGACCGGCATGGTCGGCATGGCTGGCGGCATCGGCGGCTTCTATCTGGCTGCGAGCCTCGGCTACATCAAGGGGCAGACCGGCGACTACCAACTGGGCCTGCTGATCTTCGCCGGCCTGTGTTTCGTCGCACTCGCCGGCCTCAGCGTGGTCAAGGCCCGCTGGCGCACCACCTGGGGCGCGGTGGCGGTGTCGGGGGCAAGGGTCTGACGTTAGGATTTAGGGGTTAGGGGCTAGGATTTAGGGGATGAGCGGCCGTAGGCCGCGAAATCCAAAGAAGAGCCCCTAGCCCCTAGCCCCTAGCCCCTAGCCCCTAGCCCCTAGCCCCTAGCCCCTAGCCCCTAGCCCCTAGCCCCTAGCCCCTAGCCCCTAGCCCCTA